>NZ_CABVHY010000005.1 GCF_902497875.1 Pseudomonas fluorescens
CGCCTTCGACCACTTCCAGGCCCAGGCGCGATTTGGCCAGCTCGATCAGGGACAGGCGGGTGATGCCCGGCAACACCGAAGGGGAACTCGGTGTGACGAACTTGTTGTCGTGGGTGATACCGAAGAAGTTGGCCGAGCCGACTTCCTCGATTTTCGAGTGGGTCATCGGATCCAGGTAAATGCAGTCGGCGTAGTGCGCCTTCTTGGCTTGGGAGCCCGGCATCAGGCTGGCGGCGTAGTTGCCACCGACCTTGGCCGCACCGGTGCCTTGCGGCGCGGCACGGTCATAGCTGGAAATCAGGAACTTGTGCGGGGTCAGGCCACCCTTGAAGTAGGCGCCGACCGGGATGCAGAAGATCGAGAAGAGGAACTCGGGCGCGGTGCGCACGCCGATGTTGTCGCCCACGCCGATCACGAACGGGCGCAGGTACAGCGCGCCGCCGGTGCCGTAAGGCGGAATGAAGCGCTCGTTGGCGCGCACGACTTGCTTGCAGGCTTCGATGAAGTCTTCGGTCGGCACGTGCGGCATCAGCAGACGGCTGCAGCTGCGCTGCATGCGCGCGGCGTTCTGGTCCGGACGGAACAGGTTGATCGAACCGTCCTTGCAGCGATAGGCCTTCAGCCCTTCGAAGCATTGCTGGCCATAGTGAAGGGCAGTGGAGCCTTCGCTGATGTGCAGCACATTGTCTTCAGTCAGGGTGCCTTTGTCCCAGGCGCCATCTTGCCAGTGCGACAAATAGCGCTTGTCTGTCTTGATGTAGTCAAAACCCAGCTTGTCCCAATTGATGCTCTCGTTACCCATGACACCCTCTATCGCTTAACAACCGTCGCAACGGTTCAAGGCTTCTGACGTTTTTCTGGATGGGTACAACAATACTTCATTCCGGGGTTGTTTCGCAGCCCGGACTGTCGGGTGATTGGCATATAAATGATGTCGCCTTCGAAAATCGCGAGCAAGCTCGCTCCCACATTTGATCCCGGTTTGCCTTGAAATGTACAAACACCACAAATCCCCTGTGGGAGCGAGCTTGCTCGCGATGAGGCCATCACCTACGCCATCGACCTCCCTGAATCACATATGCAACGCATGCCCCAGCGCCCGCATCGCCGCTTCCTGCACAGCTTCACCGAGTGTCGGGTGTGCATGGATGGTGCCGGCAATGTCTTCCAGCCGGGCGCCCATTTCCAGGCTCTGGCCAAACGCCGTCGACAACTCCGAAACGCCCACACCGACCGCTTGCCAGCCGACAATCACGTGATTGTCACGCCGCGCCACGACCCGCACGAAGCCGCTTTTCGACTCCAGGGTCATCGCCCGACCATTGGCCGCGAACGGGAAGCTGGAAACGATGCAGTCCAGACCTGCAGCCTTGGCCTCGTCCGGGGTCCTGCCGACCACCACCAGCTCCGGGTCGGTAAAGCACACGGCAGCAATAGCGGTCGGGTTGAATTCGCGGGTTTTACCGCTGATCAGTTCGGCAACCATCTCGCCCTGAGCCATGGCCCGGTGGGCCAGCATCGGTTCGCCGCTCAGGTCACCGATGGCATACACGTTGCGCATGCTGGTCTGGCAGCGGTTGTCGATCTTGATCGCCGAACCGTTCATGTCCAAGTTCAGCGCTTCGAGGTTCCAGCCCTGGGTATTGGGTTTGCGACCAACGGCCACCAGCACCTGATCGGTTTCCAGGTTCAGGATATCGCCATTCGGGTCACGAACTTGCAGGGTGTTTCCTTGCGAATCAAAGCCTTCGACGCTGTGCTTCAAGTAAAGCTTCACGCCGAGTTTTTTCAGTTCATCGTGTACCGGCTGCGTCAGCTCGGCATCATAGGCCGGCAAGATGCGGTCCTGAGCTTCGACTACGCTGACGTCGGCACCGAGCTTGCGGTAGGCAATTCCCAGTTCCAGCCCGATGTAACCGCCGCCGACCACGACCAGCCGTTTTGGAACGGAGGTTGGCGCCAGGGCTTCGGTGGAGGAAATGATCGGCCCGCCGATGGGCAGCATCGGCAGGTTGACGCTTTTCGAGCCAGTGGCCAGCACCAGGTGTTCGCACTGGATGCGCGTGTCACCGACTTCAACCGTTTTGCCGTCAATGACCTTGGCCCAGCCTTGAATGACCTGGACTTTGTTCTTTTTCAGCAGCGCGGCGACACCGGTGGTCAGGCGATCAACGATGCCGTCCTTCCACTCGACACTCTTGCCGATGTCCAGGGTCGGCGCCGAAACGCTGATGCCCAGGGCCGAATGCTGGCTGTGGTGCTGCGTCTGGTGGAACTGTTCGGCGACGTGGATCAACGCCTTGGACGGGATGCAGCCGATGTTCAGGCAGGTGCCGCCCAGCGACTGACCTTCTACCAGAATGGTCGAAATGCCCAGTTGCCCGGCGCGAATCGCCGCCACATAGCCGCCAGGGCCGCCGCCAATGATCAGCAGCTTGGTGTTCAGAGTCTGTTGCATGACTTACTCCACAAACAGGGTAGCGGGTTGTTCGAGCAGGCCACGGATGGCCTGGATGAATTGCGCCGCGTCCATGCCATCGACCACCCGGTGATCGAAGGAGCTGGAGAGGTTCATCATCTTGCGAATCACGATCTGGCCTTTGATCACCATCGGCCGTTCGACGATTTTGTTGACGCCGACGATCGCCACTTCCGGCAGGTTCAGCACCGGGGTGCTGACGATCCCGCCCAACGCGCCGAGGCTGGTCAGGGTAATGGTCGAGCCGGACAGTTCGTCGCGGCTGGCCTTGCCGTTGCGCGCGGCAGTCGCCAGGCGGGAGATTTCCGCGGCGATGTCCCACAGGCTGCGGGCTTCGGCATGGCGCACCACCGGTACCATCAAGCCAATGTTGCTTTGCGTGGCGACGCCGACATGCACCGCGCCGAGGCGGGTGATGACCTGGGCTTCGTCGTCGTAGCGGGCGTTGATCTGCGGGAAGTCCCGCAGGGCCACGACCATGGCGCGGACCAGGAACGGCAGCAAAGTCAGCTTGCCGCGGGTCGCACCGTGTTTTTCATTCAAGTGCGCGCGCAGTTCTTCCACGGCGGTGACGTCGATTTCCTCGACGTAACTGAAGTGCGCGGCGCGCTGGGTGGCGTCCTGCATGCGCTGGGCGATCTTGCGGCGCATGCCGATGACCGGAATCTGTTCTTCGTCGTTACGCTGGGCGTAAGCGGCAGCCGCGGTCGATTGCGGCTGTTGACCTTGAGCTAGATAGGCGTCGAGGTCTTCGTGCAGAACCCGCCCGGCAGGGCCGGTGCCACGGACCAGACGCAATTGGATGCCGAGATCCAGCGCATGTTTGCGCACGGCCGGGGAGGCCAGCGGACGCTCATCGGCCTCGCGAGCAACCATCGGGCCCTGGCATACGGCGGCTGGGCGCGGGGCTGCAGCCGGTTTGCTCTCAACCACAGCTTCAGCCTTTGGTGCCGCAACCGGAGCTTCTTTAACGGCAACGGCCGCAGGCTGAGCCGACTCTTTAACGTTGCCCGCGCCTTCGACTTCAATGCTGATCAGGATGCTGCCAACCGCCATGACTTCGCCAGGCTGTCCGCCCAAGGCGATGACCTTGCCATTCACCGGCGAAGGGATGTCGACCATCGCCTTGTCGGTCATGACATCGGCCAGCACCTGATCTTCGACGACCATGTCGCCCACCTTGACGTGCCACACCGACAACTCAACTTCTGCGATGCCTTCGCCAATGTCCGGCATTTTGATAACGTGCGTGCCCATTCAGACCTCCATAACCCGATGCAAAGCCGCGCCCACACGGGACGGACCAGGGAAATACGCCCACTCTTGCGCGTGCGGGTAGGGAGTGTCCCAACCGGTGACGCGCTCGATCGGCGCTTCCAGGTAGTGGAAGCAGTGCTCTTGCACCAGGGCGGCCAGTTCGGCGCCGAAGCCGCAAGTGCGGGTCGCTTCGTGAACGATCACGCAGCGACGGGTTTTCTTCACCGAATTGACGATGGTTTCCAGATCCAGCGGCCACAGGCTGCGCAGGTCGATCACTTCAGCGTCGACCCCGGTTTCTTCAGCCGCGACTTGCGACACATAGACCGTGGTGCCGTAGGTGAGGATGGTGACATCCTTGCCCGGACGAGCGATGGCGGCGACGTCCAGTGGGACGGTGTAGTAACCGTCCGGCACTTGCGCGGCCGGGTGTTTCGACCACGGGGTGACCGGGCGGTCGTGGTGGCCGTCGAACGGGCCGTTGTACAGGCGCTTGGGCTCGAGAAAGATCACCGGGTCATCGTTTTCGATGGAGGCGATCAACAGGCCTTTGGCGTCATAGGGGTTGGATGGCATCACCGTGCGCAGGCCGCAGACCTGGGTGAACATCGCCTCGATGCTCTGGCTGTGGGTCTGGCCGCCATAGATGCCGCCGCCGCAAGGCATGCGCAGGGTCATCGGGGCGGTGAACTCGCCGGCCGAGCGATAGCGCAGGCGTGCCGCTTCGGAAATGATCTGGTCCGACGCCGGGTAGACGTAATCGGCGAACTGGATCTCGGCCACTGGCCGCAGACCGTAGGCGCCCATGCCCACGGCGACGCCGACGATCCCGCTTTCGGAGATCGGCGCATCGAACACCCGGGATGTGCCGTACTTGTTCTGCAGGCCTTCGGTGCAGCGGAACACGCCGCCGAAGTAGCCGACGTCCTGGCCGAAGACCACGACGTTGTCGTCACGCTCAAGCATCACATCCATGGCCGAGCGCAGGGCCTGGATCATGGTCATGGTGGTGGTGGTCATGGCGGTGTCCAACTGAATATTGCTGTTGTGGTCGTTCATGTCAGATCCCCAACTCCTGACGCTGGCGCTTCAAGTGCTCCGGCATCTCTTTGTAGACGTCTTCGAACATCGTCGCGGCGCTCGGCGTCTGGCCACCGGCGAGGGTGCCGTACTGCTCGGCTTCTTTCTGCGCGGCGATGACTTCGGCTTCCAGTTCGGCGCTGACGGCGGCGTGTTCCTCTTCGGACCAGTGACCGATTTTCACCAAATGCTGCTTGAGGCGCGCAATCGGGTCGCCCAGCGGGAAGTGGCTCCAGTCGTCGGCAGGACGGTATTTGGAAGGATCATCGGACGTCGAGTGCGGACCGGCGCGGTAGGTGACCCATTCGAGCATGGTCGGGCCGAGGTTGCGGCGCGCGCGTTCGGCGGCCCAGGCCGAGGCTGCATAGACGGCAATGAAATCGTTGCCATCGACCCGCAGGGAAGCGATGCCGCAACCGACGCCACGACCGGCGAAGGTAGTGGCTTCACCACCGGCAATCGCCTGGAAGGTGGAGATCGCCCATTGGTTGTTGACCACGTTGAGGATCACCGGCGAACGGTAAACGTGGGCAAAGGTGAGGGCGGTGTGGAAGTCCGATTCAGCGGTGGCGCCGTCGCCGATCCAGGCCGAGGCGATTTTGGTGTCGCCCTTGATCGCCGAAGCCATGCCCCAGCCCACACCCTGTACGAATTGGGTGGCGAGGTTACCGGAAATGGTGAAGAAGCCGTGATCGCGTACGGAGTACATGATCGGCAACTGACGGCCCTTGAGCGGATCGCGCTCGTTGGACAGCAACTGGCAGATCAGGTCCACCAGCGGCACTTCCCGCGCCATCAGAATGCTTTGCTGACGGTAGGTGGGGAAGCACATGTCGTCGATGTTCAAGGCCAGGGCCTGGGCGCTGCCGATGGCTTCTTCGCCAAGGCTTTGCATATAGAACGACATTTTCTTCTGACGCTGGGCGACGACCATGCGGTTGTCGAAGATCCGCGTCTTGAGCATGGCGCGCATGCCTTTACGCAGGATCTCCACCGGCACGCCTTCGGCCCACGGACCGAGGGCATTGCCCTGGTCGTCGAGCACGCGAATCAGGCCCTTGGCCAGGTCGGCCGTGTCGGCGGGTTCAACGTCGATTGAGGGTTTGCGCACCGTGCCGGCGTCGGTCAGACGCAGGTAGGAGAAGTCGGTTTTGCAGCCAGGGCGGCCCGAAGGTTCGGGAACGTGCAGGCGCAGCGGTTCATACGGTTGGTTCATGGCTTCTACGCTCGATCTTGTGAATTTCTTGTAGTGGGCGCGCTCGCTGACAATCTTTCTTTGGGTAAAAGAAATCCTGTCCTACAACAATCATAGGCCTCGCCAAGAAGAATATTTATCTCTGTTTCGTTGCGCTTTAACTCATTTGAGGATAAAAAATCTTCATAAACACAAAAAACAGGTGGTTTTGTCTCATGCGCAAACTGGATCGTACCGATATAGGCATTCTCAACAGCCTCCAGGAGAACGCCCGCATCACCAACGCCGATCTCGCACGCTCGGTCAACCTGTCGCCGACCCCCTGTTTTAACCGGGTCAAGGCCATGGAAGAACTGGGGCTGATTCGCGAGCAAGTCACCTTGCTCGACGCTGACTTGCTGGGGCTGCACGTCAATGTGTTCATCCACGTCAGCCTCGAGAAACAGGTCGAGGAAGCCCTGCAGCATTTCGAAGAAGCGATTTCCGACCGGCCGGAAGTGATGGAGTGCTACCTGATGGCCGGCGACCCGGACTATCTGATCCGCGTGCTGGTGCCGACCATCCAGTCCCTGGAGCGGTTCATGATGGATTTCCTGACCAAGGTTCCGGGTGTGGCGAATATCCGCTCGAGCTTTGCGCTCAAGCAGGTCCGCTACAAGACCGCGTTACCGTTGCCGGCCAATGGCTTGACGCTGGCGGGGTAGCTCCATTGAGGGGGCCGCTCCATTCATCACGGGGCTTTGCAGTAACACCGGCGTGGTGCTTTATTCATAAAGGTGCATAAGAGAGTCAGTCGTCCTCAGCTGCGCATGCCGACAAGCGTTGCCGAGCGTGAGGTGATGTGATGGGCCAAAGGGAAGTTTGCGAGTGCAAGGGCGCAGCTTCCTGGTCAACCTGGCACAGGTGGCTCCTGGCGCTGCTGTTGTGCGTCGCCTCGCTGCTGGTGTCTGCCGAGGATCGGCCCGTTCTGATCGACATCGCCATTCCCCACAACCCGACATTTGACCAGGCAACGGGCGCCATTCAGAAGGCTCTGGAGGGCGTTGCCACCGTGAGAAGTCACGAGGTGGGATCTGCCAGTAGCGTGATCAAAAGTGTCATGCAAGGGGAGACGGATCTGGCGATCGTCCCTGTTTGGGCCTTGAGTGAATTTGCCCCTGCGTTCGGTATCTACGGCCTGCCATTCACCTTCCCGGAGATCAAGCCCTATTCCTTTTTCATGAGATCGCGGTTGCAATCGCAACTGGCCGAGCAACTCAAGGCGCAGGGTTTGCAGGCGTTGGGCGGAGTCTGGTACGGCGGAACGCGGGTTATCGCCAGTCAATTGCCCAGGCGTTCACCCTGGGACTTCAAGGGTGCCAGGGTCGCGGTTTCCGGCGAGGATTGGCAGTTGATGGACTTGTCAGGCGTGGGTGCCGAGTCCATCGAAATGTCTGAAACCCAAATGGCTTCGGCAATGGCCTCCGGGGCGGTCGATGCAGCAGAGGTGCCTTGGGATCGGGTGACGAAAATCAATGCCGCATTCGTGACCCAAAGCGATCACCGCTTCAGCGGCTTGATTGCCATCTACCAGGTTGCGCGTTTTTCAACATTGCCTGATCCGGCACGGCAACGTATTACCCAGGTCATCAACTACGCCGAGGAGCATGTCTCCTCGACCATTGCCGCGCGGGAGCGCGAGGCCATCGACGCGGTGCGCGCGTCCTCGGAAATTACCTGGATGGGCGTTGATTCGGGCGTGCGGGCGCAATGGCAGGACGCATTGGCTGCGCGCCAGGCGCCGGCGATCGAGAGGATTGGTTCATCGCTGGTGTACGAGGCGCGCATCAATCCGATCTCCACCCTGAGTTACAGCGTGCTCAGTGCTCCCTGGTCCATCAACTGGAATGCCTGGTTCCAATCCTCGCCCAGGCAGGTCAAGGCTTCGTTGGTTGCAGGCAAGCCCTATGACTTTGTGCTGGATCTTGGCCGGGGGATTTATCCCGGAGCGTTGAGCAGCGGGATCAGCGGCTTGCTGCAGGAAGAGATCGCTGCGGATCCGGACAGCGACGAGATCCACTTGCTGGTTCGACCCGTATTGATGGGCGGCATACTTGAGCCGGCACCGGGTACGGATTTTCGCGCGCGCCGATTCAATGTCCAGCGCGATCGCCTGCCGGCCAGGGTCAACGATCAGTCTGTGCGGGAAAAAGCGCGCAATCACCTGATCACCTTGAGTGACCTGGCCAAGGAGTTGAGTGTCGATGGACCCATGGTGTGGCCGCTTATTGCCCGCCAGGCGGGTTGCGCGCAGGTTGTGCTGTCGATTTGGGACGCTGCGGGGCTGCGCCCTCTGGACTACATCGTGGTCAGCGTGCCAGTGAGCGAAGTCGGTCAGAAGGACCCGCAAGCCTGCGACACCAGTCTCCGAGGTGGTGAACTGGTGTCCGGAATGGAGCAGTTGCTGGAGGTGGGGAAAAGAGCGCGGCTGTCTTCGCCCACGGACGCGGCCTTGCATCTATTCGACTCGATCCCGAGGGGCGAGGGGGACGCAACGACGGTGGCGGTGTTCGTCGATCGCTCGGAGATTGACGCGGCTCAGCGTCAGGGCAAGACACTACCCGTGTATGCGTGGGAGCTTGCCGGCAATCTGACGCATTTTCTGGAGCAGGACTCCATGCTGCCAGCGTCCATCGCGAACACCCGCCAGCGCCTGGAGACCCCACAGCCTTATACCGAGGTCGTCAGGCAGATGAACAATATTCTGTTCAACGGCCGTACTCAGACGGATCAGCGAAATGCCAATGGGGCAAGGACGGCGATGCAGCGCCTGAGCCAACGCAGCGAAGCTCCGGTGGTGTTGGTGCGTTATTTCGACTCGTTTGGGCAAATGCAGAATCTGCCGCTGGCCTTGTTGGGGGCGGACGCGCCTAACCAGTTGTTCAGTCATCGCATTACCGTGGTCCAGCCATTGCAGGATGCCCGGACGCTCCAGCCCGGTGCCTGTTTCAGCGGTTGGGACTTTGCCATTCCCAGGATGCTGGATGGGGTGAATGCCGAGTCCGCGGAGTTGCTGATGAAGGATGACTGGCGGATGCAGGGGCGCGAGGTCAACTGGTATCAGGACAACACCGACTTGCTCAAATTCATGACCCAGGCCGAGCCGCCTTCCGCGGTCAGCAGTGCCCTGGTCCTGCTGGCCCATCATGGCAAGGGCGATGTGACGTTTTCTGCGTCAGGGCTTCCCGACCGGGTGCTGGACTCGGATATGAGACGCCAGTTTGTGCCGGGTAGCGTGGCGGTCCTGGCGGCGTGTTCGACCCTGGGTGTCTCCGCGGCCAGCCAGACGTTCGTCAACATGCTGGTGCGTCGAGGCGTGGGTGCCGTGGTGGCGTCACCCTTTCCCGTGGACACCGATTTCGGTACCCGGCTGTCGGTCAGTTTCGTTGCGGTGGCCCAGCAGTTGCGGGCCAGTGGTACGTCTGCCCGGGTCATCGATATCTTCAATCAGGCCTTGCAGAAGACCATCGAGACCTATGGCCCAGGCTCGGGCTACGCGGATATGGCCCTGGAGTTCCAGATCATTGGTGATCCCGAACTGCACATGTGTAGTGCCCCGACAGCGTCAAACCAGAAAGCGCGAGGTGTGCAATGAAGCGTCGCCTCCGGAGTGCTGTATTGGCCTGTTTAAGTGTGTTTGTCGTGGGTGACGGGGATGCACAAGAACGTCTGAGCGTGTTCGTCAGTGATCTGCATTTCGGGCTCGGACGTACTACCGACGGAGGTTGGCATCCCTATGAGGATTTCAGATGGCCGCGGGCGCTCAAAGGGTTCCTGACCGCAGCCTCCAAAGAGGGCAATGACCAGGTCGACCTGATTATCGTCGGTGACTTCCTGGAACTGTGGCAGTTGCCCCATGACATTCACTGCCAGGGAAGCGGAGCCGGCGCCGGCTGTTCGGTAGCCGAGCTGGTCGACCTGAGCCGGCGAATCATCAAGGCCCATGACGCCGATCTGCAGGCGTTGCAGGAGTTTTCCACGCGTGGGAGCAATCGACTCTATCTGGTGCCCGGCAACCATGATGCGGCCTTGCTCATTCCCTCCGTCCGGGCGCCGCTGGTCGAGCGTCTCGGGGCGCAGAGCGGGCGGGTGATATTCGTCGAAAGTGGGCTGTGGATCTCCGCAGACAAGCGGATCGTGGCCGAACACGGGCAGCAGATCGGCAGTGACGTGAATGCCTTTGCCGATTGGCCGAAGGTCACCACCACCGACGCAAGCGGCACTCAACTGATGATTCGTCCTTGGGGAGAGCGGTTCGTGCAGCAGTTGTTCAATGAACAGGAGATGAACTATCCGGTCATCGACAACCTGAACCCGGAAACCGCCGGAGCACGTTATCGAATGAGCGAGCGGGGCGTGGGGGGAACCATTCAGGACCTGGCCAGGTTCATTGCCTTCAACATTTTTGAAACCACTCCGGGCCAGAAATACCGTGCGTTGTCGACTAATGGCGCCCATGACCCGCCGTTCAATCGCGCGGCGGCGGAGAAGGTCGGACACCGGCTTTTCAGCTATTCGTTACCGGAGGGGGATTCATTCAAGGCGCTACTCCAGGACACCAATCCGGAAGGCGAGGAACTGCGCCGCGAGCTCGATGAGCTGCTCAAGAGCATGTCGACCGAAGACCTGGAAATGTTATGCCGCAATGCCGTTGTGTATACCAAAATCAACCCGTGCAACCCGGCGTTGTCTGCGCTGGTGGTGGACGTGCTGGTGCCCAAGACGGCGATTTTCAAGCGCCACCTAAGGGCTCGTGAAGAGGCCGTGGGGCCATTTGATTTGTTTGTCTATGGGCATACCCATCGCTGGGAGTCCAGGTGGAAGGTCCCGCTGAGCAGCACCCACAGCGTGATGGTGGTGAACACCGGAGCCTTTCAACGGCTGGTCGACGAGGAGGCTTTTTTGCAGTTGGCCGCTGTTAAAGGCATGACCCCTACACAAGCGTTGCGCGCGCTACGGCCGGAAGATCTCAAAGCCTGTTATTCGGCGGTGTTCGTCAGGCCGGGTACCTTGCGCCCAGTGGCTGAGCTATGGCTGTGGGAAATGTCGGAGTCTGGGGGCGGGCGCTTCAGGGTGCCGGGTATTGCTGACTGCCGGTGAAGCAGTCACAACCGATTGATCGGGATCTTCAGGTAACTCACCCCGTTGTCCTCGGCCGGCGGCAGATTTCCCGCGCGCACATTGACCTGAATCGCCGGCAGCAACAGCGTCGGCATAGTCCGCCCGGCGTCGCGCTGGTTGCGCATGGCGACGAACGCAGCCTGCTCGACGCCATCATGCACATGGATATTGCTTTTGCGTTGTTCGCCGACGCTGCTCAGGCATTGCGACTCACGGCCCGCGGGCGGGTAGTCGTGGCAGACGTAGAGGCGGGTCTCGGGAGGGAAGGCCAGCAACTTGTGGATTGAGCTGAACATCTGCTGCGCATTGCCACCGGGGAAGTCGCAGCGGGCGGTGCCGACATCGGGCAGGAACAGCGTATCGCCGACCAGGATCAACTGGTCTTCGATCAGGTACGCCATGTCCGCCGGGGTGTGCCCAGGCACGTGCAACGCCTTGGCCTTGAGGTTGCCGATAGCGAATTCCTCGTCTGGCGCGAACAGGTGGTCGAACTGCGAGCCGTCGACGGAAAATTCCGGCTCAAGGTTGAACAGGGTCTTGAATACTTCCTGAACCTTGCTGATCGACTCGCCGATGGCGATCTTGCCGCCCAGTTCCTGCCGCAAATAGGGTGCGGCGGACAGGTGGTCGGCATGGGCATGGGTTTCCAGCAGCCACTGCACCTGCAAGCGGTGTTCGTGGACGAAGGCGATCACCCGATCCGCGTGAACAGTCGCGGTGCGCCCTGAGACAGGATCGTAGTCGAGCACCGGGTCGACGATCGCGCAGTGCCCGTCATCACCCTCGAAGATCACGTAGGTGTAGGTCGATGATGCTTCGTCCAGGAAGGCTTGAATCAACGCTGACATAGGGGCAGATCCATTCGGGAGACGTCTAGAGGTTAAGTACTTTATCCGCACACTGACTAGTCTGGATGTGATTTTAAATGATGCAAACCTTTGTGGAGTTGTATCGTGGGCGCCATTCAATGGCCGGGTTCTTTCCGGTTTTATTTTAAGTGGATCAAGAGCGTTCTATGCTTCTGGCAACATTCTTTGGTGTGGTGATGGGCCTGGTTCTCGGCTTGACCGGTGCCGGCGGCGGCATTCTCGCGGTGCCGGCGCTGGTGCTGGGATTGGGCTGGAGCATGACCCAGGCGGCGCCGGTGGCGCTGTTTGCAGTGGGCAGCGCCGCAGCGGTGGGCGCCATCGATGGCCTGCGACACGGCCTGGTGCGTTACCGCGCGGCGTTGTTGATTGCCTTGCTCGGGGCCTTGTTTTCGCCGGTGGGTATCTACTTCGCCCATCGCTTGCCGGAAAAAACCCTGATGGTGCTGTTCAGCCTGCTGATGGTCATCGTGGCGTGGCGAATGCTGCGTCGCGAATCCCGGGATGCCGGGCCGAGTGATCATGGCAGTGCTTCCTGGGGGCAGAAAAACTGCATGCTCGATCAGCAGACCGGGCGTTTTTCCTGGACCGTGAAATGCTCGGCGACCCTCGCCGCATTAGGCGCGGTCACCGGCGTTGTGTCAGGGCTGCTTGGGGTGGGTGGCGGCTTTCTGATCGTGCCGGCCTTCAAGCAACTGACCGATGTGCAAATGCGCGGAATCGTCGCCACCTCATTGATGGTAATCAGCCTGATTTCGGCGATAGGGGTAATCGGTGCGTTCTACGCCGGAGTGTCCATTGACGCCACTGGCGGGGTGTTCATCGTCGCGAGCATCGCCGGCATGCTGCTGGGCCGACGGGTGTCATCGCGGGTACCGGCCAGAGGCTTGCAGGTGGGGTTCGCGAGCATTTGCATCGTCGTGGCGGGTTATATGTTGTTCAAGGCCTAAGCCCTCTACAGCGCCTGATACTGCCGGGGCTGTTGCTGATCAGGCATCAATATGACTTTGCATACAGTGCCCAGGATTTGGTGGGTTGACCTGTAAATAAACAGGTGGCTGTAACCTTGGGTTGAGCGAGAGGAATGCATCGAACGGTTACACCCAGTTCGCTGATGGTTTTCTCAACTTTCTCGTCATCAATGAAGGGGGCGATAACGAATGTATTGAGTTTGTTCTTGCGTTGGAAGGCTTGTTTAAAGTTTTCAAGCGTAGTAATTGTTTCGGTATTGTCTGACAGCTTTTTCCTGGCACTTTCAAGCATGCCTGTCTGAATGGCCTGCAGGGTTTTTGGCAAGTCTTTAACAAAGCTATTCATCTCTACTTTTAATGTTTTTTTGCTGTTGTCTCTGCAGGAATAAGAAACCATGTTCTGTTCCAGTTCCTTTATCCCGACCTCGACCCGAACAGGCACACCGCGCTTGATGTGATACCACTTTTTTTCGCCGCCATTCATGTCCCGCTTATCAACGTTTACACGCAGGTTTTGTCCCTTCAGTTTTTTTCGGGAGATCTGCTTTTGCAACTTGTCGCAGTAAGCATGGATGGCTTCGGCATCCTGTTCACTGCGTACGATCGGAACAATGATGACCTGCGTCGGTGCCACCAGCGGTGGGATCACCAGGCCATCGTCATCGCCATGGGCCATGATCATGGCACCAATCAAACGCGTGGAAACGCCCCACGAAGTAGTCCAGGCCAGTTCTTTTACCCCTTCCTTGTTAACAAAGCGGATGTCTGATGCCTGGGCAAAATTTTGTCCCAGGAAATGTGAGGTGCCCGCTTGCAAGGCCTTACCGTCCTGCATCATCGCCTCAATGGTGTAGGTACTGACGGCGCCCGGGAAACGTTCCCATGAGCACTTTTCGCCCTTGATTACTGGTATGGCCAGGTGATCGACAGTAAACCGCTCATAGATATCCAGCATCTTCAGCGACTCGTCCAAGGCCTCTTCACTGGAGCCGTGAACGGTGTGGCCTTCCTGCCACAGGAACTCTGAGGTGCGTAGGAAGATCCTTGGACGCATTTCCCAGCGCAGGACGTTGGCCCACTGGTTGATGAGTAGCGGCAGATCCCGATAACTTTGCACCCATCGTGAAAAGGAGGCACCGATCACCGTTTCGCTGGTGGGCCTGATGATCAAAGGCTCTTCCAGTTCGCCAGCGGGAGTGAGTTTTCCATCTGCGGTCTGTTCCAGACGGTGATGGGTTACGACTGCGCACTCCTTGGCAAAACCATCGACATGTTCTGTTTCTTTTTGAAGAAAGGATAATGGGATCAAAAGTGGGAAATATGCGTTCACATGGCCTGTATCCTTGAATTTTTGATCAAGCTCTCGTTGAATCTGTTCCCATATACCATAGCCCCAAGGGCGGATGACCATGCAACCTCTAACGGGAGAATTTTCAGCCAGTTCAGACTGGCTGATGACTTGTTGATACCATTCGGAAAAGTTTTCACTTCTTGTAGGTGATATTGCGTTTTTCATAATGCCCCGGCTTTGAGAAGACAGCGTGTGATGTTGAGATTGGTGTTGTGTAGGTGTATGTATATTTTTTGAGGTTTGAAATTTCAAGAACTGATATTTTTTGTTTGATTTTTCGGAAAATTCTTTCAGACAGATCTGTTTCTTGTAAGGTTGTTTCCTTTTCTTTGCGCGACGCTTGAGCATCTTTAGGCATTGCTTGGCGTCATCATCGATTTGCGCAACCACAGCACCATCCAGATCGGCGACACTTTCACCGAAGGCGAGGCACTGGATTTCACCGGGATCCCGCACTTCGCCCCGGAACTGTGCGTTGTGTCAGGGCTGCTTGGGGTGGGTGGCGGCTTTCTGATCGTGCCGGCCTTCAAGCAACTGACCGATGTGCAAATGCGCGGAATCGTCGCCACCTCATTGATGGTAATCAGCCTGATTTCGGCGATAGGGATGATCGGTGCGTTCTACGCGGGCGTTTCGATCAATTCGACGGGTGTGCTGTTCATTGTCGCGAGCATCGTCGGCATGCTGCTGGGCCGACGGGTGTCATCGCGTGTGCCGGCCAGAGGGTTGCAGGTGGGGTTTGCGAGCATTTGCATCGTCGTGGCGGGTTATATGCTGGTCAAGGCATAAGCAGGTGTAAGGGCTGATGGGGTTTTGTGGCGAGGGAGCTTGCTGTGGCGAGGGGGCTTGCCCCCGTTGGGGCGCGCAGCGGCCCTAAAACCGGCAATCGCGGTTTTTCAGGTAGAACGCATCAGCCGGTTTTACGACTGCTTCGCAGCCGAACGGGGGCAAGCCCCCTCGCCACAGGGTGTGTGCGAACCCCCACGTCCTTGCAAAAAACCACCGCTGCGGCGAAACCACCGCGCTAGCTGGCGTTGCGCGCCGATGGGATTCTGGCGCTACGGCCAGCCGAACTTGTTCAGGTGTTTTCCACCCGAGGGAGACGGCATCGAACCGGCCTTCCGACAAGCGAGGTTCACCATGCAAGCCCTGGTTCTGGAAAAACAACACACCCTGACGATCCGCGACGTTGACCTGCCGTTGCTCATGGGCCCGGACGACGTGCGGATTCGTGTCCACACCGTGGGTATCTGCGGCAGCGATGTGCATTACTTTACCCATGGCAAGATCGGTCCGTTCGTGGTCGATCAGCCACTGGTGCTCGGGCATGAAGCGGCGGGAACCGTGGTCGAGGTCGGCAGCCGGGTACGGCATCTGGTGGCCGGGGACCGGGTGTGCATGGAGCCGGGGATTCCCGACGCCACCTCGAAAGCCTCGCGCCTGGGGCTCTACAACATCGACCCGGCAGTGGTGTTCTGGGCTACGCCGCCGGTGCACGGTTGCCTGACGCCGGAAGTGATTCATCCGGCCGCGTTTACCTACAAACTCCCGGCCCACGTCAGTTTTGCCGAAGGCGCGCTGGTCGAACCCTTTGCCATCGGCATGCAGGCGGCGGTGAAAGCGCGGATCAAACCCGGCGATGTGGCGGTGGTGATCGGTGCCGGGACCATCGGCATCATGACCGCCCTGGCGGCGCTCGCGGCCGGGGCCAGCCAAGTGCTGGTATCGGATCTGATGGAGGAAAAACTGGCGATTGCTCGCCGCTATGACGGTATCGTTACGCTCAACGTCCGCGAAGCCGAGTTGCCGGCCAGGGTCGCCGAGCTGACCGACAACTGGGGCGCCGACGTGGTGTTCGAGGCCAGCGGCAGCCCCCGCGCCTATGACGATGCCCTGGCCAGTGTCTGCCCTGGCGGCGCGCTGGTGCTGGTGGGCATGCCGGTCGAACCGGTGGCATTTGACGTGGTGGCTGCCCAGGCCAAGGAAATCCGTATCGAAACGGTGTTCCGGTATGCCAATGTCTACCAACGGGCGGTAAACCTGATCGCCAGCGGCAAGGTCGATCTGAAACCGCTGGTCTCGGCGACCTTTCCCTTTGCCCGCGGCGTCGAAGCCTTCGAGCGGGCAGCCAGTGCCTTGCCGGGGGATGTAAAGCTGCAAATCAGTTTCGACCCGACCTTGAGTTGACCTGCCAGAATGGAACCCACGGGTGATGAACAGCAAGAAAACAACTGAAAAGCTCTCCGAGCTTGAAGTGATCTTCACCGAGCCACAGCACAGTTTTCGCTGGTACGAGCATGACTACCCGTACCCGTTGGCGCGCTGGAATCATCATCCGCAGTTCGAGATCCATTTGATTCGCCATGGCAGCGGCCGGTTGTTCGCCGGGGACTACATCGGCCACTTCGGTTCCGGGCATCTGGCCTTGATCGGCCCTGGACTGCCCCATGACTGGATCGGTGACCTGGCGCCCGGCGAGCAGATTATCGGCCGCGATGTGGTGCTGCAGTTCGATGGCGAAAGCTTGTTGAAACTGCGCGAGACCCTGCCGGAACTGGATGAATTGCACGGCTTGTTCAGTCGGGCGCGGCAGGGCATCGAGTTCAGCGGCGCGACTCGGCGTCAGGCCGCCGAGTTGCTCGAAGAGATCGGCCGCAGTCACGGCCTGAAGCGCCTTGCGCTGTTTGTCTCGCTGCTGCAAACCCTGAACGAGGCGGGCGCCGGGGAGGGCCGGACCCTGGCCAGTCAGCAGTACGCGCCGATGCTCGACAGCCTGACCTCCGAGCGCATGGCCCAGGTCTTCGATTACATCCTCAAGGATCTGCATGAAGAGCTGCGCATGTCGGTGATCGCCCGCCAACTGGAGATGAGCGAGCCGGCCTTTTCACGGTTCTTCAAACGCACCACCGGGCACACCTTCGTCGACCTGACCCGCAAACTGCGAATCCAGCGCGCCTGTCGTCTGTTGCTGCAAAGCCGGCTTTCGATTTCGGACATCTGTTTCGAGGTGGGCTATGCCAACCTGTCGAACTTCAATCGGCACTTTCGCCATGAAATGGCCGAGACACCGTCGGAGTATCGCAAGCGCCTGGAACGCGGACCTCTTCACCCGCAGGTTTGATGGTTGAACACCGAGAGATTTTTGACGCACGCGAGATCGCCAAGATCGCAACCTGCGGCAGCTCCTACAGAATCGTGTACATCCGTTATTTCGCGGTTGTACCCGGTTGGTGTAGGAGCTGCCGCAGGCTGCGATCTTTTGATCTTCGTGTCGAAAACTCAATCACCCATCGGCGGCATCGTCCCCAGCAACGAAACCGCCGCCACCGCGGCCACCCCCAGCAGCCATTCCATGATCACGCTGGTACGCAGCGTCGACAGGCGCTGCTCGCAGTCGTTCACCCGCAGCCAATTGAACAGCGCCAGCGCCAGCATGCCGCCGACGAGGGCGACCTTGATCAGCAGGATCAGCGCAAAACCGGAGAGCAGCGGCGTCGGCCAAAAGACCCCGGTGAGTACCCGGATATTGATCAAACCTGTGACCAGCAAACCGGCCACCAGTCCATAACCGATACCGCTGAAGCGTCGCAGTATCACACCGATCGGTTGGCCTGCGGGTTGCAGCAGGATCAATGCCAGCACCATCAACCCGCCGAGCCAGGCGCCGACGCAGGCCAGGTGAATCAGCTGATTGAGGATCAACAGCTGGCCGTCGAGACCGTCGAGCATGGCGCCGTGGCCGACCGGCGCCAATGTGGCCAGCAGCAGGCTCGTGAGGACGAAACGTAAGGTCAATGAGGTTTGCAATCGGGTCATCAGGCAAACGACCAGCAACAGATTGAGCAACAGGTGCCAGCTCCAGACCTGTCCGAAAAAGGTCTTGTTCAGGACTAATTGCACGGTCGGCAGGTCAAACGCCGCCGGCCATGACCCGGCCATGCTGGCGGTGATCAGCAGTAACCAGCAAAGCCCGCTGGCCAGGGCCAACAAGGCGAGCAGTTTTGTCACGCCGTTGAGGCGTCGATCCAGAGTCGCGAGCGCCTCGGTCAGCGGCGCGCGGCCCAACAGCAAGGGTCTGAAGATACAGGCGCCAAACAGCATCAACACCACGGCGAAATGCAGGAAACGACACAGCACCAGCGCGTTCGACATGAATTACTGGCCGACCTTGAAGCGGTAATGGCCTTGGCTTTTGTGGGTGTCGACCGATACCGCCTGCCACTCGACCTTGTAGTCACCGGCTGCCAGCGGCGCTGCCGGGGTCACGATCAGGGTCTTTTTGTCGGTGGCTTCGGTGGTGATGCTTTTGACCGGCACATCGATGCCGTCCTTGCTCAGGCTGACTTTGCTGAAGGCTGCCTCAACCCCTTCGGAAAACAACAAGCGCAGTTCCTGGGGTGCAACAACGGTGCTCTCGGCTGCCGGTATCGCGCTTTCCAGATGGGTGTGGGCGAACACCGAAGATACGGCGAGCAGCGAGCTCAGCAGGGCGGTGAGGGTCAGGCGTTTTTTGAGCAGCATCGTTGGGCACCTTCAATGAGTACAACGTGGCGTCAATAGAACATGAAGCGCGCGAGGAGTGAAATGCCCGCGGGGGAAGTCTAGCGTAAGAAGATTCGTTTTCGGCTGTCGCCCCGAGCTAGAGCGGATGCTAGTCTTGAGCAACGCTGTAGCCAGGGAGCCCTCATGGGCAATCACAAGATCGAGATCCGTCGCAGTAACGTCGAGAAAATTCTGCTGGCGGCGGAAAAAATCTTCGCCGAGAAGGGCTATGGCAGTACCGCGATGGCCGATATTGCCAAGGAAGTGCAACTGCCGCGCTCCAACCTGCATTACTACTTCAGCACCAAGAGCGAATTGTACAGCGCGGTATTGTTCGACCTGCTGGAAGTCTGGAAGCAGGACGCGCTGTGCTTCGAGATGTTCGACGATCCGCGGGTGGTGCTCAGCAGCTATATCCGCGCCAAGATGAACCACTCCCGCAGCCGGCCTTATGGCTCGAAAGTCTGGGCCAATGAAATCATCCACGGCGCACCGACCTTGGGTGTGGCGCTGGATGCCAGCCTGTACGACTGGGCGAAAATGAAGGAAGCGAAGATTCGTCAGTGGGTGGAAGACAAACGCATCCTCGCGGTAGAGCCCTCGAGTCTGCTGTACATGATCTGGGCCTCGACCCAGCATTACGCCGACTTCGATCACCAGGTGATGATCCTCAATGATCACCAGCCGCTGTCGGACATGCAGTTCGAGCGGGCGGTGCAGACGGTGACCAGTGTGATTTTGCGGGGGATTGGGTTGGAGCCTTGATCTGAGCGCGGTAGCCGTGATTTGTCACTTACGTACGTTGGCAAGATAAATATCACCTGTTTTGCTGGGAACGAATCAGGTCGCCATTAATTTCGAGGCTGAATTCTTTAATTCTGTATTGTGTGTATCTGATCTGATACTTGGCTTTATCCAAAGGGCGTTTTTCCGCATTTGTTTTTTGCAGCTCCGATAATCGATCGGTGTATCTATTTAATCTACTTGTCAGGTCTGGATTGGACCAGACCTTGTAGTCTGGGGTTGATGCCGTGAGACGATCGAACGTATCCCCTCTTTCTATGAGTTTTCGGAGGCGAATAGCTTCATAGCTTTTCGGAGATTCGTGTTTTTGTCCCGTTGTTGTAGTTTTAGGAAGGTGGCCGGTAAACGGCTCGGCCTGAGATACTAATGTTGAAGAGTCTGGTCTACGTGTGGTTGTACCTCGCTGACCTAATTGCGCGTCCAGGCGTGGATTTCTCGTTACCAATCTCGATCGAGAAATAGTGGTGGATGAAAGGTTCAGCGGTTGCTTTTTCCATGGTCTGAATAGTTTTGTGAAATTCCATGGTCTGAAGTTGGCAACAGGAATATTTCCGGTCGGGTCGTATCGGTTGATCGGATCATTCCCGCAATAAGCATACGGATTGATCCCACCTTCACCAAAAGGACTCAACTCATCCGGACTGTTGAAGCGCATCAATACCGGGTTAAAAGCACGATTGCCCTGACCCAATAGATAGTGACCGGTTATTGAATCAGGACGCTCACCGTTGAAGCCGAGCAAACTGCTCAAGCCACTTTCGACAGGGTGGTGACCGTATGCGGTATAGGCCATTTGCTGGGGGTTTGTGCCCGTCGTTTTCAGAACCGAATGTTGTTGATCCGTTGCCAGTAGAGTCGTTTCAGTGACACCAGCCATGCATTGTCTTTGTGCCAGCGGCTGAGCGTCATTGCGAAATATCGTTTGTTGTGCCTGATCTTCTATCTCGGTAGCCAGGTAGTTTTTTTGATAGAAACGCTGTGTGTTTGCGCGCTCCAGGGCGCCAAGCCTATGAGGCGATCCAGCGGATCGTATTGATAGCGGCACAGTATCTTCATCGATGACGGTGACATGGGCTCTACTCTTTTTGGCTCACTGGGTCGTGTCAGGCTCGGATATTTTTCGAGCGGCGTCTACTAGCAGAACTGCTAGTTCGAGGCGCACTTTTTTCGGAGTTGGATAGGTTATCCGAACGAGCAGTGACCAGTGTGACTCAGGGGGATTGGGTTGGAGCCTTGAGGGGGGTGGTGTGGCTGAGGGCCCCATCGCGAGCAAGCTCGCTCCCACAATGGGTCGCAGTTGCACACAAATTATGTGTCCACTGAAGACCAATGTGGGAGCGAGCTTGCTCCGGGCGGCGTTCCGACGATGGCGGCGGATCAGACAACAAACATCTCGGCTCAACCCGCCACGTGATACGGATTCCTCGGATCATGATTCCAGTCCAGGAACGGCTTGCCGCTGTCGACGGGCACCATCTCGATGCAGTCCTGGACCGGGCAGGTAATCTGGCACAGGTTGCAGCCCACGCACTCGTCGTCGATCACTTGGTATTTGTGCGTGCCGTCAGGCTGCTTGAGGCTGGCGATGGCCTGGTGCGCGGTGTCTTCGCAGGCGATGTGGCAGCGGCCGCAACCGATGCAGGCCTCCTGGTCGATCTTGGCAATGATCTGGTAGTTCATGTCCAGGTACTTCCAGTCCGTGGTATTGCTCACCGCCAGCCCCGAGAATTCCTGCAGGTTGGCGTAGCCCTGGCTGTCCATCCAGCGTGACAGACCGTCCTTCATCTCCTCGACTATGCGAAAGCCATGCAGCATTGCCGCCGTGCACACCTGCACCGCGCCGCTGCCCAGGGCGATGAATTCTGCTGCATCGCGCCAACTGCCGATGCCGCCAATCCCGCAAATCGGCAGGCCACGGGTTTGTGGGTCGCGGGCGATTTCCGCGACCATGTTCAGCGCGATCGGTTTGACCGCCGAGCCGCAGTAGCCGCCGTGGGTGCTTTGGCTGCCGACCATCGGACGGGCGACCATGCGCTCCAGGTCGATGCTGGTGATGGAGTTGATGGTGTTGATCAGCGACACCGCATCGGCGCCACCACGATGGGCCGCGCGGGCCGCCAGGCGGATGTCGGTGATGTTCGGCGTCAGTTTGACGATCACTGGCAGCGAGCAGTAAGTCTTGCACCAGCGGGTCACTTGCTCGACGTATTCCGGCACCTGACCGACCGCCGCGCCCATGCCGCGCTCGGGCATGCCGTGGGGGCAGCCGAAATTCAGCTCGATGCCGTCGGCTCCGGTGGCTTCCACCAGCGGCAGGATGGCTTTCCAGGATTCTTCGACGCAGGGCACCATCAAGGACACGATCAGCGCGCGGTCCGGCCAGTCCTTTTTGACCTGGGTGATTTCCCGCAGATTGATCTCCAGCGAGCGGTCGGTGATCAGCTCGATATTGTTGAAGCCCATGACTTCACGGTTGGCGCCGAAGTGCGCGGAGTAACGTGATGAGACGTTGACCGCCGCCGGGTCTTCACCGAGGGTTTTCCAGACCACGCCACCCCAACCGGCTTCAAAGGCTCGGACCACGTTGTAGGCTTTGTCGGTGGGTGGCGCGGAGGCCAGCCAGAACGGATTGGGGGCTTTGATACCGGCGAAGACTATCGAGAGATCGGCCATTTACGCAGCCTCCACATTGAGCTTGAGTTGGGCATTGATGGCTTCGGCGGCCAGCTTGCCGTGCTGCACGGCCTGGACGGTGAGGTCCTGATCGAGGCTGGTGCAGTCGCCGCCGGCATACACGCCGGGGATGCTGGTGCGCAGCTGTTCGTCCACCAGAATGCGCTCGCCCTGGCGCTTCAGTTCACCGGCCAGCGGGTCGCTCAACGCTGCGTCGTCGAAGGCCTGGCCGATGGCTTTGAAGATCCCGTCGGCGGCCAGCTCGAAGGTTTCGCCGGTGGTCTGCAAACGACCGTCGACCATTCCCGTGCGGGCAAAGCGCATGCCGCGGACCTGGCCCTGTTCATCCAGCAGCACTTCTTCGGGTTGGGCCCAGGTCAGCAGGCGGACCTGATTGGCCTTGGCAATGTGCTGCTCGTGTTCGGTGGCGCCCATGTCCTCCAGGCCCCGGCGATACACCAGGTTCACGTCGCGTGCGCCGAGGCGGGCCATTTGCACCGCCATGTCGATCGCGGTGTTGCCGGCGCCGAGGACGATGCAGCGATCGGCCAGTGGCAGTTGAGTCAGGTCATCGGCCTGGCGCAGTTCGCGGATGTAGTCGGTGGCGGCGAGCATGCCGGGCGCGTCTTCATGGGCGAGACCGAGTTGCTTGCTGGCGGCCAGGCCGAGGCCGAGGAACACCGAATCGAACTGTTGATGCAGTTCAGTCAGGCTGAGGTTGTCGCCGAGTTTCTGCCCGTGACGGATCTCGATCCCGCCGATACCGAGCAGGAATTCCAGCTCACGCTGAGCGAAGTCGTCCACCAGTTTGTATTTGGCGATTCCGTATTCGTTAAGGCCACCGGCTTTCTCGCGGGCTTCGAAAATCACCACATCATGACCGTGCATGGCCGAACGATGAGCGCAGGACAACCCCGCCGGCCCGGCGCCGACCACCGCGATGCGTTTGCCGGTCGGCGCGGCACGCTGGAAGGGGTGTTCGTTGAATTGCGCGTTGTCCACCGCGTAGCGTTGCAACAGGCCGATCAGCACCGGTGCGCATTCCTGAGCGTTGTTACGCACGCAGGCTTGTTGGCAGAGGATTTCGGTCGGACAGACCCGGGCGCAACTGCCGCCGAGGATGTTCGCCGAAAGGATTTTCTGCGCGGCACCCTGAACGTTTTCCTGATGGATATTGCGGATGAAGGACGGGATGTCGATCTCGCTGGGGCAGGCATTGACGCAGGGCGCGTCGTAGCAATACAGGCAGCGCGAGGCTTCCAGATGGGCCTGGCGGGCGTTGAGCGGCGGCGCCAGGTCGGTGAAATGGCCCGCAAGGGCGACCGCGTCCTCGTGGGGATGCGGGAGGTGGTTCAGGGTCTTGATCACGGTGTTGGCCTCACGGTTATTGAGGTGCTGCCTCTGATGGGCATTGGTTTGCACACATCGCTGAAGTTGAACTCGGTCCCTGTAGGAGCTGCCGAAGGCTGCGATCTTTAGGCGGACGCCACAGTTCCGGCCTCAATCGCCAAGATCAAGATCAAAAGATCGCAGCCTGCGGCAGCTCCTACGGTTTGGTGGCCCTAACGTTTCACCGCAACCGGCCTGTTCAACTCAGCCCGCTTGCTCAACAAATCAAACACCGCCGGATAAGCCGGGCGCTCGATGTAGCGCCCGGCCCCGCGTTCGGCCCGCAGGTCGCCGTCGGCCCAGACCAGCCGGCCCTGGCTGATGGTGTGGCTGGGCACACCGCGCACGGTCTTGCCTTCGAAGATGTTGAAGTCGACCTGCTGATGGTGAGTCTTGGCCGATATGGTCCGGGTGCCCTCCGGGTCCCAGAGCACCAGGTCGGCATCGGCACCGACGCGAATCGAGCCTTTGCGCGGGTAGAGGTTGAAGATCTTCGCCGCGTTGGTGGAGGTCAGGCCAACGAAGTCCTGCATCGACAGCCGTCCGCTGTTCACCCCTTCGTCCCAGAGCACGGCCATGCGATCTTCGATACCGGCGGTGCCGTTGGGAATCTTGCTGAAGTCGTCGCGACCGGCGGCTTTCTGCTCGGCGCAGAAGCAGCAATGGTCGGTGGCGGTGGTGTGCAGGTTGCCCGATTGCAGGCCATGCCACAGCGCCTCTTGATGCCCGCGAGGACGGAAGGGCGGGCTCATCACATAACCGGCGGCGGTCTGCCAGTCCGGGTGCTGGTAGACGCTGTCGTCCAGCAGCAGATGCCCGGCCAGGACTTCGCCGTAGACCGGCTGGCCCTTGCTGCGCGCATAGGTGATTTCATCCAACGCCTCGCGGGTCGAGACGTGGACCAGATACAGCGGCGTACCAAGGGTTTCGGCGATACGGATAGCCCGGCTGGCGGCTTCGCCTTCGACCTGGGAGGGACGCGACAAGGGATGGGCTTCGGGGCCGGTCATGCCCTGGGCCATCAGTTTGCGTTGCAGGTGATAGACCAGTTCACCATTCTCCGCGTGCACCGTCGGTATTGCGCCCAGCTCCAGGCAGCGCTCGAAACTCGCTACCAGGGTATCGTCGGCGGCCATGATCGCGTTCTTGTAAGCCATGAAATGCTTGAAGCTGTTCACCCCATGCTGGCTGACCAGCTCGGCCATTTCTTCGCGAACCTGTTCGCTCCACCAGGTAATGGCGACGTGAAAGCCGTAGTCCGCGGCGGACTTCTCGGCCCAGCCGCGCCACTGATGAAAAGCCTCCAGCAACGGTTGCTGCGGGTTGGGAATCACGAAGTCGATGATCGAGGTGGTGCCGCCGGCAAGTCCTGCCGCGGTGCCGCTGAAAAAGTCTTCGCTGGCAACAGTGCCCATGAAGGGCAATTGCATGTGAGTGTGGGGATCGATGCCGCCGGGCATCAGGTATTGACCACTGCCATCGAGCACTTCGCAGTCCGCCGGAACGTCCAGGTTATTACCGATTGCCTGGATCAAACCGTCAGCGCACAGCACGTCGGCGCGGTAACTTTCATCATGGGTAACAACGGTGGCACCACGGATCAACAGCGACATTGCGAGTTCCTCACAGGCTTGACCGGCTGCTGCCAGTTCTTGGTGTTGTAGTTGCGGCAAGCTGCAGGAAGTTGTATTCCTGTCAGCGCTGTCAGGAATAGACGCTAGCTGGAGATACTGGATTCGGCAAGATTATTTTTTATAAGCTTATATCCAATATAACGTGTTGAAAAATATGAATTAAATAACAAAATCAGCAAAATGGTGCGGGCATTCACCATTTTGACGCACTTGACAGGAACCAAATATGGTCAAGATTTCTTATGTGAAATCAGCTGCTTGAGCTATGCCTATGGGCGTGTGCAAACATTTGAAAAAACATGGCTGCACCAGATTGAGCCCTGACTGTTTGGACAACTTGCCTGAAATGATCCTTGAGTGATGGAGCAAGTAAGCCAGGCCTCAAGAGTTACTGAATAAAACTGATGAACATCAGTTGTTTACATGGATTTCGCGAAACTGGCAGGCGCGCAAACGGGATATCCGGCACGTTTATTGAGTGCCGCCGCTGCGACGTTGGCCGGTTCGTGAAAGTCGTTCGTACTCCGGCCATCGCCCGGTTTTCGGCTCAATCCGTCAACCCGTCCGATGAGCACAATAATCAAAAGAACAGTGGAGCGGCCATGCACCAGATCAGATCGCAAGTGACCGAGCGCGACGGCTTGTACGAGCTTGAGGCCGGCAGCGACGTCCTCGACAGCCCCCGTTATAACCACGACATCGCGCCGACCAAGGTGCACCAACGAACCTGGAACAAATGGCACATCACGGCGCTCTGGGTCGGCATGGCGATCTGCGTACCGACCTATACCCTCGGCGGGGTGCTCACTGCGTATTTCGGATTGTCGGTCGGTGAGGCGCTGCTGGCGATTCTGTTCGCCAACATCATCGTGCTGATCCCCTTGACCCTGAATGCCTTCGCCGGCACCAAGTACGGCATCCCGTTTCCGGTGCTGCTGCGCTCGTCGTTCGGGGTGATCGGCTCCAATGTGCCGTGTTTGATCCGGGCACTGGTGGCTTGCGGCTGGTTCGGCATCCAGACGATGTTCGGCGGGCTGGCCATTCACCTGTTTCTGGGCTCGGTGTTCGAGGGCTGGAAGGCCCTGGGCGGCACCGGCGAGGTGATCGGCTTCATGCTGTTCTGGGCGCTCAACCTGTGGGTGGTGTTGCGCGGAGCGGATTCGATCAAGTGGCTGGAAACCCTCTCCGCGCCGCTGCTGGTGCTGGTGGGTGCGGGCTTGCTGTTCTGGGCCTTGCCGAACGTCTCGATGAGCGAACTGATGGCGCAACCGCCGAAACGCCCGGAAGGCGCTGGAGTGACGAGTTACTTCATGGCCGGGCTCACCGCCATGGTCGGGTTCTGGGCGACGCTGTCGCTGAACATCCCGGACTTCAGTCGCTACGCGAAAAGCCAGAAGGATCAGATCGTCGGGCAGATCATCGGTTTGCCGCTGACCATGTTCCTGTTCGCCTCGCTGGGTGTGGTGATGACGGCGGCCTCGGCCAAGCTGGTAGGGGTGACGGTCTCCGATCCGGTAACCCTGATCGGGCATATTCAAAGCCCGGTCTGGGTGGCGCTGGCCATGTTTGTGATCATCGTTGCGACCCTATCCACCAACACCGCGGCGAACATCGTTTCGCCGACCAACGACTTCCAGAACCTTGCGCCCAAACTGATCAACCGGACCAAGGCCGTGATGCTGACCGGGCTGGTGGGGTTGGGCTTGATGGCCCACGAACTATTGAAGAAACTCGGTTTGCTGGTCTCCGATATCAGCCTGGAAACGGTCTACTCCAACTGGTTGCTGGGGTATTCCAGCCTGCTCGGGCCGATTGCCGGGATCATGGTGGTGGATTATTTCCTGATCAAGAAACAGCAACTCGACCTGGCGGGCCTGTACCGCGACGATGTGTATCCGGCGTGGAACTGGAACGGATTTATCGCCTTTGGCATCCCGGTGGCGCTGACCGTGCTGTCGTTGGGCAGTGACGCCTTCAGCTGGTTCTACAACTACGGCTGGTTCACCGGTTCGGCGCTGGGCGGGTTGTTGTATTACGGGCTGTGCATGATGGGCCGCAGCGACACGGCGGTGGCCAAGACGCCGGTGTAATGGCCCGAAGCTTCGCGGGCTTTGCAGCATAGGTATCTACACATTTTTTGATGCTTGGCAGGGCGTAGCAGCTGTCGAGCAGAGCGAGGCAGCGTTCGGCTGCGAAGCAGCCGTAAAGCCCTGCGCCTCGGTGTTTCAGATAAACCGCGAGCACAGGTTTTACGAGGACTGCGTCCTCGGACGCTGCCTCGTTCTACTCGACAGCTGCTACGGGAGTTCTGGCCTTTAGATAGGTGGATTTGAGTGAGCCCCGAGACTCCAGATCCGCCTGAGAAAACCATAATAATTGCCTGAGGAGATCATCATGAACGCTGCCCTTGACGTTCTGCAGTCCAGCCATCAGCACATCAACCGCGACCGTCTGTGGCAGTCGCTGATGGAGCTGGCCAAACTCGGCGCCACGGTCAAGGGCGGTGTCTGTCGCCTGGCCCTGACCGACCTCGACCGTCAGGCCCGTGACATCTTCGTGCGCTGGTGTGAGGAGGCGGGCTGCACCGTGAGCATCGATGCCGTCGGCAACATCTTCGCCCGCCGCCCCGGGCGCAATCCGGACCTGCCGCCGGTGATGACCGGCAGCCATATCGACACCCAGCCCACCGGCGGCAAATTCGACGGCTGCTTCGGCGTGCTGGCCGGTGTCGAAGTGCTGCGCACCCTCAATGACTTGGGCATCGAAACCGAAGCGCCGCTGGAAGTGGTGGTCTGGACCAACGAAGAAGGCTCGCGATTTGCACCGTGCATGATGGGCTCTGGCGTGTTCGCCGAGAAATTCACCCTGGAAGAAACCCTGGCCAAGACCGATGCCCAAGGCGTGACCGTCGGCGAAGCGCTGAACGCCATCGGTTATGCCGGCAGTCGCCAGGTCAGCGGCCATGCGGTGGGTGCCTACTTCGAGGCGCATATCGAGCAAGGACCGATCCTTGAGGATGAGCGCAAAACCATCGGTGTGGTAATGGGCGCGCTGGGGCAGAAATGGTTCGACCTCACACTCAAGGGCGTCGAAGCCCACGCGGGTCCGACCCCGATGCACTTGCACAAGGATGCTCTGGTCGGCGCGGCGATTGTGGTTTCGGCCGTCAATCGCGTCGCCTTGAGCCATCAGCCCCATGCCTGTGGCACCGTCGGTTGCCTGCAAGCTTATCCAGGCTCGCGCAACGTGATCCCCGGCGAAGTGCGCATGACCCTGGATTTCCGCCATCTCGAACCCGCGCGGCTGGACTCGATGATTGCCGAGGTCAAACAGGTGATCGACACCACCTGCAAGGACCACGGCTTGAGTTTCGATCTGACGCCGACCGCCGATTTCCCGCCGCTGTATTTCGACAAGGGCTGCGTCGACGCCGTGCGCAATGCCGCACAAGGCTTGGGCCTGTCGCATATGGACATCGTCAGCGGTGCCGGTCATGACGCGATCTTCCTCGCCGAACTGGGCCCGGCCGGGATGATCTTCGTGCCGTGCGAAGGTGGTATCAGCCACAACGAAATCGAAAACGCCACACCGGACGATCTGGCGGCCGGATGCGCGGTGCTGTTGCGGGCGATGCTGGCGGCGTCGGCGGCGATTGCCGACGGTCAGTTGGCGGCTTGAA
Source organism: Pseudomonas fluorescens (assembly GCF_902497875.1). Taxonomy (GTDB): domain Bacteria; phylum Pseudomonadota; class Gammaproteobacteria; order Pseudomonadales; family Pseudomonadaceae; genus Aquipseudomonas; species Aquipseudomonas fluorescens_BR. The sequence goes on from NZ_CABVHY010000005.1 coordinate 29,081, forward strand.
TGACTGAAATCTGACGCGATTGGCCAGCCATCAAAGCCTGAGTGCACCAATGAATATCCATTCCAACCAAACAAAAAAGGCAGCCCGAAGGCTGCCTCTTGTTCATCCCAAACCCGCTTCAATCAGGACAAAAACCCACCATCCACATTCAGCGAAACCCCAGTGGTATAGCTCGATGCCTCACTGGCCAGATACAACACCGCCCCGGCCATTTCACTCGGCGCAGCCACTCGCTTGAGCGGAATCTGCTGCAGGGCGGTATTCAGAATCGCGTCATTCTTCACCAATGCCGAGGCGAACTTGGTATCGGTCAGGCCCGGCAGCAATGCATTGCAGCGAATGCCGTACTCCGCGCATTCCTTGGCGAAGACCTTGGTCATGTTGATCACCGCGGCCTTGGTCATCGAGTAGATGCCCTGGAAGATGCCTGGCGAAATGCCGTTGATCGAAGCCACGTTGATGATGCTGCCGCCACCGTTTTCGCGCATCAGCTTGCCGGCTTCCACCGACATGAAGAAGTAGCCGCGGATGTTCACGTCGACGGTTTTCTGGAACGCGCTCAGATCGGTATCCAGCACATTGCAAAACTGCGGGTTGGTCGCCGCGTTGTTGACCAGAATATCCAGGCGCCCGAACTGCTCGCGAATCCCGGCGAAGACCTGGCTGATCTGCTCCATTTCACCGATGTGGCAAGCAACGGCCGTGGCTTTGCCGCCGTCGGCGATGATCGCATCGGCCACGTGCTGGCAACCGTCGAGTTTGCGGCTCGAGACGATTACGTGGGCGCCTTGCTGGGCCAACAGTTTGGCGATGGCTTCGCCGATACCGCGGCTGGCGCCGGAAACGAAAGCGATCTTGCCGTCGAGGTCGAACAACTGAGTCTTGGACATGGTTTTTCCTTGTTGTATGCCAGGCGCGAGGCGCGCAGTCAGAGGCTGGATTTGTGGATGACTTGCAGGCTCATCTGCTCCAGCAGTTTGTTCATCTGAATGAACTGCGCGAAGCGTTTGTCCTGGGTCTGGCCATGGAAGAAGCGGTAGTAGATCTGCTGCACGATACCGGCCAGGCGAAACAGTCCGTAGGTGTAGTAGAAGTCGAAGTTGTCGATCTGGATGCCGGCGCGTTCGGCGTAGTAATCGACGAACTGGCGGCGGGTCAACATGCCGGGCGCATGGCTCGGCTGGCGGCGCATCAGTTGCACCGGTGCCGGATCATCGGCTTCGATCCAGTAGGCGAGGGTGTTGCCCAGGTCCATCAGCGGATCGCCGAGGGTGGTCAGTTCCCAGTCCAGTACACCGATGATCTGCATCGGGTTGTTCGGGTCGAGGATCACGTTGTCGAAGCGATAGTCGTTGTGCACGATGCTCGAGGTCGGGTGGTCGGCAGGCATCTTTTTGTTGAGCCAGGCCTTGACCGCTTCCCACTTCGGCGCATCCGGGGTCAGGGCTTTTTCGTAGCGGTCGCTCCAGCCACGAATCTGCCGCGCCACATAACCTTCTGGCTTACCAAGGTCGGCCAGGCCATAGGCCTTGTAGTCGACCTGATGCAGTTCAACGAACTTGTCGATGAAGCTCTTGCACAGGGCTTCGGTTTTCTGCGCGTCGAGGCCCAGTTCCGGTGGCAGGTCGGAGCGCAGGATGATGCCCTTGACCCGTTCCATCACATAGAACTCGGTGCCGATCACCGACTCGTCGGTGCAATGCACATAGGCTTTCGGGCAATACGGGAAGCCGTCCTTGAGTTGATTGAGAATGCGGTACTCGCGGCCCATATCGTGGGCGGATTTGGCTTTGTGGCCGAACGGCGGTCGACGCAGGACGAACTCCTGCCCGGGGTATTCCAGCAGGTAGGTCAGATTCGAAGCGCCGCCCGGAAACTGGCTGATCCGTGGCGTCCCGCTCAGGCCGGGAATATGTGCCTTGAGGTATGGGTCGATGAGGTTGATATCGAGTTCTTCGCCGGAGCGGACATCGGTGGACTGATCAGTAAGCGCCATGCTTATCCCTTCTGCTTATTTTGGAGGCTCGACATTATTGTCTAATCTAATGCGCCCGCCCTGAGCCCACAACCCGCGGCAAGCCGTTATAGGTGAGCGTGTTGCCGGGCAATCATTGCTTTTGATACAAGCGTTTGAATGCCCGGCAGCGACCTCCGGTCATTTCGCTCGCGGCAGGTCGATGGGGGTCAGTAAAGGGCGGCCAGAGAAATAGGCCAGAAGGTTTTCACCCACCAATTCCACGGTGGCCTGGGTCGCTTCCGGAGACAGCCCGGCAACATGCGGAGTGAGGATCACGTTGCTCAGCACCTTGAGCGCTTGCGGCACCTGCGGCTCGGCATCGAATACATCCAGTGCAGCGCCGGCGATCCGGCGCTGCTCCAGCGCCGAGATCAGGTCGGCGGTGACTATCACGCTGGCTCGGGCGATGTTGACGATAAAACCGTTGGGCCCCAGGGCGTCCAGCACCTGTTTGTTGATCAGGTGGTGTGTGCCGAGACCACCGGGAGTGGCAATGATCAGAAAATCAGAGGCCCGGGCCAGCTCGGTGGGCGTCGAACAAAAGCCATAGGGCACGTCACTGCGTAGCTGACGATTGTGGTAACTGACCGTCATTTCGAAGCCTTTGGCCGCGCGCTTGGCGATGGCCATGCCGACGGCACCGAGGCCGAGAATGCCCAGGCGTTTGCCGGCGAGGGACGGGCGCATGATTTTCGGCCACTCACCGCGCCGGACCGCGGCATCTGCCCGGGGAATGTCGCGTACCAGGGCCAGCAGCAGTGCCATGGCATGGTCGGCCACCGATGAGGCATTCACCCCGGCTCCGTTGGTCACGCGGATACCGCGGTTGCTGGCGGCCTGCAGGTCGACGTGTTCATAGCCGGCGCCGATCACGCAAATGATTTCCAGATACGGCAGGTCGGCGATTTCTTCGGCGGTCAAGCCAAGCGGACCGCGGGTCAATACAGCCTTGATCTGGCTGGCGTGGGTCCTGATGGCCTGTGCTCGCTCGGCCGGTGTAGGCGCAAGAATCAGGTGAAAACCGCTTTGTTCGAGGATCGGCAGGTAATCGTTAATGGTTTCAACCAGTACCAGAACGGTGACGGGCATACTGCGCTCCTGTGGATTTCAATCGGTGGATTTGCCGAAGTTGTCATTAATGTTTAGCCCATTCCTGGGACATCTCTCAAAAAAGACTCAAGACTGCTGGCCCGAGAGATGATTGGCAAGGGTCGCTGGCGCGGTGCGGTGTGGGGAATGCGATCATTTGTGTGAGCGTGGCTTGCCCGCGAAGAGGGTGCAGCCGCCACCGCAATCTCTAACCGTCAAACTGATCCGCCTTACCGCTCCTCAGCTAAGTCTTTGCTTCTGTTAGCTAATCCCGGACAATCGCGCCCCTGTTACGGCCGGGGCGCTGCCTGTCAGCTTTTTCTGACTCGCTCCGACTGTGTGGCAAATGACTGGAATGCGGAGATCCGACCGGATGAATGATCAGGCCAATAGCGTCGACGAACGCTATGAAGCGGCGACACCAGCGAGCCTCAGTAGCTGGAATCGCCATGACACAACCTGGATGCTGGGCCTGTTTGGTACTGCGATTGGTGCGGGTACCCTGTTTTTGCCGATCAACGCCGGTCTCGGCGGCTTCTGGCCGCTGATGATTCTGGCGCTGTTGGCATTCCCGATGACTTTTTATGCGCACCGTGGCCTGACCCGCTTCGTGCTCTCCGGCCGTGCCGGCGCCGACATCACCGAAGTGGTCGAAGAACATTTCGGGATCAAGGCCGGGGCGTTGATCACCTTGCTGTATTTCTTTGCGATCTTTCCGATCCTGTTGATCTACAGCGTTGCGCTGACCAACACCGTGGGCAGTTTCCTCGAACACCAACTGCACATCACGCCGCCCCCTCGGGTGATTCTGTCGCTGGTGCTGATCCTCGGCCTGCTGGCGGTGGTGCGCTGTGGTGAACAGGCGATCGTCAAGGCCATGAGCCTGATGGTTTATCCGTTCATCGTCGCGTTGCTGTTCCTTGCGGTGTTCCTGGTTCCGCACTGGAACGGCGGCATTCTCGCCACCGCGAGCACACTGCCTGAGCCTTCGGCGCTGCTGCATACCTTGTGGCTGGCGATTCCAGTGATGGTGTTCTCGTTCAACCATTCGCCGATCATCTCGGCCTTTGCGGTGGACCAGAAGCGTCGTTATGGCGAGCATGCCGAAGAACGCAGCTCGCAGATCCTGTCTCGCGCCCACGGCCTGATGGTGGTGATGGTGCTGTTCTTCGTCTTCAGTTGCGTGCTGACCCTGTCGCCGGCACAACTGGCCGAAGCCAAGGCGCAGAATCTGTCGATCCTGTCGTACCTGGCCAACCACTTCAGCAACCCGACGATTGCGTTCGCCGCACCGCTGATTGCTTTCGTGGCGATTTCCAAGTCGTTCCTGGGGCACTATATCGGCGCCAGCGAAGGTCTCAAGGGCTTGATCGTCAAGAGTGGTCGTCGTCCAGCGCCGAAGACCCTGGACCGCATGACCGCAGCCTTCATGCTGGTGGTCTGCTGGATCGTCGCCACGCTCAACCCGAGCATTCTGGGCATGATCGAAACCCTCGGCGGCCCGATCATCGCGGCGATTCTGTTCCTGATGCCGATGTACGCGATTCGTAAAGTGCCAGCCATGGCACGGTATCGTGGTCAGGCTTCCAACGTCTTTGTGACGGCGGTGGGCCTGGTGGCGATTACCGCGTTGATTTACTCGCTTACCGCCTGAGCCCGTAGCAGCTGCCGAGCCTGCGAGGCTGCGTTCGAGGATGCAGTCCTCGCAAATCTTGTACACGCGGTTTACCTGAAAGAGCGTGTTGCCTGATTTTACGACCGCTTCGCGGCCGGACGCAGCCTCGCAGGCTCGGCAGCTGCTACGGACTCAGCCCTACAGTGTTGTGTAGTGCAACGCGCTGCCCGGTTGATTGATATCAATACCCTGTCGCGTTTGGCAGCTATGCTGCGCCTCACTGACACAACGCCGTTCAGTGAGTTTCTCCGGGCTGATGTTCCCGGAGCCGAATCGCCCGTGACCCGGTAATCGATCAGGGTCAGAATCTTCAGGCCAACACCATGAATCTCGCACGCGGTCCGAAGGCCCGTTACCTGTCGGGTTGGGGCAGTTCGATTGCCCAATAGTCCGCATTCTCCCATTCCAGTGCCATCCTCCTCCTCCCCGCCGCCAGGCCGAGCGCGAGATCTGCTGGCAGGCTTGTCGATTGCCGGCTTGCTGTTGCCTGAAGCCGTTGCCTATTCAAGCATCGCTGCGTTGCCACCTCAGGCCGGGGTTATCGCGCTGTTCGCCGGTTTAGTGTGTTACGGGCTGTTTGGCACCAGCCGCTTTGCCATTGTCTCTGCGACATCCTCTTCGGCAGCGGTGCTGGCGGCGGCCACCATGACGCTTTCCGGTGGCGATTCGGCGCTGCGTTTGAGCCTGGCATTCGGTCTGGTATTGGTCACCGGAGCGTTCTTTTTGCTGGCTGGGCTGTTCAGGCTCGGCAGCATGACGTCCTTCATTGCCAAGCCGGTATTGCGCGGGTTCGCTTTTGGCCTGGCGATCACCATCGTATTCAAACAGCTCGCAACCGTGGTCGGCGTGCACCTGACCAACAGCAATCTGCTTCGCTCTTTGCCTGAACTGCTGGAGCAGTTGCCGCGCTGGAACTGGGTCGGTGCTGGTGTAGCGGCGGTAGCGCTGGCGCTGTTGTGCTTGTGCGCACGGGTCAAACGCTTGCCGGGTGGGCTGCTGGTGGTGATGGCCGGTATTGCGGCGGGCCAATGGCTGAACCTGACGGCCTATGGGGTGAAGCTGATCGGTGTGATCGATCTGACTCTGGAGATCCCGCATTTGCCGGTACTGCCGTTCACTGACTGGTTACGCCTCGGGGAGCTGGGCTTTGCCATGGTGATGATCCTCTATGCCGAATCGTACGGCTCGATCAGCTCCTTTGCTCTCAAGCACGGTGATCGGGTGGCGTCGAACCGGGATTTACTGGCGCTGGGGGCGGCCAACCTGCTGTCCGGCCTGTTCCAGGGTATGCCGGCGGGCGCCGGCTATTCGGCGACCTCGGCCAATGAGGCAGCGGGTGCCGGCTCGCGTCTGGCGGGCGGTGTCGCGGCCCTGGTGGTGCTGGTCATCGTGCTGACAGTACTGCCGTACATTGCCTTGACCCCGGAACCGGTACTGGCGGCGATTGTCATTCATGCCCTGGCTCGCGGTCTGAGTCTGGAACCGTTGGGGCGCTATTTTGTCTGGCGTCGCGACCGGATTTTGCTGATCTGTGCCGTGGCTGCGGTGTTGGTGCTGGGTGTGCTGGACGGATTGCTGGTGGCCGTCGCCATCAGCGTCGTGCTGATGTTGCGACAGATGTCCTCGGCGGATATCCAGATCCTCGGGCAAATGGGCGGAGGGCATGATTACGTCGATCTGCAACGCCATCCCGCGGCCCTGAAAATTCCGGGAGTGCTTATTCTTCGCCCCGCGGAGCCCCTGTTTTTCGCCAATGTCGAACGAGTCCTGGGCAGGGCGCTCAGGTTGATAGGCCACAGTGAAGAACCGATCCATACGGTCATTTTGAGTCTGGAAGAGTCATCAAACCTGGATGGAACCAGTATCGAGGCGCTGGAAACGTTCTTTGCTCGCGTCAGCGCCGATGGCAAGCGACTGCTGTTGGCGCGCTTGAAGCATGAAGCCAAAGCGGCATTGTCGGCCTTGCCGGTGACCGAGCGTTTGCAGGTGGTACTCAGTGGCTTGAGTGTGGATGGCGCCGTACAGGTGGCGACCAGAGTGCCAGATGCATAATCGGCAGGCATAAAAAAACGCCGCTCATCTCACGATGGGCGGCGTTTTTTATGGCGTTGCAGCGTTAGGCTTGAATGACCGGAATGTTGGCATTCGCAGCCGCTTCACGGAACTCGGCGATCTGGTCGAAACTCAGGTAGCGATAGACATCGCTGGCCATGGTGTCGATTTCCTTCGCGTAGGCCATGTACTCCTCGACGGTCGGCAAGCGACCCAGGATCGAAGCAACAGACGCCAACTCAGCCGAAGCCAGGTAGACGTTCGCGCCGTCACCCAGACGGTTCGGGAAGTTACGGGTCGACGTCGACACCACGGTGGAGTTCGGTTCAACGCGCGCCTGGTTACCCATGCACAGCGAGCAGCCCGGCATTTCCATGCGTGCGCCAGCCTTGCCGTAGATGCCGTAGTAGCCTTCTTCGGTCAGCTGGTGAGCGTCCATCTTGGTCGGCGGCGACAGCCACAGACGAGTTGGCAGCGAACCTTCGACTTTTTCCAGCAGTTTACCGGCAGCGCGGAAGTGACCGATGTTGGTCATGCACGAACCGATGAACACTTCGTCGATCTTCTCGCCAGCTACGCTGGAGAGCAGACGGGCGTCGTCCGGGTCGTTTGGCGCGCAGAGCACAGGCTCTTTGATGTCGGCCAGGTCGATTTCGATGGTTTCAGCGTATTCGGCGTCAGCATCGGCAACCATCAGCTCAGGGTTGGCAACCCAGGCTTCCATCGCTTGTGCGCGGCGTTCCAGAGTCCGTGCATCGCCGTAACCTTCGCCGATCATCCAGCGCAGCAGGGTGATGTTGGAGTTCAGGTACTCGGTGATCGACTCTTTCGACAGCTTGATGGTGCAGCCGGCAGCGGAACGTTCGGCGGAGGCGTCGGAGAGTTCGAACGCTTGCTCGATGCTCAGGTTATCGAGGCCTTCGATTTCCAGGATGCGACCGGAGAAGGCGTTCTTCTTGCCTTTCTTCTCTACGGTCAACAGGCCAGCCTGGATCGCGTAGTAAGGAATGGCGTGAACCAGGTCACGCAGGGTGACGCCCGGTTGCATCTTGCCTTTGAAGCGCACCAGGATCGATTCCGGCATGTCCAGTGGCATGACGCCAGTGGCTGCGGCGAAAGCCACCAGGCCGGAACCGGCAGGGAAGGAGATCCCCATCGGGAAACGGGTGTGGGAGTCGCCACCGGTGCCGACGGTGTCCGGCAGCAGCATGCGGTTCAGCCAGCTGTGGATGATGCCGTCGCCCGGACGCAGGGAAACGCCGCCGCGGGTCATGATGAAGTCAGGCAGGGTGTGGTGGGTGGTCACGTCGATCGGCTTTGGATAGGCCGCGGTGTGGCAGAAGGACTGCATCACCAGATCGGTCGAGAAGCCCAGGCACGCCAGGTCTTTCAGTTCGTCACGGGTCATTGGACCGGTGGTGTCCTGGGAGCCGACGGTGGTCATTTTCGGTTCGCAGTAGGTACCTGGACGAACGCCAGCTACGCCGCATGCCTTGCCGACCATTTTCTGCGCCAGGGTGTAACCCTTGGTGCTTTCAGCCGGTGCTTCAGGCAGCTTGAACAGAGTCGAAGGTGGCAGACCCAGCTCGGTACGAGCCTTCTCGGTCAGGCCACGGCCGATGATCAGCGGAATACGACCGCCGGCACGGACTTCGTCCAACAGCACCGGAGTCTTCATTTCGAAGCTGGTCAGGACTTCGTCAGTGCCGTGTTTGCAGACTTTGCCAGCATGCGGGTACAGGTCGATCACGTCGCCCATATTCATGTTGGTCACGTCGAATTCGATCGGCAGTGCGCCGGCGTCTTCCATGGTGTTGTAGAAGATCGGAGCGATCTTGTTGCCGAAGCAGAAACCACCGGCACGCTTGTTCGGTACGTAAGGAACGTCGTCGCCGAAGAACCACAGCACCGAGTTGGTCGCCGATTTACGCGAAGAACCGGTACCGACCACGTCGCCGACGTAGGCGATCGGGAAGCCTTGACCGCGCATTTCTTCGATCTGCTTCATCGGACCGGTGACGCCTTGCTCATCCGGAACGATGCCGTCGCGGGCCATTTTCAGCATGGCCAGGGCGTGCAGCGGGATGTCAGGACGGGACCAGGCATCGGGAGCGGGGGACAGGTCGTCGGTGTTGGTTTCGCCGGTGACCTTGAACACGCGCAGGCTGATCTTGTCGGCCAGCACCGGGCGCTTCTGGAACCATTCGCCGTCAGCCCAGGATTGCAGTACGCCTTGAGCGTGAACGTTACCGTTCTTGGCTTTTTCCGCGACGTCATGGAAAGCATCGAACATCAGCAGGGTGTGCTTGAGTTCCTTGGCGGCGACTGGCGCCAGTTCGGCGTCTTCCAGCAGGTCGACCAGGGTCACGATGTTGTAGCCGCCCTGCATGGTGCCGAGCAGTTCAACCGCGCGTTTCTTGTCGATCAGAGGGGATTTTGCTTCGCCTTTGGCGAGGGCAGAGAGAAAACCGGCCTTTACGTAGGCAGCTTCGTCGACGCCAGGCGGCACGCGATTGGTGATCAGGTCAACGAGGAAAGCTTCTTCGCCAGCCGGGGGATTCTTCAGCAGCTCGACCAGGCCTGCAGTTTGTTCGGCGTTAAGCGGCTGGGGAACGATACCCAGTGCTGCACGCTCTTCGATATGTTTGCGGTAGGCTTCAAGCACAGTTATTACCCTCATCAGTGGTCCCAAATGGGTGTCCGGGACGCTCATCCCGAAATTGCCGTACTCATGCGCTGCGTGGCGTTGTGGGCCGCTTAGCCAGAATTACCGACAATTCCTTACAGAAGCTGCTTTCAAAGTTTTACGCCTGCAGAACGGGGAGCTGATGAGGGTTGGCGTTGGGCTTTTCCCCGCTGGAAAAACCCTTCGCCAACACCGCTCTGAAGGAACGACTGTGCTCGTGACGCTTTGAAAACAGCTTCAAACGGACATTGGCGCCTTAAAAGGCTGGCTGATTCTACGGCAAAAATTTTCTAAAGGTAAGTTCACCCCTGAAGTTTGAGGGGTGATCAATGTTAGACAAAGGGCTAACATGCCGACCTGTCCTGCTTTCTCGCGTCCTGCCTACCCATGCCCAATCAAACCATCAAGACCCCCTGCGTCGGCCTTTGCTCCACTGTTTACGGTGATTTGGTGTGCCGTGGCTGCAAACGGTTCCACCATGAAGTGATTCACTGGAACGGCTACAACGAGGAACAAAAACGTGCGGTATGGCTGCGCCTGGAGCAGCTGTTGGTGCAGGTGATGGCCGGCAAGCTGGAGATTTTCGAACCCCAGCGGCTACGGCTGCAGCTGGAACAGCGAAAAATCCGCTTCGTGCCCCATCAGTCCGAGTATTGCTGGGCTTATCAGTTGATCGCCCGTGGCGCGCGGGTCATCAACAATCTGGAGGCCTACGGGATGGTGCTGTTGCCGGAGTTTCGCGACTGGAACCTGCCCGAGCTGCGTGACGCCATTGATCGGGAATTTTTCCTGCTGTCTGAAGCGCATTATCAGCGTTACATTGCGCCAGGTTTTCTCAGGGATGCCTTGGCGCCTGATTGAATGCAAAAGATCGCAGCCTGCGGCAGCTCCTACGCCGACCGCGTTCTTCTGTAGGAGCTGCCGCCAGGCTGCGATCTTTTGATCTTCCGGCTCTCAATGCTTGGTAACAATCTCCTCCAGATGGTCGATGATCTCGTCCGGCTTGAGCACCAGCACATCGCCTTCCAGCGAGTCGAGCACCACTTCCGCGGTATTGCCGATCAGCGCACCTGACAATCCGGTGCGGGCCACCGTGCCGATCACCGTCACTGCGGCCTGCAGTTGATGGGCGGTGTGCGGAATCAACACGTCCGCCGGGCCTTCTTCGATGTGCAGGTGCGCGTCATCGATGTCGAATTCGGCCTGGAACGCCTTGCTCTGCTCGCGGTAGCGGGCTTCGATGGTTTCCCTGAGCTGGAACACCGGGTCGGCTGCCGACAGCATCGGTGACGGATGGGCACTGATGACATGCAGCTGCCCCTTGGCCAGGCTGGCAATGTCGAAGCCGTAATCGACAATTCTGGCGTGCAGGTTGCGATGTTCACCATCGGTGTTGCCGACGTCGATGGCCGCGAGAATCACGCCGCCGGTCCAGGGCTTGGCGGTCTTGACCAGCAACACTGGCGAAGGGCAATAACGCAGCAGTTTCCAGTCGGCGGGAGTGAGCAAGGCCTTTTTCAGCGGGTTATCCGGGAAATGCTGCTTGATCACCAGCCCACAGCCTTCGGCCTGCTGCACGTCGATGATGGTTTCGTGCAGGCTTTCATTCCAGGCCTGTTCGGTGGTGACGCTGTGGCCTTCCTCCTGCAAGCTGCTCTTGAGTACGCTGAGCAGGCCTGCATGATCATGTTTCCTGTCGCACACCAGCAGATGCAGATGCGCCTGGGTGACGCCGGCGATCAACTTGGCGCGTTTGAGGGCGAGGCTTTCCGAATGCTCGGGCTCAATAACCACCAGGATGCTGCGAATGGCTTGCATGATCGGGAATCTCCATAGTGAAAAGACGCTGCGTTGCACAACTATAGTTGCTGTGCGCCAAGCATGATGTTGATGCACGTCAAGTCAGCCGACTGGTGGTCTGCGGCGCGGCCGGTATAATCAGCGCCCTTCGCTGTGAACCTTTCTCTCGTGAGCCTCATGTTACTGATCGCTGAAGTCGCTACCGTCCTGCCTTGCCACGCTCCTGAACTTGCGGAAACGTGCCGATGATTCTTCCGGAAATTCACGAGTTCCTCGGTTGCCGCACCCCCGATGGCTGGATCCGGGCCGCGCTGGCGGATCAGCAGACCCTGCTGATCGACCACAAGAACTGCGAGTTCAAGGCCGCCAGCACCGCGCTCAGCCTGATCGCCAAGTATCACTCCCACGTCGACCTGATCAACCTGATGTCACGCCTGGCCCGGGAAGAACTGGTCCACCATGAACAGGTCATGCGCCTGATGAAGAAGCGCAAGATCGAACTGCGCCAGCTCTCCGCCGGGCGTTATGCCTCGGGGCTGCGCAAAGTGGTGCGCAGCCACGAACCGGTGAAACTGGTGGATACCCTGGTGGTCGGGGCCTTTATCGAGGCGCGAAGCTGCGAACGCTTCGAAGCGCTGGTGCCGCATCTGGATGAAGAGCTGGGCAAGTTCTACTTCGGCCTGCTGAAAAGCGAAGCCCGGCACTTCCAGGGGTATCTGAAACTGGCTTACCAGTACGGCGACGCCAAGGACATCGCCCAGGTGATCGACAGGGTCAGGGCGGCCGAGCAGGAGTTGATCGAGTCTGCGGACGTCGAGTTTCGCTTTCACAGCGGCGTGCCCTCGTTTCCGTAGGAGTTGCCGCAGGTTCGGGCCGCGTTCGGACGATCTTTTGATCTTGCTCCCGATTGCCTATCGGCTCAAGCCAAGCCGCTCATGCCACTGGGCGATGGATTCTTCGGGGTAGACCTCGAACTGCTGGTCGCCGCGGTGCGCCTCGACCTCAACCCAACCGGCTTTCGAACCAAGCAGCAGATGCGTATGTTCCGGCGGCACCGGCAGTGGTGTGTCGATGGCCGAGGCGAACGGATGGATCAACTCCGGCCACTCGGGGCTGAACAACCAGAGCGCACTGCCGCACAGCTTGCAGAAGTGCCGCTCGGCGGTGCTGCGGTGGGCGCGGCTGTCACCTTCATTTTTCAAGCGGGCGTGATAAATCGCGATCTGCTTGCGGCCGCGGACTTTCAGGCTGTTGCTTTCACCCCCCAGGTTGATCGCATAACCCCCACCGCCCTGGGTCTTGCGACAGATCGAGCAATAGCAGCGCTGGTAAGGGTAGGGATGGGCACTGTTGAGGCTGAAACTGACCGCACCACAATGACAGGAACCTTCGAGCTGCATGGGAACCTCCGACAGGGCAATTGGCGTTCCCCTGACAGCCTAGTCGCTCCGGGCTTTCAGGTTACGCCGGCGGCGCCGACTCCGGCATCAAGGTCGCGATCAAGGCGCGAATGGTTCCGGGCAGCGCCTCCAGTTCGCGGACAATGATGCTGCGTTCGCGAATCGCCCAGGCTTCGTCCAGCTTCACGGTGACCAGTCCCATGGTCCGGCTGTGCCGCACGGCGGCTGACTCGGGAATGATGCCGATCCCGACCCCGGCTTCGACCATGCGGCAAACGGCTTCGAAACTCGACACCTGAATCCGCAATGACAGCTGCTTGCCCAAGCGTTCGACATGTTCGCGCAGGAAGGTCAGCAAGGTACTGCCTTCGTGCAGGCCGATGTGCTGATAGGCCAGGGTTTGTTCGAAAGTGACCGACTGTTCGCTGGCCAATGGGTGGTCGACCGGCACCATCAACACCAGGTGGTCGGTGCTGAAGTGCAGTACTTGCAGGCCGCTGGCTTCGACCGGCCCGGCGATGATGCCCATGTCGGTGGTGCCGTCGAGTACGCCACGGACGATGTCGCGGGACAGGCGCTCCTGCAGATCGACCGTGACCCCTGGTCGTTGCGACAGGAAGCCGGCCAGCACTTCCGGGAGAAATTCGGTCACTGCAGTGGTGTTGGCGAAAATCCTGATATGCCCGGCGGAGTCGGCGCCGTACTGGGTGAACTCGCTTTTCAGGTAATCGACCTGGCGCATGATCAATCGTGCGTGTTGCAGCAGGCGCTCGCCGGCCGGGGTCACCTCGACACCACGGCTGTCACGATACAGCAGCCGGGTCTCGAGCTGACCTTCGAGCGCCTTGATCCGCGCACTGGCCGCCGCCGGCGAAAGAAAGGCGCGCTTGGCGCCTTGAGTCAGGCTCGGCGATTCGGCGATATGGATAAACAGGCGCAAATCAGCCAGATCGAAGTGCATATTCGACTCCCGCGTGGGTTGTTGGCGTTCAGCATAACCGAACGCTGGATTATTGAAATGCAGATTCTCAGAACGGTTGTCGGCTTGCATGATCCGGACAGAACAATAACTGCACGAGGACATGACCCGATGAGTGCGACAGCTCCAACTGCCTGGATCGGCCGAACCGAAGAAGCGCACGACCAGTTGAGTCACAACCTGCTCAAGCGCATTGCCGCGACCTTCGGCGAGCCAACCCCGGCCCATGGCGAAGCACTGCCGCCACTGTGGCAGTGGTGTTTTTTCCAGGAGCCAGTGCCGGAGACGGCATTGGGTACCGATGGCCATCCCGCCCGCGGCGGCTTCCTGCCTCCGGCCGAAAACCGCAACCGCATGTGGGCCGGCGGGCGTATCGAGTTCTTTGAAGCGCTACGCGCCGGACAGGATGCGACGCGCTTGTCGACGATCACCCGGATCGAAGAAAAAACCGGTCGCACGGGCTCGTTGTTGTTCGTCACCGTGCGCCACGACTACTCCCAGCAAGGGCGGCTGGCGATTCGCGAAGAGCAGGACATCGTCTATCGCGAACCCACCCCACCCAAGCAAAGCAGCGGTGAAGCCCTGATTCAAGGCGACTGGCGCGAAGTCGTCGAGCCGACTCCGACCCTGTTGTTCCGCTACAGCGCGGTGACCTTCAATGGCCATCGCATCCATTACGACTATCCCTACGTCACCGCAACCGAAGGCTACGGCGGCCTGGTGGTGCACGGGCCAATGATCGCGACCCTGAATCTTCGGGCGTTCTGCCGCGCCAATCCAGCAGCCAACCTGCGCCGGTTCTCTTATCGCGGCTTGCGTCCGTTGATCGCACCGCAACCGTTCGAAGTCGGCGGGCGAATCGTTCGTCCTGGTGTCGCCGAACTCTGGGCCGGCAACGAAGGCGGTCTGGCGCAGCGCGCAGAAGCGCTGTTCGACTAACGCTGCTCAACCAACTGCTGCACAAAATAACAGGCGGAGAGCCACTTGATGAACCCGAACGACAACGAAGAACTCAATGCCATTCGCGAAGGCGTGCGTGCCCTGTGCGCTGATTTCGATGGGGCTTACTGGCGCAAGATCGATGAACAGAAGGGCTTCCCCGAAGCCTTCGTCAAGGCCTTGACCGACGCCGGCTGGCTGTCGGCGATGATTCCCACCGAGTACGGCGGCTCCGGCCTGGGTCTGGCCGAGGCCTCGGTGATTCTCGAAGAAGTGAACCGCTGCGGCGGTAACTCCGGCACGGTGCATGGCCAGATGTACAACATGTTCACCCTGCTGCGCCACGGCAGCGAAGCGCAGAAGCGCTTCTATCTGCCGAAGATCGCCGCCGGTGAATTGCGCCTGCAATCGATGGGCGTGACCGAGCCCACCACCGGTACCGACACCACCAAAATCAAGACCACCGCGATCAAGCGTGGCGATAAGTATGTGATCAACGGCCAGAAGGTCTGGATCTCGCGGATCCAGCATTCGGATCTGATGATCCTGCTGGCGCGTACCACACCGCTGGCCGAGGTGAAGAAAAAATCCGAGGGTATGTCAATCTTCCTGGTGGACCTGCGCGAGGCCATCGGCAACGGTCTGACCGTGCAGCCCATCGCCAACATGGTCAATCACGAGACCAACGAGCTGTTCTTCGACAACCTGGAGCTGCCCCTGGACAGTCTGATTGGCGAAGAGGGCAAGGGCTTTCGCTACATCCTCGACGGGCTGAATGCCGAGCGCACCCTGATTGCCGCCGAATGCATTGGCGACGGTCGCTGGTTCATCGAAAAAGCCAGCGCCTATGCCCGTGACCGGGTGGTGTTCGGCCGACCGATTGGCCAGAACCAAGGGGTGCAGTTCCCGATTGCCGAAGCCCATATCGAGATCGAAGCCGCTGACTTGATGCGCTGGCGCGCCTGTGAGGAATACGACAGCGGCGTCAACGCCGGGGCCAGTGCCAACATGGCCAAGTACCTGGCGGCCAAGGCCTCGTGGGAAGCCGCCAATGCCTGCCTGCAAACCCACGGTGGTTTCGGTTTCGCCTGCGAATACGACGTCGAGCGCAAGTTCCGCGAGACCCGTCTGTATCAGGTCGCGCCGATCTCCACCAACCTGATCCTGTCTTATGTGGCCGAGCACCTGCTCGAGCTGCCACGCAGCTTCTGAGGTCGCGACCATGAGCCATACCCAAGCCCTTGCCGGATTTCTCGCCGACTTGCAGTACGAGCAGCTTCCGGAGTCTGTCCTGGCGCGTACCGAAGACCTGTTTCTCGACTGGCTCGGTTCTGCGCTGGCCAGCCAGGATGCCCATCCGATTCCGCTGTTCGAGCGTTATGCGCAACACATGGGCCCGGCCAGTGGGCCGGCGCAGATTATCGTTAGCGGTCGCAGCAGCTCGGCGTATTTCGCCGCGCTGGTAAATGCCGCTTCGTCCCACCTGGTGGAGCAGGATGACCTGCACAACAGCTCGGTCCTGCACCCGGCAACGGTGGTGTTCCCGGCGGCGCTGGCGGCAGCCCAGGACCTGGGAAAATCCGGTCGTGACCTGCTGCTGGCCGCGGTGGCCGGCTATGAAGCGGGGATTCGCATTGGTGAATTCCTCGGCCGTTCCCATTACCGGACCTTCCACACCACGGCGACAGTCGGGACCCTGGCCGCCGCGGTGGCGGTGGGCAAATTGCTCGACTTCAATCAGGAACAGTTCATCAATCTGTTGGGCACCGCGGGTACTCAAGCCGCCGGGTTGTGGGAGTTTCTGCGGGATGCGGCGGACTCCAAGCAGCTGCACACGGCCAAGGCCGCTGCCGATGGTTTGCTCGCGGCTTATCTGACCCGGGACGGGCTGACCGGTGCGCGCAATATTCTCGAGGGTGAGCAGGGCATGGCCGCGGGCATGTCCAGCGATGCCTGCCCTGCAAAGCTGTCCGATCGCCTCGGCAGCCGCTGGGCGCTGGTGGAGACCTCATTCAAGTTCCACGCCTCGTGCCGGCATACCCATCCGGCCGCCGATGCGCTGCTGGATCTGATGCAGCGTGAAGGCCTGAGTCACGAGCACATCACGGCTGTCGAAACCCGCGTGCATCAGGGCGCCATCGATGTGCTGGGGCGCGTGAGCGTGCCGCAGAGCGTGCATCAGGCGAAGTTTTCCATGGGCACGGTGCTCGGACTGATTGCCGTGCATGGCAAGGCCGGACTGACTGAATTCCATGAGCTGGCACTGAGCGATCCGGCGGTGTCGGCCTTTCGCGGGAAAGTCAGCATGACCCTCGACCCTGAAGTCGACGGGGCCTATCCGCAACGCTGGCTGGGGCGGGTGGTGGTCACCACCACCGACGGTCGCACCTTGTTCGGTGCCATTGATGAACCCAAGGGCGATCCAGGTAACAGCCTGACGCGGACCGAACTGGCCGACAAGTTCTTGCGGCTGGTGCAGTTCTCCGCTGCTCGCACACCTGAACAAGCCGTCGTGCTGATCGGCAAAGTCTGGGATCTGCGCACCGTCGAGCTTATGAATGAATGGCTCTGACAGGGACCGAGGTAAGACTATGAACGTACAACCAAGAGCGAAACCGCGACCACTCGACGGCATCACTGTGGTCAGCCTCGAACATGCTATCGCCGCGCCATTTTGCACCCGGCAACTGGCCGATCTCGGCGCGCGGGTCATCAAGGTCGAACGCCCTGGCAGTGGTGACTTTGCCCGGGGCTACGATGAGCGGGTGCGCGGCCTGGCCTCGCATTTTGTCTGGACCAACCGTTCCAAGGAAAGCCTGACCCTGGACCTCAAGCAGGACGAGGCGGGGGCGATCCTCGATGGCCTGCTCGGTCAGGCGGATGTGCTGGTGCAGAACCTGGCTCCAGGCGCGGCGTCGCGCATGGGCCTGTCCTTCGAGGCGCTGCATGAGCGCTTCCCGCGGTTGATCGTCTGTGACATTTCCGGCTATGGCGAAGGAGGCCCTTACGAAAAGAAGAAAGCCTACGACCTGCTGATTCAGAGTGAAGGCGGCTTCTTGTCGGTGACCGGCGGGCCGGGCGAGGACGACCGGGCCAAGGCCGGTTGCTCCATCGCCGATATTGCAGCCGGCATGTATGCCTACAGCGGCATTCTGTCGGCGCTGTTGTTGCGAGACAAGACTGGCGAGGGCAGTCGCATCGACGTCAGCATGCTGGAGAGCCTGGTGGAGTGGATGGGTTACCCGATGTACTACGCCTTCGATGGCGCACCACCGCCGCCGCGAGCGGGGGCCTCGCACTCGACGATTTATCCCTATGGACCGTTTCCGGCCGGGGACGGCGGCACGATCATGCTCGGATTGCAGAACGAACGTGAATGGGCGGCGTTCTGCGACAAGGTCCTGCTGACGCCAACGCTGGCCGTCGATGAGCGTTTCTCGGCCAACTTCACTCGTTCGGCCAACCGCGATGCATTGCGCCAGATCATCGTCGACAGCTTCTCGACACTGACTGTGGAGCAAGTCAGTGCGCGCCTCGAACAGGCGCAAATCGCCAATGCCCGAGTCAACGACATGCAGGGCGTCTGGGACCACCCGCAGCTCAAGGCCCGCGACAGCTGGCGCGAGATCGACAGCCCGGCGGGCAAGTTGCCGTCCCTGTTGCCACCGGCGCGCAATGCCGCGTTCGAACCGAGGATGGACGGGGTGCCGGGGCTGGGAGAGCACAGCGCGGCGATTCTGGCCGGGCTGGGTCTGTCGCCGGAAGCGGTCGAGCAATTGCAGGCGCGCGGGGTGGTTTGAATACCTTTGTGGCCCCTATAAACAATAAGGAAACCAAACCATGCCTCAACCCATAGTCCGCTCCGCATTGTTCGTCCCTGGCAGTCGCCCCGAGCGTTTTGCCAAGGCGTTGGCCAGCGGCGCCGACGCGGTGATTGTCGATTTCGAAGACGCGGTAGAAGAACCGCTCAAGCGCCAGGCCCGTGAAAACCTCGCGCAGTTTCTCCAGAGCAACCCCCAGGCGTGCGTCTGGGTGCGGGTCAATGCCCCGGAGCATGCCGAACACCCGGCCGACCTGGCGTTTTGCAAAGCCCGGCCGGGGGTGGTGGGGGTGTTGTTGCCCAAGGTTGAAAGCGCGGCACAGATCCGCGTGGTGGCCGCGACCGGTAAAGTCATCTGGCCGATCATCGAAAGCGCGCGCGGGCTCCTGGCCCTGGCCGAGATTGCCAGCGCCCGGCAGGTCGAGCGGCTGTCTTTCGGTGGCCTGGACCTGGCGCTGGATCTGAACCTGAGCAGTGGTTCGCCGGCGGCGCAGTTCGCCCTGGATCAGGCGCGACTGGCGGTGATCGTGCACTCCCGCGCAGCCGGACTGGTCGCGCCGCTGGACGGTGTGCATCCAGCCATCGACGACCCCGAAAGCCTTCGCCAATCCATTCGTCATGCCTACGAAATGGGATTTTCCGGTGCGCTGTGCATCCATCCCAAACAAGTGACGGTGATCCATGAAGCGCTTGCGCCGAGTGCCGAAGACCTGGCCTGGGCTAAACGTGTGGTGGACGCCGGCAGTCACGGCGCCGGGGCCTATCAGATCGATGGGCAAATGGTCGACGCGCCGGTGTTGCTGCGGGCGCAGCGGTTGTTGGCGTTGGGCTGAATTTACCAAGGGTTCCCTCACCGCCTCAGCGACGACCGGGAAGCAACGCGTTCGGCCCAGACGAACGCGGGTATCGAACATTCGAAATTCTCTATACACGCAGCTTCAGGCAACTTGCCTGACAACATAAAAATAACAAGGTGATTACCATGCTCAAGCTGTCTCGGGCGCTGTTCTGCGCCGCCGCATTGCTGACCGCCGGTTTCGCTCAAGCGGCAGACCCCATCATCATCAAGTTCGCCCACGTGGTGGCGGAAAACACACCCAAAGGCCAGGGCGCCTTGCTTTTCAAAAAGCTTGCCGAAGAGCGCTTGCCGGGCAAAGTCAAAGTCGAGGTCTACCCCAACTCCTCACTGTTCGGCGATGGCAAGGAAATGGAAGCCTTGCTGCTGGGGGATGTGCAGTTGTTGGCACCGTCCCTGGCGAAATTCGAGCACTACACCAAGAAAATCCAGATCTACGACCTGCCATTCCTGTTCGATGACCTCGCTGCGGTCGATCGTTTCCAGCAAGGTGACGGTAAGCTGCTGCTGACCGCCATGCAGGACAAAGGCATTCTCGGCCTGGCGTATTGGCACAACGGTCTGAAGCAACTATCGGCCAACAAACAACTGCTTGAACCCAAAGATGCCCGTGGCTTGAAATTCCGCGTGCAGGCTTCCAGCGTGCTCGAAGAACAGTTCAAGGCGGTGCGCGCCAACCCGCGCAAGATGAGTTTCGCCGAGGTCTACCAAGGCCTGCAGACCGGTGTGGTGAATGGCACCGAGAACACTTGGTCGAACTATGAAAGCCAGAAGGTCAATGAAGTGCAGAAGTACTTCATGGAGACCGATCACGGTCTGATCGACTACATGGTGATCACCAATACCAAATTCTGGACCGGGCTGGCCCCGGACATGCGCAGCGAGCTGGAAAAAATCATCGCCGAAGTCTCGGTCGAAGTGAACAAGCAGGCCGAAGCCCTGAACCAGTCCGCCAGACAGAAAATCATCGACTCCAAAACCAGTCAAATCGCGTCCCTGACTCCTGAGCAGCGCAACGAATGGCGCGAGACCATGAAGCCGGTGTGGAAGAAGTTCGAAGGCGATATCGGTGCCGATCTGATCAAGTCTGCCGAAGCGTCCAACCAGGCGCAGTGATCGCAGGCACGGCCGCTTCGTTCGAAGCGGCCGTTATCCGCAGCTTCTCATTGGCTGCACTCTACTCGCACATTGGCGGAGAACCTCAATGCACACGCTGAGGCGGTTCTGGGAACATTTTGAAGAGGCGTTCATTGCCTTTCTGCTGGCGGCCATGACGCTGGTGACTTTCGTGTACGTAGTGCTCAACAACCTGTACCCGCTGTTTTACTCGATTGGCGATGCCTGGCAGGGCGGCAGCGCCTTGTTCCTTGGCATCGGCGACTGGCTGATGGGCCTGGCGCAGGAGATGGCCTGGAGCGTGTCGCTGACCAAGTTGCTGTTTGGCTGGCTGATCTTCTTCGGCATTTCCTATGGCGTGCGCACGGCCGGTCATCTGGGCGTGGATGCGCTGGTAAAACTGACATCCAAGCCGATGCAGCGGCTGCTCGCGGTCATCGCCTGCCTGTGCTGCATGGCCTATGCCGGACTGTTCATGGTCGCCAGTTTCAAATGGTTGATGGCGTTGATCGATGCCGGTATCGAAGCCGAGGACCTCGATCAGTTCGGTATTCACCTGTCGCATATCGCGATGATCGTACCGATCGGTTTCGCCCTGGTGCTGATCCGATATCTGGAAATCATGTGGCGCATTCTCATGCACGGGCAGATCAACCTCGGTCTGGCAGATGAAGCCGCCGAAGCCAGCAAACTGGCCAGTCATAACGGGGATCAGCACTGATGGCCATTCTCTGCCTGTTTTTATTGTTGTTCGTGTTCATGTTTCTCGGCGTTCCGATCGCCATTTCCCTGGGGCTGTCCGGTGCGGTATCGATTCTGTTGTTCAGCCCGGACTCCCTGAGTTCACTGGCGATCAAGCTGTTCGAAACCTCTGAAGCCTATACCTTGCTGGCGATCCCGTTTTTCCTGCTGTCCGGTGCCTTCATGACCACCGGTGGAGTAGCGCAACGGCTGATTGATTTTGCCAACGCCTGCGTCGGGCACATCCGGGGCGGCCTGGCGATTGCCGCGGTACTGGCTTGCATGCTGTTCGCCGCATTGTCCGGTTCGTCGCCGGCGACGGTGGCGGCGGTGGGCTCGATCGCGGTAGCAGGGATGGTGCGTTCCGGGTATCCGAAGGAATTCGGCGCCGGGATCATCTGCAACGCCGGGACCCTGGGCATTCTGATTCCGCCGTCGATCGTGATGGTGGTGTATTCGGCGGCCACCGAAACCTCGGTCGGCAAGCTGTTCATGGCCGGCGTGATTCCGGGGCTGTTGCTGGGGTTGATATTGATGGTGACGATCTACATCGTCGCGCGGATCAAGAAACTGCCGGCGCAACCTCGAGTGTCGTTGCGGGTGTGGCTGGCCACGGCGCGCCGGGCGTTCTGGGGCTTGCTGTTGTTGGTGATCATCCTTGGCGGGATCTACAGCGGCCTGTTCACCCCGACCGAAGCGGCGGCGGTGGCGGCGGTGTATTCGGCCTTTGTCGCGCTGTTCATCTACAAGGACATGCGCCTGCGCGATTGCCCGAAAGTGCTGGTGGAGTCCGGGCGGCTGTCGATCATGCTGATGTTCATCATCGCCAACGCCATGCTCTTTGCCCACGTACTGACGACCGAACAGATCCCCCAGGAAATCACCGCCTTCGTGATCGATGCCGGGCTGTCGCCCATCGGCTTCCTGTTGATGGTCAATGTGGTGTTGCTGATCGCCGGTAGTTTCATGGAGCCATCGGCCATCGTGCTGATCCTTGCGCCGATCTTCTTCCCGATTGCCATGAAGCTGGGCATCGACCCGATTCATCTCGGGATCGTCATGGTGGTGAACATGGAAATCGGCCTGGTGCATCCGCCGGTGGGCCTAAACCTGTTCGTGACCTCGGCGGTGACCGGTCTGACCCTCGGCGAGACCATCCGCGCGGCTATGCCGTGGCTGATGATTCTGCTGGCGTTCCTGGTCCTGGTGACTTACGTGCCGTTCATCTCGCTGGCGTTGCCTGCGTGGTTGGGAATGTAGCTGACCGGCTGACTGAAACAAAAAACCCGCCACCCTCACAAGAGGGGGCGGGTTTTGTCTGTCTGCCGGGGAGGTCGAGGTGAGTGTTGGGCCTTCCACTCGGCATATTGCCCGGGCATGCACACTGCGCAAGGTCGATAACCGGCGGCACGCGCGGTGGCCTCGTCGAGAAAGAACACGCGCTGGGCCACGTAACCGCCCCGGGCAATCGCGCGCAAGGCGGCGGGGCAGTCCAGGCGACCGTAGATCCGTGATCGGCGATGACCGCCGAGGGTCCCGGGTTCAGCACTTTGCACGGATTGGCCCTGGGGGCCGAGCAACAGAAACGGGCGGCTCAACGGCTGGGCACTCGCCACAAATACCAGGCTGCCACGGTTCGGTAGGGGCTCCAGGGCTGACCGAGGTCGATCATCTGTTTGCGGGTCGGCTGTTGTTCCAGGCCTTTGAGACGGCGATAACCGTCACGCACGCCAAAGTCGTCGGCGGGCAGGATGTCCGAGCGTTCCAGGGAATAGATCAGCAGCATTTCCACGGTCCAGCGACCGACCCCGCGTAGGCTGGTCAGCCTTTCGATCAGCGCTTCGTCGTCCATTTGCAGTGCGCTCGGATAGTCCGGGACCACGTCATTGAGTGCGGCCTGGGCAACGCCCTGAATCGTCGCGATCTTGCTCGCGGAGAAACCACAGGCTCGCAACACGTCAAATTCCGTTGCCAGAAGCTGCTCGGCACTCGGGAAGTCCTGTTGCGGAAAAAGCGCCAGCAAACGCCCAAGAATCGCATCGCCCGCGCGGGCATGCAGTTGTTGATAGGTAATTGCCCGCACCAGTGCTTCCCAGGGATCACGAGCCGGTTTTGGCTGGTGCAGGCATGGGCCGATGGCGGCGATATGCCGCGCCCAGTCCTCGTCGATCGAGGCCAGGAATGCGCTGGCGTGAAGGTAAGTGTCGGGCATCGGGATTCCTGAGACGGGCATTGGCTACCCCATGCAGTCTGAACCTGAGGCAGCAGAGCCGCACCCCGTCTCTTGCGTTCAAACTTTATGCAGCGCAGGCACGGTCGGTACCTGCCGACATAGCCTGCTCAGGCGCGACGCGCCATCAGCAATACCGACGCGGCAGCCGATAACAACCCGGCGCAGCAGCGGTTGAACATGCGCTTGCCACGCGGTTCGGCGAACCAGCGCCGCATGTGCAGACCCATATAGGCGTAGGCGCTGATAGCGATCCATTCCAGGCACAGGAACAACACACCGAGTACCGCGAACTGTGGAGCGACCGCTTGTGTCGAGTCGACGAACTGCGGCAGGAACGCGGTGAAAATCAAAATGGCTTGCGGGTTGCCTGGACTGAACGAGATATTGCATCTGCAGTGCGCCTCTGATGAAGGACCGATATCGGCCAAAAGCGGACCTTCCCCCGATCAATCGTAAAATGGACGCGTTGCGCATACCACCAACGCGCCCAGACGATCACGATAACCAAAGAAACGACTCAGAAGATCAAGGCCGGACTACGCGCATTGTCAAAATCCTCTTGGACAAGCAAGCCAAACGTCTGGATGGCTACCGCCCCAAAAAGCGCCAAGAACCCCATTCGCCAAGCGAACATGCGCCAGCGGTAAAAGCCAGTGCGAGCATAACGACGCTATAGATTACGGCAAGATAGCGAAGCCTAACGTCTACATAGTGCGTAATAACCGAACCACTTAGATAGCCTTGGTAAAGCTGGATACCCATTATGGCGCAAACGCAGAACATGAGCCCCTGGAAGGCGAGCACAGCTGTGACAATCACAATAACGGTGGGTGGCCGGTCTGGGGAGTTCCGAATCTCACCTGGCGACAAACCGTTTGATGCAATCGCGACCTGGTTACTTAATGCTGTGCGGATAACATCAGACAGCCATGCCTGAACGGCGTGAGGCCTGGATGGCTCGCTACAGACCGACGAAAGAAGGTTGTTTTTTAGGACTTTTCGACACTTATATGTGTGGTTCAACTTCGCAAAGTTATCAAAACTGGTGGCACATCAATCCGTTCGGAAAGGATGTGCCACCAATGCCCTTGAAAGACCCCAACTACCTTAACGCCAAGCCACCGGACAAGGCCTGCCGCCTTTATGACGAACAAGGCCTCTGCCTGGAAGTGCATCCCCATGGCGGCTCATGGCAAATCCTGGCAGGGCGATGCTGACTCTCCCTCCCGCTGAAGCACAAGTTCTGCCAGCAATCTGAACTCTTGCAGCAGACCGCGGACATAAATGATCTGGTTGATTGCCCAACGCTCCTCCTCGGCCATCATCTGCTCCAGCGTAAAACCTTCGGGCAGTGAGGTTTGACTCATCTCTCGGTAAGGAATAATGGGGTCTTCGTCCTCGTCCACGTGGCGGAATGCGGGGGCGATATAGTGGTTTTCCTGCTCCAGGATAAAGGCAATGACTTGGGGCCCATTCTCTCCGAGCATCAACAGCTCGAACAACATACGGGCATTGGGCAGGTCATCCTCGGCACTGCCCTGTAGCACGCCATAGTGACCGACTCCATTTTCCTCGGGAACGACACGCACACCTTTCATGTGCACTTGCCGGATATGCGCAGCCAAGGTTTTCAGAGCCGTTAACGGTTGTTCGGCGGCGTTGATCATATTGCCGAAATCGAACAGCACGTGCAGGCGCGGATGATTGATGCGCTCGAGCAGCGTGACAATCTCGCTACTTTTCAGCTCTTCATGCTGTTCAAAGTCAATGTAGAGGTCATACCGCTCGGCTTGTTTGGCGAGGTAGTGCAAGTCCGATTCGATGGTTTCTAAAACCTCGGAAAGCCGTCCTCCATAGCGCGAGTAGACGCGGATGTTCTGCAACCCCATCACATACGCCACCTCAACCACCCGATCCACGTCCGCCTTTTGGGTACTACTGATTTCCAGGTGGATGGCCAACCCCAGCGCCTCGGCCCTTCGGCTGACAATGCGCAGTTGATCGTCGCTCATCTGCTGAAGACTGCGCTCTTCGCCATCCAGCAGATGAATGCTGATGCCGTCGAGTGCATGACGATAGGCGAAATCCAGCAGGTCAATCGGCCGGTATGTACCATAGGTCAGCTTCATCAGCTGGGGGTAAGCATGGGCGAACAAGCGCAGGCTATCGAGTCGTTCAAGCAGCTTGCTCGCCAGCGCCGGGGTTAGCCGAGGCACCGGCAGGCCCGCTGCTTTGTGGCGCAATAATGCATCGAAGCGCGACTGGATCAACGGCATGCCGCCCCCTGGGTCTGACCTGTGACGCTGTGCTCATCTTGCGCCAACTGCCAGTCATACTGTCGCCATTGATGCTGGTCGGAGACCTGTTTCAGCGCTGGCGCGGGGTTGACGACACACGCATGCTGGACCGCGTGCAATAGCGGCAAATCATTCACCGAGTCACTGTAGCCATAGCTGCCCTGCAAGCTGTTGCCATGGTTCTGCAGCCACGCCTGCAAGCGCTCCACCTTGCCTTCCCGAAAACTGAGTATCCCTTTAGTCGCGCCGGTAAAATTGCCAGCTACCTGTTCAAGCTCGATGGCGATCACCTCGCTCACGCCCAGCATGGCCGCGACACGGCGGACGATAAAGTCAGCCGTCGCGGAGATGATCAATAGCTTGTTTCCCTGTTGGCGATGCCACTCAATTTGCCGACGCGCGGCTGGATATATGCGGGTGGCAATGATGCTGGAGACAAAGTCATCAGCCCATCGCTCCACTTCGCTGACGGCCACCCCAGACAACGGTTGGAGCGTAAAGTCCATGTACTGCGCCATGGAGAGTTCGCCCAGATAATAGGCTTGCATCATCGCCTGCTCGGTGACCAGCATGTCAGCTGCTGCCACACCGCGTTGCACCAGATAGCGCAGCCAGAGACTGGAGCTATCGCAATCGATAAGGGTGTCGTCCATGTCAAAAATAGCCAAAATCGTCATGCGACCTCCTGCAGCTCTTCACGATTGAACAGCAGATCAAGCTGCGCGCCAGCCGGCAGCAAGGATCCTGAACTGCGATTGAGCATATCGACCATCAACGAGCAGCCTTGCGCATCGACGTGGTAACGAATGACGTTGCCGAGCAGTTGATGGTGACGGACCGTGGCGCGGCACGGCGCCCCCAGATGTGGGCCATAGCTGCGGCCGGCTTGTGCTACATGGATCGCTTCGGGCCGGATTGCCAGTTGTCCTTGTATGCGCAGGCCAAGCAATTGTTCCGCCTGGCGGGCATCCAGCAGGTTGTAGCTGCCCATGAAGCGCGCTACAAAACCATTGGCTGGACGGGTGTAGATTGTCTCGGCGCTCCCCTCCTGCACGATGCGACCGCCATCCATGACAATGATGCGGTCGGACAGCATCAGCGCTTCTTCCTGATCATGGGTCACGAAAATGGTCGTCAGTTTCAGCTGCGACTGGATCCGTCTGATCTCTTCCTGCAAGTTTTTGCGGATGCGTGCATCCAGTGCCGACAGCGGTTCATCCAGCAACAGGATGCGTGGCCGCACCACCAATGCCCGCGCCAGGGCGACACGCTGACGCTGGCCGCCGGAGAGCTGACTCATGAATTTGTTCTCGTGCCCCTGCAATTCAACCAGGCGCACCGCTTCGGTTACGCGTTGGAAGGTTTCATCGACAGAAACGCCCTGCATTTTCAGGCCGAAGGCAATATTGCCCATCACCGTCAGATTCGGAAACAGCGCATAACTCTGGAATACCATGCCGATGCCACGTTTTTGCGGAGCAACATGGGTAATGTTATTTCCCGCCACATGGATTTGGCCGCTATCGACTTCAGTTAAACCGGCGATGCAGCGCAACAAGGTCGACTTGCCGCAGCCACTGGGGCCGAGCAGGGTCACCAGTTCGCCTTCCTTGATATTGAAATGGATGTCGTCAAACACGCGGGTCTTGCCCGAGCCCTTGCCGAAATGTTTCGACAAGTTGGATACTTCAAGATAATTCATCGCACAGTCCTATCGACTCAAGCGGGTGGCAATCCAGGTCACGACCAGCGTAAATATGAAATAACTCATCACCACGGCACTCACAAAATGGCCGCTGGTGGAGCGCACGGAATAGAGGTAGACGTTCAAGGTTTCGTAACGGCTGCCAACCAGTATGTTGGCGAACACGAACTCGCCCAGTAGGAAGGAGAATGAGAGAAACAAGGCTGCCATCAATCCCTTGCGGATATTCGGCAAGACCACCCGTAGAAAAGCAGCGGGAGTACTTGCCCCCAGCAGATGCGCCGCATCCATCAGGTCGCGCACGTTCAGCCCTTGCAGACCATTGGCGAGTGCCCGGTACATGAACGGCAGAACAATCGTGAAATAACACCCTATCAGTACCCACGGCGTGCCAATCAGCGGTAACGGGCCGTCGGCATAAATCTGCAACAAGCCCACCGACGAGACCACAGGCGGCACCGCGAACTGGATCAATATCAGGATGTTCATCCAACGATCCAAGTGCGGGAAATAATAGAACACGACAAATGTGGCAGGCACGATGACCACTGTGCTGAAGGCCAATGTGCTCAGTGCAATCAACAGGGAGTGGCTAAATGCGGTCAAGAAGCGCGGCTCTTGCCACAACTTGAGATACCAGTCGAACGTCAGCCCGTCGGGTAATATCGTTGCACCCCAATGCTGGGAAAATGAATAAATCAGGGTCGCCAGAACAGGGACACTGAGTAGAGCCATCAAGCCATACAGCACGAACTGGTGATAACGGTTAGTGTGCATGGTAGCTTCTCTTTATAAAGAACTGGTTGACCATCGACACGAACACCAGCATCGCCACCAGAAGCACGGACAGTGCTGCCGCCAGATTTGGTTCCAGAGAAATGTCCCCAGCTACCAGGCTGGAAATGCGGATGGTGACCAGGTTGTAGTTGGAGGTCATCAGTGCGTACGCACTGGCATACGCCCCCATGGCATTAGCCAACAACAAAATGAACGTACCGAAAACCGCCGGCAGCAGCACCGGCAACGCAACCCGGCGCCAGTAACTGGCGCGGCTGGCACCCAGCAAAGAGGCGGCCTCTTGCCAATCGTCCTGCAGCGCATCAAAGGCTGGATAGAGCAACAGTACTGCCAGCGGTATCTGGAAATAGCTGTAAATCAGCGTCAGCCCGGTCTGCGTGTATAGATCAAAATCAGTCAGCCAACCCCATTGCCGCAAGAGCAAAGTCACGGCACCATTGGTTCCCATCACGATAATGAAGGCGAATGCCAATGACACCCCACTCAGGTTGCCCGCCATATTGGTGAATGCCACCGTTATGTCGCGAACAGTGCAATCCACCCGTTTCAACGAAGCGGCGGCCACCAGCGCGATGGCTAATCCAATCAAGCTGGAGCAGACGGAAACCCAGAGGCTGTTGCCAAAGGCCTGACGGTAAAACGGGGAGTTCAGGATTTCGCTGAAGTTCGCCAGCGACCAAGCGCCATCAACCTGCACGCTGTTGATCAGCAGCCATGCTGTCGGCGCCAGTGAAAACAGCGCCAATACACATAACAAGGGCAACAGGACCAGCGCCGCCCGCCAGTGGCGAAAGCGTGGATAATGCCGGGTGTCGATAGTCACTGGGGTTGCCAGCGGGTTCGATGCAGCTGTCATACGACTAGCAACTCCGTGTTCCTTGGGTTTTGATAAGTGATAGCGGGGCACCGCGGCAGTAAAGCTTTAGTGCGGCCAATGCCCCGAACACTGTTCTAATGGCCACCTCTAAAAACCGTAGTGAACGAGTAACGTTCGCGCAGTGGTTTGTCGAGGTGGCCTAACGCGACTGGCATTACTTGTTGTAAATCATGACTTGTTCTTGCCACTGCCGCGGTATGGCCTTGGTGGTCGTCTCCCACGCCACGAAGTCCTGGATCGGTTTGGCGTTGTTATATTGTGCAGCAGGCAACATCTTGTCCTTTACATCCTGTGGCAGAACGACGTTGCTACGAATCGGACGCGCGAAACCGCGGGCCAGGTTAATCTGGCCTGCATCGCTGAAGATGTATTCACGCACCAGTTTGGCGGCGTTCGGATGCTGCGCGTACTTGTTGATCAGGGTTGAATAGCCGGCACTCACGCTTCCATCTTCGGGAATGGATACCGTGAACAAGGATGGATCAATCTTGTCGCGGTAGCCCAATGAGGTGAAATCCCATAACAGCGCGACTTCCACTTCACCTTTTTCCAGGTTGGCAATACTCGCATCGGTCATGGAGAGCCGCCCTTGTTTAGCCAGCTCGGCAAACAACTTATACGCAGGTTGCAGATTCTTTTCGTTGCCGCCATTGGCAATCGCCGCTGCCAGCAACGCACTGTTGGCCTGCGCCGAAACACCCACTTCGCCTACGGTCACCTTATAGTTGCCTTTGAGCAAATCGCCCCAGGTCTTAGGCGGATTCTTGACCAGCTTGTTGTTGCTGATGAAGGAAATGGTCCCACTGTAAGCCACTACCCAATGACCGTCTGCGTCTTTGGCCCACGCTGGAATTTCGTCCCAGTTAGTCGGCTTGTAGGCTTGGGTTACACCCTTCCTGACGGCAATCGGGCCGAAAGATTGGCCAACGTCACCGATGTCACCTGATGCATTCGATTTCTCGGCTTCGAATTTGGCGATTTCCTGCCCGGAACTCATGTCGGTATCCAGGTGCACCAGGCCATATTTTTGCGTGATCTCGGCCCACGTGTCCTTCCAGTTCGCCCAGTTGTCCGGCATACCCAAACTATTGACCGCGCCTTCTTTTTTGGCTGCGGCGACTAAGACATCCAGGTCCGACTGCGCGTACGCACTAGAAACTGCAATCGACAAGGCACCTGCAAGCAAACTCGTAATCAGCATTTTTTTCATAGGATAGTCGTGTGGTATAGACCAGATTGGGGCGGAAACTGGATGCTACCCATAAAAAATGACCGAAATGTGACACTTGGGACGCTCCGACTCAGTCCCCTAATGCGATGAAATATGCGTAAGCACCTGACCGAGATAGAACAGGGCTGTCGTTGCGCCAAGGAACGTCTGTCGATGCCACGCTCATTCACCCGCCCGGCTCGACTAGGAACAACGAAGGTAAGCGCGATCCCAAGATGCACCAGAGCGCAAACGCGGACGAAGGTCGAGCACCCGCTCCGGGTGATCAAACGTCAGAGGGGCAGTGGGCCAGGTGTGCCCGAAGAGAGTCCGTTGAGTCTCGTAAAGGGAATGAAATCATGAACTGGGATAATATCAGCGCTCAAAAATCATCCAGACCATCACCGTGACAGAAAAAATCACCACCCAAGCTGCCACCATCTATCACGCCTTGGCAACGCAAATCATCAACGGCACGCTGGCGTCCGGTAGCAAGCTCCTTTCCGAGCGAGAGCTGAGCGAGCTGTTTTCCACTACCCGCATCACGCTCAGAGAAGCCCTGCAAAGAATGGAAGCGGAAGGATCGATCTATCGGGAAAGCAGGCGCGGCTGGTTTGTTACCCCACCCCGACTGGTATACAACCCCTTCACAAATTCGCTGTTCCACCAGATGGTCGAAAGTCAGGGGCGCAAGGCGCTCACACAGGTCATTTCGACCAGTACGGAATTGGCGAGCCCGGAGTTATGCCTGAAGTTGGCGGTGCTGCCGTTAAGCATGCTGCACTGTATACGCCGTCTACGATCAGTCGATGGGCGCCCCGTGATGTTTGTAGAACATTATCTGAAACCAGAGTTTTTCCCGGACATATTGAAACTGGATCTGACTCAGTCGCTGACATTGATTTACCGAAAACACTATGACATCCATTGCGGCCGCGCCACTTTTGATATTTACCCGACCGCGGCACAGGCCAGCGTGGCGAATTATCTCAATCTGCCAGAAGGCAGTCCGCTGTTAATGATCATTCGCGTCAACTATGATCAACATGGACAGATTCTTGATTGCGATCGCGAGTTCTGGCGCCATGACGCAGTCCGAATTTCCATGGATAGCCAAACACTGCATTCTGACAAGGTAGCTTAACCATCCTCATGGTTGAACGGATGATGCATCCAGTGCCCCCTATTAGGAACTTTCCGAACAAGTCCCCAATTGTGATGACATACGCGCTCACCACCTGACCGAGCCGCCCATGAGTCATTTGAGCTTTTCCGACTTCGAGTACGCCGGCAAGCGCAAACAAACCCGCCGCGAACGCTTCCTCGCCGAGATGGAACAGGTGGTGCCCTGGAGCGGTTTGCTCGCGCTGATCGAACCGTATTCCCCCAAAACAGGCGGTGGTCGAAAACCTTATCCGCTGGAAACCATGCTGCGTATTCATCTCCTGCAGAACTGGTTTGCGCTGAGGGACCCGGCGATGGAAGAGGCGCTCTATGAAATCACTTCGCTGCGCCAATTTGCGCGGCTTACCTCGAGTGCCCCGATCCCAGAAGACACTACGATCATGAATTTCCGGCACCTGCTGGAGAAGCACCTACTGGCGGCGGGAATCTTCGCCGTGATCAATGGGTATTTGCAGGAAAAGGACTGTCAAGGGTTCGCGGAGGCGTTTTTACACACACTGGGTCGAATCCGGCAGTTCGCCAGTTTTACCAGATAAAGGGAACTCAAGCGGGTGATCCACCACTCACGAGGCCAACGCTTTCAGTGCAATGACCTGCATTCATCCCACGCAACTTAGGCCTGTCTCAATCCGTGGTCGAATGTCAGCAAAGGGTCCAGGCTGTGTGAAAACGTTTTAGAGCAGGTTTGACGGTCAGAACCGGAACGAAAATCGCGTTCCTGCGCAAATTTCAGGTCTGGCTGACCAACCAAACGCTGGCAGATTTTACGCAGCAACGCAGACTTCAAAACGGTGCATGCGTTTTCACACAGCCTGGGTCGATTGCAGCCCCTCGTGACAGGCGGAAATCGACCCAAAGTGGGCATGCGACCGTTTCAGGAGCCATGTCTGCGTAGACTGCCCTTGCCGGTTTTTCTCTTGAGATCCCCCGTCCCAATAGCGTTCAGCATTTGCTGGAACGTCGGGCATTCGATATGACGGGGAGCAGGGCAGGACGCAGCACGACGAAGCTCGTCGCGTATGGCACTGAGGCGCTCGATGGTGCGGTCCAGTTCGTCAGCCTTTTCTGCAAGCCGCTTGTGATCAATGGCAGGCTGACCGTCCGCGTCCAGCATGGCGGCGATATCGTCCAATGAAAACGCCGCAGATTGACCGAGCGCGATCAATGACAGCCGCTGGAGTACATCCGCACGAAATACGCGGCTCAGGCCACGACGACCTATCGAGCGGATAAGACCTTTTTCTTCGTAGTAGCGCAGGGTTGAAGACGGCAGACCGGAACGTCGTGCCACTTCACCGATATCCATCTCTTTCATGCTTGACCTCAAGTCGACTTGAACTTGCAGACTGCCGGGATCAAACCGCCAAAACAGGCTGAAGGCAAGGGGAAATACCATGGGAGTAGGTGAGACGGTACTGCGCATTCTGTTCGTTGGAATGGGGGCCACGCTGATCATGGACGTATCGGCTTTTATTCAAACGCGAGTATTTGGCTTGGCGTCGATTGACTATGGGCTCGTCGGTCGTTGGTTGGGCCACATGTTACAAGGGCGGTTTCGTCACGCCTCGATTGTGACTGCGCCCCGTGTCCGGAATGAACGCCTGGTTGGTTGGGTGTTCCATTACATCACTGGCAGCGTCTTCGCGATGGTGCTCTTCGGTGCCCAAGGGCTTGCTTGGATCTGCAACCCCTCTCTGATGCCCGCGCTGGTGACTGGCTTGATCAGTGTGATTGCACCTTTCTTCATCATGCAGCCCGCGTTCGGTTTTGGCATCGCCGCTTCGAAGACAGCGGCACCGAACGTGGCAAGGCGCAGAAGTGTCATAGCTCATCTGACGTTCGGAATCGGGCTTTTTGGGGCTGGGTGGCTATTGATGCTGCTCTTTCCTGCGCCGCTATGCCTAGGGTGAGCGCCTGTGGGATAGCGGTGGCGCTCAGGCCCTGAATGTCTGCTTCTGGCCATGCCTAATACTGCACAGATGGAAGCGTCCATTTTTGTCCGCTTTTGGCCGATCCCTGCCTTTCACCACAGACCGTTTTCGACCCCAAGCGGGCGAGCGCGGGGTCTTCTTGAGACCTCATTCAATCAGACATAGATGACGGTCGTTGACTGTTGCTTTGTAGATATACTGTTTGCGATTTTTTCCATCATCGGACATCGGACCCATCACGGATGAATGCGCACTTCCGCTCCCTTCTCAGAACTGGCCTGTTGGCCTTTTCCGCTGTCGTGCACGCTGCCCCGCCGCCTATCGAACAGGCCCCCAACGATGTCGAGGGTTATATCCAATGCGTCCAGGACGCCTACGCCGCCAACCGCTGGCAAGCAGGAACAATTGCCGAATGTCGGGTGAGCAATCCGGCGGTGCGCTCCCTACGCGAAGGCGACTATGTGTCGGTTACCTTCACTCGCGCTCAGAACGACCTCTACGAGCAGTCACGAACACAGTGGATCAACTTCGACAAGGCCCTGAAGGTGCAGCTTCTCTCCAAGAAGCTTGGCGAACTATTCCAGGCCGCCAACCCGGTGACCGCCTATTCGTTCCAGCGCGTGGCCAGCGACCTCGACACGCGATTTGCCGAACTCAACGAAGCCCCCTTTAGTTGGTATCCAGCATCAAAAACGCCATACACCACAGTCAGCGGCTTGTCCCTAGCGCCACTGCACAACGCCGAACTGGCACAGTTCACCCGCTGCTTGGAAAACGCCACGGCACGCCTGAACACATCGAGCATCAGCCGGATGGCGTTCGATACCAACGCAACGGCTTGCTCCGGGGAAATCGCTGCTCGCAACATCGATGGCAGTAAGGCTTTGTACCAGCCACAGGCCTTCAGTTCAGTGACCGAGCAAGTCTGGGCACAGATCGCATCACAACAAACCCACGTCCAGGAAGCAGAGCGCCAGCGCTTGGCTAAGGAAGAGGCCGAGTCATGGCCAAACCGGCTCAAGGTTCTGTTGAAGCAGGCATTCATCTGGGTGCTGGTGATCGGTGGGTTGTTCATTGCATGGACAGTTGTGCGCAACGTTGCGAACACCACTTCGGTACAAGGTATTGGCCGCAGTCGCCGCGAGCATGATGAGGATGACGAGTACGAAGATCGCCAGCCACGTGAGCGCAAACCGGTGGACAGGAAACCGGACCTCAACACCTTTACCCTCAAACACCGCAAGATCAGTGCATTGACGACCAAGCACCTATGCGCCAGTTGCACCTATTGGACTGGGCCGCGTACGCCGCACCCGGTAAACGGTGACCCTTACGTCAAACATGATGCAGTGGGTAAATGCGTGAAGAAGCGTGCCGGCTCCCCGTACGGCATGAAACGTCACAGCGACGGTTTTCACTGCACGGATTATTCGGATATAGGCTATTGAACGAACCCGGAGTTGGATGCTTCGGACCAACGGCAGCTTGGTTTTTTTTGCCAGACTCAACCGACTGCTTTTGGCCGGTTCCAGCCCTCCACGACAGACGGCAATCGGCCAGGAGCTGCCGTTCAACGTCTATAGAGGCACGGACAGATTCGATGTCTGCATCCTAGCGACCAACACCTGAACAACTACGCCGACGTAGGGCATCCACAAGTCGGTCAGTAAGCCAGCCGCTCACACTGACGGCACAGCTAAAGGGCACCTTGCTATCAACCTACCGCTAACCGCTAACCGCTAACCGCTAACCGCTAACCGCAGGCCGGTAGCTGGTTGGTAGAGAGTCGAGCAAGCCTAGGAAAAGAATGCTGATGCTTTTGCTAGTCTTGCGCACACCTGCTATCTGAGTTAAATGGAAGGCAGATTAACATCATCAACATGGACGTCGTGACTGCGGCATCAGCTCCGGCATAGTCCCCCTCTGTCCGGAGTATCAACATGGCAGTTACGATTTTCGACTTCTCAAGTGGCATTACTGCTGACAACGACCCTAACGGCGGCCCCTCCTCGAACAAGGTGACCCAGACGATTGGGGCAAATACCCTGACGCTTCAGCTCGATGCTGTAAGTGGCGCTCTGGCGGTGGTGATGGAGGATACGGCTTTCTTTGGCGGAGATGTTTCGAATATCAACGGTAATGCTTTTGAAACCATCACGTTGCCGAACACCGCACCGGTTTTTGTTGGCGCAGCTACCCCAGTGTCAGTCTCGCAAAACGCTGGCAGCACCTCTGTCGCAAGCCTACTCCATGTGAGCGATACTGATAGTGGGCAAACCGTGACCTGGAGCGCTATCTCAGCGCCCCAGCATGGTACAGCAAGCTTCATCGCCGCCACTGCCGCCTCAGGCAGCTCCGATATTTCCCCTGGGGGCACGCTGAGCTACACGCCAGCAGCAGGCTTCGCCGGCGCCGACTCCTTCACCGTGCAGGTTTCCGATGGTAGCGCCACCGCTACGCGGGTCATTTCCGTCAACGTCGCGCCCTCAACGCCAGGCGCGCCGGACCTGGCCTCCGTCAGCGATAGCGGGCGCTCGAGCGCTGACAACATCACTAATGCTGCCACGCTGGGCTTCAGCGGTACTAGTGCAGCGGGTGATACCAACAGCACGGTTCGAGTCTTCATAGATACGAACAACAACGGCGTCTACGACGCGGGTACCGACGCATCGTCCACCGCAACGCTCAACAATGGCTCGTGGACGGTGAATGGGTTGAGTACGTCCGGTTTAAGCGACGGCATTTACAATGCCTATGCTCAAGTAACCTCGGCCACAGGTAGCCTGACCAGCTCTGTCGGTGCCGCGCTGTCGGTAATGATCGACAAGACGGCTCCTGGACAAACGCTCAGCAGCCTGGCCCTGTCGGCCGATACTGGGACCAGCAGCAGTGATTGGATCACAAAAACGGCTGCACAAACGGTGCTTGCCACCCTCAGCAGTCCTCTCGCGGCGGACGATGTGCTCTACGGATCGCTGGACGGTGGTGCGACATGGACCGACATTACCTCCAAGGTCAGCGGTGCCACTCTGAGCTGGACGGGTGTCACCCTCGCCGAAGGTAGTCATTCTCTCAAGCTCAAAGTGACTGATGCAGCAGGCAATGACGGCGCCACAGCCACTCAGAGTTATATCCTGGACACTACGGCGCCGGTCGTCACCAGCGTCGCTGTTCCGACAGATGCGACTTACCGCATCGGTGACGTACTGGACTTCACGATCAATCTGACTGAAGCGGTGACAGTCGACACCACCGGCGGCACGCCTCAGGTGGCGCTGACACTCAACACGGGGGGAACTGTCTACGCTAACTATGTCAGTGGCAGTGGCGGATCAGCGTTGACCTTTCGTTACTCCGTAGCCCCGGGCAATGTTGATTCAGACGGGATATCGCTGGGCGCGCTGTCCGCCAACGGTGCAACGATCCGCGATCTGGCCGGAAACGACATGGCCCTGACCCTTAATGCTGTTGGCAGCACCAGCGGTGTTCTGGTCAGTGCAGCGGCACCGGTGTTTGCGTCTGCATCGGTAAACGGCACGAGCTTGGTGATCGAATACACCGACAGTCTCGCGCTTGATGCGCTGCATGCTCCGGCTTTGAATGATTACAGTGTGATGGTTGCAGGCACTGCCAATGCCGTTGCCGCGCTGAGTATCGATGGTTCCACTCACAAGGTCACTCTGACACTGACCAACCCTGTGCTGGCTGGGCAGTCGGTAACGCTGGCCTACACCGACCCTACTGCTGGTGATGACCTCAATGCGTTGCAAAACACTTTGGGCAACGACGCTGCCAGCTTCACTGCAACAGCGGTGAGCAATACCACTGCGCCGGTATCGAGTGGTGGATCTAGCGGAGTCATCATCTCCGCGCCTGTGACTGGTGGCACTCTCAACGGCACGATTTATAGCGACGTCCTGACCGGGTTAGGCGGCAAAGACACCTTCTACCCCAACGGCGGATCCGATCAAATTGACGGGGGTGACGATATCGATGCCGTGGTGCTCAATGGCGCGCGCGATCAATACAGCCTGACGCACAACAGCGATGGCACCTTTACTCTGCAAAACATGCTGGATTCTTCGGCAAACGTAGCGATGAAGAATGTCGAGCGCCTGCAGTTCAACGACAGTCTGCTGGCAATCAATGTCACCTCGGCCAGTGCGCAACTTGCCGAGTTGTATCACTTGGCACTGGGTCGCAACCCGGACGATGCTGGCTGGCAATATCACGTCGGTGTGGGTGTCAGTGGCGCCAGCACCAGCCAGATCGTCAGGTCATTCGTTGCCAGCAACGAATTCGCTGCTGGCAATGGAGCGCTTTCCGATGCCGCCTTCCTGAACCAGCTCTACGGTAATGCGTTCAATCGCGCTCCGGATTCAGGGGGGGGCGCGTACTGGCAGGCTCAGTTGGCCAATATGCCAGGTGCCGAGGGACGTGCGCAGGTCATAGAAGGCTTCCTGGCTTCCAGTGAATTGGCGATACAGATCACCGGGCTGATCGATAACGGCGTAGCACTGCTGACGCAGAGCTAATGCCCGTGTGAGCATCGAGCACTGTCACAGTTTACCGTTCTGCGATTGCCGACTTCGGGCCGCTACCGCCTTAGCGATGAGTAACAGAGATGCTAAGCAGCTGAACAGAATAGTTACTGCCGCTACATCAATGTCACGCAGATTGTAAAAGTCGCCCGCTGCATCCCAAGCCCGGCCTAAAACCGGGGCCGAGGACGTAGGGGTGCGGCTTTCGCTTCCGCGAGAACGAAGGAATGAAAGATGCACGCTGCCATATTCCAGTTTTCGGAACTAAGGTCCGCGAGCCAGGTGGGTACGACGCATCTCGATCTTTCGGCCGGGATCTTAATTATCGCCAGCGTCCGCTTCTGGCCGATTGCTACCTCTGACGAGAGGCAGTTAGCACCCATTGGAGCCTTCGCAGTGTCTAAGAAATTAGGGGCGATCCAGATTTTATGAGTTTTTATAAATGTTAGGACGCGCGAACGGCTGTTGCGCACTCTGATTGTGAATTGTAAGGATGCTAAAAATGAGTCAAGCCGAAATGTTCGAAAAGCTTGGTGCTCCACTTAACAACTTGCGCTGGTCGTGGGGAAGTGTCAGGGCGTCAGACGGAACTGTTTTTATGCGTGTCTGGCAGGATGGTACTCAGAAAATTGACGAGAAACGATTCATCTGGATTTCTGAAGAAAACCCGCCAGCTCATGACCTCGGTGCTGATGAACGCTTGCGTCATGTGAAGTTGGTTCAAGCGGGCGCTGCTTGTTATCTGATCATGTGCCAGGCGGTGGACAGCGGTGCGGCACCACGCGCCGTTCAAACTTTTAATAGAAATGAAGTCTTCAAGAGTGGAGATATCGTACTGGTCAAGGGGGCGTATTGGCTTGAACTAAAGGGAAGAGTTCCTTTGCGCGAAGTCTGCGTCTGATCTTTCACTGAGACTTCTGGACGCCGTATTTATTGGATGAATCCTACAAGTCTGCTGTTGGCCGAAAGCAGTCTATAGGGGTTGTTTATATTGACCATCGCTAGGGTTGCCGGCGGCCACCAAAAACTCCTGCCGGGCCAGGGCCAGTACCCCGATGGGGGCAGTCGCCGCTGCCTGCTCAGCTTCGGGGTTCGCTCGCCACAGTTGCCAGGCCAGGTAAAACAGGTAGGCCGCGCCGAGGATCTTGATCCCGTAGAACAGCAGCTCCGAGGTCTGCAGCACCACCGCCAGGCCGGCCGAGGCGAGGGCGATCATCCCGGCGAAGGCCAACAATCGGCCAATCCCGGCGACGCAGGAAGTGCGGTAGCCGTAGCGAGTCGAGTTGCTGACCGACAGCAGATTGTTCGGGCCGGGGGCCATGTTCAGGGCGAAGCAGGCCGGGAGAAACAGTGTGAGGGTGGCGAGATCCATGAGAGGCTCCATGGGGGCATTTTTCTATTGCCGGTGCCGGGTGGCTTTCACCCTGGCTTGGGACTTCAGCCGACGGATCCCGAGAGTTTATGTGATCCCCGCAAGTCGAGCCAAGACCCGATGGATTTCTCCCTTACCGCTCAATCGCGATAAGGCTCATAGGCAGGATGGCAGTGTGGAGGACCTGGTACTGGGGCCAAAACGAAGCGGGAAGGACCGGTTGCTGGCGCAAATCGGGCGGGCTGACACCATGATTGTCGCTAGTGAAGGCTGGTGCGGGAGCTGAAGGCTTTGTGCCGGGAGCCTTTACCCCAATTCAGAGGTCTGCTGATAGCTGGAAAACTCAACATCAGACAGTGGTGAAAGCCGAGCCGACTTGATTCCCTGCCTGGACAAGACCATTTCTTCGAGAATCTCCCGGGCAAGCTTTGCAATTAAATCGGCTCCGCGGTAATTCGATCTGACTATGCCGGTTATTGCGAAATGATCGGCATTGGGTCCGGTCAAAATCGCTGAGAGGGTACCATCCGGATGAAGGCTGCACTCAACGTGATAGCTTGGAAGTCTGGCAGCTAGAGCCGCTTCGATTTCGGCCTTGTTGAGCGTGTCCATCGGACATTGATTCCTGTAACGAAAGTATCAGTCTTGATCGTAGGCGCTATTCAGTCTGTGTAAATGATGGCTTTTTACTATCTGAGATGATTTTAAAGGAGGCGCAGCATGGACCGATTCACCGGCGGTTGCCTGTGCGGCAATGTCCGAATTGAGGCTTCGGGGCTCCCATACCGGGTCGGCCTTTGTCACTGTCTCGAC
Source organism: Pseudomonas fluorescens (assembly GCF_902497875.1). GTDB lineage: Bacteria > Pseudomonadota > Gammaproteobacteria > Pseudomonadales > Pseudomonadaceae > Aquipseudomonas > Aquipseudomonas fluorescens_BR. The sequence continues at coordinate 69,213 of NZ_CABVHY010000005.1, forward strand.
TGCCGCAAGCATCATGGGGCCCTTTTTAACGCTTGCGCGGTGTTCCCTCAGGATGCGGTGACGATCGAGGGCGAAACACGCGACTACGCCGGGCGGTTTTTCTGTCCGCGCTGCGGCTCGTCCGTTTTCGCCCGCACCGCCGACGAAATCGAAGTGAACCTGGGATCCCTGGATGCCCCGGACCAACTGATGCCCACCTACGAAAGCTGGATCATCCGTCGCGAGTGCTGGTTGCCGCCGTTTCCGTTCACGAGACGATACGAGCACGATCGTGACGCCACGGGTCGCTCTGAGTAGGTCGCGCAGGTGGCCGAAGTAGTCCCGCTGCCTGCGCTGCTAGAATGCACGTATCAGTCCCGATTTTGGAGAACCAAGATGATCAGCAAGAACATGATTTGTCTCTGGTACGACGGCACCGCGCTGGACGCTGCGAAGTTCTACGCCGAGACGTTCCCGGACAGCGCTGTGGGTGCTGTCCATCGCGCGCCTGGCGACTATCCGGCGGGCAAGCAGGGCGATGTCTTGACGGTCGAGTTCACGGTGATGGGCATCCCTTGTCTTGGACTGAACGGGGGCCCGGCGTTCAAGCACAACGAGGCTTTTTCGTTCCAGATTGCGACCGACGATCAAGCCGAAACGGACCGCTTGTGGAACGCGATTGTCGGAAACGGCGGCCAGGAAAGTGCATGCGGCTGGTGCAAGGACAGGTGGGGACTGTCGTGGCAGATCACACCACGCGTTCTGACGGCCGCGATAACCGATCCTGATCAAGCGGCGGCCAAGCGCGCGTTCGACGCCATGATGGGGATGAGAAAGATCGACATCGCGGCGATCGAAACGGCTCTGGCGCGTTAACCAGCGCTGCTTGGGACTGGGCGCTGGAAATGTCGGATGCTGGCCGGTGCTTGAAGTCAAGCGCTGGACGGGGAAACGTTTTAAAGCAGGTTTGGGTGTTATTTCAATCCCAGCCGCTTCGCCAGTCGGTGCAGGTTGGCCACGTCCATATCCAGCATTCGCGCACAGGCAGACCAGTTCTCTGCGCAATTTTTCAGCGTGTTCTCAATCAGTTGACGCTGGAAGTTATCCGTCGCATCCCGTAGACCTTGGTCAACGCCGCCGGAAGGAGCATCCACAGCAACAGGCCGTGTATCCATCTGCTCTGGTACTTGATTGAAATGCTGTGCTTCAAGCAGCAGCTCTTCACTTTGCTGCGTCGCACGAGCAAGGATTGTCGCTCGATAAACAGCATGCTCCAGTTCGCGAACGTTTCCTGGCCACGTGTACTGCTTGAGCAACGACAGACAGTTGGCAGCCAGAGCCACCCGTTTCAATCCCATGCGTACCCGGCTCTGCTCGCAGAAAAAACCCGCTAGCAATGTGATGTCCTGCCCACGCTCACGCAGTGGTGGTACATGCACCGGGAATACGCTTAAACGGTGGAACAGGTCTGCACGGAACCGATTGTCCAACACCTCCTGCTTCAGATCACGGTTGGTCGCGGCAAGCACCCGTACGTTGACCCGCAAGACGTTATCGTCACCGACCCGTTGCACGTCGCCGTATTGCAATACCCGCAACAGTTTTGCTTGCAGACTCAGCGACAGTTCACCGATTTCGTCGAGGAATAGCGTGCCGTTATCGGCCATTTCGAACTTGCCGGTGCGATGATGGATAGCGCCGGTAAAGGCACCTTTGACATGGCCGAACAACTCACTCTCAGCCACTGATTCCGGCAGCGCAGCGCAGTTTAGATAGACCACAGACTGACTGGCGCGTGATGAACCTTCATGTATGGCCTTGGCGACCAGCTCCTTGCCGACCCCGGTTTCTCCAGTGATCAAGACGTTCAGGTCGGAACCTGCGACCATTTCGATCTCTCTTTTCAGCTGTTGCATGACCTCGCTGAGCCCGACCATTTCGGTGCCGGGCTTGCCCGCCGGGACATTGCTTATGGAGCGCGGAGCAATGGTCTGACTTTCCAGTTGCTCCACCAGCAGTGCGTTGTTCAGGGCAGCAGAGGCGAGGGCTCCCACCAGTCGCAGCTCTTCATCGCTGAAATGATCAAACTGTGCCGGGTCCATGCCATCAATGGTCAGCGCACCAATCAGTGTCTGGTCCGCGAACAACGGCAATCCGATGCAGGCATGCACTTTGAGGTCCTGCCGGTTTGGTATCAGTCCGTCATAGGGATCAGGCAAATGACTCTCTGCCGGAAAGCGCACCACGTCACCGGCGCGGGCGATGGCCTCCAGGCGCGGATGTGCATCAAGGCTGAAGCGTCGCCCCAGAACATCCGGTGCCAGGCCATCAATTGCCAGCGGACGGAACTGTTGCTGTTCATAACGCAACAAGGCAGAGGCGTCGCAACCCAACAACTGGCGCAAGGTATTGATCAGACGTTGAAAGCGGTCCTGATGGGAAATGCCGCTTTGCAACTGGATAGCGATGTGTGCCAGGGATTCAATAGAGAGACTCATATTAGTCACTTTGACAATGCATTAGTCATAAAGACAGTAATTCGCTATTGTCATATTGACAAGGGTTGTTTTATTAATCCTTTAAAATCAATAGCATATGATTTGGCACGGACTTTGCCATCTTCGGTGTAGAACATCATTTCGATAACGAGGCAGGACATGTCAATTCACGTCAAGAGCAACATTCATTGGGTCGGTCAGCGCGATTGGGAAGTGCGGGACTTTCATGGCACAGAATACAAATGCCACAAAGGTAGCAGTTACAACAGCTACCTGATCCGTGAAGAAAAGACCGTACTGATTGATACGGTTGATCACAGGTTCAGCCGGGAGTTTATACAGAACCTGGCTGCGGAAATCGACCTGAACACGCTGGACTATATCGTCATCAATCATGCGGAAGAGGACCATGCAGGGGCGCTGACAGAGTTGATGTCGCTGATCCCGAATACGCCGATCTATTGCACCGCCAATGGCGTGGATTCGATCAATGGTCATCACCATCATCCAGAGTGGAATTTCCACGTCGTACATACCGGCGACACCCTGGATGTCGGCAATGGCAAACAGCTGGTTTTCGTGGAAACTCCGATGCTGCATTGGCCGGACAGCATGATGACGTACATGACCGGCGATGCCGTACTGTTCAGTAATGACGCCTTTGGCCAACATTACTGCGACGAACACCTGTTTAATGATGAAGTGGATCAAAACGAACTGTTCGAACAGTGCCAACGCTACTATGCCAATATCCTCACTCCATTCAGTCGTCTGGTCATTGCGAAGATTACCGAGATCCTCGGTTTCAATCTGCCGGTAGATATGATTGCCACCGCTCATGGCGTGGTGTGGCGTGATAATCCGACGCAGATTGTGCACCGCTATCTGGAATGGGCTGCGGATTATCAGGAGGACCGCATCACACTGTTCTACGACACCATGTCCAACAACACCCGCATGATGGCCGATGCCATCGCACAAGGCATTCACGAAGTTGATCCGGGTGTGGCGGTGAAGATTTTTAACGTCGCGCGCCACGACAAGAATGAGATTCTGACCAACGTGTTCCGCTCAAAAGGTGTTCTGGTGGGCTCGTCCACCATGAACAACGTAATGATGCCGAAAGTCGCCGCCCTGCTGGAGGAAATAACCGGTCTGCGTTTTCGCAACAAAAAAGCTTCGGCGTTTGGCAGTTACGGCTGGAATGGTGGGGCGGTAGACCGTATCCAGACGCGCTTGATGGACGCTGGTTTTGAAACCACGTTGGCGCTCAAAGCCAAGTGGCGGCCAGATGGTGACTCGCTGGAGGTTTGCCGAGCTCATGGTCGCGAAATCGCTCGCCAATGGGCGCTGCAACCATTGACGGAGGCACAACTCGCACGACCTGCAGCAACTGCAACTTCCCAGGCAGTGACAATCGCGGACAACGACCCGCGTATGCAATGCAGTGTCTGCCAGTGGATTTACGACCCGGCGATCGGGGAGCCCATGCAGGATGTGCAGGCCGGTACGGCCTGGTGTGAGGTGCCTGATTACTTCCTGTGCCCCGAATGTTCACTGGGCAAATCGGTATTCGATGAGCTGGTTTCGGAGGCGAAATGAACAAGGAAATCGTCATTGTGGGCTCCGGCTTCGCGGCTCGCCAGGTGGTCAAGAACTTGCGCAAGCTCGATGGAGCGGTGCCCATTCGATTGATCGCTGCAGACAGTTGCGATGAGTACAACAAGCCCGACCTGAGTCACGTCATCAGTCTCAATCAGACAGCGGACGACATGACTCGCCAGTCTGCAGCAGAGTTTGCCGAGATGTATCGGTTGACCCTGAATTCTGGCTGCCAGCTCACTGCAATTGATCGCGAAAACAAGCGTATCAGCGCCGGCAATGAGGCATTCAGCTACGACAAATTGATTCTTGCCACGGGTGCGCAAGCCATAGTTCCGCCGATTCCCGGCCGGGAGTGGATGGTGACTCTGAACAGTCAGCAGGAATACCGTCATGCGCAACATGCACTGAAAGCTGCAGAGCGCGTACTGATCCTGGGGGCCGGCTTGATTGGCAGTGAACTGGCCATGGATGTCAATCGTGCCGGAAAGCAGGTGGTACTGATGGATAAGTCCTGCAGCCTGCTGGCTTCGTTGCTTCCTGTCGAGGTGAGTAGCCGCCTGCAGCACCGGTTATGCCAGATGGGTGTGGAAATGGTGTTCAACCAGGCTTTGGTATCCATTGAAAAGAGAGACGATAGCCTGGTGGCGACTTTGTCCAATGGCCGGCACATCTCCACCGATGTGATCATTGCCTCAATTGGGTTGGAGCCTGATACGACGTTAGCGACGCAGGCTGGCTTACGGGTGGGTCGTGGCATTGAAGTTGATGAACGCATGTGCACCTCTGACCCACACATATTTGCCGTTGGCGATTGCGCGCAAATCCAGGGCAAGCTACTGCCGTTTCTGCAACCCATACAGCTAAGCGCCATGACCCTGGCGCGTAATGTGCTGGGTGGCAATGAGGAAGTAAAGTTCCCGGCGATGCTGGTGAAGGTCAAGACTCCGGAAATGCCGCTGCACCTGGCGGGAGAAACCAGCCGTAAGGACTTGCAATGGCAGATCAGCCTTGAGTCACAGGGACTGGTAGCCAAAGGTCTGGACATGGCCGGGCAGCTACGGGCGTTCGTCGTCAGTGAAGACCAAATGAAGCAGGCCTTTACGTTGCTGCGTCAACTCGCGTTGTAAATCAAACAGGCAGAGCTCAACCGGATCGCCCAATCGGGCTGAGCGTGTTGTTCTGCCTGGACTCACAATCACTGGAATGAGTGGGGTCAGAATCATCAGCGCAGGTGGGTCACAATCACTGGAACCGGGTGTCAGCATCGCTGCAATACACACCCGCCGTCGGGCGCGGGTTAGCGGGTAGCCAGGCAAGATGCACCGGCCGCTGTCGCCCGGCGCAACTGCGACATACCGTTCCCCGCCGTAACCGCCGCTGCAGGCGACATTGGGCAGCCGCTCGCGGCCAGCGCCTCTGCGACCCAGGTATTGCAGGTATAGAACAGCGAATAGTTGCCCTCGGCCTGGTAGAACCGGCTCTCGCCATACAGGCCAGGCCCGAGCGCCGCCAAGGTGCCCGCAGCTGAGTGGGTGAAGGTCCCGGCCACGAACGCGAGCAGTCGCCGGTAGCCATCCTCCGTCACCCGCACCTCGATGACCTCGCTTGCGGCGAAACGTCGCCTGGGGTCCCCGGCAATCTTGACCACATGCAGCACGGTTGCCGTCGACCCGAACAAGGCCCGTAGGGCGAGGCTCAAGGTGGCCTGTGGGGCCCGGTAAAAGTCCTCGTCACCCCAGCCGAACTCAACGAAGTCGCCGTCGCCAAACTCTTCGGCCAGTGCGGGAAGCACCTGAAGCAAATCGAGGCGCGCAATCGCCAACCCGGTATGCAGGCCATGATTCACCACATAGAAGGACCGCCAACCGCCGCCCTCGCTCTTCGGCGGGCCCGACGCGGTAGCGCAGCCGAACAGCGCCAGGACCAGGGCCAGCACTACAATGCGCATACACAAGGGATTGGAGGCTCGCTAACGAAGCGTGGAAAAACCCCAGAGGGGGCGCTGTATACAAGCATAGAAGCTGGCTCGCGCCTTCAGGCAGGCATTCGTGGGCCAACCTGGAGGACTGAGGTTCTTCCCGCGATTCAGGTGCAAAGTGGATCTTTGAGTGTTCGCATGACCTGGTCGTACATCGCATCCACTGCTCGGGATCCCTTCGAATCCTTGCTGCGCATCAGAACGACTTCCACCACGGGGAGTTCGGGCAACCCATGGCGCGTGTCGACAACTTTCAAGCTGGCCGGCACGCTGCACCGGGTGAGTACCGCCACTGCCATGCCGCTCTCTGCCATGGCCAGTTGGCCACCCACGTTAGGGCTGTTATACACCACGCGGTATTTACGCCGCTGGGATGAAAGCGTTGCAAGAATCTCGGTGCGCAGACGTCCACCAAGTTCGTGTACGGCTATAGGCAGGGGGTCGCGTTTCCATACTTCATGCTGCTCGGCTGCTCCCCACACCAGGGCTTCCCTGAACAGCAGCTCGCCCCGCGAGGGCGCATCACGCGTGACCAATGCCAGATCGATTTCACCGCGATCGACCTTTGCCCACAGGGCGGTGGACTCCTCGCACACCAGGGTTACCTCGACTTCGTTGAAACGGGCGGCGAAGGTACGTAGCACCGGCACAAGGTAGGTCAGCGCATAATCGTCCGGAACTCCTAAGGTCACTCGCCCTGAAAGCGTTCCGCCATGCATCGCCAACACCAGGGTCGAATGGGACTCCAGCACCTTGCGGGCGTGGCCGAGCAGATCATAGCCAGCAGGGGTGAGGGAGAGCTGCCTGGGCTCCCGGTTGAGCAAGGGACGGCCAATGCTGTCCTCGAGCTTCTTCAGCTGCATGCTGACTGCTGACTGGGAGCGTGAGACCTGGCGCGCCGCGGCCGTCATTGAGCCCGTATCGACAACTGCGACGAAGGTGCGCAGCCAGTCGATCTGCAAATCCCGAGAATGCACCTGTTTACCTGTCATTCGTAAATCGAATGCGCCTTATAACACTTATTCGCTTTTCTGGACCCAATCCCAGCCTGCAAAATACCGCCCAAACCGCAGCACGCCGTAACAGAGGAGGCGACATTTTGTTGAGTATTGATAAAGGCTCGGTCGAGCTGGGCTTGAGGGATGTCTGGTTTGGCTTCAAGCAGCTCCTGCCAATTTCGCTGTTCGTTATCGTCTTCGGGATAGCCTTTGGTCTTGCTGCCGCGCAGACAGGGCTGGAGGACGCTTCGACGCTGCTCATGAGTGCCCTGGTGTTTGCCGGCGCAGCGCAGTTCGCTGTTCTCGATCTGTGGGGCGAGCACGTCCCGATTCTTCCGCTAATAGTTACGGTTTTTGCAATTAATGCCCGACATCTATTGATGGGGGCGACCTTGTATCCTTGGCTACGCGATCTTCCGCTGGCTAAGCGCTACGGGGTAATGCTGGTGGTATCGGACGCCAACTGGGCGATGTCGATGCAGGCATTCAATCGCGGCAAGCCGGGCCTGGGTCTGCTACTGGGCGGCGGCATCGCGCTGTGGTCGGCCTGGGCACTGGGTAGCTGGCTGGGCCTGTATTTTGGCAGCGCGATCAGGGATCCGGTAAGCCTGGGGCTGGATATGGTGATGGGTTGCTTCTTGCTGGCAATGGTACTTGGAGGAAAAAAGGACCTGCGCATGCTGATCATCTGGACTGTGGCGGCCGGCTCTTCGCTGCTGGCCTACTGGTACCTGCCTGAAAATAGCCATGTCGTCGTGGGTGCATTGGCTGGCGGTCTTTTGGGCGCGGTGTGGATGGAGAAGAAAATTGAGCATTGATAGTGCAGGCTTCGGCACAATCCTGATCATATTGATCATGGCGGTGGTCACCCTTGTCACGCGCTGGGGCGGTGTTTTCGTGATGTCTTTCGTCCCCATCAACTACCGGGTCCAGCAGTTCATCAACGCTATGTCGGGTTCGGTGCTGGTGGCCGTTCTGGCCCCTTTGGCGGTCACGGGCGACAATGGCGCACGGCTCGCCTTGCTGACCACGGCAATCGTGATGCTGCTGCTCAGAAAACCTCTACCGGCGATTGCGGCAGGGATAGTGGTGGCGGCCGTGTTCAGGCAGATCTGAGTTGCGGTTATGTCGGTCGCCATTGTTGTGGCGAAGTCTGGTGGAGCCGCGCGACATCTAACCTGTTGGGCCGTCCCCTTCTGTAATATGCCTCCCAACCCTGCGCGAGACTTGGAGCCTCACTCGATTCTTGCCTTTACCCTGGTCGCCGCGATTGCCATCGCCAGCCCAGGGCCCGCGACCTTGATGGCGATCAACAACAGCCTGGCCCATGGGCAGCGCAGCGCAGTGTGGTCCTCCCTCGGCAATGCGAGTGGCCTGTTCTGCCTGTCGGCCGCTGCCATGCTGGGGCTGGGGGCGTTACTTGCCAGTTCCGAATGGCTGTTCAATGCGGTGAAGATCATCGGTGCCGGTTATCTGTTCCACCTGGGGGCCAGGCAGTTGTTCAAAAAGAGCCCGATGCTCGCGGAGGGTATTCAGGATGGCTTGAAGAAGAGCAGGCCCACTCGCTTCAAACTGTACAAGTCGGCCTTCCTGACAGCGGTGACCAACCCTAAAGCGACGATGTTCTTCACCGCGCTGTTCCCGCAGTTCATCGACCAGAGCGCGACGCTGCTGCCGCAGTTCCTGATCCTCACTTCGATCTTCATGGCGTTGTCGGTGGCGTCCTTGAGCCTGTATGCCGCGCTTGCCTCCCGGGCCAAGGGCGTGTTGACACGGCCCGAGCTGTCACGGTGGGTCAGCCGGGTGGTGGGGGCGACGTTCATCTGCTTCGCAGCTGCCATTCTGACCATGCGTCGACAGGCTGCATAAGAGGAGTGCGGCTATCCATGAATGTCTGCTTCTAGCCGATTTATGCCTCTCGCGACGGGCTGCAAACGACCCAGGCTGTGTGAAAACGTATGCGCCGTTTTGAAGTCTGCGTTGCTACGTAAAATCTGCCAGCGTTTGGTTAATCAACAAACCGAAAATTTGCGTAGGAACGCGATTTTCGGCCCCGTCCTGACTGTCAAACCTGCTCTAAAACGTTTTCACACAGCCTCGACCCATAGCTGCCGGTCAGCACTGGGAGAAAACGACCCACAAGAGACATACGTCTTTCGCCAAAGCGGCCATACACATCCATAGATGACACTGATGGCTGACTGTTCACAGGCATGGATGGGCGGTCAATACTCTCTTGTGATTGAGGCGTCCAAAGAGCCTTGTTGGCCTTCACAGAAGAGCCGCCTGTATGCAGAGGGTGACGTGTGCAGCTGGCTTGCAAAGTGTTGACGCAGTGACAGCGCGGTGCCAAAGCCTACCTCGCTCGCAACGCGCTCAATCGACAAATCCGTGGTTTCCAGTAACTGCTGTGCCCTCGCAATACGCTCGGCAGCCAGCCACTTGACGAAGGTGGTGCCCGTAGCCTCACGAAACCGTCGGGTGAAGGTTCTCCGGCTCATGCGCGCTATGTCGGCCAATACATCCAGCGACAGCGGCTCCGACAAATGCTCGCGTGCCCACTCCAGCACGCCGGGTAAACGGTTCTCGCTGGGCAGTGCAGGCACCGGCTGCTCTATGTATTGCGCTTGTCCGCCCTGGCGGTGCGGTGGTGTCACCAGCAGCCTCGCCACGCGGTTGGCAACGTCAGCGCCATGGCGCTGACGCACAAGGTTCAAGCAGCAGTCAATCGCCGCAACCGTCCCTGCAGACGTAATGACGTTAGCGTCGTCCACATACAGCACGTCAGGGAGAAAGTTCGCCAGCGGAAAGCGCTTGGCGAAGAGGTCGCGGCAGGCCCAATGGGTCGTCGCGCGCCGCCCGTCCAATAAGCCTGCATCACCCAGCACGAAGGCGCCCAGGCACAGGCCGACCACCTGGGCACCGCGAGCGTGGGCTTTGCGCAGGGCGTTCGACAGGACAGCGGGGGCAACGTTTTCGGGATGGTTCCAAGCAGGAACGATGACAAGGTCGGCATCCTCCATGGCGTCGAGGCCGCCAGGCACCTCAATCTCCATGCCTTGGTCGCAACGAACACGGCCAGGCGTCGGCGCGCAGTACCGCACTTCGTACGGAGGCAGTCCGCTGGGTGCCGGCGCCACGCCGAACACGATGCCAGGCACCGAGAGGTGAAAGAGGCTGACACCTTCGAAAGCAAGCACTGCGACACGGACGGGCTGCATGGAGTCTCCAGAAATAAGTGAAAAAAATGGCCCAATTATATCTGTCATTGTCATTTGGGCCAGTGGTGCAAAAACCTGCCGATCCGCAAAATTGACCCCAACGCACAAACGAAACCTCCATTGCGCGCAATCAGCAAATTATTGAAAAGGAAAACCCCATGAAAGTCTTGAACCCTTTGCGCAGCGGCATTGTCCTGAGTGGCATCGCTATGCTCCTCGCCTGCGGCACCGCCTACTCCGGCACCAGCGACCCGGCAGCGTCCACGTCTGTGGCGAACGCAGTCCAAGTCCAGCAAATTCGCAACGCTACCGTCAAGATCGACTTCTCTGGCACCACGTTTCTGGTCGATCCCATGCTCTCAGCCAAGGGTGGGTTCCCAGGCTTTCCAGGCACCTACCGCAGTGAATTGCGCAACCCATTGGTAGACCTGCCTTTCTCGGTTGATGAGGTGTTGAACAGCGTCGAAGCCGTCGTGGTGACCCACACCCACACGGACCACTGGGATGAAGCTGCGCAAAAGCAGATTCCCAAGAATATGCCTGTGTTTGTGCAAAACGAAGTCGATGCCAAAACAATTCGGGGTCAAGGCTTTAAGGATGTGCGTGTCCTCAAGGGCACAACCACGTTCAACGGCGTGAAGCTGAGCAAGACCGACGGCCAGCACGGCAGTGATTTGTGGTTTGCAGACCCTGAACGTGCTGAAGCGATGGGCCCCGTCATGGGCGTCGTGTTTTCTGCTCCCAAAGCCAAAACGGTCTATGTCGCCGGCGACACCGTATGGCGCCCGGAAGTGGATCAAGCATTGAAGCAGCACAAGCCAGACGTGGTGATCCTGAACACGGGCAGCGCTCTCATGAGCGGTTTTGAGGAGCATCCCATCATCATGGGCAAGCAAGACACACTGCAGGCCACCAAGGCAGCGCCCAATGCGGCCATCGTTGCCGTACACATGGATGTCGTGAACCACATGTCGCTCAGCCGTAAGGAATTACGCGCTTTTGTGCAAGAAAACAAAATTCAGGATCGGGTGATGATTCCTGAGGATGGTGAGTCCATGAAGTTCTGATGAAACAAGGCTGCCTAAAAATTTAGGCAGCCTCTCAGACTCTACAAATGACTTCATCGACCAAACACCTCAAGACTGCTTGCATTGCCTTCTACGGCATGACCACTTCCCTCCGTTCATTGCTCTGTCTCGGGGTTCTGCATAAGTTTTAAATGACGAGAAACCGACGGCCCAAAAGTCTGCTTTTGGCGATGCTGGAGGTCAGGTCAGAAGGTCCGGTTGTGGCCGACTACTGCCTGTTGCGAACAGGCTGCAACCCTGAGCGGACACTCGTCAACGTCCGTCAGGGTCGAAAGCTGCATGCTCCGCTATTGCAACGGAACATACACATCAGTTTGCCATTGATCCAGCGGTGTCTTGGGATAGGCGCTCAGGTAATTGAAGAATAGCGGCTGGTCACGAAGTTCCTCTCCACTGGCAGGAAGCCAGTCGCGGTAAATCGGATAGATCGTTTCGCCGATGTGATCCGGTGACCCCGCGTGTCGCACCACGACGCAGCGACCGCCAGGAATGACGATCTCGTGCACGCCGAACTCATTCGGCGCCACGGCCTCATGAATCTCGCCGCAGATTGCGAAGCGGAATGCTTGTGGAGGTGTCGTATCGGGGTTGTTATAGGGAATGCCAAAGGTGCGACTCGATGCCTCCGGCGACTGTCCGCTCTGCATGCGCCACTCGATGAACCTGCGCAGGCTCTCACTGACGAGCCCGGCTGGTCCGCAGTGCTCAAGCGCTGCTACCTTGACCTCAGGGAAATCTACGATTCGTACTTGCATGATGATAGTCCTGGAAAAGTGAGGGATTGCGAATACCGCATTCCAGACCTGCCAGTTCGGTTCCTTCCTGAACGCACTCGGCGTCATACCGATCGCCCGCCTGAACGCCCTGCAAAATGCCTCGGGACTTTCAAAGCCAGCACCGAGTGCGGCGTCCAGTACCGAGTAATCCGTGAGGCCGGCTAGGCGATGTGCCGCGCGTCGTAGCCGCATCAGTTGTACATATCGTGAGACAGGCACGCCTACGAACGCTGTGAATTGCCGATGGAAGTGAAACACCGAAAAGTTCGCCACATGGCTCAACGTCTTCACCGACAGGTCACCTTCGAGATTGGCATCAATGTAGGCGAGTACGGCATTGAAGCGTTTTGTGTAAGCGAAGTTGGTCGGCATGTCAGACACTGGGAAAAGGCTCCTGGAAGTACGGTCGGCAATAGAGTCGACTATAGCGGCGTGAACGCGCCTAGCCGCGTTTGCTCAAGTCACGTTTTGGGTTGGCCAATGCGATCTCTTCCAAGGCGATGTAGGTCGGGGGAATCCAGGTGTCCACTTCTGGCCGGGGCTGTGTAACAACGTTTTTGAGTAGGTTTCTCGGTCTGAACGGGAATGAAAACCGCGCTCCTACGAAAATTCCAAGTCAGCTGACTAATCAAATGCGAGCAGATTTTACGTAGCAACGTACACGTCAAAACGGTGTCTGCGTTTTTACACAGCCTCGGTCGATTCCGGTCGGTCGTGACCGGCTGCAATCGACCCATAACTGTCTTTTTCGAACGGCATCTAGGGGCCTTGATGACTGCCTCTGAGACAGCGCAGGGGACGCCATATGATGACTTGTCGTTGACGATGCATGATAGTCATGTCTGGTCCGTAGTTTTCTTGCCACTTGCGATAATGCACATGACACAGCTTGTGAGTACTTCTGTCAGGTGCTTTTCGGTTATCTCCACATCATTCCACTGTGACTGACCGTACAGCATTCCAATGGCTGCATTGGTGATCAGGCCGATCTCACCATCGAGCTTGCCTTTCACTTCGTACTCATCGGCGATAATTGCGCTCAATAGAGACCAGTAGGCATTTTTCAGTTGGTTCGCCTGGTACTTGTGTTCTTCGTTGAGATTCACGAACTCGCGGGTTACCAGGACCAATCGATGCTTTTCATTCAGATTGAAGGTTACGAAGGCGTGGACAAAGCGGCGTACACGTTCAGAGGCGGTCCTGGCGCCTTTCATCCGACGCTTGGTATCGACCAACAAGTCTGACAAGGCTGACTCAATGAGCTCGAACAGCAAGCCTTGTTTGTTTTCGATGTGATGGTACAAGGACCCAGCATGCAGTCCCACGTGGCCCGCCAGATCGCGCAAGCCGATTGCCTGAAAGCCGCGTGTTGCGAAAAGCTCGATTGCGGCGTCAAGAAGTCGGTCGCGAGCGCTGAGTGCCGGATTGGCTAATGCGATGGCTGCAAGCATGGTGGGTCCATCAATGAGGAAAGATGAGCGAGCGATCATTCGGCGTTGGTCAGTCAGATGAGCAGTGGCGGCCCTGGCAGGCCGCCCTGTGGTGAGGGTGGATCAGGCCGGGCTGGTCTCTTGCGGAAGAATCAGTTGTGCGGGGATCCGTTGCCGCGAGCCGCGTGCCACCAAGTAGTAAATCAGGGCAGGTACCGTCAGCCCGATCAGCCATGAAATATCGGTCCCGCCTAAGGTTTCCACCAAAGGACCGGTGTAGAAACTGGTGGCAATGAACGGCATCTGTATCAGCACGCCGAGGACATAGACCGCAATACCCGGCACATTCCAGCGTCCATAGCGGCCATCCGGATCGGAGAGCGCGGGTATGTCATAGCGCTCCTTGGTCACCAGGTAGAAGTCCACCAGGTTGATGGCGCTCCAAGGGGTGAAAAAGGCCAGCAGGAACAGGATGAAGGCGGAAAAATCGTGAAGGAACGAGTGCCTTCCCAGAAGTGCCAGTGCCGTCGCGAGCCCGACCATGACCAGGATGTAGATCATGCGCAAGGTTTTGGAAATTTCCTGGTTCCCGCGAAAGCCGCTGACGATCGTCGCCAACGACATGAAGCTGCCGTAAGCGTTGAGAGTGGTAATGGTCACCTTGCCGAACACAATGCTGAAAAACAGCAGGGAAGCCACGATGCCACTGGCACCCATTCCGACGATGTAGGAAACCTCGTGGCCAGCAAACTGGTCACCTGCCAGGGCCGCGACGAAAACGCCGAAGACCATGGAGATTTGTGTGCCGATGACTGAGCCCAGGCCCACGGCGAGAAAGGTCTTCCAGGCTGAGGTTTTTCGCGGCAGGTAGCGCGAATAGTCCGCTACGTAAGGGCCGAATGCGATCTGCCAAGACGCCGACAATGAGATCGCCAGCAGAAAACTACTCAGTGAAAAGTGTCGGTTGCCGAGCAGCTCACTGATGTCATGGGCTGACAGCAACCGGTAGAACAGATAGAAGAACGACACCACGCCAATCAGGCTCGACAACCGTCCGATCCAATGGATGGTCCGATAGCCCAGCACCGTCAGCACGACGATCATCGCCGCAAAAATGAGAATGCCGGTGGCGTCACTGACGTTGACCAGTTGGCTGATGGCCTGGCCGGCGAGCACCGAGCCGCTGGCCGAAAACCCCACATACATCATGCAGACCAGGACGATGGGGATGACGGCGCCGTAGACCCCGAATTGCACACGACTGGAGATCATTTGCGGCAGGCCCAGCTGCGGGCCTTGGGCAGCGTGCAACGCCATGATCGCGCCGCCCAGCAGTTGCCCGATCAGCAGACCGATCAGCGACCAGAACACATCACCGCCCAACACCACGGCTAGCGCCCCGGTGACGATCGCGGTGACTTGCAGGTTGGCACCGAACCAGAGCGTGAACTGGCTGAGCAGTCGGCCATGGCGCTCCGACTCGGGGATGTAATCGATGGATCGCCGTTCTATATACGTCTTGCGCTGCGCACTTTCTTTGGAGGCGGACATGGCGGTTCCTCTCGGGTGTCGTTGGATACGACAGCCTTCTCAGGGTTGAGACACTAAGGAGGAGGCCTGTAGGACAGGCCCCGGTTTTTCGCTCGGTTAGCGCTGGGCGTCGAGCAGACTTCGCGAAATGATGATTTTCTGCACTTCCGAGGTCCCTTCAAAAATCCGCAGGATGCGTGCGTCGCGCACGTAGCGCTCCAGCGGCAGGTCGCGAATGTAGCCATAGCCGCCATGGAGCTGTAGCGCGGCATCGGTGACGAAGCCGGCACATTCGGCAGCGACCAGTTTCGCGGTCGCCGAATCCAGGCTGAAGCGCTCACCGCTGTCGCGGCGGGCGGCGGCTTTCCAGGTCAGCATGCGGGCCGCTTCCAGCTGCGCGTACATATCGGCGAGGCGCCATTGGGTGCCTTGATAGGCGGCAAGCGGCTTGGGTCCGATCTGCCGTTCGCGGACCCAGTTCAGGCTCGCCTGCAAGGCGGCATTGGCGATGCCCAATGACATGGCTGCCACTTCGACCCGACCGCGGTCGAGCACGGCCATGGCGGTGTTGAAGCCGGCGCCTTCGCTGCCGAGCAATGCCGAATCGGGCAACCAGCAGTCCAGGGCCAGTTCATAGATCGTACTGCCACGCAGTCCCATGGTCTTTTCCGGGCTGGAGAAGCTGATTCCTGCGGTGCCCTGGGGAATCATGAAGGCGCTGATGCCCTTGTGCCCGGCGTCTGCGTCCGTCTTGGCATAGAGCACGATGAAACCGGCCTCGCGGGCGTTGGTGATGTAATGTTTGCTGCCGCGCACTCGCCAACCGCCCTCTTCACGGTGCGCCCGGCAACGCATGTCGGCCGGATTGGAACCGGCTGCCGGCTCGGTCAGGGCGAAGGCGCCGAGCAATTCGCCGCTGGCGGCCCGAGGCAGCCAGTGTTGTTTCTGCGCCTCGGTGCCGCCGATCAGGATCGAATCGGTCGCCAGGAAATGCGCGGTCAAGGCCGATGCAGTCGAGGCACAAGCACCCGCCACGGCTTCAACCACGCGGCTCATGGCCAGGCTGCCAATACCCAGTCCTCCGTATTCCTCTGGCAGGTTGATACTCATGCCACCCAACTCGGCCAAAGCCTGCAGGCTCTCGGCGCAGAAGGTCTCGGTTTCGTCGTAATGTTGGGCGCGTGGTTGGATCACCTCACGGGCAAGTTTTTCGACGGTTTCGACAACGGCCAGTTCGACCAGATCCAATTCAAAGTTCATGGGAGAGCTCCTGTTTGTGCAGTCCGAATGCCTCGTTATCTGCGCCTAAGCGTGGGGCGAGGGTAAGGGTATGGGGTTTGTGACCATTGAAAAAAACCGGTTGCGGCACTAGCGGCTGCGCTGAGCCCTCGGGTCGAATCAGCAGCTGACGGATTTCTGCTTGTTCGCTTTCGGCGGCCTGGGCGAGGTTCCACACTGGGGAGGACGGCACGCCGGCATCGAGCAGGATGTCGCAGACCTGGTCGACGCTCAGCTGGCGCGTCCAGGTTTCGATTTCAGCGCGCAGCGCGGGTTCGTTCAACGTGCGTTGCGGGTCATCGGCAAAGCGCGTGTCGTTGCCCAGCTCAGGCTTGCCCAAGCATTCGCATAAGCGCTGGAACAGCTTGTTGCTCGCCACTGCGATGACCACTTGGCCATCGGCGGCGCGGTAAGTATCAAAGGGTGTAGAAACCGGGTGACGGTTGCCGACCAGTCCCGGCGCTACGCCATTGGCAAAGAGATTGGACAGGCCGGTCATTTGCAGGCTGAACAATACATCGAACATGGCGACGTCGATGTATTGCGCTCCAGGCGCATGCCGCTCGCGAGCGAATAGCGCCGAGCTGATCGCCCAGGCGGCATAAACGCCAGCACATAGATCGCCGATAGCCTCGCCGCTGCGGGTTGGTCCTGTCTCGGCAAAGCCGGTGACGCTCATCAGCCCGGACATCGCCTGGGCGACGATGTCATAGGCTGGGTTGCACGACAGCGGACCGTGCTGGCCGAAGCCAGAAATGCTCGCATAGATCAGCTTGGGGTTGTATTGCTTGAGGGTGTCGAAGTCGATGCCCAGGCGACGTGTTACGCCAGGGCGGAAGTTCTCCACGACGACGTCGGCGTCACGCACCAGTTCATATAAGCGCGCACGTTCGGCGGTGGACTTGAAATCCATCTCGACACTGCGCTTGCCGCGATTGATCAGGCCAAAATAGATGCTTTCGCCATCCTTGAATGGACCCAGGTGGCGGCTGTCATCGCCGTGCCCGGGAACTTCGAATTTGATGACGTCGGCGCCAAGATCCGCGAGCATTGCGGTGCAATGCGGGCCGGCCAATACGCGGCTCAGGTCCAGAACGCGAACGCCCTGTAGCTGCTGTGTAAACGGGCTGCTGGTCATGTTGCAGACTCCTCGAGGGTAGGGTTACGCCTTGCCGATCATCGGCAGGTTGAGGCCTTGTTCATGGGCACAATCAATCGCGATCTGGTAACCAGCATCGGCGTGACGCATAACGCCAGTGGCCGGGTCGTTGTGCAGTACGCGAGCGATACGCTCGGCCGCCTCGTCAGTACCGTCGCAGACAATCACCATGCCCGAGTGCTGGGAGAAGCCCATGCCGACGCCGCCGCCGTGGTGCAGGGAAACCCAGGTCGCGCCGCTGGCGGTGTTGAGCAAGGCATTGAGCAGTGGCCAGTCGGACACGGCATCGGAACCGTCCTGCATGGATTCGGTTTCGCGGTTCGGGCTGGCCACGGAACCGGAGTCCAGGTGGTCGCGACCGATCACGATCGGTGCTGACAACTCACCGCTACGGACCATTTCGTTGAACGCCAGGCCGAGCTTGGTGCGCAGACCCAGACCAACCCAGCAGATACGTGCCGGCAGACCCTGGAAGCTGATGCGCTCGCGCGCCATGTCCAGCCAGTTGTGCAGGTGTGCATCGTCCGGGATCAGCTCTTTGACTTTGGCGTCGGTTTTGTAGATGTCTTCAGCGTTGCCCGACAGTGCAACCCAGCGGAACGGGCCGATGCCACGGCAGAACAGCGGACGAATGTAAGCCGGTACGAAGCCCGGGAAGTCGAATGCGTTTTCCACGCCTTCTTCTTGCGCCATCTGACGGATGTTGTTGCCGTAGTCGAAGGTCGGAACGCCCATCTTCTGGAAGTCGAGCATGGCTTTGACGTGGATGGCCATCGATTGTTTGGCGGCTTTCACCACGGCAGCCGGCTCGGTCTTGGCGCGGGCGCGGTACTCGTCCCAGGTCCAGCCTGCCGGCAGGTAACCGTTGAGCGGATCGTGGGCGCTGGTCTGGTCGGTGACCATGTCCGGGCGCACGCCGCGCTTGACCAGTTCTGGAAGGATTTCAGCGGCGTTGCCGAGCAGGGCGATGGAAATCGCTTGGCCTTCAGCGGTGTACCTGGCGATACGGGCCAGCGCGTCGTCGAGGTCAATGGCCTGTTCGTCGACGTAACGGCTGCTCAGGCGGAAGTCGATACGGCTCTGCTGGCATTCGATGTTCAGCGAGCAAGTGCCGGCCAGGGTAGCGGCCAGAGGCTGAGCGCCGCCCATGCCACCGAGGCCTGCGGTCAGGACCCAACGACCTTTCAGGTCATCGTTGTAGTGTTGGCGACCGGCTTCGACGAAGGTTTCGTAGGTGCCCTGAACGATGCCCTGGCTGCCGATGTAGATCCAGCTGCCGGCAGTCATCTGGCCGTACATGGCCAGGCCTTTGGCATCCAGTTCGTTGAAGTGTTCCCAGCTTGCCCAATGAGGCACCAGGTTGGAGTTGGCGATCAGTACGCGCGGAGCGTTGCTGTGAGTCTTGAACACGCCGACCGGCTTGCCGGATTGCACCAGCAGGGTCTCGTCGTCATTCAGGTTGGTCAGGCTTTCGACGATCTTGTCGTAGCATTCCCAGTTACGCGCGGCACGCCCGATGCCACCGTAGACCACTAGTTCTTTTGGGTTCTCGGCGACTTCCGGGTCGAGGTTGTTCATCAACATGCGTAGCGGCGCTTCGGTCAACCAGCTCTTGGCGGTCAACTGGTTGCCGCGGGCGGCGCGAATTTCGACATCGCGCAGGCGGGTGGTCTTGGCGATCATGGTCATCTCCTCATTCAGTGGCTAGCGGGTTGGCAGCCGCAGCTTGTGATGTACATATATGCTTATACCAACCTGTATGTACAAGTGAATGCAAGCGAAGGGCCAAAACAGGTTTTGTTGACGTAGAGAAAAATTTAAAAACTGAAAAAATAGATTTATTTCAATGACTTGAGATTTTCGTCAAGAAGATGGCAAAGAGAGGCTGCTTGAAAATCATGTTGCAACTTTGTAAATGTTTTTTGAGAGGATGGGCATTGCGTAACACTTTTGTGCGCGTGTTACGCTGATGTGTCACCTTTCTGCCACTCAGGGCGGTGGCAGTATCAGCGTCAGCAGAATGTCTGCAAGGCAGGCTTATCGAGCGGCAGGCGGGGGCCGCTCGCCTCGTGATTCAATTGCCGAATTTACCTTCCAGGCGATAACGCGAGCCGGGATAAACCAGGCGTGCGCAACCGACCTGACCCTTTGCCGCCCACGTACGACGGCGAATCAACAGGCACGGTTCATAGCGCTTGATGTGCAACAGTTTGCACTCCGCGGATTTGGCATGGATGGACTCGACCACATGTTCGCCTTCGGTTAATGGCGCCAACTGGATCAGATAGGCGTAAGGCGTGACCTTGGTAAAGTCCTGCTGCAGATAGGCGGGTGCCACTTCGGCATTGACGAAGCGCTCTTCGATCTGCACCGGTACATCATTCTCGTGGTGCACCACAACCGAGTGAAACACGCGCTTGACCCCTTCGAGCGGGAAGGGCATTGAAGCACGGGCACGTTCGGGCATTTCTTCGAGCACGATCACTTCACAGCGATGCTCATGACCCCGGGCAGCAATTTCTTCGGCGATATTGTGGATCTCGAACAGTGCTGCATGTCCCTTGGGCTCGGCCACAAAGGTACCCACTCCCTGCATGCGCACCAACGAGCCCTCGATGGTCAGCTCTCGCAGGGCGCGGTTGATGGTCATGCGACTCACCCCCAGCAAATTCAGCAGTTCACTTTCAGAGGGGAGCTTGGAATTGGGCAGCCAGGCACCGGAGCGAATCTTCTGCATGATGATTTGCTTGACCCGTGCATACAGGGGGGAGGGGCTCTCGAGAGAGAAGGATTCGAGGGACGCATTATCCTCAATAGATTTGGGCACATTAATTCCTGATATTAAAATGAATTACTCCGACAAGCCTGGAGCGCAGTTTACTCTGCCGCCAGGGATACGCCTATGTAGGGGAATGGATCGAAGGATAGATGGGCGCCGTTGTGCAACGAACAGCCTTTTGAAAGCTTTTAACTCCCACGATACAGCGCGTTACGGCCATGTAACCGATTCATGGAATCGTTTTTGGAGTTTTTTCGAGCGGGTTTTCAGTGACCGGTTCTGGCCGATTGTTGCCCGTCACGAAGGGAGGATCCCGGCGCTTGGCAGTCATTCGCTCACGCTACGTTAACCGACAGTAGGTTGCGGTCGGTTTCGGCAACGTCGTGTGGCGGGTGACGCCCGTGACCACCATCGAAGGAATGGTGATGAGACGGACGTTTACGTCAGGGTAAATCGAACACAAACGTTGAATAATGTCGGTCTTCGAACCTATGCAAACCCGAGGAACGACAGAATAAACAGGACGATCACAACTGCCCCGACGATGTAGACGATGTTGTTCATGAAATCCACCTCTCAACCTGAACAGGATGGCGACACGAGGGTGTTACACCTACAAGGTACTGCACCTTTGCTCGCGAATTCCATTCGGCGACACACGGCCATTCAGCCGGCGCTGGTGACGCCACGCCAACGCTTGCAACTGAAACACTGGCGAAACATTCGGGCCGTATGATTCGCGTCAACGGAAACCGAGGGTGCTAAAGATGAATCGGCCATCAAGAAGCTTGCGCAAACTGCTCGACTCCGTCGCCGCCAACAACGAGGTCGCGGCCCTGGACGTTATGCGAGCAGCTGAGCAGCTCGACGATGAGGTATTGCGCCAACGGTTGCTCAACCTGATTCACCGGCTCAATCAGGACGCCAATGACTTGCGATTGGCCCGCGACAACATCCAGGGCGGAGCCATCAAACTCGCGTGACCGGCCGCCAGCGACCCAGGCTCGATCTGCCGATTTAGCTCCCCTGATTGAAAAAAGCCGTCAGCGTGGACGTTACCGCGGGTACGCCGGTCGCTATCGCGGGGAGCTCGACGGGGAAGTCGGGAGTGTGGTTCATTGCGGACGGTAGGGTGGTTCAATCTTCCGGTAAATTGTTGAATATTTTTTC
Source organism: Pseudomonas fluorescens (assembly GCF_902497875.1). GTDB lineage: Bacteria > Pseudomonadota > Gammaproteobacteria > Pseudomonadales > Pseudomonadaceae > Aquipseudomonas > Aquipseudomonas fluorescens_BR. Next base: position 90,702 of record NZ_CABVHY010000005.1, read on the forward strand.
CAATGTCGCGTTCAGCTTGGTGATCTGGGCTTCGGTCAGGCCTTTGAAGCTGGTGCGGAAAATATCGCTGGTGCCGTGCTGGATTTCTTCGATGGTCTGGCGGCCAACATCGGTCAGCGAGACCTGAGTGACTCGGCCGTCGCTGGCGCTGGTGTTGGTTTCCACCAGGCCGTCGGCTTTCATGCGGTAGACGATCTTGGTGATGGTCGAGAGCTTGGCGATGGCATGGATGGAGATTTCCGAAATGCTCGACTCGCCGTTCTCCTTGAGGATGAACAGGATCCGCCAGCGCGGGATGTCCATGTCGATTTTCTTCAGCGCTTTCTCCATGGCCATGGAGTAGCGTCCGTGCAGGCGAGCCAACCAGTAGAAGGGAAACTCTTCCTTCTTGAAGTCCTCGCTGGCGGGATTGTATCGGCTCAGGCGCTTTTTCGGGGTGGTCATAAAGGTTCGCGTAGTCTTTCTGATGAAGTGGGGTTATAGAGGCTTGAGCGCGCGCTGTCGACTGCGGCTGCAAAGGGTTCACCAGGCAAGTGGAGCGGCGGGTGTCATTGTCGCGCCGCCCGCCGCAAAAAACCAGCAGGCACGCCGGGAACGGCGTGCCGTGGGGGGCGTCAGGCCAGACCCTCCTGCTTGAGGCTCTCGCGATAGTGCCTGCAGCCCTTGATCAGCAAGAAAAGGGTGAGGGCGATCGCGAAGGCATTGAGCACCGAAATCGACGAGCCGACCATGGCCGGGCTCTGGAACAGCCGATCGGTCAGCAGGGCGACCAGCGTGGTGCCTAGACCCAGGCCGATCAGGTTGGAAATCAGCAGGAACAACGCCGAAATCTGCGCCCGCATCTGGTTCGGCGGCAAGATCTGCATGGCCGCGGTCGAGGCTGGCATAGGGAAGGAGGCGAAGAACATGGCGGGTGCCAACAGTGCCACGGACATCCACAGCTCGATGACCTGGGTGAATGCAATCGCCGGCACGGCCATGCCGATGGCTCCGATGACTCCGGCGCGGATCGGCGCATCGCTATAGCCTTTCTTCGCCAGCCAGTCGATCAGCCAGCCGCCGCAAAAGACCCCACTGGTATTGGCCAGCAATACCACGATCCCAAGCATGTAGCCGGTGTCGCTGGGGGCCAGGCCGAACTTGCGCATGTAGAAGGCCGGGGTCCAGCTGAGCATGCAGAATAGCGTCATCGCGTAGAACGAAAACCCCAGGTAATGGCAGAAGAACGTCTTGCGGTGCACCGACAGGAAGGTGAACGCCTGCTTCATGCTGGGTGTGTGGACCTTGCCGGCGGCATCCAGCTTCAAGCCCTTGCGGGCCGGATCGCGGATGGTCAGGGCGATCAGCAGGGCAACCAACACGCCCGGCAGGCCGACCAGAAAGAACGTCACCTGCCAGGGCCGCATCTCGCCCAGCAGCGGCACGATCACACTGTCGAGGTGCTTGAGCTGGTCGATCACATAGCCGCCGATCAGAAAGGCCACGCCGCCGCCGATAAACGAACCGATGGAGTAGATCGCCACAGCGCGCCCGAGTTTTTCCCGGGGGAACATATCGCTGAGCATCGAGTAGGTGGCCGGCGAGAGTGCCGCCTCGCCGATCCCGACCCCAATGCGCGCCATGAACATCTGCAGGAAGTTCTTGCTCAGGCCGCACAGGGCCGTCGCCAGGCTCCAGAACGCGACACCGATGGCGATGACTTTCGGCCGGGAGAATCTATCCGCCAGCAGTGCGATGGGCATGCCCATAAAGGCGTAAAACAGCGAAAAGGCCAATCCATGCAGCAGGCTGAACTGGGTGTCTGAAAGCTGCATGTCGTGTTTGATCGGCTCGATCATCAACGCCAGGATCTGACGATCGATAAACGAAAAAATGTAGGCAAGCATACAAACGGCAACGACATACCATTCGTAGGCATAGCTTTTTCGGGTGACCTCGGTCGGTGTTTTGCTGGTCATGCTGTTTGGCCCCTTCAGGGATGGCAATCAGGCGGTCGGCGGCAGCGGGTCCTTGCAGTTGAGTGGAACGGTGACGCCGGCGTAACCTGAGTGCCTTGCCTGGTACGTTTATTTGGTTTTGTTATGCGTTCCAAGTTGCCAATTGCTTGGCTTGCGTGTGTTGCCCGACCTTTTTAAGCCCTTGTTTGTCCTGACTCTATGCGCCAGGCGCAGAGGCTGTTCCGCGCGTGCAGAAAGCGTTTCGATGGCGTGAAAATTGCTTTCCATTTCCACTAAATTCCCGATGTGCGCAACGACATCCTTTTTGAGGCATTGACATGCTCGATACCCGCTCTTCGCTACGTCACCATTGCCTCTTGAGTTCGGCCGGTTTCGGCGAGGTCAAGGACCGGGTCAGCCATTACCTGTGGCCCCATCAGATGAAAATGCAGCAGGGCGGCTCCCTGCAATCGCAGCTCTATGGGGTGTTCTTCGGCAGCTCGGCCTTGTTCGATCTGCACTATGGCGCACCAGTGGAAATCGATGCCGGCGATATCACCAACTACTACCTGATCCGGGTCACCCTCGAAGGTAGCGGCATGGTCAGCCTGGGCAAGCAGAACGCCATCCTGCGCAAGGGCGGGCTGACCATTTCATCGCCTTCCGAGCGCAGCTTTATTCGTATCGACAAGGACTGCCGTAACTTGATCCTGCGGGTCGATCGCGAAGCCCTGGAGCGCCAGTTGCAAGTGTTGCTCAACCGGCGTTTGCGCCAGCCGCTGGTCTTTGATATCCAGGTTGATTCCGACCACCACGGCATGGCCACGGTGCGCACCACCCTGGACTACATCTGTCAGTTGTATAGCGAGGCGAGCCAGACGCTGCTCACCTCGGTCATGGGCGGTAGCCTGTCGGATTACTTGCTGTCGGTGCTGTTGACCCAGTTGCCGCACAACTACTCCGTCGACCTGCTGGAAGATCAGCGCCAGCCGATGCCCCATCATGTCAAGAAGGCTCGCGACTATATCGAGCAGCATCTGGCCGAACCCATTGCCCTGGCGAGCCTGGCGCAGTTCTGCGATGTGTCCATCCGGACCTTGCAGAACGGCTTCGCCCGCTTTCTTCAGCAAACCCCCAGCGACTATGTCCGTACCCGCCGCCTGGCGCTGGTACACCTGGCCTTGCAGCAGGCCGGGCCGGCCGACAGCGTGACGGACATCCTGCTTCGTCACGGCGTCAGCAGCTTCGGTCATTTCGCCACGCAGTACCGCAAGCAATACGGTTGCTTGCCGTCCGCCACCCTGCGGCGCCAGGCCTGATACTTCAGGGTTGAGCCACTCAGCCCTGAAGAAAGCGCTGGGCCAGGTCCAGTTGGGAATTGGCCAGCTGGTGCAACTCCTCACCAATCTGGGTGCTGCGCCGGGACTGATCGCTGCTGGTTTGCGCCAGGGTGACGATCCGGGAAATCTGCCCGTTGATCTCTTGGGCGACTTGCCCTTGCTGTTCGATGGCCGAGGCCATCTGCAAGCTCATGCCGGAGATCTGCCCGACTTCATCACAGATGCGCCGCAACGCCGTTTGCACCTGCTGCACATCCTTGCGGGACTCCCGTGCGGCCGACTCGCCGCGTTGCGCGGTGGCCAGCGCCTGGACACTGCCGTCACGCAACTGTTCGATGGACCGCTGGATCTGCTCCGTGGACTCGCGGGTCCGCGTGGCGAGGCTGCGCACCTCGTCGGCCACCACGGCGAAACCGCGCCCGCTCTCTCCGGCGCGGGCCGCCTCGATGGCGGCGTTCAGCGCCAGCAGATTGGTCTGTTCGGCGATGCTGCGAATCACATGGGCGACCCCGCTGATGGACTCGATGGACTCGGCCAGGCGGCTGACCGCCTGGCCGATTTCTTCGACCGACGTGCACAGGCCGGTCATCGACAGCTGGCTCTGATCGGAAGTCCGGTCGCCCTCGTGGGCCAGACGATCCACGGCCTGGGTGGCGTGGGCCGTCTGTTGCAGATTGCGCGACAGCTCCTGGATCGTGGCGCTCATCTGATGGATCGCAGCGGCCGACTGCTCGGCTGCTTCGAGTTGCCGTTGCAGGTCGCCCGATTGGGCCTGAACCAGCATCGACGATTCTTCGGCCCGTTTGCGCACGGTCTCGCCATTGATCCGGATCCGCGCCATGACCGTGCGCATCCGGGTGTTCTGGCTGTTGAGGGCCATGTCGAAGCGGCCGGCGACGCAGGAGGTGTCACCCTGCAGCGATGCCAGCAAGGCATCGCTGTAGACCTGTTCATGGCGGGCCATGATCCGGCGCGCGTCGGCGCGCTGCTTGGTCCGCCACTGCCAGGCCGACGCGAATACGCCGCTGAGCACCATCAGCCCCGGCACCAGATCGATCTGTTCGACGATCATGGCGCCCGTGACCAGCAGTCCCAGCAGCCACGCGATGCCCTGGCTGCCGGCGTGCTCTTGCAGGCGCTGGGCAAACGTCAGTGGGCCGTGGCCGTGGTTCAGGCGGCGATAGAGTTTTTCCGCCCGCAGGCTTTGGACTCTGTCCAGAGGGTGATAGGCCGTGCCCAGGGCGTTCAACTGACCGCCCTCGAACAACGGCACCACATACAGGTTGCACCAGAAGGTCATTCCCTGTTTATCGCGGCCCATCAAGGGGGCCGTCCACGGCACGCCGCTGCGCAGGGTTTGCCACATGCGCTCGATGACCCGCTTGGGCATCAGCGGGTGGTTGATCAGCTCATGCGGCTGGTTCAGCAACTCCTCCCTGGCATAACCGCAGAGCGCCAGATAGGCCTCATTGCAGGCGAGCACATGGCCCTGGACATCCAGACGCGAGATCGGGACTTCTTCCAGCGCCGAGGAGGCGACCGGGTGTGCGAGTACTACTGACTTACTCATTACACGCTCCCGCGATTACCAGCGTTGGCCGCGTTCGGCGTGCATTTTGCGAACCATGGCGTCGAAGAATTTCACGGCGAAACCGCTGTCGCGGATGAGCATGGCGGTGAGCTCGGCGCACTTGTGGCTGATGTCCTCCGGCAGCGGATTGTCTTCGCCGCCCAGGGCGCCGGCCTGGCACTGGATTTCGGCGGCGCGTTGCACCGTCCACAACAGGAAGAATGCCTTGGCGATGCTGCTTTCGCCGACGGCAATGCCGTGGTTGCGCAGCACCAGGATGTGCTTGTCGCCGAGGCTGTCGATCATCCGGGCTTTCTCGTCATCGAACAGCGTGATGCCTTCGAAGGTGTGGTAACCGATCCGCCCGTAGAGTTGCGCGCCGTAGAAGTCGTTATGGCTGAAACCGGCCTTTTTCATGACGACGGCCGAGATCGGCGTGGTGTGAGTGTGGATCACGCACTGGATGTCCGGGCGCGCACCGTGAACCGCGCTGTGCAGGGCGAAACCGGCGGGGTTGCCGTCATAGGCCGAGTCTTCGAGCTTCTTGCCGTGCAGGTCGACCTTGAGCAGGTTGGCCGGGGTCACCTCGGTGTAGTTCAGGCCGAACGGGTTCACCAGATAATGGTGTGTCGGGCCGGGCAGACGTGCGGAAATATGGTTGAAGATGGTCTCGGTCCAGCCGAAGAAGTCCACCAGGTGGTAGCAATGGGCAAGCTGCACGCGCAGCGCCCATTCTTCGTCGCTGTACTGTTCGGGTTTTTCCAGAAGGCTGTGGTTCATGTCGGAGTCCTTATCGTAGGGGGGCAGTGACAGGCCTGTTCGCCGCGAAAGCGCGCCAGGGCAATGAGGTGTCGCGTGACGGGCATTGGAATCGCCATGTAATCGGCCAGCTCCAGTACCGCGTCACCGATGGCGGCCAGCTCCAGCGGACGGCCTTTTTCATAGTCCTGCAGCATCGAGGTGCGCACGGCGCCCATGCCGGCGCCGAGTTCGAGAAAAGTCTGCGGATCGATGCTTACGCGGGCGCCATGGGCAGCGGCGGTGAGCAGGGTTTCGTGCAGGCAGGTGCTGACCAGGTCCCGCAGTTCCGGCAGGCTGTAAAGCTGCTCAAGGGTGGCACCGGTAATTACCGAGAGCGGGTTGGAGGTGATATTGGCGATGATCTTGGTCCACAGGTTGTCGCGGATGCGTTCGGTGGCCCGCGCCTCGATCCCGGCGCTTTCGATCAGCGCGCGCACGCGCTCCAGGCGCGGGCTGAGGCTGTTGTCGGGTTCGCCGAAAATCATCAGGTGCGGGTTGCGCGATTCGACCACGGCGTTGGCCGGGCAATGGGCGGTAATGAACACCACGCAGCCGAGCACATGGCGCAGGTCCAGGGCCTGGCTGAGGATTGACTGAGGATCGACCGCGTTCACCCGTTGCCCGTCGTAGCGTCCGCCTTCGCCGTGGAAATACCACCACGGCACGCCGTTGACCACCGGGATCACCACCGTCCCGGCACCGATCATGGGTTGGATCTGCGGCAGCAGGCTGGCCAGGGCCGGAGCCTTGGTGCAGAGAAAGATCAGGTCCTGTTCGCCCAGGCTGGCGGCGTCGTCGCTGGCGTCGACCCGCACATGGTGGTTGCCGTCCAGGTCGGACAGGTGAATGCCGTCGCGACGGAGGGTGGCCAGGGTTTCACCCCGGGCCAGTACCTTCACCGTCTGACCGCTGGCGGCCAGACGTGCTGCCAGGGTGCAGCCGATGGCACCGGCACCGGCGATGCAGATGCGCAAGGCGCAAGCGTTCATGGTGACTCCGGAATATTCACAATGGCCCGCAAAAGGCCGGGTTCGACGCCTGCCTGCCGCCGTCTTGAGCAACGGCAGCGGGGCAGGGCGGGTATCAGGTGGCGAGCATTTCCTGGTGCTTGCTGGCCAGGCCCAGATAGGCTTCGATCACGCGCGGATCGTCGGCCAGTTGCCGGGCGGGGCCCTGCATGGCGATCTGGCCGGTTTCCAGGACATAGGCGTAATCGGCGACCCGCAGGGCGGCGCGGGCGTTCTGCTCCACCAGCAGGATCGACACCCCTTGTTCGCGCAGGTTGGTGATGATCCGGAAAATCTCCCGGGTAATCAGCGGCGCCAGGCCCAGGCTCGGTTCGTCGAGCATCAGCAGCTTGGGCTTGGCCATCAGCGCCCGGCCCACGGCGAGCATCTGCCGTTCGCCGCCGGACAAGGTCGCCGCCAGTTGCTCGCGGCGCTCCCACAGGCGCGGGAACAATGCGTAGACTTCGCCCAGGGTCTCGCTGTAGCGACGGTCGCCCCGGCGATGGCGTTGAAAGGCGCCGAGCAGCAGGTTGTCGGCCACGCTCATGCTGGCGAACAGCTCGCGTTTTTCCGGCACCAGGCCCAGGCCTCGCGAGACCATCACTTCCACTTCCGGCAGGCTTTCCAGGCTACCGTCGAAGTTCACCTGGCCCCGGGAACCGAGCACGCCCATGATCGCCGAGAGCAAGGTAGTCTTGCCGGCGCCGTTGGGGCCGATCACGGTCACGATCTGGCCCTTGCCGACCGTCAGGCTGGCATTGCTCAAGGCCTCGACCTTGCCGTAGGCCACGCTGAGGTCCTTGATCTCCAGTACGGCATCGCTGACCTGGTTGCGCGGCGCGGGTTGCGGCTCTACGTGCATGTTCATCATTCGACTCCTCCCAGGTAGGCTTCCAGTACCGCAGGGTCCTTCTGCACGTCTTCGGGCAGGCCCTGGGCGATACGCTGGCCGAATTCCATCACCACCACGCGGTCCACCAGGCCCATGACGAAGTCCATGTCGTGCTCGACCAGCAGAATCGCCATGCCTTCGCTGCGCAGACGGCTGAGCAGGATGCCCAGGGCTTCTTTTTCCTTCAGGCGCAGACCGGCCGCGGGCTCGTCGAGCAGCAGGAGGCATGGGTCGGCGCACAGGGCCCGGGCGATTTCCAGAATCCGCTGCTGGCCGAGGGCGAGGCTGCCGGCTTCTTCGTACAGGTAGTCGCCGAGGCCCACGCGTTCCAGCTGACGCCGGGCTTCACCCAGCAGCTCAGCCTCTTCGCGGCGATCCAGGTGCAAGGCGGCCGACAGCACGCCCTGCTGGCCACGCAAATGCGCGCCAATGGCGACGTTCTCCAGCACGCTCATGTTCCCCAGCAATTTCACATGCTGGAAGGTCCGGCACATGCCCATGCGCGCCACTTGCCGCGAGCTCAGGCCGTTGATCTTCTGGCCCATGAACAGTACGTCGCCGGAGGTCGGTGTATCGACCCCGGACAGCTGGTTGAACATGGTGCTCTTGCCGGCGCCGTTGGGGCCGATCAGTGCGAGGATTTCACCGGAGCGGATTTCCAGGCTCATGTCGTTGTTGGCCACCAGGCCGCCGAAGCGCTTGGTCACGTGGCGGGCTTCGAGGATCAGCTCGCCGTGTTTCGGCAATTGCCGACGGGGCAGGGGCTCGGCGCTGGCGTCGACGTTCTGCACCTTGGCGCGCACCCTGAAGCGGGTCGGCACCAGGCGGGTCAGCAGCGGCCACAGACCGTCAGGGGCACGCTGCATCAGCACGACGATCAGGATGCCGAACACAATGATTTCGTAGTTGCCGGTGTTACCCAGCAGGTGCGGCAACCAGTCCTGCAACCACTGTTTGAGCAGGGTCAGGATACCGGCCCCGAGCAGGGCGCCCCAGACGCTGCCCACGCCGCCGATCAAGGCCATGAACAGGTAGTCGATGCCCATGTTCAAACCGAACGGGGTAGGGTTGACGAAGCGTTGGGTGTGAGCGTAGAGCCAGCCGGAAATCGCCGCGAAGACGGCCGAGATGACGAAGATCACCATCTTCGAACGGAAGGTGTTGACCCCCATTGACTCGGCCATCACCTGACCGCCTTTGAGCGCGCGGATGGCCCGGCCTTCGCGTGAGTTCAGCAGGTTCTGGGTGATGACGATGGCCACCAGCAAGACGGCCCAGATCAGGTAGAAGATCTTCTCGCCTTTATCCAGCGTCAGGCCGAACAGCGAAATCGACGGCAAGCCGCTGACGCCGGTGTGGCCGCCCAGGGATTCCAGGGTGCCGAACAGGTAGTACAGCGAAAGTCCCCAGGCAATCGTGCCCAGCGGCAGGTAATGACCGGACAGCTTGAGCGTCAGCGCGCCAAGAATCAGCGCCACCGAAGCGGTCAGCACGACGCCCACCAGCAGCGTCAGCCAGGGCGAAGTCCCGGCCCAGGCAAGCCAGGCCGGCAATTGTTCGGTGGTGGTCAGGTAGGCCGAGGTATAGGCGCCCAGCCCGACGAACGCGGCCTGACCGAAACTGGTCATGCCGCCAACGCCGGTGAGCAGGACCAGCCCCAGTACCACCAGGGTGTACATGCCGATGTAGTTGAGCAGGGTGACGTAGTACGGCGGCAATAGCAGCGGCGCGACGCCCACCACCAGCAGCAGGGCAAGCAACAGGTAGCGCGGATTCATTCTTCTTCCTCCACATGACGGCTGGTGAACGAACGCCAAAGCAGGAACGGAATAATCAGCGTGAACACGATGATTTCTTTATAGGTGCTGGCCCAGAACATCGAGAACGCCTCGATCAGGCCCACCGCCAGCGCACCGAGGGCGGCGGCCGGGTAACTGACCAGCCCGCCAATGATCGCGCCGACGAAGCCCTTGAGGCTGATGATGAAGCCGGAATCGAAATACAGTGTGGTGATCGGCGCGATCAGGATCCCCGACAGGGTGCCGATCAGGGCCGCCAGCATAAAGGTCGACTTGCCCGCCAGGGTCGGCGAGATGCCCATCAGCCGGGCGCCCATGCGGTTGACCGCCGTGGCGCGCAAGGCCTTGCCGTAGAGCGTGCGTTCGAAGAGCAGATACAGCCCGACGATCAGCCCCAGGGACACGGCCAGTACCCAGAGCGTCTGGCTGTTGAACGTCACCGGGCCCAATTCCAGGCCCGCTTCGGAGAACGGCCGGGTCCGGGCGCCTTCAGGGCCAAACAGCAGCAGGGCGATGCCGACCATGCTGACGTGTACGGCGATCGACACAATCAGCAGCACCAGGGAGCTGGCCGAGGCGATCGGCTGGAACACCAGGCGATAGATCTGCGGCCCCAGCGGAACCACCAGCGCCAGCGTCAGCAGCGCCTGGATCGCCATCGGCAATTGGGCCAGCGGCAGGGTGTTGATCAGCACCGCCATCAGCCCGGCATAGCCAAGCTTGAAGAGTATGCGTTTGGGAAAACGAAAGACCTGGCTCGAACGCGTCGCGCCCCACAGGTCGAGTGCGCAATCGATCAGCGTCAGGCCGAGCAGCAGCCAGACCAGGGCGCTCGGATGACCGCTCTGCAAGGTGGCCATGGTCAAGGCGCCGTAGGTAACGAATTCACCCTGGGGGATCAGCAGGATCCGCGTCACGGTGAACACCAGGAGGATCGACAGGGCCAGCAGCGCGTAGATCGCGCCGTTGGTCATACCGTCCTGGCCCAGCAGCATGGCTATCTGGAAATTCATAATGAGAGCTCTTTTCTACAGATTGAATATCAAGCGTGCCTGCCGGCGCGGATCGAATCGTCGGCGGGCAGGCAGGGCAAGCAATGGGCTGCGCGCCCGGGGTGTCGATCAGTTGTCGTGCAACAGCGTCCAGTTGCCGTTCTTCACCTGGATCAACTCGCGACCGCGCTCGTCGAAACCGCTGTGGTCTTGCGGCGTCATGTTGTAAACACCCTGGGTGCCGGCCAGCTCTTGGCTTTGCTCCAGTGCGTCACGCAGGGCCGCACGGAACTCAGGGGTGCCTGGGGCGGCTTTCCTGGCAGCGATCGGGATCGCTTGCTGCAACAGCAGGCCGGCGTCGAAGGTGTTGCCGCCGAAGGTCGCCGGTTTGCTGCCGTTGAGCTTCTCGTAGGCTGCGGTGTAGTCGCTGGCGATCTTCTTCGAAGGGTGGCTGTCCGGGATTTCATCGAGCACCAGCATCAGGCTGGCGGCCAGGACGGTGCCCTCGACTTTCTTGCCGCCGAGCTTGAGGAAGTCTTGCAGTGCCGCGCCATGGGTCTGGTAGATCTGGCCGCGATAGCCCTGGTCGAACAGCGTGGTCTGCGGCATCACCGCCGAACTGCCTGGCGCCGCGACCAGTACCGCGTCGGGGCGGGTCGAGAGAATCTTCAGGCTCTGCCCGGTCACCGAGGTGTCCTGGCGCTGAAAGCGTTCGGTGGCCACGACCTTGATGTTCTGTGCTGCTGCCAGACCGGCCATGACCTTGGCCCAGTTCTCGCCGTAGGGGTCGCTTGTGCCGATAAAGGCAAGTGTCTTGACGCCTTTTTTGGCCATGTGCTCGAACAGCGCCTTGGCGATCAAGTCATCGTTCTGGGTGGTCTTGAATACCCATTTCTTCTGCTCGGTCATCGGCAGCACCACGGCTGCGGTACCTACCGGTGCCAGCAACGGCACGCCGGCCTCGGCGGCGAACTGGATCACGCCCATGGCGTTGGGCGAACCGCTTGGGCCGATGATGGCGTCGACATTTTCTTCGTCGATCAGCTTTTTCAGCGCCTTCACAGTGGCGGTCGGGTCGCTCGCATCATCCAGGGAAATGTACTTCACCGCCTGGTCGCCGGCCTGGGCCGGCAGCAAGGGTATGGTGTTTTTCTGTGGCAGTCCGACCAAGGCGATGGGACCGGTGGAGGAGGTGATGACACCGATTTTCACTTCAGCCTGCGCGGCGGCGGCGCAGGCGGCACTCAACAACAACGTGGACACGGCTTTTCTGAAAAGCATGATTTTCTCCGAAGAGTTGCAAGGCGCTGCAAAGGCTGGCGGCCAGCCGCCCCGACCACGATGTGATGCGAGTGCGGCCCAAGGTACGGCCTGTTTTTTATTGAACTGCTGCGACATCCCTGGCGTGTTACCGAGAGCCGTGGGTGCCGATCGACCATGAGCTATCGGTCAAGAGCGAGTAGGGCAAAAGCAGATTGCATGCCAGAAAATTTTCTGGCCGGTAGCAGATGGCTGTTACCGCCGGGCTAAAGGGCAGGGTGTGCAAGGTGATCCGGCCAAGGTGTTCCGGTGGTTTGCCGGGGGTGATTTTGAGTGCGCTAAAAACCCCCATCACGCCATGGCGAACAAGGCCTTGATCTGGATCAAGGAAGCGCAAAAATCGCAAAAATCCTGATAAAAACAACCTAAAAAAACGCGTTTTTTTAGGTGATATTTCCGCCATATTTTCTCGTTTTTTTTATTTGTAAATTCATTGTCTACCGCAAATTCCCAGCGGTATTTTTTTACCTGTTTTATTGATAGTGATTATTAGTTACTTATTAACACATTGATATATAAGGAAAAAATACGATTATTCGAATTTTGATCAGTTATTTTGCGGTGTTACCAAAGTGCACGATCTTGGTGCTGAAAGTGAAAAATCGCACCAAAATACACACTCGTTTATTTGTGAAAATTCAATTGACAATTCACGTAAATATTACGATTTTAGATTTAAGCGTTCACCCCGGCCTTCGTGCCGAGAGCAACCGTTCTGGTGAGCCATAACAAACAGGTAAAAGGTATGTCGATCGTCGTCGAGGATTTAGCGTTAGGTGGGAGCGGTCGTTCGGTGATGGTGAAAGACACCATCGATATCGCCGGCTACCCGACCCGCGCTTCGAGTTATGCGCTGGCCGATGCGCCAGCTGCCGTTGAGCATGCGCAGGTGGTCCAGGCTCTGCTGGATGCGGGTTGCCAGATCACCGGCAAGACCAGCCTTCATGAATTGGCATTCGGCACTACCGGCCTTAATGCCTGGGTCGGCACTGCTCCTAACCCGCGTTATCCCGGACATATTCCTGGAGGCTCTTCGAGCGGTTCGGCGGCGGCGGTGGCGGCGCAGCTTTGCGACTTTGCCCTGGGCACCGATACCGGTGGCTCGGTGCGGATTCCCGCGACGTGCTGTGGGGTTTTCGGCCTCAAGCCGACTTTCGGCCGTGTCAGCCGCCAGGGCGTGATGCCGACGCGCAGCACCCTCGATTGCGTCGGCCCCCTGGCAATGGATATGGACCGACTGATCGAAGCGATGCATGCCATCGATCCGACGTTCAAGACCATGCCGGTGCCCGAGAATCTTTCTATTGGTGTCGTGGCGGTCCAGGCCCACGCAGAGATCCACGCAGCGGTGAATCAGGCCCTCGGTCGGTCGGGCTTCAACCTGGTCGAGCAATCGCTGCCTGGGATGTCGGCGGCTTATGACGCCGCAATGGTGGTCATCAACGCCGAAACCTGGGCAGCTTGCGGTCATCTTCTTGAAACAGGTCGGGTGGGAAGGGATGTCGCCGAGCGCCTGCAAGCCGCCAGCCTGACCAGCGCCGACTCCCTCGCTGATGCCGAACGCATCCGCCAAGCGTTTACCGCCGAGGTGAATGCGGCACTGGCCCGCACCCCGATTCTCGCCCTGCCGACCATGCCCGACTACCCGTTGCTGGTCGCCGATGCCGTCGATACCCGCGCCGCCCTGGGCATGACTTCCCTGGTGCGCGCTTTCAATCTTTCCGGTCACCCGGCCTTGAGCATTCCTCTGGAAGGCGCTTCGGGACTTCCGGTTGGCCTTCAACTCATTGCCGCCCATGGCGCGGATGAACTGCTGTGTGCAGTCGCCCGCGAGCTGGTCCGGCGCCTGGAAGAATAATCATGCTTACTATGGAGAAACCCATGACTGCGCTAAGCGAGCTGAATCACCAGCGCTGTGTGCCGATCACGGCGAGTGAAGAGTTTCAGAAACTGCTGGTCGAGATCCGTGCGCGTGCCCGGGCTGAAGAATTCGACCAGCAAAAATTCATCTCTCAGGACGTCATCGAGCAGTTTCGCAAGCTTGGCGTTTATCGAGCCCTGGTGCCAAAGCGCTTCGGTGGCGACGAGCGTTCGCCGGCCGAGTTCTGCCAGATGGTCGAAGACATTTCCATCGCCGACGGTTCCGCCGGTTGGGTCGCCAGCTTCGGCATGAGCCCGGTTTACCTGTCGTCTCTGCCGCTGGAAACCATCAAGAAGATCTATGCCGATTCGCCCGACGTGGTATTCGCCGGCGGGATCTTCCCTCCGCAGCCCGCGGCCTTTGTCGAGGGCGGTCTGGAGGTCAATGGACGCTGGAAATTCTCCAGCGGCTGCATGGGGGCTTCGCTGATTGGTGTGGGCATCAGCCCGAAAAACGGCGAGATGCTCGGCCTGCCACGCCTGGCGGTCATGCCGCGGGAAAAAGTACGGATCGAGGAAACCTGGAACGTCGTCGGTCTGGTCGGCACCGGTAGCCATGACGTGGTGGTCGAAGGTGTGGTGGTGCCGGAAGAGTGGACCTTCGTGCGTGGCGGTCCGTCAAACCTGGACGAACCGCTCTTCCGTTATCCGTCGTTGTCCTTCGCCACTCAGGTGTTGTCGGTGGTCGCTCTGGGCGTTGCCCGCGCGGCACTCGATGAGTTGTGCGGCATGGCCAGTGGACGGATCTCCGTTACCGGTGCGCCGTCGTTGTCCGACCGGCCACTGGCCCAGGTCGAAATGGCCAAGGCCGAAGCCTCGCTACGCGCCGCGCGTTCCTGGTTCTACCAGGCCATCGACGATGCCTGGAGCAGCGTGCTCGCCGGCGATCCGGTGAATGTCGAACAGACCAACATGCTGCGGCTGTCCTCGACCCATGCCACTCGCGTGGCGGCCGAAGTGGCGCGCACCGCGCAAATGCTATCGGGCATGAGCGGGGTTTATCGCACCAGTCCGTTGTCGCGTTTCGTCAACGATACCCAAGTCATCACCCAGCACGCTTTCATGGGCGACATGACTTACCAGAACGCCGGCGCGATCTTCTTCGGCAACAAACCGCTGCCTGGCTACCTGTAATTTTTCCCTACTGATTGGTGAACCCCATGACCGATAAAAAAAACCTGCGAGTTCTGTTCTGCATTGGCATCAACCAGAACTTCTTCGATGCACCACGTCCCGAGGCCCTTGAAGTCTGGGCCGCGTTCGGCGCCATGTGGCACGGCATCGCCGACCTGCCGGGCGTCACCGTGCTGGGCAATATGGACGACGACCAAAGCATGGTCGGCCCATCCGCCGGTTGGCCCTGGACCACCTACCTGCTGGCCGATGTGCCGGACATCGAAACCGTCCATGCCGCGTGCAATCTGTTCCGCACCACCCCGGTTGGCGATGGCCCTTACAAACTCTGGAAGTACTGCAAGGTCGAGGCCCGTACCGGTCGCGAACTGATCATCCAACGCTGAGTCGAGAGAAGTCGCCATGTCACCGCAAGAGCATCTTCAAGCCCTGGAACAACGGCTCGAACAGCTGGAAAGCGAGAACGCCATCCGTGCCTGCATGAACCGCTACATGTTTCTGTGCGACGAGCTGGGCGTGGACTCCCCGCTCGACGAACTGGCCGGGCTGTTCGCCGTGGAGGCGGTCTGGGAAGGCAAGGGTGCCAAGTATCAGAACAGCTTCGGCGGCTACCGGGGGCGCGAGGCGATCAAAGCCATGTTCGCGACCTATATGGTGGAACCGGCGCACTTTTCGCTCAACGTGCATTTCCTCGCCTCGGAACTGATCCGGGTCAGGGGCGATGTCGCTGATGCCAGCTGGGTGATGTTGCAGACCTCGACCTTTGCCTCGGGTGCCTCGCACCTGAACAGCGCCCGACTGACAGTGCGCTTCGCCCAGGAACAGGGGCAGTGGTGCATGGCGCACTTCCAGACCGAGAACCTGTTCAGCCGTCCGGTGGGCAGCTGGAACAGCGACGCGCACCTGCCCGTCCCCGGTAAGCCCGGCCAGTCCTGCCAGTCCTGAAAGTAATGCCCAGAATTCTTAGAGTCGGCCAGCCACGCCGACGAGGAGTGATCGTGAGTAACCTGATAAACACCGTAACGCTGGAAGCCAACCCGGCCAACCCGGCCAACCCGGCCGACCTGGTCCTGCATGACCGCGTACACACGTCGCTGTACACCGACGGGAAGATCTTCGACCAGGAGCTGGACAAGATTTTCTACAGCACTTGGATCTGGGTGGCCCACGCCAGCGAGATTCCCGAGTCGGGCAGCTACAAGAGCACCTACGTCGGCAAGCAGCCGGTGATTGTCGTACGTGATCGCAAGAAAGACGTCCACGTGCTGCTTAACCGCTGCCGCCACCGTGGCGCGACGGTCTGCGAACACAAGAAGGGCAAGACCAACAGCTTCGTCTGCCCATACCACGGCTGGAGTTACGCCCTGGATGGCAGCCTGCGTGGCGTGCCGCACCCGGAAAGTTACGCCGACTGCCTGGACAAGAGCGAGCTGCCCCTGGTGAGCCTGCGTGTCGAGCAGTACAACGGCATGATCTTCGCCACCTTCAAGGATGATATCGAGCCGCTCGCCGATTACCTCGGCCCGGCGAAAAAGTGGATCGACCTGTTCATGAAGCAGGGCGCCGGTTACCCGGTCAAAGTGGGTGGCGAGCATCGCTTCCGCTTCCCCGGCAACTGGAAGATCCAGCTGGAAAACACCACCGATGCCTACCACTTTCCGCTGGTCCACAAGTCGTTCCTGTCTTCGGTGGATGAACAAACCCTGGCGCTGTTCGATTTCGTCGAAGGGCCGGGTTACGTCGAAGACCTGGGCAACGGCCACAGCGTGATGGTGATGATCCCCGACCTGATCGACCTGGAAGCCAACCTCGATCTGCCAATCCCGGCGCGTTTCGAGGAACTGGCCGAGCAGCTGCGCGCCGAAGGCCAGGACGAGCAATCGGTGCGGCGCATCGTGCGCGCGGTAGGCGGTTCGGGCTTCAACCTCAACCTGTTCCCGAACATCGCGTGTTCCATGGCGTTCTTCCGGGTGCTGCAACCGATCGCGGTGAACGAAACCGAGATCCATCACGCGGTGATCACCATGGATGGGGGCCCGGCCGTGGCCAACCGTTATCGCCTGCGCCTGCATGAACACTTCCAGGGCCCGATGGGTTTCGGCACCCCGGACGACTCCGAAGCCTGGGAACGCGTACAGCGCGGTGCCAGCGCCGGCACCGATCTGTGGATCATGCTTAATCGCGGCTTGCCGGGTGAAAGAGAGTCCGAAGACGGGCTGGTGAGCGATGTGAGCGCCGAGACCGGCATGCGCGCTGGCTACCAGCAGTGGAAAAAGATGATGTCGGCCTGAGTCGACGGAGAACACCATGATTAATCTGCAATTGCTCAACCAGGTCAGCGCTTTCATCTGGCAGGAAGCGGACATGCTCGACCACGGCGATTTCGTCGAATGGCTCGATCTGTGGGCCGAGACCGCGACCTACATCATCCCGATCGATCCGCTGGAAACCGATTTCGAGAACACCCTGAACTACGCCTACGACGATCATCACATGCGTCAGTTGCGCGTGACCCGGCTGACCAGCGGCGAGTCGATTTCGACCACCCCGCGTGCGCGCACCGTGCGCAGCCAGTCGCGCTTTCGCCTGTTGTCGGATGAAGACGGGATCATCACGGTGCGTTGCGCGCAGAACTTGCGCGAATTTCGCAAGGATGTGCTCAAGCAGTACACCGCCGATGTCACCTTCCAACTGGTGCGCAGCGGCGACAGCTTCAAGATCCAGCGCAAGCTGATTCAGTTGATCAACTCCACCGACACCCTCGCCGGTATCGGTTACATCCTCTGAGGACGTTGTCATGACACAGGTAGCATTGGTCACCGGCGCGGCCCAGGGGCTGGGCAAGAGCATCGCCGAACAACTGCTGGGCGCCGGTTACCGGGTGGTGATCAGCGACCGTTCGCTGGAATCGGCCCAGGCCACCGCGGCTGAACTCGATGCCAGTGGCGAGCGGGTTCTGGCGCTCAAGCTCGACGTGTCGAGCAAGGCCGACTTCGAGGACGCACTGGCCGCGGTACTGGCGCACTGGGGCGTGCTGCAGGTGCTGGTGAACAACGCCGCGATGACCATGACCACGCCGGTGATGCAGATCAGCCCGGAAGAGTTCGACCGGGTGGTGAGCATCAACCAGCGCGGCACCTTCGTCGGTTGCCAGGTGTTTGGCAGCTACCTGGCGGCCCAGGGTTACGGGCGGATCATCAACATGGCTTCCCTGGCGGGGCAGAACGGCGGCACCGCCACCGGTGCGCATTACGCCGCGTCCAAGGGCGCGATCATCACTCTGACCAAGATCTTCGCCAAGGAGCTGGCGGCGTCCGGTGTCACGGTCAATGCCATCGCCCCCGGGCCGATCGAGTCACCCGCGGTACGCGCCGCCGTGCCGCCCGATCGCCTGGAAAAACTGATCGAGGCGATCCCGGTCAAGCAACTGGGCAATGCCGCCTTTATCGGCAAGTTGATCGTGCAACTGGCCAGCGAAGACGCCTACTTCACCACCGGGGCGACCTGGGATGTGAATGGCGGGCTTTTCATGCGCTGAGCCTGCGCGGGTCAGCGCCAGGATTGAGCTTCACCTTTCAGTTTCACGTTTCAGAACAGCAGCGGGGGCCGCCCAGGTGTGCCCCCTTACAACGAAATCGGGATGATCCTGTATGAGCGATCAATTATTGAAAGTCGTCGTGCGCAAGCGCGAAGAGCAGGGCGAAGGTGTCGTCGTGCTGGATCTGAGCGATCCGTCGGGGCAGTCCTTGCCCGCCTTCGAAGCGGGCGCACACGTTGATATCCACCTCAAGACCGGGCTGGTTCGGCAGTATTCGCTGTGCGGCGACCCGGCCAACACCAGCGCCTATCGCCTCGGTGTGCTCAAGGACCCGGCCTCTCGGGGTGGTTCGGTGGCGGTACATGAACTGCTGCGCGAAGGTCGCGAAATCGAAATCAGCCTGCCGCGCAATCACTTCCCGCTGGCCAGCGATGCCCGCCGCTCGATCCTGATCGGCGGCGGTATCGGCATCACCCCGATGGTCGCCATGGCCTACGCGCTGAATGCCCGCGACAGCGATTTCGAACTGCACTATTGCGGCCGTTCCCGCAGCCGCAGTGCCTTTCTCGAAGAGCTGGGCGATGCCCCGTTCGCGTCCCGGCTGCGCACCCACTTCGACGATGAAGCGGCTGAACAGAAACTCGACCTGCCCCAGGTCCTGGGCACCCCGCAGGCGGGCGTGCATGTGTATGTCTGCGGACCGGCGGGTTTCATGGACTGGGTCATCGCCCAAGCCCTGGAACTGGGTTATGCCGACGATCATGTGCACCGCGAATACTTCCAGGTCGACGTCGACGCCTCGGGCGCAGGCTTCGAAGTGGTCGCCCAGCGCAGCGGCAAGACCGTGCAGGTCGCCGAGGGCCAGAGCATCGTCGATGCGCTGAGCGCCGTGGGGATCAAGATTGAAGTGTCTTGTGAGCAGGGCGTCTGCGGCACTTGCCTGTGCGACGTCATCGAAGGCGAACCGGATCACCGCGACGTCTACCTTACGGATGATGAAAAATCCGCCAATGACCAGATTCTTGTGTGTTGCTCCCGGGCAAAGTCAAAGAAGCTGGTGCTGGATATCTGATAGACCGGAGGCTAAGACCATGGTCGATACAACTGGATTTCGTAACTCAATGGCAATGCTCGGTGGCGCGGTTTCGGTGATCACCACCGATGGTCCTGCCGGCCGTTTCGGTTTCACCGCCTCGGCGGTGTGCAGCGTCACCGACCAGCCGCCGACGCTGTTGGTGTGCATGAATCGCTCGTCGTTTTCCAACGTGCATTTCAAGAGCAACGGCGTGCTGAGCGTGAACGTGCTGACTCCCGGTCACCGGGAAGTCTCGGGGGCGTTTTCCGACCGCAATCTCGATACCGAACAGCGTTTCTCCTGCGCGTCCTGGAGCACCCTGGAAAGTGGTGCACCTTTGCTCGATGAGGCGCTGGTGAGTTTCGACTGCCGTATTGCCCAAGCCCATGAAGTGGGGTCGCACACGATTTTCTATTGCGAAGTGCTGGGTATTCGCAATAGCGAAAGCCAGGAAGGCCTGGTGTATTTCAATCGGGCTTATCACCACTTGGGGGATGCCTCAAAAGCAACTTCCTGACGCTGTAGAAGCATTGGATTATCGAAAGTAATTTTCAAAGCATTAAGCATTTAATAATAACTATAAAACGAATTCGGTTGTTTTTCGAATGTTCGTATCGCGACTTTTTTTGCAGTAAGTGGTTATAAAAATAATACGGTTGATTAACTGCCAAAGTTTCACCTTTGCTGATTTGATCTGCCCCCACTCGCCGTGCCTGTGTGCATGTGTAAAGAAGGAAGGTTTCATGTTTCAGAAGAACTGGGTAAGCCGCGGAGTCACCGCTGCGGCCGTCATAGGGGTCTTCACACCGTTGATTGCGCGCGCTGATTTCATCAACGATCGCCAGGTCAGCCTGGGGATGCGCAACTTCTACATCGATCGTGATTTCAAACAGCATGACGCCCCCCAGTCGCGGATCGGCAGCTGGTCTCAAGGCTTTGATTTTCGCGCCATCTCGGGTTACACCGAAGGCACCTTGCAGTTTGGCCTGGACCTCTCGGCGCAGTACGCCTATCGCCTGGATGGCGGCGGTGGCCGTGGCCCGGACAGCATCATTCCCTATGACCACAGCAAAGGCGAACAAGTCCGTGACTATGGTCGAGCGGCGCTGACCGGCAAAGTTCGTTACAACAAGACCGAACTGAAAGTCGGTGAACTTCGCCCGACGTTGCCAGTGGCTTACATCGACGATTCACGGCAGCTGATTACCACCTACCACGGTGTCCAGGTCGAATCAAAGGAGGTGGATAATCTCACGCTGACGGGTGGCCGTTTTACCGAAATCAGTTCCCGGGAATCGTCCAATACCGAGAAGATGTATTTGTTCAACGGTCGCGATATCAAACACCGCAGTGACGGTTTGAATTTTGCCGGTGCAACGTATGCCTTTACCCCGAATCTGTCCGCTACTTACTTCTTCGGTCAGTTGGAAGATATCTATCAGCAACACTACCTCGGGTTGACCTATAACCATGACCTGGGTGCCGGTTACGGGCTGAAGACCGACCTTCGCTACTTCAACAACAATGAAGACGGCAAGGCGATGTACGGCGCTATCGATAACAAGTCCTACGGGGTCATGACCACCCTGAAAAAGGGTGCCCATGCCTTCGGTGTCGGCTACCAGCGCATGCTCGGAGACTCGATGTTCCCGACGCTCAACGGTTACGCGCCGCAACCTTACCTGGTGAACTGGTCCGCAGTGGCGTTCGTCAAGCCGAACGAAAGCTCCTGGCAGCTGCGTTATGACTACAACTTCGCGGGCCTGGGTTTGCCGGGTCTGAAACTGATGACCCGCTACCTGCGCGGCACCGGCATCGACCGTGGCAGCAATGCCCTGGACGAAAACGTCGAAAGCGAACGCAACATCACCCTGGGTTATGTGGTGCAAAGCGGTGCACTCAAGGACCTGGGCGTGGAATGGCGCCATATCGACGTCAAGACCCGCTATGGCAATGGCAGCGCCTCGGGTGCGGACTATCAGGAAAACCGTCTGATCACTACCTACACCTGGAAGTTCTGAAGTCCCCGGGAACCGTTGGTGGTTCCTGGTTCTGCCCGCGCATCCGGGCATAAACGGTTTCGAAACACGTGGTTTACTTCGCCCGGATCGCTCCCTCCGGGCTTTTTTTCGCAGCGGTTTTTTACCGCTTTACTCAAGGATCGCCTATGCGCCGTTTCCATACCGGTACCGACCTGAGTCGTGTTCACAGCATTGCCGAACTGGCCGACATGGCCCGGCGGCGTTTGCCTTATTTCGCCTGGGAATACCTTAGCGGAGGGGCCGAAGCCGAGTTGACACTCAAGGACAATCTTGACGCGTTCAGGTCCTATGGACTGCACGCCAGGGCCATGGTCCCGTGCCATACCCCCGATATGCGACGCGCCTTGTTCGGGCGAGTGCTGCCGGTGCCGATGCTGATCGGCCCGACCGGCTACAACGGCCTGTTGCACCGCGATGCCGACATTCATCTGGCCAGGGCCGCGACCGCACGCGGGCTGCCCTTCAGCCTGAGCACCGCGTCCAACACTTCTCTGGAACAACTCGTCGCGGCCGCACCTGGGGTCGACCTGTGGTTCCAGCTCTACGCCATGCGCGACCCCCGGGTGCAAGGCGACTTGTTGCGCCGGGCCGACGCCGTGGGTTGCCGCACTCTGGTGCTGACCTGCGACGCGATGGTCCTGGGCAATCGCGAATGGGACCGACGCAACTTCGCCAGGCCACGGCAGTTGTCGTGGCGCAACACATTCGACGTGGTGCGCCACCCGCGCTGGCTCAAGCAAGTGATGTGGCCGTCGGGGCTGCCCGGCATGGGTAACCTTGAGCCCTACTTGCCGCAGAACGAGCGTAATCCGCTGGGGTCCATGGCCTTTATCGGCAAACAGATGGACACCTTGCTCAACTGGGACATGCTCGCGCGCTTGCGTGACCAGTGGGGCGAGCGGTTGCTGCTCAAGGGCGTGTTGCATCCGGCGGATGTCGAGCGCGCCATCGCCTTGGGGCTCGATGGTGTGGTGGTGTCCAACCATGGCGGGCGCCAACTGGACGGCGCTCTGAGCAGCCTCGATGCACTGGCGGCCATTGCGCCCGAAGCGAAGGGCAAACTCAGCCTGCTGCTCGATGGCGGGGTCCGTCGTGGCAGTGACATTGTCAAAGCCGTTGCGCTTGGCGCCGACGCGGTCCTGCTGGGCCGCTCGACCCTTTACGGCGTGGCGGTGGCAGGCGAAGCCGGTGCCGGCAGGGCGCTGGATCTGCTGACCGACGAATTGAAACTGACTATGAATCTCATGGGTTGCACCCACCTCAACTACCTTGATCGCGACACGTTGTTCCAGCGCCGCATGGCCTGAAAAGGCCCTGCGGCCCTCCTGCCAGCTGGATGCGCGCAGGGGCAAAGGTTCCATGGCGAGCGCCGCGCCTGCAGAGGGCGAGCAGGACCATTGGTGTGCAGAATCGGGACGGTGCTTGCGCGTTTCGGGCAGCGGGCCTGAGGGGCCGTTGCTAGGATCGAGGCTCATCTACAGGAGTGCATTCATGAATATCAGTGTTATCGGCGGTGGTCACGGTTGCTATGCGGCAGCCATCGAGTTGGCGGAAAAAGGTCACTCAGTGCGCCTGTGGCGCCGAGACAGTGCCGCCCTGGAAAGACTGCAAAGCCTCGGCCATTTGGCGGTGCGCGACTTTCGCAGTGAACGCACCCTGAGCCTCGGTCAGCCCGGCGATGCCCTGACGCTGTCCGCTGACCTGGCGCAGGTCGTAGCCGATGCGCAATTGTTGGTCATTGCCTTGCCGTCGACTTCCCACGAAGCCCTGGCCGTCGAGTTGGCGCCGCTGCTGCGCGACGGTCAGGTGGTGTTTCTGCCGCCGGGCACTTTTGGCAGCATGGTGTTCGCCCAGGCCATGGATAAGGCGGGCAACCGCAGCAAGGTGGCGTTCGCCGAAACGGGCACATTGCCCTATCTGGCGCGCAAACATGGCGACAACCAAGTGGTCATCAGCGGCTATGCGACCCGTTTGCCGACCGGGGTCTTTCCGAGTCGCTTGAGCGAGTCGGCGTTCGCCGTGTTGCGCGAGGCTTACCCGAGTGTCGAACCGATCGAGGATGCCCTCAGTGGCGCACTGATGAATGCAGGGCCGATCATTCATCCGCCGTTGATCCTGATGAACGCCGGTCCCCTCGAACATTTCGAAACCTGGGACATTCACAACGAAGGCACCGTGCCTTCGATCCGCCGCGTGACCAATGCCCTCGACGCCGAACGCATAGCCCTGCGTGAAGCGCTGGGCTATGGGGCGCCGCACTTCCCCCTGGCCGATCACTACGCCACCGACGGCGATGAGTGGATGTATGGTCGCGGCGCCCATGGCAAGCTGACCGACAGCGGCGACTGGCGCGAAGACATCGACCTGCAAAAACACCGCTACATGCTCGAAGACACGCGTCTGGGCTTGTCGTTCCTGGTGTCGGTCGGGCGCTGGGCCGGGGTTCCGACGCCGGTTGCCCAGGGCTTGCTGAGCCTGGCCACGGTGGTCAGCGGGATCGATCTGTATGCCGAGGGCCGCACCCTGGAAAACCTTGGCCTGGACCAACTGACCCGCAGCGAAATGGCGGAACGCCTGACCCAGGGATTGCAGGCATGAACGCCAGCCTGGAACGTATCTGCATCGTGGGCGCGGGTCGCATGGGCGAGGGTATTGCCCTGGCGTTCATGTACGCCGGACTGCCGGTGACCCTGATCGATATCAAGCAGCGCGACGAGGAGGCCCGGGACCACTACTTCCAACAGGTCGAGGCCCATCTGCGGGACGAACTGGCGACCCTCGCGCGCCTGGGCTCCCTCGATCCGGCCCAGGTCGGGCACGTCATGAGCCATCTGCGCCTGAGTGACCGCGAGCGCAGTGGCGACGATTTGCAAGGCGCCGCCGTGGTGTTCGAGGCAGTACCCGAGGTGCTTGAGCGAAAGGCCGAAACCTTCGCCTGGCTCAGCGCCGCCTGCGGCAGTGAAACCGTGATTGCTTCCACCACCTCGACCTTCTTGGTGACCGAGTTGGCGGCACTGGTCACGCACCCGGAACGCTTCGTCAATGCCCATTGGCTGAACCCGGCGTTCCTGATGCCGCTGGTCGAAGTCAGCCGCAGCGAGACCACTTGCCCGAAGGTGGTGCAGCGCCTTATGGCGCTGCTCAAACGGATCGGCAAAGTGCCGGTGCAATGCTCTCCGGCGGCGGGTTACATCGTGCCGCGGATCCAGGCGCTGGCGATGAATGAAGCGGCGCGGATGGTCGAGGAGGGCGTGGCCAGCGCCGAGGATATCGATACCGCCATCCGCGTGGGTTTCGGCCTGCGCTTCTCGGTGCTGGGAATGCTCGAGTTCATCGACTGGGGTGGCGGCGACATCCTGTTCTATGCCTCCCATTACCTGGCCAAGGCCATCGACCCACGCTTCCTGCCACCCCGGGTGATCGCCGAGAACATGGCCCAGGGGCGCAACGGTTTGCGTGAAGGCCAGGGATTTTACGATTACCAGGACGTTGATCTGCAAGCCTACAAACTTCAGAGGCTGGGTGAGTTTACCCGCAAGCTCGAGTTGATGGGGCTGTCACCGGTCTTCAACGGTGCCGTGACAACGTCCTGAGCGCGGGGCTGACGTGTGTTTGCGACAGCTTCGCTTCCTTCAAAACCGCCAAAAGATCGCAGCCTGCGGCAGCTCCTACGGGGGGGTGTGTTCATCCAGTAACCCAGGGATGTACGCGGTCGGCGTAGGAGCTGCCGCAGGCTGCGATCTTTTGATCTTGCTGCCGGGCAACGGCGCACCGGAACGGGTGCGTCGGTTTTTTCGTTGTGGGTGCAGGTCATCCACGCACGTGTTTGATCCTGAGTCGAGGTTGTCATGAAGCTGTACGAACTGATCACGTTCACCGTGCGCGTGCGCACTGTCGCCACTGCCATGACCAGCCTGGAGCTGTGCCTGGCCGGCGATAATGCCAATGTGAAATTGATGGGCTGCTGGGCGTCCGAGATCGGCCCGTTGAACCAGATTGCGGTCCTGCGCGGTTTTGTCGATGAGGCCTCGCGCCAGGCCGAGCGCGAACGCTATCTGTCGAGCACCGATGCGTTCGGCATCGAGGCCTGCCTGACGGACATGCGGGTGGAGAACTACACGCTGTTTGACTTTATCGAACCGCTGCCCGCTGGCCGGCATGGGCCGTTCTACGAGCTTCGGGTCTATGACCTGGTGCCGTCGGGCCTGGCGCCGACGCTCAAGGGCTGGGAGAAGGCTGTCGGGCCAAGAACCACCGAGCAGTACTCGCCGGTGTATGGGGCCTTCTACGCCACCGACGGCCAGTTGCCGCGCTACCTGCACATCTGGCCCTACGCCACGCTTGAAGAGCGCCTGGATGTCCGCACCCGAGCGGTGCAAGAGGGCGTCTGGCCGCCGGAAAACTCCGGCCCGCAACTGCGCGACATGCACTCGACGATCTACCTGCCCGCGAGCTTTTCACCGCTGCAATGACCGGTAGGAGCGAGCTTGCTCGCGATCAGCGGTCTTTCTGATACACCGCTACGCGCGAGCTCGTTCTTATCAGCAATGGAGGCTCAGACGCCCAGGTAGCGCTGGGACAGTTCCGGTTGTTCGGCCAGTTGCGCCGGGGTGCCGTGCCAGACCTGGCGGCCTTTTTCGATGATGTGATGGCAATCGACCACGCGGGCCATTTCCTTGAGGTTTTTGTCGATGACCAGGATGGTCTCGCCCTCGGCCTTCAAGTTCGCCAGGCAACTCCAGATGGTTTCGCGAATGATCGGCGCCAGGCCTTCGGTGGCTTCGTCGAGAATCAACAGTTGCGGGTTGGTGAGCAGGGCCCGGGCGACCACCATCATTTGCTGTTCGCCACCGGAGAGGGTTTTGGACAGCTGGTCCTGGCGTTCCTGCAAGCGCGGAAACAACTGGTAGATTCGCGCCAGGTCCCACTTACCCCGGGTGGCGGTGGCCAGCAGGTTTTCCCGCACGCTCAGGCTGCCAAAGCCGCGCCGGCCTTCGGGCACCAGTCCCAGTCCGGCTTGGGCGATCCGGTAGGGCGCCGCGCCGCGCATTTCCCGGCCGTGGATCAATACGCTGCCGGCACTGGGCTTGAGCAGGCCCATGATCGATTTGACCGTGGTGGTCTTGCCCATGCCATTGCGTCCGATCAGCGATACCACCTGGCCCTGTTCGATCTTCAAGTGCATGTCGAACAGCACTTGGCTCAGGCCGTAGCCGGCCTGCAATCCACTGACTTCAAGCATGTTCTTCTCCCAGGTAGGCGGCGCGTACTTGCGGGTCGTTGCGGATCTGCTCGACGCTGCCGGTCAGGATGGTCTGGCCGTACACCAGCACGGTAATGCGGTCGGCCAGGGCAAAGACCGCGTCCATGTCATGCTCCACCAGCAAGATGGCGTAGCGACCCTTGAGTTCGAGCAACAATTGGGTCATGCGCGCCGACTCCTCGGCGCCCATCCCGGCCATCGGTTCGTCGAGCAACAGCACAGAGGCTTCCTGGGCCAAGGCCAGGGCGATCTCCAGTTGCCGCCGTTCGCCGTGGGACAACTCGCTGACCAGGGACTGGCCACGGGCACCCAGGCCGACGCGCTGCAGATAACCGCCGGCCGGCTCCAGCAGGCGGCGGTCGCTTGCCAGGGGCTTCCAAAAACCAAAGGTCTGACCGTCGCGGGCGGCAATCGCCAGGGCGACGTTTTCCAGCAGCGTGAAATCCGGGTACAGCTGGCTGACCTGGAAGGCCCGGGCCAGCCCGAGGCGAGGGCGCTGATGGGCGGGCACGTCGGTGATGTCACTCCCGGCGAGGAAGATCCGCCCTTTGTCCGGGCGAATCTCCCCGGCGATCTGCGAGATCAGTGTGGACTTGCCAGCGCCGTTGGGG
Source organism: Pseudomonas fluorescens (assembly GCF_902497875.1). Lineage (GTDB taxonomy): Bacteria > Pseudomonadota > Gammaproteobacteria > Pseudomonadales > Pseudomonadaceae > Aquipseudomonas > Aquipseudomonas fluorescens_BR. Next base: position 117,943 of record NZ_CABVHY010000005.1, read on the forward strand.
CCGATGATGGCGTGCAATTCGCCGGGGGCGATATCGAAGCTCGCACCGTTGGTGGCCTTGACCGCGCCAAAGGCTTTTTCCAGACCCTGGATCGAGAGTTGCGGGTTCATGGACGTACCTCACTGATCTCGCCGTTGGCGATAGGGGACGGGCCCTGCGTTGTCGGGGTCTTGCGCCAGCGCGGCCATGGACTGAGCAGCAGGCCGTACAGACCTTTTTTGCCGAACAGCACCACCACCAGCAGCAGTGGACCGAAGATCAACAACCAGTGCTCTGTCCATAGACTCAGCACCTGCTCCAACCCCAGGTACACCGCTGCGCCGAGCACTGGCCCGAGCAGGGTGCCGACGCCGCCCAGAATGACCATCGCCATCAACTCGCCGGACTTGTGCCAGGCGCCCATGTCGGGGCTGACGAACATCGCGTAGTTGGCCCACAGAATACCGGCCAGGCCGCCGCCGACACCGGCAATGACGAACGCACTCAGTCGATAGCGCAGCGGATGCAGTCCCAGGCTGATGCTGCGGCGTTCGCTTTGCTTGAGACCGCGCAGAACAAAGCCGAAGCGCGAGTTCACCAGTCTGCGGCAGAACAGTAGCCAGGCCACCAGCAGCCCCAGGCACAGGTAATAGAATTGCACCGGGTTTTCCAGGTCCAGGCCCGGCAGCGTGTTGCGTTCGCTGAGCAGGATGCCGTCGTCGCCGCCGTACAGCGACAGTGAGCTGAGGACGAAATACAGCATCTGGCCGAACGCCAGGGTAATCATGATGAACTGTACGCCGCTGGTACGCAGGGAGAGATAGCCCACCACCAGTGCAAATAGCCCACAGACCAGAAGCGACAGCGGCCAGACGATCAGCGCGCTGTTGGAACCTTCCCAGCCCCATAACGGCATGACCTGGGAGGTGTGAAAACCAATGACCCCGACCACATAACCGCCCAGGCCGAAAAAGGCCGCATGGCCGAAGCTGATCATCGCGCCGTAGCCGATCAGCAGGTCGAGGCTCGCCGCGGCCATGCCGTAGATCGCCAGACGGGTGAACAGACTGACCAGAAAGGGTTCGTGCAACAACGACGCGAGCAGCGGCAGAAGGGCGAAGGTCGCCAGACAAAGCAGATCGATAATGACTCGGCGGGACATGTTTTTCTCCTCAGGCGCGCGCGGGTAACAGGCCGCGTGGGCGGACCAGCAGGACCACGGCCATGACGATGTAGGCGCTGGCGGAAATCAGCCCGCCACTCAAGGTGCCGCTGACTTCGGCGGGCAACAGTTGGTCGAGCAGTTGCGGGATATAGGCCCGGCCCAGGCCGTCTACCATGCCGATCAGCAGAGCACCGACCAGGGCGCCACGCACCGAGCCGACGCCGCCGACGACGATGACCACGAAGGTGGTGATCAGGACTTTTTCGCCCATCCCGATTTCCACCGACAGCAGGGGTGCCGCCATGAAGCCGGCAAGTCCGCAGAGCACGCAGCCGAAGACGAAGACCAGGGTGTAGAGACGCGCGATGTTCACCCCCAGGGCGCCGACCATCTCGTGGTCGTCGGCCCCGGCGCGGATCAGCATCCCCAGGCGGGTGTGGTTGATCAGCAGCCACATGGCAATGGCCACCAGCGCCCCGGCGCCGATGAACAGCAGGCGGCTGACCGGGTACATCAGCCCCGGCAGCACTTCGACGAACGTGCCGTACCACTCGGGGGTCGGCATGGCAGGCGGGCTGCGGCCGAACAGCAGCGTGATCAGTTCGTTGGTGAAAAACACCACGGCCAGGGTCGCCAGCACCTGGTCGAGGTGATCGCGGCTGTAAAGCCGGCGCATGATGCTGGTTTCAATCAGCAGCCCGTACAGCGCGGAGCCGACCATGGCGGCCAGCCCGGCGAGCCAGAACGAACCGCTGGCCGAAGCGGTGTAGGCGGCGCAGAAAGCCCCGACCATGTAAAAGGCGCCGTGGGCCAGGTTGATGACGCCCATGATGCCGAAGATCAGCGTCAGGCCGGACGCGAGCAAAAACAGCAGGGCGCTGTATTGCAAACCGTTAAGCATTTGTTCGAGTAGCAGCATGCTGGGAAATCCTACGAAAAGTGCCGGCCGCTCACGCAGGCAGGCACGAGACCGAAAGGTCGGATCACAGGGCGCATTCGGCGGCGAAGCTGTCCACTTGCGATTTGGCGATGGTCTGCACCGGCACCTGGATCAGCTTGCCGTTGGCGTCGGCTTCTACGCGCAGCAAGTACCAGTCGATGACCGCGTGCTGGTTCTTGCCGAAGGCGAAATCACCGCGGATCGAGTCGAACTTGACGTTGCGCAGCGCGTTGCGATACGCCTCGGGGTCTTTCATGTCGCCGTCCACGGTCTTGAGTGCGGCACCGATCAGCCTGGCGGTGTCATAGGTCTGGGCGGCATACACCGTTGGCACCCGGTTGTATTTTTCGCTGAAGGCTTTGACGAACGCCTGGTTGGCCGGGTTGTTCGACTGCGGGTTCCACAGGGTCACGATGTTCATGCCTTTGGCGACTTCGCCGGTGGCCGCGAGCATGCGTTCGTCCATTGAGAACACGGGCACGACCATAGGGATGGTTTTGTTCAGCCCTGAGCTGCCGTACTGCTTGGCAAAGTTGATGCCGGCGCCGCCGGGATGGAACTCGAAGATCGCGTCGGGTGCCAGGGAGCGGACCCGCGCCAGTTCGACCGAGAAGTCCAGTTGGTTGAGCTTGGTGTAGATCTCGGTGACTTCGCCTTTGTAGGTACGTTTGAACCCTTCCAGGGCATCGCGTCCGCCCTGGTAGTTGGGGGCCAGGATGACCATCTTCTTGTAACCCAGGTCGTTAGCCGCGACGCCGGCCATCTCATGGATCGTGTCGTTCTGGTACGAGGCCACGAAGTAGTTGGGCTTGCATTGCTTGCCGGCCAGGCTCGAGGGGCCGGTGTTGTTGCTGATGTAGAAACCGTCCTTGGTCGCGGTATTGACCACCGCGGCCAGCACGTTGGAGAAGATCACCCCGGTGTACAGTGAAATGCCGTCCAGGCTCATGCGGTCGACGATCTGCTTGGCCTTTGCCGGTTGCAGACCGTCGTCCTCTACCAGCAGGCTCACCGGCACGCCGCCAAGCTTGCCGCCTTCCTGGTCGATGGCCAGCTGAAAGCCGTCGCGCGAGTCTTCGCCCAGGTAGCCGGCGGGGGTCGAGAGGGTGGTGATAAAACCGATGCGCACCGGGTCCTGGGCCTGGGCCATGAGGCTGGTGAAGCAGCTGGCCGCCAGCAGGGTACCCACGAGTTGTTTTTTCATAGTGCCGCCTTTAGTGATGTCCGCATCGCGCGTGACGTAGTTGTTAGTTGAGGGCAGTAAAAAAGTGTCTGGTCAGTCAAGCGGTTTTGAGTCGAGTACGTTTCTGTGGCGAGCGAGCTTGCTCGCGCCGGGCTGCGTAGCGGCCCCAAAATGGGACTGCTGTGCAGTCCAGCGGGAGCAAGCTCCCTCGCCACGGGTCAGTGTTCACACCTGACTGGAAATTTATGGGTTGTTATCGATTCCAGTGTCAGGTGTTGCTCTCGGTGAATTTCTCGTAATACAGGTGGGTCTGGTCCAGGGCTTGTTCCACTAGCCACTGCTTGATCGACTCGACCATGGGCGGTGGGCCGCAGAGGTACATATCCAGGGCCTGGTCGCGAAACTCGGCGAGGTCGAAATGCTCGGTGATGTAGCCGCGCTTGCCGCTCCAGTCCGGCGTCGGGTCACTGATGACCGGAGTGAAGCGAAAGCCAGGGATCCGCTCGGCATAGGCCGCGATGTGCGCGGTCTTGCAGAGGTCGGCGGCGTTACGCACGCCGTAGTACAGGTGTACCGGATGACCGCAGCCGCCACGCTCGGCGATCTCGTCGAGCATGCCGAGGAACGCCGAGAGCCCGGTGCCACCGGCCACGAACACCAGCGGCTTGTCGACGTGGCGCAGGTAAAAAGCACCGAGCGGCGCTTCCAGCATGATCTCATCGCCGATCAGGCTGCGTTCGCGGATGTAATTGCTCATCACCCCGTCGGGCAGCAGGCGGATGAGAAATTGCAGTTGGTTGCCGTTGTTGGGGCGGTTGGCGAACGAGTAGGAGCGCTTGCCGTCCGTGCCCGGCACTTGCAGTCGGGCGTACTGGCCGGGCAGGAAGTCCAGTTGCTGGCCATCGGCGCCGGCGTCCAGGTGCAGGATGGCGGTGTTGGGCGAGACCTGCTCGACGGCCCGCACGATGCCCTTTAGCCGATCTGGCCCTGAGGCATTGCACAGGCTCGAGGCGAAGTTGAAGTAGAACGCCGCGTCGGACTTGACCCGAGTCTGGCAGGCCAGCATTTTGCGTTGACGCAAATCCTCGGCCGACAGGGTTTCATCGTCCACGTAGTCCTGGCTGTACTGGCCCGACTCGCAGCGACCCTGGCACGTCCCACAAACGCCTTCGCGACAGTCCAGGGGAATATTGATGCCGTTGCGCAGCGCTGCATCGAGCAGGATTTCATTGTTCTGTACCGGGAAGAACAAGGTTTTCCCATCGGCAAAACTGAACGCTACCTTGTGATTCATGATCCAGAACCCCGCCAATCAAAGGTGATAAAAATCGAGCACCGAGTTGATGGTGTCGTTGAGCAGCAGCACATGCTTACGGGTGATCTTCCAGCTGTCGCCGACCGGCTTGAGCTGGTAGGTGGCGCGACCGTAGAACTGCTCGGAAGTGGCTTGGCGATAGAACAGCGTGTGCCAGTTGAGGCGCACCTCGAGGCCATTGTTTTCCGTGGGTTCGATGCGCAGGTTGTTGACCAGGTGCAGGGTCCTGGGCATCGGCGTGGCCGAGGCCGCCTTGCCGGTGCGCAGGCGGAACACCCGGTCTTCAAGGCCGGAGCGGTTGGCGTAGTAGATCAACGACATCTCGCGCTTGGGGTCCTTGGTGTAGACATGTTCGGAGTCCCACTGGGGGAGGTGGAATTCGCTACTTTCGTCGAACAGCTCGATGTAGGCGTCCCAGTCCTGAGCGTCGCACAGCTCGGATTTACGGTAGAAAAACTGTTCGATCTGGTACTGCAATTGCGCATTCATGTTCACACCTCACGCAGCTTCAGGGATTTCGCTTCCAGGCCATTGAGCAGAAATTTCTGCCAGTTGCTGTGCTGGTTGACGTACAGCCCTTCATGGGTGAATTCGGTGCCGGTCAGGGCTGGGGCGATACCGATGGCTTCGCTGTTGCGGGTCGGACCGGTGACCCATTTGTCATAGCCGCGGGATATATCGCTCCAGCGTTCCAGGCGTGCCTGGAAACCGCGCTGGGCCTCGCGGAACTCCACCAGGTCGTCCGGGGTGCCGAGGCCGGACACATTGAAGAAGTCCTCGAACTGCCGAATCCGGTTCTCGCGATCGGCGTCCGACTCGCCTTTAACCCCCAGGCACTGGCTGATGACTTCGGTCTTGTTCCAGGCCACCGGGCGAATGATCCGCAGCTGCGAGCTGATCTGGTCGAGGAAGAACAGACTGGGATAAATATTCAGGTTGCGCAGGCGATGCATCATCCACTCGGCCTTGTCCTGGCCGTGTTCCTCGACCAGGCGCGGCATGATCGTCGCGTAGCCGGAACGGACCGCCGGGTTGGGCATGTCGCTGAACAACAGGCTGTGGCCGTTATTGAACGAGAACCAGCCGTCATCAGTGTCGGCGTCGCCGGCCCCGAGTTTGCTGTAGTCCAGGGTAGTGCCGGTGCTGGTGCCGTTTTCGCTGTTGACCTGCTGGCGATGCTGGACGGTGGCCACATAGTTGTAGTGGACGGTGCTGACGTGATAACCGTCGAGGCCGTTTTCGTTCTGCAGTTTCCAGTTGCCGTCGTAGGTGTAGGCCGACTTGCCGGGCAGCACTTCGAGTTCACCGGTGGGCGACTGGGCAACCATCATGTCGAAGAACACCTTGGCGTCGCCGAGGAAGTCTTCGAGGCTGTTATCGCCGTGCACGTCCAGGCTGATGAACACAAAACCCTTGTAGCTCTGAATGCGGGCTTTTTTCAGGCCGCGAGTGGCTTTGTCGAAACCTTCCGGGTATTCGCCAGGTGCCTTGACCTTGACCAGGCGTCCGTCGCTTTTGTAGCACCAGGCGTGGAAGGGGCAGGTGAAGGTCGACTGATTGCCCTTGCCGACGCGAGTCAAGGTCGTGCCGCGATGCTGGCAGGCATTGATCAAGGCGTTGAGCTGACCGTCGCCGTCACGGGTAATGATCATCGGCTGGCGCCCGGCACGCATAGTGATGAAATCGTGATTGTTGGCCAGCTCGCTTTCATGGCAAGCGTAGATCCAGTTCTTTTCGAAGATCAGCTCCATTTCCAGATCGAAAAGTTCCGGCTCGGTAAACATATCCCGGGCAATCCGGAAGATGCCTTCTGCCGGACGAAAGTCCAGGCAGCTCTCAATAAAGCCTTTCCATTGTTCGACGCTTTTTGCGCTGCTCATTAATCAATACCTCTTTGCATCGGGCTAATTCGTGCATGGAGTAAGTGTTTCGTGTTGGCATTAAATAAGTTTCCCGCCTGGGGGTCTATCCGCTTTGTCGGCAAACACAGTCCATAAAATCAGGCGGCTCACGGCGCGGTCTGGAAGTCTTGAAGCGCCAGCCCGGGTTGGGCTTGGCGCTGGCTGGAAAGTGCGAATTAATTGGCTATGAGTTTCGAATTAACGGGCTAGAGAGTCTGGCGCCGATGCGGCCTAATCACTGGCGAAGTCTTGCAGTGGTTCTCGGGACGGCGGTTGCCGATAACGACCAGCGCTGAATATTTTAATAAAGAAACAACTATCAACTGTTGGGGTGATCGTTTTGATCGCGCCGCTAATTAATGTGTTTGGCATTAAATAAAGGGGAGATGTCATGTTTCAAGCGAGTTGGTTAACCCGTTGTGTGCAGGCGGCCAGCCTGGCCGGAATGTTCACTCCGCTGATGGCCCAGGCGGATTTTATCGAAGACAGTCACCTGGCCCTGGGCTTGCGTAACTTTTATATCGATCGCGACTTCAAGGGCGAGAACCCGAAGAATTCCCGTGTCGGCAGTTGGACCCAAGGCTTCGACCTGCGCTTTATTTCCGGCTATACCGAAGGCCCGCTGCAATTCGGCCTGGACGCTTCGATGCAATACGCTTACCGGCTCGATGGCGGCGGCGGCAGGGGACCTGACAGCATCATTCCGTACAGTGTCAGCAAGCAGGAACAGGCTAGCGATTACGGGCGCGGTGGTTACACGGCGAAAGTGCGCTACTCCAAAACCGAACTGAAATTCGGTGAACACCGGCCAACGTTGCCGGTGGCCTATACCGACGACTCGCGGCAGTTGATCACCACTTATCACGGCACCCTGATCGAGTCCAGGGAGGTCGACAAGCTGACCCTCACCGGCGGGCGATTCACTGAAATCAGTGGCCGCGAATCTTCCAATAGCGAAAAGATGTACCTGTTCAACGGGCCTGACGTGCAGCGCCGCAGCGACGGCCTGAACTTCGGCGGAGCGAGCTACGCGTTCACCCCGGCGCTGACCGCCAGCTATTTCTACGGGCAACTGGAAGACATCTACCGTCAGCATTACCTGGGTGCCACCTACCTGTCTGACCTGGGCGGCGGTTACGGTCTGAAGACCGACCTGCGTTATTTCAACAACAAGGAAGACGGCGATGCCCTGTACGGGCGCATCGACAACCGTTCCTATGGCGCCATGACCACCTTGCGCAAAGGCCCCCACGCCATTGGTCTGGGTTACCAGCGGATGCTCGGCGACAGTGCCTTCCCAACCCTCAACGGCTATGCGCCACAGCCTTATCTGGTGAACTGGTCGGCCATAGCCTTCATCAAGCCCAACGAAAAGTCCTGGCAGGCGCGTTATGACTACGACTTCGCCGGCCTGGGATTGCCCGGCTTGAAACTGATGACCCGCTACATGCGCGGCAGCGATATCGATCGTGGCGCGTTGAGCGACAACAGCGAATCCGAGCGTAACATCTACCTTTCCTATGTGGTCCAGGACGGACCGCTGAAGAACGTCAGCGTCGAATTGCGCAACATCAACGTCAAGTTCCAGCATGGCAACGACTTCGACGAGAACCGCCTGATAACCGCCTACACCTGGAAATTCTGGTAGGTCGAGCCTCGGCCAGTGTCGACTGCAGGAGTTGCGCCAGGTTGCGATCGGCCGGTATTCAACACCGTTTGAGGTAACACCTGCCTGGCATCTGGGCAGGTAATACCCAATCAGCTCATTCCTCGGATGCATGACGAGGGTGCCGGACGTGGGTCCATGCGCTTTTTTACCGCGCTGCCCCAGTGTTCGCGGACCGGGAATGCGTTGTGGCATACAGCCCATTCTTGCACAGGGCCGATTTTGTCCGTTTATTCGGTGAATGTTATCCGCATATTTCGCCAGACCCCTGGAGGGCTGTTCGCGGCATGAAGATTGCTCTTTCGAGTTAAAGGCGCGCCGTTAGAGCTCGTCCATAAAATAGCCTTGGGTGCCCCGTGATGAGTACAAGTCCTGATGTACATGTTCGAGACATTCGTATCGAGCGTTATGACCTCAATGGCGCTCGCCAATGGATGGCTGGCATATGCGGGCCGCACCTGCTCAAGACCAGCACCCCCAACCGGATCCGCTTCCATCACAGCGGCAATGTGCTCAAGTCGATGTCCACCACCCTGGGGACCATCGAGTACGGCACTGACGTCACGGTGGGCATCGAAGACGCCGAACACCTGAGCAGTTACAGCCTCACCCTGCCTCTCACAGGCGAGCAGTATTTGAGCAAGAACGGCTGCCAGGTCACCTCGGATCCCGATCACGGGATCATCGTGTCGCCCCACGAAAACCAGGAACTGTCGATTGCCGGCGATTGCCGCAAGATCCAGGTGGTCATCACCCGAGCGGCCATGCGCACATCCCTTGAGGACATGCTGCAACGGACCCTGGAAACCCCTCTGCGCTTCGAACCGCTGATGGACGCTGTCAACGGTTCGTCAGCATCGTGGTGGCGGATGGCGCGCTACTTTATCGGCGAGCTGGAGCGCAGTCGCGAGCTGTATGACCAGACCTTTTTTACCCGGGATATCGAGAACTCGCTGATCAAGGGCCTGATCCTTGCCCAGCCGAATAACTACTCCGCAGAGTTGCGCGATGTGCTCGGCGTGAAGCTGCCGCATTACCTGATCCGGGCCAAGCAATACATCCACGAAAACGCCCGGGAGGCGTTGCACCTGGAAGATATCGAGGTGGTGTCGGGGGTGTCGCGCTTCAAGCTGTTCGAAGGCTTCAGGAAGTACTTCGGCCTGTCGCCCATGGCTTATCTGAAGAAGTACCGCCTGGGGGCGGTTCGCCAGGAAATCCTCGAGGACAATTCGGCGCGCAATATCTCCGTGATCGCCATGGGTTGGGGCTTTATCCACCTGGGGCGTTTCTCCAGCGAGTACCGCAAGCTGTTCAATGAAACGCCGAGCATGACCTTGCAGCGCAACGAAGCCCGCCGTAACCGGTCGTTTTGAACCATGGCGTCGCTATTCGCCAACCCGGCTTCTGGCGCCGGGGCCGGGCTCGATCTGTCGCGGCTGTGCCAGACCCCCGTATTCACCAGCCGGTCGCGGCAAGAGAGCCATAGGCTGCTCGCTCGTGAGCTTGTCGAGCATGACCTGAGCTGGCGCGGCGGCAGTGTCGATACGGCGTTCTTTCGCGCCGAAGTGGGGCGCTGCCAGTTGTTCGTGTTGCGCTATGGCGCGGAGGTCGAGGTGCGGCCACGCCCCTTTACCGATTTCGTGCTGATGCAGATGCCCTTGCGGGGCCGGGCGAGCATTGAATGCGATGGCCTTTCGCTGGAGCTGGAAGCGGGCCAGGTGGCGGTCCTCTCGCCCAACCGCCAGGCCCGCCTGGTCTGGCACAGCGGCTGCGAACAATTGCTGCTAAAGGTACCGCGCAGCCTGTTGAGGATGATGCAAGAGCGGCTGGTGGATGAAGGGGGACTTGCCGTGGGGTTTACCTTGCCGCCAGCCTATCGGCTCGACACCGACCAGACGCGTGGCTGGCTGCGGTTGGTGGACGACTTGCTCGAACAACTGGGCTCCAGCGCCGGCGGGCCGGTGCATGGGCACTGGCTGCGTCACCTGGAGGAGAGCCTGCCGCTGTTCTTGCTGACTCACCCGCCGAAAGTCGACTCGGCCCCGACGGCAATCGTCGAGTCGCCGGCACAGCGTCAGGCAATGCGTCAGCTGCAGAAGATCGAAGGTTTGATGCGCAGCCACCTTGGTGAAGCGCTCACCCTGGGGAAGCTGGCGGCGGCGGGGGGGATGAGCGTGCGCAGTCTTAACACCTTGTGCCAGCGCTGTTACGGGCAAACGCCCATGGAGCGCTTGCGCAACCTGCGGCTTGAAGCGGTGCGTGAACGTTTGCTCGGTCGTCGCGACCTGAGCATCACCGAAGTCGCCCTGGAGCATGGCTTCGGTCATCTCGGCCGCTTTGCCCATTACTACCGAGAGCGTTTTGGCGAATTGCCGCACCAGACCTCCAGCGCCCGGGCAGACTGAACCAAGCCCTCACACTTGTGGCGAGGGGGCTTGCCCCCGTTCGGCCGCGTAGCGGTCGTAAAGCGGCATATTGAGCCCATCTGGAAGACTGCGTTAGCTGGTTTCAGGACCGCTGCGCGGTCCAACGGGGGCAAGCCCCCTCGCCACAAGTCCCTCGTTCGCCTCGAGATTTTCTTGAGTGAGCGTGTTGGGTTTAGCGGTCGGCACTACTCGGCCATTTGCCCATGAGGGTGTTGGACGGCAGTTGTTCGTCGAGCAGCTTCTTCGCGGTTTCGATGCCAGCCACCGGCAGGCCGGTGGGATCGAGCAGGCCGATCTGCACCAGGACGCTGGCCTGGTCCCAATAGATGTGCTCATGGCAGAGCTTGTCGCCACGGAACTTGATCACGCCCAGCATCGGGATTTCGACGTACTTCCCGGTCGGGGCGACATTGGGCAGCATCCAGTCGATTTCGCTGGTGTGGGTGAAGCACATGACGAACTCGTCGACGATCTGCGAGGCGCCGACGGTGCGCGAGATCGGCACCAGTTTCATGTCCGGCGGGTTGGCGTGGACGAAGTGGTTCTGGTAGAAGCGGCTCAGCTCTCGGTTGCCCACGCCACCGGTCATGGTCGGGATATGGTTGACGTAGGGTTCTGCGACCATGGTCGCCATGGTCGCCGGCACATCGCGCACGGCGAATTCGAGTTCGATGTGCTTTTCCCACAGGTCGGACAGGTTGTAGTGCGGGCCGATTTCCTGCTTGAGCGCGGCGATGGTGCGCTCATGGGCCATCAACGCTGCCGGCTTGTTGTAGTGCATGCCGCCGTTGCGGGCGAAGGCGTGGTCGACGTCGGGGTAGGTGTACATCTCGACCTTGTCGCGTCCAGCCAGACGTTTGCTGATGAGCGACCTGGCATCGGCGTCGCAGTAGCCATCCTGTTCGGCGAAGTGCAGCACCAGGCGGCCTTTGATGTTGTTGGCTTCTTCGAGCAGCTGTTCGATGCCCATGCCGTAATAGCCCACGGAGCAGGCGACATCGGTACGGGTCGCGGTCAGGTACGCGAGCTTGCCGCCCATGCAGAAACCGACATAGCCCAGGCCGCCGGCTTCGACCTCGGGCAGGCCGCGCAGGGCCTTGAAACTGGCGTCGATGTCGTCGACGGCCTGGTCCAGGTCCATGCGCTGGAACAGATCAATGGCACGGGCGAAGTCGGCCTCGGTGTAGCCCAGATCGACGCCCGCCTCCAGGCGCCAGAACAGGTCCGGCACCAGGGCGACATAACCTTCCTCGGCGTAGAAATCGGCCACCTCGCGCATGTTGCTGTTGATGCCAAAGATCTCCTGGCCAATTACCACCCCGGGGCCTTTGCCGCTGGCGGGTAGTGCCAGGTAACCGGCGAAACTGCCGCTGCCGTCGCTGGCTTGTACATTGATCATGGTGCCCATGTCATTTCCTCGTTATCGACTCATCAGTAGGTCTTGTTTGTAGTATTCATGGTGGCTAACCGCTGGAGCTTATCGGACCACTCAAACCGGGTCTCGCAATCGTTCGAACCAGACGCGCGGCGAGAGTCCCTGATCGGGACCCAGGATCGAGAAACCGCCGTCCACCGGGATATCTACGCCCGTTATCCAGGACGCACCCTGGCTGCAAAGGAAGGCGACAACCTGGCCGATTTCTTCGCCGCGCCCGACCCGACCCAGCGGGTGGAAGGCGGCGCCGACGCGGTCAGCCACGGCGAGGTCGCCGCCGCTGAGGTTCGCCACCGAGGGCGACCAGGTCCAGGCCGGCGAGACGCTGATCACCCGGATCGCGGCGGGCGCCAGGGTCACCGCGAGGTTGCGGGTCAGTTGCAGCAGCCCGGCCTTGGACGCCGGATAGAGGGCGCGCCCGGCCGCGCCGAATTTGCCACCGGTGCTGCCAATGTTGATCACGGTGCCGCCTTCGCTCATCCGTGGCGCGGCTTTCTGGACGAAAATCGCGGCCGAGATCAGGTTGACGTTGAGGGTGTGCAGCCATTGCGCCCGGTCCGATAACAGCCCCTGGTCGTCGTAGACACAGGCGTTGTTGACCAGGATGTCGAGGCGGCCAAAGGCGGCGAGGGTCGCTTCGATACAGTCGTCGATGTCTTCGTCCCGTTCGACATTGCAGGCAACGAAACGGCAGTGTTCGCCCAGTTCGGCGGCGAGTGTCGCGCCGGCTTCCCGGTTGCGACCCACCAGCATGACCCTGGCGCCAGCCTGCAACAGCTGACGGGCAATGTCGGTGCCCAGACCTTGGGTGCTGCCGGTGACTATCGCCACCTGGTCTTGCAGGTTGGCAGTGGGGACCGGTTTCATGGCGTTTGCTCCAGGGCACTCTCGACGTCACTGATGGTGGCGATCAAGCGCATGCTTTCCAGGGCCGCCAGATGGGTGGCCGATTGGGCGGCGGCGCAGGCATCGGCCAGCACCGTAACCTCGAAACCGCAATCGACGGCATGGCGCACGGTGCTTTCCACCACCGAGTGGGTGGCAACCCCGGCGATCAACAACTGCCGCGCGTCGAGCTGGCGCAGCAGGGTGTCCAGCACAGTGCCATAGAACGCGTTGATGCGAGTGTGAGTCACGACGAATTCGTCGGGGCTTTCCAGTGGCCGCAGGGCGTCATGGAACTGCGCGCCCCAGCTGCCTTCCTGGACCGCGCCGCTGGCCGCCACGGCCCGCAGGATCGGTGCGTTCTGCAGCAGATCGGCATAGTCCGGGCGGTAGGCCACTCGCACATGGATGATCGGCCAGCCCCGGGCGCGGGCGCCTTGCTCAAGCCTGACGGCGGCGTCCAGCACCGCGCTACGAGCCGGATCGTCGGCTCCGAGCCCGACCCGGATGCGCCCGTCCGGGTGCAGCACATCGTTCTGGTAGTGCAGGGCAAGTACGGTCGGTCGGCTCATCAGACGAACACCTCGAGGTTGGCGAACACGTCGTTGCAGTTGATCAGGTCGACCCGTTTGAGCTGGATCTTCCAGCCGCCGCTGTCCTGGCTGGCCAACTTGTAGGTGTAGCGTCCGGCCAACTGGCGTTGCTCGAGGCGCCATTCGCTGACCTGGAAGGTCGCGCTGACCACCAGTAGCCCTTGGCTGTCGAGCCCTTCGATCATCACGTTACCGATCAGGTGGGCGGTCTGGGTTGGTGGCTGTTGCGACCAGTTGCGGACGTTTTCCACCCGGCGGATGCGCACTTCGCGCAGCATGCGGTTTTCCCAGAACAGCGAGATATGTTCGAACGGATCGGCCTGGCCGTGTTTCTGCGGCACCCAGTACATGCCCGAATCGGTGAACAGTTGGTCCCATTCCCAGAAGCGTCGCATGTCCAGCAGGCGCGCTTCGCGATAGAGAAACTGCTCGATCTGGCGCAAGGTTTCGCTGGGGACCTGAGCCGGGGTCAAGGCCTGGGTCGAGACGTCGAAGGCGCGATCAAGCAGCATGGGTACTCTCCTTGGCGATCAGGGTGGCGGTCATGTAGTGCTTCCAGGCGGCGAACTGATTGCGCATCGGCAACTCGCTCGTGCCATTGGTGGAGACCGCGCCGTCGGGCAGTAACTTATCGGTGCCGACATAGCGGTGCATGCTGATCCACTCGCCGCCGCGGGTCATGTTGCCCTCCTGACAGCGGGCATAGACTTCCACGTCATCGGGCATGACATTGGAGGAGGGGGAGTTGATAACGTTGGCGTAGGTCAGCGCCCGGTCGAACACCGCATCCGGTGCGCCCTTGCAGCGAAAGGTCTGGATTTCCACCAGGGTACGATCAACGGCCATCGGCCGGATCACCCGGAATTGCATGAACACGGTGTGCGGCGAGCCGCTGCCGTAGATCACCGTGTTGTGTCGGTTCATTCCCAGTATGGCTCTGGCGCGGTCTTCGCCATAGGCGTCGCTCAGGCACTCGAAGTGGGCTTTGGACACCTCGTCGCGCTCGGCGGCCGCCGGGTCAAAGATCGCCTCCATGTAGCCGTGGCCATTGTTGTAGGCCCTCAGCTCGAGTTTCTCCCAGAAGTCGTAAGGCTCGCCGTTGCCGTCCATGATCAGCAGCTCGAAGGGCATTTCACCCAACACTTCGGCTTCGCTGCGGGCCGCGTCTACCGAGGATTCGTGGGTGACACGGGCGTGCATGGTGTCATGGAGGTTTTCGTAGAAAACCTTCCAGTTGGAGCGCTGCATGACCCGGAAAATACCGCCAGCGACTTCGACCTCGCCCACCGGCGAGCGGTCGCAGAGGTTGTCGATGGAAGTGATCACTCCACCGAGAAAGCTTTTCAGGTCCGGGCCGTGCTCGATCTGGCTGGCGAACACGAAGCCCCGATAGCTGTCGACCCGCGCTAGCCCGACCATGGAAAAGTCCGGGTGTTGGGGGTTGAAGCAGGTGCCTTCGAAAGCGTTCTTCAAGGGGGCCGAGAGGTGCTGGCCGTCGAGCTTGAAGGTCCAGGCGTGGTAGGGGCAGCGGAAGAACTTGCCGACATTGCCGTCACCCTCGGCTACCAACTTGGCGCCTTTGTGCGGGCAGCGATTGTAGAGCACGTTGACGCGCTTGTCGGCACCGCGAACCAGAATCACGTCCTGGTCGCCGATACGCGTGGTGTGGTAGTCGCCGACGTTCTTGACCTGACTCTCGTGGCCCACGTAGATCCACGCCTGACCATAGATGCGCTGCATTTCCAGTTCGAACAACTGTGGGTCGGTGTAGACACTTTTGTGCACGCTGTCGTCGCGTACCAGGGCCGCGATCTGATCATTCGAGGGAATCATGGTTTCTCCTTTTTTTAACAGCCATCAATAGGCGCGCGTTGCAGCGGCGCACTTACAAGTCGAGTACCAGCCGGGCGCTGCTGGCGCGTGATACACAGGTACAGAAACTACCGCCGGCCCGCTCACGCTCCGACAGGCAGATATCGCGGTGTTCAGCGTTACCTTCGAGCACCTGGGCCACGCACACGCCGCAGTCGCCGCGACGGCAATCGAACATCGGGTCAAGATCGGCTTCGATCATCGCTTCCAGCACGCTCTTGCCCGCGGGCACCTGGAGCGTCACGCCGCTGGTGCGCAGCTCCACTTCAAAACCGGCTTCGGTCTCGGTGTTAAGGGTGCCGACGAACAATTCGCTGTGCAGTTGGCTGTCGTCCCAGCCCAGGTCGCGAGCGGTTTGCAGCACGCTGGCAATCAGCGGCTTGGGGCCGCAGACGTAGAGGTGGCGCCCCGCCGTGTGCGAGTCCAGCAGTGTGGCCAGCGGCAGGCGCCGCGCCGGGTCGCCGCCGCTGATCCAGCATTGAGCCGTGCCCAGTGCCTGGACTTCTTCCAGGTATGCCATGCGAGCCGCATCACGACCGGCGTAGTGAAGGCTGAAGTGCCGCTGGTTGGCGGCGAGCGAACGGGCCATGCCGAGCATCGGGGTGATGCCGATGCCTGCGGCGATCAGCAGGTAGTCGCCGGCTTCGTCCACCAATGGGAAGTGGTTCTTCGGCGCCCGCACTGTCAGCTGCTGCCCGGCCTGTACCCCATGAATCCAGCGAGAACCGCCGCTGCTCTGGTCTTCCAGCTGCACGGCGATTTCGTAGTACTGGTCGTCGGGCAGGCTGACCAGCGAGTAAGCCCGCCACATCGGTTTGCTGCCCGGGATCTGCACTTCGATATGGGCGCCGGGGGTGAAGCCGGGCAGGAGTTGGTCGGCTTCAGCGACCAGAATCAGGCGGCGGATATGGGGCGTGAGCGGGTCGATCCGTTCAATACGCAAAGACAGGCTGGGCATGCACGATTCCTGTACGGGGCGAGCGCTGCTCACCGTTGAAGTCGTACTCACTGTAGGGGAGGGGGCAGGGGCGAAAAAGCCGATATCGGCAAGTCGATATCCGCATCTTGCGTAAATGCGCGGCGCTGATTATCTGGGGGTGAAAGAGTGGCGCGAGGACGTCGATCGCCGGCACATCGTGGGTGTCGTCATGAAAGCGCGGCAGGCGATCGCTGTCGTTGGTCAGCTCAGCTCCTGGAGGTTTCTGGAAGCCGGGCGATCACCTTGATCTCGAACTGGAAGCCATAGAGCCACGTTACGCCGACGGCGGTTAATGTCGGGTGCGGCGAGTGACCCCAGAACTCCGGGACAACCTTCCAGATCGTCTCGAACTTCGATTCGGGATCGACGATGAAGACGGTTATGTCAATCACGTCGTCGAATGTGCAACCGGCAGCCACCAGGATCGCGTTCAGGTTGTTGAACGCCAGCCGGACCTGCGCCTCCAGGTCGGGCTCGGGCGAGCCGTCTTCGGTGCTACCGACTTGCCCCGAAACGAACAAAAAGCCATTGGAGCGGATCGCCGGCGAATAGCGATTGCGCTCATAAAGCGCCTGGCGCCCGGGCGGAAAAACAACGTCGCGCTTGGTCATATCGTGCCTCCATCAACGGGTCAAAACCGACCCTGAACTAACAATGGAAGGACTTTACGGGCTTGTACTTGCCCGATAAACGAGCAACTGTAGCTATCACTGTTTGTGAAAACCAAACAATCCGCTAGCTATCCGGGGTAAAAATGGACCGTTTTGATGCGATGCAGGCATTTGCTCGGGTGGTGGAAACGGGCAGCTTCACCAAGGCGGCCGAAACACTGCATATGAGCAAGACCAGCGTGACGCAACTGGTGCAGCAATTGGAGGCACGGTTGCGCGTCAAATTGCTCAACCGCACGACGCGCAAGGTCAACGTAACTGCCGACGGCGCCGTCTATTACGAACGCGTGGTGCGGCTGCTGGCCGACCTGGACGATGCCGAGACTAGCCTGTCCAGTGCCTCAACGCTGCCCAGGGGCCGGTTGCGAGTGGATGTGCCCAGCCCGCTGGCCAGCATGATACTGGTGCCGGCATTGCCTGCGTTTCACGCTCGATACCCCGATATCCAGATCGACATGGGCGTAAGCGATCGCATTGTGGATCTGATCGGTGAGAATGTGGATTGCGTCGTGCGCGGCGGCGAGCTGACCGATCAGTCTCTCATGGCCCGGCGGGTAGGCGACCTGCAGCTTGGCGTTTATGCGGCGCCGAGCTACCTGGAGCGCGTCGGTACGCCCTCGCACCCGCGAGAGCTGGAAGACTCGAATCATCGCATCGTCGGCTTCCTGTGGGCGCGAACCGGCAAAGCGCTACCGTATGCCATGCGCAGCAACGGAGAGAGTGTCCATATCCAGGGTCGCTACGTGCTGGCGGTCGACGATGGCAATGCCTACATCGCGGCCGGGCTGGCCGGCCTGGGAGTTCTTTGGCTACCCGACTATATGTCCAAGGCCCACCTCGCGCGCGGCGAGTTGGTGCCCTTGTTCGAGGACTGGCGCCTCGACCCGATGCCGTTGTACGTGGCATTTCCGCCGAACCGGCATATCAGCATCAAGCTGCGCGTGTTCATCGATTGGGTCGCTGAGCTGATGGCAGAACATGCGCCTATCGCTGAGCGACATCATGCGTGACTACAGCGTTGGAAGGGGTGAGGAGATTCGGTGATTGGAGCTGCTTTTTGACCAATGACCGCTCCTGGACGATAGTGCCCCCCGTTATTCGATTCGCGGATGCTGCTGCACGAGATGCTCACGTTTAGCTTTCAGCTCGGCGATTTCTGCGTCGATGTCCTCGATCTTCTGCTCGATGTTGTCGTGATGTTCCTGCAGCAGTTCTTGCGCTTCCTCAATGTCGGAAGCCGCCGGAGCTGCACCACGCAACGGTTTGTTCGCCGTTTCTTTCATAGTCACGCCGGTCATCAGACCCACCACGGCAAACACCATTAGGTAGTAGGCCGGCATGTACAGGTTGTGGGTGCTTTCCACAAGCCAGGCCACGGCGGCAGGGGTCAGACCTGCGATCAATACCGAGATGTTGAAGGCGCTGGCCAGTGCGCTGTAACGGATGTGGGTGGGAAACATCGCCGGAAGGGTGGACGCCATCACTCCGATGAAAAAGTTGAGCAGCACGGCCAGCACCAGCAATCCGGAGAAGATCAGGCCGAGCTTGCCGCTGTTGATCAGCATGAAGGCCGGGATGGCGAGGAAGAACAGGCCGACGCTACCGCAAATGATGAAGGGGCGGCGGCCAATCTTGTCACTGATCAAACCGATCATCGGCTGGACGAATAACATGCCGACCATGATCGCGATGATGATCAACACGCCGTGATTTTCGCTGTAGTGCAAGTTGTGTGTCAGGTAGCTCGGCATGTAGGTGAGCAGCATGTAGTAGGTGACGTTGGTGGCCGCCACCACGCCAACGCAGGTCATCAGGCTGCGCCAGTGCTGGGTGGCCACTTCCTTGAAAGACACTTTCGGGCCGCTGGCCAGGCCTTCACGAACATCCTGTTCCAGTTTCTCGACATGTTGCTGGAATGCCGGCGTCTCCTCGAGGGCATGGCGCAGGTAGAGCCCGATCATGCCCAAAGGCAGGGCGAGGAAGAATGGCAGTCGCCAGCCCCATTCCTGAAACTGCTCTTCGCCCAGAATGGTGGAAATCAGTACGACCACGCCTGCGCCGAAGACGAAGCCAGCGATCGAGCCGAAGTCCAGCCAGCTACCGAGAAAACCGCGCTTGCGATCCGGGGCATATTCGGCGACGAAGATCGAGGCACCGGTGTATTCACCGCCCACCGAAAAACCTTGAACCATCTTGGCCAGCAGCAACAGGATGGGCGCCCAGATGCCGATCGAGGCATATGACGGTATCAGCCCGATGGCGAAGGTACTGAGCGACATGATCACGATAGTGGCCGCCAGGACTTTCTGCCGACCGTACTTGTCCCCCAACGTACCGAAGAACAAACCGCCCAGGGGGCGGATCAGGAAAGGGACCGAGAAGGTCGCCAACGCGGCGATCATCTGCACGTCGGGATCAGCGCCGGGGAAAAATACCTTGCCGAGAACATAGGCGACAAAACCATAGACGCCGAAGTCGAACCATTCCATTGCGTTGCCGAGTGCAGCAGCAGTGATCGCCTTGCGCATCTTGACGTCGTCGACAATGGTGATGTCTTTCAATCGAATCGGTTTGACGTTCTTCTCACGTGATTTCATGTGAGCCACTCTGTCACTGACCTGTCTTGACGCAAACCGCTGAGCCCGGTGTGGCACAGGCTAAATGGGTCTGCCTTTGCCGAAGCCATCTTTTTGATGGCACGGCTTCTTCTAGATCAGATACAAGAGGACACGAAAAAATTCATATCTCGCCGTTATTTATTGCTGGCGGCAAAAGCTGTCAGCGCGTCTGATCGAAACTACAGCGAAGACGCTGCCGCCCGCCAACTGATCCTCGCCCGGCACGGGCTGACCGAAGTCACCCAGGCTGACCGTCAGCACGACATCGAGCTTGGCGACCTGATGCACAAACGGTACGATCGCCATTTCGAGCTGCCGGTACTGCCCAAAGGTATCGACGTCTTTGCCCTGGCTATGGAGCTGGGCGACTGCGTCTACGCCCACTCAGTGCAGCTGTACGGGCAGATCACTGCGCGCATGGCCGAGGAAGGCATGCGGGTGTTCGATGCCTATCCGGGACTGTATCTGCCGCGCTATTGGCCAAACGCAACGCGTAACACAGGGAATATCAATGCATCAGGTTGCGCAATGTTATCTTGGCGTATGGAAGCGGCGTTTGATCCAGCACCGCTCAGGGCGTTCGGACAGCGAAACGGCCGTGTATTGGCTACAGACACAGCGACTGTTTGCCGACCTGCGAATCCCCTCCAATCCGCTCCCCAGTCTGGCGCTCGAAGAACTCAGCCACGCTCAACATCTGGCGTTGTGTGAACAGAAAGGTTTCGCCGGGGTGACCCAGATAGACGCCGACATTTGCCAATGGCATCGCAAAATGGACTATCAGCCGGTCAGTGACGCTGAAGACATTGGTCGCATGCACTTTGAAACCAGTGAGTGCCTGATCGAAACCGCTCTGGACGAAAGTTACTACGAAATTTGGGAACGCTTGCCCGACTCCCTCGGCGCTTGTCGTGGCCAATGGTTGCAAGCGATGGATGAGCCATCGCGTCAGGGCTGTCTGCTATTGGTCGGGGACTATTTTCTGTTCGCCGCCAGCCGTCCCACACCGCTGACACCGGGCGCTCATTTGCGCGAAAAGTTCAGCCAACCCGAAAGCTCAATAAACCCTGCTTCCCTGTTCGCCTGCGAACTGTCTTTTGGCCGGCATCACGCTGGAGAAACCCCATGGAAAATCGAGTGCTCAACGCTCCCCGCCAAAACTGGCCAGTTCCTGCTGCCAACATCGGTGGACCCGTTTGCCCCGGATATTTTTGCCAATGAAGCCGTCATGTCTTCACTCGGCACATTCATTCCAGCTGGCGGTTGGCGCTGTGCGCCTGATCCGTGACATACCGATCAGTTAAGCCAAAATGCGATCCCTGTAGCAGCTGGCGAAGCCTGCTGCTACAGGGTATGTGTCGCTGCTGACCCGTTAGTCCCGCACGAATCGCTGCGCCATAACCCGCAACAAACGATCATCCTCCCCCGCGGCGCCAATCACCTGCAGCCCCACCGGCAGGCTGATCGCAGGCAGCCCGGTGAGGTTCCAGGCACTGGTATGGCTGAGCAGCGCGGCGCGCACATCGATGTCCTGCTCACCAACCCGGACCTCGCGCGCATCGACTGCTGTCGCGGTAATCGGTACGCTGGGCGAGACCAGGAAGTCATAGCGCTCGAACAAGCGCGCCATCGCCGTCTTGAGCCGTACCTGGCTGGCCTGTGCGCGGATGTATTGCCAGCCCCTGACTTCACGCGACAATTCGAGGCGTTCGCGCACCTCCTGCTCGAACTTGTGCGGTGCATCCTGCATGCGCTCGGCATGCACATCTGAACATCCAGGACCTCTCGACCCAGACCGCTGCTGGTGCCAACCAGACCAGAGCTTCCAGTCAGGAACTGTCGCGGCTGGCCCGCTCCTTCAATACCCTGGTAGCGCAGTTCAAGCTTTAAGGTCCTGAGGACGGCCTCACGTCGGCCACTGGCCCAAGAGCCGCCATCTGTAGGAGCCGCCGGGCGGCGTTCCTACAGTGGACCCCATTCACTTAACTGAACGGCATTAGGGTATGCCCGGCAGCAGCGCCAAGCTGACGTTGCCCTCCCGGGCAATTTACAGTGCGCTGGACGTCACCCGTTGCGCCAAGCTAGTGCGGTTGATTGCAAGTTCACCGCTTACATCCGGGCCGCAATAGACCATGGAAGTTTCATGGTGCACATAGTCGCCATAGCGCTGCGCACTCAGCCAATTGAACGAGCCAATACACAGCAATTCCTCATCAGCCATAACGATCTTGCTGTGCACCTTGTTGACCACGCACACCTGAACATCCCGGGTTTTCAGCGCTGCAATCGCGTCTTTGAATTCGGCGATTCTCTCGGGGTCACCCCCAGGCTTGCCGCGCTGGATACCCGTGTTGAATCGCAGGTCGGTATACACCACCACCTGGACGCCGCGCTGCACCGTATTGCCCATGATGTCCATCGCGCCGCTTTCCTGCATCCATCGCAATTTCACCCAGGGCGTTACGATCTGAACCTGCTGGCGAGCCGTTTCCAGCGTCTGCATCAAAAACCGATCATGCTCTTCAACTTCGTGCAGGTGGCTCAAGCCGGTACGCGCCGTTTGTAAATCTTCCCTGGGGTGATAATCGAAAATCAGCTCGTTCGCCGAATCCGCCAACAAAAACCGGGACAAACGTCCACGCGGCTTGCTGATCGGCACCTGGCTGAACAGGTCCATGTCGCCAAACACCAGAAAACTGTCCTTGGCCCGAGAAACGGCAACGTTCAGCATGCTGTCCTTGCGGTCGATAAATTCGCCATCGGCATGTTTGGAATAGACCGCCGAGAAGATCACCACCGGCCGCTCGGCGCCCTGGAAGGAGTGAACCGTGCCGACAGTCATCTCGCCATCGCCTTTACCGGTCTTGATGCCCAGTGCTGTGCAGGCCTGAACGATCGCCTGCGTCTGTGCGCCGAACGGCGTGATCACGCCGAGGATTTCCCACAGGTCCTTCTTGTAGCGCTTTGTCAGCACGGCTCCATTCGCTTGAATCCACGCAGCGATCGTCTGCGCTTCCAGGAGGTTATGACGGCTACCGCCATTGCTCTGCTGACACATTCCATCAATATGCAGGTAGCCCAGCCCCGGCAAGCCACCTTCCGGTTTTCGCCCTCGTCGCGGTTGCAGCTTGCCCTTGTAGCAAAGGGCATTGCAGTAATCGATTATCGAGTCGTAACAGCGACGGTGTTCATACAGATACATGCCTCGGGCGAGGTCGTGATCGTAGTGATACCGACTGGTCGCCTGGGCGATGGCCATGACGCTGCCGTTGGCCGCGCTACGGCCGCTATCGCAGAAGGCGGCATAGTCGTCATCGACCTTGTCGCGCGATAGCAGACCGGCGCTCATCAGGTTGCCGATATCGACCGCAACCGGAATCGACCAGATGGGTTCGATCTGCTGAGTGTCGCCGATCACCAACGCGTGCCTGGCGAGCGCGAACGACGGCGCGGCGACTTCAGGAAGGACTTGCCCGGCTTCGTCGACGATCAGCAGATCAATGAAATTCAGCGCGTAGTCATCGACGAAGCCGTTACCGTCGTGCCGCTTGCAGTGCAGCTCCTTGGGCAGCCTGAAGAAGGTGGCCACCACGCAAGGCGTGAGCTTCATCCACCGCCGCCAGTTTTTTTCCAGGGTCTTGCGACCGTTTTTGCCGCGGCTCTTGAGAATCTCTGGCAGGCTTTCGGCGACTTCCATCAGCCAACGGCCTTCCCAATAATGGGTAGTCAGCAGGAAGATTTCGAAACGCAGGGAAGTGTCCGCCCAGCTGTCGCAGTCGTTGAGCGTCACCTCGGCAGCAGGCCTGTCGGCAGGGATCGGCAGAACGGCAATCACGGCCTGCCAATTCAAGACCTGACGTTGCTCGACTTGCAGCAATTGCCGGGCCTGCTGCAGTTGGGCCTCGATGACTTCCTGGGCCTTGCTGGCTTGAGCCACGGCGACCGTCAAGCGGGTTTCTATTTCGCTGACATTGGCGGCGTTTTGCAGTTCGGTGCTGGTCTCATCGAGGTGTAATTTCGCCAAGCGCAGACGTTTGCCAGCGACCGGGCCAAACCAGCCGAACAGCGTGTAGATCAGCGACTCATGGGCCAGGTAGTGTTTGAAATCCTTCAGACGTGCTTGCGCGTTCGCAAGCTGTTCGGCCTGGTTGAGATGCTGTTCGTCAAGACACGCGATGCCTGCCTGTGGATCAACGCCGAGCAGTGCCTGGATGGCTTCGCGGGCGCCAACCAGTTTGGCCCAGGCCTGCTCGATATCGGTGAGTTGCTGCTGCCGCGAGCGGATCGCGGCCTGGAGCTGCTTGACCGCGCCTTGGACGCTCGGGCTCAAGTCATCGGGGAAGGCGATGGCTGCTCGGGTCAGGTAGGCCTGTTGCGCCTTGTCCAGATAGGCCTGCGACTCAAGCTCGGTGAAAAAGCTCTTGGTCTGGTAGGTGCGGGCCATTTCCGCTTCGGCCGAAGACTTGGGAAAGTAAGCGCCGAAGCTTTTGATATCGGGCAGCCAGCGCCCCGCAAAGGGGCCGCTCCCTTCTGAGAAGTCCTTGCCGAACGCTTTGATGATGTTGGTCACGGCCTGGTTGTTGGTGGAACTGGCCACGATCACCGGCGGCTCGCCACCGGCCACCGCAGCCTTGGCCCAGAGCGAGGCAACGACCGACAGCAGCAAGGTAGTTTTACCAGTGCCCGGCGGCCCGTTGACGGCCAGCACATCCCCCGTATCAGCGACAAGGAGATGAGCCAAGCTATCACGTTGGGCGGGCGCCAAGGCATATTCGTCCCCGGCATGGCCAAGTCGCGCGGCAAACTGGCTGTTGGCGGGCAAGCACACTTCGTCAGGGCTGGAATCGCGCTGAGCGAAGCGGTCGAACAGCGGTGCGTCGGGCTTGCTGTCGCGCAAGTGGTCGTAGAGGCAGACGATATTGCGGCTGAAGCCGTCAGCTTTGTCTTCCTTGAACACATAGCAGAAGTTGACCAGGTCGAAGCCATCCTCTGTCCCCTCCCAGCCGTCGGTGACCTTGCGGAACATTTTCATGCAGAACTGCAGATAGGCATTCCACTTGTCGCGGTGCTGGTCTGCGGTCAGTTCTTCACCCTCGGTGGATGGATCGAACTGCGGCACCGCTTCGGCGGACAAAAACGCGTCCACATCGACTTGGGCACCGATGGCGAAATTGTCGCGGTCCAGCGGTTCGAGAATGTCGCGGGGCATCAGGGTTTGCGATGTCGGATAAAGACGACCATCGCGGGCGACTAACACTCGACATACAACCGGGGTGATGAACGCTGGCAGCCCGTTGCGGGCTTTGCGGTGCTCCAGGCGTGACGTGTAAACCAAGGGCCGCAGGGTGATTTCTACGCAGGGTAATTCGGCGGGTTCGTTGGCGAATAACAGGCTCACCTGCTCTGCCGGCACACACCCTGCGAATATGGCCTCGATGGGTAAAGCGGTGAGCTTTGCGGCTTGGCTGGTGGACAAGGCGCCGCTGCCATTTTCGGCATCGGCCAGGGAATTGCGCCAGTAGTTCGCGAGTTTGAAGGAATAGTCGTTCATCGTCCTGATTCAATGCGGACCGTCACTCACTGTGACGATTGGGGGCGAGGGTAGCGTGTGGGGTGGGGGATGGCCAATCAGGACATGCTGCGCAACGGGATGCTCCAAGGCTCTGGCATCGGTGTCAGTGGACTCTGGGCCGGAACGGCCCGTTGAGCGGATGTCACTGCCACCTGATACCAGTGGTCTGCAATGACAGTGCATCCGCTCCAGAGCGAGACGCTAGCCCTCATGGTTTTCCACCCGATCGTCCGAACTGGCGCTGTTGTCGGCCACGCCCGTGCTGCCGCTGGAGTCGGTGCGGTCGATGCTGACCATCGGCACGATGATCTGAGTGCCACTGCCGCCGCCCGGCAGGCTGACCTGGTGCTGGGGGACTGCAACGCCGTCGATAAGGGGCGTTGTGGCAGGCGGCGAGGCTGGTGTCGGTCTCGCCTCTACCGTCAGTGCCAGTGAGACGCTGGCTGCCGACACGTTCCCTGCCTGGTCGATTTGCTTGGCCGTCAGCGTATGGACACCCAGCGACAGTGTGCTGCTGGTGATGCTCCAATTGCCGGTGCCGTCGGCAACAGCCGTGCCCAGCACCGTGCTGGATAGAAGCAAATGGCCACAAGTCTGGTCCGTCAACGATTCCAGGGTCACCTATGGATGGGTGGGCCGGTTAGATTGGGCTCGGAGGTTGCGCTCCATGTCGCAACGCCTCCAAGCATTTTGCTAGTTACCATCCGCCACCTTCCGTTCTATCTCGGCTATTTTTCGACGGAGCTCCTCAGCCTCCTGCTCCTTGGTTTGAGGAGAAGAGGGCGTAATGGTTTGATCCACATCGTTGGCGTCACTCTCCCTGTCCTCAAGATCTCTTTCGAGCACATTGACGTGTTTGCCAGACGTTTCGCTGGGCGGAATGTTTGATGTTGTTGCTGACTCGATGTTGTTAACAGTGTCATCGTTGTTCATATCGCGTACCTCCATTGGCCTACACCTTGGATCCTGCGGTATGGCTTGAGTTCGAGATTTTTTCCGGGCGCCTGTATCCCATATTTACCGGTCATCTGTGTCTATCGAAAGCACCACGGGATGGGTAGGGTCCACAGACGCTCTTTTATCGATGAGGCAACCATGGATCTGACGGCAATTCCCTTTGGTACGACCGATTGGTCGACTGTCGAACCGGTCCAGCATGCCGGACAGACGGGTACCGCCTGGTGGCGGACCTGCCAGTTTGGTTCGACGCGGGTGCGGATGGTTGAATACAGTCCCGGATATCTGGCCGATCACTGGTGCTGGAGAGGCCATATCCTGTTGTGCCTGGAAGGCGAGTTGCACACGGAACTGGAGGATGGTCGCCAGTTCACCCTGACCCCCGGGATGAGCTATCAGGTGGGCAACCACGCTGAGGGACACCGCTCGTTCACCACTCGCGGTGCGAAGCTGTTTGTTGTGGATTAACCCTGGGCACACGCCTGCGGAATGCGGCCAAGGCCTTCGCCTGAAATACGTCCTGATCCGAAACTGCAGATGAGCCTTCGCCGATTTTAATAATGTCTGGTTATTAGAGTTACAGTAAAACAATCATTGAACTTTTAATGTTATTTGTTGTTTTAATCCGATGTTTTATAACGATTGGGTATTGCCCTTTGGCGGCAGTTCTTTAAGTTCAGGTAGTTGCTGAATGGTTTATGTCATTGAGCCATTAGCCCAGATGGAAATGCTTGAATTTGCATATTAAAAAAAACGATCTATAGCTATCCATACCTTTCGGATCGTGGGCACGTCAGTTCCCCCCGGGAATTTGAACCGCGTCCAGGTCATCAACGGTTTTCCGAGCAGTGGGTGGGTTCGGATGTAGTTGTGTTGGTTGTGAGGCGAAGTGTTATCTGCCTCTGAAGGGATTAGGCCATCAACCTCCTGCATCCTGTCCGGAAAGGATCCGCCATGCCTGTCCAACTCAGCTATCCAGGCGTCTATATCGAAGAGCTTCCCAGCGGCGTGCGGACCATTACCGGTGTCGCGACCTCGGTGGCTGCCTTTGCCGGTTCGGCGCCACGCGGGCCGATCAATAATGCCCAGCACCTGTTCAGTTTCGCCGATTACGAGCGGCGCTTTGGCGGCCTGGCGGTGGATTCCGAGATGGGTTATGCGGTCCGCCAGTTCTTCCAGAACGGCGGTACCGAGGCTTACGTGGTGCGTATCGTCAAGGATGCCAGCACCGCGAGCAAAACCTTGCAGAACGCGACGCCGATCGACGTGCTGAAGGTCGAGGCGCTGGACGAAGGCTCTTCTGGCAACGGTATCGAAGTACGGGTGGATCACCTCACCATCAACCCCGGTAGCTCATTCAACATCACGTTCATCCGCGCCTCGGATGGACGCGCCGAACGCTATGAAAATCTGTCGATGAACTCGATGGATGCCCGCTACGCGCTGGATCAGGTCAATGCTGTTTCACAATTGGTAAAACTGAGTCGGGTGGTCGGTCAGTCGGCGCTGGATGGGTTGGCCGCCGGCACTTCGCGCAGCGCCAACCTGGCCGATGTGACGACCCTGCTGGACGCCAACCACAACGAGTTTCGGGTCAGCGTGAACAATTTGCCGCCGGTCAAGGTGCTGATCGCGCTGCCGGCGGATATCGCCGGCGGCACTGCGACCCAGCGTCTGGATTCATTGTGTGGCGCGATCCAGACCAAGGTCCGGGCGCAGGCGAACAGCCAACTGGCCTACCAGAACTTTACCTGTGGGCGGCCGGCCACTACGCAAACGATCTTGATGACTTCCGGTGTCGGCGGTGAATTCTCCAGTGTGCGGGTGCTGCCCGGGCAGAAGAGCAATGCCAGCGCCGCGCTCAAACTGGGCAGTGAGGCCGGTGGAGTCGAGGTCGACGCGGTCGGGGCGATCCGTCCGGTGCCGGTGCCTGATCCGGCGACCCTGACCAGCGACACCTTCGCTGCCAACGACCTGGATGCACTGCCGGATGCGACCCACACCGGCTTGCGCATCAGCCTCGATGGCAATCCCGACGTGATCGATATCGGTGACGCGCTGGCGGTTGGCGGCGACCTGGCGGCCAAACTGAGCGACGTAGCAGCGCGGATTCAGGCGGCGGTGCGTGCGCGCAAACCGGGCGATCCGGCCTACCGGAACTTTACCTGCGCGGTGGCCGGCAGCACCCTGGTCCTTGCCACCGGCACCCAAGGCGCGGCCTCGAGTATCGCGGTCTCGGCTTCGCCGCTAAACAGCATCGCCAGCCAACTGCACTTGCTGGCGGGCTCGCTCACCACCCAGCCGGTGAACGTCACGCTGCAGGGTGGCAGTGAAACAGCCTATGCCGCCGCGGATATCTATTCTGCCTTCATCGCTGACCGTGACACCCGCAAAGGGCTGTATGCCCTGGAAGCGGTGGACCTGTTCAACATCCTCTGTCTGCCGGGTATCACCGACACTGGCGTGCTGATGGATGCGGCGGCCTACTGCGAGGAGCGCCGGGCATTCTTCGTGATCGACTCGCCGCCAACGGCTGTCGATCCACAGCAGATGGTGGCGACGGTATCCGGCACCGCGTTGCCAAAGTCCGATCATGCCGCGGTCTACTACCCCTGGATCTACATCGCCGATCCCCTGAAAAACGGCAAGCTGCGTCTCAGCGCACCTTGCGGCACCGTGGCCGGGCTTTACGCCCGCACCGATGGCGACCGTGGTGTGTGGAAGGCGCCGGCCGGCACTGAAGCCAGCCTGATCGGGGTGCAGGCGCTGAACTATCAATTGAACGACCGCGAGAATGGCAGTCTCAACCCGCTGGGGGTCAACTGCCTGCGCAGTTTTCCGGTCTACGGCGCGGTGTCCTGGGGTGCCCGGACCTTGCGCGGGGCCGACCAGATGACCTCGGAATACAAGTACGTACCGGTGCGCCGACTGGCCCTGTTTCTCGAAGAAAGCCTGTATCGCGGCACTCAGTGGGTGGTGTTCGAGCCCAATGATGAGCCGCTCTGGGCGCAGATCCGGCTCAACCTCGGCGCCTTCATGAACAGCCTGTTCCGCCAGGGCGCCTTCCAGGGCAAGACGCCGCGCGAGGCCTATCTGGTCAAGTGCGATCGTGAAACCACCACCCAGGACGACATCAATCGCGGCGTGGTGAATATCCTGGTGGCGTTCGCCCCGCTGAAACCGGCGGAGTTCGTGGTGATCAGGATCCAGCAGCTGGCTGGGCAGATTCAGGTGTGATCAAGGCTGCGGCCGCCCGGGTGGGTGACCGCTGAACCGCTGCATCGGGGAGATATGCCATGGCTCAGTTCACGGTCAACGCCCAGCGTTTCGATCCGTACAAGAACTTCAAATTCCGCGTCAAGTGGGACGGTCGCTATGTCGCGGGCATCAGCAAGGTCTCGGCGCTCAAGCGCACCACTGAAGTGGTCAAGCACCGCGAGGGCGGCGACCCCAGCAGCAGCCGCAAATCGCCGGGACGCACCGAGTTCGAGGCGATCACCCTGGAACGTGGGGTGACCCACGATGCCGATTTCGAGCGCTGGGCGAACAAGGTCTGGAACTTCGCCTCCGGCCTGGGCGCGGAGGTGTCGCTCAAGGACTTTCGCAAGGACATCATCATCGAGCTGTACAACGAGGCCGGCCAATTGGCCCTGGCGTACAAGGTGTTCCGCTGCTGGGTCAGCGAGTTCCAGTCGCTGCCGGACCTGGACGCCAATGCCAACGCCGTGGCCATCGCCCGTCTGAAGCTGGAAAACGAAGGCTGGGAGCGCGATTACGAGGTGGCCGAACCGAGCGAGCCAAGCTTCAACGAGCCGAACTGACGAGGCATCGTGCCTGCTGGCGTTTGCATGACGGAGATCCCTGACTGTGTCCAAGCTTGATTCCGCTGACTGGCTGGCGATCTGGGACCATAGCCAGACGCTGCCCCCCGCACTGCAATCCTGCGCGCTATTGGCGCCGTTGCTGGCCGACGGCCTGGCGGGCGCCGAGCGGTTGCCGGTGGGGCGACGCGATGCCCATCTGCTGGATCTGTATGGCGCACTGCTCGGTCCGCAATTGACCGCCATGACCTGCTGCGGGCACTGCGCGGAACGCCTGGAGTTGAACCTGAACACGGCCGACCTGCGTCTGGATGATCCGCCCTGCGAGGCGCCGGAGCTGCAATTGGAGTGGCAAGATTACTGCCTGCGTTTTCGCCTGCCAGACAGCCTCGACCTGGCGGTCCTGGCCCAATTGTTGGACATCGAGCAGGCGCGGCAGCTATTGGTCCGGCGTTGCGTGCTGGAGGCTGTGAAGGGAACGCAGCCGGTATCGCTCGAGACCTTGCCGCAGGGGCTACTGCAAGCCTTGAGCGAGGCCATGAGCCAGGCCGATCCACAAGCGCTGATCGAGTTGGACATGTGCTGCCCGGCGTGCGAGGAACGCTGGAGCGAGGCCTTCGATATCGGCAGTTACCTGCTGGAAAGCCTTGATCATTGGGCGCACCGGACACTCGATCAGGTGCATCTACTGGCCGCGGCCTACGGTTGGAGCGAGGCGCAGATTCTCGCCTTGAGCCCGCAGCGTCGCGCCCGCTATCTGCAACGCCTGCAGTCATGAGCGACTGGCTGCTGGCCCTGGCCCGGCGCGCCTTGCAGCCGCCGGCGATTCGCCCGCGAATCGGTTCGCGCTTTGAAAACGACGCGATCGTGCCGCGCGATGTTGAGCCTGCGCCGCAGTCGCAGTCGCAGCTGGCATCCACTCGTGAACTGCCCACCGCGACTGCCGCGATACCCGTGGCGGCGCAGCCGAGGCCCGAGCTGTCAACGCCGATGCAGCTGCCGGTTACGCCGGTGTTGCACCGGGTAGCCTCGCTGCTGCAGCCAACGCCGCCGCTGGCGACAGTTCCGCCACCCATGCCGGGACCGCCGCAGACTGTGCTTTCGTCAGTGTTTGAAGCGCCGAAGGAGGCCGGGCTGCCGCAGATTCCGCTGCCGTCACCGCCGGTTGTCGATACCACCCAAGAGCAGTCAGCCCTGCGCCTGGAAACCCGGTTGATCGAACGCTCCCACAGTGAACAGCGGATCGAGCGCCACGAGCTGAGTCGGGAGCTGATCGAACGTCGTGTCGAACGCCTGCGCGAGCAAGCGCCCAGCGCCACCCCGGCATCGCAGTCACTGCATGCCCGGCAGGAACCGCACCCGGCGCAGGTCGATGGGCAAGCCGCCGCGCCACGGGTCGAGATCACTATCGGTCGCATCGAAATCCTTGCGCACGAGGCAGCGCCCGTAACGCGTCGGGAAGAGCCGCCCCGGCGCCTGCCGGCCAAGTCCCTGGATGACTACCTGAGCGAGCGTAACTCGGGTGCAGGGCCGCGGTCATGAGTTCGCCACTGGGGCTGGCAGCCGCGCTCGCGACGCTCCAACAAATGCTCGAAAGCGGTCTGGCCGAATTGAAAGTCAGCGATGTGCTGGGCGGTGCGCCGAGCGTCACCTGTATCGGCCCGGACCGCATAGATGCCGTCGGCGGTGGCGACCAACTGAACCTCTTTCTCTACAACCAGACGCGCAATCCCGGCTGGGCCAACGTCGGCCTGCCGAGCCGCGACAGCCTGGGCGAGCGCATCGGCAATCCGCCCCTGGCGCTGGACCTGCACGTACTGATCAGCGCCTATGGCGTCGCCGACTTCCACGCCGAGATCCTGCTTGGCGCCGCCATGCAGATCCTTCACGACACCCCGGGAATGGGCCGCGATGCCATCCGCGAGGCGCTCAAGCCGGCGCCGAACAAACCCAATGTGCCCAAGGCGCTGGAACGCGCCGGGCTGGCCGATCAGCTGGAGCAACTACGGATCACGCCCCTCAACCTCAGCACCGACGAACTCTCGCGCATCTGGTCGGCGATCCAGGTGCCGGCGCGGCCCAGCGCGGCGTACCTGATCAGCGTGCTGCTGCAATCGACGGCCAGGAGCCAGCGCACGCCGCTGCCGGTACTGGCACGCAACCTCTATGTGGTGCTGTTGCGTACGCCACGGGTGGACCGGGTCGAGTCGGTGGCCGGTGCGGCCATGCCGATTCTGCCGGACGGCAACGTGCGGGTCAGCGGCGCCAACTTCAAGGCCCAGGCCGTACAACTGATGGTCAACGGACTGGACCTGAGCGCCGGCCTGAGCAAAGTCGAAAACGAGACCCTGGAGTTCGGCTTTCTGTTGCCGGATCCGCCCCATCCGCCGGCGCTGCCTTCATCCTTGCGGGCGGGGGTCTGCACATTGCAGGTGGCCCATGGGCAATGGCTGGGTACGCCGCCCGTCGCGCATGGGGCGGTGCAATCGAACCTTGGCGTGTTCATCCTCAACCCGCAGGCGAGTTTTGTCGTACAGCCCGGCGCCACCAGTTCGGTGGTCGATGGCGTGACCTATCGCTCCGGCAGCATTGAGGTGACCTGCGCTCCGCCAGTGGGCCCGCGGCAGCGGGTGCGCCTGCTGCTCAACGAAAAGCACCCGCCGAGCGATCGGCCGGCACGGGCCTATGGTTTCAGCGCGATTGACGGCAATGGCATTCTCCCGCCGGCCGAGCAGAGCACGACAATCACCGTCGAATTCCAGGGCGTCGCCCAGGGGGCCTACCTGGCAAGGGTGCAGGTGGATGCCGGAACCAGCGCACTGGTCATGGGCGCGGATGGGCAATTCAGCGCGCCGCAGGTGCTGCCATGAGCCAGCGCCGCGATTTCGCCGAAAACCGCCGCGTGCTGACCCAGGCGTTGAATGCGTTTGCCGCCTACCTGACGGCGCGGCTGGCAGGCGAGCCGGCGCCCCTGGGCGCTTATCTGGAAACCCCGCCGGCCCTGGCGCTGCTGAGCGAGCGGTTGGGGCTGAGCCGATTCGAGCAGGACCTGTTGCTGCTGGCCGCCGCGGTGGACCTCGACCCACGCTTTCGCGACCTGCTGGCCCAGGCGCAGGGCGACGCGAACCAACCCTGGTTGAGTTTCGAGCTGGCCCTGCGCCTGCTGCCGGAACCTGAGTGGAGCGCAATCACCCCGATCGGCCGACTGCGGCGCTGGCAATTGCTCGAACCGTGCGGCAGTGGCGGGGTGCTGCAAGCGCGGCTGGTGGTGGATGAAATCATCCTGCACCGGATCGCCGGCCTGAGCTTTCCCGACCCGCGTCTGGAACCCTGGTTTCGTCAGGAAAACCTGGCGGACGCCGCGTCGGTCGCTATCGATAGGCATCAGGCCAGGGCCAGCATCCTCGAGATCGCTACCCAGTGGCAGGCAGCGCCCAGCCTGGCCCTGGCGCCGATCGCGCGACTGGTGGACGGCGACGGCGAAGGCTACGCCCAAGCCTTGGCGACAGAACTGGGGCTCAAGCTTTACCGGATGGCCGAGCATGAGCTGCCTGTCGGGCAAGCCGAGCGCGAGCAATTGGCGCACTTGTGGGAGCGTGAAGCGCTGTTACACGGCGTGCTGCTCTGGTTGCACCCGCACAGTCTGAATCCGGAGCAGGCGCAACGCCTGGGCGACTTCCTCGATCACCTGCAGAGCCTGCTGCTGCTCAGTGGTGACAGCGCGCCGACCTTGCGTCGCCGTCAATGCCGGGTCAGTGTCCAGGGCAGCGATGCGTCGGCACGGCTCACGCTCTGGCAGCAACAATTGGGTGAGTCAGTCGCCGGCGTCAACGGCCGTCTCGGTCTGCTGGCGGAACAGTTTCAGCTCAGCAGCAGCACCATCCTGCGTCTCGCCGAGGGGTTCAAGGCCAGGCCCCAAGGCGGTGCCGAACACCTCTGGCAGGTGTGTCGCGAAGAAGCTCGACGCGGCCTCGAGCACCTGGCCGAACGGGTGGACGCCCGCGCCGGTTGGGACGATCTGGTCCTGCCGGACGCGGCCCTGACCAGTCTGCATACATTGGCGGCTCAGGTCCGCCAGCGCACGCGGGTCTACCGCGACTGGGGCTTTGCCGAACGCAGCGACCGAGGCCTGGGTATCAGCGCCTTGTTCGCCGGCGGCAGCGGCACCGGCAAGACCCTGGCTGCCGAGGTGCTGGCCAATGAACTGCGGCTGGACCTTTACCGCATCGATCTGGCAGCGCTGGTCAGCAAGTACATCGGCGAGACCGAGAAGAACCTGTCGCGGGTATTCGCCGCGGCCGAAAGCAGCGGCGCGATCCTGCTGTTCGACGAGGCCGACGCCTTGTTCGGGAAACGCAGCGAGGTGCGCGACAGTCATGACCGCTACGCGAACCTGGAGGTCAGCTACCTGCTGCAACGGATCGAGACTTACCGTGGCCTGGCGATTCTCACCACCAACCTGAAGCAGGCCATCGACCCGGCGTTCCAGCGCCGCATCCGTTTCATCGTGCAATTCCCCTTTCCCGATGTGCAAGCCCGCAGCGCCATCTGGCAGCGGGCGTTTCCGCCCGATGCGCCGTGCAGCGCGCTGGATATTGGCAAGTTGGCGCGGCTTTCGCTGTCTGGCGGGCACATCCGCAACCTGGCCTTGAACGCGGCCTTCCTCGCGGCGGACAAGGACATGGCCATCGGCATGCAGCATCTGCGCGCAGCGGCCGAAGCGGAGTTCGTCAAACTGGAGAAACCGCTGCCGGCAGCGGAAGTGGGGGACTGGGAATGACCCGCACCCCGGCACCCGCCGCCCCAACCATCAGCCTGACGATAGGGACCCTGGCGCTGCCCGGTTATTCGTTGCGCAATGGCCAGCGACTGGCCGGCGCCCTGGAGCGCGAGTTGGGACGCTTACTGATCCAGGGACCGCTGCCAGGGCCGGGCTTTGCGCTTGAGCAGGTGCAAATTCCCCGGTTCGCCACGCCCGCCGGTGAACGCCCGGAGCGCACCGGGCGGCGCTTGGCACGGCTGATTTCCGAACAACTGCGGGGGCCGGGACAATGACCGAACACGCACTCGCCCCCAGTGCCGAACGCGACGCCTCGCCGCCGAAGACCGCCGTGCGCGGTCTGTTATTACAGCGCAAGTGCGCCTGTGGCGCGGGTGCCGGTAGCAGCGGCGAGTGCGAAAGCTGTGCCACCGGCCGCGAGCAGAACCTGCAACGCAAGGGCAACGGTGCCCAGAGCGGGCAAGGCGTGCCGGCCTCGGTCAGCGAGACCCTGGCGCGTCCCGGTCGGCCGTTGGATGCCGACACCCGTGATTTCATGGAGAGCCGCTTCGGCAGCGACTTCGCTGCGGTACGCATACACGACGACAGCGCCGCCGGGGCCAGCGCCCGGGACGTGGATGCGCATGCCTTCACGGTCGGCCAGGACATCGTGTTCGGCGACGGTCAATACCAGCCCCACAGCGACAGCGGTCGACACCTGTTGGCCCACGAACTGGCCCACACCGTGCAACAACAAGGCCTGCAGCGCTCAGGTATCAGCAACCTGGCCGATCAGGGGCCGCACTACCAGCGGCTGGAGCGTGAGGCCGACTTCGTCGCCGACAGCGTGATGCGCGGCCAGCCTCTGGCCAGTGGCGTGCTCAGCCAGGGCGGGCCGCGCCTGTCACGCAAGGGCAAGTCGCAAGACTATGAGGTGGAGAGCCGGTACAGGGACCTGGAAATGACCACCGGGCACAAGGTCACGCCGGAGAAGAAAACCACCGCCAAAGTGAAGGGCAAGGACAAGGAGCTGGCCTCGTTCGAC
Organism: Pseudomonas fluorescens; assembly: GCF_902497875.1. Classification (GTDB taxonomy): domain Bacteria; phylum Pseudomonadota; class Gammaproteobacteria; order Pseudomonadales; family Pseudomonadaceae; genus Aquipseudomonas; species Aquipseudomonas fluorescens_BR. Next base: position 153,725 of record NZ_CABVHY010000005.1, read on the forward strand.
GTCGATTTCCTTGAGTTGCATGAGGTCAAGGGCCCGGTGCTCAAGGAATGGCAAAGCAAGGCCAAGGCCAAGGCCCTGCGTGCAATCATCACGCTGCAGGGGGCCAAGGCCCAGGAAGCGGGTCTGTGGCAAATGCGCGTCAGTTCCGACGAGCTGCGTTCGCGCTGGGTCAACCTGCGCGGCTGGAAGATGGGCGATGCGCTGGACGCCGCCTGGCAAAAGGCCGGAGGCGACGCCGAGTTTCCCAAGGTCGGCGGTGGCACCTGCGAGATGGATCACATCATCGAATTGCAGGTGGGCGGCGATAACACCCAGGAAAATATCCAGGTGCTCGACCGCCTTGACAACGGCATGAGCGGCAGCCTGATCAAGCAGCAGGTGTTCGGCCTGGCACAAGCCATTGCGGAAAAAATCGAGGAGGGCGGCGAGGAGCCGCCGGTGCAGATCCGCATGGTGTTCGCCGATTCCAAAATGAAGAGTGCCGGCAAGTGCGGGCCCTGCTGCCAAACCGGCAAGAAGCTTGGCAAGCCCGGCAAGGACGGGCGCGCCGACAAGTCCACGGAAATCCTCATCGACTACCCGGTCATGGCCGGCGGCAGCACGCGGATGCTGCGGGTCAGCGACAAGACCAAGACGCCGTCGATCTTCGAGTCCGGTATCCCGGAAAACGTCGCGGGCGCGGAAATCCTTCCCGGGCTGTTGTTGATGACCCTGCGCCGGGTCGGCAAGGGCAAGGACACCATCAACGCGATGATCGACAACCGTGACCGCACGCGCCTGCCGATCAGTCTGCCGGCCAAGGGCACCGGGGTGCTGCTGGATGTCGCCGAGGACGGCGGCCTGACCCTCTCCGAGGCGGCGAAGAAGAACGCCGGTATCGCTTTCACCTACGACTACCTGAGCCCCGGGCGCTTCACCAAACTGGATCTGGTACCCGGTGGGGTCGCCGGCGAGGGCTACATCACGCCGACCAAAGTGCCCTTGCTGCAACGGCTCGAGGTGGCCTTCTCACCGGAGTATTTCCGACTCAAGGCGCCACTGGACAAGAACAAGCTGAAGCCACCGTTCGCCGGGGTGAAAATCACCGAGGCCTCCCTGGCCATCGAACTGGCGCCCAAACTGAAGCCAGTCGGCAGCGTGGCGTTCGAGTTCGGCACCACGAAGAAAATCGCCGCGAGCAAAGTCGAGGTCAGTGCCGACGAGAATGGTCTGGTGCTGACCGGGGTCCTCTTCGTCTACTTGCCTGGGGTCGATGAAGCCAAGGGCGAAATCAAGTATCAGGCCGGCGTGTGGAGTGGCGGGGCGCATATCGAGTCGGGGCAGATGGCCGGCAAGATTCCCTATGTGAAGAGCGGCGCTGTCGATGTGTTCCTCAAGGCCGGCAAGATTGACGCCAGCGGCAAGATCAACCTGGAACTGCCAGGTGGCAACGAGGCCTCGCTGGAGCTCAATTACACCCGCAGCAAGTGGGTGTTCCAGGGGCACGGCAAGATCAAGGTCAAGAACCCCTACCTCAAGCCGATCCAGGCCAGCCTCTGGTACGACGGCGAGCTGTTCATCGCCAAGGGCCAGGCCGGATTCGCCTTCTCGGGTCTCGAGGGCATCGTGGATGCCACCTACGAGAACAAAGGCGGCAAGGAGAAGGTCTACGGCAAGGGCGATATCAAGATCGACAAGGGCCGCGCCAAGGGCAATATCGTCGTCGAGTTGCTGCCCAATGAAAAGATCATTGGCAAGGGCAGGCTCTCCTACGAAATCAAGAAGGACATGGTGGCCACGGCCGGCATCACCGTGGACGAACAGCAAAAGATCACCTTCGACGGCGAGCTGAGCTTTCCCGACATCACCCTGTTCAAGCGCTTTCCGGAGAAAGACGTAAATCAACCGATTTTCTCGGCCTCGGGCAGCATTCCGATCCCTGGCGCCTCCATCGGCCCGATCGGGCTCAAGGTCAAGCTCTGGGGCAGCCTGGGGTATTACTACTATGTCGGCCCCGGCGTGCTCACCGGGGTCAAGGCCACGGTCAAGTTCAGCCCCTTTGAAGCCGACCCGGACTTCAGTTTCAACCTCAAGGCCATCGCCCGCATCCCGGCGGGAGGGGGGATCAGCGGCAAAGTCGGCGCTGACGTGGTCATCGATCTGTACCTCGCCGAAGTCGGTGGCGGCCTCAGCGTCGAGGCCTCGGTCGGTCTTGAAGGCAAGGCTGAACTGGACGGCGAGATCGCCTACAGCAAGGACAAATTCAGCGTCGATGCCAAGGCCTTTATCGGCGGCGCCGTGGTGCTGGACGCGGCGCTGAAGGCCCGGGTCTATGCCGAAGCCGGAGTCTGGCGGTTCAAGATACGTACCGAAAAAACCTGGAAGCTGCTCGGTGGCAAAGTCGACACCGACCTGAAACTCGGCGTGCGCCTGCCGCTGCACTATGACAGCATCGACGGCTTTCGCATGCCCAGGCTCTCCGACATCAAACCGGAACCCGAGCAGCTCAATCTCGATCCGTCGAAGATGCTTTCCAACCTGTTCAGCAACGCCAAGAGTGAGGAGCACGAGGTATGACCGGTTTTTCCAATTCGCCGAAAGTGCTCAAGGGCGGGCTGATCCTGATCGACCCGGCCAGCGGTGCCGTGCTGCGGGTGATCGCCCTGCAGTACAACCCCGACCTGCTGACCCGCAGCCTGCAACCCCAGAGCACCGGCGCCAGTGCGGCGATCAGCGAGCCGCTACGGTTGAAGGGGCCACCGGTGGAAACCATCAAGCTCGACGCCGAGATCGATGCCACCGACCAGCTGGAGTTCTCCGACCAGCATCCCGGCGCGATCGAGGTCGGTATCCACCCGCAGCTCGCGGCACTCGAAACCATCGTCTACCCGGACAGCAACGCTTTGATCCGCAACAACCAGATGGCCAGCGCCGGCACCCTGGAAATCGTTCCGGTGCAGGCGCCGCTGCCCTTGTTCGTGTGGAGCAAGGAACGCGTGGTGCCGGTGCGCATCACCGATTTTTCGATCGTCGAGGAGGCGTTTGACGTCAACCTCAATCCGATTCGCGCGCGCATCACCCTTGGCATGCGCGTGCTCAACATCAATGACCTGGGCTTCGGCGACAAAGGCGGGCACCTCTATATGGTTTACCACCAGAGCCGCGAACGCCTGGCGCGCAAGGCCAGCAGCGCGACCCTGGCCAGCCTGGGCTTGAGCGCGCTTTTTTAAAACAACGGCTAGCTGAAGAACAAAAGGACCACCACCATGAGCGAGCGCTTCCCACCCAACAGCCGTTACTACCCGACCGAAACCGCCGAGCTGGTCCAGCCCGACGGTCGACGCCTGGTCTACCTGCGGCGGCGCTTCGTCCCCGACCCGGCAAGCTTTGTCACCTTGCAGATCTACACCGTGATCGAGGGCGACCGGATCGATCGCATGGCCGCTGCGGTGCTCGGCGATCCAGAACAGTTCTGGCGCCTGCCGGATGCCAATGGCAGCCTCCACCCGCTGGAGCTGGAAGAGTTGGGCCGGCAAATCCGCCTGACCTTGCCTGAAGGCATGCAGGGGCCGAGCGATGCTTAAAGGCATGCATGTCTCGTTGCTGGTCGGCCCGGCGATACCGTTGCCGGTGCCCAAGCCACTGATCGATGCCTTGCAGAGCATCCAGGTGACGTCGGCGGCGGGCGCCCGCAGTGGCTTCCAGATCAGCTTCGCCCTGCAAAACAACTCACCGCTGCATACCCTGTTGTTGCTCACCGGCGGGCGAGTGCCCTGGCTGCGGGTGCTGATCGTGATCACCCTCAACAGCCTGCCGATGGTGTTGATGGACGGCCTGATCACCCGCCAGGAAGTCAGTGGCTCCAACGAGCCGGGGCAGAGCACGCTGACCATCACCGGTGAGGACCTGTCGGTGGCCATGGACCAGCAGGAATTCAACGGCATTCCCTATCCGGCCATGCCGGCCGAGTCGCGGGTGGCGCTGATCGTCGCCAAGTACGCGATCTTTGGCATGGTGCCGCTGGTGATCCCGCAAATTTTCAGCGATGTGCCGATCCCGGTGGAAAAAATCCCCACCCATGACGGCACCGACCTGGCCTATGTGCAGAAGCTGGCCAAGGATGCCGGCTACGTGTTTTACGTCGAACCCGGCCCGCTGCCGGGGATGAATACTGCCTACTGGGGCCCGGAGATCAAGCTCGGGATACCGCAACCGGCGCTGAACCTGGGGATGGATGCCCACAGCAATGTCGAGGCGCTGTCGTTCAGCGTGGACAACACCAAGGCCAGCCTGCCGATCGTGTTTATCCAGAACCCGCTGACTAAATTCCCGATTCCCTTGCCGATCCCCGACATCAGTCTGCTCAACCCGCCGCTGGGCGCGCTGGTGCCCATCCCCAAGTCGATCCACTTGCTCAAGGACACCGCCAAGCTCTCGCCGATGGCAGCCTTGTCCAAGGGGTTGGCAGAGGCGGCGGGCTCGGCCGATGTAGTGACCGCCACCGGTTCGGTCGATGTACTGCGTTACGGCTCGGTGCTGAAGGCGCGCCAACTGGTCGGCGTGCGCGGCGCTGGCAGCGCCTTCGACGGTTTGTATTACGTGAAAAGCGTGACCAGCAACTTCAAACCGGGCGAGTTCAAGCAGAACTTCACGCTGACCCGCAACGGCCTGATCTCGACGCTGCCGAGGGTACCGGTATGAACGCTGAGCAAGGCAAGTACTACGGCAAGTTCCGCGGTGTGGTGTTGAACAATATCGACCCGATGCAGATGGCCCGGGTCCAGGTCCAGGTGCCGGATGTGCTGGGGCTCGGCATCTCCAGCTGGGCCATGCCCTGCGTGCCGTTCGCCGGGCAGCAGAGCGGGATGTTCGTGCTGCCGCAGATCGGTGCCGGGGTCTGGGTCGAGTTCGAGCAGGGCAACCAGGATTACCCGATCTGGGTCGGCGGCTTCTGGGGCAGCGCGGCGGAGGTGCCAGCCCTGGCGCTGGCGGGGCTGCCGGTGTCGCCAAGCATTGTGCTGCAGACCGGCAACCAGAACGGCCTGACGATCTCCGACCTGCCGGGCCCCACGGGCGGCATCCTGCTCAAGACCCTGACCGGGGCGATGATTTCGATCAACGAAATCGGGATCACCATCAGCAACGGCCAGGGCGCGACGATCATGCTCAACGGCCCGGCGGTGAATATCAATCAAGGCGCATTGACGGTGATTTGAAATGAACATTTCAGGCGATTGGCACCTTGGCCCACAGCCGAACCCGGCCCTCACAGGGGAGGACCGCTGATGCTCGGTTTTCTCCTGCATCTGGGCGCCACAGTGATGTGCAGCCACGGCGGCCAAGCGACGCCGACCGCGCCTTTTGCGCGGGTGACACTCTCCGGCCAGCCGGTGACGACCCTGGCCGCGCCCTATGTGATTGCCGGCTGCGGCATGCCGCCACCGCCCTCCGGCAATGGCCCCTGCGTGACCGGCCAATGGCTGGTCGGCGCGACCCGGGTGTTCGCCGGTGGGCTGCCGGTGCTGCTGCAATCGAGCACCTCGATCTGCGTCCCCACCGGCACGCCGATGCTGGTCACAGTCACCCAGCTACGGGTCTCGGGAGTCTGATATGGCCTTGGACTTTCCCTTCAGCATCGACTCGCGCGGGCGCAGTGCCGAGGTCTTCGCCGATTTGCAGGTGCGGGACATGATCGAGCAGGTGCTGTTCACCGTGCCGGGCGAGCGGGTGAACCGTCCGGACTTCGGCTGCGGCCTGTTGCAATTGGTGTTCGCGCCCAACAGCGACGCCCTCGCTGCCGCCGTGCAGATGACCGTGCAAGGTTCGCTGCAACAGTGGCTGGGGGAGCTGATCGAGGTCGAGGCGGTGACGGTCGAGAACCTCGATGCGCGCCTCGGCGTGACGGTGCAGTACGTCATGCGCCGGGATCGCCAGCGGCAACTGGCGACCTTCAGCCGAGGGCTTGCGCCATGAAACGCCAGTTTTTGTCCGACAACCGCCATCGCCTGCAATTGCTGCGTGACCTCGACCCGCCGAGCCTGAACGGCATCGACTACCTGGAAGTGGTGTCCCCGAATCAGCGCAAGCTCAGCGTGGTGTTCGTCCATCCGTTGGCCGGCATCACCGCTGCCCATTGCCGGATCGAGGGTGGGGTGCGCATCACCGGCGTGCACATCGAGAGCCTGAGTATCAGCGGCAATCAGCTCGACATTACGCTGGACCAAGCCGGTGATTTCTCCTGGTACCGCTTCGTGTTGATCAACCCCACGGCGCCCGAGGACCCACCACCGGGCTTCGACCCTTGCCTGTCGAGCATCCGCTTCAGTTTCAAGGCGCAGTGCCCGTCCGAATTCGATTGTGCCGACGAGCCGCTCTGCCCGCCGCCGGTGCCGGCCGAGCCGCTGCTGGATTACCTGGCCAAGGATTACGCGAGCTTTCGTCGGTTGATGCTGGACCGGATGGGGCAGTTGATTCCTGGCTTTCGCGAGCGCAACCCGGCAGATTTTTCCGTGGCCCTGGTGGAAATGCTCGCGCATATCGGCGATCAGCTCAGTTATTACCAGGATGCAGTCGCCACCGAGGCGTATCTGGGCACCGCCCGCCGCCGCGTCTCCCTGCGCCGGCATGCACGGCTGCTGGATTACCCGATCCACGACGGCTGCAACAGCCGGGTCTTCGTCAGCCTGAGCGTTACCGCCCAGGCCGATGGCCAGGCGTTGGCCGCGGGTACGCGACTGTTGACCCGCAGTGCCGAGCCCGGGACGGTATTGCCGCAAGCCGCGCTGCAAACCTTGCCTGACGGCGCCACCCAGGTCTTCGAAACGATGCACGCGTTGCCCTTGCAGTCCGCCCATAACCGCATTGATATCCATCATTGGGGCGAGCCGGACTTTTGTCTGGGCAAAGGCGCGCAGGAGGCCGCCCTGATCGACGATCCGCCGCTGAGCTTGCAGGCGGGCATGCTGCTGGTCTTCGAAGAAGTGCTGAGCCCCGGCACCGGCCGTGCGCCGGATGCCGACCGCAGCCACCGGCATGCGGTGCGCTTGACCGAGGTCAAGCCGGGGCACGACCTGCTGACCGACACGCCGCTGCAGCTGATCAGTTGGCACGCCGAGGACGCGCTGCCGTTCCCGCTGTGCATCAGCGCGCGTATTCAGCAGGCCGGTGTCAGCGAGACCTTCAGGGTCGCTCGGGTCTGCGGCAATGTGGTGTTGGCCGACCACGGCCTGACCCGCGCCGATGAGTCGCTGCTGCCGGACGCAGTACCGACTGCCGGCCAGTACCGCCCACGCCTGCGCGAGCCCGGGATCGTCTATGCCCAGGCCTATGAGCATGACCCGACACGCTCCGCCAGCAGCACCTTGTATCAGGATCCCCGGCAAGCCCGTCCGGCCGGCATGCAACTGCGCGAAGACGATCCCGATCAGTATGGCGACCAGCCCAAACCCGGTGCCAGCCAGTGGTTACCGCGCCGCGATCTGCTCGGCAGTGACCGCTTCGCCCAGGAGTTCGTGGTGGAGACCGAAGCCGACGGCAGCGCACACCTGCGCTTTGGCGACAACCGTTTCGGCATGCAGCCGCAACCCCACAGCCGGCTGTTGGCCAGCTACCGCCAAGGCGGTGGCAGCGTCGGTAATGTCGGCGCCGAGAGCATCACCCAGGTGGTCTGTGAAGACCCTCTGATCAAGGACTTCATCCAAATGCTGCGCAACCCGTTGCCGGCCGGCGGCGGCGCGGAGCCGGAGAGCGTTGATGCGATCAAGCTGTTTGCCCCGCAGGCTTTGCGCACCCAGGAACGGGCGGTCACCGAGGCTGACTACGCGCGGGTCGCCGAGCGTCATCCGCAAGTGCAACGGGCAGCCGCCCGGCTGCGCTGGACCGGAAGCTGGTACAGCATGTTCGTCAGCCTCGACCGCAAGGGCGGCAAGCCGCTGGATGCGCCGTTTCGCGAGGAAATGCTGCACCACCTGGAACGCTACCGGCTGGCCGGCTATGACCTGGACCTCAGCGAACCGATCTATGCCCCGCTGGATATTCAGTTGAACGTCTGCGTAGTGCCGGGCCACTTTGCCGCGACGGTCAAGCTCGGTCTGCTCAAGCGCCTGAGCAGTGGCGAAGACGGCCAAGGCCGACTCGGCTTCTTTCATCCCGATCACTTCAGTTTCGGCCAGGGCCTGGCACTCTCCGCCCTGATGGAGGCGGCGCATTCGGTGACCGGCGTGGCCTCGCTCCAGGTCGAGGTGTTCCAGCGCTGGGGCAAAACCCCTAACCAGGAAATACAGCAGGGCTTGATCAGTGCCGCGCCGCTGGAAGTGCTGCGCCTGGATAACGATCCGAATTTCCCTGAAAACGGCCGGCTGCTGCTGACGATGCAAGGTGGCTTATGAGCAATGGCGAACAATGCGGTTGCTGCGCCGGGATCAAGGTGCTGACGCCGGTCGACGAACTGAACCCCCCAGGGCAGACGACGTTGCACTATCGGGTCGGCACCCATGGGCGTTTTCGCGAGAGCCAGTTGGCACGCCTGTCCGGCCAGCCGCAGCTGCTCGGGCTGAGCACCCGCGATGCCGACGATCCGGCACTGGCGCTGCTCGATGCCTGGGCCGGAGTCCTCGATGTGCTGAGTTTTTATCAGGAGCGGATCGTCAACGAGGGCTTCCTGCGCACCGCCACGGAGCGGCGTTCGGTATTGGAACTGGGGCGCTCCATCGGCTACGAGTTGCGCCCTGGCGTGGCGGCCTCGACGTTTCTGGCTTTTTCTCTGGAGACCGCGCCGGGCGCGCCCTTGACCGCGCGGATCGACGCCGGCAACAAGAGCCAGAGCATTCCCGAGCAGGATGAACAGGCCCAGGTTTTCGAAACGCTGGAGCCGTTGTACGCGCGTGCCGCCTGGAATGCCTTGCGCCTGCAGACCCAGGAAGAGGTGCCGCCCTACTGGGGCGCACGCACCCTGTATCTGAAGGGGCAAAACACCCGCTTGCAAGCCGGCGACTCGCTGCTGATCGTCGGCGACGAACGCCTGAAAAATCCTGGTAGCGAAAACTGGGACCTGCGCCGCGTCGCCCGCCTGCAAGTGATTTCGCCGCTGGAGCCGAGCGCCGACCCACTGGCCGGCTACACGGTCGTGACGCTCGACCGGCCGCTGGGTGAGGTGGTGCCCCACGTCGAGCCGGCCAAGGCCAATCCTCGCTGTTTTGCCCTGCGGACCAAGGCCGCGCTGTTCGGCCAGGCGGCGCCGGACTGGCGGGCGATGCCGCGCAGCCTGCGGGCAAGCTATCTGGGCCTGGACGACGAGAATCAGGCGAACATCAGCCTGCACGGCCAGTGGCCGGGCTTCACCCTGGCCGACATTTCCGATCCGCCGACGCGGCAGGCCACCGGCAGCGGCCTGTATGGGGAGTATTTCGAAGGCATCGACCTCAAGACGCGCAAGCTCAGCCGCACCGACGCCACCGTTGATTTCGACTGGGGCAGCGCCAGCCCCGACCCGACGTTGACCGCCGATACCTTCTCGGTGCGCTGGAGTGGCTGGCTGCAAATACCCGAGAGCGGCAACTACAGTTTTTTCGTCAAGGCCGACGATGGCGTGCGGCTGTGGCTTGGCGGCCAGTTGCTGGTCAATCAGTGGCACCTGCAAGACCCCACTGAATTCAGCGCGACCCTGCGCGAGCTCAAGGCCGGACAAAAGCTCGACCTGCGCCTGGAGTACTTCGAGAACGCCGGCACAGCCTTGATTCAATTGCGCTGGCAGGGCCCGGGCATTGCCAAACAGATCATCCCCCAGAGCCGGCTCTACCCCCGAGACGTACACAGCGTGCATCTGGATGCCAGCTATCCGCGGCTGGTCACGGGCAGTTGGCTGGTGCTGGCGCTGCCCGATTATCAGGAGTTGTATCAGATCCTCGACAGCCGCGAGGATGCCCGCGCCGCCTTCACCCTGAGCAGCAAGACTACGCGCCTGAACCTGCGTGGCGAACACCTGCGCGAGCTGTTCAACGAGCGGCTGCGCGAGACCACGGCCTACGGCGAATCCACCGAGCTGCCGTGGGCGACCCGGCCCAGGTCCGGGTTGCTTAGCGGTCATGTACTGACGCTGGATGATCTGCAACCGGAGCTGGAAGCGGGTCGCTGGCTCTCGGTCAGCGGCCACACCTTGGCGGACGTGGCGCAAAATGCGCCGGCGCTCAAGCGGCTGTTGGCCAATGATCCGCTGGTGGCGGTGGAAATCGCCAGGGACGGCCGGGTCGCCAGCCTGTCCTTCACCGATGGCGCACGCCATGAAGTGCTGCTGGGCTTCGCCAGCGAAGTGCGGCGCCTGCAACGTAATGACAGCAGCGGCCCGCGCTCGCGCCTGGAGCTTGAGAGCGATCTGCAGCATGCCTATCTGCCGCTGAGTGTGCGGATCAACGCCAATGTGGCGCCGGCCAGTCATGGCGACAGCAAGCAGATGCAGATCCAGCCGGAAATCCTCGGCAGTGGCGACGCCAGCCAGGCCTTCCAGCGCTTCCTGCTGCAGCAAAAACCGCTGACCTATGTTTCCTCACCGACCCCTTCGGGCATCCAGAGCACGCTGCAAGTACGCATCGAGGGTGTGCGCTGGCCCGAGGCGCCACGCCTGGGTGAGCTCGGCGCGCAAGACCGTGCCTATCTGCTGCGACGGGGCGACGATGGCCGGGTCACCGTGCAATTCGGTGACGGTGTGCACGGTAGCCGCCTGCCCACGGGGCAGATGAATGTGCAGGCTTGCTATCGCGTCGGCATCGGTGCAGCCGGCAACCTCGGCAGTGGGCGGATCAGCCTGCTGCTGTCCCGTCCGTTGGGGGTCAAGGAGGTGATCAACCCGGTACCCGCGGCTGGCGGGGTCGACCCGGAAGACCGCGACAGTGCCCGGCAGAACGCTCCGCTGAGCGTACGGACCCTGGACCGCATCGTCTCGCTGCGGGATTTCGAAGACTTCGCCGCGGCCTTCGCCGGCGTCGGCAAGGCCCAGGCGGTGTGGTTGTGGGATGGCGAGCAGCGGTTGGTGCACCTCACGGTCAGCGGGGTGGAGGGCGTCAGCATCGATCCCGGATCGGCGCTCTACCGCAACCTGGCGGCGGCCATCGACGCGGTGCGCCCGGCCCATCAGCCGCTCAAGCTGGCGCCCGGTGTGGTGCTGCGTTTCGGTGTGACGGCCAGGGTCCGGGTCAACCCGGACCATCAGAGCGTGGCGGTCCTGAGCGCAGTGCGCAGCGCCCTGGGGCAGGCCTTCGGGTTTGCGCCGCGGTACTACGGGCAGCCCGTCAGCGGCAGCGAGGTACTGGCGGTGATGCAACGGGTACCGGGAGTGGAGCGGGTGGATCTGGATAGCCTGCGGCTCTACGAGGGCCTGGCCAGCAGCAGTGTGGCGGGGCCGGATGGTCGACTGCGCGCCCGCGGCGCCCGCTGGCAGAGCCAGCAGATACTGGCGGCACAACTGCTGTTGCTGGACCCGGCCGCCGTCACGTTGACGGAGCTTAGCCTATGAGCATCGACGCCGAATTCCTCATGGCACGGCTGCCGGCCTTCTATCGCGAGCGCGATGCCGAAATGGGCGGGCCGCTGCGGGCGCTGCTGGAGGTCATCGCCGAGCAGGGCGCCGTGCTGGAAGAGGACATCACCCGGCTCTACGACAACTGGTTTATCGAAACCTGCGACGACTGGCTGGTGCCTTATATCGGCGACCTGCTGGGTGTGCGCGGTCTGTATCCGGTCAGCGGCACCCCGGCGTTCGGCCTGCGCGCCTATGTGGCCAACAGCCTGCGCCTGCGACGGCGCAAGGGCACGCTGCCGGTACTGGAACAGCTGGCGTTCGACACCACCGGCTGGCGCGCGCGGGCGGTGGAGTTTTTCGAACTGCTGGGCACGACCCAATACCTCGATCACTGCCGCCTACACAGCGTGCGCACGCCGAACCTGCGTGACGCCGCGCAATTGGAGCGGGTCGACGGACCCTTTGACCGCAGCGCCCATACGGTCGAGGTGCGTTCGCTCCCGGCCGGGCGCTACAACATTGCCAACGTCGGTCTCTATCTCTGGCGCTTGCAGGCCTACGCGCTACAACGCGCCACGGCCCGGGCCATGACCAGCCTGGAGGGTTTCTACAGTTTTGATGCCCTGGGGCGCGACGTCGCCGGGCCGCTGCTGCGGGGCGAGGGCATGCTGTTCAACCGGCCGCGCAGCGAGCAGGAAATCACTCAGCTGGCGCAACCGGAAAACGTGCCGGAACCACTCTCGCGGCGCCTGCTGCACGACGAACTGACGGCGCTGCGTCAGGCCCTGACCGATGGCGAGACACCCAACTCGGTGTACTTTCCCCTCGATCGGGAGGAAGAGGGTGGTCCGGTGCTGCGGATCTGGCTGGACGCTGTAGAAGTGCCGCCGGAGCATCTGCTGGTGTGCAATCTCTCGCCCTTGCCCGGCGTGGTGCCGGAGGAATGGCGGCGACCACCGGCCAGCGTGACGGTGAAATCGAGCAAGCCCGGCCAGCCGGACCAAACCTTTCCCGGCGCTGCCAACCAGGTTCTAGTGGGCTTCGATCCCGTGCTCGGACGTATCGCCTTGCCGGCCGGCACGACCGTGAGTCGGGTGGAGGTCGCCTACAGCTATGGCTTCCCCGGCGATGTCGGTGCCGGCCCCTACGACCGACGCCCGGTGCGTCGCGACGATGAGCCATTGCAGGGCCTGCTCGACCCGGCGGATTTCCAGGTACGGCTGCGGGTCCCGGGCGACCACGCGACCCTGGCCGATGCGCTGGCGGCCGTCATTGCCGGGACCAGTACGCTGATTTATCTGCTGGACGACGGGACCCAGGAACTGACTCCCGATCTCAACCTGCCAGATACCCACCTGGCCATTGAAGCCGCCAACCAGCGGCGGCCGGTACTGATCGGCGACCTGCGGTTCCGCGGCAACCTCAACACCCGGCTCAGCCTGTCCGGGCTGCTGCTGGACGGTCAGCTGCGCCTGCACGGCGCCCTGGGCGAGGCGAATCTGCGGTATTGCAGCCTGACGCCGAGCAAGGGCGGCATCCGCCACACCGGCACCGGCAACCAGCTCTGGCTGCGCCTGACCCATTGCCTGTGCGGGCCGTTGCGGGTGAGCAAGGCCATCGCCGGGGTCGAGGGCCGCAACAGTGTGTTCGATAACGGTGATGCCTTGGCCTTCGAGTTGCCGGACACGCGTCTGCAGCTCGATCGCTGCAGCGTCTTCGGCGCCAGCGCAGCCGGGGAGCTGGAAGCCAGCAACAGCCTGTTCAGCGGCAAATTGAATATCGCCCGACGCCAGGAAGGTTGCGTGCGCTTCTGCTATGTGCCGCCGGACTCACGGACGCCGCGCCGCTACCGTTGCCTGCCGGACCTGGTGACCCAGGGGCTGCCGACCGCCCAGGCGAAGAGCGAACAGGTGCGGGTGACACCCGCCTTTACCTCGGTGAGTTTCAGCCATCCGGCTTATGCCCAGCTGCGTCTTTCATGTGCTCAAGAACTGCGCACCGGCGCCGAGGACGGCGCCGAAATGGGCGTCTGGAATCTGCTGCAACAACCACAGCGCGAGGCCAATTTGCGTCAGGCCTTGGACGAATACTTGCGCTTCGGCCTGGAGGCCGGGGTGATCTTCGTCAACTGACTGAACGCGAATAACGGGCCAGGAATACCAATATGAAAGCCGATCTCACCCGCTCCACCGACAAGCAGGACCAGCACTACCGCGCCGTACGCATGCAGCAGGGGCGGGTGCAGCTGGATGCGGACTGGAACGAGCAGCAGGATATTCTCAATCGCCGGATCGAGACCGAAACCGTCGATACCCTCGGCCACAGTGGCGGGCCCTTGGCCAACCCGGGTTTCCTGCTGACCGGCAGCGGCAAGAACATCGGCATCGGCGTCGGCCGTTACTATGTCGAAGGCTTACTCTGCGAAAACCCCAGCCAGGTGACGGCGACCAGCCAGCCGCACTTACCGGGCAACGCCTCACCGGTGTTGCCGGCCAATGCCAGTCTGCTGCCATTGCCCCCGGCAAACGCACCGCAGCTTGGCGAGATCAAGGTCTACGACAACAACGCAGCGCCCATTGACCCTCCAGATGGGCTCTACCTTGGCTATCTCGAAGCCTGGCTGCGGCATATCACTGCCCTGGAAGATCCGCTTATCCGCGAAGTCGCCCTCGGTGGGCCGGACAGCGCGACCCGCGATCAACTGGTGTGGCAGGTCAAGCTGCTGCGTGCCGGTGACCTCGGCGCCAACCTGAACTGCCTGAGCGCGCTACCGGCCTGGACCGCCCTGACCACTGCCGCCGATGGCAAGCTGGCGGCCCGCGCCGAACCGAGCACACCGCCCAAGGATCCCTGCCTGCTGGCGCCGGAAGCGGGTTACCGACGCCTGGAAAACCGCTTGTATCGCGTCGAGATCCACGACGATGGCAGCGTTTCATCTGACCAGCGCTACAAATGGTCGCGTGACAACGGCAGTATCGAAACCCGCGTGACACGGTGGCTGGGCGAGCCGACGGCGGACCAGTTCGAGGTCGCCAGCATCGGCCGTGATGCCTACCTGGCGATCACTGCCGGCTGCTGGCTGGAGTTCTTCGACGATACCTTCGAACTGCTCGGCCGGCCGGGGACCCTGGTCCAGGTGCTCAAGACCGAAGGCAACCTGGTCACCCTCGATCTGGCCAGCGCCACCGGGCCGCTCGACAAGGCTCTGTTTTTGAACAACCCGCGTGTGCGGCGCTGGGAGGGTTGGGCGAAGATGGCCCCGGCGGCAGCCAATTCGAACAGCGGCTGGGTGACGCTGGAGGATGGCGTCGAGATCAAATTCATCCCCGGCAAATACCGCGTCGGTGATTTCTGGACCATTCCCGCACGTACCGCTACCGCCGATATCGAGTGGCCGATGGTGGCCAACAAACCCGCCTTCCAGGCGCCGCAGGGAGTGTTGCGCGCCTTCACCCGGCTGGCCTTGCTCAACTGCCAGGCCGGGGTCTGGAGCACGCTGTCCGACTGTCGCCAGCTGTTTCCCGCCCTGACCGAACTGACCAATCTCTATTACGTCGGTGGCGACGGCCAGGAGGTCATGCCCAATCCATTAGCCCCACAAAACCTGCCGTTGCCCAGCCCATTGGAAGTCGCGGTGTTCAATGGCCAGTTCCCGGTTGCCGGGGCCGAGGTCAGCTTCAGTGTCAGCCACGGCACGCTGCCCAACGGCACCGATAGTCAGATCATCGCCACCGGCGCGGACGGTATCGCCAGTGCTGCCTGGAGCCTGGCACCCAACGTGCTGAACCAGACCTGCACGGTGCAACTGCTCGAAGCCGGCCAGGTAGCGGCGGGCAAGTACAACGTCGTGCATTTTTCCGCCAGCCTGTCCGTGGCGACACAGGTTGCCTATGACCCGGCGAAGTGCGCCGACATGGCCGCCCAGGGCATTCATACCGTGCAGGACGCCCTCGACGCGCTCTGTCAAAAAACCCACGGCGGTGGCTGCTGCACCAGTGTCGGTGTCGGCGGTGAGTTCGAGAACCTCGACATCGCTCTCAAGGCGTTGCTCGAACAGGGCAAGCGCGACATCTGCCTGTGCCTGCTCCCCGGCGAGCACCGCCTGGCCGACAGCATCGACCAGGTCGCGCCGGAGGGCACCCATCTCTTCATCCACGGCAGCGGCCCCGCCAGCCGGCTAGTGCTGCGCAACCAAGAATTCAACTGTTTCGACTTCGCCTCCCTGACGTTTCTGGATTTCGACATCATCGTGCTGGGCGAGAACCAGTGCCTGCGTTTTCTAGGCTGTCAGCAAGTGCGCTTGCAGCGGATGCGCCTGTCGGGGCTGACGGTGCCCGGCATCAGCCTGGTGCAGATCGAAGACGCCCAGCGCATCGACCTGAGCGCCTGCCTGATCAATGCCTACTCGTTGAGTGGGCCGCAACACGCCCGGGATCTGCTGGATGCCATACCCTTGCTCGCCCCCCTGAAGAATGCGTTGAATGCAGACGAGGGCGAGCTTTTTGCGGCGATCCCGAGCAAGGTGCTCGACGTCCTGGCAGCGTACAGCGCGGCTCAGCGCAAGGCTTTCGGGCAACAGGTGGACCGCCTTCAGTTGGTCCTCAACACCCATGAACTGTTGGCCTTGTCGGCACTGCGCAGGGAAATCCAGACGGGGGCAAGCCAACGCCGGCTCGCACTCTCGCTGGATCGGTTGCGCACTGAGCTACTGCTTAACCGCACCGGCTTCGCCTTGGCCCTGGCTGATGCCGATGCCGACACCTTGCTGGCGGACAACCATATCAACGGCCGCGTGTCCTTGTACGGCGAGGCCAAGAGCGATGAAGCGCTGAACCTCGATCTGCTGAAGAATCTGGGCGTGGCGTTGAGCCGGGGCCGCGTCCGACTCAACCCCGGTAATGGCGAGCTACGCCTGCGCAATAACCGCTTACGCGAGTTGCGCCTGGGCGATGAGATGCTAGAGCGTTTGCGACAACTGGCCGGTGCACCCGACGGAGGTGTGCTTGAAGGCTGCTATCGCAGCCTGCTGGCGGACGCCAATACCCTGGTGGGCACGGAAAACCTGTTGCTGGCGTCGAATCTGGCCCTGAGCCAGAACCAGCTGAGTATCTTCGGTCAGATCGCCGCGTGTATCGCTTCCCAAGGCAAGTACATCGGCAACTTCACCCTTGAATCTGTCATCTACTTGCTGGGCCACAAGGCGAACCAACAGTTCGCCAATGCCGGGCTGATTTTCAGCGAGATGTAGCGAGGGGCAGATACAGGGGCGGATCTACGCCGAACACAAAATAGGGTCGATTCCTCAGGCTAGCCCTCTCCCAGGCCCACCCGGACCGCCGGACCGCCCAGAGGGGAGAAGGAACTGACATTGGCTGTTTGTGCCTCTTGTGCTCAGGCTCAAACAGTTGCAGGGCCTGACATGATTCTTCAAAGCCACACAAATCAAGCCCCCTTGTCATTGCAGAGCTGCGTTCGAAAATGGTTACGTGAATCTCGGCGAGAAAATCGGCGAATGGCCAACGTTTGGCCCCAGCGTACTGCCCCCACGTCGCCACGCCCCAACAACGGCGTTTGCCGGGAGAGCATGAGGAGGGCGAATACGACTGGACCCTACACATACTACCCAGATGATGGCTATTAGCCGTATTGACCACTTGTATAGTTCGCTGGCAAGGAATAGATTCAGTCATGAACTTTATTTCACCTAAATACACCCAAAATTGAAATGGATATCGTTCTGGCTTACACCCCATTGCTCGATCACAACGTTACCTTCTGACGTCAACGACCTCTATTTAGTCGTCGGCCAATATTTGGTCGCAAGACTTTGCGAAATGCTGCATCAATCCAGAGCGGTGAACGAATGCGAGTGATGATTCTGGATGATGACCCCTGGATAGCCGAACTGTTGAAACAGTTGGTCTTGAGCCTGCGCCCGCTTGCGCAAGTAGAGTGCTTTGGCAATGTTACCGATGCCTTGCAGGCCTGGCATCCGAGTACCTACCAGATGGTAATAGCCGACTGGAACCTACCGGATGCCAGTGGTGTAAGCCTGTTGCAGACGATTCGTGAGCAGGATCGGGAAACACCGCTGATTATGATCACCGGGCGTTCCGATCGAGACAGTGTCCTGACGGTAAGGCCTCTGGGGATCAGCGCTTTTTTTACCAAGCCGTTTCAGGTGTCGCGTGTCCTTGAATGCCTCAAAACGCTCCTTCCGCCAGATGCGCCTGTGCAACTGCCTCCGGTCATTGATCAGAGCCTGATCGACTATCTCAGTGGCTTGTCCTCCGACGAGTTGGACCTGCCTTTACTCGCTCAGGTAAAGGAAAGACTTCAGCTGGGATACGGGGGCGAACCGATGGACATTCGCGAACTCGTCCAGGATTGGCAGCATGACCCGGCGCTTTGCGCCCGTCTCATTGCGGTAGCCAACAGTGCTCTCTATAACGATGTTGGCCAACCCTGCACAAGTTTGATTGATGCCATTAAACGATTGGGAGAGCTTACCAGTGTGAATCTGGCATTGAGCCAGGCATTACGCCAGGCCAATACCCAAACGAACAAGCTGCTGATGACCCGCATGCAGTCCTATCTGGACAATGCCGAGCGCCTGGCTGACCAGGTTGCTTCCCTGGCTCGACTCTGCAATCTGGATCCCTTGCCCCTGCAGAGTGCGGCGTTGCTGCATCGGATAGGCGAGTTTTGTGTGCTGTTCCAAACCCAAAAGTGGGAGAACCGGGGAAACAGCGTGGGCGAAGAAGTGCTCAGTCATGCCCTGCGTGATTTTTCAGCCCCATTTGCCATCAACTTGAAAGCCTGCTGGGGACTTCCTTTGGCATTGCGTGAGTTGATAGGCGCGATCTATGCGTTGCCTCCCATGCAGGTACACCGTGAACAAGTGGTCATGCGTCTTGGGGCGGCCATGAATAATGGAGAGCCTGCAGCGGACCTCGAAAGACTGCAACGAATGGCGGGTCTGGCCTGAGGGTATTCGGGAATGCAGACCGGGCGTCCCGCTGCTGAAAAGCGGGTCCAGGATCTTTTGTTATTCAATGCAACGGATTTGCGAGGGGTGGGTGAGAAAACTTAAGTTCTTTGCATTGAACCGGGAAGTCTCCATCACCCTGGCGGTGGGGCTGGGGGCAAGCATTCTGGGGGGGTGGATCCTTGAACGCGTCAACCAACAACATGCTCAAGAAGCGATAGTAGCGGCTACCGAGCAGGCCGCAGAGTTGGTTCTGAATCGTCTCGATCTTTACCAGTACGGGTTGCGAGGCGCTCGTGGAACGGTTCTGACAGCCGGTGAACATGGCATCAGCCGCAAGGTTTTTGACCAATATCACAAAACCCGCGACCTCGCTTCCGAGTTCCCCGGTGCTAGTGCCTTGGGCTTTATCAGGCGTGTAGCGGAGCGCGATGAAGGCGAGTTTCTCAAGCACGCTCGGGCCGATGGCACAGCTGATTTCTCCCTTCGTCAGTTCTCGGCCCATTCAGGCGAGCGTTACGTTATCCAGTATGTCGAGCCGGTCGAGGGTAACCAACTTGCAATGGGCTTGGACATCGCTTCGGAAACATCGCGGCGAGAGGCTGCCCAATCCTCGATACAGAGCGGTTTGTCGCGGATCACCGGCCCTATCACTCTGATACAGCACACTGCGCAACCGCAGAAGTCTTTCCTGATATTTATGCCAATCTTTCGCGGCGGAGCGACTCCGGTGACCGCGACTGAACGAGAGGCAGCAGCTTTTGGCTGGAGCTTTGTCGTGTTGCAGACAGAGCAAGTACTCAGAAGCCTGCGCATAGAAAATGAGACGGTGCATCTGCGACTGAGGGATATCACTGTCCCTGGGCAAGAGAAGCTGTTTTACGAAAGCACCGATGACTCGCCGGGCCGTGAAACGCTGATGAGCCATCAGTTGGAACGCGAGGTATATGGGCGGCGATGGCAAATCGAGCTCGGCGCGCGTCCGTTGTTCATCCAGCACCTGCATCAGATTTCACCAACGTTCGTCCTGTTGATTGGTGGTTTGGTCACCCTGCTTCTGGCGACGCTGGCGGATGTCGTGGGTGTCAGTCGCCAACGCAGGCGGCAGATATTCGCCGAACAGGCAAAGCTGGCGGCGATTGTCGAAAGCTCGGCCGATGGAATTATCGGCAAGACGCTCGATGGCATCGTCACTAACTGGAACAAAGGAGCCGAACACCTTCTGGGCTATACCAGCGAGGAGGCCTTGGGCCAGACAATCGCAGAGCTGATTGTGCCCGAGGCGCTGGTCGCTGAGGAGGCAGGGATCCTTGTGCGTATCAGGGCGGGGGAGCGTATCTCCAGCTTCAATACCCAACGCCGTTGCAAGGGCGGTCGGCTGATTGAAGTCTCTGCCAGCGTCTCACCCATCTACGACGAGGGTGGGCGCGTTGTTGGAGCCTCCGAGACGCTAAGAGATTTCTCGGCGCAAAAAGCCGCAGAAGCTCGGATTCTCGAACTCAATTCCAACCTGGAGGAACAGGTTGCGCAGCGTACTGCCGAGTTGCGGCAGCTCAATCTGTTGTTGGGGACCGTGCTGCGCTCGGCCACCGAAGTCTCGATCATTGTGACGGATCTTTATGGCGTGATCCGTGTGTTCAACAAAGGCGCCGAGCATCTGTTGGGTTATGACGCCGATGAGTTACTGGGTAACGACACCCCGCTGCTCCTTCATGTACCCGAGGAAATTGCGGCTCGTGGCGTTGAACTGACCGAGAAGTACGGTCAGGCCATCGATGGTTTCCGTGTGTTTACCCATAAACCCGAGCTTGAAGGCGCAGAAACCCGGGAGTGGACTTACCTACGCAAGGACGGCTCGCGGTTTCCTGTCACGCTGGTGGTGACCTCGATGCTCGATGACGATGGAAAGTTGAGCGGTTACCTGGGCATCGCGGTAGATATCACCGAACGCAAGGCGGCAGAAAAGGAGCTGGCGGCCAGCCTTGAGACGACACAGAAACAACGAAGCGAACTGATAGCGGTGCACCATCAGTTGCTGATGGCTGCTGAAGTGGCCGAACTGGGTGTCTGGTCCTGGACGTTGGCTGACAATGCCTTGCAGTGGAATGACCGCATGTTCGAGATCTACGGGCAGCCACTGACGTTGCGCAATGAGGGGCTGAGCTATATACACTGGTACTCGCGTGTTCACCCCGACGATGCTGTGGCCGCGGCGCAAAAGCTGACTGCCGCAGTCGAGGGGGCGGGTGTGTTCGACACCATTTTCCGCGTCGTTCGTCCGGACGGTCAGATCCGCTTCATACAGGCTGGCGCGCAGATTGAGCGCGATCCGCGCGGTGCGGCTTTACGGGTGACGGGTATCAATCGGGACATAACTGCCCAACGCGAACTGGAGTCTTACCTGCTTTACGCCAAGGAGCAGGCCGATGCAGTGAGTGCCGCCAAGTCGGCCTTCCTGGCCAACATGAGCCATGAACTACGCACGCCGATGAACGCCGTGCTGGGTATGTTGCAGTTGGTGCAGAACACTGACCTGAATGGTCGCCAGCTCGATTATGTGACCAAGGCACGGAGCGCTGCGAAATCACTGCTGGGTTTGCTCAATGACGTCCTTGATTACTCCAAGATCGAGGCTGGCAAGTTGCAACTCTATGTGCACCCGTTCGAACTGGAACTGCTCATGCGTGACCTCGCCGTGGTGCTGGCAGGCAACCAGGGCCAGAAAGAGGTCGAGGTCATGTTCGACCTGGATTCCAGGCTGCCCAACGACCTGATAGGCGATAGCCTGCGCCTGCAACAGGTGCTGATCAACCTGGCGGGTAATGCCCTCAAGTTCACTATGGAAGGCCAGATCGTGGTCAGCGTCGAGCAACGGCTGCGCACGGACAACACTGTGAGCTTGCGCATCGCCGTTTCTGATACCGGTATCGGTATCAGCCCGGAGCAGATTTCGCACATTTTTGAAGGATTCACTCAGGCCGAGGCTTCAACCACCCGGCGCTTTGGTGGCACCGGCCTGGGCCTGGTGATCTGCAAGCGGTTGGTCACCTTGATGGGCGGCGAGCTGCAGGTGGAGAGTCAGCAGGGCGTCGGAAGTCGCTTCTGGTTCGATATCACCCTGGAGGTTGCGCCAACTTCGCTGCCGGGTCCTGACTGCTCTGGAGTCGATATCAGCGTACGGATACTGATAGTCGATGACCACGCCTTGGCGGGAGAATTTCTGCTACGAACCGTTCATGCATTGGGATGGCAGGCAGACCTCGTGAGTGGCGGCACGCAAGCGGGGGAATGGTTGAGCAATGCCCAGGCGCGAGGCGAAGCCTACGACGTGGTGCTGATGGACTGGCGGATGTCCGACCTGGATGGGCTGAGCGCTGCGCAATTGATCCGGCAGCAGGGCAACATTGCGCCGCCTCCAATGATCATGATGATCACTGCTTATGGTCGGGCAGTCCTGGCCGATGCCCAGCAGACGGGAGACGCTCCCTTCGTGGAGTTTCTCACCAAGCCTGTCACGCCCAGGCAGATAGCCGACGCTGTTCGGCGAGCCTGCAACGGCCAGGACCTTCGCCAGTCACTTGCGTCCGATTCAACGGTTGGCAGGCCGCCGCGCCTGGCCGGGCTGCGGCTATTGGTGGTGGAAGACAACATGCTCAACCGGCAGGTTGCCGATGAGTTGCTGACAGGGGAAGGCGCTCAGGTGACGCTGGCTGAAGGTGGACTGGAAGGTGTGAGCAGGGTGATGGCTGAGAAAGTGTCCTTCGACGCCGTGTTGATGGATATCCAGATGCCGGATATTGATGGCCTGGAGGCGACTCGGCGCATTCGATCGAATCCACGTTTTGCAGCGCTGCCGATTGTGGCGATGACCGCGAATGCTTCCAGTACCGACCGTGTGGCCAGTCTTGCGGCGGGGATGAACGAGCATGTCGGCAAACCGATAGACCTGGAAAAACTCGTCGCAACATTGCTGTTTCAAACCGGCCGCGAGGATAGCCAGGCCTCTCTGGTCCCGGGACTGACCACTACCGGCGAAGGCGTCATCGAGTCTCGGGCAGCGATCATCGAGCGCTTTGGCGGCAACCTCGATTTGATCCGCAACGTGCTGCGTAACTTTGGCCCCGAGCTGGAAAAACAGCTTGGCCGATTGCACGATCAGATCCAGCGGCAAGATGCAGCGGGGGCCGCTTCAGTGCTCCATGGCATTAAAGGCAGTAGCGGCACCATGGGGGCCAGGGAGGTATCGCTGCTGGCTGGCAACCTGGAGCACAGACTGAAGTTCGGCAATGCAGAATCTGTAGCGAGCTGCTTTGCCGACGCAACATGGTATGACGAATTGAGCAGGTTACTGCAACAAAGCCTTGAACAGCTGAATGTCGACTTTGGTCAGAGCCCGCCTGCCGATGGGTCGTGATGAGCGGCGGCAACGGGGAACCTCGAAGAGCTAACTGAATACAGGCTGCTTGCCATGCTGAAACGTATAAATACTACCGAGCTCTGCCTGGGTATGCACGTCAGTGAATTGTGTGGCTCCTGGATGGACCACCCCTTCTGGAGAGATCGATTCACCCTGACTAACGAACACGAACTGCAGCAGATCCTGCACTCTTCCATCACGCAGGTCTGGATCGACACGAGCAAGGGGCTCGATGTGCTTGAGGGGCATCCGAGCCTGTCGGTCGAAGAGGTCGAGCGCATAGCCGAGGTTCGTTTGGAGGCCGTTGTCGGAAAACAGCCACCATCCCATGTCAGCATGGAAGATGAAGTCGTGGCGGCATTCAGTATCTGTGCCCGGTCCAAGGCAGCGGTAGTGCAGATGTTCAGTCATGCGCGCATGGGGGCGGTGATCGAACAGGAGCAGATCGTCAGCCTGGTCGACGAGATTTCCGATTCGATTCTGCGTCACCCCAATGCCTTGATTAGCCTGGCACGTCTGAAGAATGCCGACGAGTACACCTACATGCATTCGGTGGCCGTGTGTGCGCTGATGATTGCCCTGGCGCGGCAACTGGGGCTTGGCGAAGAGCTGGTGCATGAAGCGGGTATCGCCGGGCTGCTGCATGACATCGGCAAGGTGACCATTTCCGACGACATTCTCAATAAACCCGGAAAGCTCACCAGTAACGAGTACGCAACGGTCTGCAATCACCCCGAGGCGGGTGCGGCGATCCTGGTCTCCTGCCAGCACGTCAGCGCCCTGGTGGTGGATGCGTGCCTGCATCACCACGAAAAAGTCGACGGCAGCGGCTACCCCAGGCATCTCGATGGCGAACGGATCAGTCTATTGGCGCGCATGGCGGCCGTCTGCGATGTCTATGATGCCATTACCTCGGATCGACCTTACAAACGCGGTTGGGGGCCGGCGGAATCCATCCACAAAATGGCGGAATGGCACGGTCATTTTGATGAAAAGGTATTCCAGGCCTTTGTCAGGACCGTCGGGATTTATCCGGTGGGGTCCCTGGTACGACTGGCAAGCGGGGCGCTGGGGGTGGTGATCGAACAACATGAAAAGTCGTTGTTGACGCCCAAAGTGAAGGTGTTTTTTTTAACCAAGGGGCGCACCCCGATTTCGCCGAAAGTGGTCGACCTGGCCAAGACTGCGGGCCTCGACAAGATTGTTGCCCGTGAGTCGCCCGAAGCCTGGGGGTTTCGCAACCTCGACGAGTTATGGGGAGGCAGGCGCTAGAGTGGGCTTACAGGCCCGATCACCTCTCAGCGCCCGGTGGTTTACTGTACTCGCCGCTCTCAAAAACGCTGCTGATACAATGTTTTCAGTTATCTGATGAAAGCTTGCAAATCATTGGTCAGCTTGTCGATCGCCAGTTTGAAATCCTTAGTGGTGATCTTCTGGCTGGCGTTTGACAGTGTGCTGCCAAAGACTTTGCGCACCACTTTGGCCACGGTCTGGTTGTTGCTGGCATCGATAAACTCGGCCTCGATGAACAGCGTGGTGTCCTGATCGCGATGGCCACTGACAGCGGAAACACCCCCCACCACGGCAGCGACCGGAACCACTTCATACCACCTCATGCCTTCGTTTTCGGCATTCACCCCGGTGATCGCCGCGCGCAAGATCAAGGTTTTTGAACCGGCCGGCGCTGATTTTGCGCTCGAGACAACCCGATACTTCTGGTCCAGCACGCCTTTGGCCTTGCTGGTCATGTAGTTCTGCAGCTCGTCCAGGGTTTGCCGGTTAACCCGCTCGTTGGGCTGTGGCGCCGGGTAGAGCTCCAGCTTGTTGAAAGCCACGGTGTTATAGGCATTTGCATTCCAGGACGGGCTCACCCAGCGCATGGCTGTTTCGCCGCTGGTGGTGGTGACCTGCTGCAAGTTGTTGTAGTTGGACAGGAAGCCGGAATACTGCTCACGCTCGGTGACTTTCGAGGTGCAACCGCCGAGCAGCAGGCTGGCCAGCGCAGCGCCAATAAACAGTTTTCGGGACAGATTCATAGTGGTGTGTGCTCCATGGATTAAGTCGTTTTACTCGGTAGCTGGGCATTCGAAACGCCAGGTCATGTTTCCGGTCACGGCTTGAATCCAGGCATTGTCGAACTGACCGGAAGTTCGCGTGCCTGATGTGGGTTTGGTCTGGTCCGCCGGCATGCCGCGGAGCCAGACCATGGCCCAGTTGACATTGATGTCAGTGACCTTGTTCAGAGCATAGGTGGCTCCGGCCGCAATGCGCCAGGATTCGCCCATGGGCACGGTAAAAGTTCGGTTGCCATCCGAAACGGCGCTGCTGTCGTACGCCACACCGACAGTCACGCACAGAGTGCGGCCAAGGACGGATAGTGTGAATAATTTCCAATACGGTACAGCGCTATATTCATACGCCGTAACAAGCGGCTATAACAATGAGCGCGAGAAAACAGACCAACTGAACGCAAAAGAAGGTAAACCGAACCGCCACGAAGGTATCGGTTTGCACATGGGATACGTGAACCAGAGACTGGCACACGCGCGCGATCAGGACGATGATGGATAAGTAGCTCACTGCAGGGCCGTCGACCCCAAGGGCAGAAATCACCAACACGATGGCGCCAAAGACCGGCAGATTTTCCACACAATTCGCGTGTGCTCTTGTCCCGCGCCGATACCAATCCTCGCCTTCGAGCTGATCGCTTCGGAAAGAGGCAATCGGAACATTCGAGAACAGGATTGCGACCCAGCGATACACCCCGACGGTTGCCATCAACAGCAGCAAAGTCCAGGTCGCAAATCCAAGCAACATCCACATCGGTATCGTCATGGCTGCCATCCTCGATCAATCGTTTTCAGCACGTCATCCCACAGCCGCGCGGCCGGCGCGTAGTCGGTCGCCCCTGTCGATCAATTGCTCATGATGGGCGCCAGTGCGGACTGAATCATGGACATCTGTGCGGGTGTTGTCATGCGCGTGAGCAGCCGGCCAAAGTGTGGATGTTGCACACCCGAAATAATGTATTGCCAGCGGTAGGCGCCCAGCACGCAGGCTTTGATTTGCGCTGTCTCATCGACACTGAACGATCGTGAGACATTTCGAATAAAGTAGTCGGCATCGGATGCCGATTGTGCCTGCAGGATTGCGTCGACGGCCGTCACCAGCGCAATCAGATCGTTCACTGCCTGGTCGCGTTCGGCTGGCGAGAGTTTCGCGTGTTCCGCCTTCCACTCCAGTTCATCGAGTACGACGTGCCGGCTTTCATCCTTCCAGTGAAATTTGAAGACATCCTTGAACAGTGGGCACAACTCCTCGCGCGGGGCGATGCTTTGCACGTAGTGCGCCTGAACAAACAGCTCGATATGACAGGTCAGCGCCAGCACCGACCAGGTGCTGGCCGCAAGTACCGCGCGCGCCACAGCGTTTGGATCGGCAACTTGCCGATATCCCGCTGGCAATTGCGAACCCATCATCGTCTCCATGCGCCGGAACAGCTCCTGGTGCTTGATCTCCTCGTTGGAAAAGCGCACCAGCGCTTCGAGTGCGAGCTGATCGTCAAACACATGGGCCCGACCTTGATCGAGCATTTTGGCACTGATAAAACGCTCGACCAGGCCAAAGATATACGCATAGGTTCGGCCCTGAATCTGACTGAGCAGGCGCGCCTCGTCCGCGGCGAGAAAGGTCAGGCGGTCGATCCTCGATAGTCCGTCAGGCAAGAATTTGCGCGAGAAGTCGAAGCTGCGGTCCTGTAGCAAATCGCGATCGATCTGCCATTCCGCTTTCTTCGATGATCTGACAAGTTGAGCATAACGGGCGGCGTTGCCCGAATCCGGGCCGGGTATGTTGGCAACGGTGTTCATATTGATCTCCTGCTTCCCTGGTCGAGTCGGGATAGGGCAATTACGGTTAACGTCGGAGCCAATGACCCTTGGTGAAGCGTCTGGGGATCGTCTCGATCACTGAGTCCACGTTGGTGCTAATCTAGGCCTCGCCCTTCAGGCGATGAATGCCCCGTGCGCCTGATTACATGCTCCGGACTCCGGAAAGGAGGGCTGGCAATTGTTGGATGCGCTTTCTGATGTCTTGCGTGTGATTCGGCTGTCTGGAGGGGTCTTCCTCGAGGCGGAATTCACTGCGCCCTGGTGCATCAACGGAAGAATCTCTGCAGACGATTGCAAACCGTTCCTGGCGGCACCTCGACATGTCATTGCGTCGCATTTTGTCGCCGCCGGAAACATGCAATTGCGTATCGACGGTGGTGCCGCCCTCGACGTGCGGGCAGGCGAACTCATTCTGCTTCCTCGCAATGACGTTCATACTTTTGGCAGTGATCTAAGCATTGCGCCCATGTCGGCGCGCGAAGTTATTCAACCGCCGGAAGTCGGCGGCATTTCACGAATCAAGTACGGTGGGGGCGGCGAGGCCACACAGTTATTGTGCGGATTCCTCGGCTCTGAAATACCCTTCAGTCCGTTGCTTTCGTCGCTGCCATCCTTATTGAAACTGGACGTACGCGCGACGCCTTCGGGCGCCTGGATTGAAAGCTCATTCCGTTTCGCTGTCAGTGAGATCGCGGCAGGACGCGTCGGCTCGGCAACGGTCATCGCCAAGCTCTCCGAATTGCTATTCGTCGAAGCCGTCAGCCAGTATGTCGCGAGCCTCCCCGCTGAGCGGCGCGGGTGGCTGGCGGGTTTGCGAGATCCGCATATCGGGCGCGCACTGGCGCTGCTCCATGCTCGTCCAACCGAGGGCTGGACTGCAGAAGCCCTGGCGCTTGAAGTGGGCATGTCGCGCTCGGTATTCGCCGAGCGATTCACGGCATTGGTCGGACAGCCACCGATGCAATACCTGACGCTCTGGCGTATGCACGTGGCGGCTCAACAGCTGCGCGAAGGTCGCGGTAATGTGGCGCAAATCGGCTTTGCGGTTGGCTACGAATCCGAAGCCGCGTTCAGCCGTGCATTCAAACGCCAGTTCGGCACATCACCCGGCACTTGGCGCAGACAATCAGCATGAGAAGTAGCAGCGTCCAGCAGATAGAAAGAATCGTCGATGGTGCCGATTTGGTTGCTGCGCCGAGCATTGTTGCGGTGCTCGTTTCAGCGGGAACTTCAGGGTAATGGCCAGGTCAATAGAGGCCCTGCATCGGTGATGATGGGGCAGTGACCAACCCCAGCCGAGCAGCGCTGGAGGCCTGTTTTACGACAGTGCCGTCCGAGATCAGCCGAGTCCTCCCCTGATGCCAACCAAGAGTTTTCTGCCGGGTCTTATCCTGGCGTTCTGCGCAGCCGCGTCGCTTTGCTCGGTTGGTGCCGAGCGAAGGGCTTCCGCGCAAAGTAACAACGCATCAATCACCCTGATGGAATCCGCCTCGCAGCAGTATGCAGATGGCCAGTTGGACCAAGCCGCTGCCACGCTGGAGCGTGCGCTGCATATCCAGCCGAACAATCCCGCGACGCTGCACTACCTGGGTGTGTTGCGTCTTCAGCAGGGGCAGTACCAGCAGGCTGAAGCGCTGGCGACGCGCTCCAACATGCGGGTTGGTCGCAACGTCGCGTTACGCAACCGCAACATCCAATTGATCCAGGCGGCGCAGAAGGCCCAGGCTTCGAGCACCCCACCCAACACTGAAGAGGATCGGGTTGCAGTACAGAAGGGTCTGGAAGCGGAAGCCGAAAGGCGCCGCGAGGCAGAAACTGCCGCTGCTAAACAATCCGCTGCGGACACTGAGCGCCACGCCGGCACCGTTGCTCGCGCAGAGGCGCAGTGGCTATCGGACTCGCCGGCGGGTGGCAGGCCACGTCCCGAAGGACAATTGCCAGTGGCTTCCGTCGAGCCAGAATCCGCGTCTGATGAGGTTGAGATTCCCCGCGGCCATTGGCCGCCTCCGGGTAAATGCCGAATCTGGTTTGCTGATCGCCCGCCGGGGCATCAGCCCGCACCCGGCAAGTGCAAGAAATTGCAAAAGCGGGTTCCGTTCGGGGCCTACCTGGTGCGCGGCTGAGTTCACGCAGGGACATCATAGGCCCCAAACTCAGTGACCCTCGATCAATTCCCCGAACAGTTCCCTGACCTTCGTACGTGCATTGATGAGTGCACCACGGCCTGCCTCGGTAATGTCATACACACGCCGCCCACGTCGCCCGGTACGTTCGGAGTGCGAGGATAAATAGCCCTTCTTTTCCAGACCATGCAGCATCGGATAAAGCGTCCCGGGGCTCATCTCGTACCCGTGGTGCCTCAGCTCTTCAATCAGACCCAGCCCAAAAACGGATTCCTTGGCGGCATGATGGAGGATGTGTAGGCGGATCAAGCCACAGTAGAGGTCTTTGTCGGTCATTTCTCACGCCTCACAACGCAACACTCAAAAACCACCCCGCGAGCCCGCTTCCAACGACGACCAGCCACGTCGGGAGTTTCCAGAACATCAGCGCAACGAGGGCGACCAGTGCCAAACCGAAGTCTTGAGGCTGGAAAATGGCACTCGTCCATACAGGCTGATAGAGCGCGGCCAACAGCAGACCGACTACCGCCGCATTCACTCCGGCCAGCGCGGCCTGTGTGCGCAAACTCTGGCGTAACCGTTCCCAGAAAGGCAAGGCGCCGAAAATCAACAAGAAGGACGGCGCGAAGATCGCCAGCAAGCAGATCATGCCGCCGATCCAGCCTGAAGGGGCGAGGCTCATCGACGCGCCGAGGAACGCGGCAAACGTGAACAAGGGGCCGGGTACGGCCTGCGCGGCGCCATACCCCGCAAGGAAGACTTCATTGCTAACCCAGCCGGAGGGTACTACCTCGGCTTGCAGCAGGGGCAGAACGACGTGACCACCACCGAATACCAGCGATCCGCTCCGGTAAAAGGCATCCACCATCGCCACGGTTGGATTGGGCAGCAGCTGGGTCAAGAGCGGCAGGCCAACCAGCAATATCAGAAACAGCGACAGCCAGATCGCCCCGGCGCGGGGGCTGATCGTAATCGGCAGTGGATCGTGCTCGGCACTCTGCTTGGGTTTGAACAACAGCAGGCCGGCAACACCCGCGGCGGCAATCACGCTGACCTGTCCCCAGGCGGACGGTTCAAGCAGGGCGACGCATGCAGCAATGGCCATGATGGTGACTCGCGGCACGTCCGCGCAAAGGTTTCGCGCCATGCCCCATACCGCTTGAGCAACCACCGCGACGGCCACCACTTTGAGGCCATGCAGTGCGCCGGATGAGATGGCACTGCCGTAATGGGAAATGCCCAGCGCAAACAGGATCAGGGCAATAGCTGAAGGCAGGGTAAATCCAGCCCACGCAGCCAGCGCCCCGCAATACCCCGCCCGAGACATACCCAGCGCGATGCCGACCTGGCTGCTGGCTGGCCCTGGCAAGAATTGGCAGAGCGCCACCAAATCCGCGTAGCTGCGCTCACTCAGCCACTGCCGTCGTGTGACAAACTCATTGCGGAAGTAGCCTAGGTGCGCAATCGGACCGCCGAAAGAGGTGAGCCCAAGGCGCATGAAGATGAGAAACACCGACCATGCGCTGCTGCGGTGATCGGCATGAGAGTCGGCCATGTAATCGCCTCTTGGTTCGAACAGGTGAATCAATAATCGAATTACGATAACGAACTTCGATTATTTAAAAAAGACACTCACGGGGGCTTGTCCTGATTCGCGCCTGTCGCGGCGCCTCCCTAACCAGGCATGCCCTTCTTCATACAACGCTGGGCTACTGATACTTGCGTTTGTTGTCACTCATTCTGAACCGTGACGTTCGCAGCGGCATCGCATGATGTTACCGTAATACTAACGACTGGCTTTATGCCATATCCGCCATATCCGCCATCTGCGCAGCACGGCATCCCACCAGGGATCAAAAAACCACTTAAAACATCAAGGCCCCTTATGAATACCCCTCAACCACAAAATCTAATCGTATTCATTGACGCCGACACCCTGATCGCAGGGCAGTCCCTGGCACTGAAATGGTGATCTCTAACCTGAGCGACAGCATCGCCTGGGCTGGCGTGGGCAGCTGGGTGACGTTGGACCGCGCCACCGATGCCACTGTCTCCAACACCACTTTTGAGGCGCTAAATGGCGGCAATGGCAATTGGAACGGCGCAACCCTGACCATCCACCGGGTCACGGGTGGCAGCGTCGATGGCACAAGCAGGGACCAGCTCCAGTTTATCGATAACGGCAGTTTTTCTTTGCAAGAGGGAAACGCCTACTCGGTCTATCCGACTCAATCGATTGCGACTGCCTACGCGGCTCAGCAGAACGCCACGGGGGCTTTGAACGACACAGCAAACGGAGGCTGGTTCGCCCGCTGGTCTTATACCTATGCAACTGGAACATTGACTATCCAGTTTGGCGCAGCTGCTTCGGGAGATGGGGACTTCAATCAGATTGCGAGCACGGCGCTGGTCCAGTCGGTGTTGCGGAGCATTTCCTACCGGAATGACACCCCCACAGGTGACACCACCATCCGTTTTTCTTTAAGCGACGGCGCTACCGCCACCAACGCTGACGTGACGGTGACCACTAATTACATTTACGTCACCAACACCACCGACACCGCCACAATTGACGTCAGCAATGGCATCAGCTTCAGCGAGGCGATTGCGATTGCAAATGCTCATGTCACTGGCTCCCAGACGCTGGTGCTGGACAGCACCCTGACCGGACAATCTATTTCAGCGTCAGATAACCCAGTCTTGTCGAAAAGCCTGAAGGTAGATGGCTATTCCGCCAGTGGTGCGTCGTTTGGCAGTGGCACAATGACCCTTGGGGCTGGCGTCAACCTCACGTTTAGCAACGGCAGCGGCAAAACGCTGGGCATGTACAGCGGTGGGGCCGTGGTGGCGGGTGAGGGTGGGCTGATCAAGGAAGGGGCTGGTCAACTCAAACTGTACGGCACCAACACCCATTCGGGGGGTACATCGATTTTAGGCGGCACGCTGCAGTTGCCGGATCAACTCGGGCTCGGCTCTGGGACGGTGACGTTAGACGGCGGAGGTCTGTCTTTCATGAGCAACCCCACCATCACCAACGCCATGGTCATCGGTACGGGTGGTGGCAGCATTGACGGTGGCGCCCCGGTCACGATTTCCGGCAACATCTCCGGGTCGGGCACCCTCACGCTCACTGGCGGCACCAAGACGCTGTCCGGCACCAACACCCACGCCGCCACCGTGGTGACATCGGGCGGGTTGACTTTGAGCGGCGGTGCGGCGATTGCGGATACCGGGTCCGTCACCGTTGCCAGCGGGGCCACCCTGACGCTGTCCAGTTCAGAAACGATTGGCTCGCTGGCAGGTGCGGGTACGGTGGCGCTGGGCGCCAACACACTGACCACGGGCGCGAACAACACCAGCACAACCCTCTCCGGGGCTATCAGCGGCAGCGGCGCGCTGGCCAAGACAGGCTCCGGCATACTGTCGCTGTCGGGCTTCAACACCTACACCGGGGCCACAACGGTGTCGGCCGGTGGACTGACGCTGCAAGGCGGCAACAGCATCGCCGATACCGGCGCGGTAATGGTCGCCAGCCATGCAACCCTGACCCTGGCTAGCGGAGCCGAAACCATCGGTTCGCTGGCTGGCGCCGGTAACGTCGTATTGGGCTACAAGCTGACGACAGGCGGCGACAACAGCTCCACCACCTTCTCCGGCGTGATCTCCGGCATCGGCAACGGCCTTACCAAGACCGGCTCCGGGACGCTGACCCTGACCGGGCACAACACCTATACCGGGTCCACTACGGTATCAAACGGCACCCTGGCGCTGACCGACCTCACGTCCATCTCCAATTCCTCAGCCGTTACGGTGTCCACGAACGGTACGCTGATGCTGGGTTCGGACAGTTCCATTGGTTCGCTGGCAGGAGCCGGTTCGGTGACGCTGGGTGCCAACACGCTGAATGTGGGTAACAGCAATGCCACCGACTTTTCTGGTGTTATCAGCGGCACCGGTCACTTGCTTAAACAAGGTAGCGGCACGCTGACACTCTCGGCTACCGACACATACACCGGCGCCACGTTCGTGAATGTTGGCACGCTGCTGGTCAATGGTGCGCTGGCCAACAGCAGTTCGGTCACCGTGGCCAGCGGCGCCACGCTGGGCGGCAGCGGCAGCATCGGCACGGGCAGCACCAGCGGCGCCGTCACGGTACAGTCGGGCGGCACGCTGGCTGCGGGTAACGGCGTGGGCACGCTGACCCTGCACAACGGCCTGACGGTGGCCGCAGGCGGTACCATTGCCGCCCAGATCAATGGCAACACCGCTGGCACCGGCTATGACCAGATCAAGGTGTATGGCGCGGTCAACCTCACGGGCGCCAATTTGTCCATCAACCTGAGCAACTTCACGCCCGCTGTGAACGACAGCTTTGTTTTGATCAGCAACGATGGTACGGATGCGATCACCGGCACCGTCACGATTGGCAACACCATGCTCATCGAGGGCGGCACCTTCAGCCAGGGTGGCAAGATTTATCAGGTGAGCTACAAAGGTGGCGACGGCAACGATCTGGTGCTGATGGCTACGATCCCGAACACCGCCCCCACCCTCACCGGCGTTCCCAATACCGCGCAAGCCGTGACCGTGGGCGTAGCCGCCGCTTTGGCTGACTTCACCGTGGCCGACACGGAGCAAGGCACCACCAACCTGAGTGTGACCCTGACCGCCAGCAACGGCACGATCAACGGCGTGACCGACACGGATAACGTTACTGCCGGCATCCAGCTCAGCGGCACGGCTGCAGCCATCAACACCGCCCTGGCGGCGGCCACCTTCACCGCCACCGCCGCCGGGGCCGCCAGCATCGGCATCAGCGTCAGCGATGGCGCAGTGAGCACGCCTGCCAACTACAGCCTGAACGCCAACGTTGCGCCAGCCCCGACCCCAGTTCTGGACAAAGACGGCGTCCCCGACGCCCAGGAAAATTCGGCCCCCGGCCTTACTCCTGCAAACGGCGGGGCCGCGGTGGCCGGCGATGGCAACGGCGACGGCATTGCCGACAGCCAGCAAGCCGCGGTCGCCTCGGTGGCCTTCCTGAGCACGCCGACTTCGCAAAGCAACCCCGCCAGCGCAACACCGGTGTATGTCACACTGGTTGCCGGCGCGGTCGAGGGCAAGGCTGGCGCTAGCAGCGCCACGCTCAACAACGTGCATCAGCTCGACGCGCCAGCCAACCTGCCTGCCGACCTCAAGCTGCCCATGGGCTTGATCTCCTTCAGTTCGACCGTAGGCGTAAGCAGTGTGGCCGGTGTGGGCGTGACCGAGACCTTCAGCCTGTACGTCGACCCCAGCGTGGGTGCCAACGCTTACTTTAAACAAAATGCAGCGGGCACCTGGGTCAACCTGGCCAGCAGCGAATACGGCGGCAAGGTTGTCTCAGAGGGCGGCAAGACCCGGCTGGACTTTTCCATCACCGACGGTGGTCAATTTGATGATGACCACACCATCAATGGCGTCATCACCGACCCCGGTGGTGTGGGCTTCAGCGTGGCCGTCACCAAAGACGCCGACCATGACCAGTTTCCAGATGCGCTGGAAGCCGCCAACGGCCTCACGGTGGGCGTCATGGACAACAACGTCTTCACCAGCAGCAAGCTCTTTGCCATGCAGATGTACCGCGACATCCTGTACCGCGAGGGTGAAGGCGCCGGTGTTCAGTACTGGCAGGGTCGCCTTGACGCCGGCGTATCACACGCCGAAGTGGCGACCAGTTTCCTTGACTCAACCGAACTTCAAGGCGGCACTGGCGCCATTGCCCGCCTGTATTTTGGTTCCCTGAATCGTCTGCCGGATGCGCCGGGCATGAGCTACTGGATGGACAAGCAGCAACTTGGCACCCCCTTAAGCCAGATTGCTGCCGCCTTTGCCGCCAGTCCTGAATTCACACTCAAGTACGCCGGACTGGACAACCCCGCCTTTATCGAGTCCCAATACCAAAGTGTGCTGGGGCGCAGCGCAACTGTTCAGGAGCAAACGCAGTGGGCCACCCAGTTGGTCGCTGACGCCAGCAGGGGAGTCGTGCTGCTGGGCCTGACGGAGTCAGCTGAGTACAAGGCGGCCAGTGAGACCAAGCTGAGCGTGGCGATGAACTACCTGGGCTTGTTGGGCCGCCCGGCCGAGCAGGCGGGCTTTGATTACTGGGTTAACCAGCAAAACACGGGAGTGTCTGAGATCACGGTGGTGGGTAGCTTTATTGCCAGCCAGGAGTTCCATGACCGCTTTCTGCCATAAGCGGTTTATAGGGCGCTGATGCAGTTTTGCCTTTGGGTGACCAGCCGTAGCCACCGTTTTGTGGCCATGGCTGGATGCGCGGCATCCAAACCACTGGTGCGACACCGCAATTACGGGTCGTCACGAACAATGTGCATGAATTCAGCCGCGTTGCAGGAATGTCTTACGACGAGTTGGCTCACCGAGGAAGCTGAAATTATTATGCCTTGACGCACCCAGGCCCAAGTATCGACTCTACCCAGCCCATGAAACCATGGGGTAACGACGAGCGCTGTAGCGATCATTGGGCCGACGCCGCGCAGCTGTTGAAGACGGACGGCGGACGGCTCGCTTGTCGCGATCGCAGTGATCTCGCCGTCGAGTTTGCATATCCGGCAACCCTATACACAAAGCAAGCTGCCAACAGCGACATGCCTCAACCCCGCAAAACCCTCAAAGCAACCGTTCAATGGCAGAATCTCCTGAACTTGATCGTTTTGGAGACCACCATGCTTGGCGCATTTGAACGAAGGCTCGACCCCTTTCCGCCTGACGAGGTACCACCGCCACCCGAGGGCCTGGCTCGGTTCCTGTGGGCGTGCACACGGGGCGCTCGCGGCTATATTCTTGCGTTTGCGCTGCTGAGTGCCGGTGTGTCGATCTACGAAGCCTGGCTGTTTTCTTTCCTCGGTCAGGTCGTGGATCTACTCTCGACCTGGAAGGCAGGCGGTGATGCGGCTGCGCAGGAAACTCGCGTGTTGTGGGGCATGGGCATCGTAATGGCGACCAGTGTCGCACTGGTGGCGTTGCGCACCATGGTGCAGCACCAGATATTGGCGATCAACCTACCGTTGCGGCTGCGTTGGGACTTCCACCGTTTGATGCTACGGCAAAGCCTTTCGTTTTTTTCCGATGAGTTTTCCGGCAGGGTCACCACCAAGGTGATGCAGACTGCGCTGGCCGTGCGCGACGTGCTGTTTACCCTTATTGAGATCGCACCCGGAATCGGGGTGTATTTCATCGCGATCATTGCGCTGGCCGGCGGCTTCGCACTGAAACTGATGCTGCCTTTCATTGCCTGGATCCTGTTGTTCGGGCTAGCCATGCTCTACTTCGTACCCCGCTTGGGGAAAGTGGGGCAGGAACAGGCTAATGCACGCTCCTCGATGACCGGACGTATCTCAGACGCCTATACCAACATCACGACAGTGAAGCTGTTCTCCCATTCCAATCGTGAAGCGCACTTCGCGCGTGCAGCCATGGAGGATTTCAAGCAGACCGGCTTTCGCCAGATGCGCCTCGTAAGCCAGTTCGAGATCGTCAACCAGGCATTGGTGGTGGCCTTGATCATGGCAGCAGGTGGTTATGCCCTGTGGCTATGGCACCAGGGTGAGGTCGGCGCAGGTGCCGTGGCGGCAATCACCGCCATGGCGTTGCGTATCAATGGCATGTCGCACTGGATCATGTGGCAAATGACCTCGCTGTTCGAGAGCATCGGCACCGTGCAGGATGGCATGGCAACACTGACCCGCGGCCCCAAGGTGCAGGATGCGCCGGACGCGGGTGTGCTGGTGACCTCCGGCGGGGCGGTAACATTCGACAATGTCAGCTTCAACTACAACGGCGAACGCCAGGTGCTCGATGGCCTGAGCCTGAACATTCGCCCGGGCGAAAAAATCGGTCTGGTTGGTCGCTCTGGCGCCGGTAAATCCACGCTGATCAACCTGCTGCTGCGCTTTTACGACGTCGACAACGGGGAGATTCGCATTGACGGGCAAGACATCGCGCACGTAACGCAAGACAGCTTGCGCAGCGCCATCGGCATGGTCACCCAGGATACTTCCCTACTGCACCGTTCCATTCGCGACAATATCGCCTACGGCCGCCCTGATGCGAGCGACGCGCAAATCCGCAGTGCCGCGGCCAGTGCTCAGGCCGATGAGTTCATCAGCCAACTGAGTGACCGACAAGGCCACTCCGGCTACGACACCTTGGTAGGCGAGCGCGGCATCAAGCTTTCGGGCGGCCAGCGCCAGCGCGTCGCGATTGCCCGAGTGATGCTCAAGAACGCCCCGATCCTGCTACTTGACGAGGCTACCAGCGCGCTGGATTCGGAAGTCGAAGTGGCTATTCAGGAAAGCCTCGATGAAATGATGCAGGGCAAGACCGTGATCGCTATCGCCCATAGGCTGTCCACGATTGCGGCAATGGATCGACTTATTGTCATGGATGACGGACGCATCATCGAACAGGGCACCCACACCGAATTGCTCGCAAAGAACGGCATCTATGCGCGGCTGTGGCACCACCAGAGTGGCGGGTTTCTGGGCGAGGATCGGGGGGTGGCCGAGGGTATGGATCAGGTATGAGCGTGAACGGCCCCCGGGGGCTGCGAGCGGCTGCTTTGGGTCGGACAGCGACGGTCTAGCATCGACCGTCGCAGTGGGTGGTCAGACTTCCGTCTGTTCCGCCATTTCCAGGGCGTCATCGGAAACAAGAAGTCCTCACTGCGGAGGTGGGCCTGATGCATCCAAGCCCCGGGAAAACAGTGTGAGGGCCCGCGAGATCCATGAGGGCTCCATGAGGGCAATGGTCATTACCCTCTGCGCTCCTTAAACAAACTGGCTGCCACCGCTAACGCTTTTGGGGTACTGAATGCAGGTTATCGCTAAGTGCCCATCAGGTTTCTACACTTCGAGCACCTTGATTGATCGAATGTGGAGAATGGAACAATGCGTTTACGTGACCTAGGCATCACTATTGGTTTGGGCAACCCGGGCATTCACAACGCCATCACCGATGTGCCAGGTGTGCGGGTCGGTCATCACACGCTCAATGTCGAGTCGGGCGAAACCTCCATCCATACCGGCGTTACCGTTATCGAGCCGCGAGCGGTCGCGGCGCATCTGGAACCCTGCTTTGCCGGGATCCATGTGTTGAACGGCAATGGCGATGCCACGGGCCTGGAGTGGATTCGCGAAGCGGGCTTGCTGACCACGCCAATCGCTTACACCAACACCCATAGCGTCGGTGTGGTGCGGGACGCGCTGGTGGCTGCCGAACGGGAGATGGCAAAGCTCCACACCTATTGGTGCATGCCGGTGGTCCTGGAAACCTACGACGGCGTATTGAGTGACATTTGGGGTCAACATGTCACCGCCGAGCATGTCCAGGCGGCTTTGGCCGCTGCGCGTTCCGGACCGGTGCAAGAGGGCTGTGTCGGCGGTGGCACGGGTATGATCTGCCACGAATTCAAGGGGGGCATCGGTACGTCCTCGCGAGTGCTGAGTGCCGAGCAGGGTGGCTGGACCGTGGGCGCTTTGGTGCAAGCCAACTATGGCGTGCGCGGTGCGCTGCGTGTGGCGGGTTATCCGGTAGGCGGGGTTCTGGATGACGTGCCATCACCATTTGAAGGTGCCGCGAACGTCGGTGAGCCGGGTATGGGGTCGATCGTGATTACCATTGCCACCGATGCTCCCTTGCTGCCGCATCAGTGCACACGCCTGGCGCAGCGCGCAAGCGTTGGCCTGGCACGGGTCGGCGGTGGCACGGAAGACTCCAGCGGCGATATCTTCATCGCGTTTTCGGTAGGCAATCGCGGTTTGCCGATAGCCAATCATGGCTGTCCGGGCGAGCCGACGACCGCCTTGCAGATGGTCAACAACGACTATATTTCGGCGCTGTTCGTGGCGGCCGCCGACGCGGTCGAGGAGGCGATCCTCAATGCAATGCTTGGCGCCAGCGACCTTGAAGGGTGTGGCAATCGAGCATTGGCGCTCAAACCCGAGCAACTCTTGTCGGCCATGCGCAAAGTCGGCTGGCAGCCCCGGATGAGTTGATCCGCTCCCGGATCCCGCCAAGGCGGGTGGCGCCCGGCACTCATTGCGAGTGTCGGGCGTTTTTCATTCCTGCGCCTGCAGAAACAGCGAGAACAGTTCGGACTGGGACTTGATCCCGAGCTTGCTGTACATGTGCTTGCGGTGGACCTTCACGGTCTCCGCGGAAATCGTCAGTTTGCGGGCGATTTCCTTGTTCGAACAACCGCTGAGCATCAGCCGGCCGACCTCCATCTCACGCGCGGACAGAGGCGAACTCAGCTGCCGGGTGGCCGACTCCAGGCGGCTTTGCCAGCTGGGTGGCAGCTCCGGGGTTTCTTTCACCTCCCGCTCGAACACCAGGCGTTGCCGCATCAGGGCGCCGACCCAGGGTTGGATCAGGCCGAGCAAGGCAATGTGCTCCAGGCTGAAGCGGCACTGGCTGCCCAGAGACAAGCTGAGAGTCCGCTCAGTATCGAGCTGGACGTTGATGTGTACCTCGTCGGTGACGATGTTGAGGCGGAAATAACGCTGATAATAGTCGGTCTGCTCAAAGCACTCGGGTGCGACATCGTCCAGGCGGAAAAGGCCGCTCTGCGGTGCCTCGCGGTTGGCGAGATAGAAGGGGTCGAGCAGGTACAGACCCTTGAGATAGTCCTGAAACAGCGAATCCATCCCACCGTCCTCGCCGGGAGATTCCGCCAGTACCTGCGGCCTTCCCGAACTGAAGATCAGCACCACCCAGTTGTCCACGGGCACGTAACGACCGAGCAAACGCACCAGCGCCGTCCAGAAATTGGGTCGGTCCAGCGTTTCGATCAACCGGCCAACCGCGTCATGCCAAGCCACGTCCTGCAACGTCAGATTCATGTTGCTACCCATTGAGGGGTACCCCATCGATGTCATTTCTTGCCGCTGCGCGGCGCCCCATACTCTGCCCAGCCCTGGCGGGTGCTGTTGGCAGATTGGGACCTTGATTAACCTGTGCAAGGAACAAAGATGAAGATTGAATTGGTGCAGCTGGCTGGCCGTGACGGCGATACAGTTTATAACCTGGGACGTACCTTGAAGGCCATCGCTTCCTGCGCGGCTGATACGGATCTGTTGGTCTTCCCGGAAACCCACCTGACGGGATTCGTCGATAGCGAGCAATTGCCGAGCGTTGCCGAACCCCTGGACGGCCCGACCTTGCACGCCATCGAGCAGGTGGTGCGCGAGCGTAATGTCTCGGTGGTAGTCGGCATCGCCGAGAATGATGATGGCATCTTTTACAATACCTCCGTGCTGGTGACGCCCGAAGGTATCGCCTTGCGCTACCGCAAGACCCACCTGTGGCCCTCGGAGCGCGGGGTGTTTTGCCCGGGAGACCGCTATGTCACGGCGCTGTGGAAGGGCGTGCGAGTCGGCATCCTGATCTGCTATGACATCGAGCTGCCGGAAAGCAGCCGTGCCCTGGCCCAGTTGGGCGCCGAACTGATCATCGTCACCAACGGCAACATGGACCCTTACGGCCCGGTCCATCGCACCGCAATCATGGCTCGCGCTCAGGAGAACCAGGCGTTTGCCGTCATGGTGAATCGAGTGGGGGAAGG
The DNA here is from genome assembly GCF_902497875.1 of Pseudomonas fluorescens. Lineage (GTDB taxonomy): Bacteria > Pseudomonadota > Gammaproteobacteria > Pseudomonadales > Pseudomonadaceae > Aquipseudomonas > Aquipseudomonas fluorescens_BR. The sequence continues at coordinate 194,254 of NZ_CABVHY010000005.1, forward strand.
CGATGACGGCCTGGTGTTCGCCGGCGGCAGTGCGGCGATCGACCCGTTTGGTCGGGTGTTGTTTGAAGCCGGGCGCGAAGAGTGTCGGCAGGTGGTCCATCTGGATCTCGACCAGCTCAAGACCGCCCGCCGCGATTACGACTACCTCGGCGACCGCCGTTTGTTCCTGGCTGGCGAACAGGTCGAACACCCGGACGGTCGCCGTGAACTGCTGATTCCCTGATCCGCGCCAGTCGTTTCAGACAACGACAGGTCTTCGATCGTGTCGATGCCGGTCCTGCCATAACAATCCATAAAATAGCAGGCGCAGCGCTTATCCACGGACATGCCGCTACCGCCCTGGAGTATCCAGATGATTCCGATCCGTTGTTTGCAACTGGCCCTGGCCTCAGTCTTCAGTTTCAGTCTCGCCCAAGCCGACGCCGCCGAGGCCCAGGTGAATATCTACAACTGGTACGACTTCATCGCCCCGGATGCGACGAAAAACTTCCAGAAGGAGACGGGCATCCGGGCAATGTATGACGTGTTCGACAACAGCGATGTCATGCAGAGCAAACTCATGGCCGGTCGCAGCGGCTACGACGTCGTGGTTGCCACCGGCGACCTGCTGCCGAACCTGATCAAGGCCGGAGTGCTCAAAGAGCTGGATCAGTCGCAATTGTCCAATTGGCCTCATCTCGATCCGGAGATCCTCGCCAAATTGCACAGCAATGATCCGGGGAATCGCTATGCGGCTCCGTACATGTGGGGGACCACCGGGATTGGCTATGACGAGGACAAGGTAGCGTCGATCCTCGGCCCCGACGCGCCGGTGAACTCTTGGGACTTGATCTTCAAGGAGGAGAACCTGGCCAGGTTGAGCCAGTGCGGCGTGGCCATGCTGGACGCGCCCGGCGAGATCATCCCGATCGCGTTGCATTACCTCGGACTACCTCACAACAGCCAGAACCCCGAGGACTACCGCAAGGCCGAGGCGCTGCTGCTGAAGCTGCGTCCGCACATCCGTTACTTCGACTCATCCAAATTCATCACCGACCTGGCCAACGGCAACGTCTGTGTGGTGCTGGGTTGGGCGGGGGGAGTCCAGGACGCCAAAACATCGTCAGAGTTTGCCGGCAATGGTCGCAAGATTCGCTACAGCATCCCCCGTGAAGGTGCACCGGTGTGGGTGGAAAGCATGGTGTTGCTCAACGATGCGCCCAATCCGAAGCAAGGGTTGGCGTTCATCAACTACATGTTGCGCCCGGAAGTCATCGCTCAGTCGTCCAACTACCTGAACTACCCAAATGCCAACAAGGATTCCAGGTCGCTGGTCGAGGAGAAAATTCGCAACAACCCTGCCATTTACCCGACCAAGGAGGTCTTGGACACTCTGTTCCCTCTCGAGCCATTGCCGCTGAAACTGGAACGTGTACGTACCCGAGTGTGGAGCAAGGTCAAGAGCGGCAGTTGATCGGGCAGGTAGGGCATCCTGGCTTCCAGGGGGTAAGCCGGTTTAGCGGGTCACGCCGTATTACCCTTTACGCGGTGCTTCGACAGGCGGCGTACCGTCGTGAAACAGCTGCTTGAGCTGCGTGCGCAGTTCCGCCGAATCGCTATGTTTATGCGCAGCCACCGCATGCTGTACGGCTGCCTCGAGCAGTTCGTTTTCGGAGTCTGCCGATAGCGCGACCGAACAATTGATATCGCTCGGAAATTCGCGGCAATCGATGTATTTGCGAGTCATGGTGGTTTCCTCTGGTGAAGGCAGGCTGCGCAGCCTGGGCGAGCGAGCACTGGATACGCTACGCGGGTACGTCGGGTACGACGGCGTGGCGCATCGAGTGAGTTTCGGTACTTGAAGTATATGCCAGGGGAGGAAGCGGTTGATTTGAGCCGACCCGAGGGTACTTGGCGCGATAACCCGCGCCGTGCAAGGATGGCTGGAGAGATTCGCGCTTGCCGGGGTGCCTGCCATGGCCACCACTGAAGTTTCGCCACGCCTGACCAGCAGGCGTCTGCGGGCCTTGCACACAGACGGTTTTGTCCTGTTGCCCAAGGTGCTGAATGGGGTGCAGATGGAAAGCCTGCGCAATGCTATTGATCACCTCAAGCCTCAACACTGGGACTACAGCGGCCTGCTCGAGCATTACGCCTGCGTGTTCAATCGCGATCCGCTGTGGCTGCCGTTTCTCGACCTGCCCGGGATCATCGAGTTGGCCGAAGCGGCCCTCGGCGACGATTGCCACCTGATCGGCCAGACAGCCTGGCGCAGTCACCCTGGCTTCACCGGCCTGGCACTGCACCTGGATTATCTGGTGATGGAGCTGCCCCCCGACCTGTTGGCCGATCCGGGTTTCCAGTTGCCGATGCAGATCTGCACCGTTCACCTCTACCTGGATGATATCGACGCCGACCTGTGCCCGACCCGCGTGATCCCCGGCAGCCACCGCGCCGGCCGCGCGCCGGTTGTCGGCGAAACCCAGTGGCAAGGTCGGGCAGCTCAACCGGTGTTGTGCCAGGCCGGCGACGCCCTGATGTTTCGCAGCGAACTATGGCACGCCGGCAGCAACAACCGGACCCCGGACCGCAGCCGCTACCTGTTGCAGGTGCACTATGGCCGGCGAATGGTGGCGCAGAAATTCTCGCCGTACCTGCACTGGCGCTTCAATCCTGAAGTGCTGGCCGCCGCCACACCGCGTCAGTTGCGGCTGCTGGGCGATCATCTGGAGGCTGAATACGATTGAATTGCCGGGCAAGCCCTATCGATTTTCGGGTAGGGCTCAGGACGCTCGCTGGCGAATGAACGTGCGCATGGTTTCGCCCTGTCTGGTGCGGAACTCTGTGGGTCTGTCGCAGCCTTCGTCGCCAGCAATGAAAACGAAATGATCATCTTCGAGGGTGTAACTGGCGGGCAGCTGTTTTCCTTGGTCCGCACCCATCGAATCGATCCAGGTAATGGATTTTGGCGTGGTGGACGCATCGAGGGTAAAACTGCCGGCCAGCAGCACAGCACCTTCAGGGGCGACCACTGTGAATTGGTTGCCTGTTATGGTGGTCAACGCGCCAGGTGCGCCATGTTCATCCGGCGGGTTCAAGACGCCGCTGTCTTCCAGGGCGATTTGTTCCCAAGGGCCTTGTAGCGCTTGCAGGTCGATTTCGTTGCGGGTGTCGTCCTGACGGTTGAAAAAGCCAGACATCTCAATTCCTTTTATTGACGTGACGCGCTGCGATACAGGCCGTCGTCCGGACTGGAAAATACCTCACTGGCGCCGACGATAGCTACCCGTCCCTGCGGGCAGCGCTCATCGCGCCGGTCAATGGGTCAGTGGACGCTAGACGTAAGGCTGACCACTGAACCCTCTAGGCAGGCGTTGCTGGCCTGGCATATCGGTGAGTCTTTGTATCCAGGATACGCGCCAGTCAACCGCTGCGTGAGGGATCTTGGCTTTGCGTGCGGCCCTGCGTGCTGCGTTGCGGCTGTCTTTTTGAGCATTCTTGAAGGCGTCGGTGTTGCGGCAGCTGCGGCATTTGACCCGCGCAAATTCAGTGGTTGAACTGAGGTTGTCGCCATGGTGGCCGCAGGCTAGATGCCCGGCGGTCCTGTAGTGGGTGACCATCTGTGAATCTCCTTCGCAGTGAGTGCGGTGCAGGGATTCGCAGCCTGGTTAACGATTGAAAAGGGCCGAAAGCCCACGGTTGGTCGCGATCCCGTTCAATGTTTAGACACCGGCGTATGGGGCACGTTCGCCGCCAGGTTGCGAGGGGTGTTTTCTTCAATACAGGGGGCACGGCACTCTTTTAACTTGAACCCTGGAATAACCCCTACTGATCTGAAGAAGGTGTGCAATGAGCTTGATTGTTTCCATGGCCGCGTTTGCGCTGGCGTCCTCGATTACCCCTGGGCCGGTCAATATCGTCGCCTTGAGTTCGGGCGCGCAATTCGGCTTTCGCGCCAGCCTGCGGCATGTGGCCGGCGCGACCCTCGGGTTCGTGCTGTTGTTGGTACTGATGGGCCTGGGCCTGCATGAAGTGCTGCTGCTCTGGCCGTCGCTGACCCGGGTGGTGCAACTGGCTGGGGTGGCGTTTCTGTTGTTCATGGCCTTCAAACTGGCGGTCGACAATGGTCAACTGAATACGGACGGCACGGGCAGGGCGCCATCGATGTTCTACGGTGCGCTCATGCAATGGCTCAACCCCAAAGCCTGGCTCGCCTGCGTGGCGGGGATGGGCGCGTTCGCGGCGAATGGCGAGGCATCGCTGATCTGGACGTTTGCCGCGGTGTATCTGGTGGTCTGCTACGTGTCGGTGGGGTGCTGGGCTTATGCCGGGACTTTTCTGCGGCACTATCTGGGTAATCCCAAGGGCATGCGTTTGTTCAATCGGTTGATGGCGTTGCTGCTGGCGGCGAGTGCGGTTTATTTGGTGTTGCCGTAGGCAGAGAAGGCCCTGCGAAGGGTATTCAAAAGTCGCACGCTGACCCCTGTGGGAGCGAGCTTGCTCGCGATGATCGTTAACGATAACGCGTGTTTTCTGAATGAACGCGCCGCCCTTGAGTCCATCGCGAGCAATCGAGCGTCGACCGGCTGCTCCTACAGAGATCGCGGGTGACGCTTAGCCCCGATACTGCCCCGGCGTCGCGGCCAGATGCTGTTTGAAGGCTCGCTGAAAATGCGCCTGATCGGCAAACCCGGCCTCCAGCGCGACATCGGCAATCAACTTGCCGCTGCGCAGTTGCGCCCGGGCGAACTGGATGCGGCGGTTGACCAGGTACGCATGGGGCGTCATGCCGTAGTGCTGTTTGAAGGCGCGGATCAGGTAGGACGCCGACAGCTCTGCCGCTTCGCAGATGTCTTCGAGCTTCAGGGCCGAGGTGCAGTGGTCGTCAATGTAGGCTGCGGCCCGTTCCAGCTTGAGGTTGACTTCGCGACCGGGGAGTTCTGCCGGGTTGAGCCTTTGCTGCAGTTCGGAAAAAAACGCCACCGTGGCCCTGTGTTTGTGCCGTGTTTCGAGCTGTTCGTCGATCAGTACCTCATACAGCCGGTTCAACTCTGCATACAGGCGGGCATCGGTGCTGTGGGTGGTGGAAAAGGCCCGGAAACCCAGCTCCGGGCTGAAACCCAACCGGTGCTGAAGCTCGGTCAGCCACGGCGTGTCGACGTAGAACATGCGATAAGACCAGGGTTGATCGTCGATCGGGTTGCAGGCGTGGACTTCGCCGGGGTTCATCAGCACCACCGTGCCGGCACCAACCCGCAGCTGGCTGCTTTCATGGAGATAGGTGCTGTGCCCGGCGGTGATTGCGCCGATGGAAAAATGCTCGTGGGAATGCCGGGCATAGCAGACCTCACGACCGTCCGCGATGGAGCGTGCCTCGATGAACGGCAGCCCCGGGTCACGCCAGAAACGTGGCGCCTTGTCGGCATCTTTCGTAAGGTTTCGGGTCATCTCAGGCGTCCATCGGCAGGCCGGTTCTGGAGTGTATTAGCTCTGGCCGGCAAAGGCTTGCTGGAGTGTGGCGATATCGAGTTTTTTCATCTGCAACAGGGCTTGCATGACCCGTTGCGACTTTGTAGATAGAACCCGGCAGCGGCCTCGGCCTGATAGTCGAACCACAGGCATGGGGTGATCTTTTGAATGCGTTGCATGGCGGTTCTCCTCTTCCGGTAGGCACGCTGAAATAAAGCGTAGCCCGCCGAGAGTCGTCTGGCCGTGCCGTAGATCGACAAAGGCCGCTTCGCTCCTGAGTGAAAAAAGCCGCGCGGATGAGGCGGTCTTTGCATGACCGGTGGTCGATGAAGGTGGCCTGCGCTGCAAAGTGCGCTTAGCTGTATGGATAACCCAATGCGCGCGTAGACCGGAAAAGGTCACAGCGACGCAGCTCAAGGACCACGTGGGTCCTGCGATCGGCAGAAGGCGCTAGTCATGCTTACCCTGAATATCAACGCCAACGAGCAGCAATTCGACGTCGCCGATGACATGTCATTGCTCTGGGTGCTGCGCGACGTTGCGCACTTGACCTGCACCAGGTTGGGCTGTGGCATGGCGCAATGCGGTGCCTGCCGGTCAACGCCTGCGCGAATTGCCATTGCAACTGGCGGGGGTGTGGGATGAAAAGACACCTGTTTCTCGGGTCGATAATGTTAATCGGCCTGGGCGGCTATGCCCCGGACCTGTTTGCCGTCAACGAGGCGGCGTTGGCAGCCTTTACCACGGTGCAGAAAGCCTGCCAGAGCCCGCGCTGCCAGCACGGCCACATCCCCGGCGATGCCGCTATCGACTCTGGGCAGAGGCGGGAGGGCCTTGTCCGTTAGATCAAGGCCTGGAGACGACCCAGCTTAGTGTGAGAGATATCGAGAAATAGTGTGCACTGGTCAAAGGAACATACATGCCAAGGGAGTGCGTGATGCTGACCCCAATCAAACCTGTCAATGAGAGTACCCGCGTAAAGACTTTACGCTCGTTGAATGTCCTCGACACCGCTCCGGAGGAGCGCTTCGACCGCCTGACCCGTTTGGCCAGGCGCCTGTTCAATGTGCCGATCGCCTTGGTCAGTCTGGTGGACGCAGACCGGCAGTGGTTCAAGTCCTGTGATGGGCTGGCTGCCAGTGAGACTGGGCGTGATATTTCTTTTTGCGGCCATGCGATCCTTGAGAACCACATCCTGATGGTGTCGGATGCGCAGCACGATGAGCGCTTCCATGACAACCCGCTGGTAGTCGGCGATCCAGGCGTTCGTTTTTATGCAGGCTGCCCGCTGACCGCCGCCAATGGCAGCACACTCGGCACCTTGTGCTTGATCGACACCAAACCCCGCCAACTGGACGACGAAGAGCGCGAGCTGCTGCGTGAGCTGGCGCGCATGGCTGAGCAGGAGTTGGCGGCAGTGCAGGTGGCGAGCATGGATGAACTGACGCTGCTGTCCAATCGCCGTGGTTTCGAGGCCCTGGCCCAACACGGGTTGAGCGCCTGTAAACGGTTGAAAAAACCGGCGACGCTGCTATTTTTTTATCTCGACGACTTCAGGCAGATCAACGACCTGTACGGCCATGCCGAGAGTGATCACGCGCTTAAAACCTTCGCTGACGTGCTTCGCATCGCATTTCGTGAAAGTGATGTGATCGGCCGTTTGGATGGGGATGAATTCGTGGCGTTGCTGACCGGCTCCCATCTCGTGGAAACTTCGGTAATCATGGCGCGCCTGCAAAAGATTCTGGATGAGCGTAACTCGACCTTGCAGCGCGGCTACGCCATCCGCTTCAGCGTCGGCCAGATCGAATATGACCCGCAGCGTCACGAATCGATCGAGGGTCTGCTGGCCGATGCCGACTGGGCGATACACACCCATAAGCAAGTGTTCGGAAAAGGTTAATACTTCATCCTCGGGCTTACTTGGCGAACAGCTGATCGATGTCCTTGAATGCCTTGAACTCCAAGGCGTTGCCGCACGGGTCGAAGAGGAACATGGTGGCCTGTTCGCCGACCTGGCCCTTGAAGCGGATACCGGGCTCGATCACGAACCGGGTATCGAGGGACTTCAGCCGTTCGGCCAAGGCCTGCCATTCATCCATTGCCAACACCACCCCAAAATGCGGGACGGGGACATCGTGCCCGTCCACGGCATTGGTGTGGGCGGATTCCTGCGCGGTGGTTTTGGGGTGTGCATGGATGACCAGTTGATGGCCGAAGAAATTGAAGTCGACCCACTGCTCGCTCGAACGGCCTTCCTCCAGGCCGAACACCTCACCATAGAAACGCCGTGCGGCAGGTAGATCGAACACCGGAATGGCCAGGTGAAAGGGAGAAATTCGCATCGGGATCAAGCCTCGTTCGCTGGGAGTCGGACTGATTCTAGCCTTGTGGTTTTCGATTAAAAGACGATAATTTTCGCTTCCAGCTCAAATTATTTCGATCAATCGAGGGGCGGCGATGCTTCGGGAACTGAAAACCTTCATTGCCGTGACGCGCTACGGCACCTTTGCCGCGGCGGGCATGCACATCGGCCTGACCCAGTCGGCGATCAGCGCGCAGATTCGCAATCTGGAGCAGGCGCTGGGCATTCGTCTGTTCGATCGTACCGGGCGCCAGGCGATCCTCAATGCGGCCGGGCAGCGCGCCTTGCCGATGGCCAGGGAAATCCTCGAGACCTTCAACCGCATGGCGGTCAGCGATGACGTCAGCGAATTTCGCGGCGAGTTGAAGATCGGCGCGGTGGCCACGGCCCAGACCGGTCTGTTGCCCCAGGCATTATTGCGCTTGCGTCAACAGGCGCCGAAGCTCGAACCCAAGCTGGTGCCCGGCGTGTCGCTCAATCTGTTGAGTCAGGTGGACACTGGCGAAGTCGATCTGGCGATCCTGATCAAACCGCCGTTCGAGCTGCCCAAGGAGTTGACTGCCCAGCTCATTCGCCAGGAGCCTTTCGTGCTGATCGTGCCCCCGCACCTGGAGGGTGGGGACCCGCTGCAACTGCTCGCCGAACAACCCCATGTGCGCTATGACCGAACCTCGTTCGGCGGGCGACTGGTGACGCGTTTCCTGCGGGAACAGCAGATCGAGGTGCAGGTTGCACTGGAACTGGATGAGCTGGAAGCCATTGTGAAAATGGTCGAAAGCGGCCTGGGTGTCGCGCTGATTCCCCAAGCCGGTCTCTGGCTCGAATATGGCGCGAAAGTCAGGATCATCCCGTTGGGGGAACTGACGTTCTACCGCGAGATCGTGCTGCTGGTGCGGCATGGCCAGCGTAATCAACCGATTCAGCAGTTGTTTGCACGGTGTTTGCTGGATGAGGAATAAACGACGACGCGGACCGTAGCAGCTGCCGAGCCTGCGAGGCTGCGTTCGGCTGCGCAGCAGTCGCAATACCCGGCACTGCGGTGTGTCAGGTTGACCGAGGGTGCAGGTTCTACGACCGCTGCGCGGCCGAACGCAGGCTTCGCCAGCTGCTACGGTCCGCGTTGTCGCTTCAAAGGACGTCTTCGCGGACAATCCCAACCCCACATGAATCTCATAAAAAAACCCGCCAATTGGCGGGTTTTTTCACAGCAGGGGCATCACTCTTCGAGGTTGCCCATGGCGGTGGTGTTGAAGCCGCCGTCTACATACATGATTTCGCCGCTGATGCCGGACGCCAGGTCCGAGCACAGGAAGGCGCCGGCGTTGCCGACTTCGTCGATGGTGACATTACGACGCAGCGGGGTTTGCGCTTCGTTGGCGGCCAGCATCTTGCGGAAGTTCTTGATGCCGGAAGCGGCGAGGGTGCGGATCGGGCCAGCCGATACGCAGTTGACGCGGGTGCCGTCCGGGCCCAGGGAGCCGGCCAGGTAACGCACGCCAGCTTCCAGCGAAGCCTTGGCCATGCCCATGACGTTGTAGTTCGGCATGGTGCGCTCGGCGCCCAGGTACGACAGGGTCAGCAGGCTGCCGTTGCGGCCTTTCATCATTTCGCGGCCAGCCTTGGCCAGGGCCACGAAGCTGTAGGCGCTGATGTCGTGAGCGATGCGGAAACCTTCACGGGTGGTGGCTTCGGTGAAGTCGCCGTCCAGTTGGTCGCCCGGGGCGAAGCCGACGGAGTGCACGATGCAATCCAGGCCGTCCCATTTCTTGCTCAACGCTTCGAAGACCTTGGCGATTTCTTCATCGCTGGCCACGTCGCACGGGAAGCACAGTTCAGGGCTCGAACCCCAGCCTTGTGCGAACTCTTCGACACGACCCTTGAGCTTGTCGTTCTGATAAGTGAAGGCAAGCTCAGCGCCCTCGCGATGCATGGCGGCAGCGATGCCGGATGCGATGGACAGCTTGCTGGCGACACCGACGATCAGTACGCGCTTACCGGCGAGAAAACCCATGTGTTGCTCCTCTCTTCAGGTTATTCGACAGCTGTTGGGGCCAGGAAAGCGGCCTCCAGCAGCTGCTGTGTATAGGGATGTTGCGGTGCGGCAAAAATACTTTGCGCGTCACCCTGTTCGACCACTTGGCCCTGCTTGACCACCATCAGCTGGTGGCTGAGTGCTTTGACTACCGCCAGGTCATGGCTGATAAACAAATACGTCAGGTTGTACTTGGTTTGCAGCTTGCGCAGCAGTTCCACCACCTGGCGCTGGACTGTCCGGTCGAGCGCCGAAGTGGGCTCGTCCAGCAGAATCAACGCCGGTTTTAGCACTAATGCCCGGGCAATGGCGATTCTTTGCCGTTGCCCGCCAGAGAACTCGTGGGGGTAGCGGTTCCGGGTTTCCGGGTCCAGGCCTACTTCCACCAGTGCCGCGATAATCGCTTGTTCCTGCTCTGCCTCCGTGCCCATCTTATGGATCCGCAGCCCTTCACCGACAATCTGGCTCACGCACATCCGTGGGCTGAGGCTGCCGAAGGGGTCCTGAAAGACCACCTGCATTTGCCGTCGCAACGGCCGAACCTGCTGCTGCGTCAGGCAGTCTAGCTGCTTGCCCTCGAAACGGATCGCCCCTTTGCTGCCGATCAACCGCAAGATCGCCAGGCCCAGGGTGGATTTGCCGGAACCGCTTTCACCGACGATCCCCAGGGTCTGGCCCTGGGGCAGGCTGAAATTGATGCCATCCACCGCTTTTACGTAATCGACGGTGCTGCGCAGAAAACCTTTCTTGATCGGGAACCAGACTTTCAGGTCCTCGACTTCCAGCAACGGCGCACCGGCCACAGTGTTCGCCGGGTTGCCGCGAGGCTCCGCAGCCAGCAGTTCCCGAGTGTAAGGATGCTTCGGCGCGCGGAACAACTCTTCGCACGATGCCTGTTCGACGATGCAACCGCGCTGCATGACACATACACGATGTGCAATTCTTTGCACAAGGTTCAAATCGTGGCTGATGAGCAGCAATGCCATACCCAGACGCGCCTGCAATTCCTTGAGCAGTTCGAGGATTTTCAGCTGAACGGTCACGTCCAGGGCGGTGGTCGGTTCGTCGGCAATCAGCAGTTCCGGCTCGTTGGCCAGGGCCATGGCGATCATCACGCGCTGGCGCTGGCCACCGGACAATTCATGGGGCAGGGCCTTGAGGCGTTTGTGCGGTTCGGGGATACCGACCAGTTCGAGCAATTCCAGGGTGCGTTTGGTCGCGACCTTGCCGATCAAGCCTTTGTGCAGGCCGAGCACTTCATTGATCTGTTTCTCGATCGAATGCAGCGGGTTCAGCGAGGTCATTGGCTCCTGGAAGATCATCGCGATCCGGTTGCCGCGGATGTGGCGGATGGTTTTCTCTCTGAGGCTCAACAAATCCTGGTTGGCATACAGGATGGCGCCGGTAGGGTGGTGTGCCAGGGGATAGGGCAGCAGGCGCAGGATCGAATGGGCGGTCACCGATTTGCCTGAACCGCTTTCGCCCACCAGGGCCAGGGTTTCACCACGCTTGATTTTGAAGCTGACGTTTTCGACCACCCGTTGACGGCGCTCACCGACGATAAATTCGACGGAGAGGTCGCGGACTTCGATCAGAGTGTGCTGATTCATTTTACTTCCTCGGGTCGAAAGCATCGCGAGCGGACTCGCCGATAAATACCAGCAGGCTCAACATGATTGCCAGCACGGCGAAGGCACTCATGCCCAGCCACGGCGCTTGCAGGTTGGATTTGCCCTGGGCCACCAGTTCGCCGAGGGACGGCGCGCCGGGCGGCAGGCCGAAACCGAGGAAATCCAGGGCGGTGAGGGTGCCGATGGCGCCGGTGAGGATGAATGGCATGAACGTCATGGTCGAGACCATGGCGTTGGGCAGAATGTGCCGGAACATGATCGCGCCGTTCTGCATGCCCAGCGCTCGGGCGGCGCGCACGTATTCGAGGTTGCGCCCGCGCAGGAACTCGGCGCGCACCACGTCGACCAGGCTCATCCAGGAGAACAGCAGCATGATGCCCAGCAGCCACCAGAAGTTTGGCTGCACGAAGCTGGCGAGAATGATCAGCAAATACAGGACGGGCAGCCCGGACCAGATCTCCAGGAAGCGCTGCCCGGCCAGATCGACCCAGCCGCCATAGAAACCCTGCAAGGCCCCGGCGATCACCCCGATGATCGAGCTGAGGATGGTCAGGGTCAGGGCGAACAGCACCGAGACCCGAAAGCCGTAGATCACTCGGGCCAGCACATCGCGGCCCTGGTCGTCGGTGCCCAGCCAGTTATCGGCCGAGGGTGGCGCGGGGGCCGGGACTTTCAGGTCGTAGTTGATGCTCTGGTAGCTGTAGGGGATCGCTGCCCAGAGGATCCAGGCGTCCTTGGCCTTCAGCAGTTCGCGGATGTACGGGCTCTTGTAGTTGGCTTCCAGCGGGAACTCTCCGCCGAAGGCGGTTTCCGGGTAGCGCTTGAGCGCCGGGAAATACCAGTCACCGTCGTAATGCACCGCCAGCGGTTTGTCGTTGGCGATCAGCTCCGCGCCCAGGCTTGCGCCGAACAGGATCAGAAACAGCCACAGTGACCACCAGCCCCGCTTGTTGGCTTTGAACAATTCGAAGCGGCGGCGATTGAGGGGGGAAAGCGTCATCTCAATGCTCCCGGCTTTCGAAGTCGATGCGCGGATCGACCAGGGTGTAGGTGAGGTCGCCGATCAGTTTCACCACCAGCCCCAGCAACGTGAAGATGAACAGCGTGCCGAACACTACCGGGTAGTCGCGGTTGATCGCCGCTTCGAAACTCATCAGGCCCAGGCCATCGAGGGAGAAGATCACTTCCACCAGCAAGGAACCGGTGAAGAAGATGCCGATGAAGGCCGAGGGGAAACCGGCGATCACCAGCAGCATGGCGTTGCGGAACACGTGTCCATAGAGCACTCGACGATGGGTCAGGCCTTTGGCCTTGGCGGTGATCACGTACTGTTTGTTGATCTCGTCGAGGAAGCTGTTTTTGGTCAGCAGGGTCATGGTCGCGAAGTTACCGATCACCAGGGCCGTCACCGGCAGTGCCAGGTGCCAGAAGTAATCGAGGATCTTGCCGCTCCAGCTCAGCTCGTCGAAGTTGTTCGAGGTCAGGCCGCGTAACGGAAACCAGTCAAGGTAACTGCCGCCGGCGAACACCACGATCAGCAGGATGGCGAACAGGAACGCCGGGATCGCGTAGCCGACAATGATCGCCGAGCTGGTCCAGACGTCGAAATGGCTGCCGTGCCGCGTGGCTTTGGCGATCCCCAGCGGGATCGACACCATGTACATGATCAGCGTGCTCCAGAGCCCGAGGGAAATGGACACCGGCATTTTTTCCTTGATCAGGTCGATGACCTTGGCGTCGCGAAAGAAACTGTCGCCAAAATCCAGGCTGGCGTAGTTCTTGATCATGATCCACAAGCGTTCCGGCGCCGATTTATCGAAGCCATACATTTGCTCGATTTCTTTGACCAGTGCCGGGTCCAGGCCCTGGGCGCCACGGTAGCTGGGGCCGGCCACCGAGACTTCGGCGCCGCCGCCGGCGATGCGGCTGGTGGCGCCTTCGAAACCCTCGAGCTTGGCGATCATCTGCTCCACCGGGCCGCCGGGGGCGGCCTGGATGATCAGAAAGTTGATCAGCAAAATGCCGAACAGGGTCGGGATAATCAGCAGCAATCGCCGAAAGATATACGCCAGCATCTTATTGCTCCACGCCTGCGGGTTCGGCTTGCACCTGGGTCTGGATTTCTACCGCCGGCGCGGCGTCGGGCTTGATCCACCAGGTGGAAATGCCAACGTCGTTGGTAGGGGAGACTTTCGGGTGACCGATATGATTCCAGTACGCCACGCGCCAGGTCTTGATGTGCCAGTTGGGGATCACGTAGTAGCCCCACTGCAACACCCGGTCGAGGGCGCGGGCGTGGGCCACGAGGTTCTTGCGCGAATCGGCATTGATCAGCTGTTCGACGAGCTGGTCGATGGCCGGGTCTTTCAGACCGATATAGTTACGGCTGCCAGGTTTGTCGGCGCTTTCCGATTTCCAGAATTCGCGCTGTTCGTTACCCGGTGAACTGGACTGCGGGAAGCTGCCGACGACCATATCGAAGTCCCGCGAGCGCAGGCGATTGATGTATTGGGAGACGTCGACGCGACGGATCACCAGCTCGATCCCCAAGTCACTCAGGTTGCGCTTGAATGGCAGCAGCACACGTTCGAATTCGGTCTGGGCCAACAGGAACTCGATGGTCACCGGTTTGCCGGTGGCGTCGACCATCTTGTCATCGACAATCCGCCAGCCGGCTTCCTGCAGCAGCTGATAGGCCTTGCGCTGCTGGGCGCGGATCATGCCGCTGGCATCGGTCTTCGATGGCTGGAAGGCTTCGGTGAGCGCCTGCTCGGGGATTTTTCCGCGCAGCGGTTCGAGTATCGCCAGTTGCTCCGGGTCCGGCAGGCCGGTGGCGGCCATTTCCGAGTTCTCGAAGTAGCTGCGGGTGCGCGCATAGGCGCCGTTGAACAGTTGCTTGTTGGTCCACTCGAAGTCCAGCAACAGACTCAAGGCTTCCCGCACCCGCACATCCTCGAACACCGGGCGGCGCAGGTTGAAAACGAAGCCTTGCATGCCGGTGGGGTTGCCGTTGGGGATCTGTTCCTTGATCAGCCGGCCTTCGGCCACCGCCGGAGTGTTGTAGGCGTTGGCCCAGTTCTTCGCCGCCATCTCCATCCAGTAGTCGAACTGACCGGCCTTGAGGGCTTCCAGCGCGACGGTGTTGTCGCGGTAGTAGTCGATGGTCATGGCGTCGAAATTGTATTGGCCGCGATTGACCGGCAGGTCCTTGCCCCAATAGTCCTTGACCCGCTCGTAGCGAATCGAGCGCCCGGCCTTGACCGAGCTGACTTTGTAAGGACCGCTGCCCAGCGGCATCTCAAGGTTGCCTTTAGTGAAATCGCGACTCTCCCACCAGTGTTTGGGCAGTACCGCCAGTTGCCCGAGGATCAGCGGCAACTCGCGGTTGTTGGTGTGCTTGAACTTGAACAGCACCCGCAGCGGGTCTTCGGCGATCACTTCTTCGACGTCGCCGTAGTACCCGCGGTACAGCGGCGCGCCACTCTTGATCAGGGTCTGGAAGCTGAACACCACGTCGTCGGCACGCACCGGGTGGCCGTCGTGGAAACGGGCTTCGGGGCGCAGGTAAAAGCGCACCCAGCTGTTATCCGGGGCCTTTTCGATTTTTTCGGCAATCAGCCCGTATTCGGTAAAGGGTTCGTCCAGGCTCTGTTTGGCCAGGGTGTCATAGATCAGATTGATATCGTCGGCCGGTACGCCCTTGTTGATGAACGGGTTGAGGCTGTCGAAGCCACCGAAACCGGCCTGGCGGAAGGTGCCGCCCTTGGGCGCATCCGGGTTGACGTAATCGAAATATTTGAAGTCGGCCGAGTATTTAGGCGGCTCGTTATACAACGTCAGGGCATGTTGCGGGGCGGCTTGGGCGGCACACGCAAGTCCCGTGAACAACAGGCCGCAGGCCCGCAGGAGCAGGGCACGCAAAGGCATCATTGGGCTTTCTCCGAAGACTTCAGCCACCACGCGCTCAGACCCAGGGCGTAGGGCGGCGTGGTGACGAAGGCGAACCGGTTGCGGTACGCCAGACGATGATAGTTGATATACCAGTTGGGAACGATGTAGTGCTGCCACAGCAGTACCCGGTCCAGGGCCTTGCCGGCGGCCAGTTGTTCGTCGCGGGTTTTCGCCGCGAGCAACTGTTCGAGCAGATGATCGACCACCGGGTTGGCGACGCCAGCGTAATTCTTGCTGCCCTTGACCCCGACCTGGCTGGAGTGGAAGTACTGCCATTGCTCCAGGCCAGGGCTGAGGGTTTGATCGAGGGTCATCAGGATCATGTCGAAATCGAACTGGTCGAGACGCTGTTTGTACTGGGCGCGATCTACCGTGCGCAGGTGCGCATCGATGCCGATGCTGGCGAGGTTCTCGGCGTAGGGTTGCAGCAGCCGTTCCAGATTGGGATTGACCAGCAGGATTTCGAAGCGCAGGGGCTGGCCGGCGCTGTTCTGCAGGCGCTGGCCATTGAGCTTCCAGCCGGCTTCGGCCAGCAGTCCGAGGGCCCGGCGCAGGGTGGCTCGCGGAATGCCTCGACCCTCGGTCCGCGGCAGGCTGAAGGCCTCGGTAAACAGGTTGGCCGGCAACTGGCTGCGGTACGGTGAGAGCAGCAGCCATTCATGGCCGATCGGAACCCCGGTGGCGGCAAACTCGCTGTTGGGGTAGTAACTCATGGCGCGTTTATAGGCGCCGCTGAACAGCGTGCGGTTGGTCCACTCGAAATCGAACATCATGCCCAATGCTTCGCGCACCTTGATGTCGGCGAAGGTGCCGCGGCGGCTGTTCATGAACAGGCCCTGGGTCTGGGTTGGAATCTGATGGGCGATCTGTGCCTTGATCACCTCGCCACGACGAACCGCCGGGAAGTTGTAGCCATTGGCCCAGTTTTTGGCCTGGTGCTCGATATAGATGTCGAACTCGCCGGCCTTGAACGCTTCGAAGGCCACATCACTGTCGCGATAGAACTCCACCTCGACCCGGTCGAAGTTGTACTTGCCGCGATTGACCGGCAACGCCTTGCCCCAGTAGTCCTTGACCCGCTCGAACACCAGCTGGCGTCCCGGTTGCACCGCAGTGATGCGGTACGGCCCACTGCCCAGTGGCGGTTCGAAGGTGGTGGCCTTGAAGTCGCGACCTTTCCAGTAATGCCGGGGCAGGACCGGCAGCTCGCCCAGACGCAGGATCAGCAGCGGGTTGCCGGCACGTTTGAACACGAAGCGAATGCGTTGCGGGTTGAGCACGTCGACCCGCAGGACTTCCTGAAGGTTGGTCCGGTATTGCGGGTGTCCTTCCTTGAGCAGCAGACGGTAGGAAAACGCCACGTCGTAGGCGGTGATCGGCGTGCCATCGTGAAAGCGTGCTTCGGGGCGCAGGTTGAACACTACCCAGCTGCGGTCTTCGCTGTATTCCACCGATTGCGCGATCAGGCCATAGCTGGCAGTCGGCTCATCACCGGAAGGGGCGTATTGGCCGGTGCCGACCATCAGGGTTTCATTCAGCTCGTTGACGCCGTATTGCAGGAAGTTGGACGTCGAAACCGGGCTGGACCCCTTGAAAGTATAGGGATTGAGCGTATCGAAGGTGCCAAATGCCATGACCCGCAAGGTACCGCCTTTTGGCGCTTGCGGGTTGACCCAATCGAAATGGGTGAATTTGGCTGGGTACTTGAGCGTGCCGAACTGCGCATAACCGTGGCTTTCGCTGATTGTTGCGCTTGCGGGAAAGCTCAAGGCCAGACTGATTAGGAGCAGGAGGAGGGGACGCATCAAGTCAGAGATCCGATCCGGGCGGCTTGGGCTTTGTGATCGGTACAGTAACAGCTTGTATCGACAGGAAAAAGGTTATGCACCAAAGCACCTGGAGTACCTCAAAAAGATCGCAGCCTGCGGCAGCTCCTACGCGCCGACCGAATACACCCGGGATGTTGGGGGTGTACGCAAATCCCTGTAGGAGCTGCCGAAGGCTGCGATCTTTTCGGTCCCATCAACTCAATGCGGCGCAGAAACCGTCAGCATCTGCCCCGGCTTGAGTGCCTGGCCGGTGCGTGGGTTCCAGCGCTTGAGGTGTTGCATCTCGACATTGAAGCGCTTGGCGACCATGTACAGCGAATCCCCTCGCTTGACCTTGTACTGGGTCGACTTTTTGTTGCTGGCAACGCTGTTGCCTTTGCCTTTGCCAGTGTCCTGCATGACCAGGGTCTGGCCGGCTTTCAAGTTCTTGCCGGTCAGTTTGTTCCAGCGTTGCAGGTCCTTGACGTCGACCTTGTTGGCCTTGGCGATCAGCGTCAGGTTGTCTCCGCGTTTTACCCGGTAGCTGCGCTTCAACCTGGGGGATTCGTCGCTGGCCACGTCATCGAACACCGGCTTGAGCGAGCGCTTGCTGATCAGTTCTTCCGGTTTCATGGTCGACAGGCTGGTGGTCAGCAGCTGTGCCTTGGACGTCGGCACCAGTAGATGCTGGGGGCCGTCGATGGTGGTGCGTTGCTTGAAGGCCGGGTTGAGCTGGAACAACTCGTCTTCGTCGATGTTGGCCACGGCGGCGACACGGGACAAGTCCATGCGCTGGTTGATTTCGACGACTTCGAAATAGGGCTCGTTGGCGATCGGGTTCAGGTTCACGCCATACGCTTGCGGCGCCAGCACCACTTGGGACAGGGCCAGCAACTTGGGGACGTAAGCCTGGGTCTCGGCAGGCAGCGGCAGGTTCCAGTAATCGGTGGGCAAACCGAGTTTTTCGTTACGCTCGATGGCCCGGCTGACAGTGCCTTCGCCAGCGTTATAGGCCGCCAGCGCCAGCATCCAGTCGCCGTTGAACATGTCGTGCAGGCGGGTCAGGTAATCCAGCGCCGCGGTGGTCGAGGCGGTGATGTCGCGCCGGCCATCGTAGAAACGGGTCTGACGCAGGTTGAAGTAACGCCCGGTAGACGGGATGAACTGCCACAGGCCGACGGCATTGGCCCGGGAGTAGGCCATCGGGTTGTAGGCACTTTCAATCACCGGCAGCAGCGCCAGCTCCAGCGGCATGTTGCGTTCTTCGAGGCGTTCGACGATGTAATGAATATAAAGGCTGCCACGCTCACCGGCGTTTTCCAGGAACGACGGGTTGCTGGCGAACCACAGGCGCTGCTGTTCGATGCGCGGGTTGACGCCGAGCCCATCTTGTAACTGGAAGCCCAGACGCATGCGCTCCCAGACATCCTGAGGCACTTGCGGGGTGGGTTTTTCGCTGAGCCAGATAGGCTTTTGTTTGACCCGGTGGGAAAGATTCGGGACATGCGCCGCGTCGGTTTGCGGGGCATAACTGGTGCTTTGGCAGCCCGCCAGTGTGGCGGACACAGCCACCGCGATGGCTTGAGCCAGGCGGGTCAATGCGTCTGAAGTGATGGCTTTACTAATAAATGACGACATTGGCTGGAAGTAAGTTCCGGGCAAAAATGTCGGGCGATTCTAGAAAGCACTCGAGGTGCGGTCAACCATTCAGAATTTTTGTGTCAACAGTAGTACGTCTAGAATTTATCTTTCCAAGCCCTCAAGGCAGCAAAAACCGCACTGGGACAACGGTTATCGAGGCCATTCCGTTCGTCCGCTTTTTGTTTAACAGATGTTTCGCCAGTGCGCAGGAACGGGTTGGTGAGCTTTTCCAGGGCCAGGGTCGAGGGCAGGCTCATGTGGCCGTCTTCGCGCAGTTGAGTGACGTTCGCCAGCCGTTCGGTGATGTGAGGATTGTTCGGCTCGACCGCCTGGGCAAAACGCAGATTGCTCAGGGTGTATTCGTGGGTGCAATACACCAGGGTGTCTTCAGGCAAGGCTGCCAGTTGGCTCAACGAGTGGTGCATTTGCTCGGGCGTGCCTTCGAACAGCCGCCCGCAGCCGGCTGCGAAGAGCGTGTCGCCGCAGAACAGCAGCCCATGATGGTAATACGCAATATGCCCCAGGGTATGGCCGGGGACGGCGATTACTTTCATTTCGCAGCCGAGTACACTGATGCTGTCATTGTCGTGCAGCGCCACATCGCGGCCCGGGATGTTTTCGCTTGCCGGCCCGTAGACCCTGGCGCCAGTCCTTTGCTTGAGCTGCTCGACGCCGCCGACGTGATCATGGTGATGGTGCGTGACCAGAATGTCGCTCAGGGTCCACTCGGGATGTTGCTCGAGCCACGCCTGCACTGGCGCGGCATCGCCCGGATCGACCACGGCGCAGCACTGGGTGCGGTGATCCTGTAACAACCAGATGTAGTTATCGGTGAAGGCAGGCAGGGCACTGATCTGTATCATCGTTGGATTCGCCAAGCAGGAAACAATGGCGCATCTTAGAACTTCTTGGCGAGTTGGAGAATGCAATGACCGATAAAGCGTTCGCTCAGGCTGATCCTGACTGGCTGGCATTGATCGGCGCGGCCCGTGAATGGCTGGCCGGTCCCATCGGACAATTTTTGCTGGACGAAGAGCGGCGCATGCTCGAAGACGAGCTTGGACGGTTCTTTGGCGGCTACCTGGTGCATTACGGGCCCTCGGCCGAAACGCCGCCAGCGGCGCCCCAGGTGCAGCGCAATGTCCGGCTTGGCGCGCCGTTGCCTGGTGTGGAAATCGTTTGCGAGGAGCAGGCCTGGCCCCTTAGCGAGCATGCCGCCGACGTGGTGGTATTGCAGCACGGGCTGGATTTCTGCCTCTCACCCCATGGCTTGCTTCGTGAAGCGGCCAGCAGTGTGCGCCCCGGCGGACATTTGCTGATTGTCGGCATCAACCCCTGGAGTAGCTGGGGCTTGCGCCATGTGTTCGCCCATGACGCGCTGCGCAAGGCTCGCTGCATTTCGCCTTCACGGGTCGGTGACTGGTTGAACCTGCTGGGCTTTGCGCTGGAGAAACGCCGCTTCGGATGCTATCGTCCGCCGCTCGCGTCCCCTGCGTGGCAGGCCCGTCTGGCGGGTTGGGAACGCAAGGCCGGTGACTGGCAATTGTCCGGTGGCGGCTTCTATTTACTGGTCGCGCGCAAGATCGTGGTCGGCTTGAGGCCGGTGCGTCAGGTTCGCCGCGAACCGATGGGCAAGCTGATTCCGTTGCCGATGGCCAAGGTCAATCGTCGCGACATCGAGCCGTAAAACACTCTTTCTCTTTAATATTATATTGGCCGGCCGGGCTTGCCCGGCCTCGGGCGTTGTCGGTCAACGATCGGCAAGCCACAGGCATTTTCTGGATAGGTTGGAATGAGCGATAGCGATAGCGTAGAACTTTTCACTGATGGCGCCTGCAAGGGCAATCCCGGCCCAGGCGGTTGGGGCGCGTTACTGGTGTGCAAGGGCGTTGAAAAAGAACTCTGGGGCGGCGAAGCCAACACCACCAACAACCGCATGGAGTTGATGGGGGCGATTCGTGGCCTGGAAGAGCTCAAGCGTTCCTGCGATGTGCTGTTGGTGACCGACTCCCAGTACGTGATGAAAGGCATCAACGAATGGATGGACAACTGGAAGAAACGCGGCTGGAAAACCGCCGCTAAAGAACCGGTGAAAAATGCTGACCTGTGGAAGCTGCTCGATGAGCAGGTCAATCGCCATAACGTCACCTGGAAGTGGGTGCGCGGCCATATCGGCCACCACGGCAACGAGCGCGCCGACCAATTGGCCAACCGAGGCGTGGACGAAGTGCGCGGTTACAAGCAGTCCTGATTTCGGTATGACTGTTTGACCTGCTCGCGATGGGCGCAAAACGGTGTATCTGAAAGACACCAGCGGGCGTGTTAATATCGCCGCTTTTGCACGAATGACCCGTTGAGAGCTGACCCTGATGGCCAACAGATCCGTTGTACTCGATACCGAAACCACCGGCATGCCGGTGACCGACGGCCACCGGATTGTCGAGATCGGTTGCGTCGAGTTGATCGGTCGGCGCCTGACCGGTCGGCATTTCCATGTCTATCTGCAGCCGGACCGGGAAAGTGATGAAGGCGCCATTGGCGTACACGGCATCACCAACGAATTCCTGGTGGGAAAACCGCGGTTTGCTGAAGTGGCCGAAGAGTTCTTCGAATTCATCATGGGCGCACAGCTGATCATCCACAACGCGGCGTTCGACGTCGGCTTCATCAACAATGAATTCGCCTTGATGGGGCGCAAGGATCGGGCTGATATCACTCAGCACTGCACGATCCTCGACACCCTGATGATGGCCCGTGAGCGCCATCCGGGGCAACGCAACAGCCTTGATGCCTTGTGCAAACGCTATGGCGTCGACAACTCCGGTCGTGAGCTGCACGGCGCCTTGCTCGACTCCGAGATCCTCGCCGACGTCTACCTGACCATGACCGGCGGCCAGACCAGCCTGTCCCTGGCTGGCAACGCCTCGGATGGCAACGGTTCGGGCGAAGGTTCGGGCAACCGGCCCAGCGAGATTCGCCGTCTGCCAGCCGATCGCCAGCCGACCCGGATCATTCGTGCCAGTGAAACCGACCTGGCCGAACACGTGGCGCGGATGGAAGCGATTGCCAAATCTGCCGGCGCGCCAGCGCTTTGGGTGCAGCTGGCTGAGGCCAAGGGTTAATCCATTGTGGCGAGGGAGCTTGCCTGTGGCGAGGGGGCTTGCCCCCGCTCGGGTGCGCAGCAGCCGCAAACCTGTGAATGCGGTGTGCCTGACGAAATGTGATTGCAGGTTTTAGGGCCGCTTCGCGACCCAACGGGGCGGTGCGGCGTTCCGACAAGCCCCTCGCCACAAGAGCCTCAACCCTCTACCCTGAGGTCATTGGCAGGCTGCGGTCTGCCCTCTCAGGACACCCGCCCCATGTATAAAGACTTGAAATTCCCCGTCCTTATCGTGCACCGCGACATCAAGGCTGACACCGTCGCCGGTGATCGGGTCCGCGGAATCGCCCGGGAGCTGGAGCAGGAAGGTTTCAGTATCGTTTCTGCGGTGGATTACACCGAGGGGCGGCTGGTGGCCTCGACTCACCACGGCCTGGCCTGCATGCTGATCGCCGCGGAGGACGCCAGGGAAAATACCCATCTACTGCAGAATATGGCCCAACTGATCCGCCTGGCGCGGGTGCGTGCGCCGAACCTGCCGATTTTCGCCCTGGGCGAGCAGGTGACCCTGGAAAACGCCCCGGCCGACGCCATGAGCGAGCTCAATCAGTTGCGCGGTATTCTCTATCTGTTCGAAGACACCGTGCCGTTCCTTGCCCGACAAGTGGCGCGAGCGGCGCGCAATTACCTTGATGGCCTGTTGCCGCCGTTTTTCAAGGCGCTGGTGCAACACACTGCCGATTCCAACTACTCCTGGCACACCCCCGGTCACGGTGGTGGCGTGGCCTATCACAAGAGCCCGGTGGGGCAGGCGTTTCATCAGTTTTTCGGGGAAAACACCCTGCGTTCGGACTTGTCGGTCTCGGTGCCGGAGCTGGGCTCGCTGCTCGATCACACCGGTCCATTGGCTGAAGCCGAGGCCCGCGCGGCGCGCAATTTTGGCGCCGATCACACCTTTTTCGTGATCAACGGCACCTCGACCGCCAACAAGATCGTCTGGCATTCGATGGTCGGGCGTGACGACCTGGTGCTGGTAGACCGCAACTGCCACAAGTCGGTCCTGCACTCGATCATCATGACGGGCGCGATTCCGCTGTACCTCTGCCCGGAGCGCAATGAGCTGGGCATTATCGGGCCGATTCCGCTGAGCGAATTCAGCCCCGAGTCGATCAAGGCCAAGATCGATGCCAGCCCGCTGACCAAGGGCCGACCACCCAGGGTCAAGCTGGCAGTGGTCACCAACTCCACCTACGACGGCCTGTGCTACAACGCCGAGCTGATCAAACAGACCCTGGGCAACAGCGTCGAGGTCTTGCACTTCGACGAGGCCTGGTACGCTTACGCGGCGTTTCACGAGTTCTTTGCCGGGCGTTACGGCATGGGCACTTCGCGCACCGCCGACAGCCCCCTGGTGTTCACCACCCACTCCACGCACAAACTCCTGGCGGCGTTCAGCCAGGCCTCGATGATTCACGTGCAGGACGGCGGCGCGCGACAACTGGACCGTGATCGGTTCAACGAAGCCTTCATGATGCATATCTCCACTTCACCGCAGTACAGCATCATCGCTTCGCTGGACGTTGCATCGGCAATGATGGAAGGGCCGGCGGGTCGTTCGCTGCTGCAGGAAATGTTCGATGAGGCACTGAGTTTTCGCCGGGCGCTGGCCAATCTGCGTCAGCATATCGCCGCGGATGACTGGTGGTTTTCGATCTGGCAGCCGCCATCGGTCGAGGGGATCGACCGGGTTGTCACCGCTGACTGGCTGCTCGAGCCCGAGGCGGACTGGCATGGTTTCGGCGATATTGCCGAAGATTACGTCCTGCTCGATCCGATCAAGGTCACTCTGGTCATGCCCGGGCTGACCGCCGGCGGTGCCTTGAGCGAGTGCGGCATCCCGGCGGCGGTGGTCAGCAAATTCCTCTGGGAGCGCGGCCTGGTGGTCGAGAAGACCGGTCTGTATTCGTTTCTGGTGCTGTTCTCCATGGGTATCACCAAAGGCAAATGGAGCACGCTGCTCACCGAACTGCTGGAGTTCAAGCGCAGCTACGACGCCAACGTCAGCCTGGCGACCTGCCTGCCGTGCGTGGCCAAACAGGATCTTGCACGCTATCAGGGCATGGGCCTGCGCGATCTGTGCGACCAGTTGCATGCCTGTTATCGCAGCAATGCCACGGCCAAACACCTCAAGCGCATGTACACAGTCCTGCCGGAGATTGCCATGAAACCGGCCGATGCCTACGATCAACTGGTACGTGGCGAGGTTGAAGCGGTGTCCATCGACGCCCTGCAGGGTCGGATCGCCGCGGTGATGCTGGTGCCGTATCCACCGGGCATCCCGCTGATCATGCCTGGCGAGCGCTTCACCGAGTCGACCCGTTCGATCATCGATTACCTGGCGTTCGCCCGCACCTTCGACAGCAGCTTTCCAGGCTTTGTCGCGGACGTGCATGGCTTGCAGCACGAAGACGAAGGCAATGGACGTTGCTACACCGTCGATTGCATCAAGGTTTGAGGACGTTTCCTGCCATGCAGCCAATGATTAATCCCAAATATCCCGGCTTGTCGGTGCGCGTGGCCGATGACGGCTTCGCGGCCTACATCTGGGGCAGCGATTTCAGTTTTGAGGTCAGTACCTACGCGGCGGCGCAGGTCGGTCTAAGCGTCGACCAATGGCCGGTGGAGAACATCGCGCCTTATCGCAAGTGTTACGGCATCGACCCGCAAGAGTTCAACAGTTACCACAACGCCGCCGACAGCGCTATTTTCATGGCCTGGCTCGATGATCAGCCCGTGGGGCATGTGGTGGTCAGTACCAACTGGAACGGTTACGCCCATATCGATGAGCTGGCGGTGCATGCGCCGGCGCGTCGCCACGGGGTGGCCAAGGCGTTACTGGACGTCGCGCAGTTCTGGAGTCGCAAGAAGAAGTTGCCGGGCATCATGCTGGAAACCCAGAACAACAACCTGGGCGCCTGCCGGTTGTATGAACGCTGCGGTTATGTGATCGGTGGAATTGATCATCTGCGCTATCGGGGGATCGACCCGCATACCGCCGAGGTGGCGATTTTCTGGTATCGGTTGTTTGAAAACCCGCTGGATTAAGCCGCTGTTCAACCCGCCAGCATCGCCGCGGCTTTCTCCGTGACAATCTCCAGCAGGGCCTGCAGGGCGGGCGAAGGCGTGCTGTTCTTGAGCGTGAGGGAATAGAGCGTGATCGGTACCGGCGGGGACAGTGGACACACATCCAGGCCACCGGCTCGTGCACCGAGGGCGGTAAAGGGGTCGACGATCGCCAGGCCTTCCCCGGCCTCGACCATGCTGCGCATCATCTGATGGGTCTGCACCCGGATCTGGATCACCGGGGCCGGGCGCAGGGCTTGCAGCTTGCTGTCGAGCATCACGCTCAGCGGGTCATGACCTTCCAGGCCAACCATTGACTGGCCGGCCAGCTCCTGCACGGAGAGGTATTTTTGCTTGGGCTGCAGCCAGCCATGGGGCGCCAGCAGTTGCAGCTTGCCTTGAGCCAGCACTTCGCAGTTGAGGTCGCCGTGGTCGGGGTTGTGCAGGCTCAAGCCCAGGTCGCTTTCGCGCAACAGCAGGCTTTTGACGATCTCACGAGTGGGTTGGCTGGCGAGATTGCAGGGCGCATCGGGAAAATTTCGGCGCAGGTTGGCAATGCTTTGCGGCAGCAGTTGCTGCGCAAGCGGAGGGGTGCAGATGATCCGCAGCGGCGGCGCCTGATATTGCTTCAGACTGCTGGCCAGTCGCTGCACAGGTTCAAACGCCTCGTAGACTCGGGCGATCTCGACCTGCAGCTCTCGTGCCTCGCGGGTGGCTTGCAGCCGTCCGCGCACGCTGGCGAACAACATGAAGCCGAGTTGATCCTCGGCGTCACGCAGAATCGCCTCGACTTCGGCCACCGGTAGTCGCAGCAACTCGCCGGCAGTGCCCAGATGACTGGTTTGCAGCAGCGCCTGGATCACTTCGATATGACGTAAACGCATGCGTGAAGTCCATGTCCAGCGGGTGAGGGATTCATTGACTGAATCCTAACCCAAGTCCGCGCATATGACTTCAGCTCATAACACGGGGTTATGAGGCGATGTAGGTTTCGGGTTCGCGAGTGATCGTGACGCCCGACTGCTTCAACTGAAACTCGTTATCATTCAGTTTGTCGACCCGATCACCAATGGCCAGGCGATAGGAGGTAACAGGCGCCGAGCCGGCCAGGCCATCTGGCGACGGGGTGGATTCCTGGAACTCATGCACCGAATAGACACGGCCTTCCGCGTCTCTTGCATGGAATTGTCCAACGAGTACTGCTGCCATCTGCTTAGAACCTCTGGAGATAAATCACTCAATTTGCGGCTCTGTAGACCGTAATTGGGCGCGGTAAGTTTTCCTACAGGAAAAATATAGTCATGAACACCGATTCCGTGAAGCGGGCCGGTTGTGATGCCGCCCGAATCATCTATAACTACAGGCACCTAAAGCCAGATAGTCGGGAATCCTCAATGAGCAACGTCTACACGATTGCAGTGTTGGTCGGCAGTTTGAGAAAACAGTCGATCAACCGCAAGGTCGCAATGGCATTGGCAGAACTGGCGCCGGCCAATCTTAAACTGAACATCATCGAGATTGGTGATTTGCCGCTCTACAACGAAGACATTGATGCCGCACCGCCGGCAGCCTACAGCACTTTCAGACAACAAGTGAGCTCATCCGACGCGGTGTTGTTCGTGACCCCGGAATACAACCGCTCGGTGCCCGGTGTTTTGAAGAACGCGATTGACGTCGGTTCCCGCCCTTATGGCAAAAGTGCCTGGAGCGGAAAACCCGGCGCAGTGATCAGCGCGTCACCGGGAGCGATCGGCGGATTTGGTGCCAACCACCACCTGCGCCAGTCATTGGTCTTCCTCGATGTGCCGTGCATGCAGCAACCCGAAACCTATCTAGGTGGTGCCGGCTCCGCGTTCGACGACGCGGGCAAGCCTTCCGAGGCTATCCAGCCGATCTTGCAGAAATTTATCAATGCCTACGGGGCCTGGGTCGAGCAGCACAAGAAGGTCTGAAGCCTGCGGCGCCAGCGCTGGCGGGCTACCCGGCGCTGGTCAGTCGCTCACAGATCATTGCTTCGAGTTCTGTCAGCCAGGCGGCTGTTTGCGCGGCAGGGGACTGCAGGGTGATGCCGTAGCGACGGCCGCCCCAGGCCATGATCAGCCAGGCATCGATACTTGTCGCTGAAGGTTTTTCCGGCAGATCGCTGCAGACAGCAAAGGCTTCATGCCATTTGCGCGAGAGTTCCTGGAACACCCGGTGATGATGCTTGGGCTCGGCGATCTGGTGTTCGAGCATCAGCAGTTCATAGTCGAGCAAGGGCTGTTGGGCGTCGGCCGGGTCATAGCCCAGGCGCAGCAAACGGTTGATCCGGGTTCGCCAGTCGAGGTCGCTGGGCCGTATGACCTGCTCATCCAGGCGTTGCAGCAGTTGTTCAACGCAATGTCGGACATAACCTGAGAGCAACGCCTCTTTGCTGGGGAAATAGTCGTAAAGCGTACCGATTGCAACCCCGGCTTCCAGCGCCACTGAGCGAGTGGTCAACCCCGACCAGCCATCGCGCCGCCAAATCCGAACAAAGGCTTCGTAAATCGCCTCGACGGTGAAGATTGCCCGCGCCTGAGTGGGCCGTTTCAGCGGCTTGGCCCGGGGTTCAGGGTGGACGCAGTGCTCCTGGAGTTTCCGAACCCGTTCTTCATCGGCTACCACTACTCTGGTGCGACTCGCCACTATCTACGCAGCAGGAGCCTGGAAATGCAAAGTTTGAGCACGGTAACACGGCTGATCACCCGCAAGAATGCTCTGGACCAGAGTCGTATCGAACAGCAGCAGCGCAGCCTGATTCCGGCTGCCGGCGAGGCGATTCTGAAAATCGATCGCTGCGCACTGACTACCAATAACATCACCTATGCCGCCTATGGTGATTCGATGAACTACTGGGGTTTCTTTCCGACGGGGCTCTCGGAGTGGGGCCATATACCGACCTGGGGTTTTGCCGATGTGGTTGCCTCGACTATCGATGGGGTTGAGGTGGGAGAGCGGTTCTATGGCTATTTTCCGTTGGCCAGCCATGTCTGGATGCGTCCCGAACGGGTCAGCGAGCGCGGCTTTTATGACGCCGCCGAGCATCGTCAGGCACTGACTTCGGCCTATAACCAGTACACCCGATGCAGTTGGGATCAGTACTACAGTCCGGCCACCGAAAATTTGCAGATCCTGCTCAAACCGCTGTTTTTGACTTCGTCGATGCTCGCGGACTTCCTGCAGGACAACCAGTTCTTCGGTGCGACCCGGCTGGTGTTTTCCAGTGCTTCGAGCAAGACCGCTTATGGCACTGCCGTATGTCTGGAAGGGCTGCCCGGGCTTGAACGAGTAGCCCTCACTTCTGCGGGTAATAAAGGCTTTGTCGAAGGGCTTGGGTGTTATGAACGGACCGTTTCCTATGCCGAGCTGGACCTTCTGGAGAAAGACCGGCCGACGTTGTACGTGGATTTTTCCGGCGACCTGAAGCTGCGTGATCAAGTGCATCAGCACTTTGCCGGGCAGTTGCGCTACAGCTGCTTCGCCGGCTCGGCGCAAAGCACCGATGAGGCGCAGTTGAGTGCCATTGAAGGCCCGCAGCCGGTGTTCTTCTTCGCACCGATCCAGATTCGCAAACGCAATGCCGATTGGGGGCCAGAGCGGGTCAGCCAGCATATTGGCGAGGGATTGCAGCGGTTTTATCAGCAGGTGACCGCGCCCTCGAATCCGTTGCTGGAAGTGGTGGTCAGTGAAGGGCTGGAGGCGGCGCAGGATGTCATTTCCCGCCTGTTCCATGGTCAGGTGCCTCCGGTTGAGGGGCATGTGATCCGCCTTTGAGGTGAATGGCCGCTTCGCGGTTCGCGGGTCAAGCCCGCTCCCACATGAGATCCAGATCCGCCCACTATAGTGTGATCGACTCGAAACCTGTGGGAGCGAACTTGCTCGCTCCCACAATGGTCAGTCACGAATGAACCCTGCCTGGAAATCCCCGCTTTACTGAATATACGAAAATCCATATATTTCGCGCTCGCTGCATCGAGCTACTTGCCCTCTGTCAGTTCGACTGTCTTGCCCGTGCCGATCAACTCAAATGACCACTTTTGAATTTACGAAGGCTGTTTTTGCATGCTTATAGCGTCGCTGATTTTCCTGCTGACCATTACTCTGGTGATCTGGCAGCCCAAAGGCCTGGGGGTTGGCTGGAGTGCGGTGTTCGGCGCGGTGCTGGCATTGCTCTCTGGCGTGGTACAGCTGAGCGATATTCCATTGGTGTGGCAGATCATCTGGAATGCCACTGGAACCTTCGTCGCGTTGATTATCATCAGCCTGTTGCTGGATGAGGCCGGGTTCTTTGCCTGGGCCGCCTTGCATGTCGCCCGCTGGGGGCGCGGCAGTGGGCGCAGGTTGTTTGCGTTTATGGTGTTGCTGGGGGCGCTGGTATCGGCCTTGTTTGCTAACGACGGCGCGGCGTTGATCCTCACTCCCATCGTTATTTCAATGCTGCTGGCCCTGCGCTTTTCTCCGACGGCTACCCTGGCGTTCGTGATGGGCGCCGGGTTTATCGCCGATACCGCGAGCCTGCCGTTGGTGGTTTCGAACCTGGTGAACATTGTTTCAGCGGACTTTTTCAAGATCGGTTTCAACCAGTACGCGGCGGTGATGGTGCCGGTCAACCTGGTCAGCGTGGCGGCAACCCTGGGTATGCTGATGTGGTTTTTCCGTCGCGACATTCCTCGCAGTTACGACCCGCAGCAGCTTGAACAACCGGAGCACGCGATTCACGACAAGCCGACGTTTATCGCCGGTTGGTGGGTGCTGATGATTTTGCTGGCGGGTTGCTTCGCCCTGGAGCCGTTGGGGATTCCCATCAGCGCCATCTCGGCGGTTTGCGCGGCCTTGCTGCTGGCAATTGCTGCCCACGGGCACAAGATTTCCACCCGCAAGGTGCTGAAAGAGGCGCCGTGGCAGATCGTGATTTTCTCGCTGGGCATGTACCTGGTGGTCTATGGGCTGCGCAATGCCGGGTTGACCGGGCACATCGCCGGGCTGCTGGACTGGTTTGCCGGCTACGGCATCTGGGGCGCGGCCATGGGCACCGGCCTGCTGACGGCGTTGCTTTCCTCGATCATGAACAACCTGCCGACGGTGCTGATCGGCGCGTTGTCCATCGATGCCAGCCAGGCCGTTGGCGTGGTAAAGGAGGCGATGATCTATGCCAACGTCATCGGCAGTGACCTGGGACCGAAAATCACTCCGATTGGCAGCCTGGCAACCTTGCTCTGGTTGCATGTACTGGCGCGCAAGGACATCCAGATCGGCTGGGGCTATTACTTCAAGGTCGGGATAGTGCTGACGGTGCCGGTGCTGCTGGTGACATTGGCGGCGTTGGCGGTGCGGTTGTCGGTGGGTCTACCCTGACCCCGGCACATTCGGCCAAAGATCCGCCACCAGGAACAAGCGCTCGGCTTCTTCCCATTCGCCCGCGATGTTTTCCGTCAGGCGTACCATCAACTGTGCAGGCGCCTGGGGTTCCAGAGCGGCCAGCCAGGCATTCAGTTGGTCGGCATCCCAGGTCTGATCGGCGGGATAATGCGCCGGTGCCAGCCAGGCATGGCGGGGCAGGGGTTGCCAGCGTCCCGGTGGCTGTTCAAGGACAAATTTCGACCAGTCGCGCTGGTGCAACCAGCGGCCATTCAAATGCTGCGGGTGCGCACCGGCCGGTGGCTGGGCCTTGCCTGGCCACGGATACAGCAGGTATCCGCCCAGCCACAACTGCGCACTGAACTGCTGGATGTCCAGTGCAGCCAGGACTTCGCGGCTCTCGGGGCGGGCAGAAATCGGTAACTGATGCTGGCTCAGGTGCGCCAGTTTGCGGTCCAGGCGGTCATGACAGCCGGGGCCGAGCCACTGCGCTGTGTCATGGCCATCGCCCTGTTGTGGCCCCAGATAAAGTTTGATCGCCAGTTCCAGGTGGTGCACGCCGTCGCGATCGCGCAGCAGCATGTCCAGTTCGCCCAGGGTGTGGCCGGCACGACGGATCGGCATATTGGCTGCGATCAATTCGATGCCAGGGGCGTGCTGCACGGCGAATTGCCACAGACGCTCGTAATACAGGCCCAGACGGCGGGTCGGACCCAGAGCCAGCCAGTGGCGCAACGGGCTGCTGTCCTGATCCAGCTGTTCAAGCCACTGCGCAAGCTGTTCGGGAGCCTCTACCCAATCACTGCCGGCCAGCGGATGGCGCTGGGGCCACGGGGTTTCACTGAGCATCGGCGGCGCGAGGATGACCCAAGCCAGGTCGCGCACCTCGGGGTGGCGCAACTGGCGGGGTAAGTTGAGCAAGCCAGGAAACAGGATCATTCTGCGAGCATAGCCTAAAAGGGTGTGTTCTCGATAAATCACGGGCGCGCCGTCATGTCGAGAACACACCCTTGAAGCTGAAAGGATTTTGTCTGCGGCCGGCTTTCGCCCATAATCGTCCTTTTCGGCCCGTCCCAGAACTTCGCAGGAACCCCATGGAGCAATTTCGCAATATCGGCATCATCGGTCGTCTGGGCAGTTCCCAGGTACTCGACACGGTTCGCCGACTGAAAAGGTTTCTGCTCGACCGGCACATGCACGTGATCCTCGAGGACACCATTGCCGAAGTCCTGCCAGGCCACGGCCTGCAAACCTCATCGCGCAAGATGCTCGGTGAAGTCTGCGACATGGTCATAGTCGTCGGCGGTGACGGTAGCCTGCTGGGCGCTGCCCGGGCGCTGGCTCGACACAACATTCCGGTGCTGGGGATCAACCGTGGCAGCCTGGGGTTCCTGACCGATATTCGTCCCGACGAACTGGAAGTGAAGGTCGCCGAAGTGCTCGACGGCCATTACCTGGTCGAAAACCGCTTCCTGTTGCAGGCCGAAGTCCGCCGCCACGCCGAGGCCATCGGCCAGGGCGATGCGTTGAACGACGTGGTGCTGCACCCCGGCAAGTCGACGCGGATGATCGAGTTCGAGCTGTACATCGACGGCCAGTTCGTCTGCAGCCAGAAAGCCGACGGCCTGATCGTCGCGACGCCGACCGGTTCGACCGCCTATGCGCTGTCGGCAGGCGGGCCGATCATGCATCCCAAGCTCGATGCCATTGTTATCGTGCCGATGTACCCCCATACCTTGTCTGGAAGGCCGATTGTGGTCGATGGCAACAGTGAGCTGAAAATCGTCGTGTCCAAGGATATGCAGATATATCCGCAAGTCTCCTGTGACGGGCAGAACCACTTCACCTGCGCCCCGGGCGACACCATCACCATCAGTAAGAAGCCGCAAAAGCTGCAGCTGATCCATCCTCTGGACCACAATTATTATGAAGTTTGCCGGACCAAGCTCGGCTGGGGCAGCCGCTTGGGTGGTGGAGGCGACTGATGCTTGATCCCGCGCGTAGCTACGACCTGATCGGTGACGTGCATGGTTGCGCTCATACCCTTGAACATTTGCTCGACCGGCTCGGGTATCACAAGGTGGGCGGTACCTGGCGCCATCCTTCGCGCATGGCGGTGTTCCTCGGCGATATCATCGACCGAGGCCCGCGGATTCGCGAGGCGCTGCATATCGTCCACGACATGACCGAAGCCGGGCAGGCGCTGTGCATCATGGGTAACCATGAGTTCAACGCGCTCGGCTGGAGCACGCCCGCACCCCCGGGCAGTGGCAAGCAATACGTGCGCGAACACACCCCCCGGCATGCGCGGTTGATCGACGAAACCCTGACTCAATTCGCTCAGCATCCCGCGGACTGGCACGACTTCCTCGAGTGGTTTTACCAGATGCCGCTGTTCGTCGATGCCGGGCGCTTCCGGGTGGTGCATGCCTGCTGGGATGCCGGGCTGATCGAACCGTTGCGGGCGCAGTTTCACAATGGCTGTATCGACGAACACTTCCTCCAGGCCGCCGCCGTGCCCGGCAGTTTCGCCTGCACGGTGTTCGACCGGCTGTTGCGCGGCACCGACATGCGCTTGCCCCACGGCCTGACCATGACCAGCGGCGACGGCCTGACCCGGGCGTTCTTCCGCACCACGTTCTGGGAAGACGACCCGCAAACCTATGGAGACATCGTGTTTCAACCTGACGCCTTACCTGAGCCGATTGCCCAGACACCGCTGTCGTCCATCGAGAAAAACACCTTGCTGCGCTATGGCGTCGACGAGCCGTTGTTGTTCGTCGGTCACTACTGGCGCAGCGGCAAACCGGCACCGATCCGGCCGAACCTGGCTTGCCTGGACTACAGCGCAGTGCTCTACGGCAAACTGGTCGCCTACCGGCTGGACCAGGAAACCCGCCTCGATCCACGCAAGTTCGTCTGGGTCGATGTCGAACGTCCGGAGGTGCTGCAATGAGTGCCGTCGCGGTCTTGCGCCTGCCGCTGGCAGTCGACCTGAGTGGTTTCGTCAAACTGCTGCAGCGCATGCAGGTCCCGCATCGGGTCAGCGAAGAAGCCGGCGAGCAGGTGCTCTGGGTGCCGGACTCGATCAGCGAGGATGTCCGTTCACTGTATGAACGTTTTCCAACCGGTGATCCCGATCAGCAGCTGGACATTCCCAATACCCGGGCCGCAGTCCGGCGTCCGGGCTTCGTCGAGCAATTGCGCCACAGCCCGGTTACCGCACTGATCCTGTTGCTGAGCCTGATCATCGGCGGCGTGACCATGCTCGGTGACAACCTTGATGTCATACGCTGGCTGACCTTTCTCGAATTCCGCATCGCTGGCGAGTACATCCAGTTCACGCCACTGGCCGACAGCCTCGAAGCAGGGCAGTGGTGGCGCCTGGTGACGCCGATGCTGATCCATTTCGGCATCCTGCACCTGGCCATGAATGGCATGTGGTATTGGGAACTGGGCCGGCGCATCGAAATGCGCCAGGGCAGTATCAACCTGCTTGGCCTGACGCTGCTGTTCAGCCTGGTGTCCAATTACGCCCAGTATCTGTTCAGCGGCCCGACCTTGTTTGGCGGGTTGTCCGGGGTACTTTACGGTCTGCTCGGACATTGCTGGATCTATCAGATTTTGTCGCCGAATCCGGCTTATCGTCTGCCCCGTGGGGTGTTGGTGATGATGCTGGTGTGGCTGCTGCTGTGTATGTCCGGGCTGATCTCGATGATCGGCTTCGGTGAAATTGCCAACGCGGCGCATGTCGGCGGGTTGCTCGTCGGATGCTTTACCGGTTTGTTGGGTGGCTTGTTCAGCCGACGTAAACTGGCCGTCTAAAATTGCCGTATGAATAGAGAGCACGGAGACCTGATGTCGTCTTTTAACGAAATGATCAACAACATCACCCCGGATATCTACCAGAACCTGAAACTGGCGGTAGAGATCGGCAAATGGCCAGACGGCGGCAAGCTGACCGCCGAACAACGCGAGCTGTCGCTGCAAGCGATGATCGCCTGGGAAATCCAGAACCTGCCGGAAGACCAGCGTACCGGTTACATGGGCCCGCAGGAGTGCGGCTCCAAATCGGAACCGATTCCGAACCTGTTGTTCAAGTCGGACGCCATCCATTGATCGAGATTGGCCGTGGTGCAATCAGCAAAATGTCGGCGCGTCTCGAAGCGTCGGCCGTTCAATATGCATTCCGTCTGGACGACATCGAGGTGCCGGTCAACCCAATGATCGGCACCACGGTGCGCCTTGAATACCTGGGGGCGATTCACTGCACCCATTGCGGACGCAAGACCAAAACCAGTTTCAGCCAGGGCTATTGCTACCCGTGCATGACCAAGCTGGCCCAGTGCGATATCTGCATCATGAGCCCGGAGCGTTGCCACTACGACGCCGGCACCTGTCGCGATCCGGCGTGGGGCGAGCAGTTCTGCATGACCGATCACGTGGTCTATCTGGCCAATTCTTCCGGCGTCAAAGTCGGGATTACCCGCGCCACCCAACTGCCGACGCGCTGGCTCGACCAGGGCGCGAGCCAGGCGTTGCCGATCATGCGGGTCTCGACCCGCCAGCAATCGGGCTTCGTCGAGGACCTGTTTCGCAGCCAGGTGGCGGATAAAACCAATTGGCGGGCCTTGCTCAAGGGCGATGCCGTGTCGGTGGATCTCAAACAGGTTCGTCAGCAGCTGTTCGACAGCTGTGCCGAAGGCCTGCTGGGTTTGCAGGAACGCTTTGGCCTGCAGGCCATCCAAGTGATCAATGACGTCGAACCGATCGACATCCATTATCCGGTCGAGCAGTACCCGGCCAAGATCGTCAGCTTCAATCTGGACAAGAATCCGATTGCCGAAGGCACGCTGTTGGGGATCAAGGGCCAGTACCTGATCTTCGACACCGGCGTTATCAATATTCGCAAGTACACGGCCTACCAGCTCGCCGTGCATCAGTAGAAGGACTCCAGCATGCGCACCGAACAACCGAAGATGATCTACCTGAAGGACTATCAGGCGCCTGAGTACCTGATCGACGAGACGCACCTGACCTTCGAGTTGTTCGAGGACCACAGCCTGGTCCATGCGCAACTGGTGATGCGCCGCAACCCGGAACGCGGCCCGGGCTTGCCGCCGCTGGTGCTGGATGGCCAGCAGCTTGAATTACTGTCGGTGCAACTGGCCGACCGCGAGCTGAGCGCCGCTGACTACCAGCTGACTGACAATCATCTGACCCTGCACCCGGCGAGCGAATCGTTCACCGTAGACACCAGCGTCAGGATCCATCCGGAAACCAACACCGCCCTGGAAGGTCTGTACAAATCCAGCGGCATGTTCTGCACCCAGTGCGAGGCTGAAGGCTTCCGCAAGATCACTTACTACCTCGACCGGCCGGACGTGATGAGCACGTTCACCACCACGGTGGTCGCCGAGCAGCACAGCTATCCGGTGCTGCTGTCCAACGGCAACCCGATTGCCTCAGGTCCCGGCGAAGACGGCCGGCACTGGGCGACCTGGGAAGACCCGTTCAAGAAGCCGGCCTATCTGTTCGCGCTGGTGGCCGGTGACCTGTGGTGCGTCGAAGATACCTTCACCACCATGACCGAGCGCTCTGTAGCGCTGCGCATTTATGTCGAACCGGAAAACATCGACAAATGCCAACACGCGATGAACAGCCTGAAGAAATCCATGCGCTGGGACGAAGAGGTCTATGGCCGCGAGTACGACCTGGACATCTTCATGATCGTCGCGGTCAACGACTTCAACATGGGCGCCATGGAGAACAAGGGCCTCAACATCTTCAATTCCAGCTGCGTGCTGGCCCGTGCCGAAACCGCTACCGACGCTGCGCACCAGCGGGTCGAAGCAGTGGTCGCCCACGAGTACTTCCACAACTGGTCAGGCAACCGCGTGACCTGCCGCGACTGGTTCCAGCTGTCGCTCAAGGAAGGCTTCACGGTGTTCCGCGATGCCGAGTTCTCTGCCGACATGAACTCGCGCACGGTCAAGCGCATCGAGGACGTGGCTTATCTGCGCACCCACCAGTTCGCCGAAGACGCCGGCCCCATGGCTCATGCTGTGCGCCCGGAAAGCTTTATCGAAATTTCCAACTTCTACACCCTGACCGTCTACGAGAAGGGCTCGGAAGTGGTGCGGATGATTCGCACCTTGCTCGGTGCCGACGGTTTCCGTAAAGGCAGCGACCTGTATTTCGAGCGCCATGACGGCCAGGCTGTGACCTGTGACGATTTCATCAAGGCCATGGAAGATGCCAATGGCGTCGACCTGACCCAGTTCAAACGCTGGTACAGCCAGGCCGGTACGCCGCGTCTGACCGTCAGCGAGGCGTATGACAGTGCGGCGAAAACCTACAGCCTGACCTTCCGCCAAAGCTACCCGGCGACCCCGGACAAGGTCGAGAAACAACCCTTCGTGGTCCCGGTCGAACTCGGCCTGCTGGACGCCAAGGGGGAGGGCATTGCCCTGCGCCTGACCGGTGAAGCCGCTGCGGCGGGCACCTCGCGGGTGCTCTCGGTAACCGAAGCCGAACAGACGTTCACCTTCGTCGACATCGCTGAAAAACCGTTGCCATCGCTGCTGCGGGGTTTCTCGGCACCGGTGAAACTGAGCTTCCCCTACGATCGCGACCAGTTGATGTTCCTGATGCAACACGACAGCGACGGTTTCAATCGCTGGGAAGCCGGCCAGCAACTGTCGGTGCAGGTGCTGCAGGAATTGATCGCCCAGCATCAACAAGGCGCTGCATTGGTTATGGATCAACGCCTGGTGACGGCGTTGCGCACGGTGTTGGCGGACGGAACGCTGGATCAGGCGATGGTCGCTGAAATGCTTTCGCTGCCGAGCGAAGCCTACCTCACCGAAATCAGCGAAGTGGCCGACGTGGAGGCGATCCATGCCGCCCGCGAGTTCGCTCGCAAGCAGTTGGCCGACGGCTTGTTCGAAGCCTTGTGGCTGCGTTATCAGGCCAATCGCGATCTGTCGAAAAACACCCCTTACATCGCCGAAGCCGAGCACTTTGCCCGACGCAGCCTGCAGAACATTGTGCTGTCCTACCTGATGCTCAGTGGTAAGCCGGAGGTTCTGGCGGCGACCCTCGAGCAATTCGACGCCTGCGACAACATGACCGAACGCCTGACGGCGCTGGCGGTGCTGGTCAATTCTGCGTTCGATGAGGATAAGGCCAAAGCCCTGGCGACCTTCGCGGATACCTTCAAGGACAACCCGCTGGTCATGGATCAGTGGTTCAGCGTCCAGGCCGGCAGCGGTTTGCCAGGCGGCTTGCAGCGGGTGAAGGCGCTGATGGAACACCCGGCGTTCAACATCAAGAACCCGAATAAGGTCCGCGCCCTGGTCGGTGCTTTCGCCGGGCAGAACCTGATCAACTTCCACGCAGCGGACGGCTCCGGTTATCGCTTCCTGGCGGATTTGGTGATCCAGCTCAACGGCTTCAACCCGCAGATCGCTTCGCGGCAGCTGGCGCCGTTGACTCGCTGGCGCAAGTACGACAGTGCTCGTCAGGCGTTGATGAAGGGCGAGCTGGAGCGGATTCTTGCTTCGGGCGAGCTTTCCAGCGACGTCTTCGAAGTGGTCAGCAAAAGCCTGGCGTAGGAGCTGGCGAAGCCTGCGATCTTTTCTGCGGACACCACAACGGCGAAGATCAAAAGATCGCAGCCTGCGGGGGATTGTGTACATCCCCGACATTGCAGGTGGACTCGGTCGGCGTAGGAGCTGGCGAAGCCTGCGATCTTTTCTGCGGACACCACAACGGCGAAGATCAAAAGATCGCAGCCTGCGGCAGCTCCTACGGGGGGATTGTGTACATCCCCGACATTGCAGGTGGACTCGGTCGGCGTAGGAGCTGGCGAAGCCTGCGATCTTTTCTGCGGACACCACAACGGCGAAGATCAAAAGATCGCAGCCTGCGGCAGCTCCTACGGGGGGATTGTGTGTATTCCCCGACATTGCAGGTGGGCTCGGTCGGCGTAGGAGCTGGCGAAGCCTGCGATCTTTTCTGTGGACACTACAACGGCGAAGATCAAAAGATCGCAGCCTGCGGCAGCTCCTACGGGGGGATTGTGTGTATTCCCCGACATTGCAGGTGGACATCCAGCCTCCCGCCTCCTTGATAAAGGCCATTTAACGGCCTTTATTCATCAAACCAGCGAATGCCTCGCCATTCAGGGACTACTCCGCAGCCCCGGGTTAACAAAAGATAACGTCGTATTGATTGTCAGGGCTTTCCAAAGCTGGATAGGATAGGCCAGCTTCCTAAGGGGCTCTAGATTGCAGGTTTCAGGATAACGGCCCGAAACGGCAATTCAGAACGAACTGCCCTGAACGGCGCCCTGAAAGGTTGAGTGACCTAACAATAATAATGGGGGAAGGTCTATGAGTGAGCCTGTCATGGGTGTGGGTTTTTGCCGCCCGCCGGCATTACGCAGATTCGCGTTGCTGGCTACAGCGCTCTCGCTGTTGGGCGTTGCCATGTTGTCGGCGCCCGTCCAGGCCGCTGCCACGGCGGCGGTCGATACTGTTTATTCGATTGAATCCGCAAAGTCCGCCAAAGGCCTGATGCTCGATGTCGTACAGGCCGGTGCGCGTCTGGTGGCCGTGGGGGACCGCGGTCACATTCTCTATTCCGATGACCAGGGCAAGACCTGGTCCCAAGCCAAAGTACCGACCCGGCAGCTGCTGACGGCGGTGTTTTTTGTCGACGCCAAGCATGGCTGGGCGGTCGGGCATGACGCGCAGATCCTCGCCAGTGAAGACGGCGGCAGCACCTGGACCAAGCAATACGAAGATTTGACCCGCGAAGCACCGTTGCTCGACGTCTGGTTCAAGGATGCCAGCAACGGCTTTGCCGTAGGCGCTTATGGCGCGTTACTGGAAACCACCGATGGCGGAAAGCACTGGGAAGACGCCAGCGAGCGCCTGGACAACGAAGACCAGTACCACCTCAACGCCATTGCGGCGGTCAAGGATTCCGGTCTGTTTATTGTCGGTGAGCAGGGCAGCATGTTCCGTTCCGCCGATTGGGGACAAACCTGGGAACGCCTTGAAGGCCCGTACCAGGGCTCGCTGTTCGGGGTGATCGGCACCGCCGAGTCCGGCACGCTGCTGGCCTATGGTTTGCGCGGCAATCTGTTCCGCTCCACCGATTTCGGTACGACCTGGGAGCCGGTTGAACTCAAGGCTGCCCGTGGTGCACTGGAGTTCGGCCTGTCCGGCGCGACCTTGCTCGACGATGGCTCACTGGTCATCGTCGGCAACGGCGGCAGCGTGGTGCGCAGCAGCGACAACGGTTTGACCTTCAGCGTATTCAATCGGCCCGACCGCATCTCCTTATCGGCGGTGACGGCAGCGGGCAATGGCAACTTGATTCTGGTAGGACAGGGCGGCGTTCGCGCTACCACGCCAACCGGCGCTGAGCTGGGCAAACAATAAGAAGGCGGGGGATTTCCATGAGCAGTCATCAAACAGACAAGGCGACGTTTCTCGAACGCCTGATTTTCAACAACCGCCCGGCAGTGATCGTCATCTGCCTGCTGGTCAGTGTGTTCCTGTTCTGGCAGGCCACGCTGATCAAGCCGTCCACCAGCTTCGAAAAAATGATCCCGCTCGAGCACCCCTTCATCGAGAAGATGCTCGAGCACCGCAACGACCTGGCCAACCTCGGCAACACCGTGCGGATCTCGGTGGAAGCCACCGATGGCGACATCTTCTCCAAGGAGTACATGGAGACCCTGCGGCAGATCAACGACGAGGTGTTCTACATCTCCGGCGTTGACCGTTCCGGCCTCAAGTCGCTGTGGAGCCCCAGCGTTCGCTGGACTGAAGTGACCGAGGAAGGCTTCGCCGGTGGTGAAGTGATTCCCCAGAGCTACAACGGCTCGGCCGACAGTCTCGACCAGTTGCGCAACAACGTGCTCAAGTCCGGCCAGGTCGGTCGGCTGGTGGCCAACGACTTCAAGTCGAGCATCGTCGATATCCCGTTGCTGGAGTCCTACCCGGACCCTGAAGACCAGGGCAAGTTGCTCGCACTGGACTACCAGAAGTTTTCCCACGAGCTGGAAGACAAGATCCGCAACAAGTTCGAAGCGCAAAACCCCAACATCAAGATCCATATTGTCGGTTTCGCCAAGAAAGTCGGCGACCTGATCGATGGCCTGATCATGGTGGTGATGTTCTTCGGCATCGCCTTTGTCATCACCCTGGTGCTGCTGTACTGGTTCACCTGGTGCATCCGCAGCACCATCGCGGTGTTGATAACAACGCTGGTGGCGGTGGTCTGGCAGCTTGGGCTGATGCACGCCATCGGGTTCGGCCTCGACCCCTATTCGATGCTGGTGCCGTTCCTGATCTTCGCCATCGGTATTTCCCACGGCGTGCAGAAGATCAACGGTATCGCCTTGCAGTCGGGTGAGGCCGACAACGCCCTGACCGCGGCGCGCCGAACCTTCCGGCAACTGTTCCTGCCGGGGATGATCGCGATTCTGGCGGATGCGGTGGGCTTCATCACCTTGCTGATCATCGACATCGGCGTGATCCGTGAACTGGCCATCGGTGCTTCCATCGGTGTGGCAGTGATCGTGTTCACCAACCTGATCCTGCTGCCGGTAGCGATTTCCTATGTCGGCATCAGCAAGCGTGCCATCGAGCGCAGCAAGAAAGACGCAGTACGCGAGCATCCGTTCTGGCGCCTGCTGTCGAACTTCGCCAGCCCGAAAGTCGCACCGGTGTCGATTGCCCTGGCGCTGGTGGCCTTCGGTGGCGGCCTCTGGTACAGCCAGAACCTGAAGATTGGCGATCTCGATCAAGGCGCGCCGGAACTGCGTCCCGACTCGCGCTACAACAAAGACAACAACTTCATCATCAGCAACTACTCCACCAGCTCCGATGTGCTGGTGGTGATGGTCAAGACCGTCTCGGAAGGCTGCTCGCGTTATGCCGCGATGGCGCCGATCGACGAACTGATGTGGAAGATGCAGAACACCGAAGGCGTGCAGTCGGCCATTTCCCTGGTGACCGTCTCCAAGCAGATGATCAAGGGCATGAACGAAGGCAACCTGAAATGGGAAACCCTGTCGCGCAACCCGGATGTGCTGAACAACTCCATCGCTCGCGCCGATGGCCTGTACAACAACAGTTGCTCGCTGGCACCGGTACTGGTGTTCCTCAACGACCACAAGGCCGCAACCCTCGATCGGGCGGTGCATGCGGTGCAGGAGTTTGCCAAGGAAAACAACAAGGACGGCCTGGAGTTCATCCTCGCCGCGGGTAACGCCGGGATCGAAGCGGCCACCAACGAAGTGATCAGGGAGTCGGAGCTGACTATCCTGATCCTGGTGTACATCTGCGTGGCGACCATGTGCATGATCACCTTCCGTTCCTGGGCGGCGACTCTGTGCATTGTCCTGCCGCTGGTGCTGACCTCGGTGCTCGGCAACGCCCTGATGGCCTTCATGGGCATCGGCGTGAAAGTCGCGACCTTGCCCGTGGTGGCGCTGGGGGTGGGGATCGGTGTCGACTACGGCATCTACATCTATAGCCGCCTCGAAAGCTTCCTGCGTGCCGGTCTGCCGCTGCAAGAAGCCTATTACCAGACGCTGAAATCCACCGGTAAGGCGGTGCTGTTCACCGGCCTGTGCCTGGCCATCGGCGTGGCGACCTGGATCTTCTCGGCGATCAAGTTCCAGGCCGACATGGGCCTGATGCTGACCTTCATGCTGTTGTGGAACATGTTCGGCGCGTTGTGGCTGCTGCCAGCGCTGGCTCGTTTCCTGATCAAGCCCGAGAAACTGGCCGGGCAAAAGGGTAACTCGCTGTTTGCCCATTAACCCTTGGCAAGAGCACAACGCCGCGACTTCGATCGCGGCGTTGTGCTTTCAGAGGCATCAAGAGGTGTAAAAGAACAGCTTTCTGGCCATGTCGGGCGATACCTTGCTGCGCCAGATACGCGCGACTTCCTTGTTGTTCAGAGCTTGTTTGAGCTGTGCCTTGAACCCGATGGTGCGTTGATTCGCACGTTTCAAGTGCCCGACGGTATAGGCCAACTCGGGACCGGCGCTGCTGGCATAGTGAAAGTGTGCATACCACAGGACTTCGTTGGACTGCTTGTCCCTGATCGCATACTCGGTGAGGTAGTCCCGGGCGTTAGTGAGTTCGCGGATTTTCACCGGCTGAATATCGATCACACCGCTCTTCCATAAGGCCAATACCTTATCCGGCGTCGGCGCTTGCCGCTTGTATCCGTCATTACGGTACTGCCGCCCCTCGCGCCTCAAGTCCTGGGCCTCGGTGCGAAATTCCTCGATGACTACCCGGGTCTCCTGGGTCATATTTTCAACCCGTTCAAGCTCTGCGATGGTCGACTCCAGTTTTTCCGCCAACTGTTCCAGAAGGTTCTCCCATTCCCACGGACTTTTCTCTTCGCGCAATATGGGGTCATCCAGTTGGCGAACTTCGCGCTGAATCATCCTTTCGCGACTGGCGCGTTCGAGTATCAGCTTGCGCCCGGCGCCGATGATGGTTGCCGCTGAGCGGAGTGCCGGCGTTTTCGTCGCAGGTGACGCGGGCAGCACTTCAACATAGACACTGTCCTGCGGGTGCTTATGGAAAGTGCTGATGACAGCGCCGGATTGAATGTCGCGAATGTCGATGAATTCGCCTTCCACGTCCGGTTGCGTCGGGCGAACATCCCCGACCAAGGTGCCTTTGTTGCGCGATTTGAACACGCGTTTGCTGGCTGCTTTACGGGTCAGCAGCTTTGACGCAGCGGGCAGTTCCTTAGCCTGTTCGACCTCCAGGATCGCATCGGCCAGATCTTGCTCGGCGAGAAGGCGAGCGTCTTCAAGAAGTTGTAGAAAGCTGTCCATATATTCTGCGCGCAGACTGCTTGAACCGAGTTCCTGCAGTGCGTGGCTGGCGCGGTCATTGATCGCGTACTGCTTGATAACGTTTTAGTAGATCGAAATGCGATCCTCCGGGGAGTAGCCCCGTCTGCTACGCGTTTCAACATGAGCAATATAAGCAGGTTGGAATTCAGTGCTGGCCAACTGACTGGTGTAGTACAACTCAGTCGGATTATCGATGCTACCTCT
This sequence comes from Pseudomonas fluorescens, assembly GCF_902497875.1. Taxonomy (GTDB): domain Bacteria; phylum Pseudomonadota; class Gammaproteobacteria; order Pseudomonadales; family Pseudomonadaceae; genus Aquipseudomonas; species Aquipseudomonas fluorescens_BR. The sequence goes on from NZ_CABVHY010000005.1 coordinate 237,840, forward strand.
GCGATCCAGCATCAATTCCTTATGAATATGCAGCGCTTGCAGCTTCAGGTTGTCGGAAAAAAACACTTCTGGCAGCAGGACTTTTCTTAACAACTCATCGCGGGCGGCGGCACCGGCCGCCGATACTTGCCCCATTTCTTCAAGTGTTGCCTCTTGCCATGTCGCACACTCGATCAGGGTTTGTGCGATGACGGCATCTTGTTTTTGTATCGCGACAAATTCCAGATAGGCGCCATCTTCGCCACGCCGCATCTCGGCATCCATCCTGGAGAGCAGCGCTGACATGCTTTCACCTCGGGACGTAATGCTCAGGTCACTACCCAGCTGACGCAGCAGGCCACTGTAGATTAGCTGCACCGTTGAGAGGTTGGACAACGCGTGCAATTGCTCCCTCTCGTGCACAGCTGCGTTGTCCAGCGCGCGGATTTGGCTCAGGGTGTCTATCAGTTCCCTGCGTGCCGGTTTGGCTTCGTCCATGCGCCGTCTCAGTAAGCGTAAGGTGACTTCTACTGTAATGTGGGCGGCCCGGGTTTTGTCCTGCTCGATTTGATGCTCCGCTGTTGTCCGGTCCTTCTCCATGGGAGATGCCGCCTCCAGGTTGTGGAAGGCGGTAACGAGCTTTTCCCGCTGCAACTCAAAATCGGTCCTGGCTTGGCGGGCGTTGGTAAGCGCTCGATTCTGCGTGTCGATAAGCGCGTCGAGTCGAACATTGATCTCTTGTTTGTCGATCGTCAGTTGAGCAATGTTTGCGGCTATTTCTGCGCGCTTTGCTTTAATTCTGTTTTTGGGGCCGCCACCTGTCAGCTTGAGACCGCGGTCAAGTGTCCAGTGGCCCAGCCCATCGGTTTTAAGTTTGATTCCAGGATGCTCAGGTTTTTGTGGATGAATAATGAAAACCTCGCCAGAACCTGGAACGACGCTCACTCGAAACAAAAGCCCGGCGACCGATGCGTGCCATGCGTCGTCGATTCTGAAAAGACCCTTGAAGTTACCGATTGCAATCGGCTCGACCGGCTCTTTTGGCCAGTCGACACGTACGCTCTGCAGTTTTGCCAGCAATCGCGCCGCGGATGAATCGCGAGCCAGTGATTTGTCGAAGTCCAGCAGTGTTGTGCCGCCCCCCGGTGGTTCCGAGGGCAGCCCGACGCTGCCTGGCTTGATGAGGTTTGCGGGGGAGATGGGTTGATCCGATGGCCGGCGTAACGGTTCCAGACTGACCCTGAAGCTGGCGTCTTGCTCAAAGATAACGGGTTCAGCCGATGACTCCGGATTCCGTGCTCCGTGCAACAGCACCATGGCGATGTTCAGCAGAAAATCGATCCATGCCGAGTCCCGTGCGCTGGCGTCTGTGCTGTCGAGTGCGGGGATATCATCGATGAGGCTATTGGTCAGCGCCACCATCCAGCTCGCCAGCATCACCGGCGTGCTGACCGGTAATGCCAGCAGCGTGTTGAAGAGCAGCCAGCCACCTTCGCGCAAAATGGCCCAACGGCTCTCGGTGTTGGATATGGAATCACGGTCGGCCAGGTCGACCATCGCGCGGGCGTTGCTGCCAAACAGGTATTCCATCAGTTTCCCGTGATGCAGTGACGCCAGTAGTTCTTCGCCAACCGGTGCGCTGGCCAGGGTGGCGGGGAGGGGCTTGTCCGGCAGGCCGAAGGGGTCCAATGGGGAAAAATGGACAATGTGCGGTTCCTTGAACCCACCCTGGTCATAAATCGGCCGGGCACTGTCCGACAGCCAGGTCAACACGCTGGTCTGGATAGCGCCGGGTTCGGCAATGGCGGCGATCAGCGCAGCACGAGTCGGGTATTGATGCAAAAACTCTTTGTATGCAGGTCTATAGAGGATATGTGGGCCATGGGTTATGTCAGCAGGTTCGATCACAAACATATTGCCGACCTCGTCCGCTTCGGCTCCCGGCTTTCGCAGCAAAGCCAGTGGCCGTATCACAATAGGGTCCTCGTCAACTAACTGGTCTGAACGGGCGGTCTGTACCAGCGCGGCAATCAGCTGGTAGCCGCGGCGGGTAAAACCTCGTTCTCCCTTGATGGCCAGTTCCAGGGCCTCCAGGGGCAATGTCACTTTGAGTTCATTGCCAAAAAGACGCTCGCGGTCTCGGGCCTCTGCATTGTCATTCAACAGCAGGTTCTTGATCGTGTCGGGGAAGTGCTTGCCCACATCGACCTTGCTGACCAGGCCGAGCAGATACTCGGGTGTCATCCATTGGTCCACCGGTTGCCCGCCGGTATGGCGCAGGGTCATACGGCCCTTGGGTTTGCCCGAGAGATTTTTCAGGGCCAGGTCGGTCAGGGACATTTTCACCGGTTCCAGGTAGCCGCTGCCCAGATCACCCACGGGGACGTGAAACGTCAACTCCAGCTTATCGGACGAGTAGTCGGGCGCGTCGGGATGATCGGAAAGTATCTGCTCGTGCAGCTTTCGGGCTGCAAATGCACGGATGTCCTCGATACCCTCTGACCAGGATTTGCCCTGGGCGGCCTGCCGGGCGCTGGCCAGTTCCAGGCTGTGTTTGCGGTAAGCCAGCTGATCGGCAACCGTTGCGTCCTTGAGCCAGTGCGGCAAAGCCGATTGCACATGTTGCAAGTGTCGGGTTTGCATCTGCGCAGCGTGCGCGAACAACGAGGCCGGATCAGTCACCCGCGTGTAAAGCTTTTCCAGTTCGCTGTTGCTGATGCGCGCGGGCAGCGTGATCGCCGCGAGGTCTTCCAGTTGTTGATTCAGCACCAGGGCGGCCTGCACGTCGAAAATATTTCCGTCGGGCTCGTAGCGCTTCCAGGTGAAGGCATCGAGGTCCAGTGGTCGTTGTATTTTCTGTCCCCATGCCTGGCCGAAATCGCCAAGGGACGCATATGACTCTACGGTACCGGACACGCTACACAGCAGCGCCCGTGCCCCCTGAGTAATCAGCAGATCGGTGGACTGCAATGTCGTGGACTGGAGGCCTTTGGATGCAGTGGCTTGCAGGGTATAGGCGTGAATGGCCGGTAGAGGAGGACGGTCTTGTAAACAGGGGTGATCGACCAGTTGCAGGAGTGTCGTGGCCAATGTCGCATCGCCGCTCGACTGGCTGACGGCTGCTGCTCTCAGCGAGTCGCGCAGTTGATCGCCCAACCATTGCAAGCGACTGCTGCCGCTATTGCCGAGCTCATTCCAGTAAGCGACCAGGGTCTCCTGGAAACCGATGTACAGAAGGGAGGGGAGTTCCCGAATGACGTCTTCGATCATCGACAGGCTGGGCCAGGTGCTTTCAGCGGTATCGCCGATCGATCGGTAGGTTATTTTCTGCCGTTGCGCATTGACCAAACGGACAGGACGATCATCTATTTGTGTTGAAAAAACAGGGGTATCGCCGCTGGCGAGATAGGCAAGTACGACATCGACCAATGAGTGGGTGGTGTAGCCACCTGTTTCATTGGGAAAGTCGAGGTAAATCGAGCTGATCTCAGTATTGAGTGGCGCGGTTTTTTCAACAATCTGCTGCTCGAGCATCTTCGTCACAACCGAACGAAGCGTCGGTCGGTTGGCGAATTGAGTGCTGACCGCACGGGCAAGAATATTTAACCGGGAGGGGGAGGTAGACGTTGGTAGGGGCATGTTGCGTTCCTTCGCAATAGGGCTGATGCGACGCCCGTCAACCATGCAAAGCGTGGGTGGGCGCCAAGCTGTATTGCCAAGGGTAATGTACGAAAAGATCGGGGTGCGCCAGCGCGATACCACCCTCCAGAGCTGTAAATGTGCTAGAGGCACTCCATTGATGAGCACCAGCTACACGGGGTCGGTACCCAGCAGACATCCAATGCACTGCGCGCATCATCCAGCTGTACCAACGTCGCATGCCGAGCGCCCAACGCATCACGATTCTCGATTGCCGTGAGAATCGCCTTGTGTCGTGGCAACGCCAGTTCATGCAGGTTCGGCGGGCTTGCCCCTGCCGGCCGGTCCGCGCTCGGGCGCAGCAGTCGTAAACCCGGCTGATGTGTTCTATCTGGAAAACCGCGATTGCTGGTTTTAGGGCCGCTTCGCGCCCCAGCGCGAGCAAGCTCCCTCGCCACAGGGTTTTGTGCTTGGCAATTGGTCCGGGGTTTGGAGTTCGATGATGGGCTATCATTGGGACTTTCCACTTGATGATTGATCGCCATGACTGCCGCTACCGACACCTTGCTCAACGTCCTCGAAACCTGCGATATGCTGGAAATCGACGGGCTGCACGCCTTTGATTTCTCGCTCGATGAAGAGGATCAACTGCACATCGAATGCATGGACGGCCGGGCGGCCAAGCGCTGGGTTTTCACTATGGCTCAGGTGCAGGCCGCGATCTTCGATGAAACCCTGCAAAGCTGGACCATCACCGGCGATTCCGGTGAACACCGGCTGGTGTGCATGAGCGCATTCAGCGGCGGTGACGAAGCGGATGACGAGCATGAGGATGCGTAACTTCTGGCCATTGCTGATGGCCGGCAGTGTCGCGGCAATGTCGGTGCAGGCGGCCGCAGTCGATAGCCATGAGCTGCTGGTCGGCTCCTATACCCAAGGGCAGAGCCAGGGTCTTTATCGCTTGCAGTTCGACAGCCGCACCGGTCAGCTCGACAGCAAACCCTTGCAGGTGGTGAAGAGCTCGAACCCGTCCTGGTTGACCCTGTCCAAGGATCAACGACAGCTGTTCGTGGTCAACGAAAACGGTCCCGGCCAGGCAGACCCGGTCGGCCGTGTCAGCAGTTTTGCGATTGATCCGCAGAACCAACAGTTGAGCTTGATCAATCAGGTCCAGTCCCTTGGCAACGAGCCGACCCATTCCAGCCTGAGCGCTAACGGTCGCTACCTGTTCGTCAGTAACTACTCGGTGGCGCAGGATCCAGGTGGCAGCCTCGCGGTATTGCCAGTGGCGGCCGATGGCAAGCTGGCGCCGCCAGTGCAGCTCAGCAGTCATCCGTCCAGTCGGGTCAATCCCGAGCGGCAGATGTCGGCGCATGTACATTCAACCGTGTCATCGCCGGACGGTCAGTACGTATTTTCCAGCGACCTGGGGGCGGACAGGATCTTTGTCTACCGCTACGACCCCAAGGCCAATCCCGAGCAACCATTGACCGCCGCCACCCCGGCCTCGGTGCAGTTGCCACCGGGTAGCGGGCCGCGACATCTGTTGTTCAGCGCAGATGGCAAGCATGCCTGGCTGACCCTGGAAATGAGCGCGCAGGTCGCGGTGTTCGTTTATCAGGCCGGCAAGCTGGTGCAGCGGCAAATAGTCGAACTGGCCGCCGATCAACCCAAGGAACAGAAGGCCGCCGGTGCGCTGCATGCTTCGGCGGATGGCAAGTTCCTCTATGTCAGCAACCGTGGCACCGCCAACCAGTTGCTGGTGTTTGCCATTGATCCTGCGACCGGTGAGCTCAAGGAAATCCAGCGACGTGCGGTGGAAGGTGATCACCCACGGGAATTCAGCCTCGATCCAAGTGGCAAGTTCCTGTTGATCGGCAACCAGAAAAGTAACCAGATCGTTGTGCTGGAGCGCGATGCCCAGAGCGGTTTGTTAGGCAAATCCGTACAAAAAATGCCATTCGATTCCCCCAGCGATATCAAATTCTTGCTGCGTCAATGAGTCGCAGGCCCCGAACGTCGGGGCCTGTGTAGTTCTATCAATGACGCTGATATTCGCTACTGTTACAAAGCATTTCAGAGAGCCGACCCTCCGGCGTAAGTTTGCTTCACGGCCCGCACGGGCAAGCAAGCCAATCGAATCCACGAGGGTTACCGCCATGAACTTCAATATCTTCTCTGTCATCGCTGCTTCCGCTATCTCGGCTACCGTGGCTCTGCCAGCCAGTGCCAACGTAGAGATAAGCGAGAAAAAATCCAGCACCCACACCTACACCCAGAAATACCTGCAACAAAGCGCCAACTTCTACGCTGCACTGGATCACAAGATCCAACGCTGAAACCTGCGCACTACAGAATTTATGCAGGAGCGAAATCACTGCTCTGACTGGCGATTATTTTTGTCGGCGGAGATCAGAGTGATGTCGCTCCTGCATAAACCGTTTGCGACAGTATTCATCCGGCATGACAAATTCCCTTGGTAATGCCATATGGCCATGTGTTTAAATTTGACGCTAATTTATTGACTTCATCTCTCCAAGGGATCGACAGCATGGTCATGCGTCTGGCAGTGGTACTTCTGTTTCTCTATTCCACCCCCATCCTGTCGACTGAACAGCCTGTTCCAGACGAACCGGATGCCGCGCGCGAGCGTTTGATGAGCTTGCTGCAGGACTGAAACTCAGCGGGTTGAGGATCAACAAAGCTGATAGTGACTATGCATGAAGGTCGTTTTTCATCGTTCGCTGATTGATTGATCCTGTGGGCACTGAAACATGCCCACGGAGAATCCCATGGCCAGCAAACTTCTTACTTCTGCCAAGCACGGCGCTTATATCGCCCTCGCGGTGTATGCGGTTTTGATCCTTGTGGTCACGCTGTCTGGCCATATTCAGCACTCTATCGAGCCGCCGATTCACGTCGCTCACCCAGGCATTCAGTTCGAATATCGCGTGCAGAGCATCTCCGCTGAACAAGCGCGAGCTGAGGCGGTGGCGGCGTTATGAAAGGAGGCAAACTCTGGGTGGTCGCCTTCATGGCGTTCTTGACCAATGGCTTTTCCTTGCTGGGGTTGGGGCAGGGCTCGGCGGGTTCGCTGGCACGGGCCATCCAGTGCAATCACAGCATCGCCCACAACATCCAGACCGCCAAGGCCCTGGAGTTGATGGTGGGTAATCCGCCGATCAAGCGCAGTGCTGAGTTTTTCGGGCCGTTCAAGGTGGATTGCTCGGCGTTGAAGATGTGCAGAGCGTTTCCCGGGTGGGGGGTGGTTTAAGAATGAAGTCTAGAGCCGAGCCTTGTACCTGTGGCGAGGGGGCTTGCCCCCGCTCGGCTGCGAAGCAGTCGTAAAACCTGTGAATGCGGTGTGCCTGACGAAATACGATTGCAGATTTCAGGACCGCTTCGCGGCCCAACGGGGGCAAGCCCCCTCGCCACAGAAAGCCCCCTTACCACAATAGATTGTGCTCATCGCTAGATCAGCGTTACTTCGCCATCACCCCAACAAATAACTCCGACTCCAGAAACCGCTGCAACCACGCCTGCAGATGCCGATACGGCGTCTGCGCGAACCAGTCCCGGTCGACATGGGCGAACTGGCGCACGAACGGCACCAGGGCGATGTCCGCCAGGCTCGGGTGATCAGCCAGCAAATAGTCATGCTGCTGCAACAGGTCATCGAGTTTCTGTAAAAAAACCGCGCCTTGGCCACGGTAATGTTCCATCGGCTGCTCGGGATAGCGATCGGCATACTTGTAGCGATCCAGATAGACCTTGAACAGCTGATCGTTCTCTTCGATCAACGCGGCGCTCGCTTGCTGAGCCACCAGGTCGTCCTTGAGCAACCAGTCCTGCGGATCGTTCTGTTCCAGCGCCCAATGCATGATCTCCAGGCTTTCGTCGATAACCCGCCCATCAACACTCAGCACCGGCACTGTGCCTTTGCTCGACAGCGCGAGCATTTCGGCCGGCTTGGCTTTCAGGCTGACCTCAAGGATGTTCACGGCCACCGCGCAATAACGCAGGGCCATGCGCGCCCGCATGGCGTAGGGGCAGCGGCGAAAGGAGTAGAGGGTCGTCGTACTCATTTCACCTCCAGGGTACTCAGGCCATTGCCCAGGCGGCGGACCTGGATCTGCACCGGGATTCGCTCGTGCATTTCCTGCACGTGGGAAATCACCGCGACCTTGCGGCCCTGTGCCTGCAGGCCGTCGAGGGCGTCCATCGCCAGTTGCAGCGACTCCGGATCGAGGCTGCCGAAGCCTTCGTCGATAAACAGCGATTCGATTTTCAGCGTGCTGGATGCCATCGACGCCAGGCCCAGGGCGAGTGCCAGTGAGACCAGGAAGGTCTCGCCACCGGACAACGAATGCACCGACCTCAGCTCGTCACCCATTTCCGTGTCCATCACCAACAGACCCAGCATGCTGCCGCCGCGTTTGAGCCTGTAGCGACGCACCAGTTGTCGCAGTTGCGCGTTGGCGTGATGCACCAACAGGTCAAGGTTGTAGGCCTGGGCGATCTTGCGGAAAGTGTCTCCGGTGGCCGAGCCGATCAAGGCATTCAATCGAGCCCAACGCTGCCATTCGCTATAGGCCTCGGCGATACGTTGTGCCAGCGCCCGGTTGGCGTTCTGCCGGCGTTGGTCTTCGGCTTGTTCGGCTCGCAGTTCGGCGCACAGCTGTTCGCTGGCGGCGAACTGGCTGTGCAGTTCGCTCAGGGCGTTGGCCAGTTGCTCGGCGTCGAGGTTGCCATTGTGTTGCGCCTGGTGATTGAGCAAGCGCTGATCTCGCTCCTGCAACAAGACCTTGGCCTGTTCAATGGCTTTTTCGCTGTGCTGCAGCTGCTGACGCAATGTGCTGACCTGCTGGTCGTCGACACCCAGCAGATCTTCCAGGCCACCGTCGTCCAGCTCTGGATGCAACCCGCGCCAGTCGGCGATCTTGCCGGCCAGCTCGCGATCTTCGGTTTCCAGTGCCCGCAAGCGTTCCTGCTGAGCCTTGAGTTCGGCGGCCAACTGCACCAGTCCCGTGCGCACGGCTTGCAGTTCCTGATTGGCCGCGGTTTCGGTGTTGCGGGCTTGTTCGACGGCCTGATCCAGTTGCTGCTGCCACTGCTCGGCGCTGATGTGCTCGCCCAACAATTGCGTCAGTTTTTGCTGGCAAGTCTGTTGCTGCTCGGCAAGGGCGGCGAACTGCTGCTGGGCGGTTTCCAACTGCTGGACGCGAGTCTGCTGGCGATCCTGTTCTTTCTCCAGCGTCTGCTGACGCTGTTGTTGTTCGTTGAGTTCATCGCGTTGCTGGTCGAGTTGTTCCAGGCGCTGGGCGATCTGCTGGTCGAGTTGCATGAAGGTGGCGGCAGGTTCGTTGCGCAAGGCCTCCAGCGTGTCGGCCGGGAGCAGGGTGCTGAAGGCCGTCAGCTCTTGGTCCAGACGCTGACGATCACTGCTCAACTCATGTTGCTGGTGGGTCAGGTGCTGGGTCGCTTGCTGGCTCGCCGCTTCTGCGCTGCGTAGTTGCTGCTGAAGCCGCGCGACATCCTGTTGCAACGTGAGCAGGGCGGTTTGCCGTTGTTCGTCCTGAGTGATGCTCTGGTTCAGCTGGTTGCTTTGTTGCGTGAGCCAGGCATCCCGTCTGGCCGGGTCCTGGGCCAGCAGCTGGGTCGACAGCGGGTGGGCTGCAAGACTTGGCGCCAGGCTCTGTTGCTGGGCGACCAGTTGTTCCTGCTGTTGCAGCAGTTCTTTTTGCTGAGCAATCAAACCGCCGACTTCGGCGCGCAGTTCGGTGAGTTTTTCCTTGAGCAGGTCCACCGCTTTTTGCGCGTTGGCCTGTTCGCTTTCGTCATGCCGGCCCAGGCTTTGCAGCAGCGCTTCGGGCTGATGATAAGGGTGATCCGGGCTGCCACAGACCGGGCACGGTTGCTCGTCCTGGAGCTGAGCGCGCAGTTCTTCGACGCTCTCGCTGCGGGCCAGGCGTTGACGCTCCAGCAGTTCGCGGGTGACGGACAGGGTCTGTTCGGCGACGGCCAGTTCGGCCTTGGTCTTCACGCCGTCCAGGGTCAGACGATCGCGCTCCTGTTGCGCGGTCTGTTGCCGTTGCTGGAGTTCTGCGGCGCGTTTGTCCAGCTCCTGCTGGCTGACCCAGAGTCGCGTCAGCTCTTCGAAGGCCCGTTGCTGCTTACGGTTGTCTTGCAACAGGCTGCCGAGAATCTGGATCTGCTCAGTCACCGCTTCGGGCTCGGCACCGGCCTCTTTGTACAGGACTTCAAGACTCTGGCGCTGTGCGGCCAGTTCCTCGGCTGCTCGGTTGGCGCTTTGTTCCAGAGTGGCCAACTCGGCCTGGCCCTTATTCAGGCGATTACCCACCAGCATCAACTGTTGCAGGCGATCACGGTAGGCGTTCCAGGCATCGCTCAGGGGCGCCAGATGAGCGCTTTGCGCAAGCTGCCCGGCGATCCGCTCCAGGCGTGACGCGACCTGCTTTTGCAGGTCTTGCAATCCTTGAATGGTGTTCTGGCCTTGAGTGCAGGCCAGTTGCGCTTGTTGTTTGAGATCGGCACTGAGGCTGGCGTCCTTGACCAGACGGGCGAGGGCGCTTTGCTCTTCAAAGGCCTGACGCAGTAGCGGGGCACTGGCGGTGTGTTGTCCCTGGGCCTCGGTCAGCGCGGTATGGGCGCTGCTCAGGCTGTGTTCGAGTTGAGCCTGGCGCGCCTGCTGTTTTTGTTGTTGCTGAGTGTGCTGCTGAATCTGCGCGGCCAGCGGTGTGAGCTGGACGCTGAGTTCGCTCTTGCGCGCGAACTGGTGCCGCTGCGGGGCCAGTTGCTCCAGGCGGGTCAACTTCAACCGTTCGCCGGCCAGACTGTCCCAGTGCTGCTGAGCGTTGTGCAGTTGCCCGGTGGCGCTCTGTTGCTCGTCCTGTAACTGGCGCAGGTCCTTCAGCCAGATATGCTGCAACTCAAGCTGTTTGAGCTGTGCCTGCTGGGTCTTGAGTTGCAGTTGAGCCTGGTTGTAGCGCTCATCAAGCTCGGCCCGGGCTTCGGCTGACAACGGCGTAACCCCGGTGGCCTGGTCCTGCAACAGCTTGTGGGCTTCCCGGGCTTCCTTGGTTTTGTCGAAGGCCCGGCGACCGAGACGGGTGTAGAGCGCCGTGTCGGTGAGCTTTTCCAGCAGCTCGCTGCGATCGCTATCGTCAGCCTTGAGGAAAGCGCTGAACTCGCTCTGGGCCAGCATCACGGCACGGGTGAACTGTTCGAAGTTCAAGCCCAGTGCCGCTTCGAGCTGGGTCTTGTATTCGCCTTTCTGACTGGCCAGCAGTTGATCCTGATCGATGTCTCGCAGGCTCTGGCGGCTGGCTTGCAGCTTACCGCCGGCTTTGTCCCGGGCGCGATTGGCTTCCCAGCGGGCACGATAGCGGCGGCCGTCGATGCCGACGAAATCCACCTCGGCATAACCTTCACCGGTGCCGCGACGCAGCAGCGTGCGCGGGTCGCCGCTGCCGATTTCGCCCTCGGCGTCCGGAACCTTGGCATCGCGCCCGGTATTGTTCAGCCGCGGCACCGCACCGAACAACGCCAGGCACAAGGCATCGAGCAAGGTACTTTTGCCGGCGCCGGTCGGCCCGGTAATGGCGAACAGGCCGGCACTGGCCAGGGGTTCGGCAGTGAAGTCGAGCTCAAAAGGCCCGGCCAGAGAGGCGAGGTTTTTCAGGCGGATCGCGAGAATCTTCATGGTTGTTCGCTCTCCAACTGAACGTCTTGCAGCAGCACGGCAAAGTCCTTGAGGGTCTGTTCATCGACCTCGCTACCATAGTTTTCCTTCCATGCGCGGCTGAACAGTTCCTGCGGGGTCAACTGGTCCAGCTCGATCAACTGGCCAGCGTCATCGGCACCTTCGCGGCTACCGTTGCCCGCGTATTCGGCGGCGATCCGTACCAGGCGCACGGCTTTGCCTTGCAGCGCAGTCTCCACTTGCTGGCGCAGGTCCGGCTGTGGCTCGTCGAGGCGTACTCGCACTTCCAGCCAGGGTTGACGCTGGATATCAGCGAGCAGGTCGATATTCGGCAGCTCAGCCAATTGGCCCAGGACCTCGGCCAAGGGCGCAGGGCCCAGGCGTTGCAGGTTAACGGCGCGGGGGATCAACCTGGGCTCGACGCTGACCAGGGTTTCACCATCGAGCTCGATATCAAGAATCTGGTGCTGATAACCGATCTCGGAGAACGACAAGGGTATCGGCGAGCCGCAGTAGCGGATGCGCTCTTCACCGTTGACCTTCTGCGGCTTGTGCAAGTGACCGAGGGCGACATAACTGATGCTCGGGCCGAACAGGCTGGCGGGCAGCGCTTCGGCATTGCCGATGATCAGGCTGCGCTCGGAGTCTTCCGAAACCGAGCCGCCGGCCATATGTGCGTGGCTGATGGCGATCAGCGCCTGACCTTTCTGGCGCTTGGCGTTGGCCGCGGCAATCAGCCATTCATGAACCTGACCGATACCGCGCAGGTAGTTGTCGCCCAACTGGGCGCCGGTGACTTCGGCCGGTCGCAGGAACGGCAGCGCCAGGCACCAGCCGGCAATTTCGCCGCTGGCGTCGGGCAGCGGAATCAGCAAGCGTTCGGCATCGAGCTGGCCGTCATCGAGCCACAACACCCGACCCAGGGCATGGGTGCGCAAACGCCGCATCAAGGGCGCGGGCAGCTCGATCCGCGAGCCTGAGTCGTGGTTACCGGCGATCATCACGATGGTCAGCAATGGCTGCTGCTCGTGGGCGTTGACGATGAAGTCGTAAAGGCGTTCCTGGGCTTTGACCGGCGGGTTGACCGTGTCGAAGATATCGCCGGCGATCAGCAGCACGTCCGGCGTGTGCTGGGCCAATTGCCGCAGCAGCCAGTCGAGGAAGCAGGCATGTTCGAAATCGCGTTCCTGGCCGTGCAGGTTCTGCCCAAGGTGCCAGTCGGAGGTGTGAAACAGACGCAAGGCAAACTCCGCTTGAAAATAAGGTATCGCCGCAGGGAAATGATAACGGCGAAAGGGCAGAGAGTTTACTGGCAAAAAACCCGGAGGGCGCGTTTGATGTGGCGCCATGGGGGCTGGTGAAGCTACGCCGCCATTTTTACGAGCATTTCGCTCGCACCTCGCTGGCGGTGGTGCCGAAGTGCTGGCGAAAGCCTCGGGTGAATTGCGCCTGGTCGTTGAAGCCCCAGCGCAGTGCCAGTTCGCCAATTGACATCCGACAAAGGGGGTCGCGCAGACTGCGATGCACGGCTTCCAGGCGTTGTCGGCGGATCCATTCGCCCAGGCTGAAAGGCGTGGTGGCAAACAGTTTATGCAGGTAGCGCACGGACAGACCGCAGGCCTGGGCGATGTGGTGCGGGGTCAGGTCGGTTGAACAGAGGTTTTTTTCGACGTAGTGCTCGATGCGTTGCAGGTGCAGTGCGGCCAGGTTCGAGGTTTCGCTGTTGAGTACGCGCTCGTCCTGTCGCAGGGCCATCAGCAACGTCGAAAGCGCCTGTTCGAGCAGCATATGGCGAGCGGCTTGGTCGCATTCGTCGAAGCGCGCGGCGCACATCGCCAGTTGCTCGACGAAAATCCGTCCGAGGCTGCGCCGGGCGTCAAAGCAGAAGCGGGTATAGCGTTCGGCGCCGCGTAATTGCCCTTGTAGCGCGCGTTCAGGCAGTTTGAATACCCAAAGGTCGTTATCGGCGGCGTAGCGAAAGCGGTAGGGCGCATCGCCGCGTTCGAAGATAAAACTCCCGGGCTGGCAATGCAGCTCCTGGCCGTCCTGTTCGAAAAGGACCTCGCAACGACGAGGTACCGTGACCAGATAGCAGGCTTCGGAGTCGTCGCTGATTTGAGCCTTGCTGCGTGAGTAACCGAGCTGGCTGGAGCGCAGGCGCGACAGGGCCAACGCGGTGCTGGACGTTTCCCAGATTCGCAAGCTGCCCTGGAACTCGGCGTCGGGATTGAATTCCAGGGAGAGCGGGAAGTAAGTATTGCCGATTGCCTCAGCCCAGCGCGGTTGCCGTTCACTGTCAGGCCAATACCGAGTGGACAGGTGTTGAGCCATCTTTGCCCCTCTTTTTTTGGTTTTATCGAGGACAGCACCGAGGGGTTGGACCGTCGGTGCTGTTGGTGGGCCATCTTTGGTCAAAAGCCGCTAACGGTCAATTGCCGGGTGTCAGGCGGTAGGTGGCCGAGGGTGCCAGGCACGCCTGCCAGCCAGGTGGTACAACGATGTTGGTGGTGGCCTCCTCTATCACACAAGGGCCGCTGATCGTTTGCCCTACTTGCAGCCGGTCGCCGTTGTATACCGGCGTTTCCTGCCAGGTGTCGATCCCGTCGAACAGCATCGAGCGATGGCTTTGCGGCACGGCTGGCTGCGCATTTTCCGGAATCGGCAGTTCCGGCATGGGAGGGTGTTGCAGGCGCGCAATGACCGAACACTCCAGGTTCACCAGTTCGATCGGACTCTGCGGTTCGCTGTAGGAAAACAGGGCCTTGTGCCGGGTATGGAACGCCTCGCGCAAAGCCACCAGCCCGGCGTTGTCGAGGGGCGCCTGGGTCAGTTCGATGCTGCATTCGTGGATCTGGCCGAGGTAGCGAATTTCCAGGCTGTAGAGGCAGTCGACTTTGTTGCCAGCGCTGAAACCATCCTCGCGCAGGTTGTTCATACCGCGTTCGCGCAGCTCATTGAGGGTCTGATTGAGCAGTGGCAGATTGACGAATGGGTCGTCCAGGCGCATCGGCAGGGTAGTCAGTTGGTCGTAGCGAATGTCCGACAGAATTTGCCCGAACGCGCACAGACCCGAAGCGACTTTCGGAATCAGTACCACTTGGCTGCCGATTTCCTCGGCCAGGCGAATGACGTGCATGCCGGCTGCGCCACCGGCACCGATCAGGGCAAACTCGCGGGGGTCATAACCACGCTCCACGGACACCCGGCGGATACCGCTGACCATGTTCAGGTTGACCAGGGTGATGATGCCGAGGGCTGCCCGCTCGACGCTGATGCCCAAGGGCTCGGCAATTTTTTTGCCAATAGCGTCAATCGCTGCCTGGCGATTCAGGCGAATACTGCCGCCAAGCAACGCGCCGTCGGCCAGATAGCCAAGGGCCAGATTGGCGTCGGTCACCGTTGGTTCGACGCCGCCTTTGCCGTAGCACACAGGGCCCGGGCTGGCACCGGCGCTGCGGGGGCCGACCTGGAGCATGCCGAAGGCGTCAAGGTGAGCAATCGAACCGCCACCGGCACCGAGCGTTTCCACCTGGATCATCGGTACGCCAATCCGATAGCGCAGAAAGTCGCTGTCCTTGCTGAAGTTGGTGCGCCCGGATTTGCTCAGGGTGATATCAAATGAGGTACCCCCCATGTCGACGGTGATCACGTTGTCGATGCCGAAGGGCTTGGCCACGCACAACCCGGCTTGCGGTGCCGATGCGGGGCCCGAATTGATCGCGTTGACCGCCCGCTCGCGCATGATAGCGCCCGGCGCCAGGCCACCGTTGGACTGGAAGTAGCGGGTCGGTTGTTGCGCGCCCAACTCCTCGAATAACGCGTCGATGCGCTCGATGTATCGGCCCATCACCGGGCTCAAGTAGGCGTTGACCACCGTGGTGGAGGTTCGGGTGTATTCGCGGATTTGTGGAAACACTTCGTTGCCGGTGCAGACAAACACCCCCGGCAAGGCGGCGCGGACCATTTCTGCGGCACGCTGTTCATGGCTCGGATTGCGCACCGACCAGACGAAGGAAATGGCTACCGCCTTGACGTCTTGCTCGCGGAAGTAGTCGATAGCGGCACGGATCGCCGTTTCATCCAGTGGGCAGTATTGGCTGCCGTCACTGATGATCCGGCCGCCAATCGGGCGTCGCAGGTGACGCGGGACCAGCATGTGGGCCGGCGGATAGTTCGCATCGTAGCGATGGCCATCCTCCTTGTGGCCAAGGCGGATTTCCAGGCTGTCTTCATGGCCATCGGTGCACAGCAGGCCGACTTTGACGCCGGTCTTTTCGATCAGCGCGTTGAGGGCCACGGTGGTGCCATTGATGCACAAATCGCAGTCGGCAATGATCTGGGCCGGTGTACGGCCAATGGCATCGGCGATCTGCGCCAGGCCGTTGCGGATGGCGATAGTGCCGTCCTGGGGTGTGGACGGCGCCTTGAACAACTGCACGTTGCCGTTGCGGTCAGCGAGGATGAAGTCGGTGAAGGTGCCGCCGGCATCGATGCCCAGGCGATATTGCTGCTTAGTCATGGTGGAGGTCTCTGCGTTGCTCAAGGGAGGACTCAATGCGCGGCGCGCTGAGCGCGGGTGGCAACTTCGTCGAGTTGGCCATGGCTGTCGATCACCACGCCGTATTCCAGGCGCGCGCCATCAGCCGATACCAGGCCGTTGAGCACATCTTCGAGCACCATGGCGACGGGACGCTGCAGTGCGTTGCCATAACCACCGCCACCCGGATTGATGTTGATCACGCGTTCACCCGGCTGAGCGGTCAGCAGAGCGTTATAGGTAAAGTGGTCTTCTACGCCGTCCACCTTTCGGTGAATCAACCGTCCCAGTTTCGGTTTGAGCAACCTGTTCTTCGCTCCGGCTGCCCCGGCAGTCGGCAACTGGCGACCTTCGCCGAAACCGACCACGGTCATGGCATGGTTCAGCGGTTCGATTTCAATGCGGGTGCCCGAGCCACCGCGGAACTCACCGGCGCCACCGCTATCGGTCATCAGGCTGTAGCGGTGGATCAGCACCGGGTAGGAGTACTCCAGCAGCTCAATGTCACCGGACATCAATGCGCCGAAGCAGCACAGCGGGCCGCACGCCGGCCAGCCATCCATGGCTTTGTTGGCGCCGGCTCCAGAAATGATTGAAGCCAGAACCATGGTCACGTATTCGTTGTCGTTGTTGCGCGGGTCGTGCCCGGCGATGTTGATCCCGCTGGCATGGCCCCAGGATGCGGTGACGCGATCCGGTGCGGCTTGTTCCAGGGCCTGGCGCACGGCATCGGCGAGGGTTTCCATCGGTGTGGTGGTGCTGTTGACGTGGGGTGCCGGCTCTTGGGCATTGCACAAGGTACCGGGCGGACCGAGATCCACGCTCACGCACCGATACAGACCTTCGTTATAGGGTGGCGGTACCTGGGCGAACATCATCAGCCCCAGGTACACACCGGAGATCGAGTTGCCCGCGTAGGAGTTGATGAAGTACGGCACTTGCGGCGGGCTTTGGATCAGCACATGGGCTTCGTCGCCACGAATCTCTACCTGCGCGGTGATCGACAGTTCGCCCAGGCCATGGCCGGAGTCTTCGAGAATCGCGGTACCGCTGTAGAAACCATCCGGCACATCACGCAGCAAGGCGCGCATATGGCGGTCGGCCATGTCCTTGAGTTCGGCAATGCAGGCGCGTACTTGTTCGACGCCGTAGCGGTCGAGCAGCTCCAGCAAATGCCGTTCGCCGACGCTGCACGCCCCATACTGGGCATTCATGTCGCCTTCCTGATAGGCGCGGGCACGCATGTTGGTCAGTAGCAGGTTGATCACGTCTTCACGCCGCTTGCCCTGCGACCACAGCTTGACCGGGGGAATGCGCAAGCCTTCGGCGTAGATCTCTTTGGCATCAGGGTTGTAGCCGGCGGGCACCGGTCCGCCAATGTCGGTGAGATGGCCTTTGCAGACGGCCCAGAACACCAGTTCACCTTTGTAGAACACCGGTTTGTACATGCAGCAGTCGAGAATGTGGCTGCCTTGGTAAGCCGGATCGTTGTGATAGATGACATCGCCTTCAAGAATGTCATCGCCAAAGAAGCCGGCGACACATTTCATGGCGGGAATCAGTGATCCCAGATGGATCGGGATGTCCTGTCCTTGAAGGACCATTTCCGGGAGGTGGTCGAACAGGGCATTGGAATAGTCGTGAGCGAGGTTGAACACGCTCGAACGACCGGTTTTTTCCAGCGTCAGGGTCATTTCTCGCTGCGCTGTTTCCAACGCGCCTCGCACGACGGCCAGTGTGATCGGATCTACAGGGCTCATGGGTCACCAGGGATTTTGTTGTTATCTGGGTGGGGGCATGACGGATGTCTAACCCCCGGACTTAAGCTACGCGCTGACACAGGCCGCTGGCTTGTCACCGGGTGCACTGTTTTTTGATTTGCAGGGCACTGGGCTGGAGGGGATGGCGCGGATTACCCGCCACAGTTCCTCGCCCTGCCTGTAATTTCTGACAGTAGCTATCGTCTTGCTAACCTGATATTTCATGTCCATGGAAAAAACTTCTATGGACTGCGCCACTCCCATCATGACGGTCATGGACCCACGCGGCCTCCATGGCCGCAGCGTTGCTTACTGGCGCTTGCAGCCTGACCAAGTGCCGCAAACGCGTGTTACGCGCCATGCCTTTGATCCGGCGGGGCGTGAGATTGCCAGTTGGGATCCGCGCTTGTGGGCGGGTATTGTTGCGGGGAAAACCCTCAAGCCCAATGTGACAACTGTGCGCACCCTGTCTGGTACTGCGCTGTCGACCAATAGCGTTGACGCAGGATGGCATGCGACTTTGCTCGGACAAGCCGGTGAAGCCTTGAGCGCCTGGGACAGTCGCGGCAGCCAGCGTCACACTGAATACGATCCGCTTCAGCGCCCGGTTGTCATCAGCGAATGGATGGCCGATGAGTCGCCGCGTGTCGTCGAGCGTTTTACCTATGGTGATGCCAGTGTCGGGTTTTCATCCCATAACCAGTGCGGCCGGGTGGTCCGGCATGACGACCCGGCCGGCACCCGACGGTTAGTCGACTACGCGCTGAACGGTCTGCCGCTCGCGGAAGAAAGGCAGTTTCTGAACAATCTGGACCGGCCCGATTGGCCCCTCGACGATCAGTTGCGTGATGAGTTGCTGGAAGACGGCAAGGGCTTTGTTACGGCCCAGGTCTACACCGCGGCAGGTGAGATGCAGAGCCAGACCGATGCCATGGGAAACTTCAGGCTGTTCGCTTATATGCTGTCCGGCGAACTGAAAGAAGCCCGACTGCAACTGGCGAGGAAAGGCGTGCAACCATGTTTGCTGGTCAGCGCTATTCACTACAACGCCTTCGGCCAGGTCGAAAGCGAAAGCGCCGGCAATGGGGTAAAAACAACTGCTAACTATGCGGACGACGATGGTCGGTTGATTCGACTGCGGGCCGAGATTCCCGGCGGCAAGGTGCTTCAGGACTTGAGCTACAGCTACGACCCGGTCGGCAATATCCTCAGCATCGAAGATCGGTCTCAGCTAATCCGCTACTCCAGGAACCAGCGCATCGAGCCGATCAACCGCTACCGCTACGACAGCCTTTATCAGGTGGTTGAAGCCCGTGGCCGGGAAGTCGTAAGACCCAGCTACGGACTTGCGTTGTCGCTGTTGCAGCCCACGCCGCTGGACCCCAATCAACTGCGCCAGTACACCCAAGCTTTCGCGTATGACCGTGCCGGCAATCTGCTGACCCGCCAGCACAGCGGTGCCCCGACCTTCAGTATGGCCACCTCTCAAACCAGCAATCGCAGCATGGCGCAGCACGAGGATGGAACCCTGCCCGATGAGAACGAAATCGCCAACGGCTTCGATGTCAGCGGCAATCAACGGGAGTTGCAACGCGGCCAGACCATGAGCTGGGACGTGCGCAATCAACTGAGCCAAGTGACGCTGGTGAAACGCGACGACGGGCCGGATGACCAGGAACGTTACATCTACGACCGTCCCGGCCATCGCCTGCGCAAGGTTCGGCTCACCCAGACAGGCAGCCGCACTTTGCGCGCGGAAGTACGATATCTGCCGGGGCTGGAAATTCACCGCGATGCGGTAAGCGGTGAGAAGCACCACGTGATCAGCGTCGACGCCGGACGCAACCGCGTGCGGGTATTGCACTGGGAAACCCAACCGCCGGAAGGCCTCGGTAATGACCAGCCGCGCTACAGCCTCAGCGACCATTTGGGGTCCAGCACGCTGGAGCTGGATAAAAATGCCGGATTGCTCAGCCAGGAAGGTTATTACCCATTCGGTGGCACCGCGTGGTGGGCGGGTTCAAGTGCGACTGTGGCCAGGTACAAAACGATTCGGTACTCGGGCAAGGAGCGGGATGCGACCGGGCTTTATTATTATGGCTATCGGTATTACGCACCGTGGTTGCAGCGGTGGATGAATCCCGATCCAGCAGGTGCTGACTACGGGTTGAATGTGTATGCAATGGTTGAGAATCGCCCCACTACGTTGGTTGATGGTGACGGAAGAGCACCCCGGTCATTCAGGGTAAGTGACTTACAAAAAAGATTCGAGCAGCAGGACGAAATCAGCCCGCACTTCCAACGGTTCATCAGGGATAACTTTAAATCCGATTCAAGCGATAACCTCCATGAAATAACGTCGACTTACATTGAGCAGGTGGGCGGAGAAAATTATGAGAGCTGGTTTGAAAATGAGTTTCATGAAGAGGTCTGGATTTTTAAAGAAAACTACAAGACCAAGCCCCCGCAAAGAGGTTCTCAAAAGCCCAAAGAGCCAGAAAGCTTCTATGCCAGTGATGTCGCCAGGTACCAGTATGAGCAGGTAGCTCACAGACTTGATTTTTTTGGAGTGTTGCCTTCCGTTATCAAGAGAGAAAATGTTATGAACTATGCCGCACTGGCCAATACATGGAACTTGGCCAGTGATGCGCAACGCAGGATGACTACTTTCTTTACTCAAACGCCTAACGGTAAAAGTACTCTGAGAATCATGGAGGATTTCGGGCTTGAAGCCATAGATGTTGAAAGAGTTAAAAATGAATCAGGGACATTTGATTTTCTGGTTCATGTACAACCTCGGCAGAATGCCTCGCTAGCGCAACAGGGTGAGGGCATGGAGAAAAGAGCGCCTTCTCGGGAACTTGATCATTTGCCTGATGATTCACGTTTTTTTGGTGCGGAGCCCTTGAAGGGCTCGTTTCGTCGAGGATCGATAGATATCGAGCGAGGGCGGTATTACTGGCATCTTTAAGAGATGTTTGAAACAGCGCGCAAGGCGCACTCCGCTAAACGACGCGGTCGTCAAGTCAGGCACTGCGGTTTAGCAGACTAACCGTGGTGGCATGATTGGCGGCTGCTTCGTCCGAACGCGCCCCGAACCGAACGCAGCCTTCGGCAGCTGCTACGGGGAATGTATGGGGCAAGTATCCTGTCCACTACTTCGGATACAGCGGCGGCAGGCTGCTGTCGCCGGTCGGGTCCTGGGCGCGTTCGGTGATCGGGATGGCGCGGATCACCCGCCACAATTCCTCGCCTTGCCAGTGTTGACCGGTTTCGCTGTAGAGCGCGCCGTTCAGGCCGTCCAGGGCATCGGACAGCGGCACATAGCGCGCGGCCATGTCGGCCAGGGTTTCCGGTTGCTGGCGGGCCCAGGCATCCAGGGCCTGGCGGGTCGCTTGCGGGTCGTTGGCCTGGCTCGCGCGCTTGATGTCGTCGAGCAGGGTCCTTGGGCTGGGGCCAGTCTGTGCGGCACGCAGGATCGCCGGCTGCCAACGGGCGCGCCACCATAGGCCGAAGCCGAGCAGGGTGGTGCAGGCCAGAATTAGCGTGCTGAGCTGCCACGGCCAGAGAGTGGTGTTGCCAGCCGCTGAAGTCGCCGAGGTGCCGGCCGGGGTGTCGACTATCAGGCTTGGGTTGGTCGCGACTTGCAGGGTCCGGGCCGGCAGGCTGCTGCGTTCCAGGTGATCCTCAAAAGTGTTCCACCAGACCACTTCCACCGCGGGCAGCTCGATCGGGCCGCTGCGGTTAGGCACCAGGGCTTCGCGATCTTCGCGACTGCCGATCAGCCCGCGGTCGCTGCTCTGGTTGCTCAGTACCGGCTGGTCCGGGTAACGGCGCAAACCGTTGACGTCGGTGGCGGGCAGGGGCGGCAGTTGTGAGCTGGACAGACCTTCGGCCTTGAGGGTCAGGCTGCGGGTCAGGGAGTCGCCGACCTGGCTGTGATCCGGCTCCGGGCTCCAGCTTTCGCTCAGGCTCAGGCTGCGTGCCGGCAGCCAAGGAGTGTCGGCCGGGTAGTCGGCGGGTTTGGCCTTGACCGTCAGCG
Source organism: Pseudomonas fluorescens (assembly GCF_902497875.1). Lineage (GTDB taxonomy): Bacteria > Pseudomonadota > Gammaproteobacteria > Pseudomonadales > Pseudomonadaceae > Aquipseudomonas > Aquipseudomonas fluorescens_BR. The sequence continues at coordinate 259,520 of NZ_CABVHY010000005.1, forward strand.
GGATCTCGGCGGAGCTGACGCGCATCAGCTTGCCCTGTTTCGGGCTGAAAGGTGCCGGCCCCTGGAGCGGTTGGGAGTCGACCAGGGTGGCGCTGAACATCTGTGACGGGATTTTCAGCTCGCCGCTGTGCTGCGCATAGATGGCGTAACGCAGTTCGATCACGCCATGGCGCAGGCCGTTGATGACTTTTTCGTAGGTGCGCGACTCTCCCAGCTGTTCGACACGCGCATCGGGAATCTGCAAGGGCGTCAGGCTGCTGTCGTCATACAACGACACCGAGTGATAGATGCGCACGGTCAGGACCGCTTGCGCCTGCACGTAAACGCTCTCCTGGTCGAGGCTGGCATCGATGAAGACCGGTGCCAGCTTGTTCACGCTGTCCTGGCCTTGGCTTTCGAGCACTTGCAGGCTGATCGGCTGGCTTTTGATATCGCCCAGTTGCAACGGCGGGATCTCCACAGTGCCGCTTTGTCTGGGCAGCAGGGTGATGATCCAGCGGGTGGTGGCATGGCTCTCGCCGTTCAACGTGTTGAGTTGGTTGATCTGACGGGTGCCGCGTACTTCGAACAGCGCATCCAGTGGGCTCAGGTCCGGTTTGCCGAACAGCGTGACGTCGTTGGATTCGAGAGTCAGTTCGACCGTTTCGCCGGAGTTCAGGCGGCTGCGATCCACGCTGGCGACCAGCCCTGCAGCCTGGGCCTGACAGGTCCAGAGCAGGAGCGCGAGCAAGAGTGCGGTGAAGCGGGTCATCGAGTTTTTCCCTGATCCTGATGTTGTTGCTGTTCGTACCAGAATTTGCGCCTGAGCAGTTCACCCGGGTCATCCGGAATCTGCCGCAGCCATTGTTCAAGTGCCTGTCGACGCTCGCTGTCGATGCGGCCGTCGGCGGGCCTGAGGGGCGGCGTGGTGGTCTGTTCGTCAGCCAGTTCGCTGCCCGGTACTTCATTATTGCCCGGTTGTGGCGTGCCCTGTGCCTGAGGATCGCTGTCCGCCGAGGGGTTCTGCTTGCCGTTTTTCTGTTTGTCAGCGGTCGAAGGTTGAGTGGCAGCGTCCAATGGCGGCGGCTGGGTGGCTGCTTCGGCGTCCGTGTCCTCGGTCTTTTCCGGCTCGTTTTGCGTCGTTGTTTGTTGTTGTTTCAGCAGGGTTTCCACCAAGGCTTTGTTTATCAGCGCGGGGCGTAAATCCGGTTGCAGCTCCAGTGCCTGTTCGTAGGCATCCAGTGCGGCCTCCAGTTCAGCGCTTTTGGCCAGGGCATTGCCACGATTGTAGTGGGCGTGGGCATCACTGCCTTGGGCGAAGCGCTGAACGGCAGCGGTGTAATTGCCGGCTTCATAGAGCGCAACGCCTTGCCATTGCGGGTCTTCGAAGAGCCTGGCGGCTTCGGCGGGGCGTTTTTGCTTGAGCAGATGCAGGCCCTGCTGATCCGGGCGCAGCCACAGATCGGTGAACTCGAAGGCGTAGCTCGGTTGCGGCAGCATGAACAGCAATGGCAGGCAAAACAGCCAGCCCCGGCGCCCGGCACAGGCGGCGAGCAGCAGTAACGGCAGCAACAGCCAGTAACCCTGATCGGCCCAGGTATCCAGGCGCAGGGTCTGGCCGTCATCGCGCACGCTGCGTGGGCCGTCGAGCAGACCAAGGCCGCGCAGATCGTTATCATCCAGTCGTGCCTGGCGGTAGCGCCCGCCCAGCTCATTGGCAAAGGCTTTGAGGCTCGGCCCGTCCAGGCGCGAGACGAGAATTGCGCCTTGGGCATCCTTGAGGAAACTGCCATCTTCCTCCGCCACCGGCGCCCCTTCGCGGCTACCGATGCCGAGCATCAACAGCTGAGGCGCCTGGCCACTGAGGGCCTGACGAATCCCTTGGCGCTCCTGCTCGGTAAGCGATGAACCGATCAGCAGTATCCGGCCCTGGCCGAGCGCGCCGCGCTCCAGCAGGGTCAGGGCTTTCTTCACCGCCAGGTCGGCGCGATGGCCCCCCTCAGGCATGATCGAGGGTTTCAGCGCTTCCAGCAGGTTATGGCTGGTGGCCAGGTCATCCGACAGCGGCACCAGGGTGTGGGCGCTGCCGGCGTAGACGATAATTGCGGTCTGCGCATCGCTGCGGTTCTGCAACAGGTCCAACAGCTTGCGCCGAGCTTGCTCCAGGCGGTCCGGCGCAACATCCGTGGCGAGCATTTCCGGGGTCAGTTCCAGCAGCACCACCAGCGGATCGGCGGACTTCTGGCTGGTCTGTTCAACCCGCTGCCAGCTCGGGCCGAGCAGGGCCAGAACGGCCAGGACCCAAGCGAGGCCGAGGGCGACCCAGGGCAACTTGCTTTCGCGACCGCTGCCGCCGCTGAGCAAGGCGGCGTGAAAGGCCGGGGGCAGGATCATCTGCCAGCGGCCGGCGCGCTTTTGCCGATGCCAGAGTTGCCAGAGCAACCAACCCAGCAGCGGTAACAGCAGCAACCACCAGGGACGGAACCAGTGCGGCCAGAGGGCGATCATTTGCGCCTCCGCAGGCGCAGGCGTTTGAGCCGCTGGCGCCAGTCAGGGTGTTGTTGCAGGAAGTGCTCCCTGGTGAAAAAACGCTGCAGCGGGTTGTCCGGCCAGCGCTCGCGCACCACCAACAACATGCTCAGCAGTAACGCCCCAGCCAGCGGCCAGTGGTACAGCGCCTGGGCGGGGCGGGCCTGGGTGGGTTGTTGGGTAACCGGTTCAAGCTGGTCGAGTGTTTCCTTGATCGCCTGCAGTTCTTCGCCATTGCGGGCGCGGAAGTAGCGCCCACCAGTCACTTCGGCAATTTCCTTCAAGGCCGGTTCGTCGAGGTCCAGGCTCGGATTCACTCCGAGAAAACCCAGCGTGCCGCTATCCGGGTCGGCACCGATGCCGATCGGGTAAATGGTCACGCCTTCTTCGGCGGCCAATCGCGCAGCGGTGATCGGGTCGATCTCGCCGCCATTGTTCGCGCCGTCGGTGACTAGAATCAGCACCCGGCTTTGTGCCGGGCGTTGACGCAAGCGTTTAAGGGCCAGGCCGATGGCGTCGCCGATAGCGGTGTTCTTGCCGGCGATGCCGATCCGCGCTTCATCGAGCCAGATGCGCACGGTGCGGCGGTCAAAGGTCAGCGGTGCCTGCAGATAAGCCTGGCTGCCGAAAAGGATCAGACCGACGCGATCGCCTTCGCGGCCTTCGAGAAAGTCCCCCAGCAGGTGCTTGACCAGCGTCAGGCGGCTGACGTCCTCGTCTTGTAATTGCATGTCGGGAAAATCCATGGAGCCGGACACATCCACCGCCACCAACAAGTCGCGGCCGCTGGCGGCAACCGGCAAGGGCTCGCCCAGCCACTGTGGGCGTGCGCAAGCGATCAACAGCAGCAGCCAGAGCAGAAAAAACGGCGCTTGCTGGCGCCAGGCCGGTAGATTGGCCCGGGCGCGACGCCGGGCCAGGCCCTCGAGGTCGGCGAGAAAGCTGACTTTCAGTGCCGGCTCGCCACTGTCGGCTGCCGGCAGCAGCACCCGCAACAACCAGGGCAGTGGCAGCAGGGCGAAGATCCATGGCCAGGCGAACTCAAACATGCTTGCGTATCCAGGTGTCGACCGCTTGGGTCAGGCCGGCGATGGCTTTGTCATCGAGTTTGCATTCGGGTTTGTAGGCACCCTCGACCAACACCATCCAGCGGGTCAGGCCGGCAGCCGGGCAACGGTTGTCGAGAAAGGCCAGCCATTTGCGACCATTGAGGGTATGGCTCTGGCTGTAGGGGTAATCGTTGCGGCACAGGCGCTTGAGCAGACCATTGAGTTGTTGCAGCCAGGCACCCGCGGGCGCGCCGTCATAGGGTTTAGGCATCAGGGCCAACTCAGCCAGGGCTGCCACACGCAAAGGATCAAGTGGTTGCTCGGCACGGGCCGGGGGACGTTTGCCCGGTAAAAAACGCCGCAGTTGCCAAACACCGAAACCCAACAGCGGCAGGAGGATCAATAGCAGCCACCATCCCGGCGCAGGCGGCCAGAAGCCAATCGGCGGCGGGGAGATCAAGGGTTGCAATTGGTCGAGGCTGCTCATCGGGTTTTCCCCGGACGCTGCGGATTGAGGTAATCACGCAGCTGGTCGACCATCTCGCTCTGGGTGCTCAAGGGCATCAACGGCACCCGCAGTTTTTGCGCGAGCAACGCCCAGTGAGCAATGCGCGCTTCGCCCTGGGCGCGATAGGCCTGGCGCAACTCGTAGTTCAGTGTATCCAGTTCCAGCTGCGCGCCACGCTCGGCGAAACGCAGCAGCCCGGCGGCGGGCAGGGCATGGTCCAGCGGGTCGGACAACGGCAGCAACAGCAGGTCGCAATGCCGTGACAGCAGACTCAGTTGTTGCTCGACGCCATCGGCCAGGGCGCGCTCATCGCAGATCACGATCACCAGACTGCCCGGTCGCAATACTTCCCGGGCGCGACGCAGGGCGATACCGAAGGCATCGCGGTTCGGCTCGATTTCGCTGTGCAGCGACTGGTTGACCCGCACCAGACGGTTGAGCAGTTGCAGCAGGCTTTGCTTGCTGCGTCGTGGCTTGATTTCGTAGTGCTCGTTGTCGCCGAACACCAGTCCGCCGACCCGGTCGTTATGACCCAGTGCCGCCCAGCCGATCAGGGCCGCGGCCTGGGCGGCGAGCACCGACTTGAACATCAGGCCGGAGCTGAAAAACAGCCGGCGGCTCTGTTCGACCATGATGAAGATCGGCCGTTCGCGCTCTTCATGGAACAGCTTGGTGTGCGGCTCCTGGGTCCGCGCGGTGACGCGCCAGTCGATGGTCCGCACGTCGTCGCCAGCCTGGTAGACCCGCACCTGGTCGAAGTCCACTCCGCGTCCGCGCAGTTTCGAGTGGTGCAGGCCGATCAGCGGGCTGCGCTGGCTCGGCGTGGAGAACAGCTGCACTTCGCGCACGCGATGACGCATCTCGATGAGCTCGGCGAGGCTGACGCGGATGCCGGGTTCCAGGTTGACGTTCATCGGGGTCAAGCGACAGCTACGACGTCGAGAATCCGCTGGACCACCCGGTCCTGGTCGATGCCCGCGGCTTCGGCTTCAAAGGAAAGAATGATGCGGTGGCGCAAAACGTCGAACAGCACCGCCTGGATGTCCTCCGGGCTGACGAAATCGCGACCGGCCAGCCAGGCGTGGGCCCGGGCGCAACGATCGAGGGCTATCGAGCCGCGCGGGCTGGCGCCGTAGGCGATCCATTCGGCCATCTCCGGGTCGAACTTGGCCGGGGTGCGGGTAGCCATGACCAGTTGCACCAGGTATTCCTCCACGGCATCGGCCATGTACAAACCGAGGATTTCCTTGCGAGCGGCGAAAATCGCCTGCTGGCTGACGCGGCGCTCGGGCTTGGTTTCGCCATGCAGGGCTTCGCCACGCGCCTGCTGCAGAATGCGCCGCTCGACAGCAGCATCCGGGAAACCGATCTTGACGTGCATCAGGAAGCGATCGAGCTGGGCTTCGGGCAACGGATAGGTGCCTTCCTGCTCGATGGGGTTCTGGGTCGCCATCACCAGAAACAGCGGCGACAGCTCATAGGTACTGCGACCGACGCTGACCTGGCGTTCGCCCATGGCCTCGAGCAGGGCCGACTGGACCTTGGCCGGGGCGCGGTTGATTTCGTCGGCCAGTACCAGGTTGTGGAAGATCGGCCCTTGCTGGAACACGAAGCTGCCGGTTTCCGGGCGATAGATCTCGGTGCCGGTGATGTCGGCGGGGAGCAGGTCTGGGGTGAACTGAATTCGATGGAACTGCGCTTCGATGCCTTCGGCGAGCTCTTTGATGGCCTTGGTCTTGGCCAGACCGGGGGCACCCTCAACCAGCATGTGGCCGTCGGCGAGCAGGGCAATGAGCAAACGCTCGATGAGTTTTTCCTGGCCGAGAATCTGCGTTGAAAGAAAGGTTCGCAGCGCAAGCAGCGCTTCACGATGTTCCATCGATGACTGTTCCTGGAAAGGGTGAGCAAAGACGTTCGAATAACGCCAGGGCTGGGGGCGTTACTTTAATCCATAGCAGGGGGGGACGACTAACGGCGATCAGGGGTTTTTCGGCATTTGTGCGGGGTGTTTTGTGAAATTGAAGGTTTTTTTGCATGGGGGGGAAGGAAATGCTGCTCTTGCGGCCGTCATCACGGTAGGAGCTGCCGCAGGCTGCGATCTTTTGATCTTGCTCTTCGGCTTCCCCTAAACCGCCAAAAGATCGCAGGCTGCGCCAGCTCGCCGACCGTGTGGTACGTGATTGATCGGGTGTAGGCCTCCCCCCGAAGCGAGCCTGCTCGCGTCGACGGTAGGTCAGTACAAACACCCACGCCTTGGTGCAGCACCGAGTTATCGGATCTCTTGCATTTCTTTTATGATCGGTGTGAGGCAGGCTCTAGTGTTCAAATCGGCCCATGGGCCTTGATCTACGATCGCACCGTTTCGCATGACGATTACCCGATCAAAGCGCGAAAGGTGTTCAACATCATGGGTTACGCAGATCAGGCCGCGCCCGGCGAAATGGGTAAACAGCAAATCCCAGACAGGGGTAGCAAGTTTGGGTTCTATGGAGGAGCTGGGCTCGTCAAAAAAATTAAAGAGTCCTGGTTTGTTGATCAGGCGTAGCAGAGACAAGCGTTTGGCTTCGCCTCCAGAAATATTGGATGCGCCTTCGGCAATGATTCGATTTCTCACGACATCATCCAACTGCAGGAGTCGTATCGACTCTTGAAGGTTCCGTGAAGGTGGCTGACCAAACAGAACGGACTGATTGAAGCTGCCTTCAAGGAATACCGGCATTTGAGGGCAGTAACGCAGCGCGGCAAGATGCGTGTCGGCGCTCAACCGGGAAACCTCGATTCCGTCGAGTTTCAACTGGCCGCGTACGCAATCGTAAACTCCGGCGAGGGCTTCCAGCAGGGTCGACTTTCCTGCGCCACTTGGGCCTGTGATGGCTATGGATTCACCTTGGTGGATGATCACATTCTGCTTTATGGAGACGCGTTCCAGCTGATTGTCTGTGATCGAGCAAGGCGCTAGCGTTAGTGTCGATTTACCATTGGACGAGATATTCGTTTGCCGTTGAGGGGCATCAAAATCAGGCAGTGAAAGGAGTTGTTGCAGCCTGCGTTGGTCGGCTAAAAACTGGTCCAGTACCCGGTATGCCTCCGACAATCCAGATATGTTTAACAGGAAACTGCCCGCAATAGAGAAGATGGCGACCAATTCGCCGACGCTGATGCTGGGCTGGCCGGACAGCTGATCCATGACTCCCCAAATCAACAATGCGCCGGTAGAAAGGCTGATGAACAGGATTTTTGCCGCGTTCAACATTCCTGCCGAGCTTGCTACCGTGATCGCCGCATTGGCGTAACGCGTGAAGGCCTGGTTCAGCGGTCGAATTGCGCTTTCCTGAGCATTTTCCAGTTTTATCGATTTGCCGGCCTGTAGCGTGCTGAATAAAACGGCGCTTAACTCATCCTCTTGCTCGTTGACAGTGTCTATGTGTTTTCTGCGCCATTTGATGATTCGATGAGTTGCAAGCAGATACAGGCTCCCGAGCAATACCATAGCGACAAACACTTCAGCGCCGCCCATATAAAAAAACACCCCTCCGATCACAATGAACTCAAGGCAGACTGGAAGGCCTACCGTTACAAAGAAGCTCAATAATTGCTCGTGCGCTGTAATACCGCGTTCTACTGATTTGATGAACTGGCCAATTCGTAATGAGCTGAAGTATTGGAACTCCTTGCGCATGAGTTCTCCAGTCCACTCGATGGATGCATCCATGATGACCCTTTGGACTAGCCGGGATAAACAAAATATCTGAAGGGGAGTGATGGCGGCCTGGATACAGCTGACGAGAATGAATCCTCCGATCAGCACCGTTAATGATGTGAGGCCGATGGTGTTGCTGGAAGTAAGGTTGTCGACAATTTTGCCCAATATCAGGGGAGGCCCCATCGTTAAAATTTTTAACGCAATAACCGATGTAATCGTTGTGGCTAAAAGCGGTTTGTGTTGAGCGCATGCTTTCGTCAGAAATTTTCTCATGGCCAATTACTTCGCTAGCAAGTGAGTATTTTCAGGTGGCTGTGGCAATGTTTGCTGAGTCACCGCGAAGTACGTGCTGGGGGACCACAGGAGAACCGTTTCTTATAATGTTGAATCGCTCCAGTCCCGGAATGTAGACCTGTTCAACGACTCCATGATCAGCATAGCTTTTCACTGTCCTCCGATAGATGTCTTTACCGTTATCCAGCAGGTTTCCATGAATGTGATTTATCTGCTCGGAAACACTCAGATGGATTTTATTTTCTCTGTTGCTCAGGAGGGGGAGGTTTATATTTCTGATAGGGTCAAGATGTATAAGTTGGGTGAGCCTCTCAGAGGTGGACAAGAATTCATAAGTTTTTCTATCTTGGTCTTTTTCCATTTCGCCATAGAGGGTGCTGGTTTGAAGCTGCTCTGTGACTGCCCGTTCTATGGCAATGCACACATTCATGGAACACCCTGAACCCAAAGGCGATAGAAAAAAATCTTGAGACGCTATTTTTGGAAAGGCAGCGGAAAAATAAACGCCGAAGAAATTTTTAATAATAAGTATCTGCAAATTATTTGCGGTCTCAAGGGCGTAAGAGTTGTTTTTAAGAGCTGCCTTGAGCAAGTGTTCAGACGGCCTGTACAAGTCAATATTCGTATGCAGCTCACAGAGGCTCATGAACAGAGTCGAAAGAATATGTCTCTCTATAGCTTCGTTTATGCCATGAAGAAGGGCTTCTGCTTGGGTGCAGCCAAACGCTATTCCTGAGTTGGATGAGTAACGGGTAAGGTGGCGTATACTTTGATTGTTATGGGTGTCCTGCACTAACTTTTTCTGGGGGCAAAGAATTACGCTCGGCACGAAGATTTGTTTTGTATCGCATAGCGTTTTGAGTTTGAAGCATTCAATGGGGTCAGTTATTAGAGGAAGGCTGGTGAATAGGCCGTCAGACTCGGTCTGTTTCTGGGATGCGATAGCTTGGCAAGATTGCAAAATCATGGATGTGGAAGAGGGGTGGAGCGTCGCGTAGTGTTCAATGCTTTCAGCTAGCGCGCCAACGAGGCAGTCAGGACCTTTGCCCGCTCCCGACGCGACGAGAGTGTTGCGGTTATCAAAGAGGTCGGCGGTGGCAACGAGTTTTCCGCTGTGTGTGTAGCGAGTAGACGCTCTTAAGTCGAGATTTTTGATGATTGACATGATCCGGTTTTTTGCATCAAAAGTGCTGAGTTCGCGTTCTGACATGATGTGTTCTCTCACCTCGAGATATGGGCCGGAAGAGGCTTTTGCCTCTTTCGGGTCTTTCTTAAATGGTGTTGATTTGTTCATTGGTGAGGGAGTTGAAGAACTTGATTTCCGCCGCTAAAAAGCTAGCGGAAAAATCTACCAGTTGTTGAAGAGCGTCAAACGTATTTATTTCTGAGCGTTTTGATCCCATTTCAGTAACTCCAGTTTTTTGGATTTTAAAAGGCGCATTGTTTGGGTTTGCGCCTTGCTTACGTCAGTTGAGCGCAAGTTATGTATTGATAACAGTACGACTTGTTATGTTCAATTGGGCGAGGTGCGAATTCGTCCTATATCGGCGTAGGTAAAGTCCGGCTGAGGCGTAGGATCAAAGTCGTAGTTGTTGATTAAGTGTGCATAGGTTTTCAATTTATATTGCTGGATCAGTCCGTTAGCATGTTTAACGATGAGTGATAAAAAGGGGAGTGTTTTTTATTCGGGGTCGATAGCAGTCGCCCGGCATTAAATATTCTGAAGGCGAAAAGGAATTTTTCGGCATTTGTGGAGGGGTGATTTGTGCAATTGAGGGTTTTTTTTGCATGGGGAAAGGAAATGCTGCTCTTGCGGACGTCATCACTGTAGGAGCTGCCGCAGGCTGCGATCTTTTGATCTTGCTCTTCGGCATCCCCGAAAACCGCCAAAAGATCGCAGGCTGCGCCAGCTCCTACGCCGACCATGTGGCACGTAATTGATCGGGTGTAGGCATTCCCCCGGAGCGAGCCTGCTCGCGATGCGGTTGATCAGGCACCGAAACCATAGAATTCTTGCGCATTCTTCCAGAGCGCCATTTCGGCTGCGGTTTCACCCAGCGCCTCAATCAGCAACTGAATGTCCGCCACCTCAAACGCCCTCGGCGCTCGTGTCGAAGGTAGGTCAGTGCCAAACATCAATGCCTGCGGGTTGGCGCTGTGAATCTGCTTCAAGGCCGGACCCACCGCAAAGTCCACCCGGCCGAAGCCGCAGGCTTTGACCCGCACGCCGCGTTCGGCCAGTCGCAGAACGCTGGGCAGTCCCTCTTTGCTCAACCCCAGATGATCAATGCTCACCGCGGGTAGCGAAAGCAGTCGCGCTTCCAGTTCCGGCAATTCGCGAGAGTCGATGTACAGCTCCGAATGCCAGCCGACCTGTTCATGCACGCGCCTGGCCAGGGCTTCGAGCTGATCGAGCTGCTCCGAGCCGCCGCGCTTGAGGTTGAAGCGCAGCGCGCGCACGCCTTGAGCGTTCAGTCGGTGCAGTTGGTCATCGGTGACGCTGGCCGGCAGCTGGGTCACGCCAACAAAGCCCTTGCCCAGTCGCTTGAGGGCGGCAATCAGATAGCTCTGATCAAAACCCTGGAACGACCCGGATACCACAGCGCCGCCCACGATGCCCAGCGGTCTGGTCTGCGCCACGTAATCATCGACGCTGAACGCCTGGGGCAGATAGCCGTTGTTGGGGATCAGCGGATAGCCGGGGTCGATGATGTGGCAATGGGCGTCGAAAATGCACGAGGGCATGGCGGGCTCCGTCGGTCGATGGCTCAGGCGAGCTGGCTGATATAGGTACCGGTACCTTTGAGGATGTTTTGCAGGGTTTCTTCAACCTCGGGCATATCCGACGCCGCGGTGCTGTGGTGGATTTCCAGATGGTCGTCGCCATTGAGGGCATCGGCATCGGCGGCGCCGATCTCGATCAGCAGGCGCTCGGCGCTGAGGGTGACCTTCAAGCCATCCAGGGTCGAAGGTTCGCCGTCGAGGGTGATTTCGACTTCATCCTCGTCCGGGTAGCGGGTCATCAGGAACATCTCGCCCTTGTCACTGTGGCAGCAGAGCATGGCCATGTTGTCTTCTTCGTCATCGCAAGGGTTGGCGATCAAATGGGCGGTGGTCAGTTGCATGGGACAATTCCTGGCGCCTGGAGCGCGGTGAAGGCAAACAAAATGCAATTCTGCCAGCCCGAAAGGTTTTCTGCTGACTTGTGTGTTAGAAAATGCACCGGAAACGGAATCAACCTTATCGGTCATTTCTGGTACGCCTGTACCGCAAATAAGCGCTTAAAACCGCCATTTTTCCCCGTGACTGCTAGTGTTGTTCGATGCACAGCACGCGAGTTACGTACCTATGACCGAATATGTCGCAGCATCGCAAGCACGGGCCTTGCCGCACTCGTTAAGCTGCGCAACTGATGGATACCTGTAAAGGCATTGTCAATGTGTTCGACAGTCGTTTTTGCAGATGCCCATCGAAGAAGGTGAATGTGACCCGAGTGTCTCGTCCAGCTTCACCCACCTGTCACCTTGTTTTCTCTGCCCGAGATTCAGGAACAGGGTGACGGATTGCCCCGAAAAGGGGTTACACGCGACGCTTCCATCAATAACAAGCCAAAGCGGAGTACCACAGATGTCGTTCTTCACCGCAGCCAGCAAAGCCGACTTCCATCACCAATTGCAAGCGGCACTGGCGCAGCACATCAGTGAACAGGCACTGCCACAAGTGGCGCTGTTCGCTGAACAATTCTTCGGCATCATTTCCCTGGACGAGCTGACCCAGCGTCGGTTGTCCGACCTCGCCGGCTGTACTCTTTCTGCGTGGCGCCTGCTTGAGCGCTTCGATCACGCGCAACCGCAAGTGCGCGTCTACAACCCCGATTACGAACGTCACGGCTGGCAGTCGACCCACACCGCGGTCGAAGTGCTGCACCATGACCTGCCGTTCCTGGTGGACTCGGTACGCACCGAGCTGAACCGTCGCGGCTACAGCATCCATACCCTGCAGACCACCGTGCTGAGCGTGCGTCGCGGCAGCAAGAACGAGCTGCTGGAAATCCTGCCCAAGGGCACCCAGGGCGAGGGGATCCTGCAAGAATCCCTGATGTACCTGGAAATCGACCGTTGCGCCAACGTGGCCGAGCTCAATGTCCTGAGCAAGGAACTGGAGCAGGTTCTCGGTGAAGTCCGCGTCGCGGTCACCGATTTCGAGCCGATGAAAGCCAAGGTCCAGGAACTGATCGAAGGCATCGACAATAGCCAGTTCCCTATCGATGCCGACGAAAAGAACGAGATCAAGACGTTCCTCGAGTGGCTGGTAGGCAACCACTTCACCTTCCTCGGTTACGAAGAGTTCGTGGTCGGCGATGACGAGAGTGGCGGTCATATCGAATATGACCAGAGTTCTTTCCTCGGCCTGACCAAACTAATGCGCGCCGGCCTGACCGTCGACGATCTGCGCATTGAAGACTACGCCGTCAACTACCTGCGTGAACCGACTCCGCTGTCGTTCGCCAAGGCCGCACACCCAAGCCGCGTACACCGTCCGGCTTACCCGGATTATGTGTCGATCCGCCAGATCGACGCCAATGGCAAAGTGATCAAGGAATGCCGCTTCATGGGCCTGTACACCTCCTCGGTGTATGGCGAAAGCGTGCATGTCATTCCTTACATCCGCCGCAAGGTCGAGGTCATCGAACAGCGTTCCGGCTTCCAGCCCAAGGCTCACCTGGGCAAGGAACTGGCTCAGGTGCTCGAAGTACTGCCTCGTGACGATCTGTTCCAGACGCCGGTCGACGAGCTGTTCAACACCGTGATGTCGATCGTACAGATCCAGGAGCGCAACAAAATCCGCGTGTTCCTGCGCAAGGACCCGTACGGTCGCTTCTGCTACTGCCTGGCCTACGTGCCGCGTGACATCTACTCCACCGAAGTGCGGCAGAAGATCCAGCAAGTGCTGATGGATCGCCTGAAAGCCTCGGACTGCGAGTTCTGGACTTTCTTCTCCGAGTCCGTGCTGGCCCGTGTGCAACTGATTCTGCGGGTCGACCCGAAGAACCGGCTGGACATCGATCCGCTGTTGCTGGAAAAAGAAGTGGTACAGGCCTGCCGCAGCTGGCAGGACGACTACGCGAGCCTGGTGATCGAAAGCTTCGGCGAAGCCCATGGCACCAACGTGCTGGCGGACTTCCCGAAAGGTTTCCCGGCCGGTTACCGCGAGCGTTTCGCTGCGCATTCGGCTGTGGTCGACATGCAGCACTTGCTGAGCCTGAATGAAACCAACCCGCTGGTGATGAGCTTCTATCAGCCGCTGGGGCAGATCGCCGGTCAGCAACAGTTGCACTGCAAGCTGTATCACGCCGATACCCCGCTGGCACTGTCCGATGTCCTGCCGATCCTGGAAAACCTTGGTCTGCGCGTGCTCGGTGAGTTCCCGTATCGCCTGCGCCAGGTCCATGGCCGCGAGTTCTGGATCCATGACTTCGCGTTCACCGCCGCTGAAGGCCTGAACCTCGACATCCAGCAACTCAACGACACACTGCAGGACGCTTTCGTCCATATCGTGCGTGGCGATGCCGAAAATGACGGGTTCAACCGTCTGGTGCTGACCGCCGGCCTGCCATGGCGCGACGTGGCGCTGCTGCGTGCCTATGCCCGTTACCTGAAGCAGATTCGCCTGGGCTTCGACCTCGGTTACATCGCCAGCACCCTGAACAACCACACCGATATCGCTCGCGAGCTGACCCGGTTGTTCAAGACCCGTTTCTACCTGGCCCGCAAGCTGACCGGTGACGACCTCGACGACAAGCAGCTGCGCCTGGAACACGCGATCCTTTCCGCGCTGGACGACGTTCAGGTGCTGAACGAAGACCGCATCCTGCGTCGCTACCTGGACCTGATCAAGGCCACCCTGCGGACCAACTTCTACCAGACCGATGCCAACGGTCAGAACAAGTCCTACTTCAGCTTCAAGTTCAACCCGCACCTGATTCCAGAGCTGCCCAAGCCGGTACCGAAGTTCGAAATCTTCGTGTACTCGCCACGGGTCGAAGGTGTGCACTTGCGCTTTGGCAACGTCGCGCGCGGCGGCCTGCGCTGGTCCGATCGTGAAGAAGATTACCGCACCGAAGTGCTGGGCCTGGTAAAAGCCCAGCAAGTGAAGAACTCGGTGATCGTGCCGGTCGGCGCCAAGGGCGGCTTCCTGCCCCGTCGTCTGCCACTGGGTGGCGGTCGTGACGAGATCGCGGCCGAGGGCATCGCCTGCTACCGGATCTTCATTTCCGGGCTGCTGGACATCACCGACAACCTGAAAGAGGGTGCGCTGGTGCCTCCGGCCAACGTGGTTCGTCACGACAGCGATGACCCGTACCTGGTGGTGGCGGCGGACAAGGGCACTGCGACCTTCTCCGACATCGCCAACGGCATTGCCATCGACTACGGTTTCTGGCTCGGTGACGCCTTTGCTTCCGGCGGCTCGGCCGGCTATGACCACAAGAAAATGGGCATCACCGCCAAGGGTGCGTGGGTCGGCGTACAGCGCCACTTCCGTGAACGCGGGATCAACGTCCAGGAAGACAGCATCACGGTAGTGGGCGTCGGCGACATGGCCGGTGACGTGTTTGGTAACGGCCTGTTGATGTCCGACAAGCTGCAACTGGTCGCGGCCTTCAACCACCTGCACATCTTCATTGATCCGAACCCGGAGCCGGCCAACAGCTTCGCCGAGCGTCAGCGCCTGTTCGACCTGCCGCGTTCGGCCTGGTCCGACTACGACACCAGCATCATGTCCGAAGGCGGCGGGATCTTCTCCCGTAGCGCGAAAAGCATTGCGATTTCTCCGCAGATGCAGGAGCGCTTCGACATTCAGGCCGACAAGCTGACCCCGACCGAACTGCTCAATGCCTTGCTCAAGGCACCGGTGGATCTGCTGTGGAACGGCGGTATCGGCACCTACGTCAAAGCCAGCACCGAAAGCCACGCCGATGTCGGCGACAAGGCCAACGATGCACTGCGGGTCAACGGCAACGAACTGCGCTGCAAAGTGGTGGGCGAGGGCGGCAACCTCGGCATGACCCAACTGGGTCGTGTTGAATTCGGCCTCAATGGCGGCGGCTCCAACACCGACTTCATCGACAACGCCGGTGGCGTGGACTGCTCCGACCACGAAGTGAACATCAAGATCCTGCTCAACGAAGTGGTGCAGGCTGGCGATATGACCGAGAAGCAACGTAACTTGTTGCTTGGCAGCATGACCGATGAAGTCGGCAACCTGGTACTCGGCAACAACTACAAGCAGACCCAGGCGCTGTCCCTGGCGGCCCGCCGTGCCTACGTGCGGATCGCCGAATACAAACGCCTGATGAACGACCTCGAAGGCCGTGGCAAGCTGGATCGCGCCATCGAATTCCTGCCACTGGAAGAGCAACTCAACGAGCGCGTCGCGGCGGGCCATGGCCTGACCCGGGCCGAGCTGTCGGTGCTGATCTCCTACAGCAAGATCGACCTCAAGGAAGCGCTGCTCAACTCCCAGGTGCCAGACGACGCTTACCTGACGCGTGACATGGAAACCGCGTTCCCGCCGACCCTGGTCAGCAAGTTCGCCGAAGCCATGCGTCGTCACCGTCTGAAGCGCGAGATCGTCAGCACCCAGATCGCCAACGATCTGGTCAACCACATGGGCATCACCTTTGTTCAGCGCTTGAAAGAGTCGACTGGCATGAGCCCGGCGAACGTTGCCGGTGCCTATGTGATCGTGCGTGACATCTTCCATCTCCCGCACTGGTTCCGTCAGATCGAAGCCCTGGACTACCAGGTTTCGGCTGACGTACAACTGGAATTGATGGATGAGCTGATGCGTCTGGGCCGTCGGGCTACCCGCTGGTTCCTGCGCAGCCGTCGCAACGAGCAGAATGCTGCCCGTGACGTCGCACACTTCGGTCCGCACCTGGCAGCGTTGGGCCTCAAGCTCGACGAATTGCTGGAAGGCCCGACCCGCGAAGGCTGGCAGACCCGTTATCAGGCGTATGTCGCCGCCGGTGTTCCGGAGTTGCTGGCGCGCATGGTTGCAGGCACTACGCACCTGTATACCTTGCTGCCGGTCATCGAAGCTTCGGACGTTACCGGTCAGAACCCGGCGGACGTGGCCAAGGCCTACTTCGCCGTGGGCAGTGCGCTGGACATTACCTGGTACCTGCAACAGATCAGCGCTCTGCCGGTGGAAAACAACTGGCAGGCCCTGGCTCGTGAAGCGTTCCGCGATGACGTCGACTGGCAGCAACGGGCGATCACCATCTCGGTCCTGCAAATGGGCGACGGCACCCAGGATGTGGAAACACGCCTGGCGCTGTGGATGGAGCTGCACAACGGCATGATCGAACGCTGGCGCGCCATGCTGGTGGAAATCCGTGCCGCCAGCGGCACTGACTACGCCATGTATGCGGTGGCCAACCGTGAGCTGCTGGACCTGGCGTTGAGCGGGCAAGCGGTGGTTGCTGCCACGCCGGAGCTGGCGAAGAGCGGTCCAACGGTGGTTGCTGCCACTGCCTGATTGAGTGCTGAATGAAAAAAACCCGCATCGAAAGATGCGGGTTTTTTTCGGCCTGAAAATCATGTGTTGGCTGATCTGACGCCATCGCGAGCAAGCTCGCTCCCACCTGGATCGTCGGTGTGCACACTCTCTGCGATACACAGCAGATCCCCTGTGGGAGCGAGCTTGCTCGCGATGAGGCACTGCCAGTCACCACAAATTGTGTGCCTTACTTCTTCAACGGCGTCAGCACTTCATCCTTCTCACCCATCAATATGAACACCAGCAACTTCGCCGGTTTGGTGGCGCTGGCGTTGGCCGAGACCGGGTGTTTGGAACCGGCCGCTTCGTACCAGGATTCGCCGGCCTTGTAGGTGATCGCCTTTTCATCGTTGACCTGGGAGGTGACCTCACCCTCCAGCACATAGGCCATGGCCGAGCCTTGGTGCATATGCGGCACGCTGGCCTGGCCCGGGGCGTAGTCGACGGTGAGCATCATGGCTTTGTTGCCCGGTGCGTTGGTCAGTGCATGTTCCTGCAGGATATTGAGTTTTTCCTTGCCGTAGACCGGGTCGTGGGCGAAGGAATTGAGGGAGGCCAGCATGGCCAGGCCGGCGAAGATCGAAGTTGGGAAGTTCATGATGGGTACCTTTGCATGGTTGGAGGCGTGATTCTCGGGAAAGAACAGGAGGCCAATGGGCTCAGTGATTGAAGTCCAGACGGCTGGCCACACGGTTGTCGATCAGCTCGATAAACCCTTGCAGCGCTGGCAGTGCGAAGTGCGACTCCATGAACTGGCGGGTCTGCCAGTGGCCGCTGACGATCCACCGGTCGGGGATGACCGGGCACGGTTGCACGGTGTAGTCGAGGCAGCCCGGGGCTTCACGGATCGCTTCGGCAATCCGCGCCAGGTGCAGGCCGAGCTCATCTGAACGGCCGTGGACGGCCTGGATCCGGACGGTGTTGATCGCGCTGCTGTGCATGGCGGGTTCTCCTGTTGCTGGCTTGGGAGTTCGTGAGAAGAAGAGTAGGGCTGCGCTCTTTCAACACCAATATCCAATCCGCGGGAAAACCACTGAGCCAATCAGGCGATCTGTTTGAGAATATCCCGGACCTTGTCCAGCGCAGGGTCGATGTCCAGGGTCTCGATCGCCCCGAAACCGATGAACAGCCCGCTTTTGACCGGCGTGTTGTGGAAGAAGCTGTCCAGCGGGT
>NZ_CABVHY010000006.1 GCF_902497875.1 Pseudomonas fluorescens
CAGGTGCTGTGCCTGCCGATGATCATCGGCGGCCTGGCATTGATCTGGCTGGCGTATCACCGCGCTCCGGCAAGCAAAAGCGCCGCGCTATAAACTCGAATCGCAGGGCCCGGGCCCTGCGATCAAGGACACAGGTAACTCATGAAGCAATATCTCGAACTGGTAGCCCACGTCATCAAGAACGGCACCAAGCAGGCCAACCGCACTGGCGTGAACACCATCAGCTTCCCCGGCGCCATGCTGCGCTATGACCTGAAGGAAGGTTTCCCGGCCATCACCACCCGCAGGATGGCTTTCAAATCGGCGATCGGCGAGATGGTCGGTTTCTTGCGTGGCGTGAACAACGCCGCCGAGTTCCGTGCCCTCGGCTGCAAGGTCTGGGACCAGAACGCCAACGAAAACGCCCAGTGGCTGGCCAACCCGTTCCGCCAGGGCGATGACGACCTCGGCGAAATCTACGGTGTGCAATGGCGTAAATGGCCGGCGTACAAGCAGATCCCGGTGAGTAATCAGGCTGCCATCGAACAAACGCTGAGCCAGGGCTATCGGCAGATCGCCGAAGGTGAAGAAGACGGTCAGGCCTACGTGGTGCTATACAAGGCCATCGACCAGGTTCGCCAGTGCGTCGATACCATCATGAAGGATCCAGGCAGCCGCCGGATACTGTTCCACGGCTGGAACGTCGCTCAGCTGGATGAAATGGCCTTGCCGCCGTGCCACCTGCTGTACCAGTTCCATCCGAATGTCGAAACCAAAGAAATCTCTTTGACCCTCTACATCCGTTCCAACGACCTGGGGCTGGGCACGCCGTTCAACCTGACCGAAGGCGCAGCGCTGCTGAGCCTGATCGGCCGCCTGACCGGCTACACGCCACGCTGGTTCACCTATTTCATCGGTGATGCCCACGTTTACGAAAACCACCTGGACATGCTCAACGAACAGCTCACCCGCGAGCCGTTCCCGATGCCGAAACTGGTGATTTCCGAGCGCGTGCCGGAGTTTGCCAAGACCGGTATCTACCAGCCGGAATGGCTGGAGCAGATCGAGCCGAGCGACTTCTCGCTAGAGGGTTATCAGCACCACGCGCCAATGACCGCGCCGATGGCGGTCTAAGCGTTCGCCACCCCGCCGGCCGCATACACCCGTGATATCGCGGATGTACACAAATCCTGTAGGAGCTGCCGCAGGCTGCGATCTTTTGATCTTCGGCGCTCCTGCAGGCGCCAAAAGATCGCAGCCTGCGGCAGCTCCTACAAAAGCGGTCCGCATACGAACCTTCTAATGCCCGTGGCTACGGCCGACATGTGAATGCTCAGCCTCGCTCGCCACAACCCCGCCGCTGACCTCCAGCCGCTGCAAAATCCCGCACTGATCGATATCCGGCCCTTCGCTGCAGCGTTGGCGCAGGTCGAGCAGTTGTTCCTGCAAGGCCAGCAAACCGTCGATCCGCGCCTTGACGTGGTGGATGTGTTCGTCGATCAAGGCGTTGACGCTTTGGCATTGGCCTTGTGGGCTGTCGCGCAGACCCAGCAGGCTGCGGATTTCCTCGAGGGTCATGTCCAGGGTGCGGCAGTTGCGGATAAAGGTCAGCCGCTCGCTATGGGCCTGGGTGTACAACCGATAGTTGCCTTCACTGCGCGCAGGCTCGGGCAGCAGGCCCTCGCGTTCGTAATAACGGATGGTTTCCACTGGGCAGTCAGTGAGTTTCGCCAGTTCGCCGATCTTCATAACGGCAATCTCCGAATGGGTGCTTGACCCTATAGTGGCTACAGGGTCTTTACTTGGCAACAGGCACCTTTCCGGATGGACCCTCATGAGCGATTCCCTACACACCCACAAACCCGAAGCGGGGCACGATCACAAGTTGCAGCCTGTGCAGAAGCACGAGCATGGCAGTCACGGTGATTCCTGCTGTTCTGCCAAAGCTGCGCCAGCGCGGATCTTGCTGAGCGAAACCCTGACCGCCGGCGCACGGCTGAGCAGCTTCCGCATCGAAGCCATGGACTGCCCGACCGAGCAGACGCTGATCCAGAACAAGCTCGGCAAGCTTGCGGGTGTGCAGCAACTGCAGTTCAACCTGATCAATCGGGTGCTGGAGGTAACTCACGACCTGCCGTCCACTGCACCAATCATCGAGGCGATCAAATCCCTTGGCATGCAGGCTGAACCCATCGAGCAGGGCACGGATGCCGAGATATCCATCCCGACTCCCGTGAAAAAGCCCTGGTGGCCGCTGGCCCTGTCCGGCGTCAGCGCCTTGGCCGCCGAAGTGATCCACTTCACCAGCGCGGCGCCGACCTGGGTGGTGGCGTTGGTCGCGCTGGTGTCGATCCTCAGCGGCGGTCTTGGCACTTATAAGAAGGGCTGGATCGCCCTGAAAAACTTCAACCTGAACATCAATGCACTGATGAGCATCGCGGTGACCGGCGCGGTATTGATTGGCCAGTGGCCGGAAGCGGCGATGGTGATGTTCCTGTTCACCGTGGCCGAGTTGATCGAAGCCAAATCCCTCGATCGTGCGCGCAACGCCATCAGCGGCTTGATGCAAATGACCCCGGAACGGGCCACGGTGCGGCAAACTGACGGCAGTTGGCTCGAACAGGAAGTGAAAGGCATCGAGCTGGGAGCGTTGGTGCGGGTTCGTCCCGGCGAGCGTATCGCCCTGGATGGTGAAGTGGTGTCCGGTAACTCGACCATCGATCAGGCGCCGATCACTGGCGAAAGTCTGCCCATCGAGAAAACCCTGGGCGATAAAGTCTTCGCCGGGACCATCAACCAATCCGGCTCCCTCGAATACAAGGTGACCGCTGCAGCCAATAACTCGACCCTGGCGCGGATCATTCATGCCGTCGAACAGGCACAGGGCGCGCGGGCACCGACTCAACGTTTCGTCGACAGCTTCGCCAAAGTCTACACACCAGTGGTGTTCATTTTCGCCTTGGGCGTGGCGGTGATAGCGCCGCTGTTCATGGGCGGTGTCTGGTTTGACTGGATCTACCGCGCGCTGGTGCTGCTGGTGGTCGCCTGCCCATGCGCCTTGGTAATTTCCACACCGGTGACCATTGTCAGCGGCCTCGCGGCGGCGGCGCGCAAAGGTATCCTGATTAAAGGCGGGGTCTATCTGGAAGCTGGTTACAAGCTCGACTACCTGGCTCTGGACAAGACCGGCACCATCACCCACGGCAAACCGGTGCAGACCGATTATCTGTCCCTTGATCCGATCGCCGAGCAGGTCGCACCGGGGATTGCCGCCAGTCTGGCTGGGCGCTCGGATCACCCGGTGTCGCGGGCCATTGCCAACGCGGCTGTGGATAAACAGCTAACGCTGCACTCTGTGGATAACTTCGAGGCATTGAGCGGTCGCGGTGTGCGCGGTGAAATTGGTGGTCAGCTTTATCATTTGGGCAACCATCGACTGGTGGAAGAGCTGGGACTGTGCTCGCCAGCTTTGGAAGAGAAACTGTTCGCCCTGGAGCAACAGGGCAAGTCGGTGGTGTTGCTACTCGATGCTTCTGGCCCCTTGGCGCTGTTCGCGGTGGCCGACACGGTCAAGGAGTCCAGCCGCGAGGCGATCCACCAACTGCACGAGTTGGGCATCAAGACCCTGATGTTGACCGGCGACAACGTCCACACTGCTCAGGCGATTGCTGCGCAAGTCGGCATTGATCAAGCCCGGGGCGATCTGCTGCCGATCGACAAACTGCAGGCCATTGAAGCCTTGTATGCACAGGGCCACCGAGTCGGGATGGTCGGCGACGGCATCAACGACGCCCCGGCTCTGGCCCGTGCCGAGATTGGTTTTGCCATGGCTGCCGCCGGTACCGATACCGCCATCGAGACTGCTGATGTCGCCCTGATGGACGACGATCTGCGCAAGATCCCGGCATTTATCCGGCTGTCGCGGCGGACCTCGAGTATCCTCAAGCAAAATATAGCCTTGGCCCTGGTCATCAAAGCGATCTTTCTTGGGGTAACCTTCGCCGGGCTCGCCACCATGTGGATGGCGGTGTTTGCCGACATGGGCGTGAGCTTGTTGGTGGTGTTCAATGGTTTGCGCCTGTTGCGCAAATAGACGATGAGAGGGTGCAGTGCTGAGTGCCGAGCTGAAGGCTTTTTACATGGTCGCCCGCCTGGGCAGCATTACCCAAGCGGCGAAAAAGCTCGGCCTGAGCCAACCGACGGTGACCACGCAGATTCGTCAGCTGGAAAGCCAGTACTCGGTTGAGCTGTTCTATCGCGGTGGTCGCCGCATGAGTGTCAGCGACGAGGGCGCGCGATTGCTGCCGATGGTCAAGACGCTGTTGCAGCAGGAAGCCGATATCGAATTTTTCCTGCGCAACAGCGGCCAGGTCCAAGGCACGCTACGCATCGCCGCCACGGCACCGTATTACATCCTCGATCTGGTGAAGACCTTCCGCGAGCGCTTGCCCCAGGTTGAGGTGTCGGTGGAGATCGGCAATTCGCAACAGGTGCTGGAGTCACTGGAGGAGTACCGGGTCGATATTGCCGCTTCGTCGCAGTTGCTCGAAGACTCGCGGCTGGTGCGCCGGGTGCTGGGCACTGATCCGCTGGTGCTGGCGGTGCATCGCAATCATCCGCTGGCGGTCCATGACCACGTGCCACTGAGTGCGTTGGCCGGGCATACCTTGTTGATGCGCGAAGCGGGCTCTACCACCCGCCAGTTGACCGAGGACCTGCTCAGGCACGCCAACGTCAACTTTGGCCCATTGCTGGAAATCGGCAGCCGCGAGTCCATTCGTGAAGGCGTGCTGCGCAATATCGGTATCAGCATCATCGCCCGCCACGAGGTGCCCCATGATCCGCAACTGCGGGTGTTGACCTTTGAGGGGGCGCCGCAGATCGCCGAGTATCTGTATTGCCTCAAGGAAAGAAAAGGCGCACGCCTGCCGGCGGCCTTTCTCGGGTTGGCGCAGGAGATGGCGGGTTGCTGAGGATTTGTAGCGACTTTGAGATCCTATCGCGAGCAAGCTCGCTCCCACAGTTAATCTCTGGTGTTCACAAATAGTGTGTCCACAGAAGATCCAGATGTGGGAGCGAGCTTGATCCGGGCGGCGATCCGACGATAGCGCCAGACCAGACACCCTAAAACTCAACCCAAATCCACCAATACCACTATCGGTAACTTTTGCCTCGTTGCCACATCTCCTACGCATTCGGTCCCTAGGATGAGCCTCATCTGCTTGATGAGGTCTGTCCATGAACCACTCGATCGCTACTGCCCTGACCAATCCCGGTGCGCCGATGAAGGTGCGCGGTGTGCAGAAACGCTTCGGCGCTTTCACTGCGCTGGATAACGTTTCCCTGGACGTCGCTGCTGGCGAACTGGTGTGTCTGCTCGGGCCGTCCGGCTGCGGCAAGACCACTTTGTTGCGCTGCATCGCCGGGCTGGAGCGGCAGGACAGCGGCGAGTTGTACCTCGGTGATCGGGATGTTTCGCACCTGGCGCCGCAGGCCCGGGACTACGGCATTCTGTTCCAGTCCTACGCGCTGTTCCCCAATCTCACCGTCGAAGCCAACATCGCCTACGGTCTTGCCGGCAGTGGCCGCGATGAAGTGCGCAAACGCGTCGCACAGATGCTTGAACTGGTCGGGCTGATCGGTAGCGAGAAAAAGTACCCCGGCCAATTGTCCGGCGGCCAACAGCAGCGCGTAGCGCTGGCTCGGGCCTTGGCCCCGGCGCCGTCCTTGCTGTTGCTCGACGAACCGATGTCGGCTCTCGACGCCCGGGTTCGTGAGCATTTGTGCACCGAGTTGCGTCAGCTGCAGCGCAACCTGGGCATCACCACCCTGATGGTCACCCACAATCAGGACGAAGCCATGCTGATGGCCGACCGGATTGCCGTGATGAACAACGGCAAGGTCGAGCAATACGCCACGCCCCAGGAAATCTACGACAGGCCGGCGACGCCGTTCGTGGCCGAATTCGTCGGCCAGGGCAACTGGCTGCCGTTCCAGCGCAACAGCGACAGTCACGCTCAGGTCGGCGGGATGAATGTGCGTCTGGCTGAAAACTCTGGCCGGGCAGCCTCCGGACGTTTGTTCTGTCGCCCGGAAGCCATCAGCGTCAACCCGCCGGTGCATGAAGAAAACCTGTTCCCGGCGCGGGTCCGGGAAATTACCTTTCTCGGCAACCGCTGCCGCATGAGCTTCGAACTCAACCAACTGCCGGGCCATCCGCTACTCGCCGAACTGGCACCAGAGGCCATGCCGCGCCTCGGCGCCCAGGACATCATGGTCGCCTTGCCGCCACGCAGCCTGCAGGTGTTTGCCTGATGAGCGCGCAGATCGCCCTGCCGATTCCGCGCAAGCAGCTACGGCAGACCTCCCGCGCCGAAATCGGTGACCGGGTGTTTGTGGTCGGCGGCAAGGTCTTGCTGCTGTGTCTGCTCAGCGTCGCGGTGTTGATGCCGTTGCTGGCGATCTTCTGGCGCGGTTTCAGTGCCGAGGACGGGCAGGGCGGTGGTCTGGTGGCTGCTCGCGAACTGCTGAGCAGCGCCAACTTCCACTGGCTGCTGGGTAACAGTCTGAAGGTCTCTCTCAGCGTTGCGGCCATTGTCGTACCGCTGGCCTATCTGTTTGCCTACGCCCTGCAACGTACCTTGATTCCCGGCAAGGGCATCTGGCGTGGGATGTCGCTGTTGCCGCTGATGGCGCCGTCGATGCTGCCGGGGATCGCTTTGGTTTATCTGTTCGGCAACCAGGGTATGTTGCGCGGTTTGCTCTCGGACAATATCTACGGCTTCTGGGGCATTGTGCTCGGAGAGGTCATCTACACCTTCCCACACGCCCTGATGATTCTGCTGTCGGCGTTGTCCTTGGCGGATGCGCGACTCTTCGATGCCGCCTCCAGCATGGGCGCAAGCCCGGCGAAGGCCTTTCGCAGCATCACTTGGCCGGCGACTCGTCAGGCTGTGTTCGCAGCGTTCTGTTTGGTGTTCACCCTGACCATCACCGACTTCGGCGTCCCCGTGGTAGTCGGTGGCGACTATCAGGTGCTGGCGCTGGAAGCCTACAAGGCTGTGGTCGGCCAACAGCAATTCGGTCGCGGAGCCTTGATCGGCATGGTGTTGCTGCTGCCGGCACTGTTCAGCTTTGGCGTCGACGCTTGGTTGCGGCGGCGTCATGGCGACTCCATGAGCGGTCGGGCCCAAGTCTTTCAGCCAGCGCCCTCGCGGCTGCGCGATGCCTGCTTCCTGGCCGTCGTGTTGCTGATTTGCGCGGTGCTGTTGCTGGTGTTCGGCATGGCGGTGTACTCGTCGCTGGTCAAATTCTGGCCGTACAACCTGTCGCTGTCGCTCAACCATTACCAGTTCAATGACACTGCGGGCGGCGGTTGGCTGGCCTATGGCAACAGCGTGAAGATGGCCTTGTGCACGGCGTTGATCGGCAGCGTAGTGATCTTCACCGGCGCCTACCTGATGGAGAAAACCCACGGCCAGCGTGGTTTGAATCTGGCCCTGCGCATGCTCAGTTTTGTGCCGATGGCGGTCCCGGGTTTGGTGCTCGGCCTGGGCTACGTGTTTTTCTTCAACCTCAACGGCAACCCGCTGCATGTGTTCTACGGGACCATGACCCTGCTGGTGGTCTGCACCATTGCTCACTATTTGACCACCGCGCAAATGACCGCCACCACGGCGTTACGCCAGCTCGATGCTGAGTTCGAAGCCGCCGCGCTGTCGCTCAAGGCGCCGCTGTACCGCCACTACCTGCGGGTCACCGTGCCGATCTGCCTGCCGGCGCTGCTGGATATCGTCCGCTACCTGTTCGTCTCGGCGATGACCACGGTTTCGGCGGCGATCTTTCTCTACAGCCCCGACACCATCCTCGCGGCAGTGGCGGTGCTGAACATGGACGACGCCGGCAACGTCGGCGGCGCGGCGGCCATGTCGACCCTGATTCTGTTCACCTCGGCGGGCGTCTCGCTGCTGCTGGCCTGGGCCTCGCGCGGCTTGCTGCGTCGCTCCCAGGCCTGGCGCCAGACCGCGCCCGGCAACTGATCTGCTGCACCCCTACTCTGATCCGCACTCACAAAGGAACTGCATCATGTTCAAGCCCCTGGCTCTTGCCGCTGCTGTCCTCTCCGCTTTCAGCCTGAATGCCTTTGCGGCGAAAACCGAGCTGACGGTCTACACCGCCCTCGAAGCCGAGCAACTGAAGACTTACAAACAGGCCTTCGAAGCAGCCAATCCGGATGTCGAGATCAAGTGGGTGCGCGATTCCACCGGGATCATCACCGCCAAACTGCTGGCTGAAAAAGCCCGGCCACAGGCTGACGCGGTCTGGGGCCTGGCGGCGTCGAGCCTGGCGATCCTCGATCAGCAGGGCATGCTGCAAAGCTACGCGCCGAAGGACCTGGGCAAGATCGGCAGCAACTACCGCGACGCAGCCAACCCGCCAGCCTGGGTCGGCATGGACATCTGGGCCGCGACCATTTGCTTCAACACCGTCGAAGCCGAGAAGCAAGGCCTGACCAAGCCCGTGAGTTGGCAGGACCTGACCAAGCCGGAGTACAAAGGCAAGATCGTCATGCCCAACCCGGCATCCTCCGGTACCGGCTTTCTCGACGTCAGCGCCTGGCTGCAGACCTTCGGCGAGAAGCAGGGCTGGCAGTACATGGACGACCTGCACCAGAACATCGGCCAGTACGTTCACTCCGGTTCCAAACCGTGCAAGCTGGCGGCAGCGGGTGAATTCCCAATCGGTATCTCCTTCGAATACCCGGCAGTGCAGCTCAAACGCCAGGGCGCACCCCTGGACATCGTCCTGCCAAAAGAAGGCCTGGGCTGGGAAATCGAAGCCACTGCGGTGATCAAGGGCACGCCGCATGAAGACGCGGCGAAGAAACTCGCCGACTTCTCCGCCAGCCCAGCGGCGATGGAGCTGTACAAGGAGAACTTCGCGGTACTCGCGCAGCCCGGTATCGCCAAACCGCAGACCGAACTGCCGGCCGACTACGAGCAGCGCCTGATCAAGAACGACTTCGCCTGGGCCTCGAAGAACCGCGACGAGATTCTCACCGAGTGGCGCAAGCGTTATGACGGCAAGTCGGAGAAGGTGGCTGCCAAGTAACTGACACAACCCCCCTGTGGCGAGGGAGCTTGCTGTGGCGAGGGGGCTTGCCCCCGCTGGAGTGCGAAGCGCTCCTAAAACCTGCAACCGAGTTCTGCCAGGTAGAACGCGTTGGATGGTTTTACGACTGCTGCGCAGCCGAGCGCGGGCAAGCCCGCTCGCCACAGGGGATCTCAGTTGTGCGCAAGAATTGTTCAGGGCATAAATATGGCTAATCACAGCGACATACTGATCGTAGGCGCCGGCATTCTCGGCCTGTCCCACGCTTATGCCGCGGCCAGACGCGGTCTCAAGGTCAAAGTTTTCGAACGCAGCGAAACGCCCTTGGGCGCTTCGGTGCGCAATTTCGGCCAGGCACTGGTCACAGGCCAACCCCCCGGGCCGATGCTTGATCTGGCGCGGGCCAGCCGCGATATCTGGGGTCAATGGGCACAACTGGCGGGTCTGCAACTCAAGCGCAACGGCTCGTACCTGTTTGCCCGAAACGAAGCCGAAGAACACTTGCTCGAAGCGTTCTGCGCCGGTCGCGCAGTGGAGCACGGCTACCGCGTCGAGCTGCTGCGCGGTGCGGCATTGCGCGACGTGTACGCTGGCCAGTTCACTCATCATCGCGCGGCATTGCACGGTCTGGATGATCAGCAACTGTACTCCCGCGAGGCGATTCCCCAACTGATCGACTACCTGCGCGGCGAGTTGGGCGTGGAGTTTCATTTCTCGACGCTGGTTCGTGACATCGAACCGGGTCAGTTGCACAGCACTGCGGGGATCTTCAGTGGCAAGCAGATCGTGGTCTGTTCCGGTCATGATTATCAGACGCTGCTGGCCGAGCAGATCGCTGAACTGAACCCGCAAATCTGTCGTCTGCAAATGCTCCGCGCCCGGCCGCAACTCAATCTGAATGTGCAACATGCATTGCTCACCGGTTTGAGTTGCGTGCATTACGGCGCCTTTGCCGATCTGCCGGAAGCCGCGGCGGTGCAAGCACAGATCCTTCGCCAGACGCCTCATCTGCACGAACACGGGATTCATCTGTTGATCAGCCCTACGCCTTACGGCGAGCTGATCATCGGTGACTCCCACGATTACGCCCGTGATCCATCTCCGTTCAACGGCGAGCAGGTGGATAGCTGGCTGATTGAACTGGCCGAGCAGACGCTGGGTTGCAAGGTGCAGGTGGTCGAACGCTGGCAGGGCGTCTATGGTTCTCGCGGGCCTGGTCCATTCTCGTTCCTGCGCCCGGCGCCGGGGGTGAGCGTGGCACTGATGCACACGGGTGTGGGCATGAGTGTCGGGCCGGCAATGGCTGAGCGAAATGTCGCAACCTTGTTGGGGGAGACTGGATGAACCGTAGTGAGCAGGTGATTGCCGAGGTCTTCGGCTTGTATGAGCAATTCGGTGCCAGCGATTACATCGGCGAACCGGTGTCGCAGCTCGAGCATATGTCCCAGGCCGCGCAGCTGGCACTGGCCGAAGGCTTCGACGATGAAGTGGTGCTGGCGGCGTTCTTTCACGATATCGGGCATCTCTGCGGGCAGGGTGCCGAGAACATGGGCGGGTATGGCGTGGTCAGCCATGAACGGCTCGGTGCGGATTATTTGCGCCGCGCCGGCTTCAGCGAACGCATGGCGCGGCTGGTGGAGTATCACGTCCAGGCCAAGCGTTATCTGACACTGAAAGAGTCGGGATACTACGACCGACTCAGCGAAGCCAGCCGGCGGACCCTGGAGTATCAGGGCGGGGTAATGACGATTGAAGAGGCTGAGGCGTTCGAGCAGGACCCATTGTGCTCCGTCAGCCTGCGGATGAGGCATTGGGATGAGCAGGCCAAGGACATGGGGGTGCCAGTGCTGGACCTTAAAGACTTGAAGGAAAAGGCCCGGCGCTTGCTGATGGCGTGACCTGATTGTCTCTCGCGGATTAGAGAAAGCTCTTACTGCAAAACAGGAGTTGTCACATGGGGCATTCTTGCGGCTGACGATAGTCTTGAAGCACCTTTTGCCTTCAAGAGACACCTGCATGCGCTATTTGAAAGTCACCGCCCAGGATCGCAGCGGCAATCACCGGGCCGATACGGTTCTTCTGCATTTTTTCGAAGAGGTCTGCGGCGCTGAAGACAAACTGATTCGCAAGGCTTACGCGCTGGATATCACGGCTGATGGTGGTGTCGACTTCCAGGCTGGCGATGCCAATGGCGACGGTCAGGAAACCATCAAGGACGAGCAGTTACTGAAGGCATTCGCCGACGCTTTCCTGAAACTCAACTGGTTCAATCATGGAGATACCTGGGCGCGTTACCTGAAGATTTTCACTGAGGACTTTTTCCAGGATGGCTCACCCGATACGGTGCGTTTGCATTTTCATGAGGGGACTGGAACCCCGCGCGATCAGACGATTGCCTATACCGCCTCGGCGTATGACACCAACAATGACGGCAAACTGGATTCGTTAATCCATTTTGACGTCAACAATGACGGTACCACCGGCAAGGCGGATTATGATCTGGTCAAGTTATTGAGTCGTGGATTTCTGGCATTCAACTGGTATGGCCATTAAGCAGTGCGGGATGCTCAGACTTCGCCGATTTGCTCCGAGAGAGCATCGATCTGCTCTTGCCTCTCTGCCTGACTCAACCGCGCATGCGGATTAAGCGACGACCATTGTGGGTGTGCCCGGGCCTTGTGCAGCGCTTCTGGCAGCTTGCCCTCGCGCCAGGTTTTATCTTGCGGGGTGGCGACCTGGATGCTGTCCATTGCCGCATGACCGCGCAGGTCCAACGCTTGCAGTAATTGCCGTTGGCGCAGGGCCAACAGACGCAGAACGCTGTCGTCGACGGTCAATTCGCGCTGGCCCCTGATCTTGCCGAGCAAGCGGCTGCCATAGCTGCGGGCGGTTTGCAGTGCGCCACCGGCAATCGCACCCGCTAATGCTGCCGCACCGAGGGTCAAGCCGCCCACCAGTAGATCGACTCCGGCACCGGCGGCCGCGCCCGCGGCGATCCCACCACCGACTCGAACGCCCAGTTGCTTGAGGGTTTCGGGGTTGAACAAGTCGTCACCCCAGCGGCCATCGAGCAGGGGTAAATCACTGGCGGCAGCGTCCTGCGGGCGGAAGGCGTAGAGCTTGAGCAGCGCTTCGACGCAGCGTTGTTCGCGCTGGCGAACGGCTTTGCGCAGTTCGCTGATAGCTTGCTGTTCTTGCTCGGCTTCGCTGACCACACTGCGGCGACAGGCCGCGCAATCAATCAACAGTTCGGCGATCAAGCGCGAGGCACTTTGCTGA
Source organism: Pseudomonas fluorescens (assembly GCF_902497875.1). Taxonomy (GTDB): domain Bacteria; phylum Pseudomonadota; class Gammaproteobacteria; order Pseudomonadales; family Pseudomonadaceae; genus Aquipseudomonas; species Aquipseudomonas fluorescens_BR. The sequence continues at coordinate 12,370 of NZ_CABVHY010000006.1, forward strand.
CGAGCCAGACGTTGCTTGTGCTGGTCGGCAATCAATCGCTCCAACTGGCCGCGCGAGCTTTCCAGCAGCAGAGAGAGGCTCTCGTACAGTCGCCGCTCGCCGTCCTGTGGCGGTGCCACGCTGTCGAAACGCACCAGTGCATGCAACCCCAGGCGGGCCAGGGCCTCGCGCCAATCGGGTTCGCGGTGGTTGGCACTGCTGACGAAATTCAGCACCGGCAACAGCGGCTTGCCGCAGCTGGAGAGCACCGCCAGTTCATCGCGGTACTTGGCCAATACCGGTTCGCGGGCGTCGATCACATAGAGCCCGGCATCCGAGGCCAGTAACTGGCGCAGGACTTTGGCTTCCTGTTCGAAACGCTGACGCGCCTCGCTGCCGTCGAGAAACCGAGTCAGTCGTGCGGGGCCGTCGAGGCGTTCGCCGGGACGCTCCAGGCGCTCCAGATAGTCGAGCAGGGCAATTGCGTCTTCCAGCCCCGGAGTGTCATAGAGTTCCAGCAAGGCGTCGCCGTCCACCGATAACCGCGCGCCTTCGACGTGGCGGGTGGTGCTTGGGCGATGGGAGACTTCGCCGAAGCCGACATCCCGGGTCAGGGTGCGCAGCAGCGAGGTTTTACCAACGTTGGTATGACCGACCACGGCCAGCTTCAGTGGCTTAGTCATGTCCATTCTCCAACCAGTTCAGCGGGGCGCAATCGGCGAAAGGTAACTCCAGCTGTTGCAGAGCGAGGTGCCAGTCGCCGAGGCGCTCGGCATCCAGTGCCTGGCCGGGCGGCGCTTGCAGCAGCCAGACGCGGGTCGCCGTGGCGCTGCGGGCCAGTTCGGCGATCAGCGCCAGGCTGCCGCGATCCGGCGAACGACGTGGGTCGCAGGCAATCGCCAGACGTGCCGGGGGAAAGCGGCTCATTTGCTCCAGAAGCTTTTGCCGGGATTCACGGCTGTCGAGGATGCCGGCGTCTTTAACGGTTTTTGGCATCTGCGGCGGCCATGGGCGTTGATCGTCCAGCTCGATGGCGACCAGCAATGCACCATCACTGTTCTGTGCGCTGACGCCGCTCTGGATCACCGGCAATTGCTCGGGTGCGGCATCGTTGATACCGAGCCGTTCACTGCTGGGCATCAAGCGTTCGCGCAATTGGCTATAGCCGGGCAGATTCAGGTCGAGGCGCAAGGCCTTGCGGCCGTGTTTCCAGCGCCATAAACAGAACAGCGCCAGCAGCAGGCGCGGTAATACCCCATAGACCAGCAGCACCCCGACCAGCCATCCAGCCCAGGCTTGTCGGGCGCTTTCGATATTCAGCCCGGCATCGCCGCTGGCGCGGATCATGTCCTCGGTTGGCACGCTGAAACCCAGCAGGGCGGGCAGTGCACCTAGCGCCTGGGTCATGGCGACAAAAGTCTCGCCACCGAGAATGGTGGTTTCCCAGACAAAGCCATAGCGCCGGGTCGCCAGCAGCATCAGCACAATCGCCAGGGCGCTGAGCAGTGCCAGCAGCCACAAGCCGTTGACCAACACGCCAACGGCCCAGCGATTGAGCTTCTTGCGTTGCAGTAATAGCAACAGGGCGGGTGCCAGTTGTGCGGCTTTGGCATCCCGGGCGAGTTTTTCGCCGAGCCACAACCATAAGCGTCCCAGGCTCGCGCTGTGTTCACCGGCGAACAGCAGACCCAGGGCCCAGCCGAGCAGCAGAATCAGATTCAAACCGAGCAGACTGCCCAGGGCCCAGAACACATTGACCGGAACCTGGCCGTCGCCCAGCGCGGCAAACGCCAGTCCGGCGCCGCCGACAATCGCCAGCAGCGCCAGCACGATCAATGCCAGCCGTGCGCCCTGCAGCCAATGGCGTAGCGCGTCGGTGAGCCCATCGCGGTCGGCCAGCCACCTGGCGCGGTACTGGATACGGCTCGGCAGGTCGCCCCCGGCGTTGCGGGCCAGGCGGTTGGCTTCGAGGTCTTCCAAAGGGCCTGCGTGGTCTTCACGCAGGCGTACGGTTTCAGTCAGCCAGAGACTTTCCAGCGGAGTCAGTGCAGTCACGCGCCATCCCATTGCTCAAGTGAGCCAAGAGCATAACCGCTGCGCGCCAATCGGGCACGTTGCGAGCATGCATGCCTCTGGTATCCTCGCCGACATGAAAAATACTCTCCCCCTCAGCCTGATCGCAGCCCTCGGTGAAAACCGCGTGATCGGCGTCGACAACAGCATGCCCTGGCACTTGCCGGGGGATTTCAAATATTTCAAGGCCACCACCCTCGGCAAGCCGATCATCATGGGGCGCAAGACCTGGGATTCCCTTGGTCGTCCGCTGCCGGGCCGGCTGAACATCGTGGTCAGTCGTCAGGCGAATCTGTGTTTGGAAGGCGCGGAGGTTTATCCGTCATTGGAGGCCGCCGTGGTCCGCGCTGAGGAATGGGCCCGCGAGCAGGGCGTCGATGAGGTGATGCTGATTGGTGGCGCGCAGCTGTATGCGCAAGGGCTGGCGCAGGCCGATCGGCTGTACCTGACCCGCGTGGCGCTAAGCCCGCAGGGCGATGCATGGTTTCCGGAGTTTGACCTGGCGCAGTGGAAGCTGGTGTCCAATACCTCGAACCCGGCGGTGGATGACAAGCCGGCGTATAGCTTCGAGGTGTGGGAGAAAGCTTAAAAGCATCGCGAGCAAGCTCGCTCCCACAGAATATCTGTCGATCACAATTTGTGATTTAGCCCTGAACCTGTAGGAGCTGGCGAAGCCTGCGATCTTTTGATCTTTGTGGCCGCTAAAAGATCGCAGCCTGCGGCAGCTCCTACGCCTGCACCAACTCCCCATGCTCGTCCGCATCCAGCAGCTCTTTATCAGTCTGCTGCATGATCTGGCTGGTGATCGCGCCAGCGGTCATCGAGCCGCTGACGTTCAACGCGGTACGGCCCATGTCGATCAGCGGTTCGACCGAGATCAGCAGTGCCACCAGCGCCACCGGCAAACCCATGGCCGGCAGTACGATCAGCGCGGCAAAGGTCGCACCGCCGCCGACCCCGGCAACCCCGGCCGAACTCAAGGTCACAATCGCCACCAGCGTCGCGATCCACAGCGGATCCAGCGGGTTGATACCCACGGTTGGCGCGACCATCACCGCCAACATTGCCGGGTAGAGCCCGGCACAGCCGTTCTGGCCGATGGTCGCGCCAAACGAGGCGGCGAAGCTGGCGATCGATTGCGGAATGCCCAGGCGACGAGTTTGCGCTTCGATGCTCAGCGGAATGCTCGCGGCGCTGGAGCGGCTGGTGAAGGCAAAGGTCAGCACTGGCCAAATTTTACGGAAGAAGCGCAGCGGATTGATCCCGGCCAGCGACACCAGCAGGCCGTGAACCACGAACATCAGCCCCAGGCCGATGTACGACACCACCACGAAACTGCCGAGCTTGATGATGTCTTGCAGGTTGGAGCCAGCGACCACTTTAGTCATCAGCGCCAGCACGCCATAGGGCGTCAGCTTCATCACCAGACGAACCAGGCGCATGACCCAGGCCTGCAGGGTGTCGATAGCGTTGAGCACTTTCTGGCCTTTTTCGACATCATCCTTGAGCAGCTGCAGCGCGGCGACCCCGAGGAACGCGGCGAAGATCACCACACTGATGATCGACGTCGGCTTGGCCCGGGCCAGGTCGGCGAAGGGGTTCTGCGGGATGAATGACAGCAGCAGTTGCGGGATATTCAGGTCGGCGACCTTGCCGGCGTAGTCGGACTGAATGGTTTGCAGGCGTGCCAGTTCCTGAGTGCCGGCTACCAGACCTTCAGCGGTCAGGCCAAACAGGTTGGTCAGACCGATGCCGATCAGCGCCGCGATGGCGGTGGTGAACAGCAGTGTACCGATGGTCAGGAAGCTGATCTTGCCCAGCGACGAAGCGTTGTGCAGGCGGGCCACGGCACTGAGGATCGAGGCGAACACCAGCGGGATCACGATCATTTGCAGCAGCTGCACGTAACCATTGCCCACCAGATCGAACCAGCCGATGGAGGCTTTCAGGATTGGGCTGCCGGCACCATAAATACTGTGCAGCGCGACGCCGAAGACCACGCCCAGCACTAGCGCCAACAAGACCTTCTTGGCCAGACTCCATGAGGTATGGCGGGTTTGTGCCAGGCCCAGCAGCAGGGCGAGGAATACCAGCAGATTGAGGATCAGCGGCAGATTCATTGAAGCTCCATAAAGACTTGTGCCAATCGCCTTGGGCTGCGATTGCGAACCGCGAATCCTAACAGTTTGATATCTAAGGAATTAATACCTGTATGGAATCAATACTGTCGTTTTTGGAATAAGCCGCTGACGCTCAGGCGAATGCCGATGACGTAATCAGGACGCAAGCAGTCGCGCGCAGGAGAGAGGTGTCATACGGATTTGTTAGCGTCGATAGCTTCAATTCAGGGAGAAAACGCACATGAAGCTCGCTCCGAGATTGTTTGCTGTCGCGCTGTGCCTGGGCCTTGCCGGTCAGGCGTTCGCCACCGACTTGAAACACTGGCCGCAGGATCAGGCCAGGCAACTGGACGCGATGATCGCGGCCAACGCCAACAAGGGTAACTACGCGGTGTTCGACATGGACAACACCAGTTACCGCTACGATCTGGAAGAGTCGTTGTTGCCGTTCATGGAAAACAAAGGCCTGATCACCCGCGACAAACTCGATCCCTCCCTGAAGTTGATCCCGTTCAAGGACAGCGCCGACCACAAGGAAAGCCTGTTCAGCTATTACTACCGCCTTTGCGAACTCGATGACATGGTCTGCTACCCATGGGTCGCGCAAGTCTTCTCCGGCTTCACCCTCAAGGAGCTCAAAGGCTACGTCGACGAGCTGCTGGCCTCGGGCAAGCCGGTGCCGAGCACCTACTACGAAGGCGATGTGGTCAAGACCATCGAAGTGAATCCGCCGAAAATATTCACCGGCCAGAAAGAGCTCTACAACAAGCTGATGGAAAATGGCATCGAGGTCTACGTGATGACCGCCGCCTCCGAAGAACTGGTGCGGATGGTCGCTTCCGATCCAAAGTATGGCTACAACGTCAAACCGCAGAACGTGATCGGCGTGAGCCTGCTGCTCAAGGACCCCAAGACCGGCGAACTGACCACCGCGCGCAAGCAGATCACTGCCGGCAAATATGACGAGAAGGCCAACCTCGGCCTCGAGCTGACACCCTACCTCTGGACGCCTGCAACCTGGATGGCCGGCAAGCAGGCCGCGATCCTGACCTACATCGACGAATGGAAAAAGCCGGTTCTGGTGGGCGGCGATACTCCGACCAGCGACGGCTACATGTTGTTTCACAGCGTCGACGTCGCCAAGGGCGGCATCCACCTGTGGATCAACCGCAAGGACAAATACATGACCCAGATTAACGGCATGATGGCCAAGCACGCCGCGGCTCAGGCCAAAGAAGGCCTGACGGTGACAGCGGACAAGAACTGGGTGATCGTTAAGCCGGAAGATATCTTGTAGGAGCTGGCGAAGCCTGCGATCTTTTGATCTTGATCTTTTGGGATTTGCACCATACCGCAAAAGATCGCAGCCTGCGGCAGCTCCTACGGGATCGCGCATAGCCAGAATTTCACGGGTGTACCCGATCGGCGTAGGAGCTGGCGCAGCCTGCGATCTTTTGATCTTTCTGAAAACAAAAAAATGCCCCGCACGTAGCGGGGCATTTTTATTGCTGCGATTGACGCTTACAGCCCGTCGAGCATCGCCTTGTTACGCACAGCGCCTTTGTCGGCGCTGGTCGCCAGCAGGGCGTAAGCCTTCAGCGCAGTGGTCACTTTACGTGGACGCTTTTCCACCGGTTTCCAGCCTTTCTGGTCCTGCTCGGCACGTCGCCCAGCCATCTCTTCATCGCTGATCAACAGGTTGATCGAGCGGTTCGGAATGTCGATCAGCACCTTATCGCCATCCTGAACCAGGCCAATTGCGCCGCCGGCAGCCGCTTCAGGCGAAGCGTGACCGATGGACAGGCCCGAGGTACCGCCGGAGAAGCGGCCGTCGGTGAGCAGGGCGCAGGCTTTGCCCAGGCCTTTGGACTTCAGATAGGAAGTCGGGTAGAGCATTTCCTGCATGCCTGGACCGCCTTTCGGGCCTTCGTAACGGATGATCACGATGTCGCCGGCCTTCACTTCGTCGGCGAGGATGCCGCGTACGGCGCTGTCCTGGCTTTCGAAGATTTTTGCGTTGCCTTCGAACACGTGAACCGACTCATCGACACCGGCGGTTTTCACCACGCAACCATCCAGGGCGATGTTGCCGTACAGCACGGCCAGGCCGCCTTCTTGCGAGTAAGCGTGCTCGACACTGCGAATGCAGCCGTTTTCACGGTCGTCATCCAGGGTTTCCCAACGGGTCGACTGGCTGAATGCGGTCTGGGTCGGGATACCGGCAGGGCCGGCCTTGAAGAAGGTGTGAACGGCTTCATCGTCAGTCTGGGTGATGTCCCATTTGGCGATGCCGTCGGCCAGGGTCTTGCTGTGTACAGTCGGCAGGTCGGTGTGCAGCAAGCCGCCACGGGCCAGTTCGCCGAGAATGCTGAAGATTCCGCCGGCGCGGTGCACGTCTTCCATATGGTATTTCTGGATGTTCGGCGCGACCTTGCACAGTTGCGGGACTTTGCGCGACAGGCGATCGATGTCCTGCAGGTTGAAGTCGATCTCGGCTTCTTGAGCCGAAGCCAGCAAGTGCAGAATGGTGTTGGTCGAGCCGCCCATGGCGATGTCCAGCGTCATGGCGTTCTCGAACGCCTTGAAGTTGGCGATATTGCGCGGCAATACCGACTCATCGTTTTCGTTGTAGTACTGACGGCACAGATCGACGATGGTGCGGCCCGCTTGCAGGAACAGCTGCTCGCGATCGCTGTGAGTGGCGAGTGCCGTACCATTGCCCGGCAAGGCCAGACCAAGGGCTTCGGTCAGGCAGTTCATCGAGTTGGCGGTGAACATGCCGGAGCATGAGCCACAGGTCGGGCAGGCGCTGCGCTCGTATTCAGCGACTTTCTCGTCAGAAGCGCTGGAGTCGGCGGCGATCACCATGGCGTCGACCAGGTCCAGGCCGTGGCTGGCGAGCTTGGTTTTGCCCGCTTCCATCGGCCCGCCGGAAACGAAGATTACCGGGATGTTCAGGCGCAAGGCAGCCATCAACATGCCGGGGGTGATCTTGTCGCAGTTGGAGATGCAGACGATCGCATCGGCGCAGTGGGCGTTGACCATGTACTCGACGGAGTCGGCGATGATCTCGCGGCTCGGCAGGGAATAGAGCATGCCGTCATGGCCCATGGCGATGCCGTCATCCACCGCAATGGTGTTGAATTCCTTGGCAACGCCACCGGCGCGCTCGATCTCGCGGGCGACCAGTTGGCCCATGTCCTTGAGGTGGACGTGGCCCGGTACGAATTGAGTGAACGAGTTGGCAATGGCGATGATCGGCTTTTTGAAGTCGGCATCTTTCATCCCCGTGGCGCGCCACAGTGCGCGAGCACCGGCCATGTTGCGGCCGTGGGTGGATGTTTTCGAGCGGTAATCAGGCATGTAGCACTCCGGGCGGCTAATCAGGTATCAAAAGGGAAGTGAGCTTCTATTGACGTCTGGAACACACAGAAATGGCCGTGTGCCCGGAAGATGCCGTTAACACTGCGGGATCGCCGCGTGTCTGGGCTTGAGCTCATAAACCCGCCGGGGGATGTCTGGCGATGAGTCGTGCGATTCTACACGGCTGGCGTCAGGAGGGAATGCCGGGAAGTGTTTGTCAGGCGCTGACGGAGCGTGTGGGATGACGACTGGCAACTATCACTCGGGATTCAGCACCTGGTGCTGCCGTGTGATCAACGCATTTAGACCAATGCCTGCAGTGCTCAGCAGCAGGAAACTTAGTGCCAGGGTTATTTGCAGATTGCTTTCGTTGAGGTTGATCAAGGCGCTGATCAGACCACCGAAGATAAAAATCAGCGTATTCCCGGCCGACGCCGAAGTGCCAGCGTTGTCCGGGAACACCTCCATGGCGTTGGATGTTGCGACCGGGCGGGCGATGGTCGTGCCAGCGGTGCAGATGATCATCGGGATCAACACCGTCAGAGTCGAAAGCCCCAACAGGCTTGAGAACAAAAGCATCACCAGCCCCGAGAAAAAGATCAGGCCAAGGCCCACGATAATCTGTGTGTTGGGCGTGATCCGGGTGGCGAGCACTCGAGCGACGACACCTCCGATGATGTAGGCCGCACCATAGAGCAGCAGGGTCAGTGAGAACTCGTACGGCGAAAGCTGCAACTGCTCCATGAAGATCAGCGGCGAGATGACAATGAAGGAAAAGTGGCAGGTGAATGCAATCGCTGCGATCAGCCAATAGCCGAGGAAACCGGCGTCGCGACAGACCATTCGGTATGAATGGATGATGCTCTGGCGTGGGGCTGTGACGGGCCGCTGGTTTTCAAGAAAAAAACAGGCCTTCAGAAATACGGCGACGGCCAAAGCAATAAAGGCAATGAAGCTCCCGGGCCAGTCCAGTACTTGTTGCAGCAGGGTGCCCAGCAGTGGCGAAACAGAAATGAAAATCCCGCTGGCGGTGACCATCAGGATCCGCAACTGATCGCGCTCCTTGCCGTCGAACAGGTCCTGAACAAGTGCCTGTGAGAGTACGAAACAACCGCAGCCGATGGCCTGAACCAACCGGAACATCAGGAACCAGGCGTACTCGGTTGACAGGACGCAACCCACCGCGCCGATGATCGAGACCGCCATTCCGGCCAGCAGCAGACCCTTGCGCCCGATAGCATCCGAGAGTGGCCCGATCAGTAGTTGAGACAGGGAAATGCCGATGGCAAACAGGCTGATGGAGAAGGCGATGTCGGCCGGTGTGGTCCGCAAGTGTTCGGCCAGCGCCGGGAAGGATGGTAGCAGGACATCAAGGGGGAAGACCCCGAGCAGCACCATGGTCATCAGCAAGATGATCGCCGCTCGACGTTTTTTGATACTGACAGCAGATTTTCCTTCATTCATCGACCAGCCCTGCCTTGGAGAAAAGTTGCCGGTTGGCAGGCAGCTCGAAGAATCCCGCCTTTTTCAATGCTTGCAGCGTGGCGCCGGCGCCTGATCGGGCGCGCAGGAGACATGCGTGAGGGCCTGCCAGATCACAGAGGATTTGCGCGATAGCTGTCTCGGCCACGCTGGCGCTGCGCAGGCTTTCCCTCAGCCAGCGCTCATCGACTTCAAAGAAAATCAGGAGAATCTCCAAAATCACTCTGGCGGCGAAAGGGCGTTGATCGCTGCTCAGGTGTAGCCACAAATAATGGAACACTTCGGAAAAATAGCGACTGTGTCGCGCCTCGTCGGCGAGGTGGTCCCTGAGCATTTCCTGGGCACTGCACACCAATACGTCGCGACAAACGTCGAGCAGTTCCTTGGCGATAATCGTCTCTGAAACGAAACCGACCAGAAACAACGCCAGCGCCTTGTGTTTGTCAGGCGTGCGGTCAAGCAGGGTGTTCAGTCGGGCTATCCGCTGGGGCATGACCGGCCGATCGGTCATTCCATAGAAGTCAGCAATCTGCTCGGCGAGGCTATTGGAGAACAGCGCGTGATAACCCTCATCGGTGTAGAGCTGCAACGCGGCCGTTTTCATCCGTAGGGGAACGCAAACACCGAGTTCGTCATGGACGATGGCTTCGACGGATCGGTTGACGATGCGATGTTCGAGCAGGGTGGTGTAGTCGAGGAAATACACCAGATGGTTGGCTGATAATCGATGGACGATCGCTCTACCTGCTTCCTTGATTGCAGGGTGATTCAGATAAGGCAGGAAAGCTGGCGGGAACCAGTGCCTGGTTTCCAGTTGCCGCTCCAGATCCGATGGCAATAAATAAGTGTGCTTGCTGGTTCGCACCGAGGCGCGGGCGTTCCAGTCACAGAGGGTGAAACGATGGGCCCAGAAGTCGGGGGCCGACGCTTGGTCGATGAGGGGCTCAGTCATTGTTCCTGCTCCCGCTCGTTTAACAGCGCTTTTAACTCCTTGCACATCACTTGCCCGTCGCTCTGGCCGCAGCCGACAAAAAACAACGGTTGTTCCGCGCTGTCATCGAGCCCCAGCAGCGTTTCGACCTGATCGTCCGCCAATGCGCCGGTCAACCAGGTGCTCAGTCCCAGTGAGGTGGCCACCAGTTGAAAGGTCTGGGAAATATGACCCGCCTCGACGTAAGCCATGCGGTAGGCCCGCGAGTGCTCATATTTCCACCACAGTTTGTCGAATCGACTGGTGATGAATAGGCCTACTGGCAGGTTATTGATGAAGTGTTGGCCGCAGAGAATTTGACCCAGAGGAGAGTCAGGGGGCGGGCTCACATAGCTCAAGGCGTGTTCGGCAGGGTGGTAGGTGTAAACACCGGGCTTCAGTCGATTGACGTTTTGCACCAGAAGAAAGCCTTCGCAGGCATTCAGTCCGCCGCCGGAGGGGCTGCTGCGTCGTGCGCCAAGACCTTCGACAATGGTTTCGTCGACGTCATTTTCGCGCTCATGCAAGTAACCGAGAGACAGGTAAAGCAGTGTGCCAAGCTCTTCGAGGGAAACGGTTTCACCCGTAAAGGCACGGCAGGTTTTTCGGTCGATCAGGGCTTTTGCAAGAGAGCCTTCTGGCAGGCAGGAGGGTTTTGGCAGCATAAGCAGCTCGCTTGCCAGGCATTCCGCGAGTCGGGGGTCCGGCGCGGGTGTAGTCAGTACTTCTGTGCAATGGTCCAGATAGTGTTTCGACCATTCATGGGTATTTTGGGGGATATGTTCGCAAGGAATGTTCTTGGTGCCGATATGGAATATTTTCGATAGTTCATCCCAGCCCCATTCGATAGTGTCTGGTATAGATGTTGTCAATATCCCTGCGCTCAGAAGCTGCGTGTCTACTATGTTGCGGTCATCAAACTCTTCGGGGTTGTCGATAAGCTGTGCGAGACGGGTTGAATACTCAAGATTCAATTCGAATTGTTTGTGGTTCTTGTAATCCCAAACTATTTGACCAGGAGTACTAGGAAGTATGAATAGGTAGGGGTTTATATACATGATGGGCGGTTCGCTCTGGACAGTACCATAGAAAACACTGGGTAGCCGGCACTCCCCAGCGCTTCATTTACTTAACGGACTTTTGGGGCAACCAGAAAAGCCAGGTTGGCGATGGTGTTAGCTTCCAGAGTAATTGCTTTCATGTTTGGAACTCCTTGTAATTGATAGCGAGTGCCACTTCGTGGTGACAACTCAATCATAGTTTGTAACGAACTATTATCAAGGAAATACTTGGTAGGAATTTTCCAGTAATTCTGTAGGAGGGATCTTGGGGCTGTCTTGTAAACTCTGTTATCTAAAATAAAAGACACAGAGAAACGTCCTGCAGGTCAGTAAGACTGCTGGAGTAAGAAGTTGGTGAGTTCAATACCAAATAGTATAGAACGGGGAGCCGGCTGGCTCCCCGTCAAACCGGTGTAATCAGCTGTTTGGCAGCAGTCGGCAAGTAATGCTCTTGATGTAACGCGTCTCGGCAATCGCCGGATGCACCGGATGATCCGGTCCCTGACCGCCACGCTCCAGTATCTGGATATTGCGGTCCAGGTGACGGGCGCTGGTCAGCAGGATGTTTTGCAGGTCGTCTTCGGGCAGGTGCATGGAGCACGAAGCGCTGACCAGGATGCCGTCTTTGCTGAGCAGGCGCATGGCTTGCTCGTTCAGACGACGGTAGGCGCCTTCACCGTTTTTCATGTCTTTCTTGCGTTTGATGAACGCCGGCGGGTCGGCAACGATAACGTCGAAGCGTTCTTCGCTGGCTTTCAGCTCTTTCAGGGCTTCGAAGACATCGCCTTCGACGCAGGTGATTTTTTCGGCAAAACCGTTCAGCGCAGCGTTGCGCTCGACGCCGTCGAGGGCGAAGGCCGAAGCGTCGACGCAAAACACTTCACTGGCGCCGAACGCGGCCGCTTGCACGCCCCAACCGCCGATGTAGCTGTACAGATCGAGAACGCGCTTGCCTTTGGCATAAGGTGCCAGACGCGCGCGGTTCATCCGGTGGTCGTAGAACCAGCCGGTTTTCTGTCCCTGGATGACCGGCGCTTCGAATTTCACGCCGTTCTCTTCCAGGGCCACCCACTCCGGCACCAGGCCAAAGACGGTTTCGACATAGCGATTGAGGCCTTCGGCATCACGGGCGGCGGAGTCGTTCTTGAACAGAATGCCGCTTGGCTTGATGACCTGAGTCAACGCAGCGATCACGTCGTCTTTATGGGCTTCCATGGTCGCCGAGGCGATCTGGACCACCAGGATGTCGCCGAAACGGTCGACCACCAGGCCCGGCAGCAGGTCGGAGTCACCATAGACCAGACGATAGAATGGCTTGTCGAACAGCCGATCGCGCAGGGACAGGGCCACGTTGAGGCGGTGCACCAGCAGCGACTTGTCCAGCGGCAACTTGATGTCCCGGGACAGCAAACGTGCGCAGATCAGGTTGTTTGGGCTCATGGCGACGATGCCCAGCGGCTTGCCGCCGGCAGCTTCCAGAATCGCTTGATCGCCCGCCTTGAAGCCGTGCAGTGGAGTGGCGGCTACATCGATTTCATTGCTGTAGACCCACAGGTGGCCGTTGCGCAGGCGACGATCGGCGTTGGCTTTGAGGCGCAGGCTTGGCAGGGACATGACGTCGCTCCGGAAAAAAGAGCGGGAGTATAGCCTGTTGTGTAGGGAATGGCCGCGCAGGCCGATGAAAGCCCGGCGTCGCTTCGGGTTTTGGAGGTGTCGGATCGGACTTTATAAAGGTTAGAATCGCCACCTAGCCCAGAGTGTGTACCTATGTCCCAAGAGCTTTCCCCCGAACAGATTCAACAGAGCCTGCAAGGCATCAGCGTGCCGCCTCAACCGCAAATCATGGTGGATTTGCAGATGGAGCAGTATATGCCGGACCCGGATCTGGAAGTCATCGCTCGGTTGATTGCCCAGGATCCAGGCCTCTCCGGTGCGTTGCTGAAGATCGTCAACTCGCCGTATTACGGGCTGAGCAACAAGATCGCGTCGATACAACGCGCGGTGAACTTGTTGGGCAGCCGCTCGATTATCAATTTGATCAACGCCCAGTCGATCAAGGGCGAGATGAACGACGACACCATCCTCACGCTGAACCGTTTCTGGGATACCGCCCAGGATGTGGCAATGACCTCCCTGACCCTGGCCAAGCGCATTGGCTCGCAAGCGGTCGATGAGGCCTATGCCCTGGGGTTGTTTCATGATTGCGGGGTGCCGCTGATGCTCAAGCGCTTCCCCAACTACATGAGCGTTCTTGAAGAATCTTATGCGGGTGCGGGCGCGCAATGCCGCGTGGTGGACACCGAAAATCGCGCGTTCAACACCAATCATGCGGTGGTCGGCTACTACACCGCGAAGTCGTGGCGCTTGCCGGACCACGTGAGCGATGCCATCGCCAATCACCACAATGCGCTGGCTATCTTCAGCGATGAATCGTCGCGTAATAATCAGTTGAAGAACCTGTTGGCGATTCTGAAAATGGCCGAACACATCTGTGCCTCGTACCGGGTGTTGGGCAATCAGATCGATGACCATGAGTGGAACAGCATCAGCCACCTGGTGCTCGATTATGTCGGCCTTTCGGACTACGACTTCGAGAACCTCAAAGAGTCGATTCGCGAGTTGGGCGCTCACCGTTGAGCGTCGGTTATTTTCTGACCTGAGAGCGCCATGCCTGAATTACCTGAAGTCGAAACCACCCGGCGCGGTATTGCCCCGCACCTGGAAGGCCAGCGCGTCAGCCGCGTGATCGTTCGTGACCGGCGCTTGCGCTGGCCGATTCCGGAAGACCTCGATGTGCGCCTGTCCGGGCAACGTATCGTGAAGGTCGATCGGCGGGCCAAATACCTGCTGATCAATGCCGAGGTCGGGACGCTGATCAGCCATTTAGGCATGTCGGGGAATTTGCGCCTGGTAGAAGTCGGCATGCCGGCGGCCAAACACGAACATGTGGATATCGAGCTGGAGTCGGGCCTGGCGTTGCGCTACACCGACCCTCGGCGGTTCGGGGCGATGCTTTGGAGTCTCGATCCACTCAATCACGCGCTGTTGATCCGCCTGGGCCCCGAGCCGCTGACCGATCTGTTTGACGGCGAGCGGTTGTTCCAGCTTTCCCGCGGGCGCTCGATGGCGGTGAAACCCTTCATCATGGATAACGCCGTGGTGGTTGGCGTAGGCAACATCTACGCGACTGAAGCGCTATTCGCGGCCGGCATCGATCCGCGACGCGAGGCCAAGGGCATTTCCCGGACGCGATATCTGAAGCTGGCGATCGAGATCAAGCGCATCCTCGCCCATGCCATTGAGCGCGGTGGTACGACCTTGCGCGACTTTATCGGTGGCGACGGTCAGCCCGGCTACTTCCAGCAGGAATTGTTCGTCTACGGCCGTGGCAATGAGCACTGCAAAGTCTGCGGTACGGGTCTGCGAGAGGTTCGCCTGGGACAGCGCGCCAGCGTCTATTGCCCACGTTGCCAGAGCTGAGTCGACCTCAAGGTCTATAGTGAGTCTTTGTTTGTTTGCTGAAGGACACCATGCCATGAAGCTGTTTCCCACCCTCGCTGTTGCGCTGGCCTTGAGCCTGGGCCTGCAAACATCGCCGGCCTTGGCCTCTTCTGGAAACGGCAGTGGCGACCCGAGTTACACCATTGAGAACCCGCCGGCCTTCGCCATGATCGGCGACCTGTTGATTGCCCGGCCATTGCTGGTGGTGGCGACCGTCATCGGGGCGGGGGTGTTTGTGGTGTCGTTGCCGTTTACTGCGTTTGGCGGTGGGATCGGCGAGGCCGGCCAGGCGCTGGTGCTCGATCCGGGCAAAGCGGCATTTGCGCGCTGCCTGGGGTGTACCGGAGAGGGGTATGGCCAGCGGGAGTGATTGAGGGTGTGGCTGCTGGCCCCCGTAGCAGCTGCCGAAGGCTGCGTTCGGCTGCGCAGCAGTCGTAAAACAGGCACTGCGGTATTTCAGACAAGCCGTGCATGCAGGATTTACGACTGCTGCGCCCGAGCGCGGACCGAGCCGAACGCAGGCTTCGCCAGCTGCTACGGTTCGCGTAAGGGTCTTGACTGACCGGCATTGGGGCTTGCTCGCGATGGCTGCCTGGCAGGCGCCACCATCATCCGAAACTTACACCTTGCCAGTAATGATCTTGTACTTGGCCATCAGCTGTTCTTCGGTTTCCGGATGGGCTTCATCCAGCGGGATGCAGTCGACCGGACAGACCTGCTGGCACTGCGGCTCGTCGTAATGACCGACGCATTGGGTGCACAGGTTCGGGTCGATCACGTAGATCTCTTCACCTTGAGAGATGGCAGCGTTCGGGCACTCGGGTTCGCAGACGTCGCAATTGATGCAATCGTCGGTGATGATCAGGGACATGGGGCACTCCTGCCGGGGCGGCTGGCCCAGGCATCTGAAAACTAATGCGCACAATTGTGCCGCATTGGCGCCCGCAGTGCACGCGGGCGCGATGGACTGCAAAAAAATTGCAGCCTTAGGCAGCCTATCTGCGTTACTTCTTGAACCGCAGTGTCAGCGCATCAGCGACGGCAGGGTGGACGAACTTGGCAATATCGCCGCCCAAGGCCGCGATTTCCCGAACCAGCGTCGAGGAGATGTACGAATAACGCTCCGACGGGGTGAGGAAGAGACTTTCCACATCCGGCGCCAACTGACGGTTCATGTTGGCCAGCTGAAACTCGTATTCGAAGTCCGATACCGCCCGCAGCCCTCGCAGAAAGATATTGGCGTCCTTCTCCTTGGCGAAATGCGCAAGCAGCGTGGAGAAGCCGACGACTTCGACGTTCGGCAAATGTTTGGTGACCTCGCGGGCCATCGCCACTCGTTGTTCCAGGGGAAACAACGGGTTTTTTTTCGGGCTGGCGGCGACGGCAATGATCACGTGGTCGAACAGGCGCGCGGCGCGTTCGACCAGATCGCCATGGCCCTTGGTAATAGGGTCGAAGGTACCTGGGTACAACACTCGGTTCATCGCGTCGTCCTGGCGGGAGTCCGTTGGGGAATCGGATGGTATCGCAGCCGTCCCGGTCGGCCAAGTCGCCTTTAAAGTAAGAAAGCACTATAGACAGTACGAATAGTGTGCTTTTTCACGAGTTTTTTAAACGTTCTGCCAGTGAAGTCGCCAGTTGCGCTGTCAGTCCGTAGACCGACAGCTGCGGGTTGGCGCCAATACTGGTGGGGAACAGCGAGCCATCATGGATCGACAAATTGCTCAGCTGATGATGCCGGCCGAGGCTGTCGCAGACGGCATTTTTCGGTTCTTCGCCCATGGCACAGCCGCCCATCACGTGAGCACTGCCCAGGCGCGTGCGATACAACTCAAGGCTCAGACCGTCGATCAGCGTACGGGCTTCGGCCAGGGTTTTTACAAAATGCGCATCGTTGTGCAGGGGCATGACTTGCCTGGCGCCTCCAGCAAACTGGATTTCGGCCATGCTGTGAAAGGCCCGGCGCAAACCGTCCCAGGCATAGGCTGAAACCTGGTAGTCGAGCACGGGTGTGCCGTCACCGCGAAGCTCGACGCCGCCGCCGGGGCTGTCCGGGTGGAAGCCATCTCGCAGCAGCGCGAGCATGGCGTGAGTATGGGGCAGCTGTTCCATGCGCAGGGCGTTGTCTGTGCCGAAACCGCCGAACAAGGTACTGGCCAACGCCGGGTGCAGTGGCGGTACCTCCAGTTTGTAGGACATCTTGCCGGTGGTGCCGTCCTGCCATTGAAAGTGGTCGGAATAAATCGATTGAGGCGCGCCGTAGAACGGATTGATCACCTCGTCGAAATGTCCGGCAGACATGTTCACCAGGTGCAGGAAGGTCCGTTTGCCGAGCCGCCGATGGGGGTCAGGCGCCTCGGAGCGCAACAGCAAGGCCGGGCTGTTGATGCCGCCACCGGCCAGCACATAGTGCCGCGCCTTGACGGTAATGCTGCGCCCGGTTGGCGCGACGCAACGCGCATCCATGGCTATGCAGTGCAGGCCGCTGATCTTGTCGTCCTTGATCAGCAGGCGCTCGGCGCGGGCCAGATACAACAGCTCGCCGCCTTTTTCCAGGGTCGCCGGAATGGTGGTCACCAGCATCGACTGTTTGGCGTTGGTCGGGCAGCCCATGCCGCAGTAGCCGAGGTTCCAGCAGCCGAGAACATTGCGTGGGATCACATGCCAGCCATAGCCGAGCTTTTCGCAACCCTTCTTGATCACATCGTTGTTGGCGTTGGGCGGCATGATCCAGGGTGCGATGCCCAGGCGTTGCTCCATTTTTTCGAACCAGGGTGCCATCTCGGCAGGGCTGTGGCCTTTGACCTGGTGTTCCTTGGCCCAGTGTTCGAGCGTCGGCTCCGGGGTGCGAAAGCTCGAGGTCCAGTTGATCAGCGTCGTGCCGCCGACCGCACGGCCTTGCAGGATGGTGATGGCGCCGTCCTTGCTCATGCGCCCGATGCCTTCCTGATAGAGGCTGGCGTAGGCCTGGTCTTCGAGCATCTTGAAATCGCTGCTGGTCTTGAGCGGGCCTTCTTCGATCAGCAGCACCTTGTAACCGGCGGCACTGAGAATTTCCGCCGTGGTCCCGCCACCGGCACCGCTGCCGATGATCGCCACATCCGCTTCCAGCGTCAGGTCCTGCTCGAGTTGCGAACCGTCCCGGGTTTTCCAGCCACGGGCCAGGCCCTCGCGAAACAGATCAGGTACGGGCATTTAAGGTTCTCTTGTTTTTGTTTTGTGGGAGCGGGCTTGCCCGCGAATGGAGCGCCGCACTCTCAAACCTTGGGCGGCCCCGGATACCCGCAATGCGCCCACGACTCCGCGCGGCCGTACCAGGCCATC
Source organism: Pseudomonas fluorescens (assembly GCF_902497875.1). Classification (GTDB taxonomy): domain Bacteria; phylum Pseudomonadota; class Gammaproteobacteria; order Pseudomonadales; family Pseudomonadaceae; genus Aquipseudomonas; species Aquipseudomonas fluorescens_BR. The sequence goes on from NZ_CABVHY010000006.1 coordinate 30,243, forward strand.
ATCATCAACTGCAAAATCGAGCTGTGGCCCATGCGCAGCAGGCTCAGCGAGCTGTTTTCCCAGCGCTTGAGAAAGTGCCGGATATCATCGGCGCTGGCGTTCTCCCAACTGCCCCAGACACCGGTCAACGGCCCACGGGTGACAGGCATGCCGAGCACGTCGAACAGCTGCCGGGTCAGCTTGAGCATTTCCGGCGACAGGTGATCAAGGCCGCGATCCAGGCTTTGCAGGGTGCCGTCGATGGCGGCGGGCATCTTCTCGGCAGCCGCGGCGCCCTCGAGCATCACCGGAATCAGCGCTCGCAGAAATGCCAGGTCACTGCTGCGCAGAATCGCAAAACCGCTGGCCACAGTGCCGGCCGAGCAACCGCTGAGGCTGGCGCCAAGCCCGGCGGTGGCCAGGAAGGCGCTGGCGCACAGGCTGAATTTCAATAGGCCGCGGCGAGACAGCTCGGGTGATTCGGACAGGCTTGGGATCATTATTGTTATTACCCGACGGCAGTATGGTCAGCGAATAAACAGCTTTTGAATCAGTTTCTGGATGGATTTGCCGTAAGGCGGATAAATCAACTTCGCCGCGTTCAGCCGTTGCTTGGTCAGTACGCCCTTGGCCTTGCTGAACGTCAGGAAACCTTCATGGCCGTGGTAATGGCCCATTCCCGATGCGCCGATGCCGCCGAACGGCAGGTCGTCCTGAGCGACATGCAGCAGGGTGTCGTTGATGCAAACGCCACCGGAGTGAGTCTCGTCGAGCACCCGACGTTGCTCGGCCTTGTCGTAACCGAAGTAGTAAAGCGCCAGTGGACGCGGCCGTTGGTTGATGTAGGCAAAGGCCTGATCCAGACCCTTGTAGGGCACGATGGGCAGCAGCGGGCCAAAGATTTCGTCCTGCATCACGGTCATCTCGTCGTTGACGTTCAGCAGCAGGCTGTGGCCCATGCGCCGGCCCTGGTTCTGTTCGAACAGCGGGATCAGCAGCGCGCCCTTGCTGGTGGCATCACTGAGGTAGCCGTTGAGTCGCGCCAGTTGCCGGTCATTGATGATGGCGGTGTAGTCCGGGTTATCGGCGAGTTTCGGATAAAACCCGCGAACGGCCTTGCGATAGGCTTCGACGAAGCTGCCCACCCGGTCCTCCGGTACCAGCACGTAATCCGGGGCGACGCAGGTTTGTCCAGCGTTCAGGGTCTTGCCGAAGGCAATGCGTTCAGCCGCATCCTTGAGCGGCACGTCGGCGGAAACGATGGCCGGGGACTTGCCGCCCAGTTCGAGGGTCACCGGAGTCAGATGTTCCGCTGCCGCGCGCATGACATGTTTGCCAATACTGGTGGCGCCGGTGAACAGCAGGTGATCGAAGCGCAGTCTGGAAAAGGCCATGCCGATCTCGGCTTCCCCCAACACCACACAGACCAGGTCTTCTGGAAAGACCCTGGCCAACAATTGCTTGAGCAACTGCCCGGTGGCTGGCGTCGACTCGCTGAGCTTGAGCATCACCCGGTTACCGGCGGACAACGCACCGACCAAAGGGCCGATGGCGAGGTAAAGTGGATAGTTCCACGGCACAATCACCCCGATCACGCCCAGCGGCTGATAGACGACCTTGGCCGAGGCCGGCTGGAAGGCCGCACCCACCGAGCGCCGGGACGCTTTCATCCAGTCTTTGAGGTGTTTGCTGGCATAGCGGATGCCGTGCAGGCTGGGCATAAGCTCGGCGAGCAAGGTTTCATCGGCGCTGCGATGGCTGAAGTCCTGGCTGATGGCGTCGATCAATGCCTGGCGTTCGTCGCTCAACACTTCACGCAGGGCCTTGAGCCACTGCTGGCGTTGCGCTGCCGGCGGCATCGGGTTGCCTGCGTAGGCCTGGCGTTGGGCGGCAAACAGGCGGTGAAGCTCGTCCAGTTGCGGTTGAGAGTCTTGCAGGTAGGCAATATCGGCAGACATGGACGGCTCCTTTTTATTTGAGTGATTGGGGTTTTAGAGTCTATGCTCTAAAAAGTCAAATGACATCCCTCGACAGCTTTGATTTATCCGATCCGGGATAGGTCGTAAGATGTTCGGCAACGCACTCTGAATTAAAGCCCAAGCCCATGGCCCCACGGATAAAAACCAGCGAGCGCATCGTCCAGAACAGCCTGGAGTTGTTCAATCAGCAGGGCGAACGCAGCGTCAGCACCAACCATATCGCCGCCCACATGGAAATTTCTCCGGGCAACCTGTACTACCACTTTCCCAACAAGCAGGCGATCATCGCCGTGCTGTTCAGTGAATACGAAAGCCTGGTCGACAGTTTTTTGCGTCCACCCCAAGGCCGCGCTGCCACCGTCGAAGACAAGCGCTATTACCTGCAAGCGCTGCTCGCCGCGATGTGGCGCTACCGCTTCCTGCATCGGGACCTCGAACACCTGCTCGACAGCGATGCGGAGCTGGCTGACCGTTATCGACGCTTTTCCCAGCGTTGTTTGATTCAGGGTGGAGCCATTTATGAGGGCTTCGTCGAGGCCGGCATTCTGCGAATGGACAAGGTCCAGATCGAATCTCTTACCCTCAACGCCTGGATCATCCTGACTTCCTGGGTGCGTTTTCTCTGCACCACGCGGGAAAATTCCACGCATCTGAGTGAAGAGGCCATCAAGCGAGGTGTTTACCAGGTGCTGGTGCTGGAAGCCGGATTTGTCACGGACCAGGCGCGGGACGCGGTGAATGCGTTATTCGAGGAGTTTTATGTGCCACTGGCGCAGGCACTGGAAGAAGTGCAGTAGGATTAACCTCTGACCTCATCACGGGAGCCCGCTATGCCCATTGCGCAATTGATCAGCCCTCAAGCTCTGGACCTGAAAAAGGAGCAGGACGGGTTGGTGATTCTGGATTGCCGTTTTGCCCTCGAAGACCCGGACTACGGCCAGCGCAGTTATGCCGAAGGGCATATCGCCGGTTCTTCCTTCGCCGATCTGGAGCGTGATCTCAGTGACCGGATGATCAAGGGCGTGACCGGGCGTCATCCACTGCCGGATCCCGCAAAGCTGATTGAGCGCTTGCAGGCCTGGGGTATCAATGCCGACAGCGAAGTCGTGCTGTATGACGACGGCCCTGGTGCCTTTGCCGCGCGCGCCTGGTGGCTGCTGGCCTGGCTGGGCAAGCGCGACGGAGTGTTTATCCTCGACGGCGGATTGAAAGCCTGGCATGCGGCGGGCTTGCCATTGAGCCTGGACGCGCCTGGCACCCCGCCTGGCACCTTTACCGGCACACCCGATAACTCGCTGCTATTGAGTGCCGAACAGCTGCAAAAGCGCCTCGGCCGGCCAACCCTGACCTTGCTCGATGCGCGCGCCGAGCCGCGATTTCGTGGCGAGGTGGAGCCGATCGACCCCGTAGCCGGGCATATCCCCGGCGCACAATGCGCGGCATTCAGTGAAAACCTGGGCAGCGACGGACGCTTTTTGCCAGCCGAGCAGCTCAAACAACGTTTCGCCGCGAAGCTGGGTGACCGTTCACCGAGTGAGCTGGTGGCGTACTGCGGTTCCGGCGTGACGGCGTGCCATAACCTGTTTGCGTTGTGCCTGGCGGGCTATCCGTTGGCCGGTTTGTACGCGGGATCGTGGAGTGAGTGGATTACCGATCCCACGCGTGGGGTTGCCAAAGGCGATTGATGCCGGGTCCGCTTTCATATTGAGTGTGCAGTGAAAGATCGCAGCCTGCGGCAGCTCCTACGCCGACCGCGTACCCTGTAGGAGCTGCCGCAGGCTGCGATCTTTTCGGCCATCACCGGATCAAATGGGCAACTGCCCCATCATCCAGCGCAACAGAAAGAACACCAGCAACCCGCCGCCAATGGTCGCCAGCAAATGCCGGGTCAACGCGGCAATGGCAATCGCTGCCAGCCCGGCCAGCAAATACGCATTACTGAGGTTCAGCGCCCAATGCTCGCCATCGGGCAGCAGCATGCCTGGCACCACAATGGCAGTGAGCACTGCAGTCGGCACGTAATGCAAACCCTGGCGCACCAGTGGCGGGAAACTCAGGTTTGGCCAGGCGAACAAGCTGTAGCGCAGAACGAAAGTGATGGTCGCCATGCCGAAAATCAGCCACCAGTAACTCATGGGTGCAGCTCCTTTTCCGAGCGCATCGCCAATTGCTGGCGCTCCAGCACGACGCCGACGGCAATTCCGCTGAACGCGGCGGCCATCAACCCGAGTTTGTAGGGCCAGCTGTAAGTCATCAGCGCCACGGCACCCGCCGCCAAGGCTGCAGCCACTTGCGGTTTGTTGCGTAGCAATGGCACGACGATGCCGATAAAGGTCGCCAGCATGGCGAACTCAAGGCCCCAGCTGGCCAGATCCGGCACGGCCTGGCCAAACAACACCCCAACCAGCGAGCTGAGTACCCAGCAGGCGTACAGTGAGCTGGCCACGCCCACCCAATACCAGTGCGCCAGCGGCCGATCACCGTGCAGCAGATAGAAACGCTGGACCACGGCAAAGGTTTCATCGGTCAACCAGAACGCCAGCAACACCCGCCAGCGCTGCGGCAACTGGCTGGCGTGGGGCTGCAGAGTGGCGCTGTAGAGCACGTGGCGCAGGTTGACGATAAAGGTCGTCAGCAAAATTACCACGGCGCTGGCGCCCACGCCGAACAGACTGATGACGATGAATTGCGCGGAACCAGCATAGACGAACAGCGACATGCCGACTGCCTGCCATAACGTCAGGCCGGCGGAGCCAGCCAGTGTGCCGAAGATCAGCCCGAAGGGCAGAATGCCCACGGCCATGGCAAAGCTGTCGCGGATACCTCGGGAAAAAAGCTGTTTGCGGGTCATCGAGACTCTCCTTATTGCCCGCATCTTAGGCAGTCGGGTTGAGTCCGTCTTGAACGATCTTGCGCTGTAACCTAAAAGATCGCAGCCCTTATGCCGAGCACCTGTCTATGGCGAGGGAGCTTGCCCCGCTGGGCTGCGTAGCAGTCCTAAAATCTGCAATCGCGTTTTGTCTGGTAAGACTCAGCGGTCGGCTTTACGGCCGCTTCGCGGACGGACGCGTCCCCGGCCGGCCGGGAGCAAGCTCCCTCGCCACAATTAATCATCTGGCCGTAGACCTACGGTAACTGCCGGGCATTTCGATAAGCCCCCGGGCCGACGCCATAGACCTGTTTGAACTGCCGGCTCAGATGGCTCTGGTCGGCGAAGCCCAATTGTGTCGCCACTTCCAGCGGCAGGCAGCCGTCGCGCAATAGCGCCCGTGCTCGAGCGATCCGTTGCTGCATCAGCCAGGTATGTGGCGGCATGCCCGTGGCGCGGCGGAACACTCGTGCGAAATGAAAGGGTGACAGGTTGACCGCAGTGGCCAGTTCTTCGAGGGATGGCGGTGCGGCCAGCTGAGACTGCAGCAGTTCCTTGGCCTGGGCGACTGCCCGATGTTCCCGCCCGGGTTTATCGGGCGTCGACACGCCAGCGTGGCGTTGCAGCAACGACAACATCATTTCCCGCCAGACCGTTTGCTGTTGCAGCGCCGAGGCCGGGCTTTCCAGCAATCGGTGCAATTGGCAGAAACCGTCGACCAGATCCGGATCGCGATAGAGCGTGGCACCGAATGCAGGCAGGCTGTTGGCCGGTAGTTCGAGTTCGGCCAGTAGCGAAAGAATCTGCTCATTGTCGGGATAAAACGCCCGGTACAACCAACCGTCATCAGTGCCTTTATGGCCCGTGTGCAATTCGTCCGGGTTGATCAGCACCAGGGTTCCGCTACCCGCCAGGTGGTCTGCGCCGCGATAGCGATAACGCTGGGCGCCGGCCATGATCAGGCCGATGACATAGCCGTCATGCACATGGGGCACAAAACGCTGCTCGATGTAGCGGGCGGCCAATAACTCGACGCCGGCCAGCGGCGCGGTTTGCCAGAAACGGACCGACTCACCCTCAAGCTTCATTAGTGCTCCCTGAGGCCCGCGCCAGTCAGCCATTGCGGAATCCTGCGCTCCAGGTAGTAGCCAGGAGTGCGCAAGGTTCCATCGACAAAACCGACATGCCCACCCCGGGCCTGCAATTCGAATTGTGTGGTCGGCGACAGCTCGCTGGTTTGCGGTAGGCTGTGGGGAAAGACGAAAGGATCGTCAGCGGCCTGAATGATCAGGGTCGGCGTGCGGATGGCGCCGAGAAAGTAGCGACTGGAAGCACGCCGGTAATAGTCCTGCGCATCGACAAACCCGTTCAGTGGTGCGGTGACCCGGCCGTCGAAATCCCAGAAGGTCCGCATGTTGTCCAGCGAGCCCAGTTGCGCCAGAGTCGCCAGGCCTTCGCGGCGGCCATCATGGTGGAATTGCCGCTGCTTGTTTTTGATATAGGCGAGCATCTGGCGCATGAAGTGCGCCTGATAGACCTTTGAAAATCCCTGGCCGATACGATCGGCGCACTGGTCGAGACGAAAGGGTACCGAAACCGCCACCGCGCCCAGCAGTTCGCTGCGGTCGCCGGATTCCCCCAGATACTTGAGCAGCACGTTGCCGCCCAGCGAATAGCCAACCGCATACAACGGTGCCAAGGGTCGCTGGGCGCGCAAATGGCTGATGGCTGCCGCGAGGTCTTCACTGGCGCCGGAGTGATAACTGCGCGGCAGCAGGTTGGGTTCCCCGGAGCAGCCGCGCCAGTTCAGGGCCACACTGCCCCAGCCCTGAGCTGCAAGGGCTTTTTGCAGTCCGGCCACGTAGGGCGAATTCGAGGAGCCAGTCAGGCCGTGCAATACCAGCACCAAAGGCGCATCGAGGCTATGGGGGCCAAGCCAGTCGAGGTCGAGAAAATCGCCGTCCTCAAGCCACAGCCGTTCACGTTGTCGATCGAGATGGGTGGTTTTGCGCCACAACGGGCCCCACAAGGTTTGCAGGTGCGGGTTGCCCAGGCCCAGGGCAGGGGTGAAACGATCTGGCGGTGTGGGCACGGTTGTTCTCGATGCAGCGGTGCGTACCTGGGTACGCACCTTTTTCAGGCCGGTCGATTAACCGGCTGTCTCTGCCATACGTTGCCACAATGCATAGTAGACCCGCCCGGATTTTTGTTCCCGATGCAGGCGCCAGCTGGCCGGAAGGCCAAGGGTCGACGGCGCAGTTTCGCTTTCGGTATAGATCCAGGCGTTGTCGGCCAGCCACTGGCGCTCTTCGAGCAGCGCGCAGACGACGGGCAGCAGGTTCTGGTTGAACGGCGGATCGAGAAATACCAGGTCGAACGCCGTCGCCGGCTGGCTTTCCAGATAACGCAAGGCGTCGGCGGTCTGCACCTGGCCGGTGGTGCAGCGCAGGGTCCCCAGGTGCTCGCGCAGGCTGGACACGGCGATGTTGCTGCTGTCCAGCGCCTGGCCCATGGCGGCGCCACGGGACAACGCTTCGAGGAACAACGCGCCACTGCCGGCGAACGGGTCGAGCACTTTGGCCCCGGCGACGTACGGCGCGAGCCAGTTGAACAGGGTTTCGCGGACCCGGTCCGGCGTCGGGCGCAGGCCCGGAGCGTCGGGGAAGCTCAGGCGACGGCTACGCCATTCGCCGCCGATGATGCGCAATTGGTTAACGCCGTTATGGACGTTGTGCAGCGGTTTCTTGCTGGGACGCGATGGGCTTGCCATTAATGCTCCGGAACCCCGAGCGGCTGCTCGGCGGGTTTATCAGTAGGGGCCGGTAACGGCTTTTGTGGCACGGTCGGACCAGCGCTGACAATGACCATCTTGTCGGTGTTCAGATGGTTGTTCAGTGCGGTCCTGACCTGCTCGACGGTCAGGCTCTGGGACTGTTGCATGAAGTCTTCGAGATAGCTGAGCGGCAGGTTATAGAAACCCATGGCGCCCAGTTGCCCGACGATATCGGCGTTGCTGGCGGTGGACAGCGGAAAGCTGCCGGCCAGTTCACGCTTGGCGTCGTCCAGTTCTTTCTGGGTCGGACCGGTTTTCAGGTAATCGGCGAGAACGTCCTGGACCAGTTTCAGCGTGCCTTCGCTCATCTCGGCGCGGGTCTGCAGGTTGATCATGAACGGCCCGCGAGCCTGCATCGGGGTGAAACCGGAGTATACGCCGTAAGTCAGGCCACGCTTCTCGCGGACCTCACTCATCAGCCGCGTACCAAAACCGCCACCGCCGAGGATCTGATTGCCCAGAGACAGTGCCGCGTAGTCCGGATCGTCGCGGTCGATGCCCAGTTGCGCGAGCATCAGGTTGGTCTGATTGGACGGGAACTCGATATGGCCGATGCTGGCCTTGGGCTCAACCGGCGGTTCGATTTTGGCCATCCCCGGACCTTTTGGCAGTCCAGCGGAGACTTGTGCGGCAATGACCTCGGCTTCGGCGCGCGACAGATCACCGACCAACGCGATCACCACGTTGCCGGCGGCATAGGCCTTGGCGTGGAACGCCTTTAGCTGAGCGAGGCTGATGGGTGGAACACTTTTCGCTGTGCCATCACTGGAGTGGGCGTAAGGATGATCGCCGTACAGACGACTCATCAGCTCAAGGCTCGCCAGTTTGCCGGGACTCTGCTTCTGGTATTCGAAACCGGCGAGCATCTGGTTTTTGATTCGCGCCAACGAGTCGGCCGGGAAGGTCGGTTTACCCACCACTTCGGTAAACAGCTGCAGGGCCGGTTCGCGTTTATCCACCGCGCTCAGGCTGCGCAGCGAAGCGACGGCCATGTCTTTGAACGCGCCATTGCCGAAATCTGCCCCCAGGCCTTCGAAACCTTCGGCGATCCCACCGACGTCTTTGCCGGCGATGCCCTCGTTGAGCATGGCGTTGGTCAGCAATGCCAGGCCGTGCGCAGTGCCATCCTGGCTGCTGCCGGCAGCAAAGGTCAGGCGCATGTCGAACATTGGCAATTCACGGGCTTCAACGAACAGCACCTTGGCGCCTTCGGCGGTTTTCCAGGTCTGTACGTCCAGCGCGCGGCGGCCAGGCGCCTTGCCATCCAGTTCGGCCAATGATTGCAGCTTCTTGCTGGCTTTAGCCTTGTCCAGTGCCTGGCTGGCATCGGATTCGTTCGGGCGGCTGAGGTAGAAACCCAGCGAGCCGATCAGTGCGACGAGTACCAGGCCGATCAGGGCCAGGCGTGATTTTTTGCGCTCACTCATGGGCGGTCTCCTCGGGCAATACATGCGCAACGCTGAGACGTTCGCGGGTGAAATAAGTGCGGGCGGCGTTCTGGATATCTTGCGGGGTCACGCTTTGCAGCTCATCGAGCTCGGTGTCCATCAGTTTCCAGGACAGGCCGACGGTTTCCAGCTGGCCGATGGCGGTGGCCTGGCTGGTGATCGAATCGCGTTCGTAGACCAGGCCGGCGATCACTTGGGCGCGGACCCGTTCCAGCTCTTCAGCCGTCGGCGCGGTGGTTTTCAACTGCTCGAGCAGGCGCCACAAACCAGCCTCGGCCTGGGCCATGGTTTTGTTTTTCTGCGAGTTGGGGGTTGCGGAGAGCGTGAACAGGCTGTCACCGCGAGTGTAGGCGTCGTAACTCGACGAACCGCCGGAGACCAGCTCTTCGCCGCGCTCCAGTTGGGTCGGGATGCGGGCACTGTAACCACCGTCGAGCAGGGCCGAGATCAGCCGCAGGGCATTCACCGAGCGCTTGTCCACAGCGGTGGCAATGCTTGGCACATTGAAACCGAGCATCAAGCTGGGCAGCTGGGTCTTCACGTGGAGAGTGATCTGGCGTTCGCCGGGCTCGGCCAGTTCCATCGGGATCTTCGCCGGCGGTACGTCGCGCTTGGCAATCGGGCCAAAGTAGCGCTGAGCCAGGGTCTTGACCTCATCCGGGGTCACGTCGCCGACCACCACCAGCGTGGCGTTGTTCGGCACATACCAGGACGTGTACCAGTTGCGCAGTTCCTCGACCTTCATGCGGTCCAGGTCAGCCATCCAGCCGATGGTCGGCGTGTGGTAGCCGCTCGCCGGGTAGGCCATGGCCTTGAAGCGCTCGTAGGCCTTGGACATGGGTTTGTCGTCGGTGCGCAGGCGGCGCTCTTCCTTGATCACTTCGATCTCGCGGCTGAACTCGTCGGCCGGCAGGCGCAGGCTGGCCATACGGTCGGCTTCCAGCTCGAAGGCCACGGCCAGGCGGTCGCGGGCCAGTACCTGGTAGTACGCGGTGAAGTCGTCGCTGGTGAAGGCGTTCTCTTCCGCGCCCAGATCGCGCAGGATCAATGAGGCTTCGCCGGGGCCGACTTTCTCGCTGCCCTTGAACATCATGTGTTCCAGAGCGTGGGACAAACCGGTCTGGCCCGGGGTTTCATAGCTGGAACCGACCTTGTACCAGACCTGCGAAACCACAACAGGCGCGCGATGGTCTTCGCGCACGACCACTTTAAGGCCGTTGTCGAGGGTGAACTCATGGGTGGGTTGTGGATCGGCAGCCAATGCTGAAAGGGGCAGACAAACTGTGCTGAACAGCAGGCCTGCGGCGCGGCGGGCTAGAGCATTCATTCGTTTTTAAACCTGTTGGGCTGCCCGCTTGGTCTTAGCGTCGGCGGGCGAGAGGGTGCTAGGATACTGATCGATTTTACTGGCGGCCACGCCTATCAGGCCTTTGATCGGTCAGCAGGTTGTATGAGTTTCCGGCAGAAGCTTTGAGTTTGTCAGCTAAACTCTGGGTTTTCGCCGACGATGCCGTTCCAGTCCTTCGTATTTAGTCGACCTTTGAGGTGCCGATAAGCACCTCGACAAAATGTTGCGCGTGAACAAGCTGAGTAAAAAACAGTCTGTTCTGCATCGAATATTTATTTGCCGAGGCGCCACATTGGCGCGTCGCTACCTTGAGATAGCCGTCATCCATGTTTGGTTCCAACGACGACAAGAAGACCCCAGCTGCGGCTGGCGAGAAAAAAGGCCTGTTCGGATGGCTGCGCAAAAAGCCGCAGGAAACCGTCGTCGAACAGCCGCAAGCCAATCCTGAGCCTACCCCTGAGCCGGTTGACGCCGCACCGGTGGTAGAAGTACCCGCTCCGATCGTTTTGCCTGTCGCCGAGTCGGTCCTTCAGCCGGTAGCCGAGCCTGAGCCTGTCGCACCAGCGCCGATCGCGCATGCCGAGCCTAAGCCGTGGCTGGTTCTGCCGGTGGCGGAAGAGCCGGTCGGGCTGGTCGAAGATGAACTGGCGCCGCATATCACCCCGCCGATTCCTGCGCCGACAGAAATTCAGCAAGCGGTACAGCTGCTGGTGAGCGAGCCGGTTGCAGTGGTCGAGCCGGTGACAGCGGAAACGATAATTGCCGAGCCCGATGTTCCAGAGGCAGTGATTGCTGCATTTGTGGTTCCGGAACCGGTCCCGACACCAGCGCCTGCACCCGTGGCTGCAGCGGTTGTTGCTGCACCTGTTGCACCTGTTGCTCCTGTTGTTACACCTGTTACGCCAGTGCCCGCTGCGCCGGTCGCATCGCCCGTAACCGTCGAACCGGCCCGCGCCAGCAGCGAAGAAAACAAAGTCGGCTTCTTTGCTCGCCTCAAACAAGGCCTGTCCAAGACCAGCGCCAGCATCGGCGAGGGCATGGCCAGCCTGTTCCTCGGCAAGAAGCTGATCGATGACGAACTGCTCGAAGACATCGAAACCCGTCTGCTGACTGCTGACGTCGGAGTCGAAGCGACTTCGGTGATCATCCAGAGCCTGACCCAGAAAGTCGCACGCAAACAGCTGGCCGACGCCGATGCGCTGTACAAATCCCTGCAGGCCGAGCTCGCGGCCATGCTCAAACCGGTCGAGAAGCCGCTGAACATCATTTCGCAGAACAAGCCGTTTGTGATTCTGGTGGTCGGCGTCAACGGCGCCGGCAAAACCACCACCATCGGCAAACTGGCGAAGAAGCTGCAGCTCGAAGGCAAGAAGGTCATGCTCGCAGCCGGTGATACCTTCCGCGCTGCGGCAGTCGAGCAGTTGCAGGTATGGGGCGAGCGCAACAAGATTCCGGTGATCGCCCAGCACACCGGGGCTGATTCCGCCTCGGTGATCTTCGACGCGGTACAGGCCGCCAAGGCCCGTGGCATTGACGTATTGATCGCCGACACCGCCGGTCGCCTGCACACCAAAGACAACCTGATGGAAGAACTGAAAAAGGTTCGCCGGGTCATTAGTAAGCTCGACGCCGATGCGCCGCACGAAGTGCTGCTGGTGCTCGACGCCGGTACGGGTCAGAACGCGATCAGCCAGGCCAAGCAATTCCATCAGACAGTCGAGCTGACCGGTCTTGCGTTGACTAAGCTCGACGGTACGGCCAAAGGCGGGGTGATCTTTGCCCTGGCCAAGCAATTTGGCCTGCCCATTCGCTACATCGGTGTCGGTGAAAGCATCGATGATTTGCGTACTTTTGAAGCTGAACCCTTTGTCCAGGCACTGTTTGCCGAACGGGAGCGTTCATGATTCGTTTCGAACAGGTCGGTAAGCGCTATCCGAACGGTCACGTCGGCTTGCATGAGCTGAGCTTTCGAGTCCGTCGGGGCGAGTTCTTGTTTGTCACCGGCCATTCCGGCGCCGGTAAAAGCACCTTGCTGCGACTGTTGCTGGCCATGGAACGTCCGACCACCGGTAAACTGCTGCTGGCCGGTCAGGATCTGGGCCAGATCAGCAACGCACAGATTCCTTTCCTGCGTCGGCAGATCGGCGTGGTGTTCCAGAATCACCAGTTGCTGTTCGACCGTACTATATTCAACAACATCGCCTTGCCGTTGCAGATTCTCGGTCTGTCCAAGGCTGAGATTACCAAGCGCGTGGATTCGGCCCTGGAGCGTGTGGCGCTTTCGGACAAGACCGATCTGTACCCTGGCGATCTGTCCACCGGTCAACAGCAGCGCGTCGGCATCGCCCGCGCCATCGTTCACCGCCCGGCGTTGCTGCTGGCGGACGAACCGACCGGTAACCTCGACCCGCGTCTGGCGGCAGAAATCATGGGTGTATTCGAAGACATCAACCGGCTGGGCACCAGCGTGCTGATTGCCAGTCACGACCTTGCGCTGATTGCCCGCATGCGCCATCGCATGCTGACGCTGCAGCGTGGCCGGTTGATCGGCGACGGGGAGGCCGGGGTATGAGTGCGACACGCAGTCCGAAAGTTTCCGAGCGTGTGGCGCCCAAAGCCGCCGACCCGCAACCGCAGAAGAAAAAACGCGACGAGGACGACGGCCCGGACTTCAGCACCTTGCTGCGTGCCTGGATTGAAAGTCATCGGGCCAGCATGCTGGACAGCCTGCGTCGCCTGGGTAAACAGCCGATCGGCAGTTTTTTTACCTGCCTGGTGATGGCGGTTGCCCTGAGCTTGCCGATGGGGCTGTCACTTTTGCTGAGCAACGTCGAACGCCTCGGCGGTTCCTGGCAGCGTGCGGCGCAGATTTCTCTGTACCTGCAACTCGATGCCAGCACCACCGAAGGTGAGCAGTTGCGTGAACAGATCAAGGGCCTGCCGGGTGTCGCGCAAGCCGAATACATCAGTCGCGACCAGGCCCTGGAAGAGTTCCAGCAGCAGTCCGGGCTGGGCGAGGCGCTCAAGGAGCTGCCGCAGAATCCGTTGCCAGGCGTAGTCCTGGTGACGCCGAACGAAGTCGACAAGCCGGCCCTTGAAGCATTAAGACAAAGACTTTCCGAGCTGCCGAAGGTACAACAGGCACAACTTGATCTAGTCTGGGTCGAGCGCTTGGCAGCGATCCTCAAGCTGGGCGACCGTTTTGTCTTCGGTTTAACCGTGCTTCTGGTTTCTGCATTACTTTTGGTGATAGGCAATACCATTCGTCTTCATATTGAAAACCGCCGCACCGAGATAGAAGTGATTAAACTGGTCGGCGGCACTGACAGCTATGTGCGTAGGCCCTTTCTCTATATGGGTGCGCTGTATGGCTTCGGTGCGGGGATTTTTTCCTGGGGTTTACTGGCGTTCGGCCTCGACTGGTTGAACGATGCGGTAGTCGGGCTGGCCGGATTGTATGGCAGTGATTTCGCGCTGGCCGGTGTGCCAGTCGCCGACGGTCTGTCACTCTTGCTTGGCGCGGTCCTGTTGGGGTATATCGGTGCATGGATTGCGGTAGCACGCCACCTTCGGGAGCTTGCGCCGAAATAATGTCTTTTTGCTTGTATTGACTTTTCAGCTTTCTAGGGAACTTGTCGTTCGGTTTCCGGTCAATTTTCGCAGTGCTGAACTGCACGAGTTATGTGAGTCGGAGGTTTTTTCGTATGACCACTTCTTTGCAACCTGCATATGCTTTAGTCCCAGGCGCAAACCTGGAGGCTTATGTGCACACGGTGAACAGCATTCCATTGCTGACGCCGGAGCAGGAGCGTGAACTGGCCGAGAGTCTCTACTATGAGCAGGATTTGGGGGCGGCTCGGCAGATGGTGCTCGCCCACCTGCGTTTTGTTGTACATATTGCCCGCAGCTATTCCGGCTACGGCCTGGCCCAGGCTGACCTGATCCAGGAAGGCAACGTCGGGCTGATGAAAGCGGTAAAGCGCTTCAACCCGGAAATGGGCGTGCGTCTGGTGTCATTCGCCGTGCACTGGATCAAGGCTGAGATCCACGAGTTCATCCTGCGCAACTGGCGCATCGTCAAGGTCGCCACGACCAAGGCCCAGCGCAAGCTGTTCTTCAACCTGCGCAGCCAGAAAAAACGTCTGGCCTGGCTGAACAACGAGGAAGTCCATCGCGTGGCGCAAAGCCTCGGCGTAGAGCCGCGGGAAGTGCGCGAGATGGAAAGCCGCCTGACCGGCCATGACATGGCCTTCGATCCGGCTGCGGAAGCGGACGACGACAGCGCCTTCCAGTCGCCGGCCAACTATCTGGAAGACCACCGGTACGACCCGGCCCGTCAACTGGAAGATGCCGACTGGAGCGACAACTCGAACCACAACCTGCACGAAGCGCTGGAGGTGCTCGACGATCGCAGCCGCGACATCCTCTACCAGCGCTGGCTGGCGGAAGAGAAAGCCACGCTGCATGACCTGGCGCAGAAGTACAACGTGTCGGCCGAGCGTATTCGTCAGCTTGAGAAAAGCGCGATGAACAAGCTCAAGTTGTCGATCGCCGCTTAACTGCAGCGATAAGCAATAAAAAACGCCCTGATCAATGATTGGGGCGTTTTTGTTTGTGCTCAATAATCCTGATCCAGCACAAAACCAGTGTGGGAGCGAGCTTGCTCGCGAATGCGGACTAACATTCAACATTGATGCTGAATGTCATGACCCCTTCGCGAGCAAGCTCGCTCCCACAGGGAATGTTCTGTGTTCAAAAGATAGTGCTCGGCTATTGAGACCAGGGCGCCCTGCGTGAGTCGTTCAGCCCTGCCAGATAACCCTCGCCACCCAATTGCCCCATCTGTCGGCGGATCCAGCCGGCGCGGCGCGCCACATAGCTGCTTGGATGGCCGGCGCTCCATGCTCGCGGGTTGGGCAGCACGGCCGCCAGCAGGCTGGCTTGCTGGCGCGACAGTGAGCCTGCGCCAACGCCGAAGTGGTGCCGAGACGCTGCTTCGGCGCCGAAGACCCCGGCATCCCATTCCACGCTGTTGAGGTAGACCTCAAGGATCCGCTGCTTGGGCCAGAGTATTTCGATCAGCCCGGTAAACCAGGCCTCCAGCCCTTTGCGCAACCAGCTGCGCCCCGACCACAGAAACAGGTTCTTCGACACCTGCTGGCTCAGGGTGCTGGCGCCGCGAATCGAGCCACCGCGTTCGTTATGGGCAAATGCCGCCTGAATGGCACCGAAATCAAAACCCCAGTGCTCGGAGAACTTCTGATCTTCGCCAGCAATCACTGCGATCTTCAGGTGGTCAGAGATCTTCTCCCATGGCTGCCAGTCACGTTGCAGGTCGATCGGCTCGCCGTTGAACCAGGATGCGACCTTGCGCTCGACCATGAGCGCCGTTCCCGGTGGCGGCACGAAGCGAAACACCAGCACCAGCAGAATGCTGCCAGCTGCGAACCAGAGCAGGGCTTTGGTGAATTGACGAATAAATAAACGCAGCATAGAGATGGCTTGGCCGAACCCGTTGAGCGGGCCATTATACAGACCCTGTTGAATGATTCTGACTGGAGTTCTACATGCTGCGTGGCTTTCTGATGCTGGCTGCCTTCTTCGGGTTTACCGGCGTCGCCCTCGGCGCGTTTGCCGCCCACGGCCTGAAAAATCGCCTCAGTGCGGAATATCTGGCGATCTTTCACACGGGGGTCACCTATCAGTTAGTGCATACCCTGGCGTTGCTGGGGGTTGCGCTACTGGCCGCTCAAATACCCGGACGGCTGATGACATGGGCGGGCGTCTCGTTTGTCATCGGCATTCTGTTGTTCTCCGGCAGCTTGTATCTGTTGACCCTGACGGGCATCAGCAAGCTCGGTATCGTGACGCCCTTCGGTGGTCTGGCCTTCCTCATCGGCTGGTTCTGCCTGGGGCTTGCAGCCTGGCGCCTGCAGCTCGCCGCTTGAGGCGACCGACAGGGCTTGGGTCGGCCTGACTGATCGGGCTAGAATGCTGACCCCTAAAAATGATGACGGCATCCGGTATGCGCATTCAGTTGAACGGTGAATCCTTTGAACTGCCCGACGGCGAAACCGTTGCGGCCCTGCTGACCCGCCTGGATCTGACCGGACGCCGGGTGGCGGTCGAACTCAATCTGGATATCGTCCCGCGCAGCCAGCATGCCGAGACTGCGCTCAGTGAGGGCGATCAGGTCGAAGTGGTCCACGCCATCGGCGGCGGCTAGGGCTCCCGGTCATTTCATCAGCAAAGAATTCTGCAGAACCTCACCCCCACAGAGGATTTCCCATGAGCAACGTTCGTAGCGATAAGCCCTTCGTCCTGGCCGGTCGTACTTACCAGTCGCGTTTGCTGGTTGGCACCGGCAAGTACCGCGACATGGAAGAAACCCGTCTGGCCATCGAAGCCTCGGGCGCGGAAATCGTCACCGTTGCCGTGCGCCGGACCAATATCGGCCAGAACCCGGGTGAACCGAACCTGCTCGATATCCTGCCGCCGGATCGTTACACCATCCTGCCAAACACCGCCGGTTGCTATGACGCGATCGAGGCCGTGCGCACTTGCCGTCTTGCCCGTGAGCTGCTGGATGGCCATAACCTGGTCAAGCTGGAAGTCCTGGCGGATCAGAAGACCCTGTTTCCCAACGTGATCGAAACCCTCAAAGCCGCGGAAATACTGGTCAAGGATGGTTTCGACGTGATGGTCTACACCAGCGATGACCCGATCATCGCCCGGCAACTGGAGCAAATCGGCTGCATCGCCGTGATGCCATTGGCCGGCCTGATCGGTACCGGGCTGGGGATCTGCAACCCGTACAACCTGCGGATCATCCTCGAAGAAGCCAAGATCCCGGTGCTGGTGGATGCCGGCGTGGGTACCGCCTCCGATGCGACCATCGCCATGGAGTTGGGTTGCGAAGCGGTGCTGATGAACTCGGCCATCGCCAATGCACAACAGCCGATCATGATGGCTGAAGCCATGAAGCACGCGATTGTTGCAGGTCGTCTGGCTTATCTCGCCGGGCGCATGCCGAAAAAACTCTATGCCAGCGCCTCCTCGCCGCTGGATGGTCTGATCAAGTAAGAGCCATTGATGACTGAATCAAACGACACGCCTATCGCGCCTGCAGAAGGCGAAGAACGCCAACACCGCCGCATCAAGAGTTTCGTGATGCGCGCCGGGCGTATGACTGAAGGCCAGCAAAAAGGTCTGGAGCAAGGTACGCCGCTGTTCGTTCTGCCACTGGCCGATGCGCCGGTGGACTTCGACCAGGTGTTCGGCCGCTCGGCGCCGCGCACCCTGGAAATCGGTTTCGGCATGGGGCATTCGTTGCTGGAAATGGCCGCAGCTTCACCTGAGCAGGATTTCATCGGCGTTGAAGTCCACCGCCCGGGTGTCGGCGCGCTGCTTAATGGCGTGCTGACTCAAGGCCTGACCAACCTGCGGGTCTACGATTGCGACGCGATCGAAGTGCTCAACCGCTGTATTGCGGATAACAGCCTCGATCGTCTGCTGCTGTTTTTCCCGGACCCTTGGCACAAGAGCCGTCACCACAAGCGCCGTATCGTTCAGGCGTCCTTCGCCGAACTGGTGCGCAGCAAGTTGAAAGTCGGCGGTGTGCTGCATATGGCGACCGATTGGGAACCCTATGCCGAGTACATGCTGGAAGTCATGGACGTCGCGCCGGGCTACCGCAACCTGGCCGAAGACGGCAAATGCGTGCCGCGCCCGACCGAACGCCCGATCACCAAGTTTGAACGTCGTGGTGAGCGTTTAGGGCATGGGGTTTGGGATTTGAAGTTCGAGAAGTTGGATTAAGAGCTAAAGCTCCTGCCGAAGTGCAATCTATGTGGGAGCGAGCTTGCTCGCGATGAGGCCATAACAGTCGACATTTATGTTGACTGAAAGACCGCTATCGCGAGCAAGCTCGCTCCCACATTTGTTTTGGGTTGTGTTCGGGTTAGCGGCGGTCTGCGACAACCCCGATCAACACCAGCACCACCAACAACACTGGCGCCAGGCTGTAGTTGTTGAACTGGCTCAGGCCCTTGATGATCCAGGGTGTGGCATAGATCAGTGCGACGCCGCTGCCGACCATGCACAGCAGGGCCATCAATGGTACGCGCAGGGCGCCGGCAATGCCGCCCAGGCGTTGTTCGATCCAGCCTTTGATGTCCGCGCCGAACAGCACCAGCAGGCAGCCGACCAGCGCCAGAGAGATTTCCGAAAGGTTGCTGCGGCTCCAACGAGACACGGTGGCGAGCAGGTCGAGTACCAAATCCATTCGATTTCCTTATGTCAGAAATTTCTGCAGCAAGTCATTGAGAAAGAGTTGTCCGCGCTCGGTGGCTACCAGGCGTGACGGTTCGACCTGCAACAAGCCACTTTGTTCGGCTTCGCGACGGCCTTCGGCGAGGCTTTCCAAAGGCAGCCCGGTGCGCTCCGGATAGAGCCTGGATTCGACGCCATCGGTCAGGCGCAAGGCATTCATCAGGAACTCGAACGGCAACTCTTCGTTGCTCAGGGATTTCTCGCCGGCCTGAAAGCTTTTGGCCGGGTTCAGGTAGTCCTTGGGCAGGCGGGTTTTCCAGGTGCGAATGATGCGCCCGTCGGGATGGCTGAGCTTGCCGTGGGCGCCCGCACCGATGCCGATGAAGTCGCCAAAACTCCAGTAATTGAGGTTATGCCGCGCCGGGCGTCCGGGCAGGGCATACGCGGAGACCTCGTACTGTGCGTATCCGTGCTCGGCCAGCAGTGCCTGGCCGGCTTCCTGAATGTCCCACAGGGTGTCGTCTTCGGGCAGTGTCGGTGGCTGGTTCCAGAACACCGTATTAGGTTCCAGGGTCAGCTGATACCAGGACAAATGGGTTGGGTTCAGCGCAATGGCCTGGCGCAGGTCGCTCAGGGCATCGTCCAGGGACTGATCGGGCAAGCCATGCATCAGGTCCAGGTTGAAGTTGTCGAAGCCCGCCTGACGGGCCATGCCGGCGGCACGTACGGCTTCGTCACCGTTGTGGATCCGGCCCAGCGCCTTGAGTTTCTCTTCCTGGAAACTCTGGATACCGATCGACAAGCGATTGATGCCCAGGGCGCGGTAAGCGACGAATTTCTCTTGCTCGAAGGTCCCGGGGTTGGCTTCCAGGGTGATCTCGATGTCGTCGGCAAACGGGATACGTTGTTCCACGCCTTTGAGCAGGCGGCCCAAAGCGTCGGCGCTGAACAGGCTGGGCGTGCCGCCGCCGAAAAAGATCGAGCTCAGTTCGCGGCCGTAGACGGCGTGCAGGTCCTGATCAAGGTCGGCCAACAGCGCGTCGACATACTCCTGTTCCGGTAGCACGGGGCTTGCGGTATGGGAGTTGAAGTCGCAATACGGGCATTTGCGTACACACCAGGGAATGTGGATGTACAAGGCCAGAGGCGGCAGCTGGGCCAGGGCCGCGCGAGGCGTTTGCGCGCCGCCGAAAATCAGCGGCTGCGCGGATGAATCCTTACTCATGCCAGCCCCAGACGCTGGCGCAGCAGGGCCATGGCGCGGGCGCGATGGCTCAGTTGGTTTTTTTCGCTCGGGCTGAGTTCGGCGCTGGAGCAATTGCGCTCCGGGACCCAGAACAGCGGGTCGTAGCCGAAACCGTGTGCCCCGCTGGCGGCAGGCAGGATACGCCCATGCCACAGCCCTTCGCAGAGAATCGGCAGCGGGTCGTCGGCGTGTCGAACCAGGGCCAGCACGCAAACGAACTGCGCGCCGCGCTCGGCTTCAGGCACATCCTTCAAGACCTCCAGCAGCTTGGCGTTGTTGGCCGCGTCGCCCTGGCCGTCGGCATAGCGTGCGGAGTAGATGCCGGGCGCGCCGCCGAGAAAATCTACCGCCAGCCCGGAGTCGTCGGCCAATGCTGGCAGACCGGAAATGCGCGAGGCATTACGGGCCTTGAGGATGGCGTTTTCGACGAACGACAGGCCGGTTTCTTCCGGTTCGATGCTGCTGAACTCGCCAATCGAGTGCAAATGCACGGACTCACCGAGCATGGCCTGGAGTTCTTTGAGTTTGCCGGCGTTGTGGCTGGCCAATACGAGTTGCGTGAAATTCATTATTCGCCCGGGAAAAGCTCTTGGTTAAAACTGAAGCTGTTGGTTTTGCCGCCAGTTTTAACATTGATCGTGAAGGTGCGGGTTTCCTGTTGGTCCACAGGGAACTGCGCAATGTAATAGATCGCGCCTTGCTCGGTGATCTGCTTGAACTTCAGCGGAATGGGGGCGCTGATGAGGTCCTTGACCGTGCCGCTGACGTCGGAGACCAGCGGTTTTCCGTCCTTGATCACGGAGACATTGATTACGCCCTGATTCTTGCTGCGCACCAGTTCGGCGGCTTTGGCGATGTCCGGCTGGATGAACGTCGAGTTGAAGGTGTTGTAGTGCACGGTGACGTCACCGAACACTTCCTTGCGTTCACCTTTGATGACATCGGCCGCCATGGCGGTCAGGCTCAAGCAGGCAGTAAGTAGAAAAATAGCCAAGCGACCCATGTTCGTTCTCCTCGATATAGCGTGGTTTATACCGCGACCCGGTGATCCTGCAGGCCAGGGCTGCTGACGCGGTAGATGCCGATCTCACCTAATAGATTAGGCCATAGCTTACTCGCCCACCCATGTCGATGTTGTTGATCGACGGCAAGTCGATCGATGACTCGCGCTTTACGCTCGCTGCACAGGGCTTCGAAGTCTTCAAAGGTGCAAAAGTGAATGTTCGGCGTGTTGTACCAGGTGTAGGGGAGGAAGTCCGAGACGGGCATCCGGCCTTTGCTGGCCAGGTACCAGCGGCAGCGCCAGTGACCGAAGTTGGGGAAGGTAATGATGCATTGGCGACCGACCCGTAACATTTCGTCGAGGATCCGGTCCGGGTAGTGCACGGCTTGCAGGGCCTGAGTCATGACGACAACATCGAAACTGTTGCTGGCAAAGTTACCCAGCCCCTTGTCCAGATCCTGCTCGATGACGTTGATGCCTTTGGCTACGCATTCGGCAATGTTGTCCGGGTCGTTTTCCAGGCCGTAGCCGGTGACTTGCTTGTTGTCCCGCAGCCAGGTGAGCAGTTCGCCATCGCCGCAGCCGAGGTCGAGCACGCGGCTGCCGGCGGGGATCCAGTCTTGGATGATTTCCAGGTCGGCTCTCATGGCGTCCTCAAAGCGAAATTCGGTTCATGTAGTTGCTGAAAGCCTGCAAGTAGCGCGGGATCGGAATCAGGAAGGCGTCGTGGCCTTGCGGAGCATCGATCTCCAGGTAGCAGACGTCTTTCCTGGCGGCCATCAGCGCGTCCACCAGTTCCCGCGAGCGGGCCGGAGAGAAGCGCCAGTCGGTGGTGAAGGACATCACGCAGAACCTGGCTTTGGCCCCGGCGAAGGTTTTTGCCAGGTCGTCATCGTAATTCGCCGCCGGATCGAAGTAGTCCAGGGCCTTGGTCATCAGCAGGTAGGTGTTGGCATCGAAACGTCCGGAGAACTCCTCACCCTGATAACGCAGATAGCTTTCAACCTGGAACTCGACGCTGTGGAAGTCGTAGTTGAGCTTTTCGCTCTTCAGGCCACGGCCGAATTTCTCGCCCATGGAGTCATCCGACAGGTAGGTGATGTGCCCGACCATCCGCGCCAACATCAGTCCGCGCTTGGGGATCACGCCCTGTTCCTGGAACGAGCCGCCGTGGAACTCGGGGTCGGTCAGGATGGCTTGGCGCGCCACTTCGTTGAAGGCGATGTTCTGCGCCGACAGCTTGGGGGCCGAGGCGATCGCCAGGCAGTGACGGATGCGCTCGGGGTAGCTGATGCTCCACTGCAAGGCCTGCATGCCACCCAGGCTGCCGCCGATCACCGCGGCCCACTGGCTGATGCCCAGCAGGTCGGCCAGGCGCGCCTGGCTGTGGACCCAGTCTTCGACGGTCAATACCGGGAAGTCGGCGCCAAAGGGTTTGCCACTTTCCGGGTTGATGCTGCTCGGGCCGGTGGAGCCGTTGCAGCCGCCGAGGTTGTTCAGGCTGACGACGAAGAACTTGCTGGTATCGATCGGTTTGCCGGGGCCGATGCAACTGTCCCACCAACCGGGTTTACGGTCGTCGGGGTTGTGAAAGCCTGCGGCGTGGTGGTGGCCGGACAGCGCATGGCAGATCAGCACGGCATTGCTGGCCGTGGCGTTCAGCGCGCCATAGGTTTCGTAGATCAGATCATAGGCTGGCAGGGAGCGGCCGCAGGCAAGGGCCAGGGGCTCGCTGAAGTGCGCCATTTGCGGCGTCACCAAACCAACGGAATCGTGGGGAAAGACAGTGGACATCGACCCTGCTCTCGCTTAAATGAGGCGTAAGTCTAATGAGCGCTGTCCCCAGCAGCAAGCAAAGGCCGGGGCATCTGGAAATTAGTCTGTTTCCAGAAACCCCGGCATCGGCGTCTCGGTGGTTTCAGGTGATCAAAACCACTCATCGCGCATGGTTAGGCACGTGTCATCGCGGGCCTCGAGAATCGCCAGCTCATGATGGCAGCCCGGTACTTCCCAGGTCAGGAAGTAGCGGGCGGCTTGCAGCTTGCCTTTATAGAAGCCGAGATCCGCCTCATTGCCCTTGAGCAGTCCCTCTTCAGCGCGGATCGCCTGTTCCAGCCAGCGCCAGCCGATCACCGTGTGGCCGAAGGCTTTGAGGTACAACGCCGAATTGGCCAGGCTGCTGTTGACCTTGCCCTGACCGAGGTCGGTCAGCAGGCCAAGGGTGACGGTTTGCAGTCGTGCGACCAGTTGCTCCAGTGGTTGGCGCAGCGGCGTCAGGGATTCATGGGCCTGGGCCCGCTCGGCGGTGTTGGCGATCAGCCGAATCAGCTGCTTGAGCCCGGCCCCGCCGTTCTGCGCGAGTTTGCGCCCCAGCAGATCCAGTGACTGGATGCCATGGGTGCCTTCGTGGATCGGGTTCAGGCGATTGTCACGGTAGTACTGTTCCACCGGGTATTCGCGGGTGTAGCCGTGACCGCCGAGAATCTGGATCGCCAGTTCGTTGGCTTTCAGGCAAAACTCCGATGGCCAGGATTTAACGATAGGGGTCAGCAGGTCCAGCAGTTCGTGGGCTTGTTTACGTTCGGTTTCGGTTTCGAGAGTGGTGGTGTCGTCGAACAATCTCGCGGCATACAGACCCAGGTCGAAAGCGCCCTCGACGTAAGCCTTTTGAGTCAGCAGCATGCGTTTGACGTCGGCGTGCTGGATGATCGAGACCGGTGCGGTATTCGGGTCCTTGCTGTCCGGCAGGCGACCTTGCGGACGCTCGCGAGCGTACTCCAGGGAATACAGGTACCCGGCGTAGCCAAGCATCACCGCGCCCATGCCGACGCCGATCCGTGCCTCGTTCATCATCTGGAACATGTAGCTCAGGCCCTGGTGCGGCTTGCCCACCAGATAACCGACACACTCGCCGTTATCGCCGAAGTTAAGTGCGGTGGAGGTGGTGCCGCGCCAGCCCATCTTGTGGAATAGCCCGGCCAGCAGTACGTCGTTGCGCGGGCCGAGACTGCCGTCATCGTTGACCAGGAACTTGGGCACGATAAACAGCGAAATGCCTTTCACCCCCGCGGGCGCATCCGGCAGCTTGGCCAGAACCATGTGCACAATGTTTTCCGACAACGAATGATCGCCGCCGGAGATGAAGATCTTGTTGCCCTTGAGCCGGTAAGTGCCATCGGCGACCGGTTCGGCGCGGGTGCGGATATCCGATAGCGACGAGCCGGCGTGGGGCTCGGTCAAGGCCATGGTGCCGAAGAAACGCCCGTCGATCATTGGCTGCAGGAAGCGTTGTTTCTGCTCCTCGGTACCGAAGCTTTCGATCAGGTTCGCTGCACCCATGGTCAGGAACGGGTACGAAGTCGATGCCGCGTTGGCCGATTGGAAATGCGCGAAGCAGGCTTGCGAGAGCAGGGTCGGCAACTGCATGCCGCCGGCCTCGAAACTGCGCGCGGCGTTGAGGAAGCCGGCTTCGAGGAAGGCATCGACCGCCGGTTTTACCTCTGGAATCAGGATCGCCTGGCCGTCTTCGTAGCGCGGTTCGTTCTCGTCGCCCTTGCGGTTATGCGGGGCAAAGAACTTCTCGGCAATGCTTCGGGCGGTGCCAATGGCAGCATCGAAGGTTTCGCGATTGTGTTCAGCGAACCGCTCACGCCGAGTCAGGCCTTCGGCATCAAGGACTTCATACAGCTCGAAAGCCAGATTGCGGGAACTGAGCAACGTCTCGGACATGGCGGCCTACCTTTTTTTGGAGTGGACCGAGTCTAGGCGGGGGGAGGGCAGGGTGAACAGGATGATTGATGAGCGTGATGGTGGAGCAGAGCAGCGACTTAGCAGGCGCCACAAAATAAATGTGGGAGCGAGCCTGCTCGCGAAGAGGCCGGCACATCCAGCATCTATGTTGGATGACACACCGCTATCGCGAGCAGGCTCGCTCCCACAGGGATTTGTACACCAGGCACCTATTGCAGATGCCTGGTCTTGTTACGGTTTAACCGATAGTCATCAAGCTGGCATTACCACCCGCAGCAGCAGTGTTAACGCTCAGTGCACGCTCGATCACCAGACGTTCCAGCGCAATGCTGGTTTCGCCTTGGGACAGGCCGTGAACCCCGACGATAGCGCCGGCACGTTTGGCCACTTGCTGGCAGACCGCACGCAGCTGGTCGGAGTGGCCGTGATGCAGGACTGCATCGAAAACCACTTCGTCCTTGCTCCAGTCGTTGACCAGTGTGATGCGTGCTTGCACTTCTTTCGGCAGGCGAGTGTAAAGCGCCTTGTTCAGCTCGGCATCCGGCCAGACTGCCGAACCACCGACGGCCAGTACCGCAGCCAGTTGGCTTAGCAGATCCGCTTCGACTTCCGCCAGGCACAGCACGTGCTCGCGTGGCAGGATGGCGTAGCTGTTGCGTTCGCCGGTCGGGCCGCTCAGCAGGCGAGTGATACCGCTTTGCGATTGCGCTGCGAATTGCAGGCAAAGCGCGCTCAGGTCAGCCTGTTTATTGCTGTCAGCCCAGGTTTTCAGAGCGGTCAGCGGTTTGCTCATGGCATCGCGCAGACGAACATCCGGTGCGCTCAACGCGTCGCCGCGAACGAAGGATTGCTCGATCGCATCGGTAGGACGAGTCGACAGCAGGCGGTACAGGTACAGCGGACCACCGGCTTTCGGACCGGTACCCGACAGGCCTTCGCCACCGAACGGTTGCACACCGACCACGGCACCGACGATGTTGCGGTTGACGTAGACGTTACCGGCATTGACGTTGTCGATCACCTTGGCGATGGTTTCGTCGATGCGGGTGTGAACGCCCAGGGTCAGACCGTAGCCGGAAGCGTTGATCTGGCCGATCAGCTGATCAATCTCTTTACGCTTGTAGCGCACCACGTGCAGCACCGGACCGAAGATCTCCCGTTGCAGCTCGTCGAAGCTTTCCAGTTCGATCAGGGTCGGCATGACGAAGGTGCCGCGTTTGACTTCTTCAGTATTGGCGATTGCCACCTGATACACGCTGCGGCCTTTGTCGCGCATGGCCTGGATGTGTTTCTCGATGCCAGCCTTGGCTTCGGCGTCGATCACCGGGCCGATGTCCACGGACAAGCGTTCCGGGTTGCCGAGACGGCATTCGGCCATGGCGCCTTTGAGCATTTCGATGACGCGGTCGGCGGAATCTTCCTGCAGACACAGTACGCGCAGGGCCGAGCAACGTTGGCCGGCGCTGTCGAAGGCCGAGGATACGACGTCGATGACCACTTGTTCGGTCAGTGCCGAGGAGTCGACGATCATCGCGTTCTGGCCGCCGGTTTCAGCGATCAGCGGGATCGGACGGCCCTGGGTATCCAGGCGACCGGCGACACTGCGTTGCAACAAGCGCGCGACTTCGGTGGAACCGGTGAACATCACGCCTTTGACCCGATCGTCGCCGACCAGGCGGGCGCCTACGGTCTCGCCACGGCCCGGCAGCAGTTGCAGCACGCCTTCGGGGATACCGGCTTCGAGCATCAGGCGCACGGCTTGAGCCGCGACCAGTGGCGTTTGTTCAGCAGGTTTCGCCAGCACCGGGTTACCGGCAGCCAAGGCTGCAGCAACCTGGCCACTGAAGATCGCCAGCGGGAAGTTCCACGGACTGATGCAAACCACCGGGCCCAGCGGGCGGTGGGCATCGTTGGTGAAATCGTTACGAGCCTGCACTGCGTAGTAACGCAGGAAGTCCACGGCTTCACGCACTTCGGCGATGGCGTTGGCAAAGGTCTTGCCTGCTTCGCGAGCCAACAGGCCCATCAGCGGCTGAATCTCGCCTTCCATCAAGTCGGCGGCACGTTCAAGAATCGCGGCGCGCTCGGCTGGCGGGGTGGCTTGCCAGATCGGTGCGGCTTTCAGCGCGCACTGAATTGCATTGTCGACATCTTCGACGGTCGCTTCCTGTACATGGCCAACAACGTCACGCAGATCGGACGGGTTCAGCACTGGCGCAGGGGTTTCAGTGCTGGAAACGCAGCCGAGCATCGGCGCGGCTTTCCAGCTGTTATGAGCAGTGGCCAGCAAGGCGCAGGACAACGACGCCAAACGGTGTTCGTTGGCCAGGTCGATGCCGCTCGAGTTGGCGCGTTCGGAACCGTACAGATCACGCGGCAGCGGGATACGCGGGTGTGGCAGGCCGAAGCCGCCTTCCAGCGTCGCCATCTGCTCGATGCTGGCCACTGGATCGGCCACCAGCTCCTGAATCGAGATGGATTGGTCGGCGATGCGGTTGACGAACGAGGTGTTCGCACCGTTTTCCAGCAGGCGACGGACCAGGTAGGCCAGCAGTGTTTCGTGAGTTCCGACCGGCGCGTAGACGCGGCATGGACGGTTCAGCTTGCCTTCGGAAACCTTGCCTACCACCTGCTCGTACAGCGGTTCACCCATGCCATGCAGGCATTGGAACTCGTACTGACCCGGGTAGTAGTTCTGACCGGCGATATGGTAAATGGCCGACAGGGTGTGGGCGTTGTGGGTGGCGAACTGCGGGTAGATGACTTCCGGCACCGACAGCAGTTTGCGCGCACAAGCAATGTAGGACACGTCGGTGTACACCTTGCGGGTGTAGACCGGATAGCCTTCCAGGCCTTCGACCTGGGCGCGCTTGATCTCGCTGTCCCAGTACGCGCCTTTCACCAGGCGAATCATCAGGCGATGACGGCTGCGACGAGCCAGGTCGATCACGTAGTCGATCACGTACGGGCAACGCTTCTGGTAAGCCTGGATCACGAAACCGATGCCGTTCCAGCCGGTCAGTTGCGGCTCGAAGCACAGACGCTCCAGCAGATCCAGCGACAGCTCGAGGCGGTCGGCTTCTTCGGCGTCGATGTTCAGGCCGATGTCGTAGTGCTTGGCCAGCAAGGTCAGCGACAGCAGGCGCGGGTACAACTCGTCCATCACTCGTTCGTACTGCGCGCGGCTGTAACGCGGGTGCAGTGCCGAGAGTTTGATCGAGATGCCCGGGCCTTCATAAATGCCGCGACCGTGGGAAGCCTTGCCGATCGAATGGATGGCTTGCTCGTAGGACGCGAGGTATTTCTGTGCGTCATGTTCGGTCAGTGCGGCTTCACCGAGCATGTCGTAGGAATAGCGGAAGCCCTTGGCTTCGAACTTGCTGGCGTTGGCCAGGGCTTCGGCGATGGTTTCGCCGGTGACGAACTGCTCGCCCATCAGGCGCATGGCCATGTCGACGCCCTTGCGGATCATCGGCTCGCCGCTCTTGCCGATGATGCGGCTCAGGGACGACGTCAGGCCGGCTTCGTTATGGGTGGCGACCAGTTTGCCGGTCAGCAGCAGGCCCCAAGTCGCGGCGTTGACGAACAGCGACGGGCTGTTACCCAGGTGCGGATGCCAATTGCCGGTGCTGATTTTGTCGCGGATCAGCGCGTCACGGGTGCCTTTGTCCGGGATACGCAACAGCGCTTCGGCCAGGCACATTAGCGCTACGCCTTCCTGGGACGACAGGGAAAATTCCTGCAGCAGGCCCTGAACGATCCCGGCACGGCCACCGGCGCTCTTCTGATTGCGCAGCTTCTCGGCAATCGAGGCGGCCAGCTTGTTAGTGGCTTCAGCCATGGTCGCAGGCAGACGAGCCTGCTCGATCAGCATCGGCACCACTTCCGGCTCCGGGCGACGGTAGGCGGCAGTGATCGCAGAGCGCAGGACCGATTGCGGCAGGATGCTCTCGGCGAACTCGAGGAAGCACTGGTGTGCATGGTCAGCCTGCACGTCAACGGCGTCGTCAGTGTCTTTACTGGTCAAACCGTTCAGCTCGGTCAGGGTTGCACCACCCTCGAGTTTTTCCAGGTAATTGAAAATTGCCTGCTTGATCAGCCAATGGGGCGTGCGATCAATCGAGGTTGCAGCGGCTTTGAGGCGCTCGCGGGTGGGGTCATCGAGTTTGACCCCAAGGGTGGTGGTAGCCATATTTTTATCCTCATGTTTGCCACGACTGCGTGACATCAGCTGGCGGCAAGGTTAGCCGCGAGCAGGCCGAGGTGCAACCGGGTGCAACCTTTTTTTGTCGGAAAAATAGACGGCTCGTCAGGAAATAATTTCCGGCAGGGGAAAGCCGCGTCGGCTTGGTGCTTTTTGCTTTGAAGAGTTGAGTTTTTGCTCCGAAAAGGAGCAAAAACGGCAAATTCAATTAAAAATCCGACTAGGTGCAACTTATTCGACCGAAACTGGTTGCACCTTATTTGCTTTGTTGAATAGCATTCGCGCCCAAGGTGCAACCAGTCCAAAAGAACGGTTCATCGGCTGATGGCTTTCCTGGGGAAACGTCAGTCATAAATGCGCGGCAAGCGGAATCGTCTATCCACTCAGGTGCACAGAGACCTCCGACAGACCGCCGCTACATAAAAACAATGCCAGGGCGCAACTCAATGAGCGTAAGTAATCCAACCCTGATCACGTTCGTGATCTACATCGCGGCAATGGTATTGATCGGCTTCATGGCCTATCGCTCCACCAACAACCTTTCTGACTATATTCTCGGTGGCCGTAGCCTGGGCAGCGTGGTGACCGCGCTTTCCGCCGGTGCTTCCGACATGAGCGGCTGGTTGCTGATGGGCCTTCCGGGCGCTATCTATATGTCTGGTCTGTCGGAAAGCTGGATCGCCATCGGCCTGATCGTCGGTGCCTACCTGAACTGGCTGTTCGTGGCTGGTCGTCTGCGGGTGCAAACCGAGCACAACGGTGATGCACTGACCCTGCCGGATTACTTCTCCAGCCGTTTTGAAGACACCAGCGGTTTGCTGCGAATCATCTCGGCTATCGTGATTCTGGTGTTCTTCACCATCTATTGCGCTTCCGGCATCGTTGCCGGTGCCCGGCTGTTCGAAAGCACCTTCGGCATGTCCTACGAGACGGCGCTGTGGGCCGGTGCTGCGGCAACTATTGCCTACACCTTCGTTGGTGGTTTCCTGGCAGTGAGCTGGACTGACACCGTACAAGCCACGCTGATGATCTTCGCCCTGCTGCTGACGCCGATCATCGTGCTGCTGGCCACCGGTGGCATTGATACCACTTTCCTGGCTATCGAAGCGCAAGATCCAAGCAATTTCGACATGCTGAAAAACACCACCTTCATTGGCATCATCTCGCTGATGGGTTGGGGTCTGGGCTACTTTGGCCAACCGCACATCCTCGCGCGTTTCATGGCGGCGGATTCGGTCAAGTCGATCGCCAAAGCCCGTCGCATCTCCATGACTTGGATGATCCTGTGCCTGGGCGGCACCGTGGCTGTCGGCTTCTTCGGTATTGCCTATTTCGCGGCGAACCCTGCCGTAGCGATGCCAGTCAGTGAGAACCACGAGCGTGTGTTCATCGAGCTGGCGAAGATCCTCTTCAATCCCTGGATTGCCGGTATCTTGCTGTCGGCCATTCTGGCTGCCGTGATGAGTACCTTGAGCTGCCAGTTGCTGGTGTGCTCCAGTGCCCTGACCGAAGACTTCTACAAGACCTTCCTGCGTAAAAATGCTTCCCAGGTCGAACTGGTATGGGTCGGTCGCGCCATGGTGCTGTTGGTTGCACTGATCGCCATCGCCATGGCTGCCAATCCGGAAAACCGCGTACTGGGTCTGGTCAGCTACGCCTGGGCCGGTTTCGGTGCCGCCTTCGGTCCGGTGGTGCTGATCTCGGTCATCTGGAAAGACATGACCCGTAACGGCGCACTGGCCGGTATCCTGGTCGGCGCAATCACCGTGATCGTCTGGAAGCATTTCGAACTGCTGGGTCTGTACGAAATCATCCCGGGCTTCATCTTCGCCAGCCTTGCGATTTACATCGTCAGCAAGATGGGCGCTCCGACTGCCGGCATGCTCAAGCGTTTCGCCGCTGCCGAGAAAGACTTCCAGCTAAACAGCTGAGTGAGATGAGCTGATGCCCTAGGCATTCAGTGACATAAAAACGGCCCGCGTCCTTCTGGAGGCGGGCCTTTTTTTGTGTCTGCCAATTGATCGGCTGGGCCCTTGCAGGCCTCTTCGCGGGAAAGCCACGCTCCCACATTCGATCGCATTCCCCTGTGGGAGCCGGGCTTGCCCGCGATTGGTGTACTACCAGGCGACTACATTTCTGGGCGAGGTCATCGGAGATTTCCCGCAGGTTGCGGCGGCTTGTGTGAACTGGCGGGAATTTGGCTGCATCGATAATCTTTGTGAGTCGCTGCAAAATCAGTGACAGGGTGTGGAAGCCCTTATATCGTTAGGCGCACAAAGCGCCACCTGCATGGCGTTTTTTATCGTCTGTGTTTTATGGTGGCTGTGCGCGGGACACTCTTGAGTGTGCCGGGAACCTAACGTCTCGGTCTTCCACACCTGCGTACAGCCGCCACCTATTATGTGGAAGTAATTTCTGGCGGCTCCAACCAATACGTTAGGAGCCAGACTCGTGAGAACCATCACCCCCGATCCACCCCATTCAACCTCTACCAACCGCTACATGCCCCTCACCAGCAACGATTGCGATATCCCGACCCTGTTCGTCGACACCCAGGCGCCACTCGATGTGCTGCAAGACGCTGCCGATTACCGCATCCGCACCGTCACTCATCTGATGGAAAATCTGGCCATGCGCGAGGAGATTCATACCGATGCGGTGATCCTTCACGACTTTGCGCGGCTGTGTGCCATTGCGTTGCGTGATGGGTGTGATTTGCTGGATGTGCTCGGGCGGCGATTGCAGGCGCAGATCTCGAAATAAACACAAACCTTGTGGCGAGGGGGCTTGCCCCCGCTGGGCTGCGAAGCGGCCCCAAAACCAGCCACCGCGGTGTTTCAGGTAAGCCGCATCTACCGGTTTTACGACTGCTGCGCAGCCGAACGGGGCGATGCGGCGTTCCGACAAGCCCCCTCGCCACAAGTTGTGCGGTGTCTATCCGCCTGGTCGTGAACCCCTGACGTTCTGTCTCGTACAAGGTAAACTTCGCCTCCTGCGCAGGAGCAACCATGAACTATCGCCACGCCTTCCACGCCGGCAACCACGCCGACGTGTTCAAACACCTGACCTTGACCCGCCTCATCGCCTTGATGTCGCGCAAGGAGCAGCCGTTTGCCTATCTCGATACTCACGCCGGCATTGGTCTGTATGACCTCAAGGGTGATGAGGCATCGCGCACCGGTGAGTATCTGGAGGGCATCGCCCGGTTGTGGGGTGAGCCGGATCTGCCGGTGCTGACAGCGGATTACATGCAGGTGTTGCATGAGATGAACCCGGATGGCGAGTTGCGCTATTACCCGGGTTCGCCGGAGCTGGCGCGGCGTTTGACCCGTTCCCAGGATCGGGTGTTGCTCAACGAGAAGCACCCGGAAGACGGGCGGCTGCTCAAGGACAATATGAAGGGTGATCGCCGGGTTGCGGTGCACCTGGGTGAAGGCTGGCACGTGCCGCGGGCCTTGCTGCCCGTAGCGGAAAAGCGCGCGTTGATGTTGATCGATCCGCCATTCGAGAAACTCGATGAGATGCAGCGCTGTGCGGCATCGTTGAAAGAGGCGATCGGCCGGATGCGGCAGACGGTGGCGGCGATCTGGTACCCGGTGAAGGATCAGCGGATGTTGCGCCGGTTCTACCAGGACCTGGCCGGCACGGGTGCGCCGAAGCTGCTGCGGGTGGAATTGCTGGTGCATCCGCTGGATACGCCCAATAGCCTGAACGGTTCAGGGCTGGCGATCGCCAATCCGCCGTGGGGGCTTGAGGAGGAGTTGCGTGAGTTGCTGCCGTGGTTGTCCAAGAAGCTTGGGCAGACCCAGGGTGGGTGGCAGATGGATTGGTTGATCTCTGAATAAACAACAAGATCAAAAGATCGCAGCCTCGCTGCGCTCGGCAGCTCCTACGAGGATCGGGTACAACCAGGGACAAACGGTTTACTTCGATCCCGTAGGAGCTGCCGCAGGTTCGGGCCGCGTTCGGACGATTTTTTGCTTCACCCGATCAAATCGGGCACGTCACGCCTGTGCCGCCAATCCCGCAATAACCCTCAGGGTTCTTCGCCAGGTACTGCTGGTGATACGCCTCGGCGTAGTAGAACGTCGGGGCTTCTTCGATTTCGGTGGTGATGGTGCCCAGGCCGGCTTTGGTCAGTTCAGCCTGGAACACTTTCTCGCTGGCCTTTGCCGCTTCCAGTTGGCTGGGGTTGGTGGCGTAGATCACCGAGCGATACTGAGTACCGATGTCGTTGCCCTGGCGCATGCCCTGGGTCGGGTTGTGCAGTTCCCAGAACATTGCCAGCAGTTCCTGGTAGCTGACTTTTTCCGGCTCGTAGACCACGAGCACGACTTCGCTGTGACCGGTCAGGCCCGAGCAGACTTCCTCGTAGGTCGGGTTCGGGGTGAAACCGCCGGCGTAACCCACCGACGTGCTGAACACGCCTTCGCGTTGCCAGAAGCGACGTTCCGCGCCCCAGAAACAACCCAGGCCGAAGATCGCGAAGTCCACGCTCCCCGGGAATGGGCCGAGCAACGGGTTGCCGTTGACGAAGTGTTCGGCCGGCACGGTCATTGGGGTTTCGCGGCCAGGCGGAGCTTGTTCTTTGGTTGGAAGCACGTTTTTGTTCACCAGAATTTCCGAGCGCAAGACCATGATCAGTCCTCTCAGTCAGATTGAGTTAACGGTAAAGAGTCAGACTGCCAGTGTGCCCGAGTGTTACAGCGCTGTCAGGCGTTTGGGCCACGCGGGTAGCGTTTGAGCCTTTCGATCAGCTCCGAGCCCGGGATTGGCCGGTCGAACAGGTAACCCTGGCCGACATCGCAACGGTGGCGCCGCAAGAACGCAAGCTGCTCGGCGGTCTCGATGCCTTCGGCGACCACTTTGAGTTTGAGGTTGTGGGCCATGGCAATCACCGCGGAGGTGATCTCCATGTCGTCCTGGTTGTCCGGGATTTCATGGATGAAGCTGCGATCGATCTTAATGATGTCGATCGGGAATTTTTTCAAGTAACTAAGCGACGAGTAACCGGTGCCAAAGTCGTCCATGGCCAGGGTCAGGCCCAGGCGCTTCAGCTGGTCGAGCTGCAAGTGAGTGTCTTCAGTGGCTTCCAGCAGCAGGCCCTCGGTCAGTTCCAACTCCAGCAAGGAGGAGGGCAGCTGTTCTTCCTTGAGAATGCCGGCGATGGATGCCACCAGGTCCGGGTCGGAAAACTGCTTGGGCGACAGATTGATCGCCACTTGCAGATTGCCCAAACCCGAAGCGGTCAGCTGCTTGCTCATGCGACAAGCCTGACGGGCGACCCATTTGCCGATGGGAATGATCAGTCCGGTCTCTTCGGCGACACCGATGAACTGGTCCGGGCGGATCATGCCTTTTTCCGGATGGTTCCAGCGCAACAAGGCTTCCATCCCCAGCAGGCGACCGCTGCGCAGGCAGAGCTTGGGCTGGTAGAACACGTCCAACTCGTTCTGGGTCAGGGCGCGGCGCAGGTTGTTCTCGACGAACAGCTTATAACTGGCCTCGGCGTTCAGCGCTTCGGTGAACACCTGAACCTGGTGTTTGCCGTTGGCTTTGGCCTTGTGCAAAGCCAGCCCGGCGTTGCGCATCAGGGTTTGCGGTTCGCGGCCATGCAGCGGCGCGCAGGCCAGGCCCACGGAGCCAGTGACACTGATTAACTGGTTGTCGACGAACATCGGCTTGTCGAGGGTCATCAGCAATTGGTGGGCGACTTGCTGGCCGGCCTCAAGATCGGTGTTGTCGAGCAGCACGGCGAATTCGTTACTGGCGAAGCGCGCCAGGCTACCACTCGGGCTGAGACTGTTGCGCAAACGTCGGGCCAGGCTGATCAGCAGTTTGTCGCCGGTCTGGTGGCCGAGGCTGTCGTTGATCCGCTTGAAGTTGTCGATGTCCACCAGCAACAGGCTGATGGGAGTGTCGCTGTCCCGGGCGAAGCGTTCGTCGAGGTTGCGGATGAACGCCGGGCGGTTGCCCAGGTTGGTCAGGTTGTCAGTGTAGGCCAGGCGTTCGATGCGCTGCTGGGCAAGCTTGGCCTGGGTGATGTCTTCGTAGATGCCGATGTAGTGGGTCAGCTCGCGGTTGTCACCGTAGACCTTGGAAATCGACAGCTGACCCCAGTAGGGTTCGAGATTTTTCCGCCGGCTCTTGAACTCGCCCTGCCAGCTGTTGCTCTTGGCCAGGCTCGATGGCGCGTCGAACAGCAATTCGCTGAGGTTTTCCAGCGCCGGCAGTTCCGACAGCTTGTGGCCGTGGACTTCTTCGGTGGTGTACTGGGTGATCGCGGTAAAGCTCGGGTTGACGTACTCCACCACGCCGTCGCAATTGACCAGCAGAAAGGCGTTGGCACTCTGCTCGACGGCGCGCTGGAACAGGTGCAAGGCGCTGGTGGCGGTGCGCCGGTTGTGGTTGTTGATGACCTGGGCGAATTGATCGGCCAGTTCACCGGCGAAAGCGATCTCGTCCGACTGCCAGGCTCGGGTGATGCCAATCTGCTCCAGGCACAACACGCCGACCACCTGGCCATCGATGCGGATACTGGCGTCGAGCATGGCGTTGACGTCGCGCGATCTCAGGCTTTCGGCCATTTCCCGGGTGCGCGGGTCGCGTATTGCATTGTCGGCGTCGATTGCGCGGCTGGTGTGCAGGGCTTCCAGATAGCTGGGGTACCCGCTCGCATCGATGAGGTCCGGCATCCAGTGTTCCCGCGAGACACGGTAGTACGCGGAAATCGGCGTCAGTTGCTGGCCTTCGAGGTTCCAGATGCTGGCACAGTCGATCTCATAGATGTCGCAGGCGCTGCGAGTAATCAGTTCGGCAGCTTCTTGCAGGGAGTTATTGCTGCTGTAGCGCTGGCGGGCCAGGAGCAGGATCAAGTCTTGCTGGGCACGCACCCGTTCGAGGTGCTGGAGCTGATCCTGCTGCGCCCGTTGGTTGAGTTCCAGGGCAATCTGCAGTCGAGTGTTCTGGGTTTCGAGATCCAGCATCGGCAGTTGCGGGGCGTTGCTGAACAGGTCGTCCACCACCAGCAGGTAACCGCGCAGCAGATGCCGATTGTGTTGTTTGTAGGCTTCGCCCAGTTCGAGCAGGTTCAAGGGCCCTTGGGCGGTATGCAGGGTATAGCGGATCAGATAATGCGGGCTTTCGGTCAGTTGCTGCTGGATCGTGTCATGCAGTTGATAGCGGGCTTCAGGTTCCATCAGGCTGGCATAGGGTGAACCTACCAGGGCACAGAGATCGACGGCGGCCATGCCGAACTGCCGTTCGCAATTGGGATCAAGAAACAACAGCGCCCAGCTAACTTCATTCAGCCGTTCGAAACGCAGCATGCCGAGCCGCGAGGGCACAGGCAACTGCGTCACTACCTCGGCCGCCATACGGCTGACGGCATCGGGTTGGCTTTTCATGGAGGAAACTCGCTTCGAAGATGCTGATCGCGCCGGGCTCGCGCCCTCTTTACTGTTGCCTGCGGGCAAGGTTGCATCATGCGACACAGACTGACAAGAGAGGATGAAGGCTAAGTGCTATAAACGTTTGTCGGCAGGGCGGGGGATTTCTACAGGCGCGGTCAGAAACGGATGTCCATGCCGGCGTCGACAGCGAACCGGCCAGCATGAACGACGTGGCTATCGGTATCAGCGAAGCACGATGTTCACCGACTGGAGGAGCTTTCCATTCTGACCGTGGAAGTCGACCGTGATCTGCTGTTGATCGAGGGTGATGCGCGCAAAGTTGTCCTGGCTGACTACTTTACTGGTCAATGCATAGCGGTAGCTGCCGCTGCCCTGCGGGGTGAGTGGTTGGTCGAGGATGAAATCGGCTGCCTTGGCGTAGGGTAAAAGCCTGGAATTGCACAGGGGCGACGATACGATGGTATGGACCAGGAAATCCTTGTCCTCTGAGTGAGTCAGTTGGCTGGTCATCGAGCCGTGTATATCACCTGAAATGAAGACAACGTTCCTGATTTTGTTTGAACGGATAGTTTCGAGGATCCGGTCGCGCTGAGTGGGGAAGGATTTCCAGGCATCGCCGCGGTCATTCTTGAGGTCGGGATAGAGCATGACACCGGTGACGATTAATTTGACGCGTGCCCGGCTATTGATAAGCCATTTATAAAGGGCTTGCTCCTGTTCTCTATCCAGTATTCGTCTGTCTTGAGCAGAGAGGTTCCTGCCCGTTCGGGTGTCCAGTACAAACCACTCTGAATCGCCGTCGGTAAATTGATACCAATAGCGTTTTATTGTGCGATCTATTTGTCCGGAAGTTAGTAGTGTGTGGGCCGGGCTGTGGCTGCATTGATATATTTCATAGGCGTTCATGGCATTTCTGAACAGTGACTCGTCCAAGCGGTTTGCTTTGGCTGGCCAGTTGTCTTCAATTTCATGGTCGTCGAGAATCATGTAGGTAGGAACATGCGACATGAGTTTACGGATATTGGGTTGAGAAAAAGCAGCGCGGTATTTGCTGAGAATGGCTTTGTAGTCACGATCAGGTAAGAAAAAATTCAGGTCGTCGACATAGACCTGATCTCCGGTCATTACCAGGCCGTGGACCGGAGTGGAGGGGTTTTGCGCTAGCGTGTCGATTGCTGCAAAGATGCGATCACCGAGTTCCGGAGCCGAAGGCAGCCCGAGCGTCATGCGTAAATAGCGGCATGAGCCGATGACGTAGCAGCGAGGAGTGGTTTTTTTGCTGGAGGCAGTCCTGAAGGAGTACGTCTCATTGGGCCATTCCAGAGGCAGCTCTTTTACCGTTTCTATCGTATGCAGTGGGCTGGAGGTAGTGAACCAGCCGGCTTGATATTCGTACTCCGTGTCTTCGCTCAGGTTGTTTAAAGTGATGACCTCAGACATATCATTTGAAGATTTTAGTAACGCAAAGTTTCCGTGTGTCCATGGCCCCTGATTTTTTAGCCGGTAACGAATGCCGCCGAAAACCAAAAGATCGTTTTCATGTTTGCCACGCAAAAAAATGCGCACGTGATGTGTTGTGGTATAGCCAATAATTGGGCCGACCGTAGGTGTGAGCATTTTCGAATCCTTTCGAAATATGGGTGAATAGTTACCGCCCTGAAATAATTTATGGGGCTAACTAACGTTAGCTATAGGTGTGCAGAAATGACGCTCAATAGGGCGTTAGAGTAGGTGGCTTGTTAAGTTTTATTAAGTAGTAACTTGCCCGCAGAGCAGCAGGCATAGCGCATGATCTATGTGAGATTTTTTACTTGATGTGCGGGCCTGCGGGTTAGAGCCACCAGGGAGGTTTGTTTCAGGCAAAAAAAGCCCCGCCAAATTGGCGGGGTTGAGGTACGAGCGTGGCGCTCGGAAAACGTGGAACTCGGCCGGCCCTCCGCTGAAGGAGGGCCGGTCGGTCTTACAACAGAATGGTGCGGATGTCCGCCAGCAGATCGCTCAGACGCTTGGTGAAGCGTGCAGCAGCGGCGCCGTTGATCACTCGGTGATCGTAGGACAGCGACAGTGGCAGCATCAGCTTCGGCTGGAAGGCTTTGCCGTCCCAGACTGGCTGGATGGTTGCCTTGGATACACCGAGGATCGCCACTTCCGGAGCGTTGACGATCGGCGTGAAGCCGGTGCCGCCAATGTGCCCGAGGCTGGAAATGGTGAAGCAGGCGCCTTGCATGTCGTCAGCGGTGAGCTTTTTGTCGCGCGCTTTGGCTGCCAGCACGGCGGCTTCGGCTGCCAGTTGCAGCAGGCTCTTCTGGTCGACGTTCTTGATGACCGGTACCAGCAGGCCGTCCGGAGTGTCTACCGCGAAGCCGATGTTCACGTACTTCTTGCGGATGATCGCCTTGCCGCTGGGTGCCAGCGAACTGTTGAAGTCCGGCAGTTCCTTGAGCAGGTGCGCGCAGGATTTAAGCAGCAGCGGCAGGATGGTCAGCTTGACGCCAGCCTTCTCTGCAACGGCTTTCTGAGCGGTACGGAAGGCTTCCAGCTCGGTGATGTCCGCCGAGTCGAATTGCGTTACGTGCGGAATGTTCAGCCAGCTGCGATGCAGGCTCGACGCGCCGATTTGCATCAGGCGAGTCATCGGCACTTCTTCGATTTCGCCGAAACGGCTGAAGTCCACGACCGGAATCGGCGGGATGCCCGCGCCGCCGGTTACGCCGCCAGCAGCGGCCGGTGCTTCCTTGGCCTTCTGCATCATGGCTTTGACGTAAACCTGCACATCTTCTTTCAGCAGGCGGCCGTGCGGGCCGCTTGGGCTGACCGCGCTCAGCTCGACG
Organism: Pseudomonas fluorescens; assembly: GCF_902497875.1. Taxonomy (GTDB): domain Bacteria; phylum Pseudomonadota; class Gammaproteobacteria; order Pseudomonadales; family Pseudomonadaceae; genus Aquipseudomonas; species Aquipseudomonas fluorescens_BR. The sequence goes on from NZ_CABVHY010000006.1 coordinate 69,416, forward strand.
CCGAATTCACGGGCCAGTTGGCGCACTGCCGGGCCTGCGTGAACCTTGGCGCCTGGTTGGGCCGGTGCTGCAGTTGGAGCGGCAGGTGCCGGAGCTGCGGCCGCAGCAGGGGCTGCTTCAGCCTTGGCAGCAGCAGGCGCTGCGGCTGGGGCAGGAGCAGACGCCTGCGCTACGCCTTTGACTTTCAGCTTGAGGATCAGGTCGCCGGTACCGACTTCGTCATCCAGTTTGATGGAAACGCTTTCCACCACGCCAGCGGCTGGCGATGGGATTTCCATGCTGGCCTTGTCGGATTCCAGGGTGATCAGCGACTGATCGGCTTCAACAGTGTCGCCAGCCTTGACCAGGACTTCGATGATCTTGGCCTTGCCCGACGAGCCGATGTCCGGGACGTGAATGTCCTGAACGCTGTCAGCTACCGGTGCAGCCGGGGCCGCAGCGACTGGCGCTGCAGCTGCGGCGGAGGTCGCAGCGGTTTGGGCTGGCGCGGCAGGAGCCGGTGCCGCGGCACCCGCCACTTTCAGCGCCAGAATCAGGTCGCCAGTGCCGACTTCGTCGTTGAGCTTGACGCTGATGCTTTCGACCACGCCAGCGGCTGGCGATGGGATTTCCATGCTGGCCTTGTCGGATTCCAGGGTGATCAGCGACTGATCGGCTTCAACAGTGTCGCCAGCCTTGACCAGGACTTCGATGATCTTGGCCTTGCCCGACGAGCCGATGTCCGGGACGTGAATGTCCTGAACGCTGTCAGCTACCGGTGCAGCCGGGGCCGCAGCGACTGGCGCTGCAGCTGCGGCGGAGGTCGCAGCGGTTTGGGCTGGCGCGGCAGGAGCCGGTGCCGCGGCACCCGCCACTTTCAGCGCCAGAATCAGGTCGCCAGTGCCGACTTCGTCGTTGAGCTTGACGCTGATGCTTTCGACCACGCCAGCGGCTGGCGATGGGATTTCCATGCTGGCCTTGTCGGATTCCAGGGTGATCAGCGACTGATCGGCTTCAACAGTGTCGCCAGCCTTGACCAGGACTTCGATGATCTTGGCCTTGCCCGACGAGCCGATGTCCGGGACGTGAATGTCCTGAACGCTGTCAGCTACCGGTGCAGCCGGGGCCGCAGCGACTGGCGCTGCAGCTGCGGCGGAGGTCGCAGCGGTTTGGGCTGGCGCGGCAGGAGCCGGTGCCGCGGCACCCGCCACTTTCAGCGCCAGAATCAGGTCGCCAGTGCCGACTTCGTCGTTGAGCTTGACGCTGATGCTTTCGACCACGCCAGCGGCTGGCGATGGGATTTCCATGCTGGCCTTGTCGGATTCCAGGGTGATCAGCGACTGATCGGCTTCAACAGTGTCGCCAGCCTTGACCAGGACTTCGATGATCTTGGCCTTGCCCGACGAGCCGATGTCCGGGACGTGAATGTCCTGAACGCTGTCAGCTACCGGTGCAGCCGGGGCCGCAGCGACTGGCGCTGCAGCTGCGGCGGAGGTCGCAGCGGTTTGGGCTGGCGCGGCAGGAGCCGGTGCCGCGGCACCCGCCACTTTCAGCGCCAGAATCAGGTCGCCAGTGCCGACTTCGTCGTTGAGCTTGACGCTGATGCTTTCGACCACGCCAGCGGCTGGCGATGGGATTTCCATGCTGGCCTTGTCGGATTCCAGGGTGATCAGCGACTGATCAGCCTCGACGGTGTCGCCGACCTTGACCTGGATCTCGATGATCTGGGCCTTGCCCGACGAACCGATGTCCGGCACGTGCACTTGCTGAGTAGTTGCAGCGGCTTGCGCAGCGGCCGGTGCTGCCGCTGCAGGAGCAGGGGCGGCAGCTGGTTTTTCTTCGGCCTTGGCAGCAGGCGCAGCAGCCGCTGGCGCCGCAGCAGCGGCACCCTCGACTTCCAGTTCCAGCAACTCGTCGCCTTCTTTCAGGCGATCGCCCAGCTTCACTTTCAGGCTTTTGACGATCCCGGCCTTTGGTGCAGGGATCTCCATGCTCGCCTTGTCCGACTCAAGCGTCAGGATGCTCTGGTCGGCTTCGATGCGATCGCCGACCTTGACCATCAGTTCAATTACTTCACCTTCACCGCTGCCGATGTCAGGTACGCGAATGAGTTCGCTCACAGAAAATCTCCTCAGCAGTCCAGTGGGTTGCGTTTTTCCGGGTTGATACCGAACTTGGCGATGGCTTCAGCCACCACTTTAGGTTCGATATCGCCACGGTCAGCCAAGGCTTCCAGGGCTGCCAACACCACGAAATGACGGTCGACTTCGAAGAAGTGACGCAGCTTCTTGCGGCTGTCACTGCGACCGAAACCGTCGGTGCCCAGGACTTTGAATTCCTTGGACGGGACCCACTGACGAATTTGTTCAGCAAACAGCTTCATGTAGTCGGTAGAAGCAATGACCGGACCTTGACGGCCGTTCAGGCACTCTTCGACGTAGCTCAGCTTAGGCTTCTGACCCGGGTGCAGACGGTTGGTACGTTCCACGGCCAGACCATCGCGACGCAGTTCGTTGAAGCTGGTAACGCTCCACACGTCAGCGCCGACGTTGAACTGTTCACGCAGAATCTTCGCCGCTTCACGGACTTCACGCAGGATGGTGCCGGAGCCCATCAGCTGTACGTGGTGCGCCGCTTCGCGGGTATCTTCTTCGAGCAGGTACATGCCCTTGATGATGCCTTCCTCGACACCGGCCGGCATGGCTGGCTGCTGGTAAGACTCGTTCATCACGGTGATGTAGTAGAAGACGTCCTGCTGCTCTTCGGTCATCTTCTTCATGCCGTCCTGGATGATCACCGCCAGCTCGTAGCCGTAGGTTGGATCAAAGGTACGGCAGTTCGGGATGGTCGCTGCCAGCAAGTGGCTGTGACCGTCTTCGTGCTGCAGGCCTTCGCCGTTAAGCGTGGTACGGCCGGCGGTGCCGCCGATCAGGAAGCCACGGGTGCGGCTGTCGCCAGCGGCCCAGGCGAGGTCGCCGATACGCTGGAAGCCGAACATCGAGTAGAAGATGTAGAACGGCAGCATCGGCTGGTTGTGGCTGGAGTACGAAGTACCGGCGGCGATGAAGGAGCTCATGGCGCCCGCTTCGTTGATGCCTTCTTCGAGAATCTGGCCTTTCTTGTCTTCGCGGTAGAACATCACCTGGTCTTTATCGACTGGCTCGTAGAGCTGGCCGACGGAGGAGTAGATGCCCAACTGACGGAACATGCCTTCCATACCAAAGGTACGGGCTTCGTCCGGGATGATCGGCACGATGCGCTGGCCGATTTCCTTGTCCTTGACCAGTTGCGAAAGAATCCGCACGAAGGCCATGGTGGTGGAGATTTCACGATCGCCGGAACCGTCGAGGATAGCCTTGAGGGTTTCCAGTGGCGGAGTCGGAAGGCTGAAGCTCTTGGCGCGACGCTGAGGCACGAAACCGCCCAGTGCGGTGCGGCGCTCGCTCAGGTAACGGGCTTCGGCGCTGCCTTCTTCAGGTTTGAAGAACGGCAGGTTTTCGATCTCGCTGTCTTTGACCGGAATGTCGAAACGATCACGGAACAACTTCAGGCTCTCGACATCGACCTTCTTGGTGTTGTGCGCGGTGTTCTTCGCTTCGCCGGCGCCGGTGCCATAACCCTTGATGGTCTTGGCCAGGATGACGGTCGGTTGTTCTTTGTGGTTGACCGCTTCGTGGTACGCCGCATAGACCTTGTACGGGTCGTGGCCGCCACGGTTGAGTTTCCAGATCTCGTCGTCGGACAGGTCTTCAACCATTGCCTTGAGTTCTGGCGAGTTGAAGAAGTGTTCACGCACGAACGCGCCGTCTTTGGCTTTGTAGTTCTGGTATTCGCCGTCGATGACTTCGTCCATGCGGCGTTGCAGGATACCGTCGGTGTCCTTGGCCAGCAGTGGGTCCCAGAAACGGCCCCAGATGACCTTGTTCACGTTCCACTGAGCACCGCGGAACACGCCTTCGAGTTCCTGGATGATCTTGCCGTTGCCGCGAACCGGGCCGTCGAGGCGCTGCAGGTTGCAGTTGATGACGAAGATCAGGTTGTCCAGCTTTTCGCGGCCGGCCAGGGAGATCGCGCCCAGGGATTCCGGCTCGTCACACTCGCCGTCGCCCATGAAGCACCAGACTTTCTGTTTGCCGGCCGGGATGAAACCGCGGGCTTCCAGGTACTTCATGAAACGCGCCTGGTAGATCGCCTGGATCGGACCCAGACCCATGGAAACGGTCGGGAACTGCCAGAAGTCCGGCATCAGCCAAGGGTGAGGGTAGGACGACAGGCCCTTGCCATCGACTTCCTGGCGGAAGTTGTTCATCTGGTCTTCGGTGATGCGGCCTTCCATGAAGGCGCGGGCGTAGACGCCAGGAGAAGCGTGACCCTGGAAGTAGATCAGGTCGCCGCCGTGCTCGTCGGTCGGAGCCTGGAAGAAGTAGTTGAAGCCAATGTCATACAGGGTCGCACTGGAAGCGAAGCTGGAGATGTGACCACCCAGGTCAGAATCTTTCAGGTTCGTACGCATGACCATGGCCAACGCGTTCCAGCGTACCAACGAGCGAATGCGGCGTTCCATGAACAGGTCGCCAGGCATGCGTGCTTCGTGGGTAACGGGGATCGTGTTGCGGTACGGCGTGGTGATGGCGTAAGGGAGCTGCGAGCCGCTGCGGGTCGCTAGTTCGCCCATACGGGTCATCAGATAGTGAGCGCGGTCTTCGCCTTCTTTGTCGAGAACCGATTCCAGGGCGTCCAGCCATTCCTGGGTTTCGACGGGATCGAGGTCTTGCATGGCTTGCTCCAGGGCGGAAAGGCTTCCAGAATCGGTTGCCTGAGTTTGCGACTGGCCTTGTGGGCAGACGATATAAATTCTTGGATTGCCGAGAGGTTGTTCCGGCGGCGTGTAGTTTTACTACAAATCATCGGGCATTTCAGCCTTTCGAATGTATATACGAGTAGTAAAACTACAGATGAGCGGCTCGTGGCCTCCTGCTGTGTTGTGAGAATAATCGTTAATGTTGGTATGGGGTCAACTGAAATAGCGTAATGCTTGATGTTGCCTGCCAAGAAAATAGAATTTTCAGCTATTTATAACTTTTGTTCGACAGTCGTTCAGGTAGTACGTTTCGCGTATTCACTACAGACCGCCCTTTACACGCCGACCAAGGATAGACCATGAGCCTGCCCACGCTTGCCGAACTCCCGGCGAATCTTCTGCCATTGGTCAGCCGCGCCGAGCAATCGTTGCGCGGCGCTGTTGCCGCACTGGAAAACGATCAGGGTCTGTCAGCCTGGTCACCCGAGCGCTGGGCGCAATTCGCCCGCGTTGCCGCGGCCAGCGACTTTGTGATTGAACAGAGCGTGCGCGACCCGGTGATGTTGCTCGAGCTGGTGCTGTCCGGCGAACTGGATCGCAGTTATGCCCCTGGCGAGTTGTGTGGCCAGATCGCCGCCGCCGCGCAACTGGCGCAAAGCGACGATGAACTCGGTCGGGCCCTGCGTCGTCAGCGCACCCGTCATCAGGTGCGGATTATCTGGCGCGACCTGAACCGCCAGGCGGATCTGGTGCAGACCTGCCGCGATCTGTCGGACATGGCCGATGCCAGCATCGATCAGGCTTATCAATGGTTGTATCAACGCCATTGCCAACAGTTCGGTACGCCCACTGGCCGGCGCGGTGGCGAGCCACAGCAGATGGTCATCCTCGGCATGGGCAAGCTCGGCGCCGTGGAGCTCAATCTGTCGTCGGACATCGATCTGATCTTCGCCTACCCGGAAGGTGGCGAGACCGTCGGTGTGAAGCGGCCGCTGGATAACCAGGAGTTTTTCATTCGTCTTGGTCAGCGGCTGATCAAGGCGCTGGACCCGATGACCGTCGACGGCTTCGTGTTCCGTGTCGACATGCGCCTGCGTCCGTACGGCTCGTCCGGTGCTCTGGTGCTGAGCTTCAACGCGCTGGAGCAGTACTACCAGGACCAGGGCCGTGACTGGGAACGCTACGCGATGATCAAGGCGCGGGTGGTGGCCGGTGATCAGGTCGCCGGCGCGCAATTGCTCGATATGCTGCGCCCGTTCGTTTACCGGCGTTATCTGGACTTTTCCGCGATCGAAGCGCTGCGCACCATGAAGCAGCTGATCCAGCAGGAAGTCCGGCGCAAAGGCATGTCCGAGAACATCAAGCTCGGTTCCGGCGGGATCCGCGAAGTCGAGTTTATCGCCCAGGCGTTCCAGTTGATTCACGGCGGCCGCGACCTTAGCTTGCAACAGCGTCCGCTGTTAAAAGTGCTGAGCACCCTGGAAGGGCAGGGTTATCTGCCGCCCACGGTGGTCAGTGAATTGCGCGAAGGTTACGAGTTCCTGCGCTATACCGAACACGCCATCCAGGCGATCGCCGACCGGCAGACGCAAATGCTCCCTGACAATGAGCGGGATCAGGCGCGAATCGCGTTTATGCTCGGCTTTGCCGACTGGAAGGCCTTCCATGAACAACTTATGTACTGGCGCGGTCGGGTGGACTGGCACTTCCGTCAGGTAATCGCCGATCCTGACGAAGACGAGGGTGACGAAAGCGCAGTGGTGGTCGGTGGTGAATGGCTGCCGCTGTGGGAAGAAGCCCAGGACGAAGAGGTCGCCTGCCGACAATTGGAGGAGGGTGGTTTCGTCGATGGGCCCAAAGCCTTGAAAACCCTGGCCGGCCTGCGCGCCAGCCCGCAACTGCGTGCCATGCAGCGTCTCGGTCGTGAACGGCTCGATGCGTTCATTCCGCGTTTGCTGGCCCAGGCCGTGGAGCATGCCAATCCGGATCTGGTGCTCGAGCGGGTGTTGCCATTGGTGGAAGCGGTGGCGCGGCGTTCCGCTTATCTGGTGCTGCTCACGGAAAACCCGGGAGCGCTGCGTCGACTGCTGACCTTGTGCGCGGCCAGTCCGTGGATCTCTGAACAGATCACTCGCTTCCCGCTGTTGCTCGACGAGCTGCTCAACGAAGGTCGCTTGTTCAAACCGCCGTTGGCGCCGGAGCTGGCTGCCGAGTTACGCGAACGGCTGACGCGGATTCCCGAGGATGACCTGGAACAGCAGATGGAAGCCTTGCGTCACTTCAAACTGGCTCATCGACTGCGAGTAGCCGCCTCGGAAATCGCCGGCAGCCTGCCGCTGATGAAGGTCAGCGACTACCTGACCTGGCTGGCCGAAGCGATTCTCGAACAAGTGCTGGCCCTGGCCTGGCGCCAGACAGTGGCCAAATACGGTTCGCCGCAACGCGCGGATGGCACCTTGTGCGATCCTGGCTTCATTATTGTCGGTTACGGGAAAGTCGGCGGCCTGGAGCTCGGGCATGGTTCTGACCTGGACCTGGTATTTATCCACGACGGCGATCCACAGGCGGAAACCGATGGCCCTAAACCCATCGATGGTGCGCAGTTCTTTACCCGGCTGGGTCAGCGGATCATTCATCTGCTGACCACCCAGACCAACTCCGGTCAGTTGTATGAAGTGGATATGCGCCTGCGACCGTCCGGGGCTTCGGGGCTACTGGTCAGCTCCCTCGGCGCTTTCGAGCGTTATCAACAGAAAGAAGCCTGGACCTGGGAACATCAGGCGCTGGTGCGGGCGCGGGTATTGGTCGGTTGCAAGCAGGTCGGAGCGGCATTCGAGAAAGTCCGCGCTGCCATATTGGGGCGCCAGCGTGACTTGCCCACGCTGCGTCAGGAAGTCAGCGAGATGCGCGCCAAGATGCGCGACAATCTGGGTACGAAGGCCACCGCCGCCGGAACCGCGGCAAATGCCTTCGAGGCCGCGGCGCGGTTCGATATCAAGCAAGACGCCGGTGGTATCGTCGACATTGAATTTATGGTGCAATACGCGGCCCTGGCGTGGTCCGAAGAGCACCCGTCGTTGCTGCGCTATACCGACAACATCCGTATTCTTGAAGGGTTGGAGGAGGTCGGGCTGATGCCCGCCGAGGATGCCAGCCTGTTGCGCGAGGTCTATAAGGCTTACCGTTCGGCCGCTCACCGACAGGCCTTGCAGAATGAGGCGGGGGTGATCGCCGGCAATCAGTTCGTGGACGAACGGCGCCAAGTGTTGCGGATCTGGCGTGAGTTGGGGCTAAGCTGAAACTGGATATTTGAAGCACCAAGTAACCAATGTGGGAGCGAGCTTGTGTGGCGAGGGGGCTTGCCCCCGTTGGGGTGCGAAGCACCCCTGAAGCCAGTCACCGCAATTTTTCATTAGAAATGCGGTGACCGGGTTTGCGATTGCTTCGCAATCGAACGGGGGGCAAGCCCCCTCGCCACAACAAGCTCGCTCCCACAGTTAAATCTGCGGTGTTTTGCAGATTGAGGCAGCTAGGCTGTACCGCACTGGATGTGCACAAATTTGATCCGGCGAGCCCCAAACGGCTCGTCCAAATGACCTTGCAGCTTTGGCTGCAGGTGCTGGATTCTCGAGGCGGGGAGGCATATGCCTCCCCGGTTCGTTTTTGGAAACCACATGAAAATTCTGATCGTTGGGCCCAGTTGGGTCGGTGACATGGTGATGGCACAGACACTCTTTCAGTGTCTGAAACAACGCCACCCACAGTGCGAGATCGACGTACTGGCCCCGGAGTGGAGCCGGCCGATCCTTGAGCGCATGCCCGAAGTGCGGCAGGCCCTGAGCTTTCCGCTCGGCCATGGCGTGCTCGAACTGGCAACCCGTCGGCGTATCGGCAAATCCCTGGCCGGTCAGTACGACCAGGCGATTTTGCTGCCCAATTCGCTGAAATCGGCGCTGGTGCCGTTTTTTGCCGGTATCCCGAAACGTACCGGCTGGCGTGGCGAGTTCCGCTACGGCCTGCTCAACGATGTGCGCACTCTCGATAAAGAACGTTACCCGCTGATGATCGAGCGCTTCATGGCCCTGGCCTATGAGCCCGGTGTCGAGCTGCCCCAACCCTATCCGCGCCCATCGCTGCAAATCGACCACGGCACCCGCGACGCCGCGTTGGCCAAGTTCGGCCTGGCGCTGGACCGTCCGGTGCTGGCTTTGTGTCCGGGCGCCGAGTTTGGCGAGTCCAAGCGCTGGCCGTCCGAGCATTACGCCAAAGTTGCCGAGACGAAGATTCGCGAGGGCTGGCAGGTCTGGCTGTTTGGTTCAAAAAACGATCACGGGGTGGGCGAAGACATTCGCGCACGGCTGATTCCCGGCCTGCGTGAAGAGTCGGTGAACCTCAGTGGTGGCACCTCGCTGGCCGAGGCCATCGATCTGATGTCCTGCGCGGATGCGGTGGTGTCCAACGACTCCGGCCTGATGCACGTGGCGGCGGCGTTGAACCGACCGCTGGTGGCGGTCTACGGTTCGACCTCGCCAGGCTTCACCCCACCGCTGGCCGAGAAGGTCGAAATTGTCCGGCTGGGGATCGAGTGCAGTCCATGCTTTGATCGCACCTGCCGTTTCGGCCATTACAACTGCTTGCGCCAGCTCCTGCCGCAACCGGTGGTCGATGCCTTGCAGCGGTTGCAGGGCTCTGTGGTCGAGGTTAAGTAAGTTGCGGGTACTGTTGATCAAGACCTCGTCCCTGGGGGACGTCATTCACGCGTTGCCGGCATTGACCGATGCTGCGCGGGCGATCCCCGGGATCACCTTCGACTGGGTGGTGGAAGAAGGCTTTGCCGAGATTCCGACCTGGCATCCGGCTGTGGGTCGGGTGATTCCAGTGGCAATCCGACGTTGGCGCCAGAACATCTGGCAGACCATCAAAAGTGGCGAATGGCGGCGCTTCAAGCAAAGCATTCAGGCGACTCAGTACGATCTGGTGATCGACGCTCAGGGGTTGCTCAAAAGCGCCTGGCTGACGCGTTACGTCAGGGCGCCGGTGGCCGGCTTCGATCGTGACTCGGCCCGCGAACCTTTGGCCGCGCGCTTTTATTCGCGGCGTCTGGCGGTGGCCCGTGGGCAGCACGCAGTAGAGCGTTTGCGTCAGTTGTTCGCGGTGGCGCTGGGTTATGACCTGCCCAAAGGTCTGGGTGATTACGGCCTGAGCGTCGAGAAACTGGTCGAGCTGCCGCGCAAGAATCCCTTTGTGCTGTTCCTGCACGGCACCACCTGGGACACCAAGCACTGGCCCGAAGCCTATTGGCGCGAACTCACCGAGCGCATGGGCCAGCTGGGTGTCGAGGTAAAGCTACCGTGGGGCAACCCGGCGGAGAAGGCCCGGGCTGAACGTATTGCCAGCGGCCTGAACAATGCCCAGGTGTTGCCCAAGCTGAATCTGGCCGGAGTCGCCAAGGTTCTGGCCGGCGCGCAGGCGTGCGTCGCGGTGGATACCGGTCTCGGCCATCTGGCGGCAGCACTGGACGTACCGACGCTGTCGCTGTTCGGTCCGACCAATCCCGGCCTGACCGGCGCTTATGGCAAGAGCCAGATCCATCTGGCGAGCGACTTTCCAAGTTGCGCGCCTTGCCTGCAAAAGAAATGCACCTATCAACCGACTGCTGAAGATCAGCAGCGGTTTGACCTGAAGCGCGAGTGGCCACTGTGTTTCACTCGCCTGAATCCCGAGCGTGTCGCGAGCCGATTAAGCACGTTGTTACTGGCTGAGGAGCTGCGCTGATGCAATTGGCTTTTGTCTTGTATAAATATTTCCCGTTTGGTGGCCTGCAGCGCGATTTCATGCGCATCGCCCTGGAGTGCCAGCAGCGCGGGCATCAGATTCGTGTCTACACGCTGATCTGGGAAGGTGATATTCCGCCGGGTTTCGAGGTGCTGGTGGCGCCGGTCAAGGCGATCTTCAACCATCGACGCAACGAGAAACTCAGCGCCTGGATGGAGGCCGACCTGGCCAAGCGTCCGGTGGACCGCTTGATCGGTTTCAACAAGATGCCGGGCCTGGACGTGTATTACGCCGCCGACGGCTGCTTCGAGGACAAGGCGCAGAACCTGCGCAATTCGCTGTATCGCCGCTGGGGCCGCTACCGGCACTTCGCCGAGTACGAGCGTGCGGTGTTCGCCCGGGACGCAAAAACCGACATCCTGATGATTTCCGAAGTCCAGCAGCCGCTGTTCATTAAACATTACGACACCCCGTTGCAGCGTTTTCATCTGCTGCCGCCGGGCATCGCTCAGGACCGTCGCGCACCGCCCAATGCGGCTGAAATTCGCGCCGAGTTCCGCCGTGAATTCAAGTTGGCCGACGACGATCTGCTGCTGGTGCAGATCGGTTCCGGGTTCAAGACCAAAGGCGTCGATCGCAGCCTCAAGGCGCTGGCAGCTCTGCCGGCTGAACTGAAGAAACGCACCCGGCTATTTGTAATTGGCCAGGACGACCCCAAAGTATTCCAATTGCAGAGTGCGGCGCTGGGCCTGGGTGATCAGGTGCAATTTCTCAAGGGTCGCAGCGACATTCCGCGGTTCCTGCTGGGCGCCGATCTGTTGATCCACCCGGCGTATAACGAAAATACCGGTACTGTTCTGCTCGAAGCGCTGGTCGCCGGTCTGCCGGTACTGGTCAGCGCGGTCTGCGGTTACGCCCATTACATCGCCGAGGCCGACAGCGGCCGGGTGCTGGACGAACCGTTTGACCAGGCACAGCTCACGAGCTACCTGAGCAGCATGTTGGCCGATGATGCAGCGCGTAAGGCCTGGAGCCGTAATGGCTTGGCCTTCGCCGATACGGCTGACCTCTATAGCATGCCGCAGCACGCTGCGGATGTGATTCTGGCGGAGCAACACTGATGAAGTTGATTCTTGCCGAACCGTTCAAGACCCTTTGGGCCGGGCGCGATGCGTTCGCCGACGTCGAGGGGCTGAGCGGTCAGGTGTACCGTGAACTGGAAGCGCGCCGCACCTTGCGTACCGAAGTTGCAGGTCGCGGTTACTTTGTGAAAATCCACCGTGGGGTCGGTTGGGGCGAAATCTTCAAGAATTTGCTCACCGCCAAGCTCCCGGTGCTCGGTGCCGGTCAGGAATGGAAGGCGCTGGAGCGCCTGCACGAAGTTGGCGTGCCGACCATGACCGCGGTTGCTTACGGCGAGCGCGGCAGCAACCCGGCGGATCAGCATTCGTTTATCGTCACCGAAGAACTGGCGCCGACCGTCAGCCTCGAAGATTTCAGCATCGACTGGCTCAAGCAGCCGCCGGAGCCCAGGCTCAAGCGCGCGCTGATCGCTGAAGTGGCGCGCATGACCGGCATGATGCACCGCGCCGGGGTTAACCACCGCGACTGCTATATCTGTCATTTCCTGCTGCACACCGATAAGCCGGTGACTGCCGACGACTTGAGGCTCTCGGTGATCGACCTGCCCCGTGCCCAGACCCGCCCGGCCATCACCAGGCGCTGGCGCAACAAAGACCTGGCGGCGTTGTATTTCTCGGCGCTGGGCATCGGCCTGACCCGGCGCGACAAGTTGCGTTTCCTTAAGGGCTACTTTCAACAGCCATTGCGCCAGATTCTGCGCGATGAGGCGCCATTGCTTGCACGTCTGGAGGGCAAGGCCAACAAGCTCTACGAGCGCAAACAGCGCTACGGAGATGCCCTCTGATGGCGGGCTGGAAGCTTGAACCCGGCTACAGCGATCTGGCAGAAGACTTTGGTAGCCTGGACGCAGTGTTTGCGCTGCAGGGTGAGCGACTGACCCGCGACCCATTGTCCGAGGTGATCCGCGTCGAGCGCAATGGTGTCAATTATTACGTCAAACGCTATAGCGGTGCCGGCAAGGGTTTGCGCCGCTACCTGGGCAGGCCGCGAGTCAAGGCCGAATGGCAGAACCTCAAGCGCTTCGCCAAGTGGGGTATCCCGACCGCCGAGATCGTTGCCTGGGGCCTGGAGCGCCGGGGCGCAACCTATGATCGCGGGGCGATGATCACCCGCGAACTGCCGCGAACTGAAGATCTGGCAGCCCTGGCTGCTCGCAACGATCCCTTGCTGGCCGACCGGGCTTGGGTCGATAGGGTCAGCCGCCAGTTGGCTGACTACACCCGGATCCTGCACGAACAACGCTTCACTCATAATGACTTGAAGTGGCGCAATCTGCTGGTCGACGACCAGGCGAAGCTGTTCCTGATCGACTGCCCGAATGGCGACTTCTGGCGCGGGTTCTGGCTCAAGTATCGAATCACCAAGGACCTGGCCTGCCTCGACAAGGTGGCCAAGTATCACTTGTCAGCCACCCAGCGCCTGCGCTTTTATCTGCAGTATCGCCAACGGACCAGGCTCAACGCGGCCGACAAGCGTCGGATCCGGCATGTCGTGAGGTTTTTCGAGGGGCGCGAATGAATGATTTCCTGGCCGCAGAAAACCGTTCGCTGCTCGAGCGCCACGACCTTGGTAGCTTCGATGCGCTGTGGGCCAAGCAGCTCGACGCGGTCGATGAACCCAATACCCTGCACGGTGGCTGGAGCAGCGTCTTTCGGCTGGATCTGGAAGGTCAGGGTTTTTACGTTAAACGCCAGAGCAACTACCTGACCCGTTCCTTTCAGCGGCCATTTGGCGAACCCAGTTTTGCTCGAGAGTTTCGCACCATCCAGCGCTATCGACAGCTGGGTATTCCGGCCTTGCAGGCGGTATTTTTCGGCGAGCGAAAAGTGGCCGGCGAGACCCGGGCGATCCTGGTGACTCGCGCGCTGGATGACTGGGACGATCTGGATTCACTGTTGCTGCAATGGGCGCAGCTCAGCGTTGCGCGGCGCACGGCGATTCTGCGGGCCTGTGGTGTGCTGGCGCGACGGCTGCACGCGGTGCGCCTGGTGCATGGTTGCTTCTATCCTAAACATATCTTCGTACAGGCCGCCGGCGATGGTTGTCGGGCGCAGTTGATCGACCTGGAAAAAACCCGGCCGTTGCTGTTCGGTCAGCGTGATCGGGTCAAGGATCTCGAACCCCTGCTGCGCCGGGCGCAAGCCTGGAGCGAAGACGAACTACGGGAGTTGCTCGCAGCCTATCTGGAGCAACCTGCTAGCAGTTCAATGGTTGATACCTGGGTTGAGCGTCTGACCGCGCGACGCAGTCACAAGGAGGCCCGCTAATGCGTTTGTCCGAACTGAAGAATGCCGGTCGCACTCCGCGCCTGCCGCTGAGCCTTGAATTGGCGGATGCTGCCGGCCCGGCCCAATTGCAACTGCTCAGCTTGTTGCGAGTGTTGCCTGGCCAGCGGTATGTCGGTGCCGGCGTTTGGCGCGGGCGACCGGTCCTGGCCAAATTGCTGGTGGGTGGCAAGGCTGCCCGGCATTTCCAGCGTGAGCTGACGGGCGCACGTCTGCTTGCCGAGCAGGGCATCACCACGCCGCTGCTGTTGGCCGATGGCTTGAAGGACGGCGAGGGTGGCTGGTTGTTGTTTGATTTTCTGGAAGGCGCTGAAAGCCTCGGCGATGCCTGGAAAAATGTCGAAGCGCTGCCGGCTTTGGCCGACGAGCAGCAAGCGGTGCTGGCTGAAGCGCTGACGGCCATTGCGCAACTGCACGGCAAAGGTCTGTGGCAGGAAGATCTGCACCTGGACAACCTGCTTCGTCATCAAGGTCGGCTGCATTTGATCGATGGCGCCGGGATCTGTGTCGAGCAGGCGGGGAAACCCCTGTCCCGGCAAAAAGTCCTGGAGAACCTCGGGGTGTTTTTCGCTCAATTACCCAAGGCGCTCGAACCGTACACCGAAGAACTGCTGGTGCATTACCTGTTGAGCAACGGCGAACACGCCTTGCCACTCGAAGCCCTGCAAAAGCAGGTGAGCAAAGTACGCAGCTGGCGCTTGAAAGACTTCCTCAACAAAATTGGCCGCGAGTGCACCTTGTTCAGTGTGCAGCGGGGAGCGTTTGCCTTGCGCGCGATTCGTCGCGAGGAAGAAGCCGCGATGCTGCCGGTACTGGACCAGGCCGATGCCTTGCTCGATCAGGGGCATCTGTACAAGACCGGTGGCGCGGCGAGTGTCGGGCGGGTCGAGGTTGCGGGTCGCAAGTTGTTGGTCAAACGCTACAACATCAAAGGCTTCGCCCATTGGCTCAAACGCTTCTGGCGCCCAAGCCGGGCCTGGCATTCCTGGCGTGAAGGCAATCGCCTGGCGTTCCTCGGGATTGCCACGCCCAAGCCGCTGGCCTTGCTGGAGAAGCGATTTTTCTGGCTGCGCAGTCGTGCTTATTTGATCACCGAGTACCTGCCGGGGCCGGACATCATCGAGCGCTTTGCGCCTTTCGTCGAGAGCGGTGATGCTCCAGAGCCGGAGTTGCGCGCGCTGGACCAGCTGTTCGCCGAGTTGATCAGCGAACGCATCAGCCATGGTGATTTCAAGGGGCATAACCTGTTCTGGGATCACCATCGCTGGGTGCTGATCGATCTGGACTCGATGTGTCAGCACCACTCGACCAGCAGCTTTGCCCCGGCCTACGCCCGGGACCGCGCACGGTTCATGCGCAACTGGCCCGAGAGCAGTGCGTTGTATCAAGTGATTGATCAGCGTTTGCCCAAGACCATCGATAGCGACCAATAGATCGGCTGCTCCTACAGGGACCACGTAGTACCTGTGGGCTTCTGTAGGTCATGGGCGCCAAGTTGTTATGAATTGTCCTACACGATCCAGGGAAGTCGTGAACTGTAATGGAAACAACCGTGGTGCTAGCTTGCCTGACGTTCTCGGAGGGCAGGTTTTGTCTATTAAAATGGCTGTTTCGCTCGGCGTTTTTTCACTGACTTTGGCCGGCTGCGGGACCGTCAATACGGTGCTGCGAGATGATGCCGGGGCGGCCCGTGATCTCAGGAAGCAAAAAACCTACTGCCAGTCCATTCCTCGTATCTACAGCGGTCTGGCTTATGATTTTTGTCTATTGAATGCGCCACCGGATCCCACGGGTATCCTTGTGCCATTCATATTGTTGGATTTAACCCTGTCGGGTGTCCTGGACACGGTTTCCTTGCCGTATACGATTTATCGGCAGAGTACGGATGGCAATATCAAGATCTACTGGAGGACAGGTCGCGGATGAACAAGGGCGTAGCGCTTGCGCCCAAGGTCATCTTCAGGGGGGTGATAACCTCCGGGTCATTCCGGCTATGTTTACGCTATAATCCCGCGCTTTAGTTGTTTCTCGCCCCTTGCGAGGACACACTTTTCCCAGGCACTCACCGCCTGCATGCAGACAAAAGAGGCTAAACCCCTGTGGCATTGACGATTCTTGGCCTGTCTGGCGCCCTTAGCCATGATCCTTCCGCAGCCCTGTACATCGACGGCAAGTTGGTTGCAGCGGCTGAAGAAGAGCGCTTCGTACGCGATAAACATGCAAAGAACCGCATGCCCTACGAGTCGGCGAAGTTCTGCCTTGAGCAGGCCGGTATCAAACCTTGCGACGTAGATGTGGTGGCGATTCCGTTCGCCCCGATCAGCCTGTTCGGCAAGGCGCGCTGGCAGTATGCCAAGCGTTACTGGTACGCCCCGGACCGCGCGCTTGACGCGATCCTGATGGGCAACCGCCGTTACAAGCGTTATCGCAACAAGATCGTCTGGTGCCTCGAGCAACTGGGCTTCGATCCGAAGAAAATCAAGATCGAGCCGGTCGAGCACCACTTGGCCCACGCCTCCAGCGCTTACCACTGCTCCGGTTTCAAAGAGAAAACCGCGATCCTCGGGATCGACGGCAAGGGTGAGTACGCCACGACCTTCTTCGGTTATGGCGAAAACGGCAAGATTCACAAGATCAAGGAGTTCTTCGATCCGGACTCCCTCGGCGGCCTTTACGGCGCGATCACCGAGTTCCTCGGCTTCGAGATGCTCGACGGCGAATTCAAGGTCATGGGCATGGCGCCGTACGGCGATGCCAGCAAGTACGATTTCTCGCGTCTGGCCAGTTTTGAAAACGGCGAGTTGGTGATCAATACCGAGTACGCCAACGTCATCGGCCTGCGTCGCTATAAAGAGAAGGGCAAAGGTTTCTACTTCTCACCGAAGTTGATCGAATGGCTGGGGCCGAAACGCGAAGGCGATATCGCCGACGAGCCCTACATCCACTACGCCGCGAGCATGCAAGCGCTGTTCGAGAAACTGGCGTTGCAGATGATCGACCACTACCTGGGTGACGTCCTCAAGGAAACCGGCAAGCTGGCCTTCGCTGGCGGCTGTGCGCTGAACGTCAAGTTGAACCAGAAGATCATCGCCCGTGACGACATCAAGGAGTTGTTCGTGCAACCGGCGTCCGGCGATGCCGGCACCGCGGTCGGTGCGGCGGCCTACGTTTCCCACGCGCGTGGCGTACCGGTAGAGAAGATGGAACACGTCTATCTCGGCCCGTCCTACAGCAACGAAGACGTGATCGCCGCCTGTGCCCGTCATCCGAGCAAACCAGCCTGGCGGCAGATCGACAACACCCCCGAGCGCATCGCCAGAATCATGGTCGACGGCAACCCGGTGGCGTGGTTCCAGGGTCGTATGGAGTTCGGTCCGCGAGCCTTGGGTGGTCGTTCGATCATCGGTTGCCCGAGCGCCACTGGCGTGGCTGACCGGATCAACCATCAGATCAAGTTCCGCGAGCGCTGGAGGCCTTTCTGCCCGTCGATGCTCGACACCGTGGCCCCGCAGATGATCAAGATCGATCACCCTGCGCCGTTCATGACCTTCACCTTTGAAGTGTCCGAGGAGTGGAAAACCCGCGTGCCGGAAGTTGTCCACGAAGACGGTACGTCCCGGGCCCAGGTGCTCAAGCGCGAATACAACCCGCGCTACTACGACATGATGAAAGCCCTGGAAGTACTGACCGGTAACGGTGTGTCGTTGAACACCTCGCTGAACCGTCGTGGCGAGCCGATGATTTGCTCACCGACCGATGCGCTGAACATGTTCTACGGTTCCGACCTGCAGTACTTGATCATGGAAGACATTCTGGTGGTCAAGGACGGCGTGGACGCGTATGACGCGCTCGTCTGAGCGCCAGGTTCTGCAGTTCTGTCACGGCTATGACGGGCCGTTTCTGGATTGTGCCAGACAATATGCGAGCCTGTTCGCGGGGACCGGCTATCGGGTCACTACGGTCTTTCTGACCGGCGTGGCCGATGCCGAGGTCGCGGCGGGCTGCGCATCGGATGAAGTAGTGTTCCTCGAGTACAGCTCCAAGGCCATCCGTGGGCTGAAGCTCGAAGCCATCCGCGAGTTGCGCGAGATTGCCGCGTCACGCAACTTCAGCCTGTGCATCGCTCACCGGTTCAAGCCGATCTATATCGCCTTGTTGGCCACCGACTTGCCCGTCATTGGCGTGCACCACGCCTTTGGTGATTATCAGCGCCGTAGCCGCAAGCTTTTTGCTCATCTGTTGCGCAAGCGCCTGAGCCTGCTCGGAGTCTCCGATGCGGTGCGTGACGACATGCGTCGTTGCCTGCCGACATGGCCGGCTGAACGCATCCAGACCCTTTATAACCGCATCGATATCGACGCCTTGCAGGCCAGCCAGTTGCCGGCCGAGCAGGCTCGCGAGGCGCTCGGATTGTCGCCGGGGGCATGGATTGTCGGCAACGTCGGGCGGCTGCATCCAGACAAGGACCAGGCCACGCTGTTGCGCGGTTTTGCTGCTGCGTTGCCGCGTCTGCCAGCGCCAAGCCAGCTGGTGATCATCGGAAGCGGTCGCCTGGAACCGGACCTCAAAACATTGGCCGGAAGCCTGGGAATTGCCGAGCGGGTGCTGTTTCTCGGTCAGGTGCCGCAGGCCCGACGCTATTTTCGCGCGTTCGATGTGTTTGCCCTCAGTTCCGACCACGAGCCTTTCGGCATGGTGCTGCTGGAAGCCATGGCGGCCGGCGTAGCGGTGATCTGCACGGATTGTGGGGGTGGCCGCGAAGTCGTGGCGGGGGTTGGCAAACTATTTCCCCTGGGCGACGCCGAGGCGCTCTCCAGTGCCCTGATCGAGCAGGCTGGCGAAACCGCAGAGCTTCCAGCCATTCGTGCACGCATGGAGCAGTCGCTGCGTGAGCGTTTTGCCGATGAGCCGGTCCGGCAACATTTCTGGTCGTTGCCGATGGTCACGGCTGCCTGTGCAGCGGCGACCTCGCCTGGCCAGAGCGGTAGCGCAGTCGCCAGTTGGGCCGACAAGGCCAGGGCCCTGGACCTTTACCGCTGGCGACTGCTGCGTGAACGCCATGGTTCGTTCGCCAGTGCCCTGCGCTTTGCCCGTGACGCCCTCGCTGACCTGCGCTTCGGCTGGTGTGCCCGAGCCAACGTGGCAAAGCGGATCGATGTCGAGCCCTGTGACGTTCTGCTGCTGCAATCGGCGCCTAAGGTCATCGCCCTGCAACGCAAAAAGCTGCTGATCAAGGCGTTGCGTGACCGCGGGCATTCGCTGGTGGAAACCGCACTGCCCGAGACACGGCAAGTGTGTCGGGAACACCTGCTGGCCGTTCCCCCTCAGCCAGTGCCGCTGCGTTATTTCGGCTATGCCGCGCATGCCCAATGGCTGGTGGAGCGCTATGCGCCAAAGGTACTGCTCAACGACCGCAATGGCAGCCTGTATGCGCCATTCCTGCGTCTGGCGCTGGCGGCCACGGGGCGGCCACTGGTCCATCTGGCCCATGCTTCTACCGTGGAGTCGTCGCGACGCCTGGGTATGAACGACTATGACTATTACCTGTTGTTTGGGCGCAGCTCACTGGAAGCGCTGCAGGCGCGGGTCTTGCGTTTCGGCGAGTCGACCACGGTGCTCGCCGGTTCGCACATGATCGACGATTCTTTCGACCTGCCTGCGGCTGACCCGGCATTGCGCACCGTACTGATCCTTGGCGTGGGACCGGATAAAGAAAAAGAACCAGGCTACCAGCGAACCTACGGGCTGTTGCGTGACTGGTCTGCGGCGAATCCTCAGTATCGAGTGCTGGTCAAGCGTCATCCGCGCAGTCAGGTGCCGTTCTGGCAGCAGGCGGCCGCGAGCCTTGAGCAGATTACCGTGCTGCCGGCAGAATGCTCCCTGGCGCAAGCGCTGGAGCAGGCTTCGGTGGTCATCAATATCATGTCCAACGCGGTCATCGAGGCGGGCCTGGCGGCGCGGCCGGTGGTTCATGTCAATGTCAGCGGCGAGCGCGACATCTTCTCTCAGGAGCGATTCATTGGGCCCCAGGTCGATAGCGTGGCGGGGCTGCAGCAGCGGCTGGAAGAAATTGATCTGGACTATGCCGGGCATGTCAGTCGGGCGCAGTCGTTTGCTCATTTTCATCTGGCCCATGGGTCGCACGGCCTGCACAAGACTGTTGAGGTGCTGGAAAGCCTGCTTCAAGGCTCGGTCCTGCCGGACGATGTAGAGCTGCGCAGATTGACCGGTTCCAGATAAGCATTCTGTATTACTTCAATATGCCCGGGCCGAGCGACTTCAGGCCTGAGTGAATTCCGGACGCATGATGACGAACTTTTTATTTTTCTCTCTTGCCAAACATCAGAGCCTTTACTTTCAGCGCCTGCTCGATGAAACCGAACTCGAAGGCAAGGTTGTCGTTCCAGGGCAGATGCCTTGGCCCAAGCCGTGGCAGTGGTCGCGGGTGGTTTCACGCATCGACTGGAAACACCTGATCGAAGAGAAATGCCAGGAGCGCCGGGTCAAGGGCAAGGCCGATGGCAGGTTCTACCGGATGCTGTTGCGTCTGGAGCTTGCCTGGATTGCATTGCGGGTACAGGCGCTACTCGATCGCGAGCGGGCGACTACACTGGTGATGTGGAACGGCTCGCACCGCTACTGTCAATTATTGCTGGCGCTGGCTCCGACCGACTGCAAAACCTTTTTCTTCGAGAATGGCCTGTTGCCCAATACCACGACCCTGGATGCGAAAGGCGTCAACTATCGCAACTCGGTGCCGCGAGAGGCGAGTTTCTACCTGAGCTACCAGGCGCCAGAGGCCACGGAGTCGGCGGACATCAGGCTGGTTCCACGTCAACCGCGCAACACCGGTCTGACGCCGATTGTTCTGCCGGAGCGTTTCGTCTTCATCCCCTTTCAGGATGACCGCGACACTCAGGTTCGGCTGTTTTCGCCCTGGATCAAGGATATGCGCGAGATGTTCGCGCTCGGTGAGCGTCTGGCGAAAGATACCGGCATCACCGTGGTCTTCAAGGAGCATCCATCGAGTCGCGAGTCGTACCCCGAACTTCATCAACGCACCCATGAGCGGCTGTTGTTCGCCAACGGCAATGCCACTCAGGAGTTGATTGAGTCCAGCCAGTTCGTCATCACCCTGAATTCGACAGTCGGCCTGGAAAGCCTGCTATTGGGCAAGCCAGTGCTGACCCTGGGTCAGGCGTTTTTCAATATCCCCGGCCTGGTGATGCACGCCGATTGCGCCGATGAAGCGGTGAGCCTGGTCAACGCGTTCCCCGACTGGCCGCTGGATGTTCGCCTTCGACATAATTTCCTGCGCTACATCGCTCAGGAGTACTGCATACAAGGCAGCTGGCAGAACGCCGACAAAGCTCAGTTACTCAGAGTGGCGAATCGAATGCTGGGCAAAAGCGAATGTTGATCGCATTGGAGAAACTGTCGTTGATTCGTAAAGACGTCCTGTCAATCTGGGCTGCTATCGGTCTGTTAGTGCTGCTTTGTGGGGCATGGGCGCTGCCGAGTAACAAGCTTTACCATCAACTGATCATTTTCCTGCTTTGGCTGCCTGCCTCACTGGCGCTGGTTCAGCGTGACTTTCGGCGGAGCCTGAAACAGCCCGAGTTCCTGCTATTTGCGGTTTTCGCTGTCTGGACCTTGCTGGTGGTGATGGTCGACGGTGCGGCAGGCAACGAAATCGGCAAGATCAAGGTAACGCTCTATGTGGCGCTCACCCTGGTGGGCGTGGTGCTGGCCGCGCAAAACCGCACGTGGCGGATCGAGACGCTGCTGCTTTATTCCTCGGTGGTCGGTGGTCTGTTTGCCGGTGCGTCCTGGATCTACTTCTATGGGGTGTCGGCGCAGCCGTTCAGCGGCCGGCTGATTGCGCTTGGCTTGTGGGACACCGCCATCATGGCAGCGCATGCCGTCGGTGCGTTGCTCATTCTTGGCCTGTTCATGATGCAAACCCAGCGTTTGAAGCCCTGGATGATGTTGCTGTTGCTGGTCCCGGCGACAGGCTACGCGCTGTACCTGGGATTCAGTCAGACCCGTGGCGTGTGGATCGGCCTGCTGGCCTGTCTGTTGGTGATGGTGCTGGCACGTCCATCGCGACTGGGTATTGGCCTGCTGTTGCTGACAGTGGTGGGGGCAGTGGCCATTGCCATTTTCAAAATGGAAATCCTGCTGCAGCGCGGCGTGTCGTACCGTCCGGAGTTATGGAACGGCGGTGTTCGGCTGATGCTGGATAATTGGGCGATGGGCCTGGGCTTTCACGAGTACCGTATCCTGGTTCCGCAAATCGGTCAGGAGTTCAAGCATCCGCACAATCTGTTTCTCGACATTGGTGTGCGTCTGGGCGTGCCGGGCCTGCTGCTGTTCTTGCTGCTGTGGCTGTCGGTCGGCTGGCGCGGCTGGATATCGCGAGCGATGCCGTTGGGCCAGGCGCTGCTTGCACTCTGGGTTTTTTCCGGGGTGTCGTTGCTGACGGATGGCATCGGTCTGTGGTTCAAGCCCAATGCCGACTGGCTGATCATCTGGCTGCCGATTGCCTTGAGCGCGGTGCTGGCTTGTCGGAGCGCAGCCAGTCAGGATCTGCCGCACAGTGGATCGAAGGGCGTTGCGGAGGGGGGCGGCGGAATAGCTCCCAAGTGATCTGGATAGTTTGCAGTAGCAGTCCGTCACACTTCAGATGCTGTTCTGTCAGCTGGGGCTCTTGCTCGCCTCGTCATAGGCATGCAAAAGTTCGTCCCAAGGGAAGTTATGGATATTGCGTCGTTGCAGGTAATTGCGCAGGTGTTGAAAGTTGCGCTTTACCAGCATGCTGCGTAATGGACGCTTTTTGAAACGAATATCGAGAAAGTCGATCAGGCCAAAATCCTGGTCAGGGGTGCGCAGGACATTGCCCAGGTGCAGCGAGCGGAAGTAGATACCGCGCTGATGCAGCCTGAGGATGTAACCGGCCAGCTCAGGGAGCAGGCCATCGAACTGGGCCCGTGAGCCCTTGAACAACGAGTCCAGCGCCACGCCGTCCAACGGCTGGTAAAGGCAGGCGCTGACGGCCTTTTTACGGTCGATCCAGCAGCATTCGAGGATCTGCGGCGTGTGAATGCCGCGTTCCTGCAGTTGCCGGCCTTGTTCGGCGAAGCGCTGGGCATCAGGGCGAAGGCGGGCGATCAGCGGGTGGCGTCGACTACGGAATATCTTCAACAGTTCGCCGCTGGCGAGCCGCACAACCTTGGGGCCGTGGCTGTCTTTTTCCAGCAGCTCGCCCTGGCTTAGCCAATTTTGTAATTCGTTCGCTGTTACAATCCGCATCTTGTCTCTCTTTTCAAACGTACGAGGCTCGCCGCATGGCCAATTCCGCCCAGCAATCCAGCATGAAGATCTACCTGCGATTGCTGAAATACGTACTTCCGTACTGGGGGGCTTTCGCCATCAGTATTGTGGGCTTCGTGCTGTTCGCCTCCAGTCAACCAATGCTGGCGGACATGCTCAAGCATTTTCTCGATGCCCTGCAAAAACCATCGGATACCCAATTTATGGGGGTTTCCCTGGTACTTGGCGTGCCGTTACTGATTGTACTCATTGCAGTCTATCAAGGCATAGGCTCATTTCTCGGCAACTATTACCTGGCCAAGGTCGCCCGCGGCGTGGTTCACGACCTGCGTTGTGCCTTGTTCGACAACTTGCTGACCCTGCCTAACCGCTATTTCGACAACCATAATTCGGGTCACCTGATTTCCCGGATCACCTATAACGTGACCATGGTCACGGGCGCCGCGACCGACGCGATCAAAGTGGTCATCCGCGAAGGGCTGACGGTGATCTTCCTGTTCGGCTACCTGTTGTACAGCAACTGGAAAATGACCTTGGTGCTGCTGGCGATACTGCCGGTGA
Source organism: Pseudomonas fluorescens (assembly GCF_902497875.1). GTDB lineage: Bacteria > Pseudomonadota > Gammaproteobacteria > Pseudomonadales > Pseudomonadaceae > Aquipseudomonas > Aquipseudomonas fluorescens_BR. The sequence goes on from NZ_CABVHY010000006.1 coordinate 93,293, forward strand.
TTGCGATCCTGGTGAGCAGTGCCAGCAAGAAATTTCGCAAGCAGAGCAAGAAAATCCAGGTGGCAATGGGCGACGTGACCCATGTGGCCTCGGAGACCATTCAGGGCTACCGCGTGGTCCGCAGCTTCGGCGGCGAGCCTTACGAGACTCAACGTTTTCATTCGGCCAGCGCCGACAACATGAACCGCAGCCTCGGCATGACCCGTACCCAGGCGATCTACACGCCGGTTCTGCAGTTGGTGATCTACATCGGCATGGCCGTGCTGATGTATCTGGTCCTGTACCTTCGCGGCGATGCCTCTGCCGGTGAACTGATCGCCTACATCACTGCGGCCGGCCTGCTGCCGAAACCGATCCGCCAGTTGTCCGAGGTCAGCGCCACGATTCAGAAGGGCCTGGCAGGTGCCGAGAGCATTTTCGAACAGCTGGATGAGGAGCCGGAAGTCGATAAGGGCACCAAGGAGCTCGAGCAGGTCAGCGGGCGTCTGGAAGTCCGTAACCTTAGCTTCCAGTACCCAGGCACGGAAAAAGTCGTGCTCAATGATATTTCGTTCACCGCCGAGGCCGGGCAGATGGTCGCCCTGGTTGGCCGCTCGGGCAGCGGCAAGTCGACCCTGGCCAACCTGATTCCACGTTTCTATCACCATGATCAGGGGCAGATCCTGCTCGATGGGCTCGATGTCGAGGAATACAAACTGATCAACCTGCGTCGGCATATTGCCCTGGTGACCCAGCAAGTGACGCTGTTCAACGACAGCGTCACCAATAATATCGCCTATGGCGATCTGGCCGGCGCGCCGATGGAAGATGTCCGTAAGGCTGCTGAAGATGCCTACGCCGCGGAGTTCATCGAGCAAATGCCGCAGGGCTACGATACCTTGGTGGGTGAGAACGGTGTGTTGCTGTCCGGCGGCCAGCGCCAGCGTCTGGCAATTGCCCGGGCACTGCTCAAGAACGCCCCGTTGCTGATCCTCGATGAAGCCACTTCGGCACTGGACACCGAGTCCGAGCGGCACATTCAGGCCGCCCTGGACCAAGTGATGCAAGGCCGTACGACGCTGGTCATCGCCCACCGTCTGTCGACCATCGAGAAGGCCGATCTGATCCTGTTGATGGATCAGGGACGCATTGTCGAACGTGGTACTCATGCCGAACTGTTGGCGCTCAATGGCTACTACGCACGCCTGCACGAAAAGGATTTCATCGAAAGCACCGATGAGGCTATGACGGAGTCTCACGTTTGATTCTGAGTTATCTGCGTACCTGGCGAGAAAACGGTTGGACGCCTATCGATGCCACTGCCTATGCCGAGGCCTGGCATCAGTTCGGTGGCAGTGTCGCGAGCCACCCCGACGTGGTCGAGCGCCTCGCCGGGCTGGCGGGTATTCCGGTGCGCTATCTGGGCTGGTTCGTCGCCGGTGAACTGCGCGCCGCCATTCCGACCTGGGGCCGTTACCTGGCATTGTCCAAGGACGTACTCAAGCGCAATGGCAAGCGCGGCCTGTTCGACCTCGGTAATGCTGAAATCATTCTGCCCGTTGCCGACGATGCGCGGATTCGCGTGCGCCACCGTATGCGCTATGTGTCCGAGCTCAACGCCCAGACAGTTACAAACCTCGTCGAACAGCCGGAAGGCCTGGCGTTGGCACGTCTGCCTGAGGACTACAGCAAGAAGTTTCGCTACAACCAGCGTCGCGAGCAGCGTTTGCTGGAAGAGGCGGGCGGTGTCATCAGGCCCATGCTGGAGCTGACCGCCAGTGAACAGGCGACGATCTATGCTGACCTGTTCCAGCGGCGCTGGAATTTCGAGGCGCCGGGCAAGAAGCTTCTGACCGAGGTGTTCACGCAGTTGCGTGAGTTCATGACCGGCTCGCTGATCTACCTCAACGATGAGCCGGTAGCCATCCAGATTCTGTACCGGGTGGAGTCACCCAAATGGATCAGTCTGGAGTACATCAACGGCGGCGTGGATCCACAGAACCGTGAGTTCAGCCCCGGCAGCGTGCTCAGTTTCGTCAATACCCAGGCAGCGTGGGAACAGGCCCGTGCAACCGGCAAGCCGTTGCGTTACTCATTCGGCCGTGCCGATCGCGAATACAAGGATCGCTGGTGTAACCGGGTCCCGGTCTACCAGGTTTGAACGAGGTCATACAGGCATGAGCGCACGCAAGCAGCAGTTGCTCAAGCGCCACCGACAGCACAAGCGCCTGGTGTTGCTCGGGGCGTCGGTGATTCTGGTGTTGTTTGGCATTTTCGTCGCATGGTGGCCACTGCCGCTGTTCCTGCTGCTCGGCTGGGTCGCCCATGAAGCGTGGTTTGCCGACCACTTGTTCTATGCGCCAGGCGACGATTACCGTTATGACTTTGCGTCGGGCACCCCGCAGTTTCCAGTGGCGCTGCATCAAGGTTGCCTGCAAGTGACGGGCGACTTTGCCGAGGCCGAGACGCTCGTCCTGCAAGTGCGCATCAAGGCTAGCTGGCTGGGTCGATTGTTCGATCCGCAGGTATGGATCGGCGACGATCGCCAGGATCTCGAACGCGGTGTGGATGGTGAACGCTTTCTCAATCTGTCTGGACAGGGCACCGCCCTGAAAGCCGGGCAGCTGTCGCTGCGCGGGCGCTTCTGCAGTGTCGCGCAGCAGGCCACTTTGCATGCCCTGAGTAACCCTGATTATGGCCAACAACGGCTGCTGATTATCGCTCCCCATGCCGATGACGCCGAGCTGGCCGCGTTTGGTCTGTATAGCCGGGCCGCCGAAGTCTCGATCATCACCCTGACCCAGGGCGAGATCGAAGCCGAGAACTATCGAAACCTGGGCCTGGATGCGGCGCAGGCTGCGCGTCTCAAGGGCCGTCTGCGCAGTTGGGACAGCCTGGCGGTGCCGCTCTGGGGCGGTGTGCCACAACACCATTGCGTGCAACTGGGCTATTACTGCCTGCAACTGAGCGCAATGGCCCAACAGCCAGAACAAGGTTTTGCTTCGCGAGAGTCGGGAGAAAGCGACATCCGTGGGGTGCGTCGCAACAATCCGCTGAAGCTGCCCGGCGATCTCGATGGCCAGCCGCACTGGCGCAATCTGGTGGCCGATCTGGCTCGCTCGCTAGAGCATTTCCGTCCCGAGGTGGTGGTGACTCCACACCCGGAGCTGGACCCACACAGTGATCATGTCGCCAGCACGCGTGCCTTGCTCGAAGCAATCGAAATCAGCGCCTGGCGGCCGCGTACGCTGCTGCTCTACGCCAATCACCTGCACGATAACGACCGCTGGCCGATGGGGCCGGCGGATTATGGGATTGCCTTGCCTCCGACCATTGAACCGTTGCCGGCCGATGCGTTGTGGAGTCCGTCACTTGGCGCCGAGACCCGGTTGGACAAGGCCATGGCGCTGGGCATGCAGCATGACCTGCAAGGTCGCCCACCCTTGAAGAAACGCTTGCGCCGGTTGATTCAGCGCATATTGGCTGGCCGTCGTTGGCCGGCCACCGGGGAAGACGAGTTTTTCCGCAAGGCGGTGCGCCGACACGAGCTGTTCTGGGTGCGCCCCCTGGATCGTCCTGTAAATGATGGCCGCCGCTGAGCCGTTTGCTCGCGTTCGGTCGCCTTCTTTCGCTATGTTATTATCCGCGACGCTTTTTTCGCCTCTGGAGTTTCCATGAAGTTGTCCATGCCACGATTCGATCAGGCCCCTGTCCTGGTGGTCGGCGATGTCATGCTCGACCGTTACTGGCATGGTGGTACCTCACGGATTTCCCCTGAGGCACCGGTGCCGGTGGTCAAGGTCGAACAGATCGAGGACCGCCCGGGCGGTGCCGCCAACGTTGCCTTGAACATCGCTGCGCTTGGCGCGCCCGCGTCGCTGGTCGGGGTGACCGGGGATGACGAGGCCGCCGACAGCCTGGCTAACAGCCTGCGTGGCGCAGGCGTGCGAGCGCTGTTCCAGCGCATTGCGCACCAGCCGACCATCGTCAAGCTGCGGGTCATGAGTCGTCACCAGCAACTGCTGCGGATTGACTTCGAAGAACCCTTTGCCACCGATGCGCTGGCATTGGCCGGTGAGGTCGACAGCCTGCTCGAAGGCATCAAAGTGCTGGTGCTGTCCGACTATGGCAAAGGTGCGTTGAAAAACCATCAGGTGCTGATCCAGGCTGCTCGCGCGCGTGGCATTCCGGTGCTGGCGGATCCGAAAGGCAAGGACTTTTCGATCTACCGCGGTGCGAGTGTGATCACGCCCAACCTCAGTGAGTTCGAGACCATTGTCGGCGGTTGCGCCGATGAGCATGAGCTGGTGACCAAGGGTGCCCAGCTGATGCACGACCTCGAACTGGGGGCCTTGCTGGTAACCCGTGGCGAACACGGCATGACCCTGTTGCGCCCCGATCACCCGGCGCTGCATTTGCCCGCTCGGGCTCGCGAAGTATTTGATGTGACCGGTGCCGGCGACACGGTGATTTCCACTCTGGCAGCAGCGATTGCCGCCGGTGAGGAATTGCCCCATGCCGTGGCCCTGGCCAACCTGGCCGCGGGCATTGTGGTCGGCAAGCTCGGTACGGCGGCGATCAGCGCGCCTGAACTGCGTCGCGCGATCCAGCGCGAGGAAGGTTCGGAACGTGGAGTGCTGAGTCTCGATCAGTTGTTACTGGCGATCGACGATGCCCGTGCACACAAAGAGAAAATCGTCTTCACCAACGGTTGCTTCGACATTCTGCATGCCGGGCACGTGACCTACCTGGAGCAAGCTCGGGCGCAAGGCGATCGCTTGATCGTTGCGGTCAATGACGATGCCTCGGTCAGCCGCCTGAAGGGGCCGGGTCGACCGATCAACAGCGTCGACCGCCGCATGGCGGTATTGGCCGGTCTGGGCGCGGTGGATTGGGTGATCAGTTTCCCTGAAGGCACGCCGGAAAACCTGCTGACCCAGGTCAAGCCGGATGTGCTGGTCAAGGGTGGTGATTACGGTATCGATCAGGTGGTCGGTGCCGATATCGTCAGCGCCTATGGCGGCAAGGTGAAAGTGCTGGGGCTGGTCGAGAACAGCTCGACCACGGCGATTGTGGAAAAGATCCGTAATCATTAAATGAGGGGGGCACCACGGCTGACGTGGTGCACCGAAAAGATCGCAGCCTGCGGCAGCTCCTACAGGATTTGTGTACACCCGTTAATTCCGGTTGTACGCGATTTAATGTAGGAGCTGCCGCAGGCTGCGATCTTTTGCGTTTAGCGCGCCACGCTTCTGGGCACGATCTTCTTCAACAACTGTCGCGCCTTGCCGGTCAGGCGTTTGAAGCTTGAGTCCTTGTCCGGTTGGCTCAAGCCCTGCTGCTTGAGCCAGTCCTTCCAGCGAATCCGCTCATCGCGTACCAGCCAGCCTTCCTGCCTGGCAAAGCTTTCCGCCAGATACAGGCCGCGGGTACTGGCCGGGTGGAGCTGATCCTTTTTCAAGATATAGAGCTCGGCCTGGGGCTGACCATCCTCAAGTGGCATCAGGTACAGGTCTGGCCGTTTGCGGTCCAGCCGAGCCACCAGTTGGTCTCCTTCCAGACGCTCATCGACGTGGAACAGGCTGAGGGACTTGGCCTCTTTCGGCACATCCAGGCGCAGATCGTAGATCAGCTGCAGCGAAGCTGTGGGCAGGTGCACGTAGGCTCTGGGGCGTTCGATCAGTTGCATCCTCGCGCAACGCACCGGCCGTGCCGAACCGGACAGCGGGGTCAGGCGAAAAGGCAGGGCTTCGCGATAATGCAGCGCCGTCGAATAAGGCGCGGGCAACCAGGTGTCGTTGAAGCGCCCACCGAGCCAGCCCTCCGGGGTTTCCAGCAGGCATTCTTCGGCAATCTCCTGAATCGCGGTATGCAGCGGCAGGTTCAGTTCGTGGGCCGGCACATAACCGGAGATCAACTTGAGCACCACGTCGCCACGGTCCTGACGCCGCTGGCGAACCAGCACCCAGTAATCGCGGTTCTGCCAATGCAGGGTCAGGCGAACCGACACCCCCAGGTTGGCCAGTTCGAGTGAGAAACGCTCGGTGTCGGCGATCGTCACCGGACGACGACGCTGCAGGGTTTGCGAAAAATTCAGCGGCATCCCGACGCTCTGATAGTTCAGGCCTTCGGGAGTCGCTTCGACGAATAACGGCAGTGTCTTGAAGTTGCTTGGATTCTTTCTTATAAGCGTTCGCGGCATGTCGGCTCCTTCTTGCGTCGGGGTCGGCCGCGTCGGCGGCTTCAGTTTCTACGGAGGACCTGCGCAACAGTCGCCACATTGTGGGCGAGGTGCAGCGGATTAATGGTCCCGACAATAGCACTGGCGACACCGGGATGTTCAAACAACAACTCGAAACTGGCGCGGACCGGGTCGACTCCCGGGCTCAAGCAGACATGGCCGCTGGCCAGGGCTTTTTTCACTAAAATAGCTTTGCCGTGGGCGGCAGCATAGTCGATGACCGGCCGCTCGGCCTGTTCGGTGAGATTGTAGGTGACCATGGCGCAATCGCCCTGCTCCAGAGCCTTTAAACCGCCTTCGACAGTCTTGCCGGAAAAGCCAAAGCCACGAATTTTTCCTTCGCGTTTCAGGTCGGCAAGGGTCTGGTAGACCTCGCTGTCGTCAAGAATAGCCAAGTCGTTGCCGTCCGAATGCACCAGCACCAGATCGATAAAATCGGTTTCCAGGCGTTGCAGGCTGCGCTCCACCGAGTAACGCGTGTGTTCGGCACTGAAGTCATGGTGTGACAAGCCATCGGCGAACTCTTCGCCGACCTTGCTGACAATCACCCAGTCCTGGCGCTGGCCACGCAACAGTGGCCCGAGGCGTTCTTCGCTGCGGCCATAGGCCGGGGCAGTGTCGATCAGATTGATGCCCAGATCGCGAGTCAACTTGAGCAGCATGCGCGCCTGGTCATCGTCGGGGATCTGGAAGCCGCTTGGGTACTTCACGCCCTGATCGCGACCGAGTTTGACGGTGCCCAGGCCCAGCGGCGAGACCAACAGGCCAGTACTGCCGAGGGGGCGATGCAGATCGTGCAAGGTCGGTTGGCTCATGGCAACAATTGCTCCCAGGCCGGTTGGGCCATCGGCGGCTTCGGCAGTTCGGGCAAGGCCGGCGGGTGGCTGGGTTGAATGCCGTCGCGATCGAAGGCTGCCAGCACCCGATCGGCGAAGTCCGGCGCCAGGGCCAGCTTGGTTGGCCAGCCCACCAGCAGTCGATCCTGCTCGGCGAGGAAGGCGTTGTCCGGGCGGGTCAGCCCCGATTGCGCCGGCTCCGCTCGGTCCACCCGCAAGGTCGCCCATTGCGCCTGGCTCAGGTCGACCCACGGTAGCAGGTTGCCGAGTTCTTTTTGCGCGGCAGCGATTTGTGCCGCCGGCTCACGGGCGACGCCTTCGGCTTCGGCGATGTCGCCGCCCAGGTACCAGACCCATTGACCATCGGCCGCCGGGTGGGTGGTGACGGTGATCCGTGGCTTCGGTCCGCCGCCCAGGCAGTGGGCGTACAGTGGTTTGAGGGTCGGGCCTTTGACGATGACCATGTGCAATGGCCGTCGTTGCATCGCCGGCTGGCTCAGGCCCAGGGCTGTCAGCAAGTCCGCGTTGCCGGCGCCGGCGCTGAGGACGATGCGTTGTGCACGGATTTCCCGCCCATCGACCCGCAGGCCGACCAACTCAGCGTTTTCCAGCAGGGGTTCGATGGTCTGGCCTGCCAGCAGGCCGTCACCGGCCAGTTCGGCCAGGCGCTGGATCAGACTGGGCACGTCGACCACCAGTTCGGCCAGGCGATAGACCTTGCCCTTGAAGCGTTTGTCTTGCAGGGCCGGTGGCAGTTGCTCACCCTTGACTTGGTCGACCCGGCCGCGCACGGCTTTGCTGGCGAAGAAGCTGGTGAGGTTGCCGGCAATCGTTCCAGGGGACCAGAGGTAATGGGCTTCGGAGAGCAGGCGCACACCGGACAGGTCCAGTTCACCTTTACCGTCCAGGGCTTCACGCCAGCGACGTGGCATGTCGGCGATGGCTTCCGAGGCTCCGGTCAGCGCGCCGTGCAGTGCGTATTTGGCGCCGCCGTGGATGATCCCCTGGGACTTGACGCTTTGCCCGCCACCGAGGCTGGCGCTTTCCACCAGCACAGTCGAAAAGCCCTGGCGCCGCAGGCGTGCGTTCAGCCAGAGGCCGGCAACCCCGGCGCCGACAATCAGAACGTCGGTGGAAATAACGGATGGCATGCAGCGACCTCAGTGTTCAAGACTAGGGGCGCAGTATACATATTCATGTCGAGGGCAATTCTCTGTAGCAGCTGCCGAAGGCTGCGTTCGAGCGCGTAGCGGTCGCAAACAGGAACAAACCGATCTTACTGACAGGCCGCATTCAGCCAATCCACGACTGCTGCGCAGCCGGACGCCGCCTTCGGCAGCTGCTACGAAAAGCCGGTTTCCTCAATGCCCCGCCGTATTCGAGAACAGCTGAATCACCACCACCCCCAGCACGATCATGCCCATGCCGATGATGGCCGGGATGTCGAGTTTCTGCCCGTAGATAAACAGTGCGGCAATGCTCACCATCACGATGCCCATGCCAGCCCAGACCGCATAGGTCACGCCGACGGGAATGGTACGCACCACCAGGGTCAGCATCCAGAACGCGATGCCATAACCGACGATGACCAGCAACAAAGGGATTGGCGTGCTGAAGCCCTTGACCGCTTTCATCGAAACAGTGGCGATTACTTCGGCGCAGATGGCGATGGCCAGATAGTAGTAAGCGTTCATGGGCGAATCCTCGTATTTAGTGCTGCTTTCCAAGGTCGACATTCTAGAGGTCGCACAGATGGGGTAAAGTCATTACCTATCTATTTGGAAGATGGGTGCGCCATGAATGTGCAATGGAATCTGGAGCAACTGAGCTTGTTCGTCAGCGTAGCCGAGCAGCGTTCGTTTTCTGCCGTGGCCCGGGCCCAGCGCAAGGCGCAGTCAGCGGTCAGCAGTGCTATCGCGATGCTGGAGGAAGACCTTGGGGTCAGCCTGTTCGACCGCAGCAGCGGTCGCCAGCCGAAATTGACCGAAGCGGGCCAGGCCCTGCTCGAAGAGGCTCGGGAAGTCTTGCGCCAGTGCGAGCGCCTCAATGGTCGGGCCCTGGCATTGATGCGCGGGCAGGAAGCACGCCTGCGGCTGGCTCAGGATGAGGCGATGCCCTATCAACCGGTGATCGACAGTCTCGAAGCATTGGCCGAACAATTTCCCAGCCTTGAAGTGCAATTGACCAGCGCTGCCCAGGGCGATGTGGCGCGCAAGCTGGTGGAACGTCGGGCTGATCTGGGTTTGCTGTTTTATCACGACCAGATCCCCGAAGCCCTCGAGCGGCGGGTGCTGGGCAGTGTCGAAATGGTCACGGTGTGCGGCGTGGGGCATCCCTTGGCGGTCGAAGGCAAGGTGGACTGCCAGCAACTGGCGCAGCATCGACAGCTGCTGATGGCCACTCAGTCCAGCGTCTATCCCGGCAGCGAGCAGGCCAGCCCGCAGGTTTGGCGTGCCGACAGCTTCTATGTCATGGCCGAGTGGTTGATGCGTGGTCTTGGTTGGGCCTGGCTACCGCGGCACGTGGTGCAGTATCCGGCGTATCAGGGGCAGATGGTCGAGCTGCTCAGCGAATGGACCCCGCCGGCGCTGGTGGTCGAACTGGTCTGGCGCCGCGACGAGCCCCTTGGCCCGGCCGCGCGCTGGCTGGCAGAACGTTTTGCCGTGCACTTGCAGGCGATCGGTTGAAAACCCGATAAACTCCGCCGCCATGAATAGAACTCTCTACACCCTACTGTTTTATCTCGGGCTGCCGTTGGTGGCATTGCGTCTATGGTTGCGGGCGCGCAAGGCGCCGGCCTACGCCAAGCGAATCGGCGAACGCTTTTCCATTGGCTTACCAGCGATGCGTCCAGGCGGAATCTGGGTGCACGCGGTCTCGGTCGGCGAAAGCATCGCCGCGGCGCCGATGATTCGCGGTTTGCTCGAACGTTATCCACAGCTGCCCATCACCGTGACCTGCATGACCCCGACCGGTTCGGAGCGGATCAAGGCGCTGTTCGCCAATGAACCGCGAATTCAACACTGCTATCTGCCGTATGACTTGCCTTGCGCGGCGGCAAGGTTTCTCGAGCGGGTTCAGCCGAAGCTGGCGGTGATCATGGAAACCGAACTCTGGCCCAACCATATTCACCAGTGCGCCAAACGCGGAATTCCAGTGGCGCTGGCTAATGCGCGGCTTTCGCAACGTTCGGCCAAGGGCTACGGACGGTTTGCCAGACTGACCCAGCCGATGCTCAGTGAAATGAGCTGGTTTGCGGTGCAGACCGAGGCAGAGGCCCAGCGCTTTCTTGCTCTGGGGGCGCGGCCAGAAACGGTCGAGGTGACCGGTTCGATCAAGTTCGATCTGAGCATCGATCCGCAATTGTTGGAGCGTGCCGCCCAATTGCGTGGTCAATGGCAGGCTGCGCAGCGCCCGGTATGGATCGCCGCCAGTACCCATGAAGGTGAAGACGAAATAGTGCTGGCAGCCCATCGGCAGTTGCTTGCCAATCATCCGGACGCCTTGCTGATCCTGGTGCCACGCCATCCCGAGCGCTTCAACGCGGTCTTCGAGCTGTGCCGACAGCAGGGCTTCGCCACCGTGCGCCGCTCAACGGCGGAACCGGTCAGCGTCAACACCTCGGTGCTGCTCGGCGACACCATGGGCGAATTACTGTTTCTCTATGCCCTGGCGGACAGCGCCTTTGTCGGCGGCAGCCTGGTGCCCAATGGTGGGCATAACCTGCTGGAACCGGCAGCCCTGGCCAAGCCGGTGCTGAGCGGCCCGCACCTGTTCAACTTCCTCGAAATCGCCGCGCTGTTGCGTGAAGCCGGGGCGTTGCAGGAAGTGGAGGATGCTCAGGGGCTGGCAGTGGCGGTGCAGCGGCTGTTCGAACTGCCGAGTGATGCACAGAAGATCGCAGAGGCGGGGCTGAAGGTGATGCGCGCCAATCAGGGGGCGCTGAAGCGATTGCTGGATGGCTTGGGAAGGTTGATCGACCGCTAAATCGAGTTGCTCTGGAGAAAAAGATCGCAGCCTGCGGCAGCTCCTACATAGGATAGATGTCCACCCGTAGGAGCTGCCGAAGGCTGCGATCTTTTGATCTTTTGATCTGTTGAGCTTTTGATTTTTGCGGGGGGATAAAACTCAATACCCCGGATTAGCCTTGAGCTGTTCCTGCGCGGCCTTGGCCAGGTCCGGCGGCAGGAAGTCCTTGTCCGGGTTGTAGTCGGCTTTCAGATAGCGCGACAGCTCCTGCAGATCCCCCGGGTTCAAGGTGCCGGCTGCTTGCTTGAGGCGCAGGTTGTCGAGGATGTAGTCGTAGCGGGTGTTGTTGTAGTTGCGCACCGAAGTGTAGAGCTGGCGCTGAGCGTCGAGCACGTCGACGATATTGCGCGTCCCCACCTGATAACCGATTTCCGTGGCTTCCACCGCGCTCTGGTTGGAGATGATCGACTGGCGGCGCGCCTGCACCTGCTCGACGTCGGTATTTACCGCGCGGTGCAGGTTGCGGGTGTTTTCCACCACCTGCCGGCGCAAGGCTTCGCGTTGCTGTTCAGTCTGGTTCAGCCGGGAGTAGGACTCGCGAACCTGAGAACTGGTCAGGCCGCCGCTGAAGATCGGAATATTCAATTGCAGGCCGACGGTGCGTTGTTCGACGTCACTGCCATAACGTTGGCCCAGCGGGTTCGGGTTGCTGAAACCGAGGGCGTCATTGTCGCCTTTCTTGTATTGCGCGATGGCATCGAGGGTCGGCGCGTGGCCGGCCTTGCGTTGTTTGAGGGTTTCTTCGGCGGCGTTGACCGCATAGTTGCTGGCCAAAAGATTGAGGTTCTGCTTGGCGGCGGTGTCGACCCAGGCCTTGGCGTCGTTCGGGGTTGGCGCCAGCACCGGTAACGTGTGGACGATGCCCTGAATCGAGTTGTACTGGCGGTTGGTCAGGGTGATCAGCGCTTCGAACGCATCATCTACCAGGCGTTGCGCAAGGATCCGGTTGGCCCGTGCGGTGTCGTAGCTGGCCTGGGATTGCAGTACGTCGGTCTTGTCTGATAGGCCGACATCGAAACGTTCGTTGGATTGATCGAGCTGGCGCTTGAACGCGGCTTCTTCGGCCTTGGTCGAGGCCAGGTTGTCCTGGGCACGCAGCACCGTGAAGTAGCTGTCGGCACTTTGCAGGATCAGGTTCTGCTCGGTTGCCGAGAGCTCCAGGGCGGCTTGTTCATTCACCGCTTCGGCGGCTTGCAACTGGAACCAGCGATCGGCGCGGAAGATCGGTTGCGCCAGGGTCGCCTGATAGGACGTGCCACTGCGGCTGGCGGTCATCGACGGCTGGTCGAAGTCGGTCCGGGTGTTGTTCAGGTCGGCACCGGCCGAGAGGTTCGGCAACAGGCCGGCGCGGGCCTGGGGCACGACTTCCTTGCGCGCATCGTAATTGGCCCGGGCAGCGGCGAGGTCGGCATTGTTGTCCACCGCTTCCTGGTAGACGCTGACCAGGTCGGTTTTGGTCGATAAGGGCGCTTCTACTGCCCAGGCCATTCCATTGGACGCACAAGACACGGCAATGGCCAGTGAAAGTTTGCGCAGCATGAGGCGATCCCTAGAGTGAATATTACAGCGATAATTTAAGCGCCAAGGCTACGGCGCGCGGTGCAGAGCGTCAAGGTCGGCACAACCTAGCGAGTGTAGTGGCGCAGGCTTGCGGCAACAATCCTGTAAATGCGCCATTCATCACGCTGTTTGCACCGGTGTTGGCGTTCCTTGTGAGTTCTGTCTAGACTGGCCACGTTCTTGTCGGGGTGCCTTGCTATGAGGCTGAGATCGGATAATTCCGGATCCCGTTGAACCTGATCAGGTTAGCGCCTGCGTAGGGAACAAGATTTCTCGTCACCCGGCGAGTCCTCTTGTGCTTCGTCCGGGATGTTGTTCGACAATCGAACAGCCCTCGTGCGCCAAGCACAGCACCAGTCCTGGTGCGTCCATTCGTTACAGGTTCGCTCCGACAAAAATCCAATGCCTGGATGCCGTCTGGAGAGCCCGTGATGAGTACAAAATCAAAAAATACAGCTAACTTGAGTGACTCGGCCAAGGTCGATCTGCAATCGGTTCAGCCCTTTACCCGCTCGCAAAAAATCTATGTCCAGGGTTCACGCCCGGACATCCTCGTGCCAATGCGCGAAGTCAGCCTCGACGTCACCCCGACCGAGTTCGGCGGCGAGATCAACGCGCCAGTCGTGGTCTACGACACCTCCGGTCCTTACACCGACCCGAACGTGATCATCGATGTGCGCAAAGGTCTGGGCGACGTACGTTCGCCGTGGATCGACGCCCGTGGCGACACCGAGCGCCTGGCCGGCCTGAGCTCGAACTTCGGCCAGGAACGCCTTGCCGATGCGGAATTGACCGCGCTGCGTTTCGCCCATGTGAACAACCCGCGTCGGGCCAAGGCCGGTGCCAACGTCAGCCAGATGCACTATGCGCGTCAGGGCATCATCACCGCCGAGATGGAATACGTTGCCATCCGCGAGAACATGAAGCTTGAAGAAGCCCGTTCTGCTGGCCTGCTGAAGCAGCAGCATGCGGGCCACAGTTTCGGTGCCAGCGTACCGAAAATCATCACCCCGGAATTCGTCCGGGAAGAAATCGCCCGCGGTCGCGCGATCATCCCGGCGAACATCAACCACGTCGAACTGGAACCGATGATCATCGGCCGTAACTTCCTGGTGAAGATCAACGGCAACATCGGCAACAGTGCGCTGGGCTCTTCCATCGAAGAGGAAGTGGCGAAACTGACCTGGGGCATTCGCTGGGGGTCGGACACGGTCATGGACCTGTCCACCGGCAAGCACATTCACGAAACCCGCGAGTGGATCATCCGCAACTCGCCGGTGCCGATCGGTACCGTGCCGATTTATCAGGCCCTGGAAAAAGTCGGCGGCGCCGCTGAAGACCTGACCTGGGAGCTGTTCCGCGACACGCTGATCGAACAGGCCGAGCAAGGCGTCGACTACTTCACTATCCACGCCGGCGTCTTGCTGCGTTACGTGCCGATGACCGCCAAGCGCGTCACCGGGATCGTCAGCCGTGGCGGTTCGATCATGGCCAAGTGGTGCCTGGCGCATCACAAAGAGAACTTCCTCTACACTCATTTCGAAGACATCTGCGAAATCATGAAGGCCTACGACGTCAGCTTCTCGCTGGGCGATGGCCTGCGTCCGGGGTCGATTGCCGACGCCAACGACGAAGCGCAATTCGGCGAGCTGGAAACCCTTGGCGAGCTGACCAAGATCGCCTGGAAGCACGACGTGCAAACCATGATCGAAGGCCCGGGCCACGTGCCTATGCAGTTGATCAAAGAGAACATGGACAAGCAGCTCGAGTGCTGCGACGAGGCGCCGTTCTACACCCTCGGCCCGCTGACCACCGACATCGCCCCCGGTTACGACCACATCACCTCCGGGATCGGTGCGGCAATGATCGGCTGGTTCGGTTGCGCCATGCTTTGCTACGTCACGCCGAAGGAACACTTGGGCCTGCCGAACAAGGATGACGTGAAGACCGGGATCATTACCTACAAAATCGCCGCCCACGCGGCTGATTTGGCCAAGGGCCATCCGGGCGCGCAGATTCGCGACAATGCCTTGAGCAAGGCACGCTTCGAATTCCGTTGGGAAGATCAGTTCAACCTCGGCCTTGATCCGGACACCGCTCGTTCGTATCACGATGAGACGCTGCCGAAGGATTCGGCCAAGGTCGCGCACTTCTGCTCCATGTGCGGGCCGAAGTTCTGCTCGATGAAAATCACCCAGGAAGTCCGTGAATACGCGGCCAACCAGCTGATTGAAGCGGTCGATGTCGACGTGGCGCAAGGCATGGCGGAACAGTCCGAGCGATTCAAGAAAGAAGGCAGTCAGCTGTACCAAAAGGTTTGATTTAGGCCGAGATTGGCGGTGACTGTACTGCCGTCATCGCGAGCAAGCTCGCTCCCACATTTGATTTGTGTAGCACACACATCCCCTGTGGGAGCGAGCTTGCTCGCGATGGCGATCACCACAACAACAAATGTCCCTCTGAGATAACACTTTTGAGCATTCAACCCAGCACTTACTCCCCCGACCACGCCGTGCCTCTGGCCAAGCGCGTATTCGGTGCGCGCGATCTGTTTTCCCTGTGGTTTTCCCTTGGCATTGGCCTGATGGTCTTGCAGACCGGCGCTTTGCTCGCGCCGGGCCTGGGCCTTTCGGGTTCGTTGCTGGCGATTTTTCTTGGCACTGCAGTGGGCGTTATGCTGCTGGCCGCCGTTGGTGTGATCGGCAGTGACACCGGTCTGTCGTCGATGGCGGCACTAAAACTCAGCCTCGGCAACCGTGGCGCGAGCCTGCCGGCGGTGTTGAACCTGCTGCAACTGATCGGTTGGGGCTCGTTCGAAATCATCGTCATGCGCGATGCTGCCAGCCTGTTGGGCACCCGTGCCTTCAGCGAAGGCAGTCTGCTGTCAAATCCGCTGCTCTGGACCTTGTTCTTCGGTGGTTTGGCGACCTTGCTGGCCGTCAGCGGCCCGCTGACCTTCGTGCGGCAGGTCCTGCGTAAATGGGGCATCTGGCTGCTGCTGGCAGCGTGTATCTGGCTGACCTGGAACCTGTTTGCCAAGGCTGACCTGGGCGCATTGTGGGCTCAGGCTGGTGACGGTTCGCTGCCGTTTGCCGTGGGTTTTGATATCGCGATCGCCATGCCGCTGTCCTGGCTGCCGCTGATTGCCGACTACTCGCGTTTCGGCAAGCGCGCGAAAAACGTATTCGGCGGTACCGCAGTGGGGTTCTTTATCGGTAACTTCTGGCTGATGAGCCTGGGCGTCGCCTATACGCTGGCATTCGCGCCGAGCGGTGAAGTGAATGCCTTGCTGCTGGCACTGGCCGGCGCAGGCCTGGGGATTCCGTTGCTGTTGATTCTGCTGGATGAGTCGGAAAACGCTTTCGCCGACATTCATTCGGCAGCAGTGTCCAGCGGGATTCTGTTGCGCTTGAAAGTCGAGCATCTGGCGTTGGCCATCGGCGTGATCTGCACGCTGATCGCTTGTTTCGCGCCATTGGCGCAGTACCAGAACTTCCTGTTGTTGATCGGCTCGGTGTTCGCGCCGTTGTTTGGTGTGGTGCTGGTGGATCACTTCATCCTGCGCAAGCGCAGTGCGCAAGTGGCGTCGTCGATGTTGCGCTGGCCGGCGTTGCTGGCCTGGTTGGGCGGGGTGAGCACCTATCACCTGCTGGCCAATCTCTATCCGGAGATCGGCGCCACCCTGCCGTCACTGGTACTGGCAGGGTTGTTACAGTGGGTGCTGGGTCGGGCTTTCAGCTACGGCCGGGAAACAGCTCGGGCTTGAGTATGCCGTTGAGGCGCGGGTAGGGGATTTTCAGTTCGATGTGGCCCAGCGCGTAAGGCGCGATGGTGCTCACTTCGTACTTGAGGATCACCCCACCGTAGGTCAACGCCACATTCGCGGTTTTCTGGAACGGCCAGCTTTTCACGAAGTCGGCTTCCTGATCCAGCTTGGTGCTGATCAGCCAGCTGTTGTGCGCCACTTGAGCGGCCTTCCAGAAGGCCTCTTCCTGCCCCGGCAGCAACATATCGGAAAGATTCAGCACCTTGTGCTGCTGGCGCGAATAGTTGATGAAACCGCGGCCTGGCCGGCCATGGGCGCCGCCGGTATCCAGATAGCTGGACAGTTCGACGATCACCAAGCCGTCATGCTGCTCACGTACTTTCGCTTGCAGGTAGCTGCTGTAGCGCGGGCCGGCGGTGCGCAAAAACTCGTCACGATAAGCCGCCAGCGTCGGCGCCACCGGGGCGTCGGGCGACGTGCGGGTCATTTGCAGCAGACGTTTTTCGATGATGCCGTCGAGCGCAGGTTCGGCAGGGAAACGCAGCGTATCGATATTCACCAGCGGACAATCAGCGGCGCTGCAGCCCGGCTTGATCTGCTCCGAGGCATCGCGAGTGGTTTCCAGTGGTGCCCGGTAATTGGGCTGGAACAGGCTTTGACAGGCGCCCAGGGTCAGGGCGATACAGGTCATGGAGACGATTTTGACAAGCGACATGGGCGTCCTTCATGAATCAGGGAAAGGCAAAAAGTTATCCGCTTCGACTATCAGCGGCGCGGTCAGTTCGCCACTAAGCTAATTAGAGTTGGTTTCCCCCGCGCCGTCTATCCTGCTGACTGTAAAGGGGCTGCATCAACAGGCGAGAGCGCGTTAGGATGGCGCGAAGTCGAGGGGGAGCCTCGGATCGGACCGCAAGCACGAGGATTGATATGACTGACGTTGCCAATACCGTTCCAACAGCCGTCGATATCGTTCGGCGCGAGAAATGCTTTCAAGGCTTCTACCAGCTTGATCGCGTACATCTGCGCCATGAGCTGTTTGCCGGCGGAATGGGTCGTGAGATCAGTCGTGAACTCTTTGTTCGCCATGATGCGGTCTGTGTCCTGCCCTACGATCCGCAACGCGATGAAGTGGTGTTGATCGAGCAGTTTCGGGTGGGCGCCATGGGCAAGGTCGCCAATCCGTGGCTGGTGGAACTGGTAGCCGGTCTGATCGACAAGGATGAGCAACCGGAAGAAGTTGCTCACCGCGAAGCGCAGGAGGAAGCTGGGCTTGTGTTCTCCGCACTCTGGCCGATGACTCAATATTTTCCATCACCGGGTGGCAGCACCGAATACGTACACCTGTTTCTGGGGCGTTGTGACAGTACTGGGGCCGGCGGCTTACATGGGCTGGAAGAAGAGGCAGAAGATATCCGGGTGACGGTCTGGGCGTTCGAAGATGCCCTGCAGGCCGTACGCGACGGACGAATTTCCAACGCGGCAAGCATCATTGCCCTGCAATGGCTGGCTTTGAATCGCGTTGAAGTGAGGGGGTTATGGTCGTAAACAAGCAGCGCGATCGCTACCGGGTCGATCTGGTGGGGCTGCAAGCCTCCTGCGAGGCGAACTACGCTCGTTTGATGCGCCTGTTGCCAGACATGCGCGAGCAACCGCTCGCGCGGCGCATTGCCGTCACCCAGGGTGACCAGATGCTTGGCGTGCTGGCGCTTGAGGTGCTGCTGGCCTGTCCTTACACCACCACGCTACGAGTGCGCCAGGAACACAGCCTGCCCTGGCTGCCGGTGCCGCAACTGGAAGTCCAGGTTTATCACGACGCACGGATGGCGGAAGTCGTCAGTGCCGAACATGCCCGGCGTTTTCGCGGGATCTACCCGTATCCGAATGCGTTCATGCACCAGCCGGACGAAAAGGCCCAGCTCAATGTGTTCCTCGGCGAATGGTTGAGCCACTGCCTGGCCTGCGGGCATGAAGTCGAGGTGGTGCGCTAGATGTGAACTGCGTCCATTTCGCAGGTTTCCCCTTTTAAGTTTCCCCCAGCATAATTGGGTCATTCGTCATTTCCGTGATCATGCCTTGGGAGACCGCCTTGCCGAGCGTATCCACTCTGACCTCCGCCGATTCAGCGTTGCTGGTGCAACTCTCTGACAGCCATCTGTTCGCCGAGGCAGAAGAAACGCTGCTGGGCATGAATACCCGCGACAGCCTGCAAAAGGTTATCGAGCTGGTCCGGGCGCAGCAGCCGCAGATAGATCTGATGATCGCCAGCGGCGACCTGTCCCAGGACGGCTCGCTTGAGTCCTATCAGCGGTTTCGTGACATGACCCGGCAGATCGACGCGCCAGCGCGCTGGATTCCGGGTAATCACGATGAGCCCCAGGTCATGGCCGAGGCCGCCACCCAGAGCCAGTTGCTTGAGTCGGTGGTGGATCTCGGCAACTGGCGGGTTACCCTGCTGGATTCCGCAGTGCCGGGCTCGGTTCCGGGATACTTGCAGGACGAGCAGCTGCAGTTGCTCGCCCGCTCCTTGAGCGAAGCCCCGGAGCGTCATCATCTGGTGTGTTTTCACCATCATCCGGTTTCCATTGGTTGCGCCTGGCTGGCGCCGATCGGTCTGCGTAATCCTGAGGCGCTGTTTACCGTGCTCGACCGCTTTCCCCAGGTTCGCGCAGTGCTGTGGGGGCATGTCCATCAGGAAATCGACCAATTGCGCAAAGGCGTGCGTCTTCTGGCTTCGCCGTCGACCTGTATCCAGTTCGAACCCGGCAGCGAAGATTTCAAGGTCGATACCCTGGCGCCCGGTTATCGTTGGTTGCGGCTGTTGCCGGATGGACAGCTGGAAACCGGGGTTGAACGGGTGACCGGCTTTAGTTTTCAGGTCGATTATGGCGGCCCGGGCTACTGAAATACCTGTAGGAGCTGCCGAAGGCTGCGATCTTTTGATCTTTACGTTCGTCCGGCTACCCCATTGATCGCTGAAAGATCGCAGCCTGCGGCAGCTCCTACGGATGTTGTAATTTTTCGATGTATTGAGCCGCCAATCTCGACGACAGTCACTGTAAACTGCCCCATCTTTGGCTAATGCACAGAGGGAACTCGCATGTCCGGTTCAATCCTGTATATCCACGGTTTCAACAGTGCGCCCGCGTCGAAAAAGGCCTGTCAGTTGATCAGCGTGATGGGTCGCCTGGGTTTGAGTGAGCAACTGCAGGTGCCGGCCTTGCATCACCACCCGCGAGAGGCGATCAGCCAACTGGAAGAGGCGATTGCCAAGCTTGGTCGGCCACTGCTGGTCGGCAGCTCCCTCGGCGGCTACTATGCCACTCACCTTGCCGAGCGCCATGGCCTCAAAGCCTTGTTGATCAACCCCGCCGTCAGCCCCCATCGGATGTTTGACGGGTTCCTGGGCAGCCAGAAGAATCTGTATACCGACGAAATCTGGGAGTTGACCCACGACCATGTGACGGCCCTGACCGAGCTGGAAGTGCCGGCGCCCCAGGATCCGCAGCGGTTTCAAGTATGGTTGCAGACAGGTGACGAGACCCTGGACTATCGTCTTGCCCAGCAGTACTACCGAGCCTGCGCCTTGCGCATTCAGCCCGGCGGCGACCATGGTTTCCAGGGATTTGCCGGGCAATTGCCGGCCCTGTTGAGTTTTGCCGGCATCGGCGCGGATCAGTACCAGGCGATCGACTTCACTACACTGTGAGTTTCCTGGCCTCTATTTTCATTGAACGACTAACGACGAGACCCCATGGCCACTCCCAGCGCTAGCTCTTATAACGCAGACGCCATCGAAGTCCTCTCGGGCCTCGACCCGGTGCGCAAACGCCCGGGCATGTACACCGACACCAGTCGGCCGAACCACCTTGCCCAGGAAGTCATCGACAACAGCGTCGACGAAGCCTTGGCCGGGCACGCAAAATCGGTGCAGGTCATCCTCCATGCCGACCACTCCCTTGAAGTCAGCGATGACGGCCGTGGCATGCCGGTGGACATTCACCCGGAAGAGGGTGTGTCGGGAGTCGAGCTGATTCTCACCAAGCTTCACGCCGGCGGCAAGTTTTCCAACAAGAACTACCAGTTCTCCGGCGGTCTGCACGGAGTGGGTATTTCCGTGGTCAACGCCCTGTCGACCCAGGTACGGGTGCGCGTCAAGCGTGACGGCAACGAGTACCAGATGACCTTCGCCGATGGCTACAAGGCCACCGATCTGGAAGTGATTGGTACTGTGGGCAAGCGCAACACCGGCACCAGCGTCTACTTTGTGCCGGACCCCAAGTATTTCGATTCGCCAAAATTCTCCGTCAGTCGCCTCAAGCATGTGCTCAAGGCCAAGGCTGTGCTGTGCCCGGGCCTGCTGGTCAGTTTTGAAGACAAGGCCACCGGCGAAAAAGTCGAGTGGCATTACGAAGACGGTCTGCGCTCCTACCTGGTGGATGCGGTCGCCGAGTTCGAGCGTCTGCCGGACGAGCCGTTCTGCGGCAGCCTTGCCGGTAATAAAGAAGCGGTGGACTGGGCCTTGCTGTGGCTGCCCGAAGGTGGCGACAGCGTTCAGGAAAGCTACGTCAACCTGATCCCGACTGCCCAGGGCGGTACCCACGTCAATGGCCTGCGCCAGGGTTTGCTGGATGCCATGCGCGAGTTCTGTGAGTTCCGCAGCCTGCTGCCGCGGGGCGTGAAACTGGCGCCGGAAGACGTTTGGGAGCGGATCGCGTTCGTTCTGTCGATGAAAATGCAGGAGCCGCAATTCTCCGGCCAGACCAAGGAGCGGCTGTCCTCGCGTGAGGCGGCAGCGTTCGTTTCCGGGGTGGTCAAGGATGCCTTCAGCCTGTGGCTCAATACGCACCCCGAGCTGGGCATGCAGCTGGCCGAGCTGGCGATCAACAACGCCGGTCGTCGCCTCAAGGCCAGCAAAAAGGTCGAGCGCAAGCGCATCACTCAAGGTCCGGCACTGCCGGGCAAGCTCGCTGACTGCGCCGGGCAGGACCCGATGCGCTCCGAACTGTTTCTGGTGGAAGGTGATTCCGCTGGCGGCTCGGCCAAGCAGGCGCGAGACAAAGAGTTCCAGGCGATCCTGCCGCTGCGCGGAAAGATCCTCAATACCTGGGAAGTCGATGGCAGCGAAGTGCTCGCCAGCCAGGAAGTACACAACATCGCCGTGGCCATCGGCGTCGATCCGGGTGCGGCGGACATCAGCCAGCTGCGCTACGGCAAAATCTGCATCCTCGCCGACGCCGACTCCGACGGTCTGCACATTGCGACCCTGCTTTGCGCGTTGTTCGTCCAGCATTTCCGCCCGTTGGTGGACGCCGGACACGTCTACGTCGCGATGCCGCCGTTGTACCGGATCGACTTGGGCAAGGAGATTTTCTACGCCCTGGACGAAGCCGAGCGCGATGGCATTCTCGATCGCCTGGTGGCCGAGAAGAAACGCGGCAAGCCGCAGGTCACCCGATTCAAGGGTCTGGGTGAAATGAACCCGCCACAACTGCGCGAAACCACCATGGACCCGAACACCCGGCGTCTGGTGCAGCTGACCCTGGATGATTTCGAGGCGACCTCGGAAATGATGGACATGCTGCTGGCGAAAAAACGCGCCGGTGATCGCAAATCCTGGCTGGAGTCCAAAGGTAACCTGGCCGAGGTTCTGGCCTGATGCCGAGCGGTTTCGCCCTGGCATTTTTGTTGTGGGCGGCTGCGGCTGCGGCGGCTCCGTTGCCGTTGCCATTGCCCGAGTTGGCGTTGCTTGCCGAGCATCCGGTGCAGGGCATGCGTGGCGCCAACCTTTCGGGGCTGGCGCTGTGCGGTAACGAACTGTGGACGGTGTCCGATCGCGATGACAATCAGATCTATCGGCTCGATACCCGCGAGACGGTCTGGCAGGCCGAAACCGTGCGTATCGACGTACCGCCCGTGCCGGACAGCGGTCTGCCGTGGAGGTTGAGTATGCTCACCTGGGCGATCGGCCCTTTGCGTGGCGGCGATCTGGACTTCGAAGGCATTACCTGCGACTCGGCAGGCAATCGGTATGTGGTCAGCGAAGCCCATGCGGCGGTCCTGCAAGTACCGACGACGGGCACTCCCGAGTGGTTGAACATCTCGCCGTTAATGGTCAGCCAGGCGCGGGCCAGTGGTATGTTGTTGCACTTTAACGCGGTGTTCGAAGGGCTTGCCATCAACCCCGCCGGCAATCTGCTCTGGCTGGCGGCCGAACGCAGGCATCGCGGTTTGCTCGCCGTGCACAAACAGCAGGCAGTGTGGGGTTGTGAGAGCAATTGTGTGCTGCTGAGCGAAGGTGGACTTGAACGACCGCCGGCCCAGGTCCCGACGACTCGCGGCCAGCAGAAGGATTTCAGCGACCTGGTGTTCTATCAGGGCAAGCTGTTCACCCTGGAGCGCATGGCTTACCGTGTTTGCCGCCGTACCCCGGAAACCGGGGAGGTCGAGCGCTGCTGGTCGTTTGCCGAAGTGGCCCTGGCGGACAACCGGCGTTACAACACCCGATACGGTACAACCGAGGCCTTGGCCATCGATGATGGCGGCGCATGGATCGGTGTCGATAATGGCAGTCATACCCGTGCCGATGGCGAGAAGCGGCCGATTGTCTGGCGCTTTGCAGCGCCGCAGGGTGGCTGGAGTGCCAAGTCATGAGTCAGCAACCACCGGGCAAGCGTGCCGGCCGGGTGCTGCTGGTGCTGGCCTGGGGTGCCGGGCTGTTTTTGGCGACACGATTTTTCGGGCAGTGGGAACAGCGTCAGGAAAACCCCAACGCCGTCGTCAGCTCGCAACAGCACGAGGGGTATATCGAGGTGAAGCTGGTCGGCAACGGTCAGGGGCATTTCGTCGCCAGCGGCCAGATCAACGGCCAGCCGGTGGATTTCATGCTCGATACCGGGGCGACCGATGTGTCGATTCCGTCCAGGCTGGCCGAGCGTCTTGGCCTGGAGAAAGGTGCCCCGGTGATCCTGAGCACCGCCAATGGTCGTAGCGAGGGCTATAGAACCCGTCTCGACCGCCTGCAGCTGGGCGATATCGTGTTGCGCGATGTTCGCGCGCTGGTGGCGCCAGGGCTCGGCGGCGAACAAGTGCTGCTGGGCATGAGCGCCTTGAAAAAACTTGAATTTACCCAGCGTGGTGGCACCTTGCTGCTGCGCCAGACAACGAATAAATGAGGCCCGCATGAGTGACATCCTTGCAGACAGCTTAGATGGCGTTGAACGCCGATCGCTGGCTGACTTCACCGAAAGTGCCTACCTCAACTACTCCATGTACGTCATCATGGACCGTGCCTTGCCGCATATCGGCGACGGCCTGAAGCCCGTACAGCGGCGCATCATCTACGCCATGAGTGAGCTGGGGCTGGACGCTGACTCCAAGCACAAGAAATCCGCGCGGACCGTCGGTGACGTGCTCGGTAAGTTTCACCCCCACGGCGACTCGGCCTGCTACGAAGCCATGGTCCTGATGGCCCAGCCGTTCAGCTATCGCTACACGCTGGTGGACGGTCAGGGCAACTGGGGTGCGCCGGATGATCCAAAGTCCTTCGCCGCCATGCGTTATACCGAGGCGCGGTTGTCGCGTTACTCCGAAGTACTGCTCAGCGAATTGGGGCAGGGTACTGCGGACTGGGGCCCGAACTTCGACGGCACTCTCGACGAGCCGCTGGTGTTGCCCGCTCGTTTGCCGAATATCCTGCTCAACGGCACCACCGGCATTGCCGTGGGCATGGCCACCGACGTGCCGCCGCACAACCTGCGGGAAGTCGCCACGGCCTGCGTGCGCCTGCTGGATGAGCCAAAAGCCACGGTCGAGCAGCTCTGCGAACACATTCAGGGCCCGGATTATCCGACCGAAGCGGAAATCATCACGCCGCGCGCCGACTTGCTGAAAATCTACGAAACCGGCCGTGGTTCGGTCCGCATGCGCGCGGTGTATCGCATCGAAGATGGCGATATCGTCGTCACCGCGTTGCCACATCAGGTCTCCGGCGCCAAGGTGCTGGAGCAGATCGCCGCGCAGATGCAGGCCAAGAAGCTGCCAATGGTTGCCGACCTGCGTGATGAGTCGGACCACGAACATCCATGCCGCATCGTGATCATCCCACGCTCCAACCGGATCGATCTCGATGAGCTGATGCAGCATTTGTTTGCGACCACCGAGCTGGAATCGAGCTATCGGGTCAACATCAATATCATCGGCCTGGACGGCAAGCCGCAGCTGAAAAACCTGCGCACGCTGTTGGTGGAGTGGCTGGAGTTTCGCGTCAATACGGTACGCCGTCGCTTGCAGTTCCGCCTGGACAAGGTCGAGCGTCGCCTGCACCTGTTGGACGGTTTGCTGATTGCTTACCTCAACCTGGATGAAGTGATCCACATCATCCGTACCGAGGAGCATCCAAAAGCCAGGCTGATCGAGCGTTTTGCCCTGAGTGAAATTCAGGCCGACTACATTCTCGACACCCGCTTGCGGCAGTTGGCGCGTCTGGAAGAAATGAAGCTGCGTGCCGAGCAGGACGAACTGCTCAAGGAACAGGCCAAGTTGCTGTCATTGCTCGGCAGCGAAACCAAGTTGAAGAAGCTGGTACGCACCGAGCTGATCAAAGACGCCGAAACCTATGGCGATGACCGTCGTTCGCCAATTGTGTCCCGCGCCGAAGCCAAGGCCTTGTCGGAAAACGAGCTGATGCCGACCGAGCCTGTGACCATTGTCCTGTCGGAAAAAGGCTGGGTCCGTTGTGCCAAGGGGCACGATATCGACGCTACCGGGCTGTCCTATAAAGCCGGGGACGGCTTCAAGACCTCTGCTGCCGGGCGTTCTAACCAATTTGCGGTGTTTATTGACTCGACCGGGCGCAGTTATTCAGTGCCGGCGCACACCTTGCCATCGGCGCGGGGGCAGGGCGAACCGCTGACCGGTCGTTTGACGCCACCGCCTGGGGCTACTTTCGAATGCGTGCTGCTGCCTGAAGACGATGCGCTGTACGTCATCGCATCCGACGCCGGCTACGGTTTTGTGGTCAAGGGTGAAGACCTGCAAGCCAAGAACAAGGCAGGCAAGGCGCTGCTGAGCCTGCCGAACAACGCCAAAGTTATCTTGCCGCGTCCAGTGAGCGACCGGGAACAGAACTGGCTGGCCTCCGTGACGACCGAAGGTCGTCTGTTGATCTTCAAGATCAGCGACCTGCCGCAACTGGGCAAAGGCAAGGGCAACAAGATCATCGGAATCTCCGGTGAGCGAGTGGCCAGTCGCGAGGAGTATGTTACCGATATTGCTGTGCTACCTGAGGGTGCAACGCTGGTGTTACAGGCCGGTAAGCGTACTCTGTCATTGAAGGCCGATGACCTCGAACACTACAAAGGTGAGCGTGGACGCCGTGGCAACAAGCTGCCACGTGGTTTCCAGAGGGTGGATGCATTATTAGTAGAAACTCCTAATCAAGCGGTCTAGAGCGCCCGATCTACGATTTAACCCGTAGATCGACGCATTCGGGCTGGAGTCGCGGCGCATATTCACGGATGATATGGCCTTTCAAGCGCCGGCGTGGCTGAGCGTTCTTTAGAATTTTTTAGTATTTACACTGTGGTTTCGCCTTGTGGCAGCCACCTGGACGGGATGATGATTGCGCTACGCCTTCCTTTTATGTTGATGCTCGCTGGTCTATTTGGCCTGGCGGGTTGCAGCACACACCAGCCGGTGTCGCTGTATCAGTTAGACAGCGGAAGTCCGACTCAACCGGCACAAAGCGCTGGTATGGCGGTATTGCTCGGGCCGGTATCGGTAGCCGATTACCTGCAACGCGAAACCCTGTTGCAGCGCCAACCTGACGGCAGCTTGCAAGCGGCGACCGACGGTCGTTGGGCTGGCAGCCTGTCTTCCGACATCAATCAATTGTTGTTGCGTCAAGTGGCCGGGCATCTGGACAGTCAGCGAGTGGTACTGGCACCGGCAACTCTGGGCTTTTCGCCCGATGTGCAGGTCTTGCTGTCGATTACCCGACTGGATTCGGGGGCCGCGCAACCGGCGGTTCTCGATGCTCAATGGCGCTTGATCGATCGCCGCGGCCAGGTCCGCGACAACCGCATCATTCATTTGCAGGAACAACATGCCGGCAGCACGGCCTCTCAGGTCCAGGCCCAGGGTGTATTGCTGCAACGCCTGGCGGAGCAACTGTCGGTGGCGCTCAAGCCGCTGGCCAACCAGCCACCTGTAGCTGAAACGCCGCGTAAATCGGCACCTGTGGCGGCAAAACCCGCCGAAAAAGATAAACAGCCGAAGATCCCGATGGCCTCGCCGATTCGTACGGATATGGAAGTGTTTCGGTTCTGAGTGATTGGGTACAAAGCAAAGCCCGCATCGATGCGGGCTTTGTTGTTTCTGCAGGACGTAGATCTCGGGTGCCTGTACCGGCCCTTCGCGGGCTTGCCCGCGAAGGGCCGGAACATTCAACCGGGATGCCAACAGGGTATCGGGAAAGAACCGCATTGGAGCAATCTCACCCCAACAAAAAAGCCCGCAGCGATTACTCGTCTGCGGGCTTTTGCGTATTGCTCTACCTGAATCAGCTCTTGGCGCGCGTCTCGTGCATTCGCGCCAGTTGCCGTTCGAGCATCGAAGGATAAGGCTCCATCAGACGTTCTACGCAGCAGGCGCCTTCAGGGCTGGCGATCGGTCGAATACGCGCGCGCTGGCGGATCAGTGCATCATCGCTGATCTTGCGTTCCACCAGCAGCAGGTTGCGGCTGTGTTGGGACAGGGCGAGGGCGTCCTGGGCGGTTTCGGTCAGCAGCAGATCGATCTGGCTCAGGCCGAAGAGTTCGTTGCCCAGCGTCAATCCAAGCTGTAGCTGCAAGGTGATGCCACTGTCCGCGACTTCGATTTGCAGGGCATGGCCCAAGGCCCTGAGCAGCTCGCCGCAGCAAATGGCGTTGGTCAGGTAATCGTCGCCGCTGTCTTCGCTGTGGAACAGCATCAGCGTGCTGCCGTCATTCAGGGTGTGCAGTTCACTCTGGTAGAGCGAGGCGGCCTGATCCAGGCAGTCGCGATAACGTTCCAGCAGCTCCGTCAGGCGTGCCCGGGGCAGGCGCCGCAGTTGGTCCTGAGCACCAAGTTGTACGGCCAGGACCGCACTGTGCTGTGGTTGCGAGGAGGCCAGCGGTTTTGCCAGCTGTTTCGGCGCTGTCACCACAGCTTGATCGCGCAGATCGGCGAACGGGTCTTCTTCGTCCAGTTCGTCTTCTTCGGCACTGACGATATGCCGTGGCACCGGTTTGAGCCCGGCAAGCGGCGCGGTTTCGTCGAAGCTCGGATCGCGCAGGTTGCGTACCTCGAAAGCCGGTTCCACGTCCTCTTCGTCTTCGAATTCGGCTTCAGTCTCAGGTTCGGGCTCAACCTTTTCAGGGGCGAAACTGGCGTGCAGCTGACGGGCCAGATCGCCGATCTCATCCTGACGTTCAGTGGCCGGGGTATATTCGTCGATATTGCGCAACCAGACGCGCAATTGCATCAGTGGCGTGGAGATATGCCGACCCAGGCGTAGACTCAAGGCCAGGGAGAGCGCCAGCAGAATCGCGCTGAGGATGCCCATGCTTTGCAGGCTGATGGTCATCGGCTGCTGGAACTGCTCCATATCGAGGCTGATCCGCAGGTGCCCCGCGGTCACGTCCTGGAAGGTGATCTTGGACTGGTACAGGCCTTCGGCTTCACCCAGCAGGCCGTGTTTCGGGCGCTGGCCGGCTTCGGCGAGAATCCGGTTGTCGACGCTGTAGATCGCAGCGTGGGCCACCAACGGGTTCTTGGTCAGATTGTTCAGCAGCACGTTGAGGCTGAGGATGTCGTTGGACACCAGTAGCTCGGTCGCTGACGTGGCGGTCTGGATGGTCAGGCTCTGGCCGAGGGCATCTGCCTGCTCGTGCATGGCCTGCTTGAACTGCAGTCCCATCACGCAGGCGTAGATCACCAGGGCCAGGGCGACCAGGATCACGTTATGGCTGGCAATGCGTAATGCGATCGGTACACGGCGATGGCGCAGTGCCCGGAAGATCAGCAGAAAGAAGTTATCGGTTTTAACTGGCGTAGGCCGGTTCACTGAGCTCGGCTCTTTTGTCCGTGAAGTTGACGCGCAGTATAGCGACAGGCCCTAGACCGGCAAAGCGCTCGCTGCGCCCGATGGTCACTGAAAGTGAGTAGAATGCGGTTTTTTTCCACCTGCGGGGGTGCGCCTTGCGTGAAATCGTCCTGATAAACATCACTGGTGTCGACCGTCCGGGTCTGACTGCAGCCATTACCGGCGTTTTGGCCCAGGGTGGTGTGAACATTCTCGACATCGGTCAGGCGGTCATCCACGACACCCTGTCGTTTGGCATCCTGGTTGAGATTCCGAGTACCGAGCAAGCCTCGTCGGTGCTCAAGGATATTCTGTTCACGGCTTACAAGCTGGATCAGCAGGTACGCTTCACTCCGGTGTCGGAGGAGGATTATCAGTTGTGGGTCGGCGGCCAGGGCAAGAAACGCCACATCGTCACCCTGTTGACGCGCAAAGTGACGGCTGAGCAATTGCAGCGAGTCAGTTCGATTACTGCCAAGTACGGATTGAACATCGATCATATCGATCGGCTGTCCGGCCGCATGCCGCTGGACACTCCGGCGGACCAAGGCAAGGGTTGTATCGAGTTTTCCGTTCGCGGCGAAGCGGCCGACCCGCAAGCCTTGCGTGCCGAATTCCTCAGCGTGGCCCAGGAGTTGAACGTCGATATCGCCTTCCAGGAAGACTCGCTGTTCCGCCGCAACCGGCGCCTGGCGGTGTTCGACATGGACTCGACCCTGATCGAAGCAGAAGTGATCGACGAATTGGCCAAGGCTGCCGGTATTGGCGATTTAGTGTCTGCCATCACTGAGCGTGCAATGGCCGGTGAGCTGGATTTTCGCGCGAGCTTCAAGGAACGCCTGGCTTTGCTCAAAGGCTTGGATGTCAGCGTGCTGGACTCGATTGGCGCCTCCTTGCGGCTGACCGAAGGTGCCGAGACGCTGTTCGCCGAACTCAAGCGCCTGGGCTACAAAACCGCGATTCTTTCCGGTGGTTTCACCTACTTCGCCAAACAGCTGCAGGCCAAGCTCGGCATCGACTACGTGTTTGCCAATGAGCTGGAAGTAGTGGATGGCAAGGTCACGGGGGTGGCAGTCGAACCGATCGTCGATGCACAGCGCAAAGCCGATCTGCTGCGCGAACTGGCCCACAAGGAAGGCTTGCGCCTGGAGCAGACCATCGCG
Organism: Pseudomonas fluorescens; assembly: GCF_902497875.1. GTDB lineage: Bacteria > Pseudomonadota > Gammaproteobacteria > Pseudomonadales > Pseudomonadaceae > Aquipseudomonas > Aquipseudomonas fluorescens_BR. The sequence continues at coordinate 122,970 of NZ_CABVHY010000006.1, forward strand.
GTGGGCGACGGTGCCAACGACTTGCCGATGCTGGCGATCGCCGGTCTCGGTGTCGCCTTCCGCGCCAAACCGCTGGTCAAGCAATCGGCCAAGCAGGCGATCTCGACCCTGGGCCTGGATGGCGTGCTGTATTTGCTGGGGTTCAGGGATCGCGACGGGCAGCTTTGAGAGGGGAGTGACCTTCTGTGGCGAGGGGGCTTGCCCCCGCTGGGGCGCGCAGCGGCCCTAAAACCTGCAATCACATTTTGTCAGGCACGCCGCATTCAAAGGTTTTGCGGCTGCTACGCACCCGAGCGGGGGCAAGCCCCCTCGCCACAGTTGATCGCCTGACCGTTACAGCGACTTCCACAACGAAGCAAATTCCTCTTCGGCACCGCGCACGCCGCCGCTCGCAGTGCTGTCAATTTTGGGCTGTTCCAGCGACTGGTACTCGAACCGGTTGAAACTGCCGGTGCTGTTCATTCGTTTGTTCAGGCTGGCAGGGTGTTCTTCACCATTGGTGTTGATCATGGCCTGTTGCCCTTGCTGAAACGGCAGGCGCGGGACGAGCAGGGTGGCGGGCAGGTCAATGGCGCTGATCTGCGGCAGCAGCAGTGCCCTGAGGTACTGGCTGTGCGGTTCATTGGCGCGGATCAGTTGCAAGCCGCAGGGTTGGCCGTGGGGTGAGATCAGCTCAATGCCCATCTGCGTGCCGCCATTGCGTACCTGACGGATCCAGCGCGCCACCGCGATGCTCCAGCTTTGCGTGCTCGTATCCAGAATGCCGACCAACTCTCCCGCCTGCAGTTCGTCAGGCACCTCTTTGGGCCACGCCAGGCAATAACCGCCAGGACTATGGTTGATGATAGGCAGGGCGTAGGTTGCAAAGTGCTGGTTGCTATCGGACAGCGCAGCGCCGCCGTCGGCCTGTGTCTGCGGGTATTGAATCTCTTCGTAGGGCAGCAGTTTTTCCCCGGAGCCCTGGCGATCGACATCAAATGCCTTGGCCCAAGGATCATCCGGGTTACGATGTTCACCCGGTAATGGGCGAAATTGCGCCGGTCGACTGGCGATCGGATTTTTGAGGACTTCACTGAACGAGCGTCGCCCGCTCAAATAAAAGTGCAACGCGCTCATGCCGATGCACAGGGTCAATGTGCCTTGGCCGACGCTGCGCTGGAATGTCCGCTCGGCAGTTTGGCCCCAGGCCGCGCAAAGGTGCAGCAATGTTTCCAGGCTAAACCCGCTGGGCACCGGCAGCGTTGATTGGCTGCGTTGCTCGATGGGCAAGTCCAGGTGGTGCTGGATGGCTTTGACCAGTGCCAGGGGGTTGATCCCCAGCAATGCCTCTTGTTGTTCGGGTGCCCATAAGGTTCGGTAGCGCGCAGGACCATCCACGCTGAGGTTAATGGCAAACAGGCTGCTGGCTTCACCCGCTGCCTGCAGCGTGACCCACCGGCTCCAGGGCTCCAGTGTTTCGGCGAGCCGGGCAATGTGATTCTGACGTAATTGATTGCAGCGCGAGCTTCCCAACAGCAATGCGACCACATAGGTTTGCTCGATGCGGGTATTGCGGGTGTGGCTGGTCAACTCGTCCGCGACAGCGACGTGCTGCAACCCGTGCTGGCTGGCAACCCGATAAAGCTGATGAAGCTCCAGCCATAACCCCTCGGGAGCAGGGCAATAGAGTTGGCTGGAGCGAATCAGCGAACCGTTCAGGCAATGCATCGCCCGTTGTATGGACGTGCTCAACAGCGTCTCGCGCTCTTTTTTGAAGCGCGGCGCAATGCGAATGACGATTTGTTTGTAGCCAATGGCGAGGTGGCTTTGCAGAGCCTGGCAAAGGTTGGCGATTTTGCGCGAACGTTCGTCGAGCACAATCATCTGGTTGAGGAAGTGCCGCTCCAGGTGCTTGCAAACGTAATACACCTCAGGCCGCAGCAGCTCAAGCAACTGCAGACGGTTATCACTGGGGGTGAGCAACTGGTTGAGCTCGGCGAGCCCCTGATACAGCTGGCGAGCTGTTTCGCCGATGTTGGCTTTCGGCAAGCCGGCAATCCAGCGCTTGAAGTCGCGCGGGGTGGGTTCGCAGAACGACAGGCGTGTTTGTGTGGGAAGCGGGGCGCGCAACAGTAGCGAAGGGCTGGGCTCATTCATGTAACAGACAGACTCCGTCCAGGAAAACGAGGAGTGCACCCGCTCGGCTCGGAAACCGACCAGGCCGCCCTGATAATTCTTCGACTCTAGCAGTAATGTCGGTCGCTCACAGCGTGTTCAAGCCCGCGCAGTGATTGCTGCGCCTGGCTGCCATCGTTGTTGCCTGGAGCATTCTGTCCCGCCAGCGCAGAGGGACAGAAAATGAAAGGGAAGGGCTCAGGCCTTGGACAAGCCCATGCCTTGGCCCATTTGCACCGGTGAGCCGGCAGCCAGCTCTTCGGCCCATTTCACCTGATCCGGTCCGAACAGCACAACTGCGGTAGAGCCGAGTTTGAAGCGCCCCAGTTCGGCACCTTTCTCCAGATGGATCGGCGCACGCGCGGCTTCGTCGTAGCGCACGGTTTTCAGCTCGCGTTTGGGCGGAGTGACCAAGCCGGCCCAGACCGTTTCGATCGAAGCGACAATCATCGCGCCCACCAGCACCACGGCCATCGGCCCGCGCTCGGTGTCAAAAATGCAGGCTACGCGCTCGTTGCGGGCGAACAGCTCAGGGACGTTTTCGGCAGTGGTCTGATTGACCGAGAAAATCCGCCCCGGGATGTAGACCATCTCGCGCAGCGTGCCGGCCAGCGGCATGTGCACGCGGTGGTAGTCTTTCGGCGACAGGTAGATGGTGGCGAAGTCGCCGCCCATGAACGGTGCTGCGGCCGCGGCATCACCGCCGAGCAGCTCCAGTACGCTGAAACTGTGGCCCTTGGCCTGGAACACGCGGCCGTGTTCGATCGGACCGAGCTGGCTCACCGCGCCGTCGGCCGGACTGAGGATCGCGCCCGGAGTCGGGTCCAGCGGCCGTGCACCGTCTTTCAAAGCGCGGGTGAAGAAGGCGTTGAAGTGCTCATAAGCGGTCAGGTCTTCGACCAGGGCTTGCGACATGTCCACCTGATAACGCTTGGCGAACCAGGCGGTGAAGGCATTCTTGAACCAGCGCACGCGGCATTCGGCAATGCAGCCGGCCAGGCGCGACAGCAGGTGATGGGGCAGCAGGTACTGGCTGAGGATAAACAAACGCTTTTTCATTAATTGTCCTTAAAAAACCTTAAATCTCTACAGGCGTGTCGGGGTGGTTGCCCCATTCGCCCCAGGAGCCGGCGTAGCCTTTGACCCGCGGATAACCGAGCGCCTTGGCCACCAGATAGGTGAAGCCAGAGCGGTGGTGAGTCTGGCAGTGGGTGATGACTTCTTTGTCTTTAGTGATGCCGAGGTTCTCGAGAATCTGCGGCATGTCGGAGCGGATGCGCAGGTTGCGCGCCGGATCCATGCCTGCGGTCCACTCGAAATTGACTGCGCCGGGGATATGTCCGGCTTTGGCCGCGAGGACTTTCTCGCCGGAGTACTCCAGCGGCCCGCGCGCATCCCAGATCGCCAGATCGGCGGCGCCCAAGCGGCTTTGCAGATACTCGCGAGTAGCGGTGGGTTCGTCGTGCAGGGTCAAGGCGACCGGGCCGCCGACCGCTGCCGGGACCTGGATCGACATTGGCGAGCCTTCTGCCAGCCAGGCCGACAGTCCGCCATCGACATAGTGGTAGTTGCGGTGGCCGATGACATCCAGCAGCCAGATAAAGCGCCCGGCCCAACCGCCGCCTTCGTCGTCATAGACCACGTAGACCGCATCGGGGTTATGTCCCAGTTCGCCGAACAACGCTTCAAGAGCGGCCTGTGTCGGCAGCAGGCCCGGCGCAGGTGGCAGGCCTTGCTGAGTGCGCTTGGGGTCGACGAAACGTGCGCCGGGGATGTGTCCCGCGGCGTAGCGGGCGCTGCTGGTCAGATCGACCAGGATCAGTTCGCGGGCGTCGAGACGAGCGAGCAGGTCGCTGGGCTCGATCACCAGCGCCAGGCCAGAGAAGTCAGACATGTGAGGTCTCCAGAGCACAAAGGGAAGGATTGTAGCGCAAGCGTCAGGAGGGCTTGTCATCAATTATTTCCTGTGCAGCGCCGGAAATAATGGATGACAGACCCTAGCGGTTGGTAAAGCTGTGCAGGGCTTTTTCGATGCATTGCGCGGATTTGCCGAAGGCCTGTACGGTGATTTCAGAGAACGGACCACCGCCCTGATCGGCCAGCACCAGCATCACCACCCGGCCGTTGTTGCTCAGTGAGCGTACCAATAGATGCTCACCGCCGAACCAGCTGCGCAGGCTCTCGGGCAGCAGCGCCGAAAATCGGCTGTTGTTGGCCGGTGTCAGGCGAATTTGTGCCGGCTGGGCCAGCAGGCGTTGCAGCACGCTGCTCTGACTGACTTGCAGATTCAGCATGGCCGCATCACTGGGCAGACCGGCGATCTGATGGACGCGCAGACTGCTCCCGCTGCGATCGGCCATCAACAACATCACCCGCCGCATCCCGCAGGCCACCAGCGCGTCGCGGGCAGAGGCGGTCAGGTGCAGTGCATTGGTGAAGCGGCTCGGCTCTGCCAGCAACTCGGCGCAGTGCTTGCGCCAGACCAGCAGATCTTCCGCCGAGGGCGGTGCCGCAGGCAGCAGGGCATTATTTTTGCGGTAAGGGGTCCACGGCCAGAGCAATGCCTGGGCCGGGTGCCAGAGGTCGGGCATCGTATGCTGGCGGGCACTTTCGACCGCTTGCTGGTGCAATTGCTGTTGCAATTGATCCAGCGGCATCTGCAGGTACAGGCTGGTCAGAAACTGCCAGCGCAGACTGTGCGGGCTGTCCCAGTCATGTTGCGCCGACAGCGCCAGACTGTTGGCCAGCAGTACGCTATTGGCCGGCTGGTTCAGCCAGCGGCGCAAGACCGGATCGGCATCCAGCCGCTGCTGCTGGCGCAATGGGTGATCGCTGTCACGGGCAATGCGCAGGATCTTGACCAGTAGCTGTTGCTCGCGGAGCAGCAGGCGGTAGCCCTGCAGTATCCAGATCGGCAAGTGCCAGTGTTCGGCCAGCGCCTGGCAGAGATCCAGCAGGCGAACGCCGAACAGTTCCTGTTCGACCTTGCTTGCCGGCTCGTCCTTATGAACGACCCGCAGCTGCCACTGTTCGAGCAATTGTGGATAGGTCAGCGCCAGTGGCCAGAGCGGTGAAAGGAACAGCAAGCTGCCCCAGTGGATGTCCTGCCAGAGTCGCGCCAGACGGCCGGCGAACAGGCCGTTGGCCTGCTGCGTAGCGTGCTGGCTGATCAATTGTAACTGCCGCAATGTGATCGGGATTGCGCCCTCGGCCAACGCCGGCAGGCGCGCGAGCAACTCTTCAGTGCGCTTCAGGCCGAGGCGATTGATGGCGATTTCAAGGTTCTCGGCCGGCTCGGCCATGCTGCCGTGGGTGTGCAGGTTGGCTTCGCGAATCACGCTGAGGGCCAGCGCGGGGCTGTCTTGCATCAACTCGGCAATATCGCGCATTGAGCTGCGGCTATTGGCGATGGCTTTGCACACGCGGTCATGACTGGCTCGCGGCACCGGCAAAACCACGTCGTCGAGGAGCTCTATCCAACCTTCGAGGGTGTCGGGTCTGGCAATTGGGACTGTCGTTTCATTAGCCATAGGTGGGCGCGATCATCATTCACAATTAACACGCCCGGAAGGGGCAAGCTGGCTTTTCGCCTTATCGGCCTATAGTCTGGCGCAGTTTTGCCGATAAGTAGAAGAAGAGTTTTTTTACTTTCCGAATATGACCTTGAACCCGACTCAGTAAGTACTTCCTACCTATGGCTAAAATTATCGGCATCATTGTCGTGTTCGCGAGTGTGCTCGGCGGATACGTGCTCTCCCACGGCAAAATTGCCGCCCTGATTCAGCCTTTCGAGGTCTTGATCATCGGTGGAGCGGCCTTCGGTGCATTTCTCCAGGCCAACCCCAGTTACATGACGAAGCATGTGATCAAGAAATCCCTGGGGATGTTCAGTTCGCGCTTCACCCACACTTTCTATCTGGAGGTGCTTGGCCTGATCTACGAGATCCTCAACAAGAGCCGTCGCGAAGGGATGATGGCGATTGAAGGCGATATCGAAGACGCCGCCGCCAGCCCGATTTTCGCCAAGTACCCGGCCGTGCTCAAAGATGAGCGCATGACCGCCTACATCTGCGACTACCTGCGAATCATGTCCTCCGGGAACATGGCGCCCCATGAGCTGGAAGGTCTGTTCGACATGGAACTGTTCAGCATGAAGGAAGATCTGGAGCATCCTTCCCACGCGGTCAATGGCATCGCCGACGCCATGCCGGGCTTCGGTATCGTCGCTGCGGTATTGGGTATCGTGGTGACCATGGCCTCCCTCGGTGACGGCGACCAGAAAGCCATCGGCATGCACGTGGGTGCAGCGCTGGTCGGTACCTTCTTCGGTATTCTCGCGGCGTACGGCTTCTTTGGCCCGCTGGCCCACGCCCTGGCTCACGATGCCAAGGAAGAACTGAACGTCTATGAGGCCATCAAGGCTTCGTTGGTGGCATCGGCCTCCGGCATGCCGCCGTCGCTGGCGGTGGAGTTCGGCCGCAAGGTTCTGTACCCGTCGCACCGCCCTAGCTTCGCAGAGCTGGAACAAGCGGTCCGCGGTCGCTGAGTCATGGAAAATAATCAGCCGATTATCATCAAGCGCGTCAAGCGCTTCGCTGCCGGACATCACGGAGGCTCCTGGAAAATCGCCTTCGCCGATTTCGCGACGGCGATGATGGCGTTCTTCCTGGTGATGTGGCTGATGTCCTCGGCCACCCCGGAACAGAAGATCGCCATTGCCGGTTACTTCAAGGATCCGATCGGTTTTACCGAGAGCGGCACACCCTTCATTATCGACTTGGGTGGTTCGCCAGAACTGGCGCCGGAGACCACCATCAATCCCGAGCTCAAGTCCCAGCCGCAACCTGACAAGATCACCGTCGACACCGAGCAAGTCGAGGGCATGGCCGAACAGGTGGAGAAGGAGCGTTTGGAGTTGTTGCTGCAAGAGTTGCAGAACAAGGTCAACGAGAACCCGCAACTGCATAAATTCAAGGATCAGATTCTGTTCGAGATCACTCAGGATGGTTTGCGGATCCAGATTATGGATGCCGAGAACCGGCCGATGTTCGATTCTGGCAGTGCACGCCTCAAGCCTTATTTCGAAGACATCCTGCTGGCGATGGCGGACACCATTAAAGCGGTGCCGAACAAGATCAGCGTCAGCGGTCATACTGATGCCAAACCCTACTCGAGCACCGGCGGCTTCGGTAACTGGGAGCTTTCGGCCAGCCGCGCCAATGCCGCACGCCGGGCGCTGGTTGCCGGTGGTTATCCGGATACGCAGGTGGCACGGGTGGTCGGTTACGCCTCTTCGGCGTTGTTCGACCGCGCTGACCCGTTCAACCCGGTCAACCGCCGGATCGACATTGTGGTCTTGACCAAAAAAGCCCAGCGGGCCATCGAGGGCGAGCAGAACACCCCGCAACCTCCGGCGCAGAGCCCTGGCCAAGGCGCGCCAGGGGAGGTGCCGGGCGCGGCAATCGACCCGAATGCCTTGCCGGCGGACCAGGAACCGCTGCCGGCCCATGAGGTACGGCAGCGGCTGAATATCTTCGAGGAGGGTGTGTTGAAGATGGATGAACCCGGGAACGCGCCGAACAGCCCGAAACCCTGACAAACAACCAGGCCGCGATCATCGCGGCCTGGTTGTTTTCGCGGAGTCATCCCAGTAGTTAAACGCTACGTCGGATTTTGTTTTTGAGCTCTGCGTGGAAGTGTTCAGCGTTTTTTCTGTTCGTGCTGCGCATCGACTCGTTACCCGCCATTGACTCAAGCGAAATCCCGCGCTGGCTGGTCATTTCAAGTTTGTAGGCCTCGATAAACAGCTCGATATCCGCGTTCCTGGTCATTGTTGGCCACTTGTCGAGGTACAGCGGCAGCTCGCTGTCGCCGGTCTTGAATGTACAGATCCGGCGATCGCTGATGGTCGCTTCACCGATTTCAAAAGGTACCCACCACGACAGTGCCGTTTGTTGCGAGACGACCGCGATCAGGTGGGTGCACTCGGTGATGTTGCGAGTAATGACGCCCGTTATGTCGTCGGTGGTCAGGGACTCGCTATCCAGCACATCCAGGTAGGTGTTGATGTTGGCAAGCTTCAACCGGGCGTCGATCGTCATTGCCTGGGGGCGGTCGGTATGGCGGTAGCTGATGAAGACTGTCATCAAAAATGTCCCTTGATCGCGAGTTCGCGGTAATAGGCACCGAGCGCCGTCAGGCGGCAGCCGGTGGAATTCATGGCGGCGTAGTACATGTGTTCGGCGTCTACCGGTTCGATCAGGCTATGGCGGTTGCACTTTTGTAGCTGGGCGAAGGTTTCGCCGTTTTCGGCGTTGAATACTGCTGTTTCGGTGGGTTCATAGCTGGGGTCGAGGCGGTAGACAGATTCGGCTTCCGGAAACCAGTCCGGCAGTTTGCGCAGAATCTCTTCCTGGATAAGCGGGGGCACCTCTCGCAAGGCGATGAACTGCGAAACGTTGGTCTTGAAGACTGGACGTTGCTCCCAGGCACCCAGAGCGTTGTCGACAAATGAGTACAGGCTGCCGGGAGTGATTTCTCCCAGAACATTGGCTGCACCACCGTGCAGTGCTTGCAGCAGGAGGCTGGTGAATACGCCGTGACCGGACTGTTCCTGGGCCGGTTGTTCTTTCTTGCAGGCGGTGAGGATCGTCATGCCTTCGCCAATGACGCTGGCTCCGCCACTCAGGCTGCGTGTTTCTCCAGCCGCGCCAGCCTGACAGCAGTCGAGAATGATGATTTTGTTTTTGATCTTGTCGGCATTGTTTGCCCACTGGAGGATGTCGCTGATCCGGATGCCATCGTTACTGGTTCGATAGTCTTGAGGAATCAGCATCCCCTCATCGATGCTGGTCTCGAAATGACCGTGTCCGGCGAAATACAGCAGGGCCACATTGCAGTCACCGGAGAACAGCGCTTTGATGTTTTCTACCAGGGTATGGCGAGTGAGATTTTCCTCGGCAGAAGTCAGGACTATATTTTTGAAGTTGGGTTTGCCTGTGGCATGGCGCTCTAATACTGAAGCCATGGCCATCGCGTCGTTATTGCAGCCTGACAGTGTCGAGATATGTGTGTAGTTGTTAATGCCAATAAAAAGTGCCTTGCGCATGGTTTAACCCGCCGCATGCAATTGAATGGCACTGACAATGCTTTTGGTGTTCCAGGCGCACTCGGCGTGGGCGGCATTTCGAACCACCGTGGAAATCCGCTCGGCGCCAAAGGGCTTGACCGCGATGATGACCTTGCCCATCCGCTTGGCGATCTCGATTTCCTTATTGATCCACTTGCTGTAGGTGGAATACATCCCAGCCATGATCAACACCGCCGAACAGGGGCGAATCTTGTTTTCTATGGCCTCTTCCAACTGTTGGTCGGTCTGTGCGCCGATGATGGGATTGTGCGGCGGTACAGAGAAGTTTTTGAAGGTGAAGTCAGGGTGTGCGCTGAGAAGTCTTACCAGGTTGTCGTGAGCGTCCGGGTAGTTCCAGGAATGGCTGATGAACAAATGAAATGTCTGCATGAGTTACCCCAGGTTTCGCATGGGCGAAGTAGCACTTGCACGGTCCGGTTAACCGCGCCAGGAGGGGCTGAATGTATTCGGATAATTCAAGGCGACAAGGCGCCTGGAAACAAAGGGAAGTGTCCTTCTTTATGGAGGATACAAGTCCTACGGAAGGTTCTTTTGTTTAACTGGAGGGGGTGTTTTGTAGGGCGTGCAGAACAGCGAGCAAGCCTGCATGAGTGCAGGCTTGCTCAGCGTCTGTTTAATAGCTGTTTTCAGGCAGGCTGGCGATGATCGAGCGATAGCTGTTCATCCGTTGCTGCTGCACACGACCTTCTTCCAGAGCCTTGAGCAGGGCGCAACCGGGCTCGCGGTCATGCTTGCAGTCGCGGAAGCGGCAGGTGCCGATCAGATCGTTGAACTCGATGAAGCCGGCTTCGACGTCGGCGCGGCTGACATGACCGAGACCGAATTCGCGAATCCCCGGGGAGTCGATCAGTTCGCCGCCGCCCGGGAAGTGGAACAGCCGGGCGGTGGTGGTGGTGTGGGTGCCCTGGCCGGACAATTCGGAAAGCGGCCCGACTCGGGCTTCGACTTCCGGCAGCAGAGTGTTCACCAGCGAGGACTTGCCAACGCCGGACTGGCCGACGAACACGCTGATGCGCCCGTCCAGCTGCTCCTGCAATTTCTCCATGCCATCGCCGTGATGGGCCGAGACTTCCAGCACCGGGTAACCCAGCGAGCGGTAAACCGCCAGCAAGGCATTCAGCGCCGGAGCGTTCTGCTCGTCGATCAGGTCGAACTTGTTCAGCAACAGCAGTGGCTTGATGCCCGCATGCTCGGCGGCGACCAGATAACGGTCGATCAGGTTGGCATGGGGCTCGGGCAGCGGGGCGAAGACGATCACGATCATGTCGACGTTGGCCGCAACCGGCTTGAGCTGGCCGCGACTGTCCGGGCGACAGAGTTCAGTGTTGCGCGGCAGTTGCGCCACGATCACCCCGATACCCTGGTTGCCAGCACGCCAGACCACCTGATCGCCGGTTACCAGCGCGGGCAGGTTGGCGCGCAAGTGGCAGCGGAAAACCTGACCGGCCAATTCGCCGTCGCGGGCTTCGACTTCGACCTGCACACCGAAGTGAGCGATCACCAGCCCGGTTTGCTCGGGGCCAAGATCGCCACCCTCGAGTGCTTCCACGGCGGAGGATTCGCGTTTGGCGGCGCGGGCAGCGCGTTCACCTTGAATCTTTTCGATGCGCCAGTTTTGGCGACGATTGAGCTGGCGTTTGGCCATTGGTGTTCCGTGTCGATAATGCAGCGGTTAGGTAAAACGGCCGCGAGTTTAGCACGCCGGGCAAGTTCTCTAGGCTAAACTGCGCAACTACGCCGAGGAGCCGACACATGCAAAACCCGCAGAATCTGATTTGGATCGATCTGGAAATGACCGGTCTGAACCCCGACACCGACGTCATCATCGAGATGGCGACCATTGTCACCGACAGCAATCTCAATACCCTGGCTGAAGGTCCGGTCATTGCCATCCACCACAGCGACGACATTCTCGCCGGCATGGATGAGTGGAATACCCGTCAGCACGGCGGTTCCGGCCTGACCCAGCGGGTGCGCGACAGCCGTATCAGCATGCCGCAAGCAGAAGCCGAAACCATTGCCTTCCTGGAAAAATGGGTACCCAAGGGTAAATCGCCGATCTGTGGTAACAGCATTTGCCAGGACCGCCGCTTCCTCTATACCCACATGAAGGCGCTGGAAAGCTACTTCCATTACCGCAATCTCGACGTGTCGACCTTGAAAGAGCTGGCCGCACGCTGGGCGCCGGAAGTACGCGACAGCTTCCAGAAGGGCAGCACCCACCTGGCTTTGGACGACATTCGCGAGTCAATCGCCGAGCTGCAGCACTACCGTAAGAACTTCATCAAATTCTGATGAAGGAACTCGGTCACCGTAGGAGCTGCCGCAGGCTGCGATCTTTTGATCTTTCCCAATATCAGCGGTGATCCCGAAAAGTTCGCAGCCTTTGGCAGCTCCTGCATGGATTAACGGTTGCCCTCTTTTGGTGCCCAGGCGATCTGGTTAGACTGCGCGCCTTCTCGCAAGGACTGCCCGCCATGTTGCTCATGCTCTACCTGATTGCCATTACCACCGAAGCCATGACCGGTGCTTTGTCTGCCGGTCGCCGTGGCATGGACTGGTTTGGCGTGGTGTTGATCGCTTGCGTGACGGCGCTCGGTGGTGGTTCGGTACGCGACGTGCTGTTGGGGCACTACCCACTGACCTGGGTCAAGCACCCGGAATATCTGGTGCTGACCTCCATCGCGGCACTGGTGACGATCATTTTTGCGCGGTGGATGCGTCATTTACGCTCACTGTTTCTGGTGCTCGACGCCGCAGGTTTGGTGGCCTTCACCCTGATCGGCTGCATGACCGCCCTGGAAATGGGCCACGGCATGCTGGTGGCCTCGGTCAGCGGGGTGATCACCGGGGTGTTCGGTGGCATTCTGCGGGATATTTTCTGCAACGACATTCCGCTGGTCTTCCGCCGCGAGCTCTATGCCAGCGTCTCGTTTGCCGCCGCCTGGTTTTATCTGCTCTGCGTCTATCTGCAATTGCCGAGCGAACAGGCGATTCTGCTGACCTTGTTCAGCGGCTTCCTGCTGCGCTTGCTGGCGATTCGCTTTCATTGGGACATGCCCAAGTTCGTCTATAACGACGAAACCTGACGGTTGGCGTGTTGCCTCAGCGCCCACTCCACATGCTCCCTCACCAACTCCGACGGATAGTCCCGTCGCGCCTTCAAGGCTTCCAGCACTGGAATCGTTGACGGCGCATTTCCCAGCCCCACCGCTAGATTGCGTAGCCAGCGCTCGTAACCGGCGCGACGCAGGGGCGAGCCCTCGGTGCTGCTGAGGAATTTGTCTTCATCCCACATAAACAGCTCGGCCAGTTCGGCATTGTCCAGATTGTGCCGGGGTTTGAAGTCGCCCTCTCCCGATGGGCGGGCGAAGCGGTTCCACGGGCAGACGATCTGGCAGTCATCGCAGCCGAATACCCGATTGCCGATCAATGGCCGCAAATCCTCGGGGATGGCGGTTTTCAGTTCGATGGTCAGGTAGGAAATGCAGCGCCGGGCGTCCAGTACATAGGGGCCGACGAAGGCATTGGTCGGGCAGATGTCCAGGCACGCGGTGCAGCGGCCGCAATGTTCGGTGGAGTGGGGCGGGTCCACGGGCAGCGGCAGGTCGACAAACAGCTCACTGAGGAAGAAATAGCTGCCGGCCTTGCGGTTCAGCACCAGGGTGTTCTTGCCGATCCAGCCGAGCCCGGCCTGTTCGGCGATGGCTTTTTCCAGCACCGGGGCGCTGTCGACAAAGGCGCGGTAGCCAAAGGGGCCGATAACCGCCTGAATCCGCTCGGCAAGCTGTTGCACGCGCTTGCGGATCAGCTTGTGATAATCGCGGCCCAAGGCATAACGCGAGACATAGGCTTTTTCCGGCTGAGCCAGACGTTGCGCCATCTGGGTATCGCCGGGCAGGTAATCCATGCGCAGAGACACTACTCTCAAGGTGCCGGGGACCAACTCTTCAGGGTGGGAGCGCTTGCTGCCATGGGCACCCATGTAGTCCATCTCGCCGTGATAGCCGGCGTCGAGCCAGCGTTGCAGGTGCTGCTCATGCTCGGCCAGGTCCAGGCCGCTGATGCCGACTTGTTGGAAGCCCAGTTCGCGACCCCAATCCTTGATCGATTGGGCGAGAGCGGCGAGGTCAGTGTTAATAGCAGGCATGAGACGAGAGAAACCGGGGCTGAGGTGCGTATAATTCTGCCAGACATCGGAGCCCGAAGACGCATGCCGCACATTAAAGACGATTTACCCGACGCGCTGTATAGCGCCGCGCAAGTTCGCGAGCTTGACGCCAGCCTGATTGCGGCGGGCACCACGGGCTTCGAATTGATGCAGCGTGCCGCGCGGGCCGTGTGGCGAGCCATGGTCCGACGCTGGCCGGATGCACGGGAACTCAGCGTAGTGGCGGGGCATGGGAATAACGCTGGCGATGGTTATCTGGTTGCCGCGTCGGCCCAGCGCGGCGGTTGGCAGGTGCAGGTTCTGGCCGCTGGCGATCCGCAGCGATTGCAGGGCGATGCGGCCCTGGCCTATGCCGAGGCTTTGGCGGTCGGCGTCTCAGTCCAGCCCTGGACCGGGCCCGGCGTATTGCGCGGGGTCCTGCTGGATGCGCTACTGGGGACGGGACTGGCCGGTGAAGTGCGTGAGCCTTACGCCAGTATCATCGCCGCGATCAATGCCAGCGGCCTGCCAGTCGCCGCGGTGGATATTCCTTCGGGCCTGTGTGCCGATACCGGGCGAGTCCTGGGCGTGGCGGTACGGGCTGACCTGACGGTAACGTTCATTGGCTTGAAGCTGGGGTTGTTCACCGCCCAGGCTCCGGATTACGTTGGCGAGTTGCTGTTCAATGACCTGCAGGCCTCGCCTGAGCTGCTGGCCGAGGCTTGTGTCAGCGCCAAACGCCTGGTGCCGGGTAATCTACCGCGTCTGGCAGAGCGTCGGCCCACTGCCCATAAAGGTCAATCCGGCCATGTGTTGCTGATCGGCGGCGATCGTGGCCTGGGTGGGGCGATTCTGTTAAGTGCCGAGAGTGCCCTGCGCAGCGGTGCCGGCATGGTGTCGCTGGCGACCCGCAACGAGCATGTGGCAGCGGCCTTGGCGCGTTTGCCGGAAGTCATGACGGTGGGCACGCATTCGGCGAACCAGCTGATGGGACTGCTTGAACAGGCTTCGGTAGTGGTGGTTGGCCCGGGCCTGGGTCAAGCCGCGTGGGGGTGCAGCCTGTTGTCGGCGGCGGTCAATGCGCCTGTCCCGCAAGTCTGGGATGCCGACGCGCTGAACCTGCTGTCCAGAGGCGGACTGGAACTGCCCGAGGGTTGCGTGATCACTCCGCATCCAGGCGAGGCGGGGCGTCTGTTAGGAATCTCGACAGCGCAGGTTCAGGCTGATCGCTTTACTGTTGCGCGCCAATTGAGCAAGAAATATTCAGCGGTCGTGGTGCTCAAAGGTGCCGGTAGCCTGATCGCCAGTCCGGATGGTCGTCTGGCGCTGTGTGATCGCGGCCATCCGGCGATGGCCACTGCAGGTCTGGGGGATGTGCTGGCGGGCCTGGTTGGCGCACTGCTGGCACAAGGCATGGACGCTTTCGACGCGGCCTGTCTGGCGGTCTGGTTGCATGCCAGCGCCGGCGAGCGTCAAGGAAAGTTGGGCCGGGGGCTGGCGGCCAGTGATTTGATTCCAGCCATTCGTCAGTTGCTGGAGGAGCAATCACCGTGTCTGAAGTAACCCTGTATCTACCCGACGAGGAGTCGATGATCAAGTTGGGGACGTGTATCGCTCAAGTCACCGAAGGGCTTGGGATCATCTTTCTGGACGGTGACCTGGGAGCGGGCAAAACCACCTTGTCGCGAGGCATCATCCGTGGATTGGGGCATGTGGGGGCGGTCAAGAGCCCGACCTTTACCCTGGTCGAGCCCTATGAGATTGGCAAGGTTCGGGCCTTCCATTTCGACCTCTATCGACTGGTCGATCCGGAGGAGCTGGAGTATCTCGGTATCCGTGATTACCTCGAAGGTGATGCGCTGTGTCTGATCGAATGGCCCCAGCGTGGTGCAGGCTTTTTGCCAAAGCCCGACCTGACCATTACCATTAGCCCGCATAACAGCGGACGTTCGCTGAGTTTGTTGCCCCAAGGCTCGCGTGGCGAGTTGTGGTGTGCCGCTTTGGCATTGGAATTCAAATAAATGATGGGGTTAGGTATGCGCTTTCGCGCGTTGGTTGCTGTCGTAGGACTATTGCTTACGGCACTGGCCGTCGACGCTGTGGCTGCAACACAGGTCCGTAGCGTACGCCTGTGGCGCGCACCGGATAACACCCGACTGGTGTTCGACCTGACCGGTCCGGTCCAGCACAGCGTTTTTACCCTTACGGCACCGGACCGTCTGGTCATTGACATCAATGGCGCGACGCTTGGCGGCCCGTTGAATGTCTCCTCCGCCAACACTCCGATTACCGCCATGCGCTCGGCCCAGCGCACGCCGACCGACCTGCGGGTGGTCATCGATCTGAAACAGGCCGTCACTCCGAAGAGCTTTACCCTGGCGCCGAATGCGCAGTACGGCAACCGATTGGTGGTCGACCTGTTCGACAATCCCGCCGATGCCGCGCCGACCCCGCCGCCGACCAATGTCGCCACGGTGCCTGTGATACCCGTGACTCCGGTGGAGCCAACGGTCAAGTTGCCGCCAGCGCCAGCCGGCAAGCGTGACATTATCGTGGTGATCGACGCCGGTCATGGCGGCGAGGATCCGGGGGCTTCCGGCTCCCGCGGTCAGAAGGAAAAAGACGTAGTGCTGGCGATCGCCAGGGAGTTGCAGCGTCAGGTCAACGGCATGAAAGGCTTCCGCGCCGAGCTGACCCGCACCGGCGACTACTTCATTCCCTTGCGCGGCCGTACCGAGATTGCCCGCAAGAAAGGCGCTGACCTGTTCGTGTCGATCCACGCCGATGCGGCGCCGTCCAAGGCGGCTTTTGGCGCTTCGGTATTCGCCCTGTCCGACCGCGGTGCCACCTCGGAGACCGCTCGTTGGCTGGCCGACAGTGAAAACCGTTCCGACCTGATCGGCGGTGCTGGCAATGTAAGCCTCGATGACAAGGACCGCATGCTGGCTGGTGTGTTGCTGGATCTGTCGATGACTGCCTCGCTGACTTCAAGCCTGAACGTCGGCCAGAAAGTGCTGAGCAACATCGGCCGGGTCACCCCGTTGCACAAGCAGCGCGTCGAGCAAGCCGGGTTCATGGTGCTGAAATCCCCGGATATTCCGTCGATCCTGGTGGAAACCGGGTTCATCTCCAACGCCAACGAAGCCTCGAAACTGGCGGCGGCCAGCCACCAGCAAGCATTGGCTCGTTCCATCAGCGGTGGTGTGCGGCAATTCTTCCAGCAAAACCCACCGCCAGGCACCTACATTGCCTGGCTGCGCGACTCGGGCAAGATTGCGCAGGGGGCGCGTGATCATCGGGTTAATCCGGGTGAGACACTGGCGATGATCGCAGTGCGCTATCAGGTTTCTCCAGCGGCCTTGCGCAGCGCCAATAACCTGAGGAACGATGAGCTGAAGATTGGTCAGACCCTTAACATTCCGAGCTCGGAACTGGCGGTCAAGGAATGAGCGAAGCAATGATCAGCGGCGCTCGTATCGAGCTGCTCAGCCCACGGCTGGCGAACCAGATTGCCGCCGGTGAGGTGGTCGAGCGTCCGGCTTCGGTGATCAAGGAATTGCTGGAAAACAGCCTCGATTCCGGTGCCAAGCGTATCGACGTGGACGTCGAGCAGGCCGGCGTCAAGCTGTTGCGAGTGCGTGACGATGGCAGCGGTATCTCTTCGGATGACCTGCCGCTGGCCCTGGCGCGACATGCCACCAGCAAGATCCGCGACCTGGAAGACCTCGAACGGGTGATGAGCCTGGGGTTTCGCGGCGAAGCACTGGCGTCCATCAGTTCTGTCGCGCGACTGACCCTGACCTCCCGCACTCATGGTGCCGAGCAGGCCTGGCAAGGCGAGACCGAAGGCCGTGACATGGCGCCTCGGGTCCAGCCGGCCGCCCACCCAGTGGGCACTTCGGTGGAAGTGCGCGATCTGTTTTTCAATACACCGGCACGGCGCAAGTTCCTCAAGGCTGAAAAAACCGAGTTCGATCACCTGCAAGAAGTGATCAAGCGTCTGGCGCTGGCGCGTTTCGACGTGGCCTTCCACCTGCGCCACAACGGCAAGACCATCCTCAGCCTGCACGAAGCCCATGACGACGCGGCCCGCGCCCGGCGCGTGGCAGCAGTTTGCGGTGCGGGGTTCCTCGAGCAGGCGCTGCCGATCGAAGTCGAACGCAACGGCCTGCACCTGTGGGGTTGGGTGGGCCTGCCGACTTTTTCTCGCAGTCAGGCGGACTTGCAGTATTTCTACGTCAACGGTCGGGCGGTGCGTGACAAGCTGGTTGCCCACGCGGTGCGCCAGGCTTACCGCGACGTATTGTTCAATGGCCGACATCCAACGTTCGTACTGTTCTTTGAAGTCGATCCGGCGGTAGTGGACGTCAACGTGCACCCGACCAAGCATGAAGTACGCTTCCGTGACGGGCGCATGGTTCACGATTTCCTTTACGGCACCCTGCACCGCGCCTTGGGCGACGTGCGTCCGGAAGACCATCTGGCAGCACCCGTCGCGGTTGCCGGTATGGCCCGCCCCACCGGTATCGAGGCCGGCGAGTTCGGTCCGCAGGGCGAAATGCGTCTGGCGGCCAACCTGCTGCTGGAACAGCCGCAGCCGCAACCGACGTTCAGCGCGCCGGGCTCAGGCGCTGGCGCGGGTTATCAGTACCAGTACACGCCACGGCCACAATCGGCGGTGCCGGCCGCCGAAGCCCAGAGTGCTTATCGCGAGTTTTATGCGCCTTTGCCAGAGAACGCAGCGGCAGCGCTGCCGGATGGTCAGGGCGATATTCCGCCCCTGGGCTATGCGCTGGCGCAGCTCAAAGGCATCTATATCCTCTCGGAGAACGCTCAGGGGCTGGTGCTGGTGGATATGCACGCGGCCCACGAGCGGATCATGTATGAGCGACTGAAAGTCGCGATGGCCAGTGAAGGCTTGAGTGGCCAGCCGTTGCTGGTACCAGAGTCGATTGCGGTCAGCCAGCGTGAAGCGGACTGCGCCGAAGAACACATGAGCTGGTTCCAACGGCTCGGTTTCGAGTTGCAGCGACTGGGCCCGGAAACCCTGGCGATTCGGCAGATACCGGCGCTGTTGAAGCAGGCCGAGGCCAATCGGCTGGTACATGACGTGCTGGCGGACCTGATGGAATACGGCACCAGCGACCGGATTCAGGCGCACCTGAACGAGTTGCTCGGAACCATGGCCTGCCATGGCGCGATTCGCGCCAATCGGCGCCTGGCCTTGCCGGAAATGAACGGGTTGTTGCGCGACATGGAAAACACCGAGCGCAGCGGTCAATGTAACCATGGCCGACCGACCTGGACCCAATTGGGCCTGGACGATCTGGACAAACTATTTTTGCGCGGTCGTTGATGAGTCAGCTCCCTCCCGCGATATTCCTGATGGGGCCGACGGCCGCTGGCAAGACCGATCTGGCCATCGAACTGAGCAAGGTGCTGCCCTGCGAGTTGATCAGCGTCGATTCGGCGCTGGTCTACCGCGGCATGGACATCGGCACCGCCAAGCCTTCGAAAGCGCTGTTGGCCGAGTTTCCCCATCAATTGATCGACATTCGTGACCCGGCACAGAGCTATTCAGCGGCTGATTTTCGCCACGACGCCCTGGCCGCCATGGCCGAGATCACCGCGCGCGGCAATATTCCGCTGCTGGTAGGCGGCACGATGCTTTATTACAAGGCTTTGCTCGAAGGCCTGGCGGACATGCCGGCGGCCGATCCGCAGGTGCGCGCAGAAATCGAACAAGAGGCTGCACGCCTCGGCTGGCAAGCCCTGCACGACCAGTTGGCGGTGATCGATCCGGAATCGGCGGCGAGAATTCACCCCAATGATCCACAGCGATTGAGCCGGGCACTGGAAGTTTATCGAGTCAGCGGCCTGAGCATGACGGCCCTTCGGCAGCGACAATCTGCGCAAAGTACTGAAGCAGCCGCTTCGGGACATGGACAATTGCCCTATACTGTCGCGAACTTGGCCATCGCTCCGGCGAACCGTCAGGTACTGCACGAGCGAATTGCACAAAGATTCACACAAATGTTGGAACAGGGATTCATTGATGAGGTCGTAGCTCTGCGTACTAGAAGTGACCTGCATATCGGGTTGCCGTCTATACGTGCTGTAGGCTACCGACAAGTCTGGGATCATCTGGATGGCAAGCTGACGTCAGCCGAGATGCAGGAGCGTGGAATCATTGCCACGCGCCAATTGGCGAAGCGCCAGTTCACCTGGCTACGCAGCTGGGCTGACCTGCATTGGCTGGACAGCCTGGATTGCGACAATCTGCCACGCGCCTTGAAATACCTGGGAACGGTCTCCATATTGAGCTGAGTCCTTGTAATTGCCGTCTATCCTTTGGGGGTTGTGACGGCCCAAGCCATTTGTTTTTCTAATTTTTTTATTATTGATCCTTAAAGGAGTGCGGCACATGTCAAAAGGGCATTCGCTACAAGACCCTTACCTGAATACTTTACGTAAAGAGAAAGTTGGGGTTTCTATCTACCTGGTCAACGGGATCAAGCTGCAAGGTCAGATCGAGTCTTTCGACCAGTTCGTGATCCTGCTGAAGAACACCGTCAGCCAGATGGTCTACAAACATGCTATCTCGACAGTAGTGCCGGTTCGTCCAATTCGTCTGCCTAGCGCAACCGAAACCGAACAAGCTGACGCTGAGCCAGGTAACGCCTGATAGGAGTCTCCTTTGTTCTTTGAGCGCCACGGTGGTGGTGAACGGACAATTCTCGTTCACTTGGATGGTCAGGACCCTGAGGCGCGCGAAGATCCGCAGGAGTTTCAGGAGTTGGCCATATCGGCCGGCGCCGAGACCGTCGCGTTTTTTAACGTGCCGCGTCATCGGCCAACCGCTAAATACCTGATTGGCAGTGGCAAGGTCGAAGAGTTACGCGACCTGGTCAAAGCCGAGCAGGTAGATCTGGTGATTTTCAATCACGTCCTCACGCCCAGTCAGGAGCGTAACCTCGAACGTGTTTTCGAGTGTCGCGTGATTGACCGTACGGGCCTGATTCTCGATATCTTCGCCCAACGCGCCCGCACCCATGAAGGCAAGCTCCAGGTCGAATTGGCCCAGCTTGATTACATGAGTACGCGACTGGTTCGCGGCTGGACTCACCTTGAGCGGCAGAAAGGCGGTATCGGTCTGCGCGGCCCGGGTGAAACACAGCTCGAAACCGACCGGCGTCTTCTGCGGGTTCGCCTGCGGCAGATCAAGGGGCGCCTGGAAAAGGTCCGCAGCCAGCGTGAGCAGTCGCGTCGCGGCCGCAAACGTGCCGACATCCCGACGGTTTCACTGGTGGGCTATACCAACGCCGGCAAATCGACGCTGTTCAACTCGGTGACCGACTCCGACGTCTTCGCGGCAAACCAGCTGTTCGCCACGCTCGATCCGACCCTGCGCCGTCTCGAACTCGACGACCTCGGTCCGATCGTGCTGGCCGATACCGTGGGTTTCATCCGTCACTTGCCGCATAAACTGGTCGAGGCATTTCGGGCAACGCTCGAGGAGTCGAGCAACTCCGACCTGTTGCTGCATGTGATCGATGCCCATGAGCCGGAGCGTATGGCGCAGATTGAGCAAGTCATGGTGGTGCTGGGCGAGATCGGGGCTCAAGACTTGCCGATCCTGGAGGTCTATAACAAACTCGACCTGCTCGAGGGCGTAGAGCCGCAGATCCAGCGTGATGCCGATGGCAAACCGCAGCGGGTCTGGTTGTCGGCGCGGGACGGTACGGGTCTGGACTTGCTCAAACAGGCTGTCGCAGAGCTGCTTGGCAATGATTTATTCGTTGGCACCTTGCGCTTGCCGCAGCGTTTTGCTCGACTGCGCGCTCAGTTCTTCGCCTTGGGCGCAGTTCAGAAAGAAGAACACGACGAAGACGGCATCAGTTTGCTGGCCGTTCGCTTGCCACGGGTCGAGTTGAATCGACTGGTGAGTCGCGAAGGTCTGCAGCCGCTGGAATTCATCGAGCAACACACTTTGCAATAAAAGCCTGAAAAAGCGGTTGTGCCGCTGTGGCAGGCATTCTGTAGCATTGGTCGGCGCGCCGTGGGTGCGTCTTTGCTTTATCAGATGGAGAGCGCTATGGCTTGGAATGAGCCGGGTGGCAACTCGAATAATCAGGATCCTTGGGGTGGTAAACGCCGTAATAACGGCGACCGCAAGGGGCCACCAGATCTCGACGAGGCCTTCCGAAAGCTACAGGAAAGCCTGAATGGGTTGTTCGGTGGTGGTAAAAAACGTGGTGACGACGGCGGTGGTTCGGGCAAGGGCGGTGGTTACGGCTTGCTCGGCATCGGCCTTGTCGTGCTGGCGGCTGTCTGGCTGTACAGCGCGGTTTACGTAGTCGACGAGCAGGAGCAGGCCGTCGTGCTGCGCTTCGGTAAATACTACGAAACCGTCGGCCCGGGCCTGAACATCTACTTCCCACCGATTGATCGCAAGTACATGGAAAACGTCACGCGTGAGCGTGCGTACACCAAGCAGGGTCAAATGCTGACTGAAGACGAGAACATCGTCGAAGTGCCGCTGACCGTGCAGTACAAGATCAGCAACCTGCAGGACTTCGTGCTGAACGTCGATCAGCCGGAAATCAGCCTGCAGCACGCGACCGAGAGTGCCTTGCGCCACGTGGTGGGTTCCACCGAGATGGACCAGGTGCTGACCGAAGGTCGTGAATTGATGGCCAGCGAAATCAAGGAACGTCTGCAACGCTTCCTCGATACCTATCGCACCGGTATCACCGTCACTCAGGTCAACGTTCAGAGCGCAGCTGCACCGCGTGAAGTCCAGGAAGCCTTCGATGACGTGATCCGCGCTCGTGAAGATGAGCAGCGTTCGCGCAACCAGGCTGAAACCTACGCCAACGGCGTCGTGCCGGAAGCTCGTGGTCAGGCCCAGCGCATCCTTGAGGATGCCAATGGTTATCGCGACGAAGTCGTCTCCCGTGCCAAGGGTGAGGCAGATCGCTTCACCAAGCTGGTAGCCGAGTATCGCAAAGCCCCTGAAGTCACCCGTGAGCGTCTGTACCTGGACACCATGCAGGAAGTCTTCAGCAACACCAGCAAGGTACTTGTGAGCGGCAATAAAAACGGCCAGAGCAATCTGCTTTACCTGCCGCTGGACAAGATGATCGAAAGTGGCCGTAGCGGCACTGCGCCGGTAACGGGTGCAGCAGTGGGCGGCACCGATGCGAGCACGCGTAGCGCAGCGGATTCGCAGCAACAGCAGCCAACGCGTTCCAGGGAGAGTCGCTGATGAGCAATAAATCGCTGATCGCCCTTATTGTCGGCGTCGTCGTGGCCATCGCTGCCTGGAACTGCTTCTACATCGTGGCTCAGACCGAGCGTGCGGTGTTGCTGCAGTTCGGTCGAGTGGTCCAGGCGGACGTTCAACCGGGCCTGCATGTGAAAGTGCCTTACGTTAACAAGGTGCGTAAGTTCGACGCGCGCCTGATGACGCTGGATGCACCGACACAGCGCTTCCTGACACTGGAAAAGAAAGCCGTCATGGTCGATGCCTACGCCAAGTGGCGGGTGAAAGATGCCGAGCGCTTCTACACCGCGACCTCCGGCCTCAAGCAGATTGCTGACGAACGCCTTTCGCGTCGTCTGGAATCGGGTCTGCGTGACCAGTTTGGTAAGCGCACCCTGCATGAAGTGGTTTCCGGTGAGCGTGACGCGCTGATGTCGGACATCACGGCTTCGCTGAACAAAATGGCCAACAAGGAACTGGGCATCGAAGTGATCGATGTTCGGGTCAAGGCCATCGATCTGCCGAAGGAAGTGAACCGTAGCGTGTTCGAGCGGATGAGCACCGAGCGTGAGCGTGAGGCTCGTGAGCATCGCGCCAAAGGTAACGAGCTGGCGGAAGGCATTCGTGCCGACGCCGATCGTCAGCGTCGCGTGCTGCTGGCCGAAGCTTATCGCGAGTCGGAAGAGGCTCGCGGTGATGGTGACGCACAGGCCGCTTCGATCTACTCCAAGGCCTACGGTCAGGATCAGGAGTTCTACGCGTTCTACCGTAGCCTGCGCGCCTACCGTGAAAGCTTCGCGAGCAAAACCGACGTCATGGTCCTGGACCCAAGCAGCGACTTCTTCCGATATCTGGAAAAGCCCAAGCCTTGATTCAGTACGCATCCGGCAACACCCCGTCGAGCGGCTAAAGCGCTTGGCGGGGTGATCCTTTGGGAAAACGGGTGTATGATGCGGCAGCCGGGAAATTCCCGGCTTTTTTGCGTCTGCATGTTTGATTGCTGTTTTTTATTGCACGGCGTCGAGTGGAATGACTCGACAGTTTTTTCGAGGAAAGTGGTTGGCGAAGCCGATTTCAGGCTGTTCGTCCCGTTGTTCATGCGCGGGGTTTGTACACATGAATCAATCATTTTCTGCTTCACTCAAGGCTCGCCCATAGGCTGGCCACCCGGATCATAGGGGAATGGCGTAATGGCAACGGTAGACCGCTGGCTGCTGCCAGATGGCATCGAAGAAGTACTGCCGCCGGAAGCGGCGCGCATTGAAATAGCGCGCCGCCAGGTGCTGGATCTGTTCCAGAGCTGGGGCTATGAGTTCGTCGTCACCCCGCATATCGAATACCTGGAATCCCTGCTGACGGGTGCAGGCCAGGATCTCGATCTGCGAACCTTCAAGGTGATCGACCCGCAGTCGGGCCGGCAGATGGGCTTTCGTGCCGACATCACGCCGCAAGTGGCGCGCATCGATGCGCACACCCTGCGTCGCGAAGGGCCGAGCCGTCTGTGCTATGCCGGCAGCGTCCTGCATGCCCAGCCGCGGGCCTTGTCGTCCTCGCGCAGCCCGATCCAGCTGGGTGCCGAGCTGTATGGCGATGCCAGTCCGAGCAGCGATGTTGAAGTCATCAGCCTGATGCTGGCTATGCTGCAACTGGCCGACGTGCCGGATGTGCACATGGACCTCGGTCATGTCGGCATCTATCGCGGCCTGGCCCGTGCCGCCGGTTTGTCCGGTGAAGTGGAACAACAATTGTTCGACGCCCTGCAACGCAAGGCGATCGATGAGGTCATTACCTTGACCGAAGGCCTGCCCGCCGATTTGTCGGGCATGCTGCGGGCCCTGGTTGATTTGTGTGGCGGTCGTGAAGTACTGCCCGCTGCTCGCGAGCGTTTGGCCAATGCGCCGGCTCCCGTACTGGCGGCGCTGGACGATTTGCTGGCGATTGCCGAGCGATTGTCCGCGCGTTTCCCCGAGTTGCCGCTGTACTTCGACCTGGGTGAGTTGCGCGGTTACCACTATCACACCGGTGTGGTGTTCGCGGTATTCGTACCGGGTGTTGGCCAGTCCATCGCTCAGGGCGGTCGTTATGACGATATCGGCGCCGACTTCGGTCGTGCCCGTCCGGCGACTGGCTTCTCTACCGATTTGAAAACCCTGGTGACCCTGGGGCGTGCTGAAGTCGAGCTACCGTCTGGCGGTATCTGGATGCCTGACAGTACGGACGCAGCACTCTGGCAGCAGGTTTGCCAGTTGCGCAGTGAGGGTCAGCGTGTCGTTCAGGCGTTGCCTGGGCAACCTTTGGCCGCCGCCCGTGAAGCGGACTGCGACCGGCAATTGATTCAGCAGAACGGGCTTTGGCAAGTATTGCCGCTGGCTTCTTGAGTTTTCCTGCCGGCCGTTGCCGGCACCAAGTTTGCGCGAATGAGGACAAGTGTTATGGGTAAGAATGTCGTAGTCCTGGGCACCCAATGGGGTGATGAGGGCAAAGGCAAGATCGTTGATCTGCTGACCGAACATGCTGCCGCGGTAGTGCGCTATCAAGGTGGCCACAACGCCGGTCACACGCTGGTGATCGATGGCGAGAAAACCGTTTTGCACCTGATCCCGTCGGGCGTCCTGCGCGATGGCGTGCAGTGCCTGATCGGTAACGGTGTAGTGGTTGCACCTGACGCCTTGCTGCGTGAAATCATCAAGCTGGAAGAGAAGGGTGTACCGGTACGCGAGCGTCTGCGTATCAGCCCGTCCTGCCCGTTGATCCTGTCCTACCACGTGGCGCTGGACCAGGCCCGTGAAAAGGCCCGTGGCGAGCTGAAGATCGGCACCACCGGTCGTGGCATCGGCCCGGCGTACGAAGACAAGGTTGCCCGTCGCGGTCTGCGCATTGGTGACCTGTTCCACCGCGAGCGTTTCGCCGCCAAGCTGGGCGAGTTGCTGGATTACCACAACTTCGTGCTGGTCAATTACTACAAAGAGCCCGCGATCGATTTCCAGAAGACGCTCGACGAGTGCATGGAATACGCCGAACTGCTCAAGCCGATGATGCTCGACGTCACCGCCGAACTGCACGAACTGCGTCGCGCGGGTAAAGACATCATGTTCGAGGGCGCTCAAGGCTCCTTGCTGGACATCGACCACGGTACCTACCCGTACGTCACCAGCTCCAACACCACCGCTGGCGGCATCGCCACCGGTTCGGGTTTTGGTCCGATGTACCTGGATTACATCCTTGGCATCACCAAGGCGTACACCACTCGCGTGGGCTCGGGCCCGTTCCCGACCGAGCTGTTCGACGACATCGGTGCATTCCTGGCCAAGCGTGGCCACGAGTTCGGCGCTACCACCGGCCGTGCCCGTCGTTGCGGCTGGTTCGATGCCGTGATCCTGCGTCGCGCTATCGATGTCAACAGCATCTCCGGCCTGTGCCTGACCAAGCTCGACGTGCTTGATGGTCTAGAGACCATCAATATCTGCGTGGGCTACAAGAACCAGGATGGTGCAGTGATCGACGCACCAACCGACGCCGACAGCTACATCGGCCTGGAACCGGTATACGAAGAAATGCCGGGCTGGACCGAATCGACCCTCGGCGCCAAGACCCTGGAAGAGCTGCCTCAGGCTGCTCGCAACTACATCAAACGCGTCGAAGAGTTGGTCGGCGCGCCGATCGACATTATTTCGACGGGCCCGGACCGCAACGAGACCATCGTTCTGCGTCATCCGTTCGCTTAATAAGTCGTTGATGTAAAAGACAAAGGGCCCTTCTCAGGGCCCTTTTTCGTTTCTGTCGGTCAAACGGCACGACCCTTGCTGTGATTCCCTTTTTCTGGCTGCCATCAATTTAATGGCGTCCTAGCAGAGGGATTTCCTGTGTCGGCCGTTCTCTCACTGTTACAAAGCCGTTTATTGCGGCCTGTGTTCGTTACCCTTGGTATCGCCCTCTTGGTGCAAGTACTGGTGGCTGTCGCCCTGACCCGGAGCACAGTGACCGCACTGGAAGCCGATCTCGGCAATCGCCTGGGCGTCGATAGCCAAAAACTCGCAGGCGAACTTGAGCAGGCGGGACGTGAAGTCACGTCGAGTCTCGACAGCCTGTCCACCAGTACCCGTCAACGTCTGACCGCAGGATTGTCCTCGCGGCTGGAAGACGAGCAGGCGCAATTGCGCGCGACGCTGGAAAAGGGTCTGAAGGACTCGGCCAATGACATGGCCCAGCTGCTGGCTTCGGTGGCTCCGCGGGCCATGTGGGACAGTGACGTGCCGGCCCTTTCCGAGTTCGCTCGACGCGCCCAGCGCAATCCCAACGTACTGTTCGTGGTGTATGACGACGCCACCGGCCAGCACCTGACTCGCTATATGAATCGCGAAAACCCGATCAACAAGGCGCTGCTGGAAAAGGGCCAGGGTGATCGCGCGATGGATAAAATCCTCGATGCGGCGAAAAACGATCCTTCGGTCTACTACCTCGAAGCCTCGATCAACCCTAACGGCGTGGAAATCGGCAAGGTCTTGATGGGTGTCTCCACCGCGTCGGTGGAAACCGATCTGGCGGCGCTGGACCAGCGCTTCTCGGCCTTGATCGCCAGCGGTGATCAACTGGTGGGCGACAGCCTCAAAGGTGCGGCGGCTGACAGCGCCACGGCCATGCGGGCGCGCTTGCAGTCGGCACAAGCCACCGCCTCCGAGATGAAAGACAACACTACCAGCACCGTGCAGGAGGCTGCGGCCACCTTGCGCTGGCGGATTGGCATGGGCCTGGCGTTGGTCGGCCTCGGTGTACTGCTGTTACTGGCGGTGGTCCTGGGGCGTCGAGTGGTCAACAGATTGCATTTGCTAATCGCGGCGCTGAATGATCTGGCGGCCGGGGAGGGGGATCTGACCAAGCGCGTGCAGCTCAACAGCAAGGATGAGATTGGCGAAATGGCCTCGGCGGTCAATCGCTTTGTCGACAAGTTGCAGCCGATCGTTCGCGAGGCGGGTGATGTGGCGCAGCGTACGGGCGTGGAAATCGGCGCCATGACCTTGCGCAATGCCGGTGCCGACGCAGCGGCAGCGGCGCAGCGCGACGAGGTGGCCGAGAGCTTGCGGGCGCTGTCGCAAATGGCTGATGAAGCGCAGGCCGAAAGTCATGCCATGCAGGCGGCCTTGCAGCAAGTGGTGGATATCCGTCAGGCGACCGACCAGAACACCCGGACCTCGGCTCAGGTCGGCAGTCTGATCGAAGCCTTGGCCGGACAGGTGGAGACCGGGTCCAAAGTGATCGAGCGGCTGGCGCAACAAAGCGAGCAGATCGAAGTGGTGCTGACGGTGATTCACGGAATTGCCGAGCAGACTAACCTGTTGGCGCTGAACGCGGCCATCGAAGCAGCCCGTGCCGGTGAGACCGGGCGTGGCTTTGCGGTCGTAGCCGATGAAGTGCGGGCGCTGGCGAGCAAGACCCAGAGCTCTACCGGCGATATCCAGGCGCACATCGGCGCCTTGCAGCAAGGTGCCCGTGAGGCGGTAGCGGCCATTGGCCAGGCAGGTCGTCAGGCCAGCGAAGGCTTGCTGGTGTTGCGCGACAGCGCGCGGCTGCAGCAGTCGGTGCAGGCCTCGGTCGAGCAGGTGCATGCGGCGATTGGTCTGGCGACCCAGGCGGCCGCCCTTCAGGCGCAAGGCGCACATGCGGTGCGTGGGCGGGTTGAAACTATTCATGCCCAGGCCGAGCGGGCGGCTCAGGCAGTGGTGGAAACCACTGCCAGTGGCAAGGTGCTGGATGGGCTGGCGGCGCAGTTGAAGGCGAGCCTGGGGCAGTTCAGGGCGTAATAGGCCCGAAAAGATCGCAGCCTGCGGCAAGCTCCTACAGTTTGCGTACATCTCAATGCCGGAGGTGTACTCGGTCGGTGTAGGAGCTGCCGAAGGCTGCGATCTTGGCGCTTTCAGCGACTCAGATACATCTTCGTCGTGAGCAAATACACCGGCAACCCTGACACCAGAATCAACAGCGCCGCATAAGGCGCCGCTGCTGCAAACTCCACATTCGCGGTATGCGCCCAGACTTCCGTTGCCAAAGTGTTGAGCCCGGTCGGGCTGAGCAGCAAGGTCGCCGTCAGCTCCTTCATGGCATCCAGGAACACCAAGGCAAACGCTGCCCCCAGCGCCGGGAAGATGATCGGCAGGGTCACCCTGACAAATGCGCTGAAAGAAGACGCTCCGAGGGTTCGGGCAGCTTCTTCCAGTTGCGGTGCGGCTTTGTTCAGGGCGGTGCGGATCGGCGCCTGAGCCAGTGGCAGAAACAGCAGGGCATAAGCAATCAGCAGCAAGCCGGACGTCTGATACAGCGCCGGTACATAGTGCAAGGCGAAGAACACCAGCGTCAGCGCAATCACCAGGCCTGGCAGTGCATGCAGCAGATAGGGCAGGCGCTCCGCCCACAGGGCCAATCGGCCTTTGTAGCGAACTACCAGCAGGCCGACCGGCACTGCCAGCACCAGGCACAGTGCTGCGCCGCCCAGGGACAGCGCCAGCGAAGACAGCAAGGCTTCGCTGATGGCGCCGACCGGGAATGCCGCTGACGAGCCCACGGCCAACCAATACGCGAGCATGCCCAGCGGAATGCCGCTGCCGATAATCGTCAGCAGCAGGCAATACAACTGGCCCGCAGCCGCCCATTTACCTAGCTGAACCTGCTCGGCATGCCGCGCCGCGCCCTGGCCAATGCGCACGTGACGGCCCTTGCCGCGAACCCGCAACTCCAACCACAAAAGCACCAGGCACAGTGCAAGCAATACCGCGGACAGCATCGCCGCATTGGCGTTGCTGAATTCCAGCTCGAACTGCTGATAGATCGCCGTGGTAAAGGTTTGCAGGCCGATGATCGACAGGGCGCCGAACTCCACCAGCATGTGCAGGGCGATCAGCAGGGCGCCGGCCAGTAACGAAGGCCAAAGCAGTGGCAGGGTAATCCTGAAGAACA
The DNA here is from genome assembly GCF_902497875.1 of Pseudomonas fluorescens. Classification (GTDB taxonomy): domain Bacteria; phylum Pseudomonadota; class Gammaproteobacteria; order Pseudomonadales; family Pseudomonadaceae; genus Aquipseudomonas; species Aquipseudomonas fluorescens_BR. Next base: position 152,637 of record NZ_CABVHY010000006.1, read on the forward strand.
CCCCCCAACGATTTTGCCCCAGGGTCCGCGCGGACTCCTCCAGGGATGGATCGAGGTTGCGCAAGGTGGCTGCCACGGGCAAGAAAACCAGGGGGTACTTGGAAAGGGTCATGACCAGAATGGCGCCGCCCAGGCCTTCGAAGTTCGCGCTCAGCGACACCCAGGTGAAACTGCTGACGAAGGCCGGTACCGCGAACGGCAGGCAGAGCACCACGCCCCACAAGCGCCGCCCGGGCAAGTTGCTGCGCTCCAGCAGCCAGGCCAGCGACAGGCCGATCACCGCGCACGCCAGCGTGACACCAACCATCAGCAACAGCGTGTTGCGCAGCAAGCCGAACACATACGGTCGCCACAACAGATGCAGTGCCTCGGTCCAGCCAGCCTGCCAGGCCTTGAGTCCGACATAGAGCAGCGGCAGCAGGCTCATGGCGACCAGCAACAATACGGGCAGCAGCAGCCAGATCGATGGCCGTTTGCGCCTCGGTACAAAACCGCTGCGCAAGACGCCGGCGGGTAGCGATGCGCTCATCAATTCAGGCCAACGTCACGTTCCAGCTCCAGGGCTTGTTCGGCGTTGCCGAGGTCGGCCGGGGTGACGTTTGGCGGTTGCAGTTCGCTGAAGGGTTTGAGGTCGCGATCCGATTCCATGCCCTTGCGCAGCGGGTACTCCGCCGACGTCTGAGTAATAATGCGCTGGCCTTCTTCGCCGGCCATGAAGGCGAGGAACTGCTGGGCTTCCTTGGGGTGTTTGCTGGATTTGAGTGCCGCCGCGCTGGAGACGGTAATCAGTCCGCCGACATCGCCGCCGGTGAAGTAATGCAGTTTGGAATCGAGCTGGCCTTTTTCGCGCTGCAGGGCGAACCAGTAGTAGTTGTTCACCAGGACAGTGGCGACTTCGCCATTCTCCACGGCCTTCAAGGCCACCATATTGTTGCTGTAGACCTTGCCGAACGCCCGCAGGCCGGTCAGCCATTCTTCGGCCGCGTCCATTCCGTGCACTTTGATGATCGCCACGGCCTGTTCCTGGAAGGCGCCGCTGGTGGGGACGAAGCCGACCTTGCCTTGCCATTGCGGTTGGGAGAATTCCATGACCGATGTCGGCAGGTCTTGTTCGGCGATCAGTTTCGGGTTGAACGCGACCACCCGAACCCGTGCGGTGACGCCCATCCAGGTGCCATTGCCGGCCACGTATTCCTTGGGCAGAACGTCGAGCGTGCTGGCGTCGATCGTCGCCAGCAGGCCCTGTTCGCCAAGCTTGTTCAGCGGTGGAGACTCTTCGGTATAGATCACGTCGGCCGGGGAGCGGTCGCCTTCTTCGACGACCTGGCTGGCGAGCTGGTTGCTGCTGCCTTTGCGCACATTGACGTGAATACCGGTCTTGGCTTCGAAGGCTTTGGCGATGGCGTCGCCGACTTCCTTGTGCTGGCCGTTGTACAGCGTCAGGGAAACAGGGTCTGCAGCTTGAGTGAGGGGAGACGCGAGTGTCAGGCCGAGCAGGGTGATGGTCAGGCCGCGACGCAGGGTATTTCGAAACATCATTCGCAGGGTTCCTCGCTGGCGCATTGCAATATTTAGTTACAATGATAAACGATATTGTTTCTCGTGTGCGCCTGGAGGGGATGCAGGGGAGGCTTTCGGGTGCAGGCACCTGTGGCGAGGGAGCTTGCTCCCGCTGGGATGCGAAGCAGCCCCAAATACTGCAACTGCATTCTGTCAGGCTCGCCGCATTCACCGGCTTACGACTGCTTCGCCCGAGCGCGGACCGGCCGGCGGGAGCAAGCTCCCTCGCCACAAAATGCAGTCCTGCTCTTTGGGGGGGATGTTGGACGGCCAGAAACGCAAAAACCCGCTTTCGCGGGTTTTTGTGAAGCTTCAAAGCAATGCTTTGAAGTTTGAATTGGTGCCCAGAAGAAGACTCGAACTTCCACGACCTTGCGGTCACCAGCACCTGAAGCTGGCGTGTCTACCAATTTCACCATCTGGGCAGTATCAGCAGCGTTGTCCGCCGTTGATGAGGCGCACTATACGGAGAGCGTTTTGATCTGTAAACCCCTGTTTTGGTTTTAATAAATCAAATACCTAAAATGCAAAAACCCGCTTTCGCGGGTTTTTGTGAGAGTCTGGAGATTGATGTAATCTCTAGCTCTTGAATTGGTGCCCAGAAGAAGACTCGAACTTCCACGACCTTGCGGTCACCAGCACCTGAAGCTGGCGTGTCTACCAATTTCACCATCTGGGCAATATCGACATGCGTCTGCGTCGTCGATGGCGCGCACTATACGGACCACCTATTTCACTGTAAACCCCTGTTATTAAAAATACCTGGAAAATTTCACGAGCGGCATTCATGAGAGCTTTCTATGCTTGGCAAAGGGCGTTTCGAGCGCTGTCCGAGCCTGAAATTTCCCGTTTCAATACGCGTATGCCAAACTAACCCGCATATAGACAAGGTGAAAACTCTCTAATGGCCGATTGGCAGTCCCTCGATCCCGAGGCCGCTCGTGAAGCGGAAAAATACGAAAACCCTATTCCTAGCCGCGAACTGATCCTCAAGCATCTTGCGGATCGGGGTTCGCCGGCTAACCGCGAGCAGTTGGTGGAGGAGTTTGGTCTGACCACAGAAGACCAGCTCGAAGCCCTGCGTCGCCGCCTGCGCGCCATGGAGCGCGATGCTCAGCTGATTTACACTCGTCGCGGCACCTACGCGCCGGTGGACAAGCTCGATCTGATCCTCGGTCGCATCAGCGGTCACCGCGATGGTTTTGGTTTCCTGATCCCGGACGACGGCAGCGATGACCTGTTCATGAGCCCGGCGCAAATGCGCCTGGTGTTCGACGGTGACCGTGCGCTGGCCCGGGTTTCCGGCCTGGACCGTCGTGGTCGTCGCGAAGGCGTGATCGTCGAAGTGGTTACCCGCGCCCACGAAACCATCGTTGGCCGGTACTTCGAAGAAGGCGGTATCGGCTTCGTGGTGGCCGACAACCCGAAGATCCAGCAAGAAGTGCTGGTCACGCCGGGTCGCAATGCCAGCGCTAAAGTCGGTCAGTTCGTCGAAGTGAAGATCACTCACTGGCCAACGCCACGCTTCCAGCCGCAAGGCGACGTGGTGGAGGTAGTGGGTAACTACATGGCGCCGGGCATGGAAATCGATGTCGCCCTGCGTACTTACGACATTCCTCACGTCTGGCCTGAAGCGGTGCTCAAAGAAGCCGCCAAGCTCAAGCCGGAAGTCGAAGAGAAAGACAAAGAGAAGCGCATCGACCTGCGCCATCTGCCCTTCGTCACCATCGACGGTGAAGATGCCCGCGACTTCGATGACGCGGTCTACTGCGAAGCCAAGCCGGGCAAGCTGCGCCTGTTCTCCGGTGGCTGGAAGTTGTACGTGGCGATTGCCGACGTTTCCAGCTACGTGAAAATCGGTTCGGCGCTCGACGCCGAATCCCAGGTGCGTGGCAACTCGGTGTATTTCCCCGAGCGCGTGATACCGATGCTGCCTGAGCAGCTGTCTAACGGTCTGTGTTCGCTGAACCCGCACGTCGATCGTCTGGCCATGGTGTGCGAGATGACGATCTCGAAAACCGGCGAGATGACGGATTACCAGTTCTACGAAGCGGTGATCCACTCGCAGGCGCGCCTGACCTACAACAAGGTCAGCACCATCCTCGAACAACCGAAAACCAGCGAAGCCAAGCAACTGCGTGGCGAATACGCAGGCGTCGTGCCGCACCTCAAGCAGCTGTATGCACTGTACAAAGTGTTGCTCGGCGCCCGGCATATCCGTGGAGCGATCGATTTTGAAACCATGGAGACCCGAATCATCTTCGGCTCCGAGCGCAAAATCGCTGAAATCACCCCGACCGTTCGTAACGATGCGCACAAGCTGATCGAGGAATGCATGCTGGCGGCCAACGTGGCCACCGCTCAATTCCTGAAAAAGCATGAAATCCCTGCGTTGTACCGGGTCCATGCCGGTCCGCCGCCGGAGCGTCTGGAAAAGCTTCGCGCGTTTCTGGGTGAGCTCGGCCTGTCGCTGCACAAAGGCAAGGACGGCCCGTCGCCGAAGGACTACCAGGCACTGCTCGCCGGCATCAAGGATCGTCCGGATTTCCATCTGATCCAGACCGTCATGCTGCGCTCGTTGAGCCAGGCGGTTTACAGCGCCGATAACCAGGGCCACTTCGGTCTGAATTACGAAGCCTATACACACTTCACTTCGCCGATTCGTCGTTACCCGGACCTGCTCACGCACCGGGCGATCCGCAGCGTGATCCATTCCAAGCAGAACACCCCGCACGTCAAGCGCGCCGGTGCGATGACCATTCCCAAAGCGCGTATCTATCCGTACGACGAAGCGGCGCTGGAGCAGCTCGGCGAGCAGTGTTCGATGAGCGAGCGGCGTGCCGATGAAGCGACCCGGGACGTCGTGAACTGGCTCAAGTGCGAGTTCATGAAAGACCGCGTCGGCGAGTCGTTCCCGGGTGTGATCACCGCGGTGACCGGTTTTGGTTTGTTCGTCGAGCTGACCGATATCTATGTCGAGGGCCTGGTGCACGTCACCGCCTTGCCGGGTGACTACTACCACTTCGATCCAGTGCACCACCGCCTGGCCGGTGAGCGTACCGGTCGCAGCTTCCGCTTGGGTGATACCGTGGAAGTACGGGTCATGCGGGTTGACCTGGACGAACGCAAGATCGACTTCGAGATGGCCGAAAAAACCATCAGCGCGCCGATCGGTCGCAAAAAACGTACGGCGGGAGTCGATGTACCTGCGGCCAAACCTGTTCCTGAGCCGGCAGCGGCCAAGACCGGGCGGCGTACCGCGGCTGACAAGAAAACCGGCGAAGCTTACCGTCCAAGCGACGCTGCGGCGAAAAACGCCGAGCTGCGCAAAAGTCGTGAAATGAAGCAGGCGTTGCTGTCTGAAGCGAAAAGCGGCGGTAAAGCGCCGTCTGCGGGAAAGTCCGGCAAGTCGACGCCAGACCGGGCGACGGACAAGCCAGCCAAACCGAGTAAACACCGTAAAGGCCCGCCGAAAGCGGGCTCGGCTCCAGCCGCGAAAAGCGGCGGAGTGCGTAAACCAAAGGCCAAGTCATGAGTCAGTTGGAAAAGATCTACGGCGTGCATGCGGTAGAAGCGTTGTTGCGCCATCACCCAAAGCGGGTCAAGCAGATCTGGTTGGCTGAGGGTCGTAATGATCCGCGAGTTCAGGTGTTGATCGAACTGGCCAACGAAAATCGGGTGGCCGTCGGCCAGGCTGAAAAGCGTGAGCTGGATGCCTGGGTCGAAGGCGTGCACCAGGGCGTGGTGGCGGACGTCAGTCCGAGCCAGGTCTGGGGCGAAGCAATGCTCGACGAGCTGCTCGACCGCACTGAAGGCGCGCCACTGATTCTGGTGCTCGATGGCGTGACCGATCCGCACAATCTCGGCGCTTGCCTGCGTTCGGCGGATGCGGCGGGCGCGTTGGCAGTCATTGTGCCGAAAGACAAGTCGGCAACCCTGACGCCGACTGTACGAAAAGTGGCCTGCGGCGCGGCGGAGGTGATTCCGCTGGTGGCCGTGACCAACCTGGCGCGCACCCTGGAAAAACTCAAGCAGCGAGGCTTGTGGGTCGTCGGTACGGCGGGCGAGGCTGAGCAGGATCTGTATCAGCAGGACCTGACCGGCCCGACCATCCTGATCATGGGCGCGGAGGGCAGCGGGATGCGCCGCCTGACTCGCGATCTTTGCGACTATCTGGTGCGCCTGCCAATGGCCGGCAGTGTCAGCAGCCTCAATGTGTCCGTGGCGACCGGTGTCTGCCTGTTCGAAGCCCTGCGTCAGCGCGGCGTCAAGGCTACTGCCAAAAAGTCCTGACACACCTCTGTAGGAGCTGCCGCAGGCTGCGATCTTTTGATTTTGCTTTTTAGAAGATCAAAAGATCGCAGCCTGCGGCAGCTCCTACAAGTGTTCTGCTTTCCAGTCGAGGTGATTGTTCAAATAATCACCAATTGCCTTGCACCTCTTCTGTCCCTTCTCTACAATTGCGCCCCTTGCTGTGACGGCAGGCACGCATGTGTCTATCGCAAGCAAGTCCACAGTGTCATTCACTCCTTGTCTGACCGCTTTTGAGCGGCAGGCTACAACCCGTAAGGAGCATTCATGCGTCATTACGAAATCATCTTTTTGGTCCACCCGGATCAAAGCGAGCAAGTCGGCGGCATGGTAGAGCGTTACACCAAGCTGATCGAAGAAGACGGCGGCAAAATCCACCGTCTGGAAGATTGGGGCCGTCGTCAACTGGCCTACGCAATCAACAATGTTCACAAGGCTCACTACGTGATGCTGAACGTTGAATGCACCGGCAAAGCCCTGGCTGAGCTGGAAGACAACTTCCGTTACAACGATGCAGTGATCCGTAACCTGGTCATCCGTCGCGAAGAAGCCGTTACCGGCCAATCCGAGATGCTCAAGGCTGAAGAAAACCGCAGTGAGCGCCGTGAGCGTCGTGACCGTCCTGAGCATTCTGACAGCGCCGATGGCGATGACAGCGATAACAGCGACGCCAGCGATAACGCTGACGAGTAATCCACGGACCTTTTGAGGAGCCAATTACATGGCACGTTTCTTCCGTCGTCGTAAATTCTGCCGCTTCACCGCTGAAGACGTGAAAGAGATCGATTACAAAGATCTCAACACCCTGAAAGCATATGTATCCGAGACCGGCAAAATCGTTCCAAGCCGTATCACCGGTACCAAAGCTCGTTATCAGCGTCAGCTGGCCACCGCTATCAAGCGCGCCCGCTTCCTGGCCCTGCTGGCCTACACCGACAGCCACGGCCGCTGAGACCGGGCAGTCGACACGTAGTAAGGGATTGAATGCATGCGCGCCTTAGCTGAGTTCATCATGCGTGGTCGTATGCAGGCCACTCTGGTAGTGGCTGGATGTGCCGCATTGCCGATGTTGTATTGGTTGGGTGCTGCCGCGGGAAGCTTCGTGCTCCTTCGGCGCGGATTGAAGGATGCCCTTGGCGTCCTTGCTCTGGGAATGCTGCCGGCGTTGATCTGGTGGCTTTATTCCGACGACCCGCGCGCACTTATGGTGTTGCTCGGGTCATCGGGCCTTGCGTTGGTTTTGCGCGCAAGTGAATCCTGGAACCGCGTGCTGCTGGTCAGCATAGCGATGGGGTTGGTGTTTTCAGTGGTGCTGGGTGCGGTTTACCGCCCTCAGATCGAAAGCCTGGCGCAGGAGTTGGTAAAAATCCTGCCGCTGGCGCTCGGTGATCTCTACCAGCAGTTTTCGGTAGAAGAACGAGCGCGTCTGGCTTCACTGATTGCACCCATCCTGACCGGACTGATAGCGGCTTTGCTGCAGATCGTCAGTGTGCTGAGCCTGATTGTCGGGCGCTACTGGCAGGCGTTGTTGTACAACCCGGGTGGTTTTGGTCGCGAGTTTCGCGCCATCCGAATCCCGCTGGGGCCGGCGATGTTGCTGCTGGCGTGCATGCTTCTGGGGCCGAATTTCGGTTCGCAGATGGCCATGTTGACGCCGTTGTGCAGCGTACCGCTGGTGTTCGCCGGGCTGGCCCTGATTCACGGGCTGGTGGCTGAAAAGCGACTGGCCAGGTTCTGGCTGGTGGGGTTGTACGTCACGCTGTTGCTGTTTATGCAGCTGCTCTATCCGTTACTCGTGGTGTTGGCCATTGTCGACAGCCTGATTGATTTTCGCGGTCGTTCTGCGCCGAAAGACGCCGATAACGCGAACGGTGAAGGTTAAAAGTTAAGAGGATTTTCACATGCAACTGATCCTTCTGGAAAAAGTCACCAACCTGGGCAACCTGGGTGACAAAGTGAACGTTAAGGCTGGTTACGGTCGTAACTACCTGCTGCCTTACGGCAAAGCTACCGCTGCGACCGCTGCCAACCTGGCTGCGTTCGAAGAGCGTCGCGCTGAGCTGGAAAAAGCTGCAGCAGACCGTAAAACTTCGGCTGAAAGCCGCGCTGCCCAACTGGCTGAGCTGGAAGTGACTATCACTGCCACCGCCGGTGACGAAGGCAAGCTGTTCGGTTCGATCGGCACCCACGACATCGCTGATGCACTGACCGCCTCTGGCGTTGAAGTTGCAAAAAGCGAAGTTCGTCTGCCGAACGGCACTATCCGCAACGTAGGCGAATTCGACGTAGCCGTGCACCTGCACGCCGAAGTTGAAGCCACCGTACGCGTTGTCGTGGTAGCAGCTTAAGCAGCACTTGTCGGCTGGCACCCTTGGGTGCTTGCCGGTAACATCGGGCACGATCCTGTTTACAGGTCGTGCCCTTTGTCTTTCTGCTGATCCTGTTTTTTTAGACCCTAATTCCAAGTGGCCATGAACGATATCTCCGCTCCTGAGCAATACGATCTGCAAACCGCTGCCCTGAAGGTGCCGCCGCACTCCATCGAGGCCGAACAGGCCGTGCTCGGTGGTCTGATGCTGGACAACAACGCCTGGGAGCGAGTGCTCGATCAAGTCTCGGACGGAGATTTCTATCGACATGACCACCGCCTGATCTTCCGCGCGATCGCCAAGCTGGCCGATCAGAACTCGCCGATCGACGTCGTGACCCTTGCCGAGCAGTTGGACAAGGAAGGTCAGACCTCGCAAGTCGGCGGCCTCGGTTACCTGGGCGAACTGGCGAAAAACACCCCGTCGGTCGCCAACATCAAGGCTTATGCGCAGATTGTTCGCGAGCGAGCGACGTTGCGCCAACTGATTGGCATCAGCACCGAAATCGCCGACAGCGCCTTCAATCCGGAAGGTCGCTCCGCCGCCGAGATCCTCGATGAAGCCGAACGGCAGATCTTCCAGATCGCCGAAGCACGGCCGAAAACCGGTGGTCCGGTCAGCGTCAACGACCTGTTGACCAAGGCCATCGACCGTATCGACACGCTGTTCAACACCGACAACGCCATCACTGGCCTGTCCACCGGTTACACCGACCTCGACGGGATGACCAGCGGCCTGCAGCCATCGGACTTGATCATCGTCGCCGGCCGTCCGTCCATGGGTAAGACTACTTTCGCCATGAACCTGGTGGAGAACGCCGTATTGCGCAGCGAGAAGGCCGTATTGGTCTACTCGCTGGAGATGCCAGGCGAATCGCTGATCATGCGTATGCTGTCGTCCCTGGGGCGGATTGACCAGACCAAGGTCCGGGCCGGTCGCCTTGAAGACGATGACTGGCCACGCCTGACCTCGGCGGTCAACCTGCTCAACGATCGCAAGCTGTTCATCGATGACACCGCCGGCATCAGCCCGTCGGAGATGCGTGCGCGGACTCGTCGACTGGTGCGCGAGCATGGCGAGGTGGGCCTGATCATGATCGACTACCTGCAATTGATGCAGATTCCAGGCTCCGGCGGCGATAACCGGACCAACGAAATTTCCGAGATTTCCCGCTCGTTGAAAGCCCTGGCCAAGGAATTCAACTGCCCGGTGGTTGCACTTTCGCAGCTCAACCGATCCCTGGAGCAACGCCCGAACAAGCGCCCGATCAACTCCGACTTGCGGGAATCCGGAGCGATCGAGCAGGATGCCGACGTCATCATGTTCGTGTACCGGGACGAGGTGTATCACCCGGAAACCGAGCACAAAGGCATTGCCGAGATCATCATCGGCAAGCAGCGGAACGGCCCGATCGGCACCACTCGCCTGGCGTTTATCGGTAAGTACACTCGCTTCGAAAACCTGGCGCCGGGCAGTTACAATTTCGACGACGAATAAGCCTGTGGCGAGGGGGCTTGCCCCCGCTGGGGCGCGCAGCGGCCCTGAAAGCAGCTGATGCGTCCATCCAGGTGTACTCAAGTAACCGTTTTGCGACTGCTTCGCAGTCGAACGGGGGCAAGCCCCCTCGCCACAGCAGTCGCCACCTATTTCCGACCATAGCCGTCGGAATTGGTCAAAATTTGTGCTATATTCCGCGACCGCGATTTTCCATCCTTTTACACCAACACCGGTCATCGACATGCAAGCAGCCAAGCCGTTATTTGACTATCCCAAGTACTGGGCCGAATGTTTCGGGCCAGCGCCATTCCTGCCGATGAGCAGGGAGGAGATGGATCAGCTTGGCTGGGATTCCTGCGACATCATCATCGTCACCGGTGATGCCTACGTCGACCATCCGTCGTTCGGCATGGCGATCATCGGCCGTCTGCTGGAGGCCCAGGGCTTTCGTGTCGGCATCATTGCGCAGCCGAACTGGCAGTCCAAAGACGACTTCATGAAGCTTGGCGAGCCGAACCTGTTCTTCGGTGTTGCGGCCGGCAACATGGACTCGATGATCAACCGCTACACCGCCGACAAGAAAATCCGTTCCGATGACGCCTACACCCCCGGTGGCATGGCTGGCAAGCGTCCGGATCGCGCAAGCCTGGTCTACAGCCAGCGCTGCAAGGAAGCCTACAAGAACGTGCCGATCGTACTCGGTGGCATCGAGGCTTCGCTGCGCCGTATTGCCCACTACGATTACTGGCAGGACCGGGTTCGCAACTCGATCCTGATCGACGCCTGCGCCGACATCCTGCTCTACGGCAACGCCGAGCGCGCGATCGTCGAAGTCGCCCAGCGTCTGTCCTACGGTCACAAGATCGAAGACATTACCGATGTTCGCGGCACCGCGTTCATTCGTCGTGACACGCCCAAAGACTGGTACGAGATCGACTCCACGCGCATCGACCGTCCGGGCAAGATCGACAAGATCATCAACCCGTACGTCAACACGCAAGACACCCAGGCCTGCGCCATCGAGCAGGAGAAGGGGCCGGTCGAAGATCCGGAAGAAGCCAAGGTCGTGCAGATCCTGGCGAGCCCGCGGATGACCCGCGACAAAACCGTGATCCGTCTGCCATCGGTAGAAAAGGTTCGCGCCGACTCGGTGCTCTATGCTCACGCCAACCGCGTGCTGCACTTGGAAACCAACCCGGGCAACGCCCGCGCATTGGTTCAGAAGCATGGCGACGTGGATGTCTGGTTTACTCCGCCTCCGATTCCGATGACCACCGAAGAAATGGACTACGTGTTCGGCATGCCCTATGCGCGTGTCCCGCACCCGGCGTACGGCAAGGAGAAGATTCCGGCCTACGACATGATCCGTTTCTCGGTGAACATCATGCGCGGCTGCTTCGGTGGCTGTACCTTCTGCTCGATCACCGAGCACGAAGGGCGGATCATCCAGAACCGCTCCGAAGAATCGATCATTCGCGAAATCGAAGAGATTCGTGACAAGGTCCCAGGCTTTACCGGCGTTATTTCCGACCTCGGCGGCCCGACGGCGAACATGTACCGCATCGCCTGCAAGACCCCGGAAATCGAATCCGCATGCCGCAAGCCTTCGTGCGTGTTCCCCGGCATCTGCCCGAACCTGAACACCGACCACTCGTCGCTGATCCAGCTCTATCGCAGTGCCCGTGCGCTCCCGGGTGTGAAGAAGATCCTGATTGCCTCCGGCCTGCGCTATGACCTCGCGGTCGAGTCGCCGGAGTACGTCAAAGAGTTGGTGACCCATCACGTTGGTGGTTATCTGAAGATCGCCCCGGAACACACCGAGGAAGGTCCGCTCAATCAGATGATGAAGCCGGGCATCGGCAGCTATGACAAGTTCAAGCGGATGTTCGAGAAGTACACCAAGGAAGCCGGCAAAGAGCAGTACCTGATTCCGTACTTCATCGCCGCTCACCCCGGCACCACCGACGAAGACATGATGAACCTGGCTCTGTGGCTCAAGGGCAACGGTTTCCGTGCCGACCAGGTGCAGGCGTTCTACCCGTCGCCGATGGCCACCGCCACCGCCATGTACCACTCGGGCAAGAACCCGCTGCGCAAGGTCACCTACAAGAGCGATGCGGTGACCATCGTCAAGAGCGAGGAGCAGCGTCGTCTGCACAAGGCCTTCTTGCGCTACCACGACCCGAAAGGCTGGCCGATGCTGCGTGAAGCATTGACCCGCATGGGCCGCGCCGACCTGATCGGGCCGGGCAAGAACCAGTTGATTCCGCTGCATCAGCCGGCGACCGACAGCTACCAGAGCGCCCGTCGCAAAAACTCGACGCCAGCCGGCAGTCATAAAGTGGCCCAGGAAAAGACCACCAAAATCCTGACCCAGCACACCGGCCTGCCACCGCGTGCCAGTGATGGCGGCAACCCGTGGGACAAGCGTGAGCAAGCAAAAGCGGCAGCCTTCGCTCGTAACAAGCAGGCAGCCAAGGAGCGTATGGACGCGGCCAAGGGCAAAGGCAAGAAGCCTGATCGCAAGCCGGTGGTTCCGCGTTAAGCGCCACCTGTTCTGAACAGAACGCCAGCCTTCGGGTTGGCGTTTTGCGTTTTTGCCTAAGATCAAAAGATCGCAGCCTGCGGCAGCTCCTACAAGGAAACGCGTATTCCGGTGTAGGAGCTGCCGAAGGTTCGGGCCGTGTTCGGACGATCTTTTCAGGGGCTCGCCACATTTGCGTGCAACTCTTCCCAAGCAAAATCCTGCATCGCCCGATTTTGGTGCTGTGCTGCCTCAAGCAACCGAAGAAAGCGCCTGACTTGCCTGAATGGCATAAGTCTTGCGCCGCTTTCGAAACGCCCAGGCTCGCAGGAGGCACGCCGTGTCGATTCATGTCGCATTGCACCATGTCACGCATTACCGCTACGACCGTGCGGTCGAACTCGGTCCGCAGATCGTCCGCCTGCGTCCGGCGGCCCACAGTCGCACCCGGATTCTTTCCTATGCGCTGAAGGTTTTACCCGAGCAGCATTTCATCAACTGGCAGCAGGACCCCCAGGGCAACTACCTGGCGCGTTTGGTGTTCCCGGAGAAAACCGATGAGCTGCGGATCGAAGTCGATCTGCTGGCCGAGATGGCGGTCTTCAATCCCTTCGACTTCTTCCTTGAGCCCTACGCGGAAAAGATCCCTTTCGTCTACGCCGCGGATGAGCGCAAGGAGCTGGCGCCGTACCTGGAAACCTTGCCCCTGACGCCGAAATTCAAGGCCTATCTGGAGGGCATCGACCGCACACCGTTGCCCAGCGTAGATTTCCTCGTCGCACTCAATCAGCGCCTGAGTGAAGACATTGGTTACCTGATTCGCATGGAACCGGGCGTGCAGACGCCCGAACACACCCTCGAACATGCCTCCGGCTCCTGCCGTGACTCCGCGTGGTTGCTGGTGCAACTGCTGCGCAACCTTGGGCTGGCTGCTCGTTTTGTATCCGGCTACCTGATCCAGCTGACCGCCGACGTCAAAAGCCTCGACGGCCCCTCGGGCACTGAAGTGGACTTCACCGACCTGCACGCCTGGTGCGAGGTCTATTTGCCAGGTGCTGGCTGGATCGGCCTGGATGCGACTTCAGGGCTGTTTGCCGGTGAAGGACACATTCCGTTGGCGTGCAGTCCCGATCCGTCCTCTGCGGCACCGATCAGTGGCTTGGTAGAGCCGTGCGAGTGCGAACTCACCCACGAAATGTCCGTGGAGCGGATTTGGGAAGCGCCGCGAGTCACAAAGCCCTACACCGAAGACCAGTGGCTGGCGATTCAGGCACTGGGTTGGCAAATTGATGCCGACCTGCTGGAAGGCGACGTGCGCCTGACCATGGGCGGCGAGCCAACCTTCGTCTCCATCGACGACCCGGACGGCGCCGAGTGGAACACCGCAGCGCTCGGACCGGACAAACGCCGGCTGTCCGCCGAGCTGTTCCAGCGCATGCGCACGCACTACGCCCCCAAAGGTTTGGTGCATTTCGGTCAGGGCAAGTGGTACCCCGGCGAACCATTGCCGCGCTGGTCGCTGAACGGCTACTGGCGCCGAGACGGTGTGCCGATCTGGCACAACAGCGCGCTGATTGCTGATGAGCAGCAAGACTACGGTGCCAATGGTGAGCTGGCTGGGCGTTTTCTGGCGAGTGTCGCCGAACGCCTGAAAATTCCGACACGGTTTGTGTTCCCAGCCTACGAAGACAATTTCTATTACCTCTGGCGCGAAGGCGCTTTGCCGCAAAACGTCAGTGCCGAAGATTCACGTCTTGAAGAACCGCTGGAGCGTGCACGCCTGCGCAAAGTCTTCAGCCAGGGCCTGGACAAGGTTATTGGTCAGGTTCTGCCGCTGGCGCGCACCGCCAAGGGCGATCAATGGCAGAGCGGCCGCTGGTACCTGCGCGACGAGCACTGCCGACTGGTGCCGGGGGATTCGCCGCTGGGTTATCGCTTGCCGCTCGGTTCGCAGCCTTGGGTGAAAGCGGCGCAGTACCCATTCATTCATCCTGTGGACCCGAATCAGGATTTCCCTGCACTGCCCGACACCGCACAACTTCAGAGCCAAGGCACCGCTGCCGTTGCTGAGGAGCGCGTACCGAAGATCGACGAATCCGCCGACTGGCTGACCCGCACGGCGTTCTGCGCCGAAGCACGAGAAGGGCGGTTGTACCTGTTCATGCCGCCGCTGGAGCGGGTCGAGGATTACCTGGAACTGGTCGCTGCCATCGAAGCCACTGCCGAGGAGCTGCATTGCCCGGTATTGCTGGAAGGCTATGAGCCGCCGAGCGATCCGCGCCTGAGCAATTTCCGTATCACTCCGGACCCGGGTGTGATCGAGGTCAATGTGCAGCCGTCCGCCAGCTGGGACGAACTGGTGGAGCGCACCGAATTTCTCTACGAGGAGGCGCGGCAGACGCGCCTGACCACCGAGAAATTCATGATCGACGGCCGCCACACCGGCACCGGTGGCGGAAACCATTTCGTATTGGGTGGTGCAACACCGGCCGACTCGCCGTTTCTGCGTCGCCCGGACTTGTTGCGCAGCCTGATCAGCTACTGGCACAACCACCCATCGCTGTCTTACCTGTTCTGCGGATTGTTCATCGGGCCGACCTCCCAGGCGCCGCGGGTGGACGAAGCGCGCAACGACGCCTTGTATGAGCTGGAGATCGCCTTCGCGCAGATGCCCGCGCCTGGCGAAGAATGCCCTCCATGGCTGGTGGACCGGCTGCTGCGCAACCTGCTGATCGACGTCACTGGCAACACTCACCGCGCCGAGTTCTGCATCGACAAACTGTATTCACCGGATGGCGCGACCGGTCGCCTTGGGCTGCTGGAACTTCGCGCGTTCGAAATGCCGCCCCATGCGCGCATGAGCCTGACCCAGCAACTGCTGTTGCGAGCGCTGGTGGCACGGTTCTGGCGTGAGCCCTATGCGCCGGCCAAGCTGGCGCGTTGGGGCACCGAACTGCATGACCGCTTCCTGCTGCCGCACTTTATCGAACAGGACTTTGCCGACGTGATCGTCGACCTGAACGCCGCAGGCTATGCCGTGCGCGCTGAATGGTTCGCCGCGCATCTGGAGTTCCGCTTTCCGAAGGTTGGAGATTACGCCGTCAGTGGCATCGAACTGGAACTGCGTCAGGCCCTCGAACCCTGGCATGTCCTGGGTGAAGAGGGCACGGCCGGAGGCACGGTGCGCTATGTCGACTCTTCTCTGGAGCGCTTGCAAGTCAAACTGACCGGCCTGCCACCGCAACGCTATGTGCTGACCTGCAATGGCATCCCGGTGCCGCTGCAACCGACCGGGCGAGTCGGTGAGTTTGTCGCTGGCGTGCGGTTTCGCGCCTGGCAACCGGCCAACTGCCTGCAACCGACCATCCCGGTGCATGCGCCATTGGTGTTCGACCTGCTCGATACCTGGATGCAGCGCTCGCTGGGTGGTTGTCAGTACCATGTCGCCCATCCGGGTGGGCGCAACTATGACAGCTTGCCAGTGAACGCCAACGAAGCCGAGAGCCGGCGCATGGCGCGTTTCTTCCGCCTCGGTCACAGTCCCGGGGCTTTGCCGGTGCCGACCTTGACGATCAACGACGAGCTGCCGATGACCCTCGATTTGCGACGTTTCTAAATCAGACACGACGCTCGGATTTTTCGCATATCCGGGCGTCATCCGTCTGCGCTAATCTGCCTTTTCCTTGCAGTCTGCCGAGCTCTCCATGCCTGATCTGCTTGACCGCTACCCGCTGACAGCGGGCACTTATCACGAATTGCTCGACGACAGCGGCGTGGTACGCCCGCATTGGCGTCGGTTGTTCGAGCAATTGCAACGCAGCACTGCGGCGCAACTGGTTCAGCGTCAGGCGCTGCTGACCCGGCAGATTCAGGAAAACGGCGTGACCTACAACGTCTACGCCGACCCCAAGGGTGCCGATCGTCCATGGGAGCTGGATGTGCTGCCCCATGTCATTGCCGCCGATGAGTGGCCGCAGCTGGCCGCCGGCATTGCCCAGCGCGCACGCTTGCTCAATGCGCTATTGGCGGATCTGTACGGCCCACAGCGCTTGATCGCTGAAGGGTTGTTGCCGGCCGAACTGGTGTTCGGTCACAACAACTTCCTCTGGCCCTGTCAGGGCATTGCGCCGCCTGACGGCACCTTCCTGCATCTGTACGCCGTCGACCTGGCGCGCACCCCCGATGGGCGCTGGTGGGTAACCGCTGACCGGACTCAGGCACCGTCCGGTGCCGGGTATGCGCTGGAAAACCGCACCATCGTTTCGCGCGCCTTTCCCGAGCTGTACCGCGATCTGAAAGTGCAGCACCTGGCCGGGTTCTTCCGCACCCTGCAGGAAACCCTGGCCCGCCAGGCGCCGAGCGATGATGAGGCGCCGTTGGTGGTGCTGCTGACGCCAGGGCGTTTCAACGAGAGTTACTTCGAGCATCTGTATCTGGCGCGTCAACTCGGCTATCCGTTGGTCGAAGGCGGTGATCTGACCGTGCGCGACGCCACGGTCTACCTGAAGACCCTGAGCGGTCTGCGTCGGGTACACGCCATCATGCGTCGGCTCGACGATGATTTCTGCGACCCGCTGGAACTGCGCACCGACTCGGCGCTGGGTGTGCCGGGTCTGCTCGAAGCTGTCCGTCAGGGCCGGGTGCTGGTGGCCAATGCCCTGGGCAGCGGCGTGCTGGAGTCGCCGGGGTTGCTGGGGTTTCTGCCACGGATCAATCAATTCCTGTTTGGTGAAGAGCTGCTCCTGCCGTCCATCGCCACCTGGTGGTGCGGTGAAGCGCCGGTGTTGGCCCAGGCGCTGGAGAAGCTGCCGGAGCTACTGATCAAGCCGGCCTTCCCCTCACAAAGTTTTGCCCCGGTGTTCGGTCGCGACCTGAATGACCAACAACGTCAGGCCCTGGCCGAGCGCATGCAGGCCAGGCCCTATGCCTACGTCGCGCAGGAGTTGGCGCAGTTGTCCCAGGCGCCGATCTGGCAGGCCGAAGATGGCCAGTTGCAGCCGCGAGCGATCGGCATGCGGGTCTTTGCGGCGGCCAGTGCCCAAGGCTATCGGGTGCTGCCCGGTGGCTTGACCCGGGTCGCGGCCGAGGCTGACGCCGAGGTGGTATCGATGCAGCGCGGCGGCGCGAGCAAGGACACCTGGGTGCTGGGTGAGCGCGCGCCGAGTGGCGAGCAATGGAAGGCCCAGCGGACCATTGGCGTGCAGGACCTGGTACGGCGCGATCCGTACCTGCCTTCACGGGTGGTGGAAAACCTGTTCTGGTTCGGCCGTTATTGCGAGCGCTGCGACGACAGCGCCCGGCTACTGCGGATCATGCTGGCACAGTATGTCGACGGAGATGACCCGCAGGCGCTGCAGGCCGCGGTCGATCTCGGTGAGAGCCTGATGCTGCTGCCGGAAGAGGGCGACTTGCCTGATCGGCTGCTGGCGGCGTTGCTCGGTGACGACTGGCCATTCAGCCTGCGCTCCAACCTGCAGCGCTTGCAGTGGGCGGCCTCCCAGGTGCGCGGCAAACTCTCGCGGGAGAACTGGCAGGCGTTGGTGGAGCTGCAACGCGAAGCCCTGGAGCTGGAATCCGAACAGCCGGACTTTGGTGAGCTGCTGGATTTTCTCAACCGCTTGGTCATGTCGCTGGCGGCGTTGTCCGGGTTTGCCCTGGACGACATGACCCGTGACGAAGGTTGGCGCTTCTTGATGATCGGTCGGCGACTCGAGCGGCTGCAGTTTCTCAGCAGCAGCCTGGCGGCGTTCCTGCGCGGTGCGGCGGCGTTCGATCAGGCCGGATTGGAATGGTTGCTGGAACTGGGTAACAGCAGCATCACCTACCGCTCGCGCTATCTGGCGGTGGCGCAGCTGATTCCAGTGCTCGACCTGTTGCTGCTCGATGAGCAGAACCCCCACGCAGTGCTGTTCCAGTTGAAACTGGTGACCCGTACCCTCAAGCGCTTGAACGATGATTTTGGCATACCCCACGAAGTCGGGATGCCCAGGTTGGTAGATCGCCTGGCGTGCTTCGATCTTCGATGCCTGGAGAATCCGCTGTTTGGCGAGGCCAGTGTGCGCGCCGCCCTTGATGGCCTGGCGGACCTGTTGCAGGAAGTCGCCGAAGCCAGCGGGCAAGTGTCCGATCGGCTGGCACTGCGGCATTTCGCTCACGTCGATGATGTCAGCCAACAAACGGTGTCCGTCTGATGAGCGCCCATTACCAGATTCTCCACGACACCCACTATCACTACGACAGCCCGGTGTCGCTGGCCCAGCAGCTTGCGCACCTGTGGCCACGGTCTTGTGCCTGGCAGCGCTGCACTGAACAGCAACTGCTGATCAGCCCGGAGCCGACTTCGCGCCGCGATGAGCTGGATGTATTCGGTAACCCGCTGACTCGCCTGGCCTTCGAACGGCCTCACGATGAGCTGCGGGTCAATGCCCGGCTCAGGGTCGAGGTGCTGGCCAGGCCCGCGCTGGACTTCAACCACTCGCTGGCTTGGGACCTGACCCGCAGTGCGCTGACTTACAGCGGCCAGCCGGTTGCCTCGGCGTTGCTGGAAGCCTGTCGCTATCGCTTCGAATCGCCTTACGTGCATTTGAAGAGCAGCTTCGTCGAGTTTTCCGAAAGCTGCTTCCCCCCTGGCAGGCCGTTGATGCTGGGGGTTCAGGCATTGATGGAAAAAATCTTCAGGGAGTTCACCTTCGATGCCGAGGCGACCCAGGTCGCCACGCCACTGGTGGAAGTGCTGGAGCGTCGACGTGGAGTCTGTCAGGACTTTGCCCATCTGATGCTCGCCTGCCTGCGCTCCCGTGGGCTGGCGGCGCGTTATGTCAGCGGCTACCTGTTGACCCAGCCACCGCCGGGCCAGCCGCGGTTGATCGGGGCTGACGCATCTCACGCTTGGGTTTCAGTGTTTTGTCCGGTGCTGGGCTGGGTCGACTTCGACCCGACCAACAACGTGCAGCCGGCGCTGGAGCACATCACTCTGGCCTGGGGTCGGGATTTTTCCGATGTTTCGCCGTTGCGTGGGGTGATTCTCGGGGGAGGGAGTCATGATCCCGAAGTGCGGGTAACGGTGATGCCGTTGGAAGAACACGATTTATGAGTGAATGCACTCCCCTGTGGCGAGGGGGCTTGTCGGAACGCCGCACCGCCCCGCTGGGGCGCGAAGCGGTCCTAAAACCTGCAATCGCATTTTATCAGGCACAGCGAATTCACCGGCTTTGCGGCTGCTGCGCAGCCGAACGGGGGCAAGCCCCCTCGCCACAAGGTTCGCGACCAATCAATGCTGGGTGGTTTTCTGCTTCGGGGATTTGTGCAATTGGAGTGTGGCGCTGTGAGGGTCAGCAGCGTAACTGCTGACCCTGGACACAGATCCGATGGGCCTGATCAGATCATCCGGCCCGGAGGGTCTCAGGCGTCAGGCGCCTGATCTTTCGGTGCTTCAACATCATCGGCAACCACTTCACCCTCTGCATCCGGGTTCAGTGCGGCGGCTTCTTCTTCAGCTGTAGCTTTCTTGCGTTGAAGCTTTTCCTCTTTCTTCTGCTCTTTAGCCAAGTCTCTCTGACGTTTGGCGAACGAGTAATTAGGTTTAGCCATGGGCGATCCTCTGGGGTCGAAGGTGAGGTTGAGCGGCGCGTATTCTGCCTTAAACAGGGCTCAAGGGTTAGCTGGGTTTTTGCCCGGCCCATTTTGGCGGTACCGAGGGTTTCCAGGCATCCAGCGCATCGAGCAATAGTTGCGGCGATTCGCTCACTTGCAGCATGGCACGGTGATGGTCGCGAACGAAGCCTTCACCGACGACATGATCAAGAAAACCGGTGAGTTTCTGGTAAAAGCCATTCACTTCCAACAGACCCAGCGGTTTGCCGTGGTAGCCGAGCTGGCCCCAGGTCCAGACTTCGAACAGTTCTTCCAGAGTGCCCAAGCCGCCAGGCAGGGCGATAAAGGCGTCGCTCAGCTCAGCCATGCGGGCCTTGCGCGCATGCATGCCGTCGACCACTTCCAGGCGGGTCAGGCCTTCGTGGCCGATCTCCGAGCTTTTCAGGCTTTGCGGGATGATCCCGATCACTTCACCGCCCGCCGCCAGCGCGGCATCGGCGACGATCCCCATCAAGCCGACCGCACCGCCGCCATAGACCAGGGTCAGCTTGCGCCTGGCCAGTTCCTGTCCCAAGGCAATCGCCGCTTCACGGTACGCCGGATGGGTGCCAGTACTGGCACCACAAAATACACAAACAGACGCTAAAGACATGCCTTACTCCGTGGTCAGTAATGTCCCCAGAGTAATGGCTGATGGATAGCTCTCCAAGGATTAAACCTCGCGCCGGGCCTTTTCATAGGTGCCGCTGGCACCGCAGGCGTAGGCGGCAAGCAAACTGCGAAACAAGCTATTAAGGTGCATGGCAGACACTCCAGATGAGGATGACGAGCTGAGCATAGGGCGTCATGAAACCGCTGGCTGGTTGATTATTTCGATCGGCGTCATAGCCTGAAAGTTGTATACAACTTGTTGCTCCAGGTCATAGGAACTTGTACCGATTTCAGGCAGTCTTCCCTTTTGTTAACCCTGCCTTGGAGATTCACCATGTTTGCCAAACTCGTTGCGGTTTCTCTGCTGACATTGGCCAGCAGCCAATTGATGGCTGCCGAGTGCAAAGTCGATGTCGATTCCACCGATCAGATGTCCTTCAGCACCAAGGAAATCACCATCGACAAGAGCTGCAAGACCTTCACCGTCAACCTGTCTCACTCAGGCAAGCAGCCGAAAAACGCCATGGGCCATAACTGGGTACTGAGCAAAAGCGCAGACATGGCCGGCGTCGCCACCGATGGCATGGCGGCGGGAATTGACAAGAACTACCTGAAAGAAGGCGACAGCCGCATCATCGCCCACACCAAAATCATTGGCGGTGGCGAGAAAGACTCGGTGACCTTTGACGTCTCGAAACTGACCGCAGGCGAAAGCTACGAGTTCTTCTGCTCGTTCCCGGGCCACAACTCGATGATGAAAGGAACTGTTGTTCTGAAGTAAGCAGGCTCACCGCGTTATCGTTCATCGCGAGCAAGCTCGCTCCTACATTTGATCTGCGCCAAGCACACTATCGTGGGCTGGCGCAGATTCAGTGTGGGAGCGAGCTTGCTCGCGATAGCGGCCTTAGCATCGACAAATGTTTCAGCCAAAGAAAAGCCCACCGAGGATCAACCCTCAGTGGGCTTTTTGCTGTTCCGCCGCCGCTTACGGCGCGAACGGCATCACGCGCTTGTGATGGGTTTTCCTGTAGGTGTCGCAGATGATCTTGAACGCTTCTTCACGCACCGGTTGGCCGTGCAGGAACGCATCGATCTCGGCATAGGTCACGCCGTGGGAGGCTTCATCCGGTTTGCCCGGAGACAGATCTTCAAGGTCGGCAGTCGGGATTTTTTCCACCAGCGACTCCGGCGCCCCGAAATGCCGCGCGATAGCCCGGACCTGATTCTTCACCAGCCCGCTCAGTGGCGCTAGATCGCAGGCGCCGTCGCCGAACTTGGTGAAGAAGCCCATCACCGCTTCCGCCGCGTGGTCAGTGCCGATCACCAAGCCCTGAGCAGCGCCGGCGATGGTGTACTGCGCAACCATACGCATCCGCGCCTTGGTGTTGCCCAGGACGAAATCCACCCAGACCGCGTGCTTGCCTTCAAAGGCTGCCACTTCATTGGCCAGTGACTTGACTGCCGGGCCGATGTTCACCGTATGGCGCTCGTCCGGGGCGATGAAGTCCACCGCTGCCTGGGCATCGGATTCATCAAACTGGGTTTCATAGGGCAGACGCACTGCGATGAATCGGTACTGCGGGTCCGCAGTTTGCTCGCGCAGTTGTTTCATTGCCCGTTGAGCCAGCAGGCCGGCGGTCAGGGAATCGACGCCACCGCTGATGCCTAGCACCAGGGTTTTGAGCCCCGAGCTCAGCAGACAGTCCTGGATAAAGGTGATCCGCCGGGCGATTTCCGCCTCAAGGGCGGCCTGGTCGATAAAGGGCGGTTGGACCTTGAGCTGTTCAGCAATCTCACGCTGTACGGCTTGCATGATTCACTCCTTGCTTGATTTGCCTGATAGGGCGGCAGGTACTTTGAAAACGTGGCGCAAATAGGCGACAAAATTCGGATCGGTGCAATGGGTCTTGCCCGGTTCATCGGAAATCTTGGCGACGGGCTCACCATCGCAGGCGGTCATTTTAAGCACGATGCTCATCGGCTCGACACCGGGAATATCGCACGTCAGGTTGGTACCGATACCAAAGCTGACATTGATCCGACCACGCAGTGCACGAAATATCTCCAGCGACCGGGGCAGTGTCAGGCTGTCGGAGAACACCAGGGTCTTGCTCATCGGCTCGATGCCCAGCTTGTGGTAGTGGGCGATGGCCTTTTCGGCCCAGAGGATCGGATCGCCGGAGTCGTGACGCAGACCGTCGAACAGCTTGGCGAAGTACAGATCGAAATCGCTGAGAAACGCATCGGTGGTGATGCAGTCGGTCAAGGCGATCCCTAGCAGGCCGCGGTACTCGCGGACCCAGCAATCGAGCGCGGCGATCTGGCTATCGACCAGCCTTGGGCCGAGTTGCTGATGGGCCATGATCCATTCGTGGGCCATGGTGCCCAGCGGCTTCATGTCCAGTTCACGAGACAGATGCACATTGCTGGTGCCGACGAATCGCCCCGGGAAATCGTGCTTGAGCACGTTGACCACTTCTTCCTGGACTCGGTACGAGAAGCGCCGACGGGTGCCGAAGTCGGCGACCTGCAGGTGCGCCAGTTCATCGGCGCTGGCGTTGGCCGTCAGCCAGTCAAACTTGCGGTACAGCTGCTCGCGGGCCTGCTCCAGGACAATTTCGCGGTAGCAATAGCGGTTGCGCACTTCGCTGACGATCGCCAGCAGCGGCACTTCGAAGAGAATGATGTGCAGCCACGGACCGCGCAGGCGGATGAACAGCTCGCCGTTTTCGATACCGGTGTGGACGTAGCGCAGATTGAAGCGGAACAAGCCGAGAAAACGCAGGAAATCCGGCTTCAGGAAGCTGATGTGTTCCAGAAAACTCAATTGATCTGCGCTCAGGCTCAATTCGGCCAGACGCTCGATCTGAAAGCGGATCTCGGCCAGATACGGCCGCAAATCCTCACTGTTACGGCAGCGGAATTCCCATTCGACTTCAACGTTGGGATAGTTGTGCAGCACCGCCTGCATCATGGTCAGCTTGTAGAAATCGGTGTCGAGCAGGTTCTGCACGATGCGATCGGCAAACACACTCTCGCTCATAACGGGAATCTCCAGGCTGGTCGCCGCTGGGCCGCGACATCTCAGCTGTTTCAATGAATGGGCTAGTGGCGCATATCAGCGGCCTGTTTTGCCAGTGTTTTTTGCATTCCCACCGAGCCATGTCCCCGTAGGAGCTGCCGAAGGCTGCGATCTTTTGATCCTGGTTCCTGGTGCAAGTCTTACCACCGCAGCGCTCCTAAAAAGATCGCAGCCTGCGGCAGCTACGGTAGTCAGGTGTTTGGACTATCCACCTGCTCCAACATCCATTTCACAAAATCCCGCACCTTCGGCACTTCCGCCGAATGCTCGGGGTAGGCCAGGTAATAGGCGTCGCTGCTGGGCATCGCGTGTTGCCATGGGATCACCAGTTTGCCGTCGGCCAGTTCCTCTTCCACCAGGAATCGCGGCAATAGCGCTACGCCGCAACCGACCTGAGCGGCGCGGATGCACATGTAAAAGGTCTCGAAACGCGGGCCGTGATAGCTGTGCTCGGTGTGGTAGCCCTGGCTGTCGAACCAGTCGTGCCAGGCCTGGGGACGGGAGGCATTTTGCAGCAGCACCAGTTCGCTGAGTTGCGTCGGGTCGGTGAAGGGGGTCTCCGGCAGGCTGCCGGGGGCACACACAGGCACCAGTTCTTCGCCGAACAATCTCAGGCTCTCGGTGCCGGGGCGCGAGCCTTGGCCGAAGTAGAATGCCAGATCGCTGCGGCCTTGCAGCAGGGCGTCGGCTTCCTGTTCGTTGCACAGGTCCAGATGGATATGCGGATGGCGCAAACGCCAGCCCTTGAGCCGCGGCACCAGCCAGCGCGCACCGAAGGTCGACGGCGTCGAGACCCGCAGCACTTCAGTTTCGCCGCCGTAGGAGCGCAGGTAGTGGGTCGACATTTCGACCTGGGTGAGGATTTTACGCACCTCGACCAGGTACAGGTCACCGGCCGGGGTCATTTGCAGGCGTCGGCGAACACGCCGGAACAGCAAGTGCTGCAACAACTCCTCAAGCTGCGCGACCTGTTTGCTGACGGCGCTTTGGGTCAGGTTCAGCTCTTCGGCGGCGCGGGTAAAACTTAAGTGACGGGTGACCGCCTCAAAGCACTGCAGTGCGGTGATCGATGGCAGGTGGCGTTTATTCAGCATGGGTGGTCCCTTGTTCTTGTCTCAGCGCTGCGATGCCGACGCAGCATGAATAAACGGAATGATATCTCGCCTAAAGGTCGTTTGTTGACAAGTCTCAGTGCGGCTACAACTAGAGGTCTGAATAGCCGCGTTTGCCGGCTACGAACTTTCTGTTTTTCATGTTTGAGGAGTGACCCATGGTTGCCGCATTGCTTGATCGTCTTGGTGTGAACCCGGCGCTGTACCAGAACGGTAAACAGCCAGTGCATTCACCGATTGATGGCAGTCGTATTGCCGCCGTGAACTGGGAAGGCGCTGCGCAAGTCGAGCAGCAGGTCAGTCGCGCAGAGCATGCATTCGAACTCTGGCGCAAGGTTCCGGCGCCGCGTCGTGGCGAGCTGGTGCGTCAGTTGGGAGATATTCTGCGCGAATACAAGGCCGATCTCGGTGAGCTGGTGTCGTGGGAAGCCGGCAAGATTACTCAGGAAGGCCTGGGTGAAGTGCAAGAGATGATCGATATCTGCGACTTCGCGGTCGGCCTGTCTCGTCAGCTGTACGGTCTGACCATCGCTTCCGAGCGTCCAGGTCACCATATGCGTGAATCCTGGCACCCGCTGGGGGTGGTCGGGGTGATCAGTGCGTTCAACTTCCCGGTCGCGGTCTGGGCCTGGAACACTACGCTGGCGCTGGTCTGCGGCAACGCCGTGATCTGGAAGCCGTCGGAGAAGACCCCGCTGACCGCACTGGCCTGCCAGGCGCTGTTCGAGCGTGTACTGAAGAACTTCAGCGATGCGCCGCCGTACCTCAGCCAAGTGATCATCGGTGGTCGTGATGCCGGTGAGGCCCTGGTCGACGATCCGCGCGTGGCCTTGATCAGCGCCACCGGCAGCACCCGCATGGGCCGTGAAGTGGCGCCGAAAATCGCCGCACGTTTCGCCCGCAGCATTCTTGAACTGGGTGGCAACAACGCGATGATCCTCGGCCCAAGCGCCGACCTCGATATGGCGGTACGGGCGATTCTGTTCAGCGCGGTCGGTACCGCGGGTCAGCGTTGCACCAGTCTTCGTCGGCTGATTGCTCATGAATCGGTCAAGGAAGAGATCGTCACCCGCCTCAAGGCTGCTTATTCCAAAGTGCGCATCGGCAACCCGCTGGAAGGCAATCTGGTCGGTCCGCTGATCGACAAACACAGCTTCGAGAACATGCAGGATGCGCTGGAGCAGGCACTGAGCGAAGGCGGCCGGGTGTTCGGTGGCAAGCGTCAGCTGGAAGAGCAATTCCCCAACGCCTATTACGTATCGCCGGCCATCGTCGAGATGCCGGAGCAGAGCGATGTGGTCTGCACTGAAACCTTCGCGCCGATTCTGTACGTGGTGGGTTACACGGATTTCGCCGACGCGCTGCGCCTGAACAACGCCGTGCCACAAGGCCTGTCGTCGTGCATCTTCACCACGGACGTGCGTGAGGCCGAGCAGTTCATGTCGGCGGTGGGCAGTGACTGCGGCATCGCCAACGTCAACATCGGCCCGAGCGGCGCGGAAATCGGCGGCGCCTTTGGTGGTGAGAAAGAAACCGGCGGCGGTCGCGAGTCCGGCTCCGATGCATGGCGCGGTTACATGCGTCGCCAGACCAATACCGTCAACTACTCGCTGGAGTTGCCGTTGGCGCAGGGGATTACCTTCGACTGAAGGGTTCCAGTCGGCATCGGGTGCGCCTGAAAAGATCGCAGCCTGCGGCAGCTCCTACGGGATTTGCGCACGGCTGCGATTTTGCGGATGTGTCCGGTGGCGAAGGCTGCGATCTTTGTCCAGGGTCGCACTCACAACGAGGGTTGGTTAGGTTTCATTTTCGGAGTCTGGCAATGCCGCTACGCGAAGAATGTCTATGGGAAAAACTGACGCCGCAAAGGCCTGACAATGCGGTACTTCAGGGCGAACTGACGGTGGATGTCTGCGTGATCGGCGCCGGCATTACCGGGCTGTCGGCGGCGATTCATTTGCTTGAGCAAGGCAAACGGGTGTGTGTACTCGAAGCCCATCGCACCGGCCACGGCGGCTCCGGGCGCAATGTCGGGCTGGTGAATGCCGGCATGTGGATTCCCCCGGACGAGATTGAAGCCGGTTTCGGCAAAACGGTCGGCAGCCAGCTCAATCGCATGCTCGGTGCCGCGCCATCACTGGTGTTCAGCCTGATCGACAAATACCACATCGATTGCCAGTTGCGTCGCGAGGGTACCTTGCACATGGGCCACAACGCCCGTGGCGAAGCCGACCTGCGCAGTCGAGAAGAACAATGGAAGCGTCGCGGCGCCCCGGTGGAGTTGTTGACCGGTGCCGCCTGCGAAGCCGCCACCGGCACCAAAAAAATCGCCGCGGCCTTGCTTGATCGGCGTGCTGGCACCCTGAACCCGATGGCCTACACCTGCGGTCTGGCCAAGGCGGCTGTGGGCCTGGGGGGGCAGTTGTTCGACCATTCGCCGGTCACCCAACTGGAACGTCAGGGTCAGTGCTGGTCGGTGCAGACTGCACAGGGTTCGGTGCTGGCCGAGCAAGTGGTGATTGCTTCCAATGCCTACACCGAAGGCGAGTGGACCGAACTGCGCCGCAACTTCTTCCCCGGTTATTACTACCAGATCGCTTCCAAGCCGCTGACCGAAGAGGCGGCGCAACAGATTCTGCCCGGTGGCCAGGGCTCATGGGATACCCGTCAGGTACTGAGCAGCATTCGTCGGGATGCCGATGGGCGCCTGTTGCTTGGCAGCCTGGGCAATGGCAACAAGAAGCCGACCTGGTTCTTGAAGTCCTGGGCCGACCGGGTCCAGCAGCATTACTTTCCCTACCTCAAACCGGTGGAGTGGGAGTCCACCTGGACCGGTTGCATTGCCTTTACCCCTGATCACTTGATGCGCCTGTTCGAACCTGCGCCCGGTTTAGTGGCAGTCACCGGCTATAACGGTCGCGGCGTGACCACGGGCAGCGTCGTTGGCAAAGCCTTCGCCGATTACCTGTGTAACGGAAATCCTCAGGCCTTGCCGATCCCCTTTGCCCCCATGCGACCATTGGCCGGAGTGGGGCTGCGCAGCTGTTTGTACGAGGCGGGCTTCTCTCTGTATCACGCGGGCCAGTGCCTGCGGATCGTTATCTAATTGTCGAAAAGTGTTGCAGGATGCTGCGGTTTTCAGCGAAGCGACTAGCCTGTAGTGGTGCGGGTTGTAGCAGTCCCGCACCGGCAGTGTGCACTTCGGTGACGCATGCTGTTACAGGCAGGTTGCACGTTATTAAGTGTCGCGGTTGCAATGATGGCACTTGATGGTTGCGCCTTTAAAAAAATACGGTTTTACCTTCCGCGGTTTAGACGGTTGCACGCCCAATGAAAATGGGCTCAAAACAGTCGATAAAACAATAACAGTGCGACTTTTTTCAGAATAAAAAACCAATGGCACGGCACTTGCTCTGAGCATTCAGTGAAGTCGCAGTGCCAACTAAAAAAGAACCATGGAGCATCACCTCATGTCCCAGACGTTTTACAAGAAAGGCTTTCTGGCCCTCGCAGTGTCAGCTGCGTTGGGTGTTTCTGCGTTTGCTCAGGCTGACATCAAGTTCGGGGTAGCGGGTCCAATGACCGGTGCCAACGCATCGTTCGGCGAACAGTACATGAGAGGAGCGCAGGCAGCGGCGGACGAAATCAACGCCAAGGGCGGCGTCAATGGCGAGAAGATCGTGTTGGTGAAAGGCGATGATGCCTGTGAGCCGAAACAGGCCGTGGCTGTGGCCAACCGCATGGTTGACCAGGACAAGGTGGCGGGCGTAGTCGGGCACTTCTGCTCATCTTCGACCATTCCGGCTTCCGAGGTGTACAGCGATGCCGGCGTGATCGCGATCACCCCAGGCTCCACCAACCCGGCGGTGACCGAACGTGGCCTGAGTGCCATGTTCCGTATGTGCGGGCGTGACGATCAGCAAGGTATCGTTGCCGGCGACTACATCGTCGACGTGCTCAAGGGCAAAAAAGTCGCGGTACTGCACGATAAGGACACCTATGGCCAAGGCCTGGCGGATGCCACCAAGGCACAGCTGACCAAGCGCGGCGTGACGCCGGTGCTGTACGAAGGCCTGACCCGTGGTGAAAAAGACTTCAGCGCCGTGGTGACCAAGATCCGCGCCGCGGGTGCCGACATCGTCTACTTCGGTGGCCTGCACCCGGAAGCCGGTCCTCTGGTTCGCCAGTTGCGCGAGCAGGGTTTGAAAGACGTCAAGTTCATGTCCGATGACGGTATTGTTACCGACGAGCTGGTGACCACTGCTGGCGGTCCTCAGTACGTCGACGGCGTTTACATGACCTTCGGCGCCGACCCGCGCATGCTGCCAGAGAGCAAGGCGGTGGTAGAGCAATTCCGCAAGTCGGGTTACGAGCCTGAGGGCTACACCCTGTATGCCTACGCTTCAGTCCAGACGCTGGCCGCCGCCTTCAACGGTGCCAAATCCGACAAGGGCGAAGACGCGGCCAAATGGCTGAAAGCCAATGCGGTCAAAACCGTGATGGGCGAGAAGACCTGGGACGCCAAAGGCGACCTGAAGGTTTCCGACTACGTGGTTTACCAGTGGGACAAGGACGGCAAATACCACCAGCTGGAAAAACAGAAGTGACATGAACCTCTGATCTGGCCGACACCTGCGGTGTCGGCCAGACGCAAAGCGTGTCCGTGCAGTACCTGTCTTTTCTCGTAGAGCTGCACAAGTGTGTGTTGCCGGGTGGTTGAACCCCAAGCCGTCGCAGCAAGTGTTTGTGCAGTCTCTCAAGTGTGTGAGATTGCGTTATGGATGGTATTTTCCTGCAGCAACTGATCAATGGACTGACCCTAGGGTCCGTCTATGGTCTGATCGCCATCGGCTACACAATGGTCTATGGCATCATTGGCATGATCAACTTCGCCCACGGCGAGGTTTACATGATTTCCGCTTACCTCGCGGCAATCAGTCTGGCTCTGCTGGCCTACTTCGGTATCGAATCCTTCCCGCTGCTCATTCTCGGAACCCTGGTCTTCACCGTCGTTGTGACGGGGATCTATGGCTGGGTCATCGAGCGTGTCGCGTATAAACCGCTGCGCAACTCTACCCGACTGGCACCGCTGATCAGCGCCATCGGCATCTCGCTGATTCTGCAGAACTACGCGCAGATCAGTCAGGGTGCAAAACAACAAGGTGTGCCGACGCTGCTTGCCGGCGCGCTGAAAGTCGATATCGGCACTGGTTTCGTCCAGCTCACCTACACCAAGATCTTCATTCTGATCGCAGCATTCGCCGGGATGGCCGTGCTGACCTACATCATCAAGTACACCAAGCTCGGGCGCATGTGCCGCGCCACCCAGCAAGACCGCAAGATGGCCTCGATCCTGGGGATCAACACTGACCGGGTGATTTCCTACGTGTTCATCATCGGTGCAGCCATGGCGGCCCTGGCCGGTGTGCTGATCACCATGAACTACGGCACGTTCGACTTCTATGCCGGCTTCGTCATTGGCATCAAGGCGTTCACCGCGGCGGTACTGGGCGGGATCGGTTCGTTGCCCGGCGCCATGCTCGGCGGGATCATTCTCGGGATCTCCGAGTCGCTGTTCTCCGGCCTGATCAACTCTGACTATAAAGACGTGTTCAGTTTCTCGCTGCTGGTGCTGATCCTGATCTTCCGTCCTCAAGGCCTGCTGGGTCGCCCACTCGTGGCGAAGGTGTAAGTATGTCTGCTGCCAATAAACCGATTGATATCAAAAAAAGTGTCATTGACGCCGTTCTGGCCGGGCTGATCTCGCTGATCGTGTTCGGGCCGATTGTCGGCGTAGTGCTCGACGGCTACAGCTTCAACCTCCAGCCCGCGCGCGTTGGCTGGCTGGTGGCGATCGTCATGGTCGGACGCTTTGCAATGAGCTTGTTCATGCAAACCCCCAAAGGTTTGAAAATCCTCCATGGCTTCGAAAGCACGGGCTCAGGTGTGCATGTGCTGGCGCCGGACTACAAGTCACGGCTGCGCTGGATCATTCCGGCGCTGATCGTGATCGCCATCGTGTTTCCGTTCTTTGCCAACAAGTACATTCTGACCGTGGTCATTCTCGGCCTGATCTACGTGTTGCTCGGCCTTGGGCTGAACATAGTGGTCGGCCTGGCCGGCTTGCTCGATCTGGGCTACGTGGCGTTCTATGCCATCGGCGCCTATGGCCTGGCGTTGGGTTATCAATACCTCGGACTGGGGTTCTGGACGGTGTTGCCATTGTCGGCCCTGGCGGCGGGGCTCGCGGGATGCCTGCTCGGCTTCCCGGTCTTGCGAATGCATGGGGACTACCTGGCCATCGTGACCCTGGGTTTCGGCGAGATCATTCGTCTGGTCCTCAACAACTGGTTGTCCTTCACTGGCGGGCCGAACGGCATGCCGGTGCCATCGCCGACCTTTTTCGGCCTGGAGTTCGGACGCCGGGCCAAGGAAGGAGGGGTGCCGTTCCATGAGTTCTTCGGCCTTGAATACAACCCCAACATCAAGTTCCTGTTCATCTACATCGTGTTGTTCCTGGTGGTATTGCTGGTGCTCTATATCAAGCATCGCCTGACGCGGATGCCGGTCGGCCGGGCCTGGGAAGCGTTGCGTGAAGACGAAATCGCCTGTCGCTCGATGGGCCTGAACCACGTGCTGGTCAAGCTCTCGGCCTTCACCATCGGTGCTTCCACGGCGGGTTTGGCTGGGGTGTTTTTCGCCAGCTACCAGGGCTTCGTCAACCCGTCATCGTTCACCTTCTTCGAATCGGCACTGATTCTTGCCATCGTGGTACTGGGCGGCATGGGTTCGACGGTCGGTGTGGTGATCGCCGCGTTCGTGCTCACGGTCGCGCCGGAGTTGCTGCGCACCTTCTCCGAATATCGGGTGCTGCTGTTCGGCGTGTTGATGGTGGTGATGATGATCTGGCGACCACGGGGCCTGATTCGCATCAGCCGTACCGGTGTGACCCCGCGTAAAGGAGTGGCGCCATGAACGATGAAGTCATTCTCTCGGTCGAGAACCTGATGATGCACTTCGGCGGCATCAAAGCCCTGAGCGACGTCAGCCTGCAAGTCAAACGCAACTCGATCTTCGCTCTGATCGGCCCCAACGGCGCAGGCAAGACCACGGTGTTCAACTGCCTGACCGGCTTCTACAAAGCCTCCGGCGGCAAGATCGAGCTCAATACCCGTGGCGAGCCCATCAACGTCATCAAGATGCTTGGCGAGCCCTTTCGCGCGACCGATTTCGTCTCGCCGAGAAGCTTCGCCAGCCGGCTGTTCTACAAGATGTTTGGCGGCACTCACCTGATCAACCGCGCCGGGCTGGCGCGGACCTTCCAGAACATTCGCCTGTTCAGGGAAATGTCGGTGGTGGAAAACCTGCTGGTGGCCCAGCACATGTGGGTCAACCGCAACTTGCTGTCCGGAATTTTCAACACCAAGGGCTATCGCAAGGCTGAAAGCGATGCGCTGGATCACGCGTTTTACTGGCTGGAAGTGGTGAATCTGGTGGACTGCGCCAACCGTCTGGCCGGTGAGTTGTCCTACGGACAGCAACGGCGCCTGGAGATCGCCCGGGCCATGTGCACCCGGCCCAAGCTTATCTGCCTCGACGAACCGGCTGCCGGCCTCAACCCTCAAGAAACCGAAGCGCTGAGCGCGATGATCCGGCTGCTGCGCGACGAACACGATCTGACTGTGGTGCTGATCGAACACGACATGGGCATGGTAATGAGCATTTCCGACCACATTGTGGTGCTGGACCACGGCAACGTGATTGCCGAAGGTGGCCCTGAAGCGATCCGCAACGATCCGAAGGTGATCGCTGCCTACCTGGGCGCTGATGAAGAGGAGCTGGTATGAGTCAACCGATCCTCGAACTGAAAGAGATCGATGTGTTCTACGGGCCGATCCAGGCCCTGAAGAAGGTCTCGCTGCACATCAATGAAGGGGAAACCGTCGCCCTGATCGGCTCCAACGGGGCCGGCAAGTCGACGCTGCTGATGTCGATCTTCGGTCAGCCTCGGGCCGAGGATGGGCAGATCATCTACCAGGGAGTCGACATTACCCACAAATCGTCTCATTACATCGCCTCCCACGGCATCGCTCAATCGCCGGAAGGACGGCGGGTATTCCCCGACATGACGGTCGAGGAAAATCTGCTGATGGGCACCATTCCGATCGGTGACAAATACGCCACCGAGGACATGCAGCGCATGTTCGAGCTGTTCCCACGGCTCAAGGAGCGGCGTACTCAGCGAGCCATGACCATGTCCGGCGGCGAGCAGCAAATGCTCGCCATCGCTCGGGCGCTGATGAGCCGACCCAAGCTGCTATTGCTCGACGAGCCGAGCCTGGGGCTGGCGCCTATCGTGGTGAAACAGATCTTCGCCACCCTGCGCGAGCTGGCTGCGACCGGTATGACGATCTTTCTCGTGGAGCAGAACGCCAACCATGCGCTCAAGTTGTCGGATCGGGCGTATGTGATGGTCAACGGCGAAATCCGCTTGAGCGGTACCGGCAAGGAGCTGCTGGTCAACGAAGAGGTGCGCAACGCCTATCTCGGCGGTCACTGAGTTCTTTCTTGCAGGACCCAGCCTCGGCGAGTGATCGCCGGGGCTTTTTTCGGTCTGCAAAACACCACTAATCCTTTGTGGGAGCGAGCTTGCTCGCGATAGCAATCCGTCAGGGACCGCAGTGCTGAATGTGCTGCAGTCATCGCGAGCAAGCTCGCTCCCACAAGGACCGTGTTGCTCTTTTGAGAAATTGTGGAAAACAAATTTAACAACCTGTTAAAGCGCGACATAAAGCCGCTGCAAATAACTGTTTTGTCACAGTTTTGACTTGTCCCCGTTTGCTGTGGAACTGACTGTGGGTAACGTGGGAGTATCTGGCTGGACGCCTTGTTTTACGTGGCTTTCAGAGTTGTGGTTGTTTTTTGATCAAGGGTTTTTACGTGGCTTTAGGCGGGCGTTGTCAACCTTTTTATTGTCGCAGCAGATGGACCGAAAAGGCGTTGCACAGCCTGTGGATAAGTCTGTGGTTAAACTCTGGAAAGAAGCGGCAAGACGGCGTAATTACTGGCTTGGCGCCATCGTGGGGAGAACGGAAAGGGCGCACTGATTGCAGAGGGCTGCATGTGACGCTCCCGCGGGTCAAGCAAAATACTTGCAAAGTCACGCTGCAGGCCTTGTGGATAGCGGCTCCGAGGAAATTGCACTTGCCCCCAAAGACTGTGGACGGGGCTGTGGATAAGATGCGTGCACATGGCTGCAGGCCACGGTGGGCCGGGCTTTGGATCGAGTGATCAATTTTTGTACAGTGATTATGCTCTTCGTAGCAGCTGCCGAAGGCTGCGTTCGGCCTGGGCCGCATTCGGACGAAGCGGTCGTAAATCAGGTGCCCGCGATTAACTTGGTGAAACCGAGTCGCCTGGATTGCGACCGCTTCGCGCTCGAACGCAGGCTTCGCCAGCTGCTACGAAGGGTTGTGCCGCATACTTTTCCTTTGCTTCGGTTGCCGCTATGGCGCCAGCCGGGCATGCTGCAAGGCGACTTTTATTCAATGATGGCTGATTCAGGCCCAGCAAGGAGAACACGATGTCCAACACCCTGTTTATTACCGGCGCGACCTCCGGTTTTGGTGAAGCCTGTGCCCGTCGTTTTGCCGAGGCGGGATGGTCATTGGTGCTGACAGGCCGTCGTGAAGAGCGCCTGAATGCCTTGTGCGCCGAACTCTCGAAGCAGACCGAAGTCCATGGCCTGGTGCTTGATGTACGTGATCGCAAGGCCATGGAGGAGGCGATTGCCAATCTACCGCCATCCTTCAGCAAGCTGCGCGGGCTGATCAACAACGCCGGCCTGGCGCTGGGCGTCGACCCGGCGCCCAAGTGCGATCTGGACGACTGGGACACCATGGTCGATACCAACATCAAGGGCCTGATGTACAGCACCCGCTTGTTGCTGCCACGCTTGATTGCCCACGGTCGCGGTGCCGGGATCATCAACCTGGGCTCCATCGCCGGTAACTATCCGTACCCGGGCAGCCACGTCTATGGCGCGAGCAAGGCCTTCGTCAAACAGTTCTCGCTGAACCTGCGCTGCGACCTGCAGGGCACCGGTGTGCGGGTGACCAACATCGAGCCGGGTCTGTGCGAAAGCGAGTTCTCGCTGGTGCGCTTTGCCGGTGACCAGGCCCGCTACGATGCGACGTACGCTGGCGCCGAGCCGATCCAGCCGCAGGACATCGCCGAGACGATTTTCTGGGTCCTCAACACCCCGGCGCACATCAACATCAACAGCCTCGAGCTGATGCCGGTGAGCCAGACCTGGGGTGGTTTTGCCATTGAGCGCGGGGCCAAGGGTTAAAACCGAGTCGCCCCTTGTGGCGAGCGGGCTTGCCCGCGCTAGGGCGCGTAGCGGCCCTAAAACCTGCAACCGCGATTTATCAGCAAGACCGCGTTTGCTGGCTTTACGACTGCTGCGCAGCCGAACGGGGGCAAGCCCCTCACCACACGGGTCTGACAGTCAGCCGAAGTATTCGACCAGGCCGCGATAGCAGGTCGCCAAATGATAAGGCGTGGTCGATGGCATATCCCGACGGCTCACTGTGCCTGCCGCATCCAGGCACTCATACCAGCCACCGGCATGCAGAAACCGCTGTTGCAGCGCATTCAACTGGCGTTGCAACAGCGGCTGGGCGTCTGGCCGCAACGTCAGGGCGCGCAGGTATTCGGCTTGAGCCCAGATCCGCTGAGTACCGTCACGAACGCTTCCGTCGGTATCCAGCATGCCACTGACGGTGCCGGTTTGCGGATCGACGCCGACCTGTTCGGCATAGGCGAAGGCGCGTTCCAGCGAGGCGTGCAGCGGCGAGCCTTTGAGCAATGGGGAAGACTCGAGCAGGAAGAACCACTCGAACTGATGCCCCGGCTCGAACCAGTTATCCACAGCCCCCAATGGCTTCTCCATCATTACGCCGTGCTGACGGTCGATGAAGCGCCTTTGCATGGCATCGCACAGTGAGCCAAGGGCCGATTGCACGGCGGCGTCCTGGCGAACCGATAGCGTGGCAAGGAAGGCTTCGGCCAAGTGCATCAGGGGGTTCTGCAAGGGCCCGGATTTGAGCGATGACCAGTCCCGCTCGAGACTGGCTTCATACAAACCGTCGTCGCTGGCGAAGTGCTCGGCCAGCATTTCCAGGGCGGCATCGAGCACCGACTCCACCAGCGGTTCACGAACCTTGTCCCAGTAATGGGCGCAGGCGAAGATGATGAACGCGTGGGTATAGAGGTCTTTGCGTTGGTCCAGCGGCGTGCCTTGGGCGTCGATGCTGTAGAACCAGCCGCCATGCTCGGCATCGTGGAAATGCCGCTGCAACGAGCGGAACAGCGCCGCGGCGTGGTCCTCGGCAGCGGCAAACCCGGGTTCGCCGATCAGGCTTGAAAACAGGTAAAGCTGACGCGCGCAGGCCATGGCCCGGTAACGTTGTGGCGGCAAGGGCCGATGTTCGGCGTCCAGCGCTTCATAGGGCAGCGCCAGCTCGGCATTCCAGCCAGGACCCTGCCAAAGCGGCACGATCACATCATGGAAATGCTGCTGCACGGCCGCGAACAAAGCGGTCAATTCAGGCTGGGAGGCGGAGCTGGAAACATCGGGCATCGGCGCGTCGTCACGGCAGGGGTGTTTGCGCGACATGGTAGCAGAGAGGTTGGCATGAGAGAGGTTGTGTCTTTCAGACCGCCAATCGCGAGCAAGCTCGCTCCCACACTGGACCTGTGTCGATCACAAGTTATGTGATCGACGAATATCTAAGGTGGGAGCGAGCTTGCTCGCGATGAGGCCAGAGCAAATGCTGAAAATTCAGCCCGCCAACAACCAAACCCCAGTCGCCGCCGACGCCGCCCCGGCCAGCCTCACCAGTGGTGCAGCCGCTCGCGGCAGTACGCGCACTACCACGAAACCAACAGCATGCAGCGCCGCCGTGGCGGCAACGAAACCTGCGGCATAGGCCCAAGGGCTGGACATCTCCGGCAGCTCCAGGCCATGCGCCACGCCATGGAACAGGGCAAACAGGGCTGTTGCGCCAAGCGCCAGGCTCAACGGCGGACGCACTGCCAGCGCCACGGCCAGTCCCAGCGCCAGTACCGAAGCGGCGATTCCACTTTCCAGCGCCGGCAGGTTCAGCCCTTCAAAACCAAGCAGGCCTCCAATCAACATAGTGCCGACAAAGGTGCAGGGTAGCGCCCAGCGCGCCGCCCCTTGTTGTTGCGCAGCCCACAAGCCAACCGCGAGCATCGCCAGCAGGTGATCGAGGCCGCCGATCGGGTGGCTGATGCCGGCGATCAAACCGTTATCGCCATGGCCGGGGTGGGCGAAGGCGAGAGCGGGAGTGAGCAGCAGGGCGACGGCG
This sequence comes from Pseudomonas fluorescens, assembly GCF_902497875.1. Lineage (GTDB taxonomy): Bacteria > Pseudomonadota > Gammaproteobacteria > Pseudomonadales > Pseudomonadaceae > Aquipseudomonas > Aquipseudomonas fluorescens_BR. The sequence continues at coordinate 189,731 of NZ_CABVHY010000006.1, forward strand.
CCGAGGATGCGTTTGAGTGTCATGAATAAGCTTCCTTGTTGATGTTCTTTTTCAATGAAGGCATCAGGCCGCGGTCAGCAGCCCCTGGCGTTCGATAAAAGCGATGATTGCGTCCAGCCCAAAGCCGGTTTTCTGGTTGCTGAAAACGAACGGCTTATCGCCGCGCATGCGTTTGGTGTCGCTGTCCATCAGCTCCAGCGAAGCGCCCACCAGTGGGGCCAGGTCGATCTTGTTGATCACCAGCAGGTCGGATTTGCAGATCCCCGGGCCGCCCTTGCGTGGCAGCTTGTCACCGGCCGAGACGTCGATCACGTAGATGGTCAGGTCCGACAATTCGGGGCTGAAGGTCGCCGACAGATTGTCGCCGCCGGACTCCACCAGAATCAGATCGAGACCGGGGAAGCGCCGATTCAACTGATCGACCGCTTCGAGGTTGATCGAGGCATCCTCACGAATCGCCGTGTGCGGGCAACCGCCGGTTTCCACACCGATAATCCGCTCCGGCGCCAACGCCGCATTTCGCACCAGGAAATCGGCGTCTTCACGGGTGTAGATGTCGTTGGTGACCACCGCCAGGTTGTAGCGTTCGCGCAGGGCCAGGCACAGGGCCAGAGTCAGGGCGGTCTTGCCGGAACCGACCGGGCCGCCGATACCAACGCGCAACGGTTGTGCGTTCATGTGTTTCTCCTAGGAGCGGAATAGACGGCTGTACTGGCGCTCATGGGCCATGCACGCCAGGGACAGGCCGAAAGTGGCGCTGCCGTACTGATCGGGAGCGATGTTCGAAGCCTTGTGCTGGGCTTGCTGCAGCACCGGCAGCAGTTCGCTGGTAAGACGCTGGGCAGCTTGTTGGCCAAGCGGCAGGGTCTTCATCAGCACCGCCAGTTGATTTTCCAGCCAGCTCCAGAGCCAGGCGGCCAGCGCGTCCTGCGGGCTGATTTGCCAAGCGCGAGCGGCCAGCGCCCAGCCAAGAGCCAGGTGCGGTTCTGGATGTTGCGCAAGAAAGCTCCGGGCGGGGGCGTCGAGTTCCGGCAAGCCATTGAGCAGCTGTTGCAGGGAGTAGCCCATTTGCCGGCTTTCCTGATGCAGTTCGCGGGTCTCGCGGCTGGCACGGTGTGCTTCGCAGTGTTGCAACAGTTCGGCCCAGTCTTCGTCCGCCGCGGCGCGGCAGTGAGCGAGCAACAGCGGTGCTTCAAAGCGCGCCAGGTTGAGCAGCAACTGATCGCTGATCCAGCGTCGGGCCGTTTGCGGGTCGCTGACTCGAGCCTGTTCCACGGCCATTTCCAGCCCTTGGGAATAGCTGTAGCCGCCGATCGGCAGTTGCGGGCTGGCCAGACGCAGCAAGGCCCAGGCCGGGTTCATGGGCGTACGCCGAACTGGTGCAGGCGTGGTGGGTAGTTGAAGTCTTCGTCGCCATGCCGTGAATGGTGGTGGCCACCGCCATAGGCACCCTGTTCCGGCTGGAATGGCGCTTCGAGGGGCTCGGTGTGGGCGCCAAGCTGTTCAAGCATGGCCTTGAGGACGTAGTCGTCAAGCAGGCGTAGCCAGCCATCACCGACCTGCAGCGCGACATGCCGATTGCCCAGATGATAGGCGGCTCGGGTCAGCTCAAAGGCATTGGCGCAGGTGACGTGCAGCAGCCGCTCGGGACGAGCGCAGACTCGCACGATGCGCCCGTCTTCGGCTTGCAGGAACTCGCCGTCATGCAAGGGTGGTTGACCACGCTCCAAAAACAGACCGACGTCTTCACCATCGGCACTGAAACAGCGCAGCCGGCTTTTTCTGCGTGCCTCGAAATTCAGGTGCAGTTCGGCGGTCCAGAGGGGTTGAGGGTCGATTCTGCGATGAATCACCAGCATTGGAGGGCTTCCAGCAAGAGACGTTGTTCAGGCTAGAGCAAGGCCCTTGCCAACAGCGCTGGATGTAGGAAAAAACCGAAAACACTGTAGGTGCGTTGCCTGCGCCAGAAAGGGAGGGCGCAGGTTTTGCGTGGGAATGGTGCGGCGAAGAAGTCGGCGCACCGTTTTGCGGCGAGAGGTTTGCCCCCTCGGCGGGCAGCCGGTGTTCACCCGCTGCTCAGCTCCGTCAGTCAGGCTCCATCACCCCGCGATAAAACAACCACTCCTGCTCCAGCGCATGAGCTTGATTGCCAGCCTTGCGAAAACCGTGGCGTTCGTCGGGGTAGTAATGAGCCTGGGCCGGGATGCCGTTGTCCTGCAAGGCTTTGAGCATGTCACGGGTCTGTTGCGGGACGACCACGGCGTCGAGTTCGCCCTGGAAAAATATCACTGGCACGCGAATGTTGCCGGCATGCAGCAGTGGTGTGCGGGCGTTGTAGCGCTCGGCGTCCTGTTCGGGGTCGCCGATCAGCCAGTCGAGGTAATCACCCTCGAACTTGTGGGTTGTGCGAGCCAGCGCGATCGGATCGCTGACACCGTACAGGCTGGCGCCAGCGCGGAAAACCTGGTGAAACGCCAGCGCGCAGAGGGTGGTGTAACCGCCGGCACTGCCGCCACGGATGAAGGCGTTTTCGCCATCAATCAACCCTTGCCCGGCGAGGTAGGCGACGACGGCGCACGCGTCCTCGACATCCACCTCGCCCCAGCTCAAATGCAACGCTTGCCGATAGGCGCGACCGTAGCCGCTGCTGCCGCGGTAGTTGAGGTCGGCGATGGCAAAGCCTCGTTGTGTCCAGTACTGGATACGCGGATCGAGCATCGGGTAGCAGGCGGAAGTCGGGCCGCCGTGGATAAACACCACCAAGGGCGGTTTGGCGACGCCGTTCATGGCCGGGTAGAAAAAGCCATGGGCTTCGTCCTTGCCGCTTGGGTAGCGCAAGGTTTGCGGACGACTGATCTGCTCGGCAGGCAAGGGCGCAATACCACCGGCGAGTACCTGGACCTCATGGGTATCGCGATGGATGGCGACTACCGCCGCGGGGCTCACGGGCGACGCAACTATGCAGTAAACAAACTGTTTATCCAGCGCCAGATTGCGGAATCGGCTGTAACCGCCGGTGAAATCTTCCAGTGATCCATCACCTTTGCGCAGCCCCAATCGGCCAAAACCCGCTTCGGTCCAGCTCGCCAGGTAGGCGCCTTCACCCAGTGGCAACCAGCTACTGCCACCCAGTTGCCAGGGCGCGGGTGCGTGATCGGCTGCAGCACTGGGCAGCGGGCTAAAGCCTGATGCGGATTCGATCCAGGGTTGCCAGAACCCTGCGCGATCCGTCAGGCAATAAAGACCGCCAGACTGATCAAAACGCGGTTGTTGCAGGGACTCTTCGGCGCCATCGCCGGCCACGCAACGCGGTGGGCTCCAATCGCTGCCCACCTGATGCTCGGCCACCATCAGGCGGGTAGAGGTCCAGGGTTGATGGGGACGATCCCATTCGATCCAGGCTAGCCGCTGACCATCTGGACTCAAGGTCGGCGCAGCGTAGAAGTCCGCGCCTTCGGCCAGTAACTGACGTTGCCCACTGGCGCTATCGATGGCGACCAATCGGTGTTGATCAAGGTTCTCTTCGACTGCCAGAACCTGTCCGGCCGCGAACTGCAGATCGCCATAACGGCACACGCCCTGGGTCAACGCCTGGGGAGTCTCGCCTTGCAGTGATTGCCGATACACTTGCTGGTCCGTTTCGTTGACGAACACCAGCCCGTCATCGCTCAGGCAGAACGAACCGCCGCCATATTCATAGACCCGACTGCGCACGCTGAACCCCGAGGGCGTCAGGCAGCGGGCTTGACCCGCGTGCCAGTGCCAGATCCGGCAGGCCGCATCTTCGGGGCGGTATTCATTCCAGAACAGGCCGTGCCGGCCGACTTGCAGTTCAGCGAAGTCGATACCGGCGGCGACAGCCCGGGCGGCGCTGAAAGGTTCAGCCTTTAACGATGAGGCGTGAGTTTCGTTCATTGCGAAAGGCCAGTTGTTCGATGGTCTGGGTCGCGTGCTCGGCTTCTTCGCGGGCCTTGAGAATCACGCCGTGATGTTCCGATTTGCTGCACACCGGATCGGCGTTGCTCGCATCGCCGGTGAGCATGAAGGCCTGGCAGCGGCAGCCGCCGAAGTCCTTTTCTTTCTCGTCGCAGGAGCGGCAGGGCTCGGGCATCCAGTCATAGCCGCGAAATTTGTTGAAGCCGAACGAGTCATACCAGATGTGCTGCATGCTGTGCTCGCGCACGTTCGGGAATTGCACCGGCAGCTGCCGCGCGCCGTGACACGGCAGGGCAGTGCCGTCCGGAGTGACGGTGAGGAAGATACTGCCCCAGCCGTTCATGCAGCCTTTGGGGCGTTCCTCGTAGTAATCCGGAGTGACGAAGATCAGCTTGCACGGATTCCCTTCGGCTTCCAGTTTGACGCGGTATTCGTTGGTGACACGTTCGGCGCGAACCAGTTGATCTTTGGTCGGCAACAGGCCGACTCGGTTGAGCTGAGCCCAGCCGTAGAACTGGCAGGTGGCGAGCTCGACGAAGTCGGCTTCCAGTGCGATGCACAGCTCGATGATGCGGTCGATCTTGTCGATGTTGTGCCGATGGGTGACGAAGTTCAGCACCATCGGATAGCCGTGGGCTTTCACCGCACGAGCCATTTCGAGCTTTTGCGCGAAGGCTTTTTTCGAACCGGCCAGCAAGTTGTTCACTTGCTCGTCGCTGGCCTGGAAACTGATCTGGATATGGTCCAGCCCGGCTTTCTTGAAGTCACTGATTTTCTGCTCGGTGAGGCCGATGCCGGAGGTAATCAGGTTGGTGTAGAAACCCAGCTTGCGGGCTTCAGCAATCAGCTCGGCGAGGTCCTGGCGCACCAGCGGTTCGCCGCCGGAAAAACCCAGCTGCGCGGCGCCCATCTCCCGTGCTTCGCGGAACACCTTGATCCACTGTTCGGTGCTCAGCTCCTTGCCCTGCTCGGCGAAATCCAGCGGATTGGAGCAATAGGGGCATTGCAGCGGGCAGCGGTAGGTCAGCTCGGCCAGCAGCCACAAGGGCAGGCCGATCTCAGGCTTGGGCGGTATCCGTAGCGCCTGTTCAGACAAGTTCGATCCAGTGCTGTGCACGGGCGACCTCCATGAATTGCTCGATGTCGTCAGCGAGCTCGGGTATGCCGGGGAATTTGGCGTCCAGTTCGGCGATGATCGCCGCGACGTCACGCTCTCCGTCGATCAGGCCGCCAATCAGCGCGGCACTTTCGTTGAGTTTGATCATGCCTTCGGGGTACAGCAGCACATGGCCTTTTTGCGCCGGTTCGTACTGGTAACGGTAGCCGGTCCGCCAGGTCGGGGTCTTGCTGCGATCGAAACTCATAGGGTGATCCCTTTGTGCCAGACCCGCTGTTCGGTCACGCTGTGATAAGGCGGGCGGTTCAGTTCGTAGGCCATGCTCATGGCATCGAGCATGCTCCAAAGGATGTCCAGTTTGAACTGGAGAATTTCCAGCATGCGCTCCTGGCCGACCCGCGTGGTGTAGTGCTGCAGAGTGATCGCCATGCCGTGCTCCACATCCCGTCGAGCCTGGCTCAGGCGCATGCGGAAATACTCATAACCGGCCGGGTCGATCCAGGGGTAATGCTGCGGCCAGCTGTCGAGTCGCGACTGGTGGATTTGCGGGGCGAACAGTTCAGTCAACGAGCTGCTGGCGGCTTCCTGCCAATTGGCCCGGCGGGCGAAGTTGACGTAGGCGTCGACGGCAAAACGCACGCCGGGCAAGACCAGTTCCTGGGAGCGCAGTTGATCCGGGTCGAGGCCGACCGCCTGGCCCAGCCGCAGCCAGGCTTCGATGCCACCGTCTTCACCGGGCGCGCCATCGTGGTCCAGCAGGCGCTGAATCCACTCGCGGCGGACCTCGCGGTCCGGGCAGTTGGCCAGGATCGCCGCGTCCTTGAGCGGGATGTTCACCTGATAATAAAAACGGTTGGCAACCCAGCCCTGGATCTGCTCGCGGGTCGCCCGACCTTCATACATCGCCACGTGATAAGGGTGATAGATGTGGTAGTAGGCACCCTTGGCGCGCAGCGCCTGTTCGAATTCGGCGGGGGACATTGGTTGGTCAGGCATTTCGGTTCTCCGGGGAACAACTTTATGTCGTCTGGGTAAGCTGCTTTCGCGCAAACCCTGTGGCGAGGGGGCTTGCCCCCGTTCGGCTGCGAAGCAGTCGTGAAACCGGTTCATGCGTTCTATCAGATCAGTTGCGTTGGATGATTTCAGGACCGTGGCGCGGCCCAACGGGGGCAAGCCCCCTCGCCACAATTGCCTGCAATTGATCGTGTGACGATCGCGGCTACAGCTCAATACTCATTCCGTCGTAAGCCACCTCGACCTTTCGTCGTAGAAGTTCGGCACGTTCGGCGGAGTCTTCGTCGAGAATCGGGTTGGTGTTGTTGATGTGGATAAGCACTTTGCGCTGCTTGGGCAACTGTTCCAGTACTTCCAGCATGCCGCCGGGACCGTTCTGTGCCAGATGGCCCATCTCCCGACCGGTACGGGTGCCAACGCCACGGCGCTGCATTTCGTCGTCGTCCCACATCGTGCCATCCACCAGCAGGCAGTCGCTGCCGGCCATGATTTCCAGCAACGGTGCATCGACCTTGCCCAGGCCCGGCGCGTAGAACAGCTTGCCGCCGGTGCGCAGGTCTTCGACGATCAGCCCGATATTGTCGCCGGGGTGTGGGTCGAAGCGATGGGGCGAGTAGGGTGGTGCGGCGCTGCGCAGCGGCAGCGGGGTGAAGCGCAGGTTCGGGCAGGCGGGGATGGTGAACGTGCCTTCGAGCTCGATGCGGTTCCAGTTCAACCCGCTATTCCAGTGAGTGAGCATGGTGAACAGCGGGAAACCGCTACTCAGGTCCTCATGGACCATGTCGGTGCACCAGACCTGGTGCGGGCAGCCTTCGCGCAGGCTGAGCAGGCCGGTGGTGTGATCGATCTGGCTGTCCATCAGGATGATCGCGCTGATCCCGGTATCGCGCAGGGCACGGCCCGGTTGCATCGGGGCGAAGTTCTGCAGTTGCGCGCGGATGTCCGGCGAGGCATTGCACAGCACCCAGTTCACGCCATCATCGGAGATCGCGATGGACGACTGGGTGCGTGCCTCGGCCCGCAGGCTGCCGTCGCGAAAACCCGCGCAGTTCACGCAATTGCAGTTCCACTGCGGGAACCCACCGCCGGCGGCGGAACCTAGAATCTGGACAAACATCGCCGCTCCATTACTCAAAAGCTGAAAATAAAAACGCCCCGGGCTGGCCGAGGCGTTGCACCACGTTTTCTACTCAAAGGCAGAATTAACGGCTGGCGAAGTACATGGTGACTTCAAAGCCGATACGCAGGTCGGTGTAAGCAGGTTTGGACCAGGTCATAAAAACGTTCCTTCAGGCGGGTGAGAAAAATTCCACTCTATACATATAGTCCACCTCCCGTGGGAGGTGTTCATATGTTTGCCGGGCTATGGTACTGAAACGTTTCCGCTAATTGGAGATATCTATCGAAGAAAGCTCATTACAGCCCCGGTAATGATCGGGCAGTCGGTTGCCAGGTGCCATCCGGGCAGGCACCGCTGGCCAGGCATCTACGGCCACCTTCTGCGTGAATCAACCGCCTTGCCGCGTCGAGCAACGCTGTGCGGTCCAGTAGCAACACGGCCTGTTGCAACTGAAGCAGGTAATCCGACGAATGGCCGCCCAGTTTGCCCTGCCACAGCAGTTCAAAGGCCTGGGCAAGCGGCATGGTATTGCCGTCGAGTTGTTCGGCCAGGGTCTGACGTTGATTGATCAAAGACGCATCATCGAGCGTCGAGATGAGTTCGGGCAGTCGCTTCAGGAAGGCTTCGATGTGTTCGAGGATCTTTTCCACCGATGCGTTCGGCGATTGCACGCCGAACAGCAGCCCAGTCTGCCCGTTGATCTGGCGGACACCGCTGAACACCGCATAGCCCAATTGCAGTTCGACCCGCAGGCGTTGATAGAAAGGCGTTTGGCAAAGTTGGGCCAGCAGGCGCCACGCGGCTTCGTCGGCCAATGCCTGAGTGGGCGTAGGGCAAAACAGCAGCAGCGCATTTTCATTGGCGTCGCTGGGTACTTCACTCCAGAGGTGTTGGCCGGCAATGGAGGCGGCCGCTGTCATCTTACTGTCGGGAATGCCAGGCACGCGGTTCAATACACGGGTGATTGCCGTTTGACCGGTTGCCGGCAGACCTGCGCTCAGTCCATCCCAGCGTGCAGTGGCCCACTGTTGTTGCAGATCCGCATGGCTGACAGGCTGCGGCGCAGGACGCGGGCTCTGTCCCAGGCATTGCTCGGGCAGCTCTTTGAGCAACTGCCGAATCGCAATCATCGGCACAGGCGAGTCATTGCTTTTCCAGGCATCGGCGGCGGGTTTCGTCAGGCACAGCAGCGCCTGTTCGAGAATCGCCGGCATCGGCTCATGCCGCCCGCTCATTTTCAGCAGCCATTGGTTGCCCGTTTCGCTGAAGGACAGCTCGACGCCCGCCTGACGGGCGTCGTCGCACAGGCTTTGCAGACTGCGGGCGAGTGTCGGTTGAAGATTGGCTGACGGTGCCGGGTCGAGACGCCAGCGCAGGTAAATCGCCGCTTCGCCGCTGTCGTCCGCCAGTGCCGGGCTGAACTGCATGGGCGAATGTTCACGGCGACTGCGCGTTCGATCCTGGGCAAACGTGCGCAAGCCCCGATGGGCGCTGGTTTGTCCACGGATCAACCCAGCCGGCGCTGGCGCCTCGGCGGTGCGTAGGAAAGGGTTAGCAGGCGGCAGCTGCCAAGCGACAGTCAAGTTATCCACAGGCGTGGGATTCATCTGCTGCAAGATCGCCTTGAGGGCAATCGCACCCGACTCCGAGAGTTCTGGCTCCAACTTCTCGCAATCCAGACGGGCAAGCATCAAGGCGTCGCTGGCCTGACGTTTTCGCCGTTGCAACAAGGCATATTCTTCGCGCAGTTCAGACCAATCGGCATGGCCAGCGAAGAAGCTCAGCCAATCGCCAAGCAGCTCGCTGATTGTCCCGGTTTGCGTTGCGGCGTTGGCCGTCAGCTTGAATTCGACCTGCAGCACCGCTTGTCCGGCGAACTGGTACAGCGGCGTCGCCTTCAGGTTGTCGATCAGTTGGCGCTGGCGTAACTCGGCGAACAAACCTCCCGGTTTCGAAGCGTTCAGCCAGGTGCAGAGAAAATCCAACGCTTCAGCGGAGGCGTTCGGCAAGCGTTCAAACGTAAACAGCAGGTTGAATCGGCGTTCGTCAGTCTGTTGATAACTGCCATTTGCGGTTGTCATCAACGTGGGCGGGGCGCTTTGCGGTTGCTGCTCACCGACGGTGAAGTCGGTGCTGAAGCGTTGCGCCAAGCTCAGCAATTCATCCACAGACTGTGGCCCGGCAAGGCTCAAGGTCATTTGGCCGGTCTGAAAGAAGCGTTGATAGAGCGCGCTTAATGCCTGTTGAAACTCAGGCTGTTGCACCGCCAGGCTGTCGCGGTTGCCGGCATGGAAGCCACGCAAGGGATGATCGGGCGAGAGCCCGTTGAACAAGGCGACGTGTCGCTGCGCCTCAGCATCCTGAGACCAGGCAATGAACTCCGCTTCCAGCACTTCCCGTTCGCGCAACTGATCGTCTGGATTCAGACGCGGGTGGGCGAGCATGTCGCACAAACGCTCAAGTCCGCCGGCGAAGGCATTTGGTTGCAATTCGAAGAAGAAATCGGTGGTGCGCTCGCGAGTGCTAGCGTTCAGCTGTCCGCCGTGGCGTTGCACGTAGGCCATCAACCCATCGTTTGCGGGAAAGCGTTCGGTGCCGAGAAATAACAGATGCTCAAGAAAGTGCGCCAGGCCAGGCCAGGCCAGCGGCACGTCGTGACTCCCGGCGGCGACCCGCAAGGCAGCGGCGCAGCGCTTCAAGCGTGGCGCGTGACGCAGAGAGATCCGTAGCCCGTTAGCCAGGATCTCAGTGTGGGGATGAGGGTGGTTCAGCGCGGGCATGAGCACTTCCAGAACAGTGAAGCGCTCATGCTAGCGGATAACCACCGATCAGCGCTTGTTCAGGTCGCCATAAAGCTCGGGTCGACGATCATGAAAGTAGCGATTGACCGCGCGTGAATCGATCATCAATTGGCGATCCAGGGTTGCGACAATCAACGCCTCATCCAGACCGGCCTGGGCGAGACGACTGCCATCCGGTGCGGCAATGCTGCTTTGACCGCAGTAGTGGATCTCGCCTTCATGGCCGCAGTAGTTGGCATAAGCCACATAACACTGGTTTTCGAAGGCGCGGGCACGCACGGTGACGTCGGCGATAAAGTCGTACGGAATCATATTCGCCGTCGGCACCAGAATCAGCTCGGCACCGGCCAGGGCCAGTCGGCGGGCATTTTCCGGGAATTCCAGGTCGTAGCAGATCAGAAAGCCTAGCTTCCACCCGTTCAACTCCACCAGGGGAAACTCGTCGGGGCCGACACTGAACATCGAGTGATCGAGCTCACCGAACAAATGAGTCTTGCGGTAATTGCACAGGCTTTGGCCCTTGGCATCGATCAACTGCACGGCGTTGTAGATCTGCCCGTCGTCGCCGCGCTCCGGGTAGCCATAGAGGATGGCCACTCCCGAAGACTTGGCGATGTTGGCAATGCGTTGTGCCGACTCGCCATCGCGCGCCTCGGCCAGTGCGCCGACCGCCTCGACGCCGATGTTGTAGCCGCTGAGGAACATTTCCGGCAGCACCAGCAAATCAGCGTCCCTGGCTTCCATCGCCAGGTGTTGCAGACGCTGCAGATTGCCAGTCACGTCCAGTGGCAGCGGTGGGCATTGGTAGAGGGCGACACGCATAGTGAGCTTCCTTTTACTCGGGCAGGGCTATCGGGCCGATTTCATGGAACACATCACCCGGGCCAGGGTTCTGCGCAGGCGTCTCGCCGCCGAAGTGTTTCATGATGCCCCACACGGCATTCAGCGAAGTCTGCACTGCGCCTTCAACCCACGCCGGGGTCCATGAAACATCGTCGCCTGCAATGAAGATTCCGCGCTGCTCGACGGGCATGTCTTGCTGCATGAAGTGTGCATACATGCGTTGGTTGTAGCGATAGTGGCCCGGCAGCGCACCCTTGAAGGCACCGAGGAAATGCGGATCGGCTTCCCAGGAGATGGTGATCGGGTCGCCGATAATACGCGCGGCGATATCGACTTTCGGGTAGATCTTCTTCAACGCGTCCAGCGCCAGCTTCACGCGTTTTTCCACCGGTTGCGGGAGCATTTTCAACGCGTCGCTCATCCACGAATACGACAGGCAGATCACCCCGGGCTTGTCGTCGCCATTGTCGAAGAGGTAAGTGCCACGGGTCAGGCGGTCGGTGAGGGTCATGCTCATCAGGTCGCGCCCGGTTTCCGGGTCCTTGTCCTTCCAGAACGGCCGGTCGACCATGACGAAGGTTTTCGACGACTGCATGTAGCGGGTGCGGTCCAGGGCCATCCACATCTTCTGCGAGAACAAGGTTTCGTCGCATTCGATCTGGGTGGTCAGCAGCCAGCTCTGGCAAGTGGTCAGTACCGCGGCGTATTCCCGGGTATCGCCCCAATTGTCGGTGACGGCAAAACGACCGTTGGCCGCGTGGGCGATGCGTTTAACGCCAGTGCGCGGCGCGCCGCTGTGCAGCGAGCTCAGGCTGGTGCCTGCGGGCCAATGGGCACAGCGCTCGGGTACATGGCGCCAGATGCCCAGCGGCACTTGCTCGACGCCGCCAACCACCAGGTGCTGGTGGTCGTCGCAGTTGGTCATCACCACGCGGAAAATTTCCAGCATCGAGTTGGGGAAGTCCGAATCCCAGCCGCCGGTGCCGAAGCCAACCTGGCCGAACACTTCGCGGTGATGGAAGGACAACTTGGCGAAGGCTTTCGAGGTGGCGACGAAGTCGTAGAAGGTGCGGTCATCCCAGAGCGGAACCAGGGTGTTCCACAGCTCTTTCAAGCGCGGCACATCGCGGTCGCGGATCGCTTGCTGGATCTCGCCGAAGCGCGAACCGTCCTCCAGTGCATCGGCCCAGGCGTCGGCGACTTCCTGGAACAGTGCCGGCAGGTCGGCGAGCTTCTGCGCGTAGTGGGTCTGGCCTTCGAGGTCGATCACCGTGCTGCCCGAGGCGGGAGTCAGCGGGTTGGGGAAGGGTTTGGTTTCCAGGCCGAGCTTGTCGACATAGTGATAGAACGCGGTGGACGACACCGGGAAACGCATACCGCCGAGCTCGGCGATGATGCCTTCAGCGCCTTCAAAGGCCTGGGAGCGCAAACGTCCGCCCATCTTAGAAGCCTCATAGACCACCGGTTTCAAGCCCAGCTTCATCAACGCGTACGCGGCCACCAGCCCGGCGATCCCGGCTCCGACGATCGCCACTTCGGCCCCGTGGTTCTGCGCTGGAATACTGCCCAGGCCGGCCGGGTGCTCGATCCAGTCGTCGAACGCGAACGGAAAGTCCGGGCCGAAAATAGTGACCGGTTTTTTACCGTCTGCAGGATGGCGATTGTTCTTGTTCATGGCTGACCCTTGCTGGCGACTCGCGCGGTACCGTGGCCCGCAGCTGAGTATAGGAAGTAGTAAAAAGACTGCCGCCATTCTAAGGAGCGTAGAACACGTTAATAAGACGCAATGTGTCGTCGATATGAATGCTTGTTTAGCAATTTGACGAAGCTACTGAGCTAAATGACTGTTCGGGGAACTTTGGTCGCCGGAAGGGGGCAGGCAGACCTTAAACCGGCTGGCCGCGATCGATCTTGCTGCTGAGAATGATCGAAGTGGTGGTTTTCTCCACGCCATCGACGCTGCCGATCTGATCGAGCAACTGGTCGAGCTGTTCCGGCGAATCGGTGCGCAGCCACGCCACGTAATCAAACTCGCCACTCACCGCACACAGCTGCTGCACCTGGGCCATGGCACTGAGCCGGCGCAGCACTTCCTTGCCGGAGCGTGGTTGCACGGTAATCCCGACATACGCCTGCAACCCGCCATCGACCAGCCGCTGACCGAGACGCACGCCGTAGCCGGTAATCACCCGAGCCTTCTCCAGCCGCGCCAGGCGTGAGGTGACCGTGGTGCGCGCAATGCCCAGCTGCCGGGCAAGCATGGCTACGCTTTCGCGGGCGTTGATCTGCAAGGCCGCGATCAATTGGCGGTCGATTTCGTCGAGAACGGGCGGGCGGGTGTCAGGCAAAGGTTGTCTCCAGCGGCACAGAACAAAGGGCAAGCATGTTACAGGCACTCATGCCGTCAACGGGTTAATTGGATGGACACAAACGGTCACTCGTAGTCGAATGCGCAACAAGGGCTGTGAAGCGAGAGGATCGAAATGAAGAGCATGCCTGCTGCTCTGCGAGACTATGCACTGCAGATTGCGAATCACGAAATGGCGCACTACGTAGTAGCCCGAGCCTTGGGCTTTGAAACGAGTGATGTGACCCTGAAAGTTACCATGGCCTTGACGCACCATGGGGGGAGCTCCATTACCTTGACGCGGTCAATTTCGTCGATCGAAGAAATGAAGGAACATTTGGAAGCCCGGATGATGGTCCTCTTCGCCGGAGCGATGGGGCAGACGTTACCTCCAAAGCATTCGTCCGAGAAACTCGTTGATAAGTCGAAAGCGGCAGCCATCCTGAAAGGAGAGCTTGGGGCGGAACAGGATTACGCAAAAATAAGGGAGTTAGGGCACCTGCTGCGCAATATCTCCTACCCCGATACGGATCCAGCGTCGTGTTACAGCGTAACGGCTGAGCTTAAAGAAATTACTGATCGCACGTGGTTTCGGACTCAAAAAATCGTAGAGGAATTGGCCGATACGATTACCGGATTGGGCGCGGCGCTGGTAGACGGCATGGTCATCGTGGAGCAGTGGGGTAGGCCGGCGGATACGTATGAGGTCGTGTTGACGGGTGAAATGCTTGAACGGCTGCGGTCAGTGCAGGCCATTCCAGCGTTAGGTGTTCGGGCGTAAGCATCCAGGTCGCCGTTGGACGTAGTAAAGGGCGGGCATTACAGCGGTGATTCTGCCTAGGACCGAGCAGGCCGCGGTGTAACCGTCATGGTCTTACTCCTGGGTTCGAGGAGCTGCCTGTACGCAGGGTGGTAAACCGGGAGCCAAGGAACCGGCACGCGCGAAGGCGTCCCGCGCACAGCTGCCATATCAAGATCACAGTTCAGCCACCAGGGACTCGACGGAGATCTGAAGCTGGTCAGCTTTGAGCTGAACCTGCGCCTTTAACGCACCTCCTCGTTGCCATAAATACATAAAAACGCTAATATGACCTCGTCAGCACAGACCGGAACCTTGGAAGCAAGGGGTGTTGATTTCGGTGGCGTAAGCCACTCCTAGCCAGTGAGCGGGATAAGCGGGAAACCGTGAAAGGAGAGGCCGATATTGAGATTCACAAGAAGCCCTGGTGCGAAAGCGTCGGGGCTTTTTGCTTTCTATCAAACGGATTTGCCTGCGCTCCGCATCTCGAGAATGTATCGCACGTTTTGCGGTTTCCCCTTGGGCAGCTTTGCCCGACCCCATTCAGCCACCTCATACGCCGAGATCACCCTCAGTTTGAGAAGATTTGTCGTGCCTTGCGGTTTGCTGATCGAGAAGAAAATCGCGTAGTCATGTAGATCCAGGCAGAAATATCGCTGACTGTTTTCGACGTAAAACGGAACGGCAAGCCCTTTAAAGAAACGCTTGTGAATGTATTCCGTAATTTGACTGCTGCAATGGTGCCGATCAGCACAGAAATAACGACGTTCCCTTCTGTGTGTGAGCGGCTGCCCGTTGCCTTTGTCATCGGTGAAGCAATGGAACCCGAACTCGAATTTGACGGTGAGCTGCTCACCAGCGACCTCGAATACCAGCTCGAACGGTTGTAGGTGCTCCATGCTGTACTGGCGTCCGCCAATGATCAGGTCTTTCCATTGCATGTAGGTCGTCGCCGGACGCGGTAAAGGGCGCGCATTGTAGCAGCACCCCGATCATGATTTGAAAACCCCAAAAATTCGGGGCTCATGCCACGGTTTTTCGGCCGCTATTCTTCAGCCGCTGTCGCCGTCCGAGCAGGGCTCGGTAAGCACCTTCACCACATCATCAATCACCGCCTTACTCATCGCAGTCAAATAGTGCGCGGCCCAGGCGTGGCGGTCGGTGTCTCTGGCATAGGCTGCATCCTCAGCAAACGACTTGGCGAGGAACAGCAGATCGGAGGCCTGTGCCAATGCATCACCAATGGGAACGCCACGACAAACGTGGAACAGCGGCTGATCCGAGCAGTAGATGAAAGGCGTGAAGCCGATGGTTTTCAGTTCTGAAGGTGTGGACGGATTTGTTTTGGTCATGGTCTTACTCCTGGGTTCGAGGAGCTGCCATTTTCGTTACCACACGAAAGGGTGGCAGCTGTACGCAGGGTGGTAAACCGGGAACCAAGGAAACCGGCACGCCCGAGGGCGTCCCACGCACAGCCGCCATATCAAGATCACAGGCATAGAAAACTGCCTGTATTCGTGATGAGTGCACTATTGCGCTGGTTTCACCGGGTTACCACACCCGATCGCTGCATTGGCAGCGACGTCCGGAGAGTATCCCGTCGAAGAGAACGCCAACAAGGCGGCAAAGTGCCCAAACGCAAGATTCGGAGTTTGCCTACAAGGTCTGCGGGAGTCATCCGATATTGCGACACCGTGGATAAACGAAACCAAACGCGCGCGAGAGATTTTACAAGTCGGTGGAGCCTCCGGCCAAAAACAAAAAAGGCCTACGCCGCTAAGCGTAAGCCTTTTGTTTTGTATGGTGGGCCCAGTAGGACTCGAACCTACGACCAAGGGATTATGAGTCCCCTGCTCTAACCAACTGAGCTATAGGCCCTCAGTAGGCCGCGGATTATAACGATGGTTTCTCGGCTGTGCTATCCGAAAAATCCGAAAGGTTGATACGAAGAAAGGCTGCAGCGAATTCGTCGGCGGGGAGGGGGAGGCTGACGATGTAGCCCTGGATCTCTTCACAGCCCTCAAAGGTGAGGAATTGCTGCTGGGCCTGGGTTTCGACGCCTTCGGCGATTACGGTGAATTGCATGCTGCGGCCCAGGGCGATGATGGCGCGGACGATGGCTACATCGTGGGGGTCATCGGGCAGGCCGCGGACGAAGGATTGGTCGATTTTCAGGAAGTCCAGGGGTAGGCGTTTGAGGTAGCTCAGCGAAGAGTAACCGGTGCCGAAGTCGTCAATGGCCAGCTGCACACCGAGGCGTTTGAGTTGATGCAGGACGTCCAGTGCTTCTTCCGCCTGGCTCATGATGAAGTTTTCGGTGATTTCCAGTTGCAGGAGGCCGGGCATGAGACCGTTGTCATTGAGTAACTGCTCGATCCGGTTGAGCAGGTTCGGTTGACGCAATTGCGCCCCGGCCAGGTTGACCGAGAGCGGGCCGAAACTCTCATACATGTGGTTCCACTCGTACAGCTGCTGGCAGGCTTGTTCCAGCACCCAGTCGCCAATTTGCAGGATCATGCCGTTTTCTTCGGCCAGCGGGATGAAGTGTTCGGGAGGTACGTCGCCGAAAGTTGGATGGCGCCAGCGAAGCAGGGCTTCGGCACCGACCAGGCACTGATCCTTGAGGCTGATTTTCGGCTGGAAGTAGAGCATTAGCTCATTGCGTTCGATTGCCCGGCGCAATTCATGTTCCAGCGCGATGCGTTCGCTGGCCTGGGCGGTGAGGTCGCGGGTATAGCTTTCGACCCGGTTGCGGCCCTTGGCTTTGGAGCGATACATGGCCGCGTCGGCATTCTTGACCAGCGTGGCGACGTCACAACCGTCCTGAGGGTAGAGGCTGGTGCCAATGCTGGCACTGATGAAGAACTCGTGTTCGCCGGCCTGGAAGGGGGCTCCAAAGCAGTTGAGCAGCTTG
Organism: Pseudomonas fluorescens; assembly: GCF_902497875.1. GTDB lineage: Bacteria > Pseudomonadota > Gammaproteobacteria > Pseudomonadales > Pseudomonadaceae > Aquipseudomonas > Aquipseudomonas fluorescens_BR. Next base: position 206,622 of record NZ_CABVHY010000006.1, read on the forward strand.
TTGGCGATGTGTTCGGCGTCGCTGGCTTGCTGCAGGCCCGGCAACAGGATGATGAACTCATCACCGCCCAGGCGGGCCACGGTGTCGATGTCACGCAGTTGTTCTTTCAGGCGTACGGCAATGCCCTTGAGCAGCAGGTCGCCGACCGGATGGCCAAGGCTGTCGTTGATATGTTTGAAGCGGTCGAGATCGAGGAATAGCACGGCGCCCTGGCCGCCGTTTTCTTGCTGGCTGTTGAGCGCTGTCAGCAGCCGGCTCTCGAACAGGGTGCGGTTGGGCAGGCCGGTCAGCGGGTCGTGGTGGGCCTGGTAGTCGAGGCGCGCCTGGGCGTGCTTCAAACTGGAGATGTCGGCAAATACCGCCACGAAGTGAGTAATGAATTTGTCCCGGTTACGCACGGCACTGATGGTCAGCCAGCTGGGGTACAGCTCGCCATTTTTGCGCCGGTTGGAGATCTCGCCTTGCCAATGACCTTCGGCGGTCAGTTGGTGCCACATGGCGGCGTAGAAGGCGCTGTCGTGCAAGCCTGAGGCAAGTAACCTGGGGGTATGGCCGAGCGCTTCGGTTTCGCTGTAGCCAGTGATCTCGGTGAAGGCCCGATTGACGGCGCTGATGTGCTGTTGAGTGTCGGTGATCAACACCCCTTCGGCGGTGCTCTCGAACACCGTGGCGGCCTGTTGCAGCTTTTCCTGCATCAGGTGGCGCTCGGTGATGTCGCGGGCGATGGTCAGTATGCAATCCTCACCCGCGATAGGTAGCGGGCGGCTGGAGAGCTCGCACAGACGAATCTGTCCATCGTTGCGGCGGATGTGGCAACTGAAGTCACGGACAAAACCGTCGCGTTGCAACAGGTCGAGCATCTGTTTGCGTTCGTTGAGGTTGACCCAGATACCCAGGTCCAAGGTGGAGCGGTCCAGGGACATCGCACTGTTGAAGCCGGTAATCCGGCTGAAACCATCGTTGACCTCAATCAGCAAGCCGTCGCGTTGGCGGCTCAGCAGCAGGCCATCGGGTGATGCATGGAAGGCTTTGGCGAATTTCTCTTCGGAGGTTTGCAGTTGTTGCTGGGTTTCCTTGAGTTGGCTGATGTCGCGCACCACCACTACCAGCGCGGGAGTGGTGTCGAGGTCGAAGTGTTCGGCGGAGATCAGCCCGGTGAACAACTGCCCGTTGTTGCGCCGGAACGGCATTTCCAGGTTGCGAATGCTGCCCGCCTGCAAACGCAGCAAAAGGCCGGGGCCGACGCCCGGAACGCCCCAGATGTTCAGGTCGGTGGCGGTCTGGCCGATGACTTCCCCGGCGCTCAGGCCGATCTGTTCCTCAAAGGCTTCGTTGACCTCCAGCAGGCAGCCGTCGGACAGCCGCGCGATAACCAGAATGTCCGGGCACTGCTGGAATACCGAAGCGAATTTCTGCTCGGACAGGCGCAAGGCTTCTTCGGTTCGCTTGGCTTCGCTGATGTCGATCATCAGGCCGCGCAGAATCGGCTCATGGCCGTGCTCTATCAGGCTGACGATATCGCGAACCCACAGGCAGCGACCGTCGGCGGTGATGACGCGGTAGTCGACGCTGTGATCGCGGCCGGCCAGTATCTCGCGGTCGCAAAAGGTCTGGGCGCGAGTCAGGTCGGCGGGATGAATGATGTTGAGCCAAAAGCCCGGGATCAGCCAGTTAGGCAGGGGGTAGCCGAGCAGGTCTTCGGCATGGGGTGACACGTAGCTGTAGGTGTAGTCGCTGATGCGGGCCTCCCAGGCTATCGCCGAAAGGCTTTCTACCAGACCGCGGTAGTGGTATTCGCTGCTGCGCAACTCTTGTTCGAGCGCGACCCTGCGCGAGATTTCCGAGCTGAGCCGACGATTGATGCGAATGACGACCGCCAGCACGGTAAACAGCAGCAGCACGCCGGGCAAGCCATACAACAAAAGACCGGACCAGAAGGTGCGGTGGTCCAGGACGTTGCCCACCCAGCGTTCCTGGATGCTGCTGATTTCCTCGGGGCTCAGCTCGGCCAGCACTTTGTCGAGAATGCCGACCAGGATTTTGCTTTGTTGCGGTACTCCCATCGCCAATTGATAGCGATAAGGCGTTTCACCGCTGACGTAAAGACCGTCCAGTTTAAGCTGGCGCAGGCTCCAGACGCTGGAGGCGAGATCACCCACCACCGCATCGACCTCGTCCGTGGCCAGAGCCTGGAGGGCCGAGCTGACATTCGGCAGCGCGACCAGGTTCAGGTCTGGATGGTGGGAGCGTAATAGCTCGTGAGGCGCATAGTTTTCCACGACGGCAATCTTCAGGCCGTACAGATCGTTGAGATTACGCGGTTGTGGCCCGCCCTCGTGGGCCAGGATCACGATCGGGAAGTCGAGGTAGGGGCGTGTGAAGGACAGGTAAGTCTGGCGTTCGGGAGTCGACATGATCCCTGGCAGCAGGTCCAGCTTGCCTTGTCTGGCCTGTTCCAGCACCTGGCTCCAGCTGACCGGCTCCACGGGGGTAACCTTGATGCTCAGGCGTTCCTGGATCAGGCGAATGTAATCCGCCGCCAGGCCCTGGTAACGGCCTTCTTCGTCGCGATACTCAAAAGGTGGCCATGATGCATCGACCCCCAGACGCAATTCCGGGTGGGCCACAAGCCAGCTACGTTCTTCGTCGGTAAGAGTCAGCGCGCCAGCCGTTGCAGTCCAGGTCAGCAGCCACAGCAAAAACACAGCCGGCATTCTGGGCATAACGGTCTCGTTATGGCTCTGGGAGTAGGTTCGAGTGTAGACGGGCAATTCGGTGGGAGGGACGCTTGGAGAATTTTATCTGCACAAAGCAAAACCCCCAGCAAGGCTGGGGGTTTTGTGATCACTCGTCGAGGAAGGAGCGCAAATGCTCGCTTCTCGTCGGGTGGCGCAGCTTGCGCAACGCCTTGGCTTCGATCTGACGAATCCGCTCGCGGGTAACGTCGAACTGTTTACCGACTTCCTCGAGGGTGTGGTCGGTATTCATGTCGATGCCGAAGCGCATGCGCAGTACCTTGGCTTCACGGGCAGTGAGGCCGGAGAGTACTTCGCGAGTCGCTTCTTTAAGGCTCTCAACAGTGGCGACATCGATTGGCGACTGCATGGTCGAGTCTTCGATGAAGTCACCCAGGTGGGAGTCTTCGTCATCACCGATCGGGGTTTCCATGGAGATCGGCTCTTTAGCGATCTTCAATACCTTGCGGATTTTGTCCTCAGGCATTTCCATGCGTTCGCCGAGCTCTTCCGGAGTCGGTTCGCGACCCATTTCCTGCAACATCTGCCGGGAAATACGGTTGAGCTTGTTGATCGTCTCGATCATGTGCACCGGAATACGGATGGTGCGGGCCTGGTCGGCGATCGAGCGAGTGATCGCCTGACGGATCCACCAGGTGGCATAAGTCGAGAATTTGTAGCCACGACGGTATTCGAACTTGTCCACCGCTTTCATCAAGCCGATGTTGCCTTCCTGGATCAGATCGAGGAACTGCAGACCACGGTTGGTGTACTTCTTGGCGATGGAGATCACCAGACGCAAGTTCGCTTCAACCATCTCTTTCTTCGCGCGGCGGGCCTTGGCCTCACCGATCGACATGCGACGGTTGATGTCCTTGATCTCGGCAATCGTCAGACCGGTTTCGGTCTGCAATGCAGTCAGCTTTTGCTGGCAACGAAGGATGTCCGGTTGCAGGCGACCAATGGCTTCAGCGTATTTGCTTTTGCCTTTGGCCAGTGCATCGGTCCAGCTTTCGTCGACTTCATGGCCCGGGAACTGGCGCAGGAAGTCGGTACGCGGCATACGCGCATCGCGAACGCAGAGCTGCATGATTGCGCGCTCTTGCTGACGCAGACGATCGAGAGCGCCGCGGACACGCTCAACCAGGCCTTCGAATTGCTTCGGAACCAGTTTGATCGGCATGAACAGCTCAGCCAGTGCCACCAGCTCGGCGATGGTCAGCTTGTTGCCGCGACCGTGCTTTTTCAGCGCCTTGCGAGTGACTTCCATCTGGTCAGACACGGCGCCGAAACGCTGTGCAGCGATGACCGGATCCGGACCGCTTTCGACTTCATCTTCTTCGTCAGTGCTGGCTTCGGCTTCGTCGTCGTCGGTTTCGTCATCCGCTTTCGCGGTTTTCGGATCGACAGGCGGCGGCACTTCGGCAGCAGGCGGCGCAATACCGTCGTCCGGGTCGATATAACCGCTCAGGACGTCGGACAGGCGGCCACCTTCGGTGGTGACGCGAGTGTACTCGGAGAGAATGTGGTCGACCGTGCCAGGGAAGTGCGCAATTGCGCCCATCACTTCACGGATGCCCTCTTCAATACGCTTGGCGATTTCAATTTCGCCTTCACGTGTGAGGAGTTCTACCGTGCCCATTTCACGCATATACATGCGCACAGGGTCAGTGGTGCGACCAATGTCGGTCTCGACCGCTGCCAACGCAGCCGCTGCTTCTTCCGCGGCGGCCTCGTCGGTGTCGGCGTCGGCCAGCATAAGGGAATCCTTATCTGGCGCAACCTCGAATACGTTGATCCCCATGTCATTAATCATGCGGATGATGTCTTCCACCTGTTCCGGATCTGAAATATCCTCCGGCAGGTGGTCGTTGACCTCCGCGTAAGTCAGGTAGCCCTGCTCACGACCAAGAACGATCAACTCTTTGATACGAGACTGCTGTTGCGCTTTTCCGGACATAACACCCTATCCACTGAAGGTCTTGGCGGGCAAAAAACAAGCCGAGGATTATACCTGAGCTATGACCTCACGCGCCAGTTGAGGTCGGGTTTGATGCGGAAACATTGCGACTTAGGAGGTCGCGCAGCTGATTTTTTTCCTCGGTACTCAATTCACTTTGACGCGCTTTCCTGAGAAGTTGTTCCAAACTCCGCTCGCGTTGGCGAGCTGACAAGCTAGTTATAGTGTCGAAAAACTGTTGTTCAAGGTTGTCGCCCTCAATCAGCCATTCCTTTTCTGCCAATGCTTTGAGCAGGCGTCCTTGTTCGGTGCCGTGCCAGCGAGCAATCAACTGAAATGAGTTTAGCTTGGGATTCTTCTGTACGGCTTCGAGTAGCGCCACCAACAGTTGTGTATTGGTGTGATCCTCGGCGGCAAAGTGCCCGGCATCCTCGACTTTTTCCGCCAGCTGCGGGTGATGCAGCAAGGTGCGCAAGGCCGCCAGCGTCGGCGGCTCCACGGCTGCGGGAATGCGTGGGGCGCGGGGCTGATCGCGATCGCCCTGGCGCTTGCCCTTTTTATCCCAGGGTTTATTTTCCCATTTCTTGCCGCCACTGCCCGGTTTTTTCGGCGTCCACTCCTGTTGCGGCGCGTAGGCCTCTTGGGGTTGGTGGTAGTCGGCGTAATCCGGCATGGCGTCGTAATCGATGCCCGGGTCGTAGGCGGGCGGCGCCTCTTGGGGCGCGCTGTGCACCAGTTGGCTGACCGCTTCGCTGTTGAGGCCGGTGATTTCTGTGAGTCGCTGGCGCATCAGGGTGCGCAGGTTGGCCCCTGGAACCTTGTCGATCAGCGGCGCTGCAAGGGTGGCCATATGGGCCTTGCCTTCGAGCGAGCGGGGGTCGGACTCTTCGGTCAGCTGCTGGAAAAAGTAATCGGCCAATGGTTGGGCGTGCTGGTTGATCCGCGCGCGGAACGCGTCAGTGCCTTCGGAGCGGACCAGGGTGTCCGGGTCTTCGCCTTCGGGCAGGAACAGAAAACGTGCGCGCCGCCCATCCTGCAGGCTTGGCAAGGCTGCTTCCAGTGCGCGCCATGCGGCATTGCGCCCGGCCTGGTCGCCGTCAAAACAGAACAATATGTTGGGCACCACCCGAAACAGTCGTTTCAGGTGTTCTTCGCTGGTGGCGGTGCCGAGTGTCGCAACGGCATTGCGCAAGCCTTGTTGGGCGAGGGCGATGACGTCCATGTAGCCTTCGACGACGATGATTTCGTCGAGATTGCGATTATTCTTGCGCGCTTCAAACAGCCCGTAGAGTTCCTGGCCCTTGTGGAATACCGGGGTTTCCGGGGAGTTCAGGTACTTCGGCTTGTCGTCGCCCAATACCCGGCCGCCGAAGGCGATGATCCGGCCGCGACTGTCGCGGATCGGGAACATTACGCGATCGCGGAAGCGGTCGTAGCGCTTGCCGGTTTCGGCATTCTCGACCAGTAGGCCGGCATCGATCATGGCTTTCTGCTGCAGGGTGTCGCTGCTCAGGTGCTTGTACAGATTGTCCCAGCCGGGCGGGGCGAATCCGAGGCCGAAATCCCGGGCGATCTCACCGGTCAGGCCGCGGCCCTTGAGGTAATCGACGGCAGCCTTGCGCGCCGGATGGCTTTTCAGCGCCTGGCGATAGAAATCGGCGGCGGCGGTAAGCAGCGGGTAGAGCGGCGAGTCGGTCGGTTGCCGGGGTTTGTGCGGCCGGCCACTTTCCTCTCGGGGTATTTCCATGCCGGCGGCTTTGGCCAGTTCTTCGACTGCCTGGGGGAAATCCAGGTTGTCGTGGTCCATGATGAAGCCCAGCGCATTGCCGCCAGCGCCGCAGCCGAAGCAGTAGTAAAACTGTTTGTCCGGGCTGACGCTGAAGGAGGGGGTTTTTTCTTTGTGGAACGGGCAGCAGGCAGTGTAATTCTTGCCGGCCTTTTTCATTTGCAGGCGCGAGCTGACCACGTCGACGATGTCGGTGCGGTTCAGAAGGTCGTCAATAAAGCTCTGGGGAATTAGCCCGGCCATGGCGTTCTCGTCATCACTGCGCGGAAATTGATCCAGGGCGAAGGGCTGCCGAAATCTGGTCGTGGTTTTGAGGCGCAACAGTCTGCGTCTCGACCGGATGTCGTCTGCGTGATCGCTGTCGGGAAGTGTATCTGCCGAAAATCCACTGACGTTAGTTCCAATCAGCATTCGACTATTTGAAAGTGTTGCTCTGAGTCCGGCAACGGCCAAATGGCGGCCTCGGATAGCTCATAAGCGGGCACGGGAGATCGTGCCTTGGGCTGATCGTCTGTTGAGGAATCAGTAAGGTGTGCTCGTCAGTAGCCTTGAAAGGCTCGTCAGAAAAGACGTGCACCGCTGGCAAAAGAGCCAGGTCTGACGTGGTGAAGCAGGTTTGTCTCGGTCGCATCGGCGGCTTTGACGATAAAGCATCAAGCGATATACGCAAATGCCAATAGCCCGGCTGAGGGCCGGGCTTGGCAGAAGCTTGCTACGAACGTCTGTGTATTAGTACAGACGAACGGCGCGGCGCTGCTCGCGCTGAACTTTCTTCGCGTGACGCTTAACAGCAGCTGCTGCTTTGCGCTTACGCTCGGAAGTCGGCTTCTCGTAAAATTCGCGGCTACGAACTTCAGCCAGTACACCGGCTTTTTCGCAGGAGCGCTTGAAACGACGCAGAGCTACGTCGAAGGGTTCGTTCTCTTTAACTTTGACCGCGGGCATCCAGAGCTACCTTCATTCATTACCGGGGATCAACATCCTCGCGGCATAAAATGCACTTGAAGACGTCGGTTTTTAAGGGTTGCGGATGTTAACCCCTCAACGCTCGGAATGCAAAGCCTCTGATCGAAAACCGCTGGTAGGTACCGGAAGTGGCGACTATTATGCGCGCCTTCGAATCTAGCCTCTACAAGGCGCAAACCCATGCTAGTACTGGGATTAGAAACCTCTTGCGACGAAACTGGTGTCGCACTTTACGACAGTGAACGCGGCCTGCTGGCCGACGCGCTGTTCAGCCAGATCGACCTGCATCGAGCCTATGGTGGCGTGGTGCCGGAGCTGGCTTCGCGCGATCACGTCAAGCGCATGCTGCCCCTGATTCGCCAGGTTCTGGCCGAGGCCGGCTGCGTGCCGACCGAGATCGATGCAATCGCCTACACCGCGGGTCCCGGGCTTGTCGGGGCGTTGCTGGTCGGCGCCTCATGCGCTCAGGCGCTGGCGTTTGCCTGGGACATTCCAGCCCTGGGGGTGCATCACATGGAAGGTCATTTGCTGGCGCCGATGCTGGAGGAGCACCCTCCGGAGTTTCCGTTCGTCGCTTTGTTGGTGTCGGGCGGGCATACCCAGCTGGTTCGGGTCGATGGGATCGGCCAATACCAGCTTTTGGGTGAGACGCTCGATGATGCCGCCGGCGAGGCTTTTGACAAGACGGCGAAGATGATGGGCCTGAATTATCCGGGCGGGCCGGAAATCGCTCGATTGGCGGAGCAGGGCGTGGCCGGACGTTTTGTCTTCCCGCGTCCGATGTGCGATCGCCCGGGTCTGGATTTCAGTTTCAGCGGCTTGAAAACCTTTGCTTTGAACACCTGGCAGCAATGCGTCAGCGCTGGGGACGACGGCGAGCAAACCCGTTGCGACATCTCGCTGGCCTTCCAGCAGGCAGTGGTGGAGACTTTGACCATCAAGTGCAAGCGGTCGCTGAAGCAGGCGGGTCTCAAGCGCCTGGTCATTGCTGGTGGCGTCAGTGCCAATAAGGCGCTGCGGGTTTCACTGGAGAAAATGCTCGGCGACATGAAGGGCGACGTTTACTACGCACGTCCGGAGTTCTGCACCGATAACGGCGCGATGATCGCTTTTGCCGGGTGTCAGCGTTTGCAGGCCGGGCAGCAGGAAAGTCTGGCGATCAGTGTGCAGGCGCGTTGGCCAATGGAGCAGTTGTCGCCGCTGTAGACGGTGGTTTTGATGAGCGCGGCCGATGAACCTGAGCCGCGCTCATCAGCAGAATTCAAAAATGCCGTTCGCGCCCGGCAAACAGGTCGCGTAGATTGCCGCGATGGCGCCAGACGATCAGTGCCGTCAGTGCGCTCATCGGCAGCAAGGCTGCAGGCTCTTGCCAGGCAAGCAGTGGCAGGGTCAGCGGTGTGGCGATCAAGGCGGCCAGTGAGCTGGTGCGGGTGAGGTAGAAGGTCAGTAGCCAGGCGCAAAGGGCCAGGAGGGCAGCCGGCGGGTACAGCCCCAGCAGCATCCCGGCAGCGGTGGCCACGCCTTTGCCGCCGCGAAAGCGAAAGTACAGCGGGAACAGGTGGCCGATGACGGCGCATAAGCCGACCCAGGCCTGTTGTTGCAGTGACAACCCTGCGAGGCCGGCGATCAGTACTGGCAGCAGGCCTTTGCAGAGATCGCCGAGCAACGTCAGGGTGGCGAGTTTTTTGCCCGCTACGCGCAGCATGTTGGTGGCGCCGGCATTACCCGAGCCACTCATTCGCGGATCGGGGCTACCGGTCAGGCGGCTGAGCAAAATGGCAAAGGACAGAGAGCCGAGCAGGTAGGCGAGGATCGCCAGTAACCAAAACATGCTAACTATTCCGGGCGAGGACGCCCTGATTCTAACGGCGCATTGCGCCCTTGTCGTGCTGCGGAGAAAAGTGCTTGGACAGAGTGTTTATCGAGGGCCTGGAAGTCGACACAGTGATAGGTGCCTACGACTGGGAGCGGGGTATCCGACAGTGCCTGCGTCTTGATCTGAGCTTTGCCTGGGATAATCGCCCGGCCGCCGCAGGAGACGACCTGACGCTGGCGCTGGACTATGCCAGTGTCTCCTCGCGTATTCAGGCGTTTGCCGAGCAGGCACAGTTCCAGCTCGTGGAAACCTTCGCCGAGCGTCTGGCCGAGGTGCTGATGAGCGAATTTCATATTCCCTGGCTGCACCTCAAGCTGACCAAGCCGGGTGCAGTGGCCGCCGCCACGGGTGTGGGCGTGGAGATCGAGCGCGGATGTCGCTAAACCAGGTGTTTCTAGGTCTCGGTAGCAATATCGAGCGCAACACCCACTTGCAGGCAGGACTGGATGCTCTGGCCGGTTTCCTTGTGGATATGCGCTGTTCCGCGGTGTTTGAAAGCCAGCCAGTGGGCATCAAGAGCGGTCCGTTCTTCAATCTGGTGGTGTCGGCCTACACCGACCTGCCGCTGATGGAGCTGGATCGCCGATTGAAATTCATCGAGGCGGACAACGGTCGTTATGCGCCGGATCGCAAGGGTTTGCCGCTGGATATCGACGTGTTGCTCTATGGCGATCTGGTGGGTAATTTCGACGGATTGATCCTTCCTCGCACCGAAATCCTGAAAAATGCCTTTGTGTTGTGGCCGTTGTCATTGATGGCGCCTGACAGGGTGCACCCGGGCGTAGGCAAGAGCTTTGCGGTTTTGTGGCGTGAGGCGCAGATTGATCAGGTCTTGGCGCCTGTGGCGTTTGAGTGGCGTGGGGTACAGCTGACTTCCTCGAGCCTGCTCTGAGCCGATAATTCTTCGTTGTATTTCGAATAGCCAAGATCGCAGCCTGCGGCAGCTCCTACAGGGGCCGGGTCTACACGATTGTGTAGGAGCTGCCGCAGGCTGCGATCTTTTGATCTGGCTTACTGCTGTTCCTTGTAAGCCACAAGCGCTTTCAGGCGTTCGCGTTTAAGGGCTTCGCCCAACTCCGGTCCTTTGAAGCCTTGCTCCAGCAGCGGCTGTACGGCCACGGTCCGCGCTGCGGTCGCTGCGCCGCGCAAATACTCCGCCTGTGGATAACTGCGCTGTTCGAAGCCTTTGCGGCCTCGGGCGTCCATTTCGCAGGCGACGACGAACTCTTCAAAACGTTGCGGCCGTCGATAGACATCAAAGCTTTGCAGTAACTCCAGCAAGGTCGAAGGCTTGAGCTCGAGGGCGCGATGTCCATGGGTGTGATATTGGCCGACCAGCAAGGCCAGTTCCGAACAGTCCCTGGGCGCTTTGAAGCGCTCATTGACCGCCTTGATCAGGCGCAATCCCTTTTGCTCGTGGGCAATATGTTGCGGCCACTGAGTCTCCGGGGTCAGTCCCTTGCCCAGGTCATGGAGCAGGCAGGCCCAGCGTACTGTCAGTGGTTGGGCATGCCTGGCCGTCTGTTCAAGGACACTCAAGGTATGTATGCCACTGTCGATTTCCGGGTGATGGGCTTCGGGTTGGGGCACACCGAACAGCGCATCAACTTCGGGAAGCAGGACCTTGAGTGCGCCGCAGTCACGCAGCACCTGGATGAACACCTGAGGCTGATCTTCCATCAAGGCGCGGGAGATTTCTTTCCAGCTGCGTTCCGCAGTCAGCGCCTCGAGTTCGCCTGATTCGCTGAGTTCACGCATCAACGCCAGGGTTTCGGGAGCGATGCTGAAGCCGAGCCCGGCGTAGCGTGCGGCGAAACGAGCGACGCGCAAAACCCTGAGGGGATCTTCGGCGAAAGCGGGGGAAACGTGGCGAAGTATGCGGGCATCAAGATCGCGCTGGCCATGATAGGGGTCGGTCAGTCGACCGTGCTCATCCTCGGCCATGGCATTGATCGTCAGGTCACGGCGGATCAAGTCTTCTTCAAGGGTGACTTCGGGGCTCGCGTGGAAAGTGAAGCCGCCATAGCCTCGACCACTCTTGCGTTCGGTCCGGGCGAGCGCGTACTCCTCGCCACTGCGCGGGTGCAGGAATACCGGGAAGTCGGCACCTACCGGACGAAAGCCCTTGGCGAGCATTTCTTCGGTACTGGCGCCGACCACGACCCAGTCGATATCGGTAACAGGCTTGCCCAGCAAGCGATCGCGCACTGCGCCACCGACTTTATAAATCTGCATAAAAAACCTCCGTTAGCTCGACAGGATAACCCTTGCGTCGAACTTTCGGAGGCCTTGGCTGGAATCAAAGGTGGATGACGGCCAGGTCCAGTCGGCCGTAATCCCCTTCGCTATGATCACCTCGTGGGGGGACGTGATGGGTTTTCACCACCTGGTCACCTTGCAGGGTTTCCAGGTGAATATCGAAGCCCCAGAGCCGGTGCAGGTGCTTGAGCACTTCATCGGTGGAATCTCCAAGGGGTTTGCGGTCGTGTTGTTGGTGCCGCAGGGTCAGCGAACGGTCTCCGCGCCGGTCGATGCTGTAGATCTGTATGTTGGGTTCACGATTGCCCAGGTTGTATTGCGCTGCCAGGGTTTCGCGAATAATCCGATAGCCGTCTTCGTCGTGGATCGCAGGAACCAGCAGATCCTCCTTCTGATCGTCATCGAGGATGCTGAACAGCTTCAGATCTCGGATCACCTTGGGTGACAGGTACTGCAGGATGAAGCTTTCGTCCTTGAAGCTGCTCATGGCGAACTTGATGCTGGACAACCAGTCAGTACCGGCGACGTCCGGAAACCAGCGGTAGTCTTCTTCCGTGGGCGTTTCGCACATCCGCCGGATATCGCGGTACATGGCAAAACCCAGGGTGTAGGGGTTGATCCCGTTGTAATAAGGGCTGTCGAAGCCGGGCTGGAACACCACGCTGGTATGGGAGGTCAGGAACTCCATCATGAAGCCGTCGGTCACCAGGCCTTCGTCGTACAGGTCGTTCATCAAGGTGTAGTGCCAGAAGGTTGCCCAGCCTTCGTTCATGACCTGAGTTTGCCGTTGTGGGTAAAAGTACTGCGCAATCTTGCGTACGATCCGCACGATTTCACGCTGCCAGGGCTCCAGCAATGGCGCGTGTTTTTCGATGAAATAAAGGATGTTTTCCTGGGGTTCGGCGGGGAACCGCGCATTGTCCTTGTCGCTGTATTTGTCCGCGCCCTTGGGAATGGTGCGCCACAGGTCGTTGATCTGCTTTTGCAGGTGCTCTTCGCGGTCTTTCTGCCGCCGCCGTTCTTCCTCCGCGGAGATCGGATAGGGGCGTTTGTAGCGGTCTACTCCGTAGTTCATCAGCGCGTGACAGGAATCCAGAAGGTCTTCTACCGCATCAATCCCGTGGCGTTCTTCGCATTGCATGATGTACTGCTTGGCGAACACCAGATAGTCGATGATCGAGCTGGCGTCGGTCCAGGTGCGAAACAGGTAATTGCCTTTGAAGAAGCTGTTGTGGCCATAGCAGGCATGGGCCACTACCAGCGCCTGCATGCAGATGGTGTTTTCCTCCATCAGATAGGCAATGCACGGGTCCGAATTGATCACAATTTCGTAGGCCAGCCCCATCTGGCCACGGGTGTAGGACTTTTCGGTACTGAGGAAGTGTTTGCCATAGGACCAATGGTGATAACCCAATGGCATGCCCACGGAGGCGTAGGCATCCATCATCTGCTCGGCGGTAATCACTTCGATCTGGTTGGGATAGGTATCCAGCGCATACCGAGCCGCGAGCCTGCTGATTTCGCGGTCGTAGGCCTGGATCAGCTCGAATGTCCATTCCGAGCCGGTGGATATGGGTAGGCGTTTCTGCTCTCTGGCGGTCATGTCACTAACCTGCGCTGGAAGAGTTCACGGAAGACCGGATAGATATCTCCGGCCGAGACCAATTGTTGCTGGGCGAAAGTGTCGGAAAAGGCTTCGGCGATCCGTTCGTACTCGAACCACAGGGCTTGGTGTTCGCGGGGGGTAATCTCCACATAAGTGTAGTACTGCACAAAGGGCATGATCTGGTTGATCAGGATGTCGCGGCAGATCGGTGAGTCATCGTTCCAGTTGTCACCGTCGGACGCCTGGGCGGCATAGATATTCCATTCGTTGCTCGGATAGCGTTCAGCCATGATTTCCTGCATCAACTTCAAGGCGCTGGAAACGATGGTGCCACCGGTTTCGCGGGAATAGAAAAACTCCTCCTCGTCGACTTCCCGGGCACTGGTGTGGTGGCGAATGAACACCACATCGATCTTGTCGTAGTTACGCTTGAGGAACAGGTACAGCAGGATGAAGAAACGCTTGGCGATGTCCTTGGTCGCCTGAGTCATGGAGCCGGAAACGTCCATCAGGCAGAACATCACCGCCTTGGAGCTGGGATTGGGTTGCTTGATCAGCAGGTTGTACTTGAGGTCGAAGGTATCGAGAAATGGCACGCGATGGATACGTGCAATCAATCGTTCGATTTCCGCCTCAATTTCCTGAATATCGCCGAAGTTATCCGGTTCTTCTCGTTTAAGGCGCAAGAGCTCGTCCCTGGCTTCGCGCAGTTTTGCCCGGCTGCTGCCGGACAGGGCGATCCGTCGGGCATGCGCCGAACGCAATGTGCGGATGATATTGATCCGCGACGGGTTGCCCTCGTTGCTGATCCCTGCTCGAACGGTTTTGAAGGTGTCGGTCCCGGTCAGGTTGCGTTTGACCAGGTTGGGCAGTTCGAGGTCTTCGAACATGAATTCGAGAAACTCTTCCTGAGTGATCTGGAAGACGAATTCGTCCATGCCTTCGCCGGAGTTGCCGGCCTTGCCTGGGCCGCGGCCGCCACCTCCGCCGGGTGGACGGGGGATATGTTCGCCGCTGGTGAATTCCTTGTTTCCAGGGTGAACCACGGTCTGTTTGCCGCCGCGACCATGATGAAGCACCGGCTCGTCGATATCGCGGCCGGGAATGCTGATTTGCTCGCCGTGCTCCATATCGGTGATGGAGCGACGACTGACGGCTTCTTCAACAGCTTTCTTGATGTGGTCACGGTAGCGCCGCAGAAACCGTTGGCGGTTCACCGTGCTCTTGTTCTTGCCATTGAGACGTCGGTCGATCACATAGCTCATGACTGCTCCTTAGAAGCTGCCCTGCAAGCGGTGAGCGGGTTTGTGGCAAGCCAACTTCCCGGAGGCGGCCATTGGGCCTCCTGAGCCGTTTGTACTGCCAGGACCTCGCTACCGACTTCTGACACCTTCCTGGAACCTGTGTACCAGAAAATCCTGGCACAGGCTCCGGGCTAACGACAACCGGTGCGACCGGTAGCGGGTTACTGTGATTTTCTGACCCGCAGGTACCACTCGGAGAGCAGTCGTACCTGTTTGTCGGTGTAGCCGCGCTCGACCATCCGTGTAACGAAGTCGTTGTGCTTTTGCTGGTCCTCTTTGCTGGCCTTGGCGTTGAAGCTGATAACCGGCAGCAGATCCTCGGTGTTCGAGAACATTTTCTTCTCGATGACCACCCGCAGTTTTTCGTAGCTGAGCCAGGTCGGGTTTTTGCCATTGTTGTTAGCCCGTGCGCGCAACACGAAGTTGACGATTTCGTTGCGGAAATCTTTCGGATTGCTGATGCCGGCCGGTTTCTCGATTTTCTCCAGCTCTTCGTTCAGCGCCACGCGGTTAAGGATTTCGCCGGTTTCCGGATCGCGGTATTCCTGATCCTGAATCCAGAAGTCTGCGTAGAGCACGTAACGGTCGAAGATGTTCTGACCGTACTCGCTGTAGGACTCGAGGTAGGCGGTCTGGATTTCCTTGCCGATGAACTCGATATAGCGCGGTGCCAGGTACTCTTTCAGGAAGCGCAGGTAGCGTTCACGGGTTTCCGCCTGGAACTGTTCCTGTTCGATCTGTTGCTCCAGTACATAGAGCAGATGCACCGGGTTGGCAGCGATCTCATGGGGGTCGAAGTTGAAGACTTTCGACAGGATCTTGAACGCAAACCGGGTCGACAGACCATTCATGCCCTCATCGACACCGGCATTGTCACGGTATTCCTGGATCGATTTGGCTTTCGGATCGGTGTCCTTGAGATTCTCGCCGTCGTACACGCGCATTTTCGAGTAGATATTCGAGTTCTCCGGCTCTTTCAGGCGCGAGAGTACGGTGAACTGTGCAAGCATCTTCAGGGTGTCGGGCGCGCAATGAGCCTTGGCCAGCGAACTGTTGAACAGCAGTTTGTCGTAGATCTTCACTTCGTCGCTGACCCGCAGGCAGTACGGCACTTTGACGATGTAGATCCGGTCGATGAAGGCTTCATTGTTCTTGTTGTTACGGAAGGTGTGCCATTCCGATTCGTTTGAGTGGGCCAGCAAGATCCCGGTGAATGGAATGGCCCCCAGACCTTCGGTACTGTTGTAGTTGCCTTCCTGGGTTGCCGTCAGCAATGGGTGCAGCACCTTGATCGGTGCCTTGAACATTTCGACGAATTCCATCAGGCCCTGGTTGGACCGGCACAGGGCGCCCGAGTAGCTGTAGGCGTCTGCGTCGTTCTGCGGGTACTCTTCCAGCTTGCGGATATCGACCTTGCCCACCAGGGCAGAAATATCCTGGTTGTTTTCATCCCCGGGCTCAGTCTTGGCGACCGCGATCTGATTGAGGATCGATGGGTAGAGTTTGACCACCCGGAACTGGCTGATGTCACCGCCAAACTCGGCCAGGCGCTTGGTGGCCCAGGGCGACATGATGGTGCTCAGGTAGCGCCGCGGAATACCGAAGTCTTCTTCAAGGATCTGGCCATCTTCCGTGGCGTTGAATAACCCGAGAGGTGACTCGAAAACCGGTGAACCCTTAATGGCGTAAAAGGGCACTTTCTCTATCAGCTGTTTCAGCTTCTCGGCCAGGGACGACTTACCGCCGCCCACCGGACCGAGCAGATAGAGGATCTGTTTCTTCTCCTCCAGGCCTTGAGCCGCATGGCGGAAGTAGGAAACGATCTGATCGATGCATTCCTCCATGCCATGGAAGTCTTCAAAGGCCGGGTAGCGACGGATCACCTTGTTGGAAAAGATTCGCGACAGACGCGAGTTGGCAGAGGTATCCAGCAGCTCAGGCTCGCCGATTGCCAGTAGCAGGCGTTCGGCTGCGGAGGCGTAAGCGCTGCGATCCGTTTTGCACAGCTCCAGATACTCCTGCAGCGAGAGTTCTTCCTGGCGTGTGGACTCGAAACGTTGTTGGAAGTGGCTAAAAATACTCATGACGTCACCTCGCTCGATACGTGGAGCCGACGCCGGATCAGATCAGTCAAGTGCTGGCATGCAACTGAAATCCAGTTGCTGTTTACCCCCCAGAACACTTTCAAAGCAATCTACCTTGAAAGCTAGTACCGATGACCCGCACGCCGGTGTACCGGCTCTCCCCTGTTTTGGATGGCCTGAGGCTAAGGATAGTTCGGAATCGGAGAGATCAAGGCGCAATGCGCAATTAGTTACCACTGACCGTTCGTCAGCCACCGCGCTAGCCCGCGGGGGGCGTGGGCTAGAGCGTTAGAAAAAATTATTCGGAAACGCCTTGCGCGGTTTCCGACGGATAAATCGTACGCCATAGCTCAAAGCCGCCGTCGAGGCTGTAGACGTCGGAAAAGCCCTGGCTGATCAGATAGGCCGCGGCGCTTTGGCTGGAGTTGCCGTGGTAGCAGACCACCACCAATGGCGCATCCAGGTCGGCGTTGCGGATAAAGTCAGGAATGGAATGGTTATCCAGGTGTTGCGAGCCGCTGATGTGATTGACGGCATACGTCTGCGGGTCACGAATGTCGACCACGACTGCACCCTGTTCACGCAAGGCTTGGGCTTGTTCAGGGGGGATGCGTTTGAATTCGCTCATGGCGGGCTCCTGTGGCCTGGCTGAAAGCGCCGTTCAGCGCTTCGCGGTGGCCGGCAATTGTTCGGGGGTAGTGTGGGCGACGTGTGGATTGACGTGGCCCAAGGCATCGCACTTGCACTGCAAGCGTTCACCGGTGTCGATGTTCAGCAGCGTCAGGGCGCCGCCCCAGACACAGCCGGTGTCGAGGGCAAAGATGCCCGGTTCGTTGCATCGACCTTCAAGGGATGCCCAGTGGCCAAAGACGATCTTCAGGCCCTTGGTCTTGCGCTCCTTGTGGCGAAACCAGGGGGCGTAACCGGGTGGCGCGCTATCCGGGCCTTCCTTGCCCTTGAGGTCAAGTTTGCCTTCGCTGGTGCAGAAGCGCATGCGAGTGAAATAGTTGGTGATCATTCGCAAGCGGGCAGCGCCTTTGAGGTCGTTGTCCCATTTCACCGGCTCGTTGCCGTACATGCCATCCAGATAAGGTGCGAAGAGGATGTCGTCATGCAGGGCCTCTTCGACTTCCGCCGCGCATTTCAACGCTTTGCGCAGTGACCACTGAGGCGGTATGCCGGCATGGACCAGCACCATGTCGCGCTGTTCGTCGTAGTGCATGAGTTTTTGCTGGCGCAACCACTCGAGCAGCTCGCCGCGATCAGGTGCTTCGAGTATCTCGCGCAGGGTGTCGGCTTTCTTCAGGCGCTCGATATTTTGTCCGACGGCCAGCAGGTGCAGGTCGTGGTTGCCCAGCACGCACACCAGCGATTCGCGGATGCTGTAAAGAAAACGCAGGGTTTCCAGCGACTGCGGGCCGCGGTTGACCAGGTCGCCGACCAGCCAGAGGCGGTCCCTGGCGGGATCGAAGGCGACACGTTTGAGCAGGCATTGCAGTGGTTCAAGGCAGCCTTGCAGGTCGCCGACGGCGTACACCGCCATTAGTGCAGGGCTCCGGGCACCGCGAGGCGAAATGGCGCGATGATAGCGTCGAAGTGTTTACCATCTTCGGCGAGCATCTGGTAACTGCCCTGCATGGTGCCTACGCGGCTGGTCATCACCGTCCCGCTGGTGTAGGTATGGCTTTCGCCAACCCCGATCAACGGTTGCTGACCGACCACGCCCGCACCACGGACTTCCTCGACGTGCCCATCGCCATCGGTAATCACCCAATGCCGAGAGAGCAACTTGGCCGGCAGCTGGCCATTGTTCTGGACGGTAATGGTGTAGGCGAAGGCAAAGCGATCTTGCTCGGGTAGCGATTGTTCTACCAGAAAGCGGGTGACGACGCTGACGTCGACCTGATAACGAGGATCGGACATGCAAAAGGCCTTAAAAGCAAAGCGGAACGCGGGACATAACTGATGAGATCAGTCTAGGCCAAGTATCGGGTAGTAAACCAGACATGACGCCTGGTGTCTTACCCGAAAACGATCATGGAGTGTCAGCTGAGGCTGGGCGTCTCGGCAACTTGCTCGCCCAGCTTGTCGGCCAGGCGGACAAAGGCGGCCAGATCGAGCTGTTCCGGGCGCAGGCTGCCATCGACACCAGCGGCTTCGATTTCGGCATTGCTGAGCAGGGCTTTGAGCGTGTTGCGCAGCGTCTTGCGGCGCTGGTTGAAGGCTTCGCGAACGACGCGCTCAAGCAAGCGATGATCCTTGGCCGGGTGCGGCAGAACGGCGTGGGGCACCAGGCGGACAATCGCCGAGTCGACTTTTGGCGGCGGGTTGAACGCACCCGGACCGACGTTGAACAGGTGTTCGACCCGGCAGTGGTACTGCACCATGATCGACAAACGGCCCCAGTCCCCGCCGCCAGGGCCTGCAGCCAGCCGCTCGACCACTTCCTTTTGCAGCATGAAGTGCATGTCGCGGATCAGGCTGGCGTTGCGCAGCAGGTGGAAGATCAGCGGGGTGGAGATGTTGTACGGCAGGTTGCCAACCACTCGCAGGCTGCTGGGCGCGGCATTGAGGCTGGTGAAGTCGAACTTCAGGGCGTCGCCTTGATGCAGGTTGAAATTGCTTTTGCCGGCGAACTGCTGATTCAGGATCGGGATCAGGTCCTTGTCCAGTTCCACCACATCAAGCTGTGCACCGCTGTTGAGCAGGCCTTCGGTCAATGCACCCTGGCCCGGGCCGATTTCCAGCAGGCGGTCTTCAGGGCGGGCATGAATGGCGCGCAGGATACGGTCGATCACCCCGGCATCGTGCAGGAAGTTCTGGCCGAAACGCTTGCGCGCCCGGTGTTGGTAATGCTCGGTCATAAACGGGTCTCGGCCATCTGATAGGCGGTTTCCAGGGCGACTTGCAGGCTGCCGGTGTCGATTCTTCCGCTACCGGCCAGATCCAGGGCGGTGCCGTGGTCGACTGAGGTGCGGATGATTGGCAGACCGAGGGTCACATTGACTGCGGCACCGAAACCTTTGTATTTCAGTACGGGCAGGCCCTGGTCGTGGTACATCGCCAGCACTGCGTCGCAGTGCTCCAGATATTTGGGGGTAAACAGAGTGTCGGCAGGCAGGGGGCCGCGTAGATCCATGCCCTCACTGCGCAGACGCTCTAATGTAGGTTCGATGATGTCGATTTCTTCATGGCCCAGATGTCCACCTTCACCGGCATGCGGGTTGAGCCCGCAGACCAGGATGCGCGGCTGGGCAATGCCGAACTTTTGTTGCAGGTCGGCGTGCAGGATCCGCGTCACTCGCTCGAGGCGTTCCGGGGTGATTGCATCGGCAATCTGCCGCAAGGGCAAGTGAGTGGTGACCAGGGCCACGCGCAGACCGCGGGTGGCGAGCATCATCACGACTTGCGCAGTGTGGGTCAGGTCGGCGAGGAATTCGGTGTGGCCCGAGAACGGTATCCCGGCCTCGTTGATCACGCCTTTGTGCACTGGCGCGGTGATCATGCCGGCGAAATGCCCGTCGACACAGCCTTGGGCTGCGCGAGTCAGGGTCTGGAGCACGAACCCGGCGTTTGCCTTGTCCAGTTGCCCGGCAACGACGTTGGCCTGTAGCGGGGTATCCCAGACATACAGGCTGTTGGCCGGTGCCGGTGAGTCCGGCCAGCTGTCTGGAGTCACCGCCAGCAGGTCGACAACCACGCCCAGTTGCGCGGCCCGCTCAAGGAGCAGGTCGCGGCTGGTAATGGCAATCAGGGGATGTGGCTGGGGTAGCGAGGCGAGCAGCAGGCACAGGTCTGGACCTATGCCGGCCGGCTCGCCGGGAGTCAGCGCGAAACGCTTGGGTTTCACTGCTGTGCCTGGTCGGCGCCAGGGAGCTTGATTTCAACGTAGGCTTCGTCACGGATCTGACGTAGCCAGGTTTGCAGCTCTTCGTCGTATTTGCGGTTACGCAGCACGGTCATCGCCTGCTGTTCACGGGCTTGGCTGGTGCTGTCGGTGGCGCGACGGCCAAGGACTTCCAGAACGTGCCAGCCGTAAGAAGTCTTGAACGGTTTCGACAACTGACCCTGAGGGGTATCGGCCATTACCGTGCGGAATTCAGGCACCAAAGCGTTCGGGTCGACCCAGTTCAGGTCGCCACCGTTAAGGGCTGAGCCCGGGTCTTCGGAAAAGCTTTTCGCCAGTTCGGAAAAATCTTCGCCGGATTCGATCCGCTCGTAGAGTTTCTCGGCCAGGCGCCGGGTTTCTTCTTCGCTGCGAATTTCGCTGGGCTTGATCAGGATGTGGCGGACATGCACTTCGTCACGCACCTGAGTCTGGCCACCGCGTTTTTCCAGGATCTTCAGAATGATGAAACCACCCGGGGTGCGCATTGGTTCGGTGATGTCACCCACCGACATCGTGCTGAGCATGCGATCGAACGGAGGTGGCAATTGCGCTGCTTTACGCCAGCCCATGTCGCCGCCTTCCAGCGCGGTCTCACTGGCGGATCTGGCGATCGCCAACTGACCGAAGTCTGCGCCTTGCTTGAGCTGCTGATAAACATCGGCAGCCTGACGCCCGGCATTCTGAATGGCTTCAGAGTTGGCGCTTTCCGGGGTCGGGATCAGGATGTTGGCCAGACGGAACTCCTCGGATAGCTGCATCTTGCCCAGGTCCGAGGCGAGGAAGTTCTTCACTTCCTGCTCCGTTACCTGGACACGCTCAGCCACTCGACGCTGGCGGACCCGGCTGATGATCATCTCGCGGCGAACCTGCTCACGAGCATCTTCGTAAGACAGGCCGTCGCGGCTCAGGGCGGTGCGGAACTGTTCCACGCTCATGTTGTTGCGCTGGGCAATAGTGCCGATCGCCTGGTTCAGCTCCTCATCGGTGATGCGGATGCCGGAACGCTCGCCGATCTGCAGTTGCAGGTTTTCGACGATCAGGCGCTCAAGCACCTGCTGATCCAGTACGCCAGGTGGCGGCGCGGCAGCACCGCGCTTGGCGATGGTTTGCTGGACTTCATGAACCCGTTGGTCCAGTTGGCTCTGCATGACCACGTCGTTATCGACGATGGCCACTACCTTGTCGATGGACTGTACCGCGGCATTGGCCGCGGTACCCAGTAGCAATACACCCAGCAGCAGCGGGCGCAGAGAATCAGAAAGCTTGGTCTTCACGTTCACGATAACCTTGAATGCCTTTGTCGAGGAAGCTCTCTACTTTGGAGCCAACAACGCCTCCAAGCCCCTTCAGAACAATTTGGAGGAAGACGCCATGGTCGCCTTTTTCGTTTTGCGGAGCGTCTTGACTGAATTCGTCATAGTCGATCCAGTAACGGTTGATCAGGCGCAGTTTCCAGCAGCAGTTGTCGTACTCGAAACCACCGAAGGCTTCCAGGGTACGGTTTTGGTTGTAATCATACTGCCAGCGGCTGATGGCGTTCCATTGCGGCACGATCGGCCACATCACCGAGAAGTCGTGCTGTTTGATCTTGTAGTAGTCCTTCACGAAGCCTGGCTGGCCTTCAACACCATAATCGCCGCCGCCAACCTGCCAAGTACCGGTGGTCTGGTCGTAGCGGACCTGGTCGTTGCGATAACGATAACCGGCGTTGATGACTTTGTTAGGGTTGTCCTCCGGCTGGTAATGGAACATCGCGCTGCCCGAGCGAGGGCTGCCGCTGTCCGGATCCCAGTTGTAGTCGGCGGTGGCGCGCCAGTCGCGGTTGAAGCGGTATGCATACTCAAGTGCGTAAGGTGAAACGCTGGATTGTGCATCGTCGCGGGTTTTTGCATCGATACCCGGCAACTGAACTTCGCGGTCCTTGAAGTACAGGGCCTGGCCGACGCTGATGGTTTGGCGTTCGAAGCCGTTTTCTTCGATCCAGCGGTTGGTGATGCCCAACGACAGCTTGTTTTCGTCGCCGACACGATCGGAGCCGGTGAAGCGGTTTTCGCGGAACAGCGAGGAGTAGTTGAATGTACTTTCGCTGGTGTCGAATACCGGGATGTCGCTCTGGTCTTCCTCGGGTACATAGAGATAGAACAGGCGCGGCTCCAGGGTCTGGCGGTAGTTCTTGCCGAACCACTGGGTGTTGCGGTCGAAATACAGACCACTGTCGATACTGGCGATCGGCACACCACGGTTTTGGTTCTGGCTGAAGGTGCCGTTGAGGCGATCAGATTCGGCACTCTGCGCGGCGATCTGGCTCTTGCCTGCACCGTCGAGATCAAGATCGTACTGGGTGTACTTGTACTTGAGCGATGGCTTCAGGAAGCCATAGGTCCAGTTGAGTGGCAGGCTGACACCCGGCTCGAGGTCGAGACGATTACCGTTGGCGCGGGCCAGACCCTGAACGTTTCTATCGAGCCGCGGTGCTGCGACACCATCTTCATCGATGTAGTTACCGGTTTTCAGGTCCCGATCAAACCGCACGACTTCAGTGTTGTAAGCAAAGTTCAGCCCGCCTGGCTGGTACGGCAATGCACCATTGAAGGTGATCTGTGGCAAGCGGTTATATGGCGTGATATCCGAGACAGTCGCCAGCTCATAGGCTTGTGCATTGATCCGCGCGGTGTAGCTGTCGCCACGATAACTGACGGCACCTTGCTGATTCACGAAGTCCCTGGTTTGGATGCCGATCTGATCACTTTCCAGATCCTGGAAGTAATACGGATCGCTGATGTCGGTGTAGTCGACTTCGGTCAGCACGCGCGAATCAAGCCCGCCTTTATGCTGCCAGTTGAGCATGTAACGGGTTTTTTCGTAGTCGGACTGCAGTTTGCGGTCGTCATTCTCGTCGTTGAGGTAGGCGCCGCCGAACTGACCTTCACTGCCCTTGGTCAGGTAACGGAATTCGCCTTCCATCAACAGCCCGCGCTTGCTCATATAGCGCGGATACAACGTGGCGTCATAGTTCGGTGCCAGGTTGAAGTAGTACGGGGTGACCAGCAAGAAGCCGGTATCGCTGCCAGTGCCGATAGTCGGCGGCAGGAAGCCGGACTGGCGACGGTCATCGATCGGGAAGTAGATGTACGGGGTGTAGAGCACCGGAATGTCTTTGACCCGCAGGGTCACGTTGGTCGCGGTACCGAAGCCGGTCGCCGGGTTCAGGGTGATGTTGTTACCCTTGAGTTGCCAGGCATTGCTGTCCGGTTCGCACGTGGTGTACGTACCGTCCTTGAGGCGGATGATGGCGTTCTCGGCACGTTTGGCATATAGCGCGCTGCCGCGTACACGTGATTTGTGCAGCACGTATTCAGCGTTGTCGACCTTGGCTTCACCGGTATCGAGTTGCACATCGGCGTGGTCGCCGACCAGCAGCGCGCCGTTGTCGCGAACGCGAACGTTGCCGCTCAGCTCGCCGCGGTTTTCCGCCTGGTACAGGCTGGCCTCGTCGGCCTCGGCCTGCATGCTGCCCTGACGCATGACCACGTCACCGGCCAGGGTTGCGACTTGTTTGTCCTGCTCGTAACGCGAGGCTTTCGCGCCGATAAAGGTCGGAGCGTCTTTTTTATCCGTCTTGTCATTCATGCCAGGACGAATCGGTTCGACATAGGAACCCGAGCAATAAGGACCGGTCTCGGCCAATTGCGCAGCGGTGAGATTTTCGCGGGGTACCCAGTCGAGGTGGCTGTAGTCGGCACTGCGCGACTGCAGGCCGCGGCCCTTGGCCTCGGTAACCAGTGTGGTCTTGGCAGCGGTTTCGTCGCTTGCGCCGCTGTCCGCCGGGGTCTCGCCCGTCGCACTGACCGCGTCTGCACCATGCACGGGACGTGGAGGCAATTGAGCGGCGTTGGTTTTCGGCGCGCAGTCCCAGGCACCCGAAGCAGAGACTGAGCAGTCATACTGTTCCGCGGCGACCACGAACTGAGTGGCTAGAGGTTGCAGGGCCAGCAGACTGCCGGTAACCAACAACGGAAATTTTTTACGAAACGCGGGGGATTTCAATGCCATCTTATTAGTCCGGGCTTCCTGCGTGCCATCTGCCCGCGGTGGGGGCCGCACGCCTCTCGATGGTCTGAAAAAGATGCTGGATAATAAAGCATGACCCGCTTGACGGCTAGCGCCGTCGGAGACCCTTGCAATGCCTGATCAAGATGTACGCTTGCAACACCTGAAAGTTTGGCTCGATGAGCAATTGGCAATCCTCTATACCGCACAAGGCTGGGGCTCCGTACCCCCGGCTACATTGACTGCGGCCAGCAGCGATGCGAGTTTCCGGCGGTACTTTCGCTGGGAAGGGGAGGGTCGCAGCTTCATCGTGATGGATGCCCCGCCACCCCAGGAAAACTGCAAACCCTTCGTTGATATCGCTCAGCTGCTGGCGACATCCGGAATAAATGTACCGAAAATTTACGCACAGGACCTGCCGCGCGGCTTTCTTTTGCTCAATGACCTGGGCAACAAGACCTATCTGGACGTGATAAACGGCGAAAATGCCGACGATCTGTTCAACGACGCCCTGCAGGCATTGCTGGCCTTTCAGCAGTTGCCGATGGACGCTGCCCTGCCGAGTTATGACGTGGCGTTGTTGCGTCGCGAGCTGGAACTCTTTCCCGAGTGGTACGTGGGGCGTGAGTTGGGCATCCAGTTTGACCAGGAGCAACGGGTGCTCTGGCAACGAGTCAGCGAGCTGTTGATCGACAGTGCCCTGGCCCAGCCCAAGGTGTTGGTGCATCGCGACTATATGCCACGCAACCTGATGCTCAGCGAGCCGAACCCGGGCGTGCTGGATTTCCAGGACGCGGTCTATGGCCCGGTCACCTATGACGTGACCTGCCTGTTCAAGGATGCTTTCCTCAGTTGGCCAGAGGCTGGTGTACGGGGCTGGCTGGCAAGCTACTGGCAGCAGGCCGGCACCTTGGGTATTCCGGTACAGGCGGATTTCGAAGACTTTCTGCGTGCCAGCGACCTGATGGGCGTGCAGCGTCATTTAAAAGTGATCGGGATCTTTGCCCGTATCTGCCATCGTGACGGCAAACCACGTTATCTCGGCGATGTGCCGCGCTTCTTTGCCTACATAGAGGCCGTCGTGGCGCGCCGCCCCGAGTTGGCCGATTTGGCTGAGTTATTGACCAGCCTTCACCAGCCGGTCGGGGCGTCCGTATGAAGGCAATGATTCTGGCTGCGGGCAAGGGCGAGCGCATGCGCCCGCTGACACTGACCACGCCAAAACCACTGATTCGTGCGGGCGGGGTGCCATTGATCGAGCACCATCTGCGGGCGTTGGCGGCGGCTGGGTTTACCGAGATCGTCATCAACCATGCCTGGCTCGGTCAACAGATCGAGGACTACCTGGGTGATGGCTCGCAGTTTGGGTTAAGCATCCAGTACTCGCCGGAAGGAGATCCGCTGGAGACGGGTGGCGGTATTTTTCGCGCGTTACCGCTCTTGGGGGACGAGCCGTTCCTGGTGGTCAACGGCGACATCTGGACTGACTACGACTTCTCGGCGTTGCGCCAACCGATAGCCGGCCTTGCCCATCTGGTGATGGTCGACAACCCGGAGCATCACCCGAACGGGGGCGACTTTTGTCTGCAGGACGGGCAGCTTCGCGACGCTGAACCGGGGGCGGCGATGCTGACCTATAGCGGTATTTCGGTGCTGCATCCGAAACTGTTCGCGACGTGTGTCGCCGGGCCTTTCAAATTGGCTCCATTGCTGCGCGAGGCCATGGCGCAAGGGCAGGTCACAGGGGAACACATGCAGGGATACTGGATCGATGTTGGCACCCTGGAGCGTCTGGCACAGGTCGAACAACTGCTAGAAGCGAGCCGCTGATATGTTGTGGCCAGGGACTCTGATCGGAGCCGGAGCGGGGTTTTTCATAGCCAGCATTCCGGGGGCCATGCTTGGTGCGTTACTGGGACAGGCACTGGACCGGCGGCTGCAAGTGCAGGGCTGGGCCCATCTGCGCGAACGTTTGGGTGGGCGTGCGGCGCTGCGCAATGATGAGCTGTTGTTCGTCTTGTTGGGGCGCCTGGCCAAGTGCGATGGCCAGGTGGTCGAGGGCCATATCCAGCAGGCTCGTCAGGAAATGCGTGCGCTGGATATGAGTGAGCCGGTGCAGCAGCGCGCAATCGCTGCGTTCAATCGAGGCAAGTCCGGGCGTGACCACTTGCGTGGCTATTTGCGGCGCCTGAGTGCTCAGCCGCATGCGGCAGAGGGCGTATTGCGCGCCTGCTGGCGGATGGTCTGGGCTGATGGTCGGGCCAGCAGCGCCGAACGACAGCTGATCAAACTATGGGGCAAATGGCTGGGCTGGACACCGCAGCAGGTGCAAGCGCTGGCCAGTGAGTACGAGCCCCATAGAAAACCGCTGCTTAACAGTAGCGGAGCTTATCAAGAGGCAATGCGAGTGCTGGGGGTCTCGGCCACCAGTGAGCCCTCGCAGATCAAGCGTGCTTACCGGCGCTTGCTCAGCCGCCATCACCCGGACAAGATTGCCGGCAGTGGGGCCAGCCCGTCACAGGTGCGGGAGGCGACCGAGAAGACTCGCGAGCTGCACAACGCGTATGCGCTGATTCGTCAGCGGCGGGATTTTCGCTAGCCAGCGAATTTTGCGTTGCCTTGCTTCTTCCCTGTAGGAGCTAGCTTGCTCGCGATGGACGTCAACGATAACGCGTGTTTTCTGAATAAACGCGCCGCCCTTGAGTGCATCGCGAGCAAGCTCGCTCCTACAATGAACCGCCCTCGCAGGGTACATAGGTTCTTGTGGGGCCTGGGGGCGCTCAGCTGCCGCTGTTCTGCGGACTCAACCAGCCGCGAACACGCCGAAACAGCTGCTCTTGTTCGGCGGCGTTGTTCCCGGGCAGTGCATTCAAGGATATCTGGGTGAAGTTGGCGCTCTTCAAGCGTTTGCTCGCTTGCAAACGTTGCAGGGCGGCGTCGCGCGTCAGTGCCTTGTCCTTATAGAAGAAGTCGGCGGTTGCCACTTTCAGGGTCGGGGTCAGTTCCGCAAGCTCCGGTTGGCCGTTGAGCGGCTTTTGGGCGGCGATCATCACGAACTTCTCTATCTGCGAGGGCTGTTTCTCGCTCAGGTAACGCGCGGCCCAATAAGCCCCGGTGCCATGGCCCAACAAAACGATGCTGCGGGCATTCTGCTGTTCGGCAAAAGCGATCGCCGCATCGATTCGGGCGAAAATCCGCTCGGCGTCGGCCTTGACCTGCTCTTCGGAAGTTTCGGCGACGGCCCGATCAGCGATGTCCGCCTCACCACCGGCCGCTTGTTCGATGGGTTTGGGCGCAGCAGTGCTGGCCTCTTTGCTGCTAGTGTCCACGGCGGCCGGAGCGGGCGCGGCTTCGACAATCCGCGGCTGGCTGGCCTCGCTGCGCAGGTCCGGCAAGGTAATGCTCAGACTGCTCCAATGGGCATCCGGCAGTTTTCGCCGCAATGGGCTGATTGCTTGAGGCCAGTCAGCTGTTTCGCCAGCGCCAGGGATGATAATCACCGCACCGCGGGGTTCGCCGGTATTGGCCGGTTTCCAGAGTGCGAGGAAATTGTCGTTGCCAGCCAGCAACTGCTGTTGTTCCTGCTGCGGGACTTGTCGTTCGAGGGCCGCCGCGTCTTCCTGGCTGCGCTCAAGCAGCGGTTGACGCTCCAGCGGCTTTTCTTCTTGGGTTTTTTCCGTGGCGGTAGGAGCCGGGTCGGCGGCCTCGACTGAAAACGCACAAGGCAGGATCAGCGACAGGCACAATGCAGGCAGTGCCGAGCGGTAGACAGGGGGCATCGGATATTCCAGGCCAGAAGTAATTCCGGCAGCCTAATGGGTTGGTCAGTATTTGTCAGTGTGTGAGATTTCAGATGATGCGTTTTCGCTGCCTGTTGGTTATCGGCTGTTTTTGCCTGCCCTTGATGGCAATGGCGGCGCCTGCGCCTGTGCCTCCTGTTCCTGGCGCGCAATTGAATGCTGAACAACGTCACTGGCTCGAGCAACACCCCGAGCTGCGTGTGGGGCTGGTGCTGCAAGCGCCGTACGCCCAGTTCGATCGCCGCTTGCAGCGATTGTCCGGGGCCAACGTCGAGCTGATGCAATGGTTGGCCAAAGCCCTTCAGGTCGAGCTGAGTTGGCGCAACTTTGCCGATCAGGCGCAGTTGGAGGCCGCCGTGCGCGATGGCGAAGTCGACATCGCCCCGGGCCTGACTCAAACCCCTGGGGGGCTTAAACTCTGGCAGTTTTCCGACCCCTATATGCGGGTTCCGCAACTGATCGTCAGCGCCCAGAAGGAGGCCGGTGCTGTTGAGCTGGAACAGCTCGACAGTCAGACCCGCGTCGCGGTGCGCATGCCCAGTACGGTTGCCGATTATCTGCGCAGTACCTATGGCAATCTCAATCTGCAAGGTGTCCCCCTGGAGCGCCAGGCACTACAGCTGCTGTTGAGCCAGCAGGCCCGATACGCGGTGGTTGATGAAGCGCAGCTCGGTCGCTTGTCCTCCGAGCCGGAGTTCGCTGACCTGGTGGTGGTCGGTGATATCGGACTGCCGCAATTGCTGCGGATCGCTACCCGACGTGATTGGCCCGAGCTGGCAGGGATCGTTGAAAGGGCGCTGCATGCCATTGCGGCGAAGGATCTGGAGCGGCTGCACAATCGCTGGTTGCAACCCCAGTATCCGCGCCTGGTCGAGTCGCGGGGCTTTTGGCAGAACCTCTGTCTGTTGCTGGCAGTGTTGTTGTTCAGCAGCATGGCCATCGTCGCCTGGCAGCGTCGCCAGCAAAGCAGCCTTGAGCAACGTTTGCTGGCAGCCAGAGAAGATATCGCCCAGCGTGAGGCCAGCGAAGAAGCCTTGCGCCTGACGCAGTTTTCCATTGATCAAAGCACGGTGGGCATCCTCTGGGTCAACTGGGACAGTCATGTCCGTTACGCCAATCGGGCCGCGGAATCGATGCTCGGTTATGCCCCGGGTGGCGTCATCGACCGGCCCTTGATCGACTTCGAACCTGGTCTGAACATGGACCGCTGGCTGACCCTGTGGAAGCGCGCCCGCGCCAGTGAAGAAGGGCCACAGAGTTTTGAGACCCACTGCGTTCGGGCCGACGGCAGTATTTTGCCCACCGACGTATCGCTGAGTTTCATGCGCTTTCGCGATGGTGAGTATCTGGTGGTCTATCTCAACGACGTCACTGAGCGTCGTCGGGCCCTGGCCGCCTTGCAGGAAAGCGAGGCGCGCTTGCAAGGCATCGCCGCGAATGTGCCGGGGCTGGTTTTTCGCCTGGAGCGCGCACCGGTCACCGGGCAGATCGATTTTGCCTATATCAGTGAAGGCAGCGAGAGCCTGGTGGGTTATTCCCCGGCGACACTCAGCCATCGCGACATGGGTTTGCGCAGCCTGGTCCACCCGGACGACAAGGCCAGCTAT
Organism: Pseudomonas fluorescens; assembly: GCF_902497875.1. Classification (GTDB taxonomy): domain Bacteria; phylum Pseudomonadota; class Gammaproteobacteria; order Pseudomonadales; family Pseudomonadaceae; genus Aquipseudomonas; species Aquipseudomonas fluorescens_BR. The sequence goes on from NZ_CABVHY010000006.1 coordinate 236,544, forward strand.
CACCGGACCCAGGATCAGGCCCTGGACACCGACAGCGACTGGTCCTGGCAAGGGCGAATCGTGACCCGCCAGGGCGAGCAACGCTGGGCGGAGATCAAGGCAATCACTCGGCGTCTGGAGGACGGCGCGGTGGTCTGGGACGGGATTGTCTGGGACATCAGTGAAAGCAAGCGCATCGAGCTGGAGTTGGCCAGTTCCCGCGAGCAGTTGCGCGAGTTGTCCGCTCACCTGGAGAGCGTGCGGGAAGAGGAAAAAGCCCGTATCGCCCGCGAAGTTCACGATGAGCTGGGTCAAATGTTGACAGTGCTCAAGCTCGAAACCTCAATGTGCGAGCTGGCCTACGCGCAGCTCGATCCAGGCTTGAACGAGCGGCTCAACAGCATGAAACGGCTGATTGCCCAGCTGTTCCAGCTAGTGCGCGATGTAGCCACGGCGCTGCGTCCGCCGATTCTTGACGCGGGGATCGCTTCGGCCATCGAGTGGCAGGCGCGCCGATTCGAGGCGCGCACACAGATTCCGTGCCTGGTACAGGTGCCGGAAAACCTGCCAGTCCTCAGTGACGCCAAGGCCATCGGTTTGTTCCGCATCCTGCAGGAGGCGCTGACCAATGTCATGCGCCATGCTCAGGCGCATACTGTCGAACTGAGCCTGACCCTGGAAGGTGGCGATTTATGCCTGACGGTCAGCGACGATGGTCAGGGCTTCGTCCCGACCACCGGCCGGCCGACGTCGTTTGGTGTGGTCGGCATGCGCGAGCGGGTGTTGATCATGGGCGGCAGTCTGTCGCTGGAAAGTGAGCTGGGGGAAGGCACGACATTGAGCGTGCGAGTGCCGCTGGGTGAGTCCTGATGGTGCTGCTTGGTTTGAATTAATCAGGAGAAGAAAGTGATCCGTGTACTGGTAGCCGAAGACCACACCATTGTTCGTGAAGGCATCAAGCAATTGATCGGCCTGGCCAAGGATCTGATTGTGGTGGGGGAGGCAAGCAATGGCGAGCAACTGCTCGAAGCCTTGCGCCATATTCCCTGTGAAGTAGTGCTGCTGGACATCTCCATGCCCGGCGTCAATGGTCTGGAGGCGATCCCGCGGATTCGCGCGCTGAACAATCCTCCGGCAATTCTGGTGCTGTCGATGCACGACGAAGCGCAGATGGCCGCGCGGGCATTGAAAGTCGGTGCCGCCGGTTATGCCACCAAGGACAGCGATCCGGCGCTGCTGTTGACCGCGATCCGCAAGGTTGCGGCCGGCGGGCGGTACATCGACCCGGACCTGGCCGACCGGATGGTCTTCGAAGTCGGTCTGACCGATTCGCGGCCATTGCATTCGTTGCTCTCGGAGCGCGAATTTTCGGTGTTCGAGCGCCTGGCCCAAGGCGCGAACGTCAACGACATCGCCCAGCAGCTGGCGTTGAGCAGCAAGACCATCAGTACCCACAAGGCGCGGCTGATGCAGAAACTCAACATCACGTCTCTTGCGGAATTGGTGAAATACGCCATGGAGCACAAGCTGCTCTGACACAACCAATCCCACAGGCTCACTGCCGATCAATGTGGGAGCGAGCTTACTCGCGATAGCTGCTTAACATTCAACATAGGTGTCGGCTGGTATTCCGTCATCGCGAGCAAGCTCGCTCCCACAGGATCGTGCCGGCATATCCATTTGCGACATCCCCGCGGAACCGCTTTTGCCTGTTCTTGAGGCTTGCCGCTTGAAACGTGCCTCTGCTGCTCTCCAATCCCGCCATCCTTGTAGGGCAATCCCTACCCCGAACTTTCCATCCGGCCTAGGCGAATCTCTCATACCCCCCGATTTGCGTGCTCCCCAGCCTCCACTAGGCTTAGTCCACGGCAGTCCAAAAACAAAAGGTGTGGGTATGAGCGAGGTCAATTCAAGCGCTGGGGCCAATGATGTTCTGGTCAGCTTTCGTGGGGTGCAAAAGAGCTACGACGGCGAGAACCTGATCGTCAAAGACCTCAACCTGGAGATTCGCAAAGGTGAATTCCTCACCTTGCTCGGGCCTTCCGGCTCCGGCAAGACCACCAGCCTGATGATGCTGGCGGGTTTCGAGACCCCGACTGCCGGCGAAATCCAGCTGGCCGGGCGCTCGATCAACAATGTGCCGCCGCACAAACGCGACATCGGCATGGTGTTCCAGAACTATGCGCTGTTCCCGCACATGACCGTCGCCGAGAACCTCGCGTTCCCGCTGTCGGTGCGGGGCCTGAACAAGACCGACATCAGCGATCGGGTAAAACGCGTGCTGAGCATGGTTCAGCTCGACGCCTTCGCCCAGCGTTATCCGGCCCAGCTTTCCGGTGGTCAGCAACAGCGTGTGGCCCTGGCCCGGGCGCTGGTGTTCGAACCGCAGCTGGTGCTGATGGACGAACCCCTCGGTGCTCTCGATAAACAGCTGCGTGAACATATGCAGATGGAAATCAAGCACCTGCATCAACGCCTGGGTTTGACAGTGGTCTATGTGACCCATGACCAGGGTGAAGCGCTGACCATGTCCGACCGGGTAGCGGTATTCCATCAGGGCGAGATCCAACAGATCGCGGCCCCGCGCACCCTCTACGAAGAACCGAAGAACACCTTCGTCGCCAACTTCATCGGCGAGAACAACCGTCTCAATGGCCGCTTGCACAGTCAGAGCGGTGATCGTTGCGTGGTCGAGCTCAGCCGCGGCGAGAAGGTCGAGGCGCTGGCGGTGAATGTCGGCAAGACCGGCGAGCCAGTGACCCTGTCGATTCGTCCTGAGCGGGTGAGCCTGAACGGCTCCAGCGAATCCTGCGTCAACCGCTTCTCGGGGCGCGTGGAGGAGTTCATCTATCTGGGCGACCACGTCCGCGTCCGCCTGGAAGTCTGCGGCAAGAGCGATTTCTTTGTGAAACAACCGATCGCCGAGCTGGATCCGGCTCTGGCAGTCGGTGATGTGGTACCGCTTGGCTGGCAGGTCGAGCACGTTCGCGCGCTCGACCCACTTCTAGAGGCGCATTGATCGCCCCCTTGCTTCACCAACACCAACCCTGCACGTGGAGAGAACAATAAATGTTGAGATCCCTGAAATTCACCGCTTTGACTCTAGGCCTGATGGGGGCGGCGCACGCGATGGCGGCGGGCCCGGACCTGACCGTGGTGTCCTTTGGCGGGGCGAACAAGGCGGCTCAGGTCAAAGCCTTCTACGCACCCTGGGAAGCGGCGGGCAACGGCAAGATTGTCGCCGGCGAATACAACGGCGAGATGGCCAAGGTCAAAGCCATGGTCGACACCAAGAGCGTGTCCTGGGACCTGGTGGAAGTGGAATCGCCAGAGCTCTCCCGTGGCTGTGACGAAGACATGTTCGAGCAACTCGATCCGGCGCTGTTCGGCAAGACCGAGGACTACGTCAAAGGCGCTATCCAGCCTTGCGGCGTGGGCTTCTTCGTGTGGTCGACCGTGCTGGCCTACAACGCCGACAAGCTGAAAAGCGCACCGGCCGGTTGGGTGGATTTCTGGGATACCAAAAAATTCCCGGGCAAGCGTGGCCTGCGTAAAGGCGCCAAGTACACCCTGGAATTCGCCTTGATGGCTGACGGCGTTGCGCCCAAAGACGTCTACAAAGTGCTGGCCGGCAAGGACGGCCAGGATCGCGCCTTCAAGAAACTCGATGAGCTCAAGCCAAGCATTCAGTGGTGGGAAGCGGGCGCTCAGCCGCCGCAGTACCTGGCTTCCGGCGACGTAGTGATGAGCTCGGCCTACAACGGCCGGATCGCTGCCGTGCAGAAAGAAAGCAACCTGAAGGTCGTGTGGAACGGCGGTATCTACGACTTCGACGCATGGGCAATTCCAAAAGGCCTGGATAAAGCCAAAGCCGAAGCTGCGAAGAAGTTCATCGCCTTTTCGGTCATGCCGCAGCAGCAGAAGACCTACTCGGAAAACATCGCTTACGGCCCGGCCAATACCCAGGCCGTTCCGCTGTTGTCCAAAGATGTCCTCAAAGACATGCCGACCACTCCGGAAAACATCGCCAACCAGGTGCAGATCGACGTCAGCTTCTGGGCTGACAACGGCGAGCAACTGGAGCAGCGCTTCAACTCGTGGGCAGCCAAGTAGGAGCTGCCGCAGGCTGCGATCTTTTGATCTTGTTTTGGATCTTCGGCGCTCTCACCGGCCTTAAAAGATTGCAGGCTGCGCCAGTTCCTACGGGATCTGTGTTTTAAACATAAACAGAGGCGGCCTTCCGGTTATGGGATGCCGCCCTCTGTAACGATCAAAGATTTCCGGAGTTCGCTATGGCCATCACCGTTCCCTTGAACGAGGTCACCAGCCCCACCTTGAAACAGCGACTGGCGCGCGCCGAGCGGCTCAACCGCTGGAAGGCACAAGCCTTGATCGCGCCCTTGGTGCTGTTTCTGTTGCTGGTGTTCCTGGTGCCGATCGTGGCGCTACTCTACAAGAGCGTCGCTAACCCGGAAGTGGTCGGCGGCATGCCGCGTACCGTTACCGCTGTAGCTGCCTGGGATGGTCGAGGCCTGCCGGGCGAGCCGGTGTACAAGGCCGCCAGCGAAGACCTGGCCGAAGCGCGCAAGAATCAAACCTTGGGCGATCTGTCCAAGCGCCTGAACATGGAGTTGGCCGGCTATCGCAGCCTGCTGACCAAAACCGCGCGAGCGCTGCCGTTCCAGACCGAACCGGCCTCGTATAAAGACGCAATGGAAAGTCTCGATGAGCGTTGGGGCGATCCGGCGTACTGGCAGGTGATCCGCCGCAACACCAGCAACCTGACACCTTATTATCTGTTGGCAGCCGTCGATCACCGTATCGACGACCTGGGTGAAATCGCCCCGGCCACGCCCGACCAGGCGATTTACCTCGATATTTTCGCCCGTACTTTCTGGATGGGCCTGATCATCACCGCGATTTGCCTGGTGCTGGCTTATCCCTTGGCTTACCTGCTGGCCAACCTGCCGTCGCGTCAAAGCAATCTGCTGATGATTCTGGTGCTGTTGCCGTTCTGGACCTCGATCCTGGTGCGGGTGGCGGCGTGGATTGTCTTGCTGCAATCGGGCGGCTTGATCAACAGTGGTCTGATGGCCATGGGCATCATCGATAAACCGCTGGAGCTGGTGTTTAACCGGGCCGGGGTCTACATCTCCATGGTGCACATCCTCTTGCCGTTCATGATTCTGCCGATCTACAGCGTGATGAAAGGCATCTCACCGACTTATATGCGGGCGGCGATTTCCCTCGGTTGCCATCCGTTTGCCAGCTTCTGGCGGGTGTACTTCCCGCAGACCTATGCCGGTGTCGGCGCCGGTTGCCTGTTGGTGTTCATTCTGGCGATTGGTTACTACATCACCCCGGCACTGCTCGGCAGCCCCAACGATCAGATGGTCAGTTACTTCGTCGCCTTCTACACCAACACCAGCATCAACTGGGGTATGGCGACTGCGCTCGGTGGGCTGCTGCTGTTGGCGACCGTCGTGCTCTATCTGATTTACAACTGGCTGGTGGGCGCCAGTCGCCTGCGCCTGAGCTAAGGAGAGAATCGAAATGCTGAGCCCTTACATGTCACCCGTTGAGCGGGTCTGGTTCTACAGCTTGCGTATTCTCTGCGGGCTGGTCCTGTTGTTCCTGATCCTGCCGGTGCTGGTGATCATTCCGTTGTCGTTCAACTCCGGCAGCTTCCTGGTCTACCCGCTGCAAGGTTTCTCGTTGCATTGGTACCAGGATTTCTTCGCCTCGGCGGAGTGGATGCGCGCCCTTAAGAACAGCATCATCGTCGCTCCGGCGGCGACCGTACTGGCCATGGTGTTCGGCACGCTGGCGGCCATCGGACTGACGCGGGGCAATTTCCGTGGCAAAGCGCTAGTGATGGCCTTGGTGATTTCGCCGATGGTGGTGCCGGTGGTGATCATCGGTGTGGCCAGCTACCTGTTCTTCGCTCCGCTAGGGCTGGGCAACAGCTTCTTTTCACTGATCGTGGTGCATGCGGTGTTGGGCGTGCCCTTCGTGATCATTACCGTGTCGGCGACCTTGCAGGGGTTCAATTACAACCTGGTGCGCGCGGCCGCCAGCCTTGGCGCTTCGCCGCTGACGGCCTTCCGTCGGGTGACCTTGCCGTTGATCGCTCCAGGAGTGATCAGTGGTGCGTTGTTTGCCTTCGCAACTTCGTTCGATGAGGTGGTGGTCACGTTGTTCCTCGCCGGTCCCGAACAAGCGACCTTGCCTCGGCAGATGTTCAGCGGTATCCGCGAGAACCTCAGCCCGACCATCGCCGCGGCGGCCACCCTGTTGATCGCCTTTTCGGTGATCCTGCTGCTGACCCTGGAATGGTTGCGTGGGCGTAGCGAGAAGCTGCGTACGGCGCAGGTCTAAAACGCGGCGCAACACCTGTAGGAGCTGCCGGAGGCTGCGATCTTTTGATCTTTCGCTTGAAACTCGAGTGAGATCGAGAAAAAAGATCGCAGCCTGCGGCAGCTCCTACGACGGTATATTTCCCAGCTATCCTTGTGCCAGCTCTCAAAACGATAAGAGGCTGAGCCGATGAGTCTGTCTTCCTTCAAAATCGCCCACTGTATGCGGGCCTATCGCGCAGCCAATTAGAGTCCAATCATCGAGGTCACAGTGCGCGCTGGAAAGCATGCGGTATACAATGCGCGCCATCGTGAATATGCTCAAAAAAGGTGCGTCATGCAGCCCTTCGCTATTGCTCCGTCGATTCTCTCCGCCGATTTCGCCCGTCTGGGAGAGGAAGTGGACAACGTTCTCGCCGCCGGCGCCGATATCGTGCACTTCGATGTCATGGACAACCACTACGTGCCGAACCTGACCATCGGCCCGATGGTCTGCGCCGCGCTGCGTAAATATGGCATTACCGCGCCGATCGACGCGCACCTGATGGTCAGCCCGGTGGATCGCATCATTGGCGACTTCATCGACGCCGGTGCGACTTACATCACTTTCCATCCGGAAGCCACGCTGCACGTCGACCGTTCCCTGCAAATGATCCGTGAAGGCGGTTGCAAGGCCGGTCTGGTGTTCAATCCGGCTACCCCGCTGGACGTGCTCAAGTACGTGATGGACAAAGTCGACATGATCCTGCTGATGAGCGTCAACCCGGGTTTTGGCGGGCAGAAGTTCATTCCCGGGACCCTCGACAAACTGCGTGAAGTGCGGGCGCTGATCGATGCGTCGGGGCGCGACATCCGCTTGGAGATCGACGGTGGGGTCAATGTGAACAACATTCGCGAAATCGCTGCAGCAGGTGCCGACACCTTCGTCGCCGGCTCGGCGATCTTCAATGCACCGAACTACCAAGAGGTGATCGAAAAGATGCGGTCCGAACTGGCGCTGGCTCGCCCATGAGTGGCTTTGAGCAGCTGTTCCCCGGGCGTCTGCCGCGGCTGGTGATGTTCGATCTGGATGGCACCCTGGTCGATTCGGTCCCTGATCTCGCGGTGGCCGTGGATAACATGCTGCTCAAGCTCGGACGCCCGACCGCCGGTATTGAATCGGTGCGTGAATGGGTTGGCAACGGCGCGCCGGTGCTGGTTCGCCGCGCTCTGGCTGAAAACCTCGATCATTCCGGCGTCGACGATGCCGAAGCCGAGCAGGCTTTGGAGATCTTCATGGAAGCCTATGCGCAGAGCCATGAACTGACCGTGGTCTATCCCGGGGTGCGCGACACGCTGAAATGGTTGCACAAGCAGGGCGTGGAAATGGCCCTGATCACCAACAAGCCCGAACGGTTTGTCGCACCCTTGCTGGACCAGATGAAGATCGGCCGGTATTTCCGCTGGATTATCGGCGGTGACACCCTGCCGCAGAAGAAACCCGATCCGGCGGCGCTGTTTTTCGTGATGAAAATGGCCAACGTGCCAGCGTCCCAGTCGTTGTTCGTCGGTGATTCGCGCAGCGATGTGCTGGCGGCGAAAGCGGCGGGGGTGAAGTGTGTTGCACTCAGCTATGGCTACAACCACGGCCGACCGATAGCCGAAGAGTCGCCGGCGCTGGTGATCGATGACCTGCGCCATTTAATTCCCGGTTGCCTGGATCTTGCCGCTGGGATAACGTTGGCCGACGTTGCTCAACCCCCTCCTAGAGATTCCATCGTGGTGGTCACTCGCAAGCTCTGGATGAAAGTCATCAAGGCCCTGGCCCGCTGGCGTTGGCGCGCCTGACTTGATTCTGGCCGGTTATCCGGCGCGTTTGCACAACTGACCGTTAGACCCTCAAGCCACGAGGCTACTCATGATCCGCGAAGAATTCCTGCGTTTGGCCGCTGCCGGCTACAACCGCATTCCGCTTGCCTGTGAAACCCTGGCTGACTTCGACACGCCGTTGTCGATCTACCTGAAGCTGGCCGACCAGCCGAACTCCTATCTGTTGGAGTCGGTGCAGGGCGGTGAGAAGTGGGGCCGTTATTCGATCATCGGCCTGCCGTGTCGCACGGTGTTACGTGTCCATGATCATCAGGTCAGTGTGACCCAGGATGGTGTGGAGATCGAAAGCCACCAGGTCGAAGACCCGCTGGCGTTCGTCGAAGCTTTCAAGGCACGCTACAACGTACCGACCATTGCCGGGTTGCCGCGCTTCAACGGTGGGCTGGTGGGTTACTTCGGCTATGACTGTGTGCGTTATGTGGAGAAGCGTCTGGGCAAATGCCCGAACCCGGATCCGCTGGGCGTGCCGGACATTTTGCTGATGGTTTCCGATGCGGTGGTGGTGTTCGACAACCTCGCCGGCAAGATGCACGCGATTGTCCTGGCAGATCCTTCTCAGGAAAACGCCTACGAGAATGGCCAGGCGCAACTGGAAGCGTTGCTGGAGAAACTCCGTCAACCGATCACTCCGCGTCGCGGTCTGGACTTCAGCAAGCAACAGGCCGCTGATCCGCTGTTTCGTTCGAGTTTCACCCAGGACGACTACGAGCGGGCGGTGGACACCATCAAGGAATACATCCTCGCTGGCGACTGCATGCAGGTGGTGCCGTCGCAACGGATGTCGATCGATTTCAAGGCTGCACCGATCGATCTGTACCGAGCGCTGCGCTGTTTCAACCCGACGCCTTATATGTACTTCTTCAACTTCGGCGACTTCCATGTCGTCGGCAGTTCGCCGGAAGTGCTGGTGCGGGTCGAAGACAATCTGATTACCGTGCGACCCATCGCCGGCACCCGCCCACGCGGGGCGAATGAAGAGGCCGATCTGGCGCTGGAAGAAGACCTGCTGTCGGATGCCAAGGAAATCGCCGAGCACTTGATGCTGATTGACCTGGGTCGCAACGATACCGGCCGGGTGTCGGAAATCGGTTCGGTGAAGCTCACCGAGAAAATGGTCATCGAACGCTACTCCAACGTGATGCACATCGTCTCCAATGTCACTGGCCAACTGAAAGCCGGCCTGACGGCCATGGACGCATTGCGGGCGATTCTGCCTGCGGGCACCTTGTCCGGCGCGCCGAAAATTCGCGCGATGGAAATCATCGACGAACTGGAGCCGGTCAAGCGTGGCGTCTACGGTGGCGCCGTGGGCTATTTCGCCTGGAACGGCAACATGGATACCGCCATTGCGATCCGCACCGCAGTGATCAAGGACGGTGAACTGCATGTGCAGGCCGGTGGCGGCATCGTTGCGGACTCAGTGCCGGCCCTGGAGTGGGAAGAAACGCTGAACAAGCGCCGCGCGATGTTCCGGGCCGTAGCCCTCGCCGAACAAACGCCATGACGCTAGCCCAGTAAAAAAAACGCTGCCCCTGTAAAGAGGCGGCGTTTTTTTTTTCAACCGTTAAATGCAGGATCTGGCGCAGGTTGCGATCTTTTGATCTTTTGGATCGCCAGACCTAGAAGTCCAGGCTGACCCCAAGGCTCACGCCCTGTTGGGTAAAGTCATCGTCCTTGCGAAAGCTATAACCGCCGCGTAATGCCAGGTCGGCGGTCAGCTTATGGCTAACCCCCAGGCTCACGCGGTTCAGATGGCTCTGCGGGGTATAGCCCTCCAGGGTGAAATCGTTATCAGGCAGACTGTTGAGCGCGATGTTCAGGTGCTGGGTGTCGTCTTCAAACTCACGTTCGTGAGCATATTCGCCGAATACCTGGGTTTGCCGGGTGATCTGGTATTTACCCTGCAAACCAGCGCCGAGGCGTTTGGAGGTGCGCGTCTGGTCGTCATAGGTCAGCGAAGTGGCATTGGCGCCTTTCTCGGAATAACCGTCGACTTCAACCCTCGCGTAATCGGCGCTGATAAAAGGCGACAAATGCCATTCGCTGCCTGGTTGCGCGATGTCATAACCCAAACGGGTACTGAAGGCCCAGAGATCACCATCGGTATCGCCTTTCTCGGCGCCTTCACTGACACCCAGGGCGAACTTGCGTTTGAGGTTGTCATAGTCCAGATGGCCGCCGGTCAGCGCCGCATCAGCCCACCAGCTATTCTGTTGGTACTGGGCGAACGCGGTGCCCAGATAGCTGTTGAGCTTGTAGTCCGAATCGCGATCTCCTGCTTCAAGGTCCTGACGGTAGAACCCCGTTGCGACACCCACGCGCCATGCATCGGTAAGCCGGTAGCTGCCGCCGACCGTCAGGTTATAGCCGGTACCATCGGCACTGGCGGAACTGTTCTGATCGTCGATATCCAGGTGTTGACCGCCGCCCGCAACAATGGCTCGCCATTGGCCGACACCTTGCCAGTTTTCCCAGTCGCTCAGCCATTGGCTGCGCAATTCATCCTGATGGGCGCGCAGGGTGCCTTGAGCCATTTCTGGCAGCAGGGTTATTTCCCATGGAGCAGCCAGTAGAGAGTAGGCGTAGTCCGCGACCAGTCGCTGGCCGGCCTCGGTGGGGTGAACCGAGTCGTTGTAAATCAGCTTGGTCGGATCGGGGTTGGCACTGTTGATCCCGTAAGTGGCGTTTTCCGTGCAACCGTTGCCGCTGAAGCAGGTGGCAGTGAGGTTCTGGTCCGCGGCCAGGCCAAATCGGGCGGGGTCGGCAAAGGTGTCCTTCAACAGCAATGGAATGTTAAGCGGGATGACTTCGGCCTTGACCTGAGCCAGTTGCGTGACCAGTTGCTGGTTGAACGCTTCGCTGAGCCGGGTGCCGATTGCCTGCGCTGGTCCGCCATTGAGGGCTGGTGTCAGGCCCAGGTCGGGAAGCAACCAGACCACGATATAGTTGGCGCCTGCCTGCTGCAGGACCTGGACGCTGTCGACCAGTCGGTCGGCTGCCGCGTTGGCCTGGTCGACGTTGAGAATCCGTCCTTGCAGAAAATCGTTGCCGCCACCGGAAAGGTAATACAGCGCCCTGGGATCGGCGCGGAAGTCATTCGCTACCAGATAACCCGGACGACTGCGTTCGCCAGTGTCGGATTCGGTGGTAATCGAGTCGAGGATCTCATCGGTACGGTAGCCGCCCACCGCCCAGTTGTTACCATCCGGAAGGCCTTGGCTGGCACGAGCTGCCGAGGTCGAGGCGGCCACCTGGTTCGGCGAAAACCCGAGTTTTGCGCCCAGCAATTGGGTCGAATTGGCGGAGCGGATTTCACCGCTGCCGTCCAGATAGAGCGGACCGGTACGGTTGGTAAAACGTTGCGTTGCACCGGCGGGGCCGCCCGGATCAGAGAACTGTCCGGCATCGTTCAGGCTGTCGCCAAACACCACAAAGTTTGAGTAAGGGGAGGGGGCGGCTATCGCCTGGGCACAGGCCAGGGAGAGAAGGGCGCCTGCGAGCGGTACGAACAACGTCTGTTTGATCATGGGCAAGTCCGTTTATTTATTGTTGTAGTGAACAAAACGACAGTACCAAAAACTTTTAAGCTTTAGCTATGGCTAATGGCCTCATCAGTTCTTTGCTCAGGCAAGGGCGGCGCCATATTGCACCCTATGCTCAGCTAAGTTACTGTGCCGGGATCTATAAATGAGATCCTTCCCCGTGTTGATCGTCAGCAAACTCTTGATGCGAGTAGTCAAGGCCCACGGCCGTTGGCGTTGGCGCGCCTGACATTTCTCTGCCGGCCCGCCCGGACCCGTACCGATTTGCCTTCTTTACCCCAGTGAAATATCGCGTGTGCTGGCTCGAGTCCAGCGATTGACAGAGCGCAAGACGCTGCGGGTAAGTCATCTGAAGGCCGTATTAGAAATCAGTGAATTCAAGAGGTTGTAACCCATGTTGCTGATGATCGATAACTACGACTCTTTTACTTATAACGTTGTGCAGTACCTCGGCGAGCTGGGCTCGGAGGTTAAGGTGGTGCGCAACGATGAACTGACCATTGCCGAAATCGAAGCCCTGAAGCCTGAACGCATCGTCGTTTCCCCAGGTCCGTGCACCCCGACTGAAGCCGGTGTGTCCCTGGAGGTCATCAAGCACTTTGCCGGCAAGTTGCCTATTCTTGGTGTATGCCTCGGTCATCAATCTATCGGCCAGGCATTTGGCGGCGACGTGGTACGCGCCCGTCAAGTCATGCACGGTAAGACTAGCCCGGTATTCCACGAGGACAAGGGCGTGTTCGCAGGCTTGAACCATCCGTTGACGGTCACGCGGTATCACTCGCTGATCGTCAAGCGCGAAACCCTGCCCGAATGTCTGGAACTGACGGCCTGGACCCAACTTGAAGATGGCTCCATTGACGAGATCATGGGGCTTCGTCACAAAACGCTGAACATCGAAGGTGTGCAGTTTCACCCCGAGTCGATCCTCACCGAGCAGGGCCACGAGCTGTTCGCCAACTTCCTCAAACAGAGCGGCGGCACGCGCTAAGGACTTTCCATGGATATCAAGACTGCCCTGAGCCGTATCGTCGGCCACTTGGACCTGAGTACTGATGAGATGCGCGATGTCATGCGCGAAATCATGACCGGGCAATGCACTGAAGCGCAGGTCGGTGCCTTCATGATGGCCATGCGCATGAAAAGCGAAAGCATCGACGAAATCGTCGGTGCGGTTTCGGTCATGCGTGAGCTGGCGGATAAAGTCGAACTGAAAACCCTCCACGGCGTAGTCGATGTGGTCGGCACCGGCGGTGACGGTGCGAATATTTTCAACGTGTCGACAGCGGCCTCGTTTGTGGCCGCCGCGGCCGGTTGCACCGTGGCCAAGCATGGCAATCGTGCGGTTTCCGGTAAAAGCGGCAGTGCCGATTTGCTGGAGGCGGCCGGCATCTATTTGAACCTGACGCCGGTTCAGGTCGCCCGTTGCATTGATAACGTCGGCATTGGCTTCATGTTCGCTCAGTCCCATCACAGTGCGATGAAGTATGCCGCCGGGCCGCGCCGCGAGCTGGGCTTGCGCACGCTGTTCAATATGCTTGGCCCGCTTACGAATCCGGCCGGCGTGAAACATCAGGTGGTGGGCGTGTTCACCCAGGCGTTGTGCCGTCCGTTGGCCGAAGTCCTGCAACGTTTGGGCAGCAAGCATGTGCTGGTCGTGCATTCCCAGGATGGTCTGGATGAATTCAGCCTCGCGGCTCCGACCTTCGTCGCGGAGCTGAAAGATGACGAAATAACCGAGTACTGGGTTCAGCCTGAAGATCTCGGTATAAAGAGTCAGAGCCTGTTCGGCCTGGTGGTCGAAAGCCCGGCGGCATCCCTTGAGTTGATTCGCGATGCCTTGGGGCGTCGTAAAACCGAGTACGGCCAGAAAGCGGCGGAAATGATCGTGCTGAATGCTGGCGCGGCGTTGTATGCCGCTGATCTTGCAAGCAGTCTCAAAGAAGGCGTTGCCCTGGCTCACGATGCGCTGCATACCGGCCTGGCTCGGGAGAAACTCGAGGAGTTGGGCGCGTTTACCGCGATATTCAAGGTGGAGAATGAAGGATGAGTGTTCCAACGGTTCTGGAAAAGATTCTTGCGCGCAAGGCCGAGGAAGTGGCCGAGCGCAGCGCCCGGGTGAGCCTGGCTGAATTGCAGCGGCTGGCGGCATTGGCCGATGCGCCGCGGGGCTTCGCCGAGGCACTGATCAAACAGGCCAGACTCAAGCAGCCGGCGGTGATTGCCGAGATTAAAAAGGCCTCGCCAAGCAAAGGCGTGATCCGCGAAAACTTTGTTCCGGCAGACATTGCCAGGAGCTATGAGAACGGTGGGGCGACCTGCCTGTCGGTGCTGACCGATATCGATTACTTCCAGGGCGCCGATGCTTACCTGCAACAGGCGCGAGCAGCGTGCAAACTGCCGGTGATCCGCAAGGATTTCATGGTCGATCCTTATCAGATCATTGAAGCCCGGGCACTGGGTGCCGATTGCGTGCTGTTGATCGTGTCCGCGCTGGACGACGTGAAAATGGCCGAGCTGGCCGCCGTGGCGAAAAGCGTAGGTCTTGATGTGCTGGTTGAAGTGCACGACGGTGACGAGCTGGAGCGGGCCTTGAAAGTCCTCGACACGCCATTGGTCGGCGTTAACAATCGCAACCTGCATACCTTCGAGGTCAACCTGGAAACCACGCTCGACCTGTTGCCGCGCATCCCCCGTGATCGCCTGGTGATCACCGAGAGTGGCATTCTCAACCGAGCCGATGTCGAGCTGATGGAAATCAGCGAGGTGTATTCGTTCCTGGTCGGCGAGGCGTTCATGCGCGCCGAGAGCCCTGGTGCGGAGCTGCAGCGGTTGTTCTTTCCGGAGCGCGGTGTGCCAGTGAGCGTCTCCACCCTCGATTGAACCTGATTTAATGAAGAAGCCGGCGATGCCGGCTTTTTTATAGCCATCGCAAAAGGATTCGTACTGCCATGACTCAGCCCATTGCCTTGACCGTCGAAGCTGGCCTACGCGCCGAACAAGACTTGCTGACCGCCGTTTGCGCGGGAGAACAAGAGTTCGGCCTGTTGTTCTGGCAGCCGAGTGACCGAGCGCTGGTCATGCCCAGGCGTTTAAGCCGCTTGCCGGGTTTCGAGGCAGCCAGCCAGGCGTCGGCCACCAGCGGTTGGCCAGTCCTGTTGCGTGAAACGGGCGGTGAGCCGGTGCCGCAGTCTGCGGCGACCATCAACATTGCGCTGGTCTATGCGCCACCACGCAGTGAAGGCGACCAGGGGCGGATCGAAACTGCCTATCGGCGTCTGTGCGATCCGATCTGCGAACTGCTCACCGAGCTCGGTGGCAATGCTTCGTTGGGAGAGATAGAGGGCGCGTTCTGCGACGGTCGCTTCAACGTCAACCTCGATGGCCGAAAAATGGTCGGCACCGCCCAGCGCTGGCGCCAGAGCAAGGGTGGCCAGCGCCCGGTGGGGCTGGTGCATGGCGCGCTATTGCTGGACGACGAGCGTGAATCGATGGTCGCGGCGGTCAATCGCTTCAATCAGGTCTGTGGTCTGGAGCAGCGGGTTCGTGCCGAGAGCCACATCGCCTTGCATGAGAAATTTGCCGCTGCAGATGCCATCGAGCGTTTGGACAGTTTGTATCGGCAGATGCTGGCAGCGGTGATGGCTCCCTAACGGGTGCCGAACACCACCATGGTTTTGCCTTTGACGTTCACCAGGTTGCGTTCTTCCAGATCCTTGAGCACGCGTCCGACCATCTCTCGAGAACAGCCGACGATCCGGCCGATTTCCTGACGGGTCACCTTGATCTGCATACCGTCCGGGTGGGTCATGGCATCCGGTTGCTTGCACAGCTCCAGCAGGCAACGGGCTACCCGGCCGGTGACGTCGAAAAACGCCAGATCGCCGACCTTGCGCGTGGTGTCGCGCAGACGCTGGGCGATCTGGCCGCTGAGTGCGTAGAGAATATCCGGGTCTTGCTGGGACAGTTCGCGGAACTTGCTGTAACTGATCTCCGCCACGTCACATTCGATCTTGGCCCGCACCCAGGCACTGCGCTGTTGTTCGTGGCCGGCTTGTTCAAACACGCCCAGCTCGCCGAAGAAATCGCCGGAGTTGAGGTAAGCAATGATCATTTCCCGGCCGTCGTCGTCCTCGATCAGGATGGTGACCGAGCCTTTGATGATGAAAAACAGCGTATCCGAACGATCGCCGGCACAAATAATGTTGCTCTTGGCCAGGTAGCGTCGACGCTGACAGTGCATCAACAGCTTGTCGAGGTTCTTGATCTTGGGTATGGGGGTAATAGCAACCATGGTTGTATCCCGAAAAGACTGCGCAGTGTGGTGTCGTCTGGATTTTTTATGGGGCGAGGGCGCTGTGAACAATGGGCCATGCGCCAGTGATTTGGCGCCAGCTTAACAGACACATTCTGTAGAGATTTGAGAATTTATTTATCAGGCATGGCAGCCCCTCATCAGCTGGCAAAACGCTGTCCTTTCAGGGGCCTGTGCTAAGCTGGCGACCCTTTTTTTAGCAGTGGAGTCTTGGTGATGAAGGCACGCATCCAATGGGCTGGTGAAGCCATGTTCCTCGGTGAATCCGGTAGCGGTCACGTAGTGGTCATGGATGGCCCGCCAGAAAGCGGTGGCCGCAACCTGGGTGTGCGGCCCATGGAAATGCTCCTGCTCGGTGTGGGCGGCTGCAGTAATTTCGATGTGGTCAGCATTCTGAAGAAGTCCCGTCAGGCGGTGGAAAGCTGTGAGGCCTTTCTCGAAGCCGAGCGTGCGACTGAAGATCCGAAGGTCTTTACCAAAATCCATATGCACTTCGTGGTCAAGGGCCGAGCGCTGAAAGAAGCTCAGGTTAAACGCGCGATCGAGCTGTCCGCAGAGAAGTATTGCTCGGCGTCGATCATGCTCGGTGCGGCCGGCGTGGCCATTACCCACGACTACGAAATCGTCGAACTCGGTTGAATCGACATTCAACTATCATAATTGCAGTGCAGACTCTTTCGATCATTGGTTCAGGTCTGCATAATGCGCCACTTTTTTCAGGGTAGTGATCGCTTTCAAGGCAGGTCACGAACCCGAACAGACAACCAAAATCGCCATCGCGAAGAGGTGTTAACCGTCCTACGCAGGTGCGTCGTTCGCATTTGACGGGCATGCTTGATCACGCGGCCGGGCCGCAAATATAGAGAGTTTTTAAACGGTGAAAAGCAAACTCAAGCTCCATGGGTTCAATAACCTGACAAAGACCTTGAGCTTCAACATCTATGACATCTGCTATGCGGAAACCCCGCAGGACCAACAGGCTTACGTTGAGTACATCAACCAGGTCTACGACGCCGAACGTCTCACGCAGATCCTCACAGAAGTTGTCGACATCATTGGTGCCAACATCCTGAACATCGCCCGTCAGGACTACGATCCCCAAGGTGCCAGCGTGACCATTCTGATCTCCGAGCAGCCGGTGACGCCTACCGAAAGCCAGATCGAAGAGTCGCCGGGGCCGCTGCCCGAGACCATCCTGGCACACCTCGACAAGAGCCACATCACAGTGCATACCTACCCGGAAATCCATCCGGTGGACGGTATCGCGACCTTCCGTGTGGACATCGACGTGTCGACTTGCGGGGTCATTTCGCCGCTTAAAGCACTCAACTACCTGATCCACCAGTTCGAGTCGGACATCGTCACCGTGGATTACCGTGTGCGTGGTTTCACTCGGGATGTCGAAGGCAAAAAGCACTTCATCGACCACGAGATCAACTCGATCCAGAACTACCTCTCCGAGGACACCCGCGACGGTTACCAGATGACCGACGTGAACGTGTACCAGGAAAACCTGTTCCACACCAAGATGCTGCTCAAGCACTTCGAACTGGATAACTACCTGTTCGGTGACGCCACCAGCAACTTGTCGGCTGAACAGCGCGCTCATGTCACTGAGCGGGTGAAGCACGAAATGCTGGAGATCTTCTACGCGCGCAACATGCCGAGCTGAGATCAGCGAGTACAAAAAAAGGCGGCTACCTTCGAGTAGTCGCCTTTTTCATTTCTGTTTGTCTGATGTGCTCGCGATGAGGTCCCTATAGAACGATGCAACTATCAGATCCGATAGGTACTCTTGGTCATCACCTTGGCCATCAGACTCATACCGAACTTGACCGGTGCGGGAAACCGGAAACCACCGGCATCCAGCGCGCTTTCGGCGTGCTGCTCTTCATCGATGCGCATCTGCTCGAGAATCGCCCGGGATTTCTCGTCTTCGGCCGGCAATTGTTCAAGGTGTTCATTCAAATGCTTGCAGACCTGATGTTCAGTCGCTGCCACGAAGCCCAGGCTGACTTTGTCGCTGATCAGCCCGGCAACCGCGCCAATGCCGAACGACATGCCGTAGAACAACGGGTTCAACAGGCTGGTATGACTGCCCAATTGACGGATACGTTGTTCGCACCAGACCAAGTGATCGATCTCTTCTTCGGCGGCATGCTCCATGGCGGCGCGCACGTGCGGCAGCTTGGCGGTCAGGGCCTGGCCCTGGTACAGCGCCTGGGCACAGACCTCACCGGTATGGTTGATGCGCATCAGACCGGCAACGTGCCGGGTGTCCTCGTCGCTCATCTGCGCGTCCGGCTTTACGATAGCCGGCGACGGGCGATAAGGCTGGCCGCTGAAGGGCAGCAGGGTGCGCATCGCGGTATCGGCTTGCAACAGCAGGCGGTCGATCGGCGAGTAGTGACGTTGGGTAGTCATGCTTACCTCCGGGAAGAATCACGGCGGCCAGTTTACCCGAATCGATGCGGCGAAGCCTGCGCTGGATCAGCGCACCCTTCACCATGAACGTTGCGAAGGGTGTGCTCCAAGGTCTGTATCAGAGCAATCAGCCCGGAGGCCAGTGCATCTGACGCTGACCGAGTACGTGCATATGAATGTGATAGACGGTCTGCCCACCCAGTTCATTGCAATTCATGACTACACGAAAACCTTGTTCGCAGCCAAGCTCGTTGGCAAGCCGCTGGGCGGTGAACAGCATATGTCCGGCCAGCGCCCTGTCGTCTTCGGTAAGGTCGTTAAGGGTACGGACGGGTTTCTTCGGGATCACCAGAAAATGCACCGGTGCCTGGGGTGCAATATCGTGGAAGGCCAGTATCTGGTCATCCTCGTAGATGATCTTCGCGGGTATTTCTCTGTTGATGATCTTGGTGAACAGAGTATCCACAGCTGTTTCTCCGTTGTGTTGGTCCGGACTGAGTGTACTCAGGCGACCGGCCTGCGCCCAGCCTTTGCATGGTTGCAATTTAATACGGGCAGTAAGTCTTGTTGATCGCGCCGGCGATTTTTCGGTTCAGCCAGCGCGAGCCAAGACGCGGAATGAAGGCGCGCCAGCGGTTGCGTCGACCGGGAATGATAATTGCGCGGTTCTTCTCCAGCGCGCGCACAGTGTAGAGCGCGACTTCTTCCGGGCTCATCAGCAGCTTGCTGTTTTCCAACTTGCTGGCGTCGAGCTGGGCAGTGCGAAAGAACGCCGTGCGCGTCGGCCCGGGGCACAATACCGAGACCTTGACTGCGCATTTTTTCAGTTCTTCGCGCAAGCCTTCGGAGAAATGCAGCACGTAGGCTTTGCTGGCGTAGTAAGTGCTCATCCAGGGGCCAGGATGGAAGGCCGCGACTGAGGCGACATTCAGGATTTGACCGCCGCCCTGCAAGGCCATGCTGTTGCCAACGGCATGACACAAACGGGTGAGGGCCAGAATATTCACTTCAATCAGGTCTTGTTCGGTCATCCAGTCCTGGGCCAGAAACGGGCCGCAAGTGCCCATGCCGGCGCAATTGACCAGCAGATCAATTTGCCGGTCACCTTCCTCGAGCTCCAGCAGAAAACCGGAGAGACGCAGCGGTTCGCCAAGGTCGCAGGCGCGGAACAACACTTCCACGCCAAAGCGCTGGGTCAGTTCAATTGCAATGCTTTCCAACTGATCACGTTGGCGCGCCACCAGAATCAGGCTGCGGCCGCGCCTTGCCAGTGCTTCGGCCAGGGCCAGGCCAATGCCGCTGGAAGCGCCAGTGATCAGAGCGTAACGGGTCATGCAGTTCTCCATCGCAACGGCTGCGCGTCTGGGACGAACGTCTCACAGGTGCGCAGCGCTTTTCATTCTTGCGCAGAGTCTACAGGTGGCTGAGCGGGTTCGGCTGTTTCTGTCTCGGGTTCGACGCTTTCATAGGAACTCATCGAGCTGCTCTGGTACTCCTGCGTGAGGGTGTTGAGGCCGCCGGCGAGTGCGCCGATGATCAGCACGGCAAGCAACACCAACCACAGTGCAGACAGCATTTTGACTGCGGTGCTGTTTGGCGGCGGCGGTGCGCCATAGCGATTGGCGCCGGTATTACCTGGCATGACCGTTATCAGAATCGGGAATACGCTCCCCACCAGCGGCACCAGGTTGAGGAACCATAACCAGCCTGACCAGCCAAGGTCGTGGAGGCGCTGGACGGTAATGGTGATATTCACATAGAGGTAGGCCAGTAGCGCAACGATACCCAGCAGGCCCCCCAGCATGAAGTGCTCGCCAGAGAACAAACTCAGGGTAATGGCTGCTGCGACAGTGGTTGCGGCCATGAGCGACACCAATGTCCAGGCCAGAAACCTCAGGCGCCCGATGCGTCCTTGGACACTGAACACTTTCAGTTCGCAAAACTCTGGAGCGGGTTCACCGACCGCTGCGCGGGGAGGGCTGTAGGGAGATGCGGAATCACTGAAAGATGATGCGCTGGCGGTAGAAGGCTGATGAGCCTCGGCGAGGCTGGGCTCGATGGGCAGCTCGGCTTCGATTCGAGCGTCGATGCCGGTCTTCGACAGTGCATCAAGGTAAGTTTGCGCATCCGCGCGGGACAAGTCGTGCTTCAAGGCGACGGGTTTTCCGCTGAACAGCCGCTCAATGGCCGTCACATCGCTTTTGAACAGCTCGGCGAGATTGAGCTTTGCCGTGGTGATCTCGACGCCGGGTAGCAGGGCCCCGTCGAATACGATCTTGAAACGGTTTTCACTCATTCAGGGCATCCTTGTCAGGTGCAATAGGTGGGGGTGGAGTTCAAGGCCCGTCGCGAGCGTCTGGCCAAAAACACCCAAGGTTGTCAGCGCGGCCAGCGCTTTGGCAATTGCGCAGCCAGCGCTTGCGCACCGCGGTATTCGGCGTCCAGCCGTGCTACCAATTGATCGACACTTGGCAGGTCATCGATTTCGCCTACACCCTGGCCTGCCGACCATACGGTTTTCCAGGCTTTGGCTTCGTCTTTGAGGGGCTTGAGTTTCGAGCCGAAGTTGACTTCGCCCTTGCCCTGCAGCGCGGCTAGATCGAAACCGGCATTGACCAGGCTCTGTCGCATGAAGCTTGCGGGGACGCCAGACACGGCGGGGGTATGAATGATGTCGGCGGCCTTGGAGCTCAGCAGCATCTCTTTATAGGCCTCGGGTGCATGGCTTTCGCTGGTGCCGATAAAACGTGTCCCGAAGTACGCCAGATCCGCGCCGAGCAATTGTGCGGCAAGAATTTCGTGGCCATGGTTCAAACAGCCGGCCAGCAACAGCGTTTTATCAAAAAACTGGCGGATTTCAGCAATCAGAGAGAACGGACTCCAGGTTCCGGCATGCCCACCCGCGCCGGCGGCGACCGCAATCAGCCCGTCGACCCCCGCTTCAGCGGCTTTTTCAGCGTGGCGCCGGGTGGTGACGTCGTGAAACACCAATCCGCCATAGCTGTGTACCGCATCGACGAGCTCTTTCACCGCGCCCAGGCTGGTGATAACAATCGGCACTTTGTGTTCGATACAGATCGCCAGGTCTGCTTCCAGGCGCGGGTTGCTATTGTGGACGATCAGGTTCACCGCATAAGGCGCTGGATTCTCCAGTTCTGCCAGCCCGGCTTCGATTTCCTCCAGCCAGGCCTTGAAACCGCTGCTTTCACGCTGGTTGAGAGCAGGAAAGCTCCCCACCACGCCGTTACGGCAACACGCCAGGACCAGCTGCGGATTGGAAATCAGGAACATCGGCGCTGCCACTACGGGCAGACGCAAACTGTGTTCGAGCAGAGCGGGCAGCGACATTGGAAGTACCCCAAATAGTTGCGACTAGTTTGATTAGAACGGTCGTACAACGACCAAAATTACAATAGCCAGCAATATCAGAACCGGCACCTCATTGAACCAGCGATAAAAGACATGGCTGCGGGTGTTTTCGCCACGGGCAAAACGTTTTACCTGTGCTCCGCACATGTGGTGGTAACCGATCAGGATCACCACCAGGGTCAGCTTGGCGTGCATCCAGCCGCCCTGGCCGAAGTAGGCGCTCGGATTGAGCGCGATCAGCCAGATCCCGAAGGCCAGGGTCGCGATCATCGCCGGGAGCATGATGCCCCGGTACAGCTTGCGCTCCATGAGGCTGAAGCGCTCCTTGCTGATGCTGTCCTCGCTTTGCGCGTGATAAACGAACAGGCGCGGAAGATAGAACAGGCCGGCAAACCAGCAGACCAGACTGACGATATGAAAGGCTTTGAGCCACAGAAGAAGCATTTTTGGTTATTCCCAGGTTCACGGTAGCCCGAATAGTAGAGGCTTGAGGGTCCGCACGTCACCTTGGCGGTTGTCGCAGAGCGTTGCGGCCCCTATTATCGATGGCTTTCCAGTGGGTTCGTTGAGGGCAGGTATATGGTCAAGGTCGGTATCGTCGGCGGCACGGGTTACACCGGTGTCGAATTGCTGCGTCTGTTGGCACAGCATCCGCAGGCTGAAGTGGTGGTCATTACTTCACGATCCGAGGCAGGCCTGGCCGTTGCCGACATGTACCCGAACCTGCGAGGCCATTACGACGGCCTGGCCTTCAGCGTTCCGGACATCAAAACCCTGGCTGCCTGCGACGTGGTGTTTTTCGCTACGCCCCACGGCGTTGCTCATGCCCTGGCCGGCGAATTGCTGGCTGCGGGGACCAAGGTTATCGACCTCTCGGCAGACTTCCGTTTGCAGGACGCCGATGAATGGGCCAAGTGGTATGGTCAGCCACATGGCGCGCCGCAACTGCTGGAAGAAGCCGTTTATGGGCTGCCGGAAGTCAATCGTGAACAGATCAGGCAGGCGCGGCTGATCGCGGTGCCAGGCTGCTATCCAACCGCCACGCAACTGGGCTTCCTGCCGTTGCTCGAGGCCGGGCTGGCCGATACCACGCGTTTGATCGCTGACTGCAAGTCGGGCGTCAGCGGCGCCGGTCGTGGTGCCAGTGTGGGGTCGTTGTACGCCGAAACCTCCGAAAGCATGAAGGCCTACGCGGTCAAAGGGCATCGTCATCTGCCCGAGATTCGCCAGGGACTGCGTCGCGCCGCGGGTAAAGAGGTCGGCCTGACCTTCGTCCCGCACCTGACCCCGATGATCCGTGGCATTCACTCGACGCTTTATGCAACCGTCGTGGATCGCTCGGTAGATCTGCAGGCACTGTTTGAGAAGCGCTATGCCGACGAACCGTTCGTCGACGTCATGCCTGCCGGTAGCCACCCGGAAACCCGTAGCGTGCGTGGCGCCAACGTCTGCCGCATCGCCGTGCATCGTCCGCAAGACGGTGATCTGGTGGTGGTGTTGTCGGTGATCGACAACCTGGTCAAGGGCGCTTCGGGTCAGGCAGTGCAGAACATGAACATCCTGTTCGGCCTGGATGAGCGTCTGGGTCTGTCCCACGCCGGCATGCTGCCGTAAGACTTTATCCCGCTCGGCAAAAAGGCCCGTTGAACGGGCCTTTTTGCATGCTGTGCTGGCAATCGGCTTGATTGATATACCGTAACAATAGTTGACCGCTTTTCTAGGAGAAGGGGATAATGCGCGTCATCACGCATTATGGCGGCGTAACGCCGGGAGATAGTCAGCATGAGCGTCGAATCCTTCACCCCCATGGCTTTGCAATTCACCCACGGTGCCGCGCACAAGGTGAAGAGCCT
The DNA here is from genome assembly GCF_902497875.1 of Pseudomonas fluorescens. Taxonomy (GTDB): domain Bacteria; phylum Pseudomonadota; class Gammaproteobacteria; order Pseudomonadales; family Pseudomonadaceae; genus Aquipseudomonas; species Aquipseudomonas fluorescens_BR. The sequence continues at coordinate 260,248 of NZ_CABVHY010000006.1, forward strand.
GGTCGATGAAGAGGGCAATGATCGTTTGAAGCTGCGCGTATTCGTTACGGGCGGCGGTTGTTCAGGTTTTCAGTACGGCTTCACCTTCGATGAAGATGTGGCCGATGACGACACCATTGTCGAGCGCGAAGGTGTCAGCCTGGTTGTCGATCCGATGAGCTTCCAGTACCTGGCGGGTGCCGAGGTGGATTATCAGGAAGGTCTGGAAGGCTCTCGTTTCGTGATCAAGAACCCGAATGCCAGCACGACCTGTGGTTGCGGTTCTTCGTTCTCGATCTGATCGAACAGCACAGTACCGGTTCACTTGACGCCGCATGGCTTGTACAGAGCCATGCGGCGTTTTGCTGTCTGCCGATCAGGCCGGGTAGATGGCGCCCAGCACTCGCAAGCCGCGAGCGCCAGTGACGCTCGGACGATTGGCGGCAATGCCTTCCAGACAGCAATGAGCCAGCCAGGCGAAGGCCATGGCCTCGACCCAGTCCGGATCGACGCCATAAGCGGCAGTGCTGCTGACGGTGGTGTTGGGCAGCAGGGCCGCGAGCCGGCTCATGAGCGCAACGTTGTGGGCGCCACCGCCGCAAACCAGCAACTCTTGCGTTTCGCCTTGCGCGGCCCGCAAGGATTCGACGATGGTCAGGGCGGTCAACTCAAGCAGAGTTGCCTGTACATTTTCAGCGGCCAGTGGGGATAGACCCGCCAGGTGTTGCTGCAACCATTGCAGGTTGAACACTTCACGACCGGTGCTCTTCGGGCCTTTGGTCAGGAAGAATGGATCGCTGAGCAAGGTTTTCAACAGCGCAGGTTCCACCTTGCCACTGGCAGCCCATTGGCCGTCGCGATCAAAGTTGTCGCCGCGCTGCAGGTGAATCCAGGCGTCCAGCAAAACGTTTCCGGGGCCGCAGTCAAAGCCGGCGACAGGCTTGCCAGTCTCGATCAGGCTGAGATTGCTGAACCCGCCAACATTCAACACGGCTCGATGACCTGCACGCTGATCAAACAGCGCCTCGTGGAAGGCTGGAACCAGTGGCGCGCCCTGGCCGCCGGCGGCCACGTCACGGCTGCGAAAATCGCTGACGACGGTGATCCCGGTCAGTTCGGTCAGCAGCGCCGGGTTGCCAATCTGCACCGTGAAGCCCCGTGAAGGCTCGTGGCGGATGGTTTGCCCGTGGCTGCCGATAGCCCGAATCGCTTCAGGTTTCAGATGGTGTTTGTCGAGGAGGGTGCGGATGCCCTGAGCGGCCAGTTGCACCCAGTTCTGTTGGGCGATGGCCGGGCGGGCGATCTCGTCGGGGCCGCTGGCGCACAAGCCAAGCAGTTCGGCACGCAGGGTTTCAGGCATGGGGATGTAATGCGTGGCGATCAGCTTGATCGCCGGTGTTTGCTCGATCAGCGCGATATCCAGGCCATCAAGGCTGGTCCCGGACATCACACCTATATAGAGCGCCATGGCTTAGCGCTTGCTCGAAGCCAGTGTGGTGGCTTTTTCCTGATCCATCCGCGCCATCAGTGGCTGGCTCTGTTGCTGGAAGCGCGCGCGCTCTGCTTTGCTTATCGGATCGGCCATGGCCACCTTCTGGCCCAGAGGGTCGACGTGCACGCCATTGACCTGGAACTCATAGTGCAAGTGTGGGCCCGTGGAAAGCCCGGTGGTGCCGATGTAGCCGATAACCTGGCCCTGCTTCACGCTACCGCCGGTCTTGACGCCTTTGGCGAAGCCTTGCATGTGGCCGTAGAGCGTGCGGTAGGTATTGCCGTGCTGGATGATCACGGTGTTGCCGTAACCGCCGCGGCGCCCGGCCAACAGGACTTTGCCATCACCGGCCGCCTTGATCGGCGTGCCGCGTGGCGCAGCATAATCGACGCCTTTGTGGGCGCGGATCTTGTTCAGGATCGGGTGCTTGCGGCCCATGGAGAAGCGCGAGCTGATACGGGCGAAGTCTACCGGCGTGCGAATGAAGGCTTTGCGCATGCTGTTGCCCTCCGCGGTGTAGTAGCTGCTGGTACCTTGCTTGTTGGTGTAACGCACGGCGGTGTAAGTCTTGCCGCGGTTGACGAAACGGGCGGAAAGGATAGGGCCGGTGCCGACGGTCTTGCCGTTGACGACCTTCTGCTCGTAGATCACATCGAACTGGTCACCCGGGCGAATATCCTGGGCGAAGTCGACGTCGTAGCCAAATACGCTGGCCATGTCCATGGTCAGTCTATGAGACAGACCGGCGCGGGCCGCGGACTGCGAGAGCGAGCTGTTGATCACGCCGTGAACATAGGCCGAGCGCACCGTTGGCTTGGAGGTGAGGCGGTTGAATGCAAAGCCATTGGAACCTTTGGTCAGGGTGATGCTTTCGAGATCGCTGACCTTGCTATGCAGGTTTTTCAGCTGGCCATCAGCGTCCAGTTCGAATTCGAGTTTCTGACCGCGCTTGAGCTGAGTGAATTGCTTGGCCTGTTTGTCGCTGGCGAGGATTTCATGCACGGAAGTCGAGGGCAGGCCGACTTTCTCGAACAGCGTGGAAAGCGTGTCGCCTTTGGCAACAATTACTTCCCGGTGTTCGGGACCTTTTTTCTCTGCTACGACCGCTGGTACGACCACTGGAACGGGCTGTGCTTGAGCGGTTTGCGGCGTTTCTTCAGGGCTCTCTTCGATTTGCGCAAACGGGGGGGCAACCACTTCATTTGTGGCTTGCTCGGCTTCTGCAGCGTCTTGAACTTGTGTCAGTTGCTCGACAGGGGGTTCCAGGTCGAGATTCAAAGTCGTTCTTTTGGCTTCTACGTCACTGGAAGGAAATACCAGGAGAGCCAGGCTGAGTAAGGCGGCGATACCACTTGCGGCGAGCAGGTGGGTCTTCGGATAAAGCGGTGGCGCTTTAGGCGGTTTGGAGGTCATAGGTAATTTTGACTTTGAGAAAGATGAATTGGAAAAGATGACTGACATGATGAAGATGAAATAACTGTATAAAATATAACCAAATCGTCTGTGAAGCAAGCCCGCGAACGTCCCGTTCGTGGAATGGCCTCCGTACGCCGGGCAAAACTTGTAATTAGTCCGTGATCTTGTATGGTTGGCTCCCTTTGAATCTGAGCCTTGCGGGTCTGTTATGAAGTCGGTTGAAGAGCAGCTAGCGCTGATCAAACGTGGTGCGGAAGAAGTGTTGGTCGAGTCCGAACTGATCGAGAAGCTCAAGCGTGGCCAACCGCTACGTATTAAGGCTGGTTTCGATCCGACGGCGCCGGATTTGCACCTGGGTCACACCGTGCTTATTAATAAGCTGCGCCAGTTCCAGGATCTGGGGCATCAGGTGATCTTCCTGATCGGTGATTTCACCGGCATGATCGGTGATCCGAGCGGCAAGAGCGTGACGCGTCCTCCGCTGACTCGTGACCAGGTTCTCGAGAACGCCGAGACCTACAAGACCCAGGTATTCAAGATTCTCGATCCGGCCAGGACCGAGGTGGCGTTCAACTCCACCTGGATGGATCAGATGGGGCCAGCGGACTTCATTCGCCTCACTTCGCAGTACACCGTAGCGCGGATGCTCGAGCGCGACGATTTCAACAAGCGCTACTCGACCAATCAGCCGATCGCCATCCACGAGTTCCTCTATCCGCTGGTTCAGGGGTATGACTCGGTAGCGCTACGTGCCGACGTCGAGCTGGGCGGTACCGATCAGAAGTTCAACCTGCTGATGGGGCGTGAGTTGCAGCGCGCTTACGGGCAAGAGGCGCAGTGCATTCTCACCATGCCGTTGCTGGAAGGTCTGGATGGCGTCAAGAAGATGTCCAAGTCCTTGGGTAACTACGTCGGGATTCAGGAACCGCCGGGTGTCATGTATGGCAAACTGGTTTCAATTCCGGATGTGCTGATGTGGCGTTACTTCGAGTTGCTCAGCTTTCGCTCGATGGATGAGATCGCAGTCTTCAAGGCTGACGTCGAAGCGGGCGCCAATCCGCGGGATATCAAAATCAAGCTGGCTGAAGAGATCGTTGCGCGCTTCCATGGTGAAGAGGCTGCAGCGAATGCTCATCGTGCTGCTGGCAATCGTATGAAGGATGGCGAGCTGCCGGATGATCTTCCGGAGATCGAATTGACTGCGACTGAAGATATGCCGATTGCCGCCGTCCTTAATAAGGCAGGCCTGGTGAAGAACTCGGCAGTGGCGCGCGACCTTCTCGGCTCCGGTGGCGTGCGTATAGATGGTGAAGTGGTTGATCGCACCTATATATATGCACTGGGCGCGACCCACGTATGCCAGGCCGGCAAGAAGGCATTTGCCCGTATTACGCTCAAATCGGAGTAAGGCTGAAATTAGGGCTTGACGGCAGATCCTGGAAGTCTATAATTCGCCCCACTTCCGGCGCAGTCGAAACGGAAAACTCCTTGGTAAACAATGAGTTACGCAGTTTTCGACAGCGAGCTGCTTCAGTTCATCGAAGTCCAGAAGGAGTTGATAGAGTCGTGTTGTTTGACCCTATTAACGGTTCGATCCACTCGGTCGAAAGCGGTGTAAAACAGGTGTTGACAGCAGCGAGTAACGCTGTAGAATTCGCCTCCCGCCAACGAGTGATCGGAAGCGCCAAGTGGTTGAAGTTGTTAAAGATTTCCAAGCGAAACTTTGAAAACTTCTGAAAATAACCGCTTGACAGCAGCAGAGGAAAGCGTAGAATGCGCGCCTCGGTTGAGACGAAAGATCTTAACCAACCGCTCTTTAACAACTGAATCAAGCAATTCGTGTGGGTGCTTGTGGAGTCAGACTGATAGTCAACAAGATTATCAGCATCACAAGTTACTCCGCGAGAAATCAAAGATGTAACCAACGATTGCTGAGCCAAGTTTAGGGTTTCTTAAAAACCCAAAGATGTTTGAACTGAAGAGTTTGATCATGGCTCAGATTGAACGCTGGCGGCAGGCCTAACACATGCAAGTCGAGCGGCAGCACGGGTACTTGTACCTGGTGGCGAGCGGCGGACGGGTGAGTAATGCCTAGGAATCTGCCTGGTAGTGGGGGATAACGTTCGGAAACGGACGCTAATACCGCATACGTCCTACGGGAGAAAGCAGGGGACCTTCGGGC
>NZ_CABVHY010000007.1:0-247500 GCF_902497875.1 Pseudomonas fluorescens
GGTGTCAGGTCCATGTTGCGTGCCTGATCGGCGCTGATGCGACCGTTGCCCCTGGCCGGCGCGCCGTTCTGCCAGTCGATATGGATGGCTTCCATGCCGCCGAGGCTGATGTGCAGCGTGCGGTCCACCGGGGTGCCGGTGCGCTTGAGAATGCCGACCACGGTGAACGGTTTGTCGTCGTGTTTGACCAGGCTGATCACCGCCACGCCGTGGGCCAGCACCAGTTTGTCGCCGAGTTTGTAATGCAGGGCGTCAGCGACCTCGGCACCGAGTACCACTTCAAACGGGTCGCTGGCGAAGGCGCGGCCTCCGGCCAGTTGCAGGCGTTGTTGACGACCGTACTGGTAGTGCTGGAAGTAGGCGTCGGTGGTGCCCATCACTCGATAACCTCGATGGGAATCGCCGAGGGACATCGGGATCGCCCACTTCACCTTCGGGTTGCTGGCGAAATGTTCGAAGCTGTCCCAGCGGATATTATTGGTGGCGTTGCCAATGCGGAACACCGAGTACAGCAATAGGTTGACCGATCCGGAACGGGCGCCGACGATCAGGTCCGTGCCGCTGATAGTACTGGCGAAACTGGCGCGGGCTTCGGTGCGCACACGCTCGACCGCCAGCAACAGGCACACCGACAAGGCGATGGCGAACGCGGTAAGGATCGCGGTGAAGCGGCGGTTAGCCAGGCTGGCCATGGCTAGACGAAACAAATACATCTCAAACCTCGAACGGTGTGGCGGCGCGATTGAGTTCGGCCAGCGACAGATTGCGATCGAACAACGGCGCCAGGCTTTGATCGTGGCTGACGAACAACAGGCTGGCCCCTGCATCGCGGCATTCGGCGAACAACAAACGGATAAACGCCTCGCGGGCGTCATAGTCCAGCGCCGAAGTCGGCTCGTCGGCGATCACCAACTCCGGCTGGCCGATCAGCGCCCGGGCCGCGGCAACCCGTTGTTGCTGGCCGATGGACAATGAATCGGCACGTCTGCCAAGCAGTGCTGGATCTTTCAGCCCCAGGTGCGCGAGCAGCGTGGCAGCGGCCTGATCGACACTGCCGTGGCGCTGGATAGCACGGCTGGCGCGCAGTTTCGAGAAGTGGCAGGGCAGTTCAACGTTCTCGCGCACCGAGAGAAACGGCAGCAAGTTGAACTGCTGGAAGATGTAGCCGGTGTGATCGACCCGAAAGTGATCGCGGGCGCCGGCGCAAAGTTCGGTCAATTCCTGGCCGAGCAGGCGAATGCTGCCGCGATCGGGCTTTTGCACCCCGCCGAGCAGGCCGAGCAGTGTGGTCTTGCCGCTGCCGCTGGGACCTTTGAGGAACAGCGTTTCACCGGCGTCCAGGCGAAACGCCGGGATGTCCAGCAACTGCGGATGTCCTGGCCAACTGAAGCTCAGGTCAGACAGTTCGATAAGTGCTTGGGTCATGTGAAATAGATATCGTCTGTGAAGTCATACGCGGTCCTTGTGGGGGCGGCGGTGCGGCGATCCGACTTGCCCGCGAAGAACGATAACGCGGTGTACCTGAAAAACCGCAGTGACTTCTTCGCGGGCAAGCCCGCTCCCACAGGTTAAGTGTCAAGCCCGAGATCTCGTGATTCAGAACTTCAGAGTGGCAGCCTTGGCCATCACTTCAACCCCTTGCTGCCCACCTGGGCTGATCAGTTGTACCTGAATCTTCTGGGTCGCCGGGAAGGTATTGAAGATGTTCGCCAGGTCCAGGTTCTTCAGCGCGCCAGGGGTGGCACAGGTGAACTGGTAATGGGCGTGGATTTCGCTGTGATCATTGTGATGCTCATGGCCATCGGAGCCCTTGGCCTCTTCGTCGTGGTCGTCTTCGGCATCCGGCTTGTCGCCGAACAAGGGGCTTTCCAGTTCCTGCTTAGCCACCATGCAACCGGCGGCTTTCGGCAGGTTGAACAGCACCAGGGGTTTTTCCAGTTGCGCACGGACGGCGGCGACCTTGGCCTTGTCGGCATCGGTGCTGGCCACGTGTTCAAAGCCCACCAGGTTCATCGCCGGGCTTTCCAGTTCCAGCTCCAGGGTCTGGCCGTCCAGCGCCGCATTCAATCGCCCGACGCCATGTTCGTGGGTGCCGAGGCTGCCGTGTTCATGCGTGTGATCATGGTCATGGACCTCGGCAGCCTGGGCGACAGCCAGCGGCAACAGGGCAAACGGCAAGGCGAGTAGCAGACGGCGCATGGCAGGTCTCCGAGAAAGAAGATGAAGATTATGTTATGTGATCTTATAACAATATCGGCGGGAGTTTGACCGCCTGCTTGGCGTTATGCAAGACGCATGGGAGCATGCTCATCAGAAACCTGAGGGAAAACCTATGTTGCGGATTCGTGGAAGCATCGGTGAATGGCCGGTGGATTTGACTCTGGAGCTCGATGCAGGTGATTGGGCGCAGTTGGGTGCGCAGTTGCAGGCGGCCAAGCCTGAGAGCGCTGCGCCTGCGGCCATGCCGGCGAATCAGGACGATGCGCTGTGGCAAACCGCCAAGGACCTGTTGCGCAAGGCCGGGCAATTGAGCGGGCCGGATCTGCTTGAGCAGATGGAGGCCCTGACCGGCAGCGCGGCGGCTGGCAAACGCCTGCTGGTGCGTTTGCGCCATTGTGCCGAGGTCAAGGTGGTGAGCGGTGGGGATACGCCGATCTACAGCTGGCGCGAGCCAGCGTAGGAGCGGGCGAAGGCTGCGATCTTTTGATCTTCAGGCGATTCAACCGCCGTAAAAGCAAGATCAAAAGATCGCAGCCTGCGGCAGCTCCTACACGGTCCGCGTGCAAACCCGATCAGTACAACGCGGCGAACAGCTTGCGGCGGTACGTGGTGACCAGTGGGTGATCGTTACCCAGCAGGTCGAACACTTGCAGCAAGGTTTTATGCGGCAGGCCCTCGCTGTAGCTGCGATTGCGGATGAACAGCTTTAGCAACCCATCCAATGCCGCGTCGTATTGCTGGCGGGCCAGTTGCTGAATGGCCAGTTGGTAGGCCGCTTCATCGTCCAGCGGGTTTTGCGCCAGGCGGGTTTTCAGGTCCGCGACATCCGGCAAGTCAGCAGCTTGACCGAGAAACTTCAGTTGCGCCTTGGCACCGGCCAGCGCGGCTTTGTGTTCATCGCCCTGGACGGAGTCGAGCACGGTCTGTGCTTCGCTCAGCTCGCCGCGTTCGGCCAGGCAGCGGGCATAGAGGATCAGCGCCTTGGCGTTGCTGCTGTCTTCGCTCAAAAGGGTTTTCAGCGCGGCTTCGGCGTCAGCGAAACGACCTTCACTGAACAGCGCCTGAGCCTGCTCGAAGGGATCGGTAGCTGCTGGCGGCGGCATTTGTACATGGGGCTCGAGCAACGCCCGGACCGCGGACTCCGGTTGCGCACCGGCAAAACCGTCTACCGGTTGGCCGTCCTTGAACAGCACCACGGTCGGCAGGCTGCGAATGCCGAAGCGGGCGACAATGTCCGGTTCGGCGTCGCAATTGACCTTGGCCAGCAGCAACTCGCCCTGATAGCTCTCGGCAATCTGCTGCAGCATCGGCATCAGCGCCTTGCACGGCGCACACCATTCGGCCCAGAAATCCACCAGCACCGGTTTGTGGAAAGAGTTTTCGATCACCGACTGGTCGAAATCGGCAGTGCTGGCGTCGAAGATATACGGCGTGTCCTGACTCATGGGGGATCTCTTGGGAGCGTGAATGGGCTCACTATAAGGGCTGGCGCAAAAGATCGCAGCCTTCGGCAGCTCCTACAAGGGCTGGCGCAATAGATCGCAGCCTCCAGCAGCTCTTACGGACCGGGTTTACACGCGGATACCGAAAAAGATCGCGGTCGACAAGGCGCTGCCGCAGGCTGCGATCTTTTGGCGGTATCAGCCACGCCGCGCGTGGTACAGGCTCACATGCCGAAACTCTTCCGGCTCGGCCAGATCCGGCAAGGTCAAGGCTTCCAGCATCTCCAGTCGCTGATACAGCGGATGCCGGAAATCCCGCACCCGCGAATCCGCCACCAGGGCTTCCCGGCCTCGGCTCAGAAATTCGTCGAGCAACGGCAGGTTGGTTCGGTCATACAGCACATCCGCCACCAGGATCAGGTCGAAACGATCTGCCTCGTCGAAAAAGTCACTTGAATAGCTCAGTTCCACGCCATTGAGCTCGGCATTCGCCCGACAGGCGGCAATGGCCAGGGGATCAAGATCGCAGGCCACGACTTCCAGCGCACCGGCCTTGGCCGCCGCAATTGCGGCAACCCCGGACCCAGCGCCGAAATCCAGCACCCGTTTGCCTTCGACCCAGTACGGGCGTTCGGCCAGATAACGCGCCAATGCCAGACCACTGGCCCAGCAGAAACCCCAGTAAGGCGGTTCATGCAGGATTCGCCGGGTTTCATCCGGGGTGAAGGCGCGATCCATGTTTTCGGCATCGATTAGCCAGAGCCGAAGCTCGGTCTCGGGCAACGGACAGGAAACAAGTTTCGCGTCACCGAGCAGTTCGCCCAACGCTTGTTGCAGGTCGAGCGGTGCATTCATGGCGCTTTGACGAATTGCAGTTGGCCCAGGGCCTGGGTGGTCGGTTGGCTGATGCGTTGCGTCGGCAGGTGCAGAATCAGCTGCCCGGATTGGCTGGCGCGACCCCGCAATTCGACGCGAGCGCCGACCGGGAAGGACTCTGGATTGAAACGCAGGCGGAACGGCAGCACCTGGTTGTTGCCAATCAGATTGGAACTGGCGAGCAGTTGTTGTGGCCGGTCGCGTTCGTCGACCACCAGCAGCGCGAGTTCGACCTCGGCGCCAGCCGGCACCCCTTGCAGGCTGCCGCTCAACTCCCGTTGGTAGGCCGGCAGCGGACCGAGATCGGCCGACGCCCGGGCTTTCTTCTGCGCCTGCTCTGGCGCGGGCCCCGGTACCGGTGCCGCGGGTTTGGGTGCGCTGCTGCACGCGACCAGCAGGCTGAAAAGACTGAGCAAAACGAGCGGTCGTAGCGGCATGTGTAGCTCCAGCAAGGCTAAGTTCCGTGTGCGTACATAGTAGGCAGTCTATATACCGTAAAGCCTATGGCTTGTCTTGCCAGTGGGATGCGCTACCATGGCCCTCCCTTTTTTTGTTGCCTGCCACCATGCACTGTCCCTTCTGCGGTGCCAACGACACCAAAGTCATCGACTCGCGTCTGGTCGCCGAGGGCGAGCAGGTGCGTCGTCGGCGCGAATGCCTGGCCTGCGGTGAGCGTTTCACCACCTTCGAAACCGCCGAGCTGGTGTTGCCGCGCCTGATCAAAACCGACGGCAGCCGTCAGCCGTTCGACGAAGAAAAACTGCGTGCCGGTATGCAGCGCGCCCTGGAAAAACGTCCGGTGAGCGTCGAGCGCCTGGAGTCGTCGCTGGTGCATATCAAACACAAACTGCGAGCCACCGGCGAGCGCGAGGTCAAATCCCTGGTCGTTGGTGAGCTGGTGATGGCCGAGCTGCAAAAGCTCGATGAAGTCGCCTACATTCGTTTCGCCTCGGTGTATCGACGCTTCCAGGACCTCAATGAGTTCCGCGAAGAGATCGATCGCCTCGCCCGTGAGCCCGCCAAAGAATGACTATTTCCTCAGAGCAGGCCGTTCTCGACGCCCACTACATGGCGCGAGCCCTGAAGCTGGCGCGCAAAGGCCTTTACACCACTCACCCTAATCCGCGAGTGGGTTGCGTGATCGTGCGTGACGGCCAGATTGTCGGCGAAGGCTGGCATGTGCGTACCGGCGAGCCACACGCCGAAGTCCACGCCTTGCGCGCCGCCGGGGTAAACGCCCGCGGTGCCACGGTCTATGTGACCCTGGAACCGTGCAGCCATCACGGCCGTACGCCGCCGTGTTCCGATGCACTGGTGAATGCCGGCGTGGCGCGGGTCGTCGCGGCCATGCAGGACCCCAATCCGCAGGTTGCCGGTCGTGGCATGCAGCGCCTGGCACGGGCCGGCATTGCGATCCACAGCGGTGTGCTGGAAGGCGAGGCGCGGGCGATCAATCAAGGTTTCCTCAAGCGCATGGAGCACGGTCTGCCCTTTGTGCGGGTCAAGCTGGCCATGAGCCTGGATGGTCGTACGGCCATGGCCAGCGGTGAAAGCCAATGGATCACCGGCCCCGCCGCGCGTTCTGCGGTGCAGCGCCTGCGAGCCCAGGCCAGTGTGGTCTTGACCGGCGCCGACACGGTATTGGCGGACGGCGCCCGGTTGACGGTGCGTGCTGGCGAACTGGGACTGGATCCTGAGCAAACCGCGCTGGCGCTGAGCCGACCACCCTTGCGTGTATTGATCGACGGCCGCTTGCGGGTGCCCCTCGACGCGCCGTTTTTCAAGGCCGGGCCGGCGCTGGTCGCCACCTGTGTCGCGGTGGAAGAGCAGTACGCCAATGGCCCGGAGTGTCTGATCGTGCCTGGTGACGATGGCCAGGTTGACCTGCGCAAGCTGCTGATTGCTCTGGCGGCCCGTGGCGTCAATGACGTGCTGGTGGAAGCCGGTCCGCGTCTGGCGGGGGCTTTCGCTCAGCAAGGGCTGGTGGATGAGTATCAAATCTTCATCGCCGGCAAGGTTCTCGGTTCATCGGCACGTCCATTGCTGGACTGGCCGCTGGAACTGATGAGTGAGGCGCCGCAGCTGAAAATCATTGAAATCCGCGCGGTTGGCGATGACTGGCGAGTCACTGCCGTTCCTTTGCCACCTGCGGGCGTATAATTCCCGGCCTGCGCCAAGCGACGGCCCTGTTCTCGAGGAGGACTCCATGTTTACCGGCATCATCGAATCCATCGGCAGTATTCGTGCATTGACTCCAAAAGGCGGAGATGTGCGAGTACACGTAGAAACCGGCAAGCTCGATCTGAGCGACGTCAAACTGGGCGATAGCATTGCGGTAAACGGCGTCTGCCTGACCGCGGTTGAGCTGCCAGGCAATGGCTTTGCGGCAGACGTCAGTCGCGAAACCCTCGACTGCACCGCAATGAATGACTTGAAAAGCGGCAGCCCGGTGAACCTGGAAAAAGCCCTGACCCCGACTACTCGCCTCGGCGGGCATCTGGTCAGCGGTCACGTCGATGGCGTGGGTGAAGTGGTCGCCCGTACCGAGAATGCCCGTGCCGTGGAATTCCGCATCCGTGCGCCGAAAGAACTGGCCAAATACATTGCCCATAAAGGCTCGATCACCGTCGACGGCACCAGCCTGACCGTGAACGCGGTCGATGGCGCCGAGTTCTTGCTGACGATCATTCCCCACACCCTGAGCGAAACCATCATGGCGTCTTACCAGCCAGGTCGCCGGGTGAACCTCGAAGTCGACTTGCTGGCACGTTATCTGGAACGCCTTCTTATGGGTGACAAGGCCGCAGAGTCTGACTCTTCGCAAAGACCGTCCAGTAACATCACCGAAAGCTTTCTGGCCGAAAACGGCTACCTCAAATCCTGACCCAAGGGGGTGCCGCGTGGCGCTCAATAGCATCGAAGAACTGGTCGAAGACATCCGCCAAGGCAAGATGGTCATCCTCATGGATGACGAAGACCGCGAGAACGAAGGCGACCTGATCATGGCCGCCGAGTGCTGCCTGCCCGAGCACATCAACTTCATGGCCAAGCACGCCCGCGGCCTGATCTGCATGCCGATGAGCCGCGAGCGCTGCGAACTGCTCAAGCTGCCATTGATGGCGCCGCGCAACGGTTCCGGCTTCGGCACCAAGTTCACCGTCTCTATTGAAGCCGCCGAAGGCGTGACCACCGGCATCTCCGCTGCCGACCGTGCGCGCACCGTGCAGGCTGCCGCCGCCAAGGACGCCAAGGCCGAAGACATCGTCAGCCCTGGTCACATCTTCCCGCTGATGGCCCAGGCCGGCGGCACCCTGGCTCGCGCCGGTCACACCGAAGCTGCGTGCGATCTGGCGCGGATGGCCGGTTTCGAGCCGAGCGGGGTGATCTGCGAAGTGATGAACGACGACGGCACCATGTCCCGTCGCACAGAGCTGGAAGCCTTTGCCGCCGAACACAACATCAAGATCGGCACCATCGCCGACCTGATTCATTACCGGATGATCCACGAACGTACCGTTCAGCGGATTGCCGAGCAGCCATTGGACAGCGAACTGGGTCAGTTCAACCTGGTGACCTATCGTGATTCAGTGGAAGGCGACGTGCACATGGCGCTGACCCTGGGCACCATTTGCGCCGATGAGCCGACCCTGGTTCGTGTACACAATATGGACCCGCTGCGTGACCTGCTGATGGTCAAGCAGCCCGGCCGCTGGAGCCTGCGCGCCGCCATGAGCGCAGTAGCCGAAGCCGGCAGCGGTGTGGTGCTGTTGCTCGGGCACCCACTCGATGGTGACGTGGTACTGGCGCATATCCGCGAAACCGCGGAGCACATTCCGGCAAAAAAACCGACCACCTACAGCATCGTCGGTGCCGGTTCGCAGATCCTGCGTGACCTCGGCGTGCGCAAAATGCGCTTGATGAGCGCACCCATGAAATTTAATGCGATATCCGGTTTCGATCTGGAAGTTGTAGAATACGTGCCCTCCGAATAAAGACCGGCAGTTCCGGCCTTTGATTCGCGGTTCAAATATCATTAATAGAGCGCGTACTGAACGCGCTCTGGCTCTTTAAGAGATTTATCGAATGACCCTGAAGACCATCGAAGGTACCTTCATCGCCCCCAAAGGCCGCTATGCCCTGGTGGTCGGCCGCTTCAACAGCTTCGTCGTCGAAAGCCTGGTAAGCGGTGCCGTTGATGCCCTGGTTCGCCATGGCGTGAGCGAAAGCGACATCACCATCATCCGTGCGCCTGGCGCCTTCGAAATTCCGCTGGTTGCGCAGAAAGTCGCTCAAAAGGGCGAATACGCGGCAATCATCGCCTTGGGCGCGGTCATTCGTGGCGGCACTCCGCACTTCGAATACGTGGCGGGCGAATGCACCAAGGGCTTGTCCCAGGTGTCCATGGAGTTCGGCGTGCCGGTTGCCTTTGGCGTGCTGACTGTCGACTCGATCGAGCAAGCCATCGAACGTTCCGGCACCAAGGCCGGTAACAAAGGTGCCGAAGCGGCCCTGTCCGCTCTGGAAATGGTCAGCCTGCTGGCGCAGTTGGAGGCCAAGTGATTAGCGACGAAAGCGATCGTTTCAACCCGCGCGATCCGAAACCTGCGGACGCTGGCAAGCCATCCAAGAGCGTCAAGCGTCGCGAAGCCCGTCAGCTCGCGACTCAGGCGTTGTATCAATGGCACATGGCCAAAACTTCGCTGAACGAAATCGAAGCGCAGTTCCGGGTCGATAACGATTTCAGCGATGTCGATGCCGCCTACTGCCACGACATCCTGCACGGCGTGCCGGCGCACAAGACCGAGATCGATTCTGCCCTCGCTCCGTGCCTGGACATCACCATCGACGAGCTCGACCCGGTTGAACTGGCGGTTTTGCGCCTGTCCACCTGGGAGCTGCTCAAGCGCGTCGATGTTCCATACCGCGTGGTGATCAACGAAGGTATCGAACTGGCCAAGGTCTACGGTTCCACCGATGGCCACAAGTTCGTCAACGGTGTGCTCGACAAGCTGGCCCCACGCCTGCGTGAAGCTGAAGTGAAGGCGTTCAAGCGCTAATTCGCGCTTGCAGTGTCCTGTCTCGCCAATACGTTGCGTTTTTTGGTGAGTGGCTATTGTTGCCAGACAAGGCGCCGCGACACGTCATAGCCCGCTATGGCGAGGAGCGGCAACGCAGTATGGCGACAACAGATGCCGCCAAAAAGGAACAGTATTGGTGAGACAGGACACCGTCATGGGCGAGTTTGAGCTGATCCGTAACTACTTCGCCACCGCGCCTTGTGCGCTGGTCGGCGCTGGCGTGGCATTGGGGATCGGTGACGACTGCGCTCTGCTGGCTGTTCCCGCGGGGGAACAGTTGGCTATCTCCACCGACACTCTGGTGGCCGGTGTACATTTCGCAGACCCCTGCGAGCCTTTTCTGCTCGGCCAGCGTTCGCTGGCGGTGGCGGTCAGTGATCTGGCAGCCATGGGAGCAACACCTCTCGCGTTTACCCTTGCTCTGACCTTGCCGACGGTTGCTGCCGATTGGCTGCAAGCCTTCGCCCGTGGATTGAACGCCATGGCGCAAAGCTGCGGTGTGCGTCTGGTGGGCGGCGATACCACCCGTGGCCCGCTGAGCCTGACCATGACCGTGTTCGGCCGCGTGCCCGCCGGTTTGGCCCTGACCCGCAGCGGCGCGCAGCCGGGGGATCTGTTGTGCGTCGGTGGCGAGCTGGGTAATGGGGCGGGTGCCTTGCCGCTGGTGTTGGGGCAGCGTACAGCCGAACCTGCCATCGCCGAGCCGTTGCTGGCGCACTACTGGTCGCCGCAGCCACAGCTGGCGTTGGGCCTGGCACTGCGTGGCAAAGCGACCTCGGCGCTGGATATCTCGGACGGATTGCTGGCGGACTGTGGGCACATCGCGCTCGCCTCCGGCGTCGGTTTGCAGGTTGAACGGGACAAGCTGCCACTGTCCCGGGCGTTGGTAGCGTTTCTCGGCCAGCAAGCCGCCGAAGAGGCCGCCTTGAGCGGTGGTGACGATTATGTGCTGGCCTTTACCCTACCTCCTGTCGAGCTGCCGCACTTACTGGCCGATGGCTGGCCGGTGCAGGTACTCGGACGGGTCGTGTGCGGTCAGGGCGTAACGCTTTTGGACGCCGATGGGCGAGATATCACCCCGGCAAACCGGGGTTATCAACATTTTCGGGAGACACCGTGACAGATCACCCCAAGCAGGTCCCGGCAGAGTTCGTGCCGCCTTCGGTCTGGCGTAATCCCTGGCATTTCCTGGCGTTCGGCTTCGGTTCAGGCACCCTGCCAAAAGCGCCGGGCACTTGGGGGTCGCTGGTGGCGCTACCCTTTATCCCGTTGTGGCAGATGTTGCCGGACTGGGGTTACTGGCTGATGCTCGGCATCACCATGCTGTTCGGCTTCTGGCTGTGCGGCAAGGTGGCGGATGACCTGCGGGTACATGACCACGAAGGCATCGTCTGGGACGAAATGGTCGGAATGTGGATAACCCTGTGGCTGGTGCCGGAAGGTTGGTACTGGCTATTGGCGGGTTTCCTGATGTTCCGCTTCTTCGACATTCTCAAGCCGTGGCCGATTCACTGGATCGATCGGCATGTCCACGGTGGTGTCGGGATCATGCTCGACGATGTGTTGGCGGGGGTGTTTGCCTGGTTGGCCATGCAGGGATTGGTGTGGTTTTTCGTCTGAGGGAACAAGGATGACTGGCCGTTGGCTATTGATACTGCTTTGCGTGTTGTCGTGCACTGCGGCACGGGCGCATGAATCGCCGAGAGTTCCCTCCCAGATCCGCCTGGCCAGCGAGGAGTGGAACGACTACACCGCCGCCGATGGTCATGGTCTGGCCTGGGATGTGTTGCGCGCAGTCTTCGAACCGGCCGGGGTCACGCTGCAGATCCGCTTGGTACCTTACACTCGCTCGATCGGGCTGGTGCAGCGCCGTGAAGTGGATGCCGTGGTCGGATCCTACCGAGATGAGGTCGGCGATGTGCTGTATCCACGCTGGCACTACGATGCCGACCCCATTTACGCACTGGGCCTGGCCAGCAATCCGGCACCGACGCTGGCCACTCTGGGTAAATATCGACTGACCTGGGTGCGCGGCTACAAGTACGAGAAATACTTGCCCAATATCCACGGTTTCAATCAAATCGAGCGCCGCACCGGCATTTTGCCGATGCTCAAGCACGGTCACGCCGATTATTATCTCGACGCCCGGAGCGAGATCGACTACGTACTGAGTGAAGCGCGGGATCCGTCGTTATACAAACGCACGTACCTGGCTCGATTACCGTTGTTTCTGGGGTTCTCCGACACCCCTGGAGGCCGGGCACTCTTGGCGCTGTTCGATCAACGCATGACGTTATTGGTGAAAAACGGTCAGTTGCGACCGATCTTCGAACGCTGGAAACAACCTTACCCGTTCGAAGAAATGTAGCCGCTGGCGAAGCCTGCGTTCGGCTGCGAAGCAGTCGTATTCCGCTATTCGGGTTCCATCAGGGTAAACCCGGTCGAACATTTTGCGACCGCTGCGCGCTCGAACGCAGGCTTCGCCAGCTGCTACGGGGTTTGTGGTTACCTGGTTTTTCGGGGCAGTGATCAAACTTCTTGATCTTTATGGCCGATAATTCAGCCTAAGCTTCTGTAGGAACCTGCTGTTACAATGCCGCCTCTGCGAATCTCCAGTCCTCATACAGATCAGGAGCACACGGTGCCCGTCGTTTTCGTCGCTGCTTCCAAGCTGCCAACCCCTTTTGCGCAATTCACCATGCATGGCTTTCTCGATGAAGCCACTGGCCGCGAGCACGTTGTACTCAGCCTGGGTGAGTTCGCTGATGGCGCACCGGTGCTCGGCCGGTTGCATTCCGAATGCCTGACCGGCGATGCGTTGTTCAGCCAGCGTTGCGACTGCGGTTCGCAACTCGAGGCGGCCTTGCAGGCCATTGCCCGTGAAGGCCGTGGCGTATTGCTGTATTTGCGTCAGGAAGGCCGCGGCATTGGTTTGCTGAACAAGATCCGCGCCTATGAATTGCAGGATGGCGGTGCCGACACGGTCGAGGCCAACGAGCGTCTGGGCTTTGCCGCCGACCAGCGTGACTACGCCATCTGCCTGCCGATGCTCGAGCACCTGGGTGTGAAATCCCTGCGGTTGATGACCAACAACCCGCGCAAGGTCAAAGCCATGACCGACATGGGCATCGTGGTCGCCGAGCGCGTCCCGCTGCACACTGGCCACAACCCGCACAACAAACTCTACCTGGCGACCAAGGCCAGCAAGCTCGACCACATGATGGGCAACGAGCACCAGGGCGAGGCTGATCGGGCGTGACCCGCGGTCAAGTAAAACGGCGCCTGTCCGTCAACTGGTGGCAGTACCTGGCGATGGCCTTGCTGCCGCTGTTCGTGATCAATGCGGTGTTCGGCCAGACCGAGCCCGTATTGCCGGTGCTGGCCATGCCATTCTTTATCGCCGGCCTGGCGTCGATGTTTGTCAGCCTGCGTTTCTTTGGTGGCTACAAGCACGGCTTGATCGCTACCGAGAAAGCCCTCGACACTCCTGAAGAACCTGCCGCCTGGGTGAATTTGGCGGCCAAGCGTCGCACGGCGTTCCTGGCTGCCGGGCTCCCTGCCTGGATCGCTGCATTAGCCGTGTTCGTCGGCCTGGAAGCGCTGCCGCTGATTCTGCTGGCGCTGTCGACGACGGTGCTGTTCTACCTCTACCGTATTCCGCGTCAGCTCGGTTGATGCGCGGATGGCTGGCGCTTCTGCTGCTGGCCCTCAGTGGTTCGACGCTGGCCGTGGAACGGGTGGTCAGCCTCGCACCGTCGCTCTCTGAAATCGTCGTAGAGCTGGGCTCTACCGATCTGCTGGTCGGTGTGCTCGACGCCGGTGAGCGACCTCCTGAGTTGAACGCTGTGCCCTCGGTCGGGCGCTACGGTCAGTTGGACATGGAGCGTCTGCTCAGCCTCAAGCCCGACTTGCTGTTGCTCTGGCCCGGCAGCGTCGGTCCGGCGCAGCGCGAGCAACTCAAACGGCTGAATATTCCCACCTACGTCGCCGAACCCCACAGCCTCGAGCAACTCACCACCCAGATCGAAGCCATTGCCGAACAACTCGGGCGGCCGCAGCGTGGCCAACAACTCGCTGGGGACCTGCGCAAGCAGCTGGCAGAGCTGCGTCAGCGCTATCAGCGGAACGAGCCATTGCAGGTGTTCTATCAGGTCTGGGATCAGCCGCTGTACACCGTCGGCGGCGGGCAGATCATCAGCGATGCGCTGGAGGTCTGCGGCGCTCGTAACGTGTTTGCCGAGCTGCAACTGCCGGCGCCGCAGGTCAATCTGGAATCGGTGCTGCAGCGCAATCCCGAGGTCATCCTGGCCGGCGATCAGGCGCAGCTCGATGCCTGGAAAGCCTGGCCGCAGGTGAGGGCGGTGGCTCAGGGGCGATTGCTATTGGTGACGGACAAGGGCCTGGAGCGGCCGAGTGGGCAGATGATCAATGCCACGGCCAAACTGTGTGAGTTGATAGCGCCGGGTCGGTGAGACCGAGGCGCCTGCATCGTCGGAACGCCGCCCGGAGCAAGCTCGCTCCCACAGGGTATGAGCCTGACATCAATTCTGTGAGCGCCTGATAACTTGTGGGAGCGAGCTTGCTCGCGATGAGGCCAGTGGGGACACCCACAATCCATGGTTAGATCTCCGGCGTCCAGGTCACCCCAAACATCCACGCCCGCCCTTCTTCGCGATAACCATAGTTATTCCCGTCGAAGCTGTAGAGCGCCCGGCTGTAAGCCTTGTCCAGCAGGTTATCGACTTTCAGTTCCAGCCGGATCTGGCGATTCACTGCCCAACTGCTGCGCAAACCGAGCAAGGCATAACCGCCTAGCGGGTTCTGGTTGTCCTCATCGTCGTAGCTGCTGCTCACCGCTTGCCAGCTGGCGCCAACGCCGAGTCGGTCGAATTGCCGATCGAGGTCCAGGCTCAAGGTGCGTCGGGCGCGGCGGCTCAGGGTGTGACCGGTATCGCGGTCGCGCGGGTCGATGATCGCCAGGCCGAGGTTGCTCTGCCAGCCGAACAACTCTTGTTTGAGTGTGGCTTCGACGCCATTGATTCGCGCCGAAGCGACGTTTTCCGGGCGAGAGTTCTTGCCGAAGATAATCGCGTCTTCAAGGTCGGTGCGGTATAGCGAAGCCTCCAGGCGGCTGGTATTGCTCAACTGACTGCGCCACTGCAGCTCATAGCTTTTCGAGGTCTCGGGCTTGAGGTCCGGGTTGCTGAAATCCGGATAGTAGAGGTCATTGAAGGTCGGTGCGCGGAAGCCTTCGCTGTAGGTCAGCAGCACATCGTTGTCCGGGTTCAACGGCAGGGTGATGGTGCCGCTCCAGCTATTCTGGCTGCCAAATTGCTGATTCTGGTCGCGGCGCAGGCCCAGCTCGGTGGAAAAGCTTTCTGCCTGGAATCGATGCTGGATAAACGCGGCGCGGTTCCAGCGGCTGTCTTCATCGAAGGCGGTGCTGCTATTGATCCGGTCTTCGTACCAGTCGGCGCCGAGGATCAGGCTGTTGCGGTCATCGAGTGTCAGGTCATTCTGCCAGTTGAGCGAATCGCGATAGGTGTTGAATACGCTGCGTTCGTCGCTGAGCGTGTCGATGGTTTTTTCGCGGTTTTCACTATGGCCGAACTCGACGCGGGATTTCCAGATGTCATTGATACGCGCGTCGACGTAGCTGCTGACGCTGCTCACGGTGAAATCGCTGTAGGGCTGCTGCTGGACTGATTCGAAAGTGTTCATGTCGAAGCGACCGAAGGGGCTGTCGAACTCGCTTTTGCCACGGTTATCCAGCAGGTTCAGGCCCGCTTCGAGGTCATCGTTGAAGGCGTGACTAAGGCTCAGGCTCAGGGATTTGTTGCGGTAAGCATCGTGGTCGCCGTCGCTGGGGAAGGACTCATGAGTGCGATTGATCCCGGCAGTTTCATCGAGGCTGGCCCCGAGATTGAAGCGGGTTTGCGCATCGCCACCGGACAATCCCAGGCTACGCTCCCAGGCCTGATTGCTGCCAAAACCCAGCTGCAGACGGGGTTGCAGGCCCTGTTCGGCGCCACGGCGGGTGAAGATCTGAATCACCCCGCCAATCGCGTCGCTGCCGTAGATCACCGAGCGTGAACCGCGCAGCACTTCCACACGTTCGATCTGATCGATGTTCAGGTGTTGCAGATTGCTATCGCCCGAAGTCGAATTGCCAATGCGCTGGCCGTCCACCAGCACCAGGCTCTGCGCCGATTTGGTGCCGCGAATGAAAATCCCCGGCAGACTGCCACGCCCACCCGCTTGCGCGACCTGCACACCCGGGACCCGACTCAGCAAGTCAGTCACACTGCTCGGTTGCAGGCGGTCGATGTCTTCACGGGTGAACACTGTGTTGGCGGCGCTGCTGTCGTTGCGGGCTTCAACCTGGCGATTGGCGCTGATCAGCACATCGGGCAGTTTCAGGGCCTGGTCGCGTTCGAAGGTGTCGGCAAGGAGATGCCCCGCAGGCAGCAACGTCAGCGTCAGGGCGAGGCGGGAGAGTTTCATCGGTAATCCATTAGCGAATTCAGATTCGACGCTGCCCCCTATGTAGGAGCTGCCGAAGGCTGCGATCTTTTGGCGATTTCGGAGCTGTCGAAGGGCAAGATCAAAAGATCGCAGCCTGCGGCAGCTCCTACAGGGGGATCGGGTTTACAGCGCTAGAAGTTTCAGGCGCTCACGAACCGAAGCTTCGATACCGGCTTCGTCCAGCCCACACTCGGCCAGCATTTGTGCCGGCTTGGCATGTTCAACGTAAGCGTCCGGCAAGCCCAGATGCAGCATCGACTGGAGGATGTTTTCCCGGGCAAGAAACTCGCTGACCGCGCCACCGGCGCCGCCCATGATCGCGTTTTCTTCGATGGTCACCAGCAACTCATGGCTGCCGGCGATTTCCCGAACCAGGGCTTCGTCCAATGGTTTGACGAAACGCATGTCGACCACCGTGGCGTCGAGCTTCTCTGCGACTTTCAGCGCTTCGGCCAGTTGCACGCCGAATACCAGCAGCGCGACATTGCTACCCTGACGGCGAATCACACCTTTGCCGATCTCGATCGGTTCGAGGTTTTTCTCGATGGTCGCATTCGGACCGGTGCCGCGCGGGTAACGCACTGCGGCCGGGCCGTTGTAGAGGTGACCGGTGCTGAGCATTTTGCGCAGTTCGTTCTCGTCACTCGGGGTCATCACCAGCATGCCGGGGATGCAGCGCAGGAACGACAGGTCGAAACTGCCAGCGTGGGTCGGACCGTCTTCGCCCACCAGGCCTGCGCGGTCGATGGCGAACAACACATCGAGGTTCTGCACCGCAACGTCATGCACCAGCTGGTCGTAGCCGCGTTGCAGGAAGGTCGAATAGATCGCCACCACCGGTTTGACGCCTTCGCAGGCCATACCGGCGGCGAGGGTCACGGCGTGCTGCTCGGCGATCGCCACATCGAAATAACGTTGCGGGAATCGCTCGCTGAAGGCCACCAGGTCGGAGCCTTCCTTCATCGCCGGGGTGATTCCGACCAATCGCGGATCGGCGCTGGCCATGTCGCACAGCCACTCGCCGAACACGCTGGAGTATTTCGGTCCGCCGGCTTTTTTCGGCGCAGCCGCTGGAGCATCCAGGGGTTCGAGCTTGGTGATCGCGTGATAGCCGATCGGGTCGACTTCCGCCGGAGCGAAGCCTTTGCCTTTCTTGGTGACCACGTGCAGGAACTGCGGACCCTTGAGGTCGCGCATGTTGCGTAGGGTAGCGATCAGCGTCGGCAGGTCGTGGCCGTCGATCGGGCCGATGTAGTTCCAGCCCAGCTCTTCGAACAACGTGCCCGGGACCAGCATGCCCTTGGCGTATTCTTCGGTACGCCGGGCAATCTCCCAGGCGCCGGGCAGGCGCGACAGCACTTTTTTGCTGCCTTCACGCATGCTCGCGTAAGTGCGGCTGGAAAGAATTTTCGCCAGATAGTTGGACAGGCCGCCGACATTGCGCGAGATCGACATGTCGTTGTCGTTGAGGATCACCAGCATGTTGGCGTTGACTTCCGGCGCGTGGTTCAGCGCTTCGAAGGCCATGCCTGCGGTCAATGCGCCGTCGCCGATCACCGCGATAGCCTTGCGCTCGCTGTTTTGCAGGCGGGCGGCAATGGCCATGCCCAGCGCGGCACTGATCGAGGTGCTGGAGTGGCCGACGCCAAAGGTGTCGTACTCGCTCTCGGAACGACGCGGGAAGGCCGCAATGCCGTCCTTTTGGCGCAGGGTGCCCATGCGCTCGCGACGGCCGGTGAGAATCTTGTGCGGATAAGCCTGATGGCCAACGTCCCACACCAGCCGGTCGTCCGGGGTGTCGAAGACATAGTGCAGCGCAACGGTCAGCTCAATGACGCCCAGACCGGCACCGAAATGCCCGCCCGTCTGGCCGACCGTATAGAGCAGCTCCTGGCGCAACTCATCGGCCAGGGTTTCGAGCTCGGCTTCGCCTAACCGGCGCAGGCCGGCCGGCGTGTCGGCACGGTCGAGCAGGGGCGTGGTCGGGCGTTTGCGTGGAATCTCATGAAACGTCGTGGGCATCAGGCGAATCGTTATAGGTATAGAAGAGGCGGCAGTTTACCTTATGGATCGCAAGCTGCCCACGCAGAGCTCGGAAGTTGGCCAAGAATATGCAGTCGGGCGTAGCAGCGGTTTAGCTGCGACGTTCAACGATGTAGCGCGCCAGGTCGCGCAACGGCTCAGCCGCCGCGTCGAACGGTCGCAGAGCGTGCAAGGCTTGATCGCGCAGCTCCAGGGCATAGGCTTTAGCTGCGTCCAGGCCGAGCAAGGCCGGATAGGTCGGTTTGTCTCGGGCGATATCGGCGCCCTGGCGTTTGCCGAGTGTCGCGGTATCGCTCTCGACATCGAGAATGTCGTCTTGCACCTGAAACGCCAGGCCGATGGCTCGGGCATAAGTCTGCAAGGACTTCAGTTCGTCTGGTTGCGCACGGCCGCTGGCCAGGGCGCCGAGCTTGACGCTGGCTTCGATCAACGCGCCGGTCTTGTGCCGATGCATGTATTCGAGTGCTTGCTGATCGAGTTTGAGGCCGACCGAGCCGAGGTCGATGGCCTGACCGCCCACCATGCCCGCAGGACCTGCCGCCAATGCCAGGGTGCTGACCATGCGCAAAAGGGTTTCGCAATCCACTGCGCTCAGCCGCGGCTCGAGCAAGGCACTGAATGCCAGGCTTTGCAGACCGTCACCGGCAAGAATCGCGCAGGCTTCGTCGAAGGCCTTATGAGTGGTCGGCTGGCCGCGACGCAGATCGTCATCGTCCATCGCCGGCAGATCGTCATGCACCAGTGAATATGCATGAATCAATTCCACCGCGCAGGCCGCGCCGTTAGCGTGTTCCGGTACACCACCGAGCGCTTCGCAGGCCGCGTAAGCCAGCAGCGGTCGCACGCGCTTGCCGCCATTCATTACGCTGTAGCGCATGGCGGCATAAAGGCGGGCCAGCTCAGGGCTCGGAGCGCGGAACAGGGTTTCCAGTGCAGCATTGACCCGGGCCTGACTGCTGGCCTGATAGGCGGCAATCATTCTGGCTGTTCCGGGTCGAAGGGTTCCTCGGCCAGCTCGCCATCGCGTTCCAGCAGGATCTGCACCTTCTGCTCCGCCTGGGCCAACGCCGTCTGGCAATCGCGGGTCAGGCCGATGCCCTGTTCGAAGGCCGTCAACGAGTCTTCCAGCGACAGCTCGCCGTTCTCCAGACGCTCGACCAGCGTTTGCAGGTCAGCGAGGGATTGTTCGAAATCCAGTGCAGCTTTTTTGCGGGCCATGGCGGCAATTCCGGTTGACGGTAAACCGGCGCGACACTAGCAGAGAGAGGCTTTTTGGGCAAATGAGTGGACAGATGGATGTGCCAGGAATGCCTTGTGGAGTTCGGCGTTAGGCTCACCCATCAGCGTTTGCCATTGCTCGGGTAGTTGATCTGGTAGCGGGTGCTACGGCCACCTCCGGGCAGGCGGACCAGGCAACCCTTGTCCAGCAGGTCGGCCAAGTGGCGAGTCGCAGTCGCCTTGGAGACTTTTGCTACGGCCTGGTACTGAGCGGCGCTGATGCCATCTTCAAATCCTTTCTCGCCACCATCCAGCAGGCGGTTGAGCACCTTGGCCTGTTCCGGGGACAGAACCTGACCGCGGTGGTTCTGCCAGAAACGGGCTTTGCCGAGTACCAACTCGATACGGGCCATGGCTTGTTGCAGGCTACGCAATAACGTATGGAGGAACCATTCGAGCCAGTCAGTAATATCCAGGGTGGCTTTCTGGCTGGCTTCCAATACACGGTAGTAGCCAGAACGATCGTCGAGGATGCTCGCCGACATGGCGTAGAAGCGGATGGCCTGGTCCTCGGCCTGGGCGAGGGCCAAGTCTGTGATTGCCCGGGTGAGGCGGCCGTTGCCATCGTCAAAGGGATGGAGCGTGACGAACCAGAAGTGAGCGATGCCTGCCCGCAACAAGGGATCAAGCCGGGGTTGGGTACGGCTGGTTTTGAACCAGTCGAGGAAGGCGTTGAACTGTTGTTCCAGGCCTTGGCGCGCAGGTGCTTCAAAATGGACGGTGGGTCTGTCCAGGCGACCCGATACCACCTGCATCGGTTCATCGCCACGCAGCGCGCCAACTCGAAGGTGTTGCGGGATAGGTTTTTCGTCTTCGGTGGGAAACAACCATTCATGCCAATGCAGCAAGCGCGCGAGGGTTAGTGGCTGGTCGAAATGCTGGGTCGCGTCCAGCATCAACTCCGCCAGCCCTTCACTGCGCTTGCTCACGTGGTTGCCATCGAACTGTTTCATGCCCAAGCGACGCGCCAGAGATGAACGCACCGAACCGACGTTCAACTGCTCACCTTCAATGGCGGATGAAGTCACGATGTTCTGCAACAGCGTGTCCAACTCGCTTTGTGCGCTGAGTTCTCCCCCTGCGGAACCGGACATGCCCAACAGCCGTCCTTGCGCCTGCACGCACTCGCGCAACAACGGGGCGAGTCGCTCGGACTGCCATTGAAAATGCGGCCAATCAGGCTGTTGCCAGATCCAACGAAGGTGGTCCATAGGTTCGTGCTCTTGACGATGAGCCGAATATGGAAGTTATTCGGCTCATTTAGTGAGCCGATTGTGTGGGCTATTCGGCTCAGCGTCTAGCTCCAATACCCCGCCCTCGGATGCAAGTTTTAGCGAAATCACCCAACTGATTGTTTCCGCTCGGCAGCGAGCGGTGCAGGCCGTCAATACCGAGCTGATCGAGCTGCACTGGCAGGTTGGGGCTTATATCAGCCACAAGATCGAAGCCGCGGAGTGGGGTGATGGCGTGGTTGCTCAATTGGCCACTCACCTCGCGCGAACTCAGCCCGGATTGCGCGATTTTACACGTCCTAATCTCTTTCGTATGCGCCAGTTTTACGAGGCATACCGGCATGACGCAAAAGTCTCAGCACTGCTGAGACAATTACCCTGGACCCAAAACCTGATCATTCTCAATCAAAGCAAGCGCCCTGAAGAGCGCGAGTTTTACCTGCGGATGGCGATTCAGGAAAAATGGTCGAGCCGGGAGCTCGAACGCCAGTTCAAGGCCGCGCTATTTGAGCGTTCCGTCATAAGCCCGGCAAAACTCTCACCACTGGTGAGACAAATGCATCCAGAAGCCTTGAGTGTGTTCAAGGACACGTACATGGTCGAGTTTCTCGACCTGGCACAGGGGCATGTCGAGGCGGATTTGCAGGGTGGGTTGCTGCGAAGGCTCAGGGATTTTCTCATCGAGTTGGGAAGGGGCTTTTGTTTCGTTGGCTCGCAGTATCCGTTGCAGGTTGGCGGCCGCGATTTTGCGTTGGATCTGCTGTTCTTCCATCGGGGATTGAATTGTCTAGTGGCGATTGAGCTGAAGGTCGGGCGCTTCGAGCCGGAGTACGTGGGCAAACTGGATTTCTACCTGGAGGCTCTGGATCGCAATGTCCGCAAACCTCATGAAAACCCGGCGCTCGGGGTTTTGCTGTGCGCAAGCAAAGATGATGAAGTCGTCGAGTACGCCCTCAACCGTTCACTTTCGCCGGCATTGATCGCGGAATATCAGACTCAGCTGCCGGACAAGAAACTGTTGCAGGCCAAGCTGCATGAGTTTTATGCGCTGAATGCAGGTGGGGCTTGAGCGATTTCCCGTGTGAATCACTTTGTTTCAGGCATTAAAAAGCCGGCTTGTGGCCGGCTTCTCGGGGACTGGCTTGGCTCATTTTTGGTAAGCCGCGCCAGCCTTCAAAACGTACACCCGGATCTTGCGTCCGGCTGTGGGACTTGGCGAGAAAATCATCTGCCGCGTCGGGGCGATCTGGCCGTGCTGGACGGACGATGCGCGAATGTAGGGCGCAGCATACTGATTTTTTTGAAAAATTCCCAGCCTAAAGGGCGATCCAGAGCTATCGCGTGCTGAAAAATCGCCCAAAGGCTTATTGGAGCGCTACGTTCGGTCGGCGTTTGGTGAGTGTTGACCACCAGAATACCCAGCCGAGGACCTGGATGTTTTGCGCCTTGATCTGTTCGGTGCTGAACAATTCGTCCGGGTATTCGGTGTCGTTGTGGCTGCACAGTCGAAGGGTGCCAGTGGGTAGGCGGTACAGGTAGTTCACCCGCAGCCTTCCGTGGTGCTGGAGGGCGTAGATTTCGCCGTCGACGATCTGGGTCAGGCTTCGGTCAATGGCAATGGTGGAACCGTCCTGAATCTTTTCCGCCATGTTGTTGCCGCTCATGGGCGCGCAGACGGCTTTATCCGGATCGACCTCCAGTGATTCCAGATAGTGTCTCGGCAATCGCACACTGTGACCGGTTATTTCGATGGTGTTTGCATCGGGTTGGGTGGACGTCTCTTTATAACAAGGGATTTCTACATCCGTCGGCTGCAGGTCGTCTTTATAAATCCCGATAGTTTCCGTTGTTGCAAGTTTAGTTGGGTATTTCGGGCCTTCGCCGGTGTACAACCACTTGCTGTTGACGGATAACAGCCGGGCAAACTCGTCCATTCGCCAGAGCGGCACGCCGCGCTTGTACCAGTTGTTCACGTGCTGAGGCTTTGCATTGCAAAATTTTGCAAACTCTGTGGGCTTGAGGTTGACCTCTTTGAGGAGTGCCTTGAAGCGATCGCCGGATGTATTCATGAAAACGGATTTTACGGAGGCGCGATAATTGTTTAAATAAACAAAGTGTTCAATTTTTATAGGAATTAGTTAGTAGGGTTTAGGCTGTTTTTACAGTATTAAGTGCGCCATAAACAAATAGTACTATTTGTGTTTAATTGGGGGTGTGTAAGTTGTTGTGTTGTTCAAGGCATTAAAAAACCCCGGATAACCGGGGTTTTTTATGCTGCGACGCTACGAGCGAAGACAGGCTCAGCCTTTATAGGCTGCGACCGACTTCATGATCTCGGTGCGAGCGGCTTCTGCGTCGCCCCAACCTTCGATCTTCACCCATTTGCCTTTTTCGAGGTCTTTGTAGTTCTCGAAGAAGTGCTTGATCTGCTCGAGCAGCAGACCTGGCAGGTCGGTGTACTCTTTGACGTCGACGTACAGCTGGGACAGCTTGTCGTGTGGAACTGCGATCACTTTGGCATCGCCACCGCCATCATCGGTCATGTGCAGGATGCCGACCGGACGTGCGCGGATCACCGAACCAGGAGCAACCGGGTAAGGGGTCACGACCAGCACGTCGAGGGGGTCACCGTCGTCAGCCAGGGTGTTGGGGATGAAGCCGTAGTTGGCCGGGTAGAACATTGGGGTGGCCATGAAACGGTCAACGAACAGGCAGTCGCTGTCTTTGTCGATTTCGTATTTGATCGGCGCGTGGTTGGCCGGAATCTCGATGGCGACGTAGATGTCGTTCGGCAGGTCTTTGCCAGCCGGAATCTTGCTGTAGCTCATTGGGCGGTGCCCCCGTGATTGGCCAAATGACTTGGCCGGATTGACCTAAAAGTGGCGGCGATTATAGGCATATTCCGCCGTCGATGCCACGTACCAGAGGTCGTGTAGACCTTAGTCGTGTACCCGATAGTCCGGATGGACTGTCTGCAGTTGCTTGAGTCTGGCCAATGGGTCCTGACGATAAAACAGCTGCAATTGCTGGTAAACCTGCGGATAAGCGCCACTGAGCAGGTCTGGAGCACTGAAGAAGTATTCGCTGGTGACGGCAAAGAACTCGGCGGGGTTTTCCGCGGCGTACGGATCGATTGGTGTTTCGGCGTCGGGATTGCGATCCAGTTGACGATTGAGGTCGTCGTAGGCGTGTTGCATCACCGATGACCATTCGCTGGCTCGCATGTCGCTGTGCAGTGGCGGCATGCCATTGGCGTCGCCGTTGAGCATGTCGAGTTTGTGCGCCAGTTCGTGGATAACCAAGTTGTAACCTTCCCAGCCGCCGCTGGCAAGGACCCCGGGCCAGGCCAGAATAACCGGCCCCTGTTGCCAGGCTTCGCCGCTGTGTTCGCCCTCCCACTCATGCTCGACGCCGGCGGCATCGCGATGCCGCTGCGGGCTGAGAAAGTCATCCGGGTACAGCACGATTTCGTGAAAGCCCTGATACCAGTTCAGTTCGCCCAGATGCAGCAGCGGCAATTGCGCCTGCGCCGCCAGCAGCAGTCGCTCCTCCTGGTGAAGTTCGACACCAGGCAGGGTGGTGAGGTGCTTGGCTTGCAGGAACAGTACGCTGGACTCGCGCAACCATTGGTCTTCAGCGTCGCTCAGGCCATCGAGAAAACGCAGGTGTTCACGCACTCGTCGCCAGGTTTCAAGCGCAACGGGATGCTTGGCCAGCGTGCGCTGGCGGCGCCAGGCAGTGAGTGACCACATGGGCAATCAGCGTGATCCGGCTTTGGAGGCTGAGTTGGCCAGGCGGCTGCGGACGATGCCGATAATCATCGGCAGCAGCGATAGCAGGATAATGCCCACCACCAGCAGCGACAGGTTCTGCTTGATGAACGGGACATTGCCGAAGAAGAAGCCGAGTGTCACCAGCCCGCCGACCCAGAGGAGGGTGCCGGCAACGCTGAAAGCCAGAAACCGTGGGTAGGGCATCTTCGCCACGCCGGCGACGAACGGCGCGAAGGTCCGAATGATCGGCATGAAACGCGCGAGAGTTACTGTCTTGCCGCCATGCTTGTCATAAAAATCGTGGGTTTGCTGCAAATAGTCGCGGCGAAAGATTTTCGAGTCGGGATTACTGAACAGGCGTTCGCCGACCGTTCGGCCAATTATATAGTTGGTGCTGTCACCAAGGATCGCCGCCACCATCAACAGGCCTGCCAGCAATACCGGGTCCATGCCGCCGCCTGCCGCTACGGCTCCGGCGATGAACAGCAGCGAATCGCCAGGCAGGAATGGCATCACCACCAGACCGGTTTCGCAGAAGATCACCAGAAACAGGATGGCGTAGATCCATGACCCGTAGTTGGTTACCAGCAAATCGAGATAGACATCGAGATGCAAGATAAGGTCGAGCGGGTTGAAATCCATGGAGGTACCTGTGGTGATGGCCCGCTTTGGCAGATCCGTGCGAAGGCTTCGAAATAGGTGGCTACACAGCGCTGTAATTTTTCTTACAGGCTGCAGAGGTCGGCATTATACGGTCTGAGAGGTGGATTGCGTGTCGAGATTGTAGCGGGGGATTTCGCCTGGGGGAGGCGGGATAGGGCTTTCAGGGATCTGACGGTGTTGGACATACCCTTGTGGCGAGGGAGCTTGCTCCCGCTCGAGCGCGCAGCGGTCGCAAATTGGACTCATGTGGTATATCTGACATAATGCGTCGCCGGTTTTACGACTGCTTCGCAGCCGAGCGGGGGCAAGCCCCCTCGCCACAAAAAGCCGCTCACCACGGCCTTCACCACCGCCTCTCGCCTGGTGATTACTCTTCGCTGATAGGCAGTATGTAGTTCTTGAACTCGGTGTCTTCGCGAAAACCGATGGATTCGTAGGTTTTCTGCGCCACTTCGTTGTTGCTGCTGGTGGATACCCGCATGCGCACGGCGTGGGTTTCCTTGGCCATTTTTTTTGCGGTGCGGATCAGGTTGTCGGCCACCAGCTGTCGACGGGACTCTTCGGCGACATAAATATCGTTGAGGATCCACACGCGTTTTAGCGACAGGGAGGAGAAGCTCGGGTACAGCTGACAAAAGCCCAGCAGCTTGCTGCTGTCTTCATCGGACAAGGCCAGGTAGATCACCGATTCCTTGCGTCGCAGGCGCTTTTCGAGGAAGGCCCGGGAGGAGTCGGGATACGCCAGCGCACCATAGAACTCACGGTATTTGACGAATAAGGGGGTCAGCAGGTCCAGGTGTTCCAGCGTCGCTTGAGTAATGCGCATGGTAGGCCTCAACTTCAAGTGGGTGTGACGGCAAACGGATCATTACTCGGGCAGCCGTGATCCGATGCTGCCTAAAGCCTGCAAAAAGCGCAATCAGGATACTGCCATTACAGCGGTTTTGAGAGTAGGAAGTTGCCATTTGAGTGGCTGGAAGTGTCCGAGTCCAGCGTCTGAACCTGTGCATCGTCTTTCAAATTGACCCCGGAAAGCTGCCGGCGACAGGCTTCCCGCATCAAATACAGCAGGCGATGGGCAGCCATGCCGTAACTCAGCCCCTCCAGCCGCACATTGGAAATGCAGTTGCGGTAGGCGTCGGTCAGGCCGATCTTGGGCTGGTAGGTGAAGTACAGGCCGAGGCTGTCCGGCGAGCTGAGGCCGGGGCGTTCGCCGATCAGGATCACTACCATCCGGGCGCCGAGCAACTCGCCGATTTCATCGGCCACCGCGACCCGGCCCTGTTCCACCAGGATGACCGGCGACAGCGACCAGCCTTCGGCCTGGGTCTGTTCTTCCATGCGCGCCAGAAACGGTAGGGTATGACGATGCACAGCCAGCGCTGACAAACCATCGGCCACTACCACCGCCAGGTCAATGCCGCCGGGGTTGGCTTGGGCATGCTCGCGCAGCTTCTGCGCCGAGTCGACGCTCAGCCGTCGGCCGAGGTCGGGGCGTTGCAGGTAGCTGTTGCGATCGATGGCGGCACTGTGCAGCAACAGGCTGTCACGCCCACGCTCGGCCAGTTGCGTGCCCAGGCCCGCATGATCGAAGGGTAAATGCACCGCATCCCGGGCCTGCGCGTGTGCGTACTGGAAATCCAGCTGTGCAGCAGTCGGCATGCTGGTGCCGGCGCGGCCGAGGGCAATCCGGGCCGGGGTCAGGCGGCGCAGTTCCAGCCAGGGGTTTTGGTTGTCGGTAGGGGGCTTATCCATCACTCGATCATTCATCCCAGGTGCGCCATAGCCTGGCGGAAGGCCGGCGGCAGGCTGTTGCCAAACTGCACCTTGCCATCCGCTTGAGTGAAGATGCCCATTTTCGCCAGCCATTGCTCGAATTCCGGCGCGGGCTTGAGGCCCAGGGTCTGGCGGGCATAGAGCGCGTCGTGGAACGAGGTGGTCTGATAGTTGAGCATGATGTCGTCGGAGCCGGGAATGCCCATGATGAAGTTGATTCCCGCCACGCCGAGCAGGGTCAGCAGGGTGTCCATGTCATCCTGATCGGCTTCGGCATGGTTGGTGTAGCAGATGTCGCAGCCCATGGGTACACCCAACAGCTTGCCGCAGAAGTGATCTTCCAGCCCGGCGCGGATGATTTGTTTGCCGTTATAGAGGTATTCCGGGCCGATGAAGCCGACCACGGTGTTGACCAGAAACGGCTTGAAGTGCCGTGCCACGGCGTAGGCGCGGGTTTCGCAGGTTTGCTGGTCGATGCCATGGTGGGCGTTGGCCGACAGTGCGCTGCCCTGGCCGGTCTCGAAATACATCAGGTTCTGCCCCAGCGTCCCGCGATTGAGGCTCAAGCCGGCGTCGTAGCCTTCCTGCAGGACATTCAGATTGATCCCGAAACTGGCATTGGCCGCTTCGGTGCCGGCAATCGACTGGAACACCAGATCCAGCGGTATGCCGCGGTTGATCGCCTCGATTGAGGTGGTGACGTGGGTCAATACGCAAGCCTGGGTGGGGATTTCGTAGCGCTGGATGATCGCGTCGAGCATTTCCAGCATGGCGCAGATCGAGGCGGTGCTGTCGGTGGCCGGATTGATCCCGATCATCGCGTCGCCGTTACCGTAGAGCAGGCCGTCGAGGATGCTCGCGGCGATCCCGGCCGGTTCATCGGTGGGGTGGTTCGGTTGCAGGCGGGTCGACAGGCGACCGCGCAGGCCCATGGTGCCGCGGAACTTGGTGACCACACGAATTTTCTGCGCCACCAGCACCAGGTCTTGCACGCGCATGATCTTCGACACGGCGGCGACCATTTCCGGAGTCAGGCCCGGCGCCAGGGCGCGTAGGCTCTGCTCGTCTGCCGCATCACTGAGCAGCCAGTCGCGGAAACCGCCGACAGTGAGGTGGCTGACCACGGAAAAAGCAGCGCTGTCGTGGCTGTCGATAATCAGCCGGGTCACTTCATCGGCTTCATAGGGGATCAGCATCTCTTCGAGGAAGTGCTTGAGTTCGATATTGGCCAGGGCCATCTGCGCGGCGACCCGTTCGCCATCGTTGAGCGCGGCGACACCGGCCAGAAAGTCTCCGGAGCGGGCCGGGCTGGCCTTGGCCATGACCTCCTTGAGGCTGTCGAAGCGATAGGTCTGGGTGCCGACCGAGTGGGAAAAACTTGCCATACAGGTTCTCCATGACGACGCAGTCAGTGCCTGCGTCGTGTTTTTCGGCGTTTAGTGCAGGGCTTTTTCAGCGTTCTGAATGGCCGCGAATTCTTCTTCCGGCGTGCCTGCTACCAAGTGATGGCGACTGTAGAAGGCAAAGTAAGCAATTAATACTCCATAGATGATCACCGCACCAATGACCACCCGCGGATCGACCAGGAAGCCCGCCACTACCGCGACACAGGCCAGCACCAGGGCCACTCCGGAGGTAAAGATGCCTCCCGGTGTACGGTATGGGCGCTCCATTTTAGGGCGGCGAATGCGCAGGGTGATGTGAGCGGCCATCATCAGCACGTAGGAGATGGTGGCGCCGAATACGGCCACCAGAATCAGCAAATCACCCTGGCCGGTCAGCGACAGGCCGAAACCGATGATGCCGGGGATGATCAGGGCCAATACCGGTGCTTTGCTTTTGTTGGTCTCGGACAGCTTGCGCGGCAGGTAGCCGGCGCGGGACAGGGCAAAAATCTGCCGCGAGTAGGCGTAAATGATCGAGAAGAAACTGGCGATCAAACCGGCCAGGCCCACCAGATTGACGAAGTGGCCCATCCAGGTCGAACCGCCATAGGCTTTGGACAGGGCTTCCACCAAGGGATTACCGGACGTCATCAGTGCATTGGCACCGGCGCCGCCGGGACCGATCACCAGAATCAGCAAGGCAAAGCTCACCAGCACCAGCATTGCGCCGATCAAGCCGCGTGGTAGGTCGCGTTTCGGGTTTTTGGTTTCTTCGGCCGCCAGTGGCACGCCTTCGACGGCCAGGAAAAACCAGATCGCGTAGGGGATCGCCGCCCACACACCGACATAACCGAACGGCAGGAAGCTGCTGGCGCCTTTGGCGCTGGTGACCGGGATGTCCAGCAGATTGGCGACGCTGAAGTGCGGGACCATTGCCATCAGGAACACCGCGAGGGCAATGGCCGCCACGGCGGTGATGATGAACATCAGCTTGAGCGCTTCACCGACCCCGAAAATATGGATGCCGATGAAAATGATGTAGAACGCCAGATAGATCATCCAGCCGCCGATGCCAAACAGCGATTCGCAATAGGCACCGATGAAAACCGCAATCGCCGCGGGCGCGATGGCGTACTCGATGAGGATCGCCGTGCCGGTCAGGAAGCCACCCCAGGGGCCGAAGGCGCTACGGGCAAAGCCGTAACCGCCGCCTGCGGTGGGAATCATCGAGGACAACTCGGCGAGCGAGAAGCACATGCACAGGTACATGGTGGCCATCAGCAGGGTGGCGAGAAACATCCCGCCCCAACCGCCTTGCGCCAGGCCGAAGTTCCAGCCGGCATAGTCACCGGAAATCACATAGGCAACGCCCAGGCCGACCAGCAGGACCCAGCCAGCGGCACCTTTTTTCAATTCGCGTTGCTGAAAGTATTCGGAGCCGACTTTTTCGAAGTCGACGGAAGAGCCGGCCGCCGGGGCGCCGATAGGTTCGCTAGGCATAGCAGTTCACCTGTTTTTATTTTTTGTCCGACCTTTTGGGCGGATCGGTGTAGCGGGGCTGAATCTTTGTTGCCTGGAAGACCGCTTTCGCGGGTAAACCCGCTCCTGTAGGAGCGAGCTTGCTCGCGAAAGCAATCCAGAGGGCGATACAGCTTCACCTGTATCACCCGCGGGCTTGCTTAGAAGAAGCCCAGTGGATTGATGTCGTAGCTCACCAGCAGGTTTTTCGTCTGCTGGTAGTGATCGAGCATCATTTTGTGGGTTTCACGACCGACGCCGGATTTTTTGTAGCCGCCGAACGCGGCGTGTGCCGGATACAGGTGGTAGCAGTTGGTCCAGACACGACCGGCCTTGATGGCCCGGCCCATGCGGTAGGCGCGGTTGATGTCACGGGTCCAGAGACCGGCGCCCAGGCCGAACTCGGTGTCGTTGGCAATCGCCAGGGCTTCGGCTTCGTCCTTGAAGGTGGTGATGCTCACCACCGGGCCGAAGATTTCTTCCTGGAACACACGCATTTTATTGGTGCCCTTGAGCAGGGTCGGCTGGATGTAGTACCCAGTCGCCAGGTTGCCCTCGAGTTTTTCCACCTTGCCGCCGGTCAGCAGCTCCGCGCCTTCACCCTTGGCAATTTCCAGGTAGGACAGGATCTTGTCGAATTGCTGCTCGGACGCCTGAGCGCCGACCATGGTGTCGGTGTCCAGCGGGTCGCCACGTTTGATTTCCAGGACCTTCTTCATCACCACTTTCATGAAGTCGTCGTAGATCGACTCTTGTACCAGTGCCCGTGATGGGCAGGTGCAGACCTCGCCCTGGTTGAAGAACGCCAGTACCAGGCCTTCGGCAGCTTTTTCGATAAAAGTCGGTTCGGCTTGCATGATGTCTTCGAAGAAGATGTTCGGCGACTTGCCGCCCAGTTCAACCGTCGACGGAATGATGTTTTCAGCCGCGCATTTCATGATGTGCGAGCCAATCGGGGTGGAACCGGTGAAGGCGATCTTGGCGATGCGCTTGCTGGTGGCCAGGGCTTCACCGGCTTCACGGCCGAAACCTTGCACCACGTTGAGCACGCCCGGCGGCAGCAGGTCGCCGATCAATTCCATCAGCACGGTGATGCCTAGCGGGGTTTGCTCTGCCGGCTTGAGGACTACGCAGTTACCGGCGGCCAGGGCTGGAGCGAGTTTCCAGGCGGCCATCAGGATCGGGAAGTTCCACGGGATGATCTGCCCGACCACACCCAGTGGTTCATGAATGTGATAAGCCACGGTGTTGCCGTCGATTTCCGCGGCGCTGCCTTCCTGGGCGCGAATGCAGCCGGCGAAGTAGCGGAAGTGGTCAGCGGCCAGCGGGATATCGGCGTTCAGGGTTTCGCGTACGGCTTTGCCGTTGTCCCAGGATTCGCTGACGGCGAGGACTTCCAGGTTCTGTTCGATGCGGTCGGCGATTTTCAGCAGCACCAGTGAGCGGGCCTGCACCGAGGTCGAGCCCCAGGCGTCCGCCGCAGCGTGGGCGGCGTCCAGCGCTTTGTCGATATCTTCGGCGGAGGAGCGCGGGAATTCTGCAATAGGTTGGCCGTTTACCGGCGAGGTATTGGTGAAGTACTGACCTTTGACAGGCGCGACGAATTCGCCGCCGATGTAGTTACCGTATTTGCTCTTGAACGAAACGATTGCGCCTTCAGTACCGGGGTGAGCGTAACGCATGGTGGGTATCTCCTGGCTTTTGTTATTGGGAAGGACGCGCTGTAGCGCTTATATAAGCGTAGAGCAAAGGTCGGGCCAGTGCTTTGCAGGTCATTTAAATCAATGGGTTACGAGTTGTCCGAGAGACGAGTGGACCTGCGTTGTGACAGTTGTGGCACGGCCTGAGTGACACTTTGTGCCACAAGCGGTACAGCCTGTGACGGGTGGGTCGGGTCAGGATTGCAATGAGTGCACGGCTGGAGGATGCTGGGCGCTCGCAATCGGGTTGATCTCAATTATTCAGTGAGATATGGGATTCAGGTTTCACGACCGCTTCGCCGCCGAACGCAGCCTTCGGCAGCTGCTACACGGAGCGGGCCAGGCTCTGCCGGGAGAACAATAAGAAATGCACAACAATCATCTGAGTCGACACGCCCAGCAGGTGTTGACCGTGACTCAGGGCAAAACCCACTTGCATGGCCCGGGTAGCGATCCGTCCATAGCCCGTTCCTGGCTGCGCTGCCTTGAGGACTATCACCTTGACCCGGCCCTGAGCATCGCGCCGACGGTGCTCGAGCATGGACGGGTCCTGGAAAGCCGCGAGCGCTTGCAGCAAGTGCTGCAGATCGCCGGCAACGAAATGGCCAGCCTGCATCAGCAACTCTCCGGCGCCGGCCATGCCGTGCTGCTGACCGATTCCCGTGGGGTGATCCTCAACTGCGTCACCGCGCCCGCAGAACGGAAGATTTTCGAGCGTGCCGGGCTCTGGCTCGGTGCGGACTGGAGCGAGGCTTGCGAAGGCACCAACGGTATCGGTACCTGCCTGGTAGAGCGCCAGTCGCTGACCATTCATCAGGACGAACACTTTCGCGGTCGCCACACCGGGCTGACCTGCTCGGCGAGCCCGGTGTTCGATCCCCATGGTGAGCTGCTGGCGGTGCTTGATGTGTCGTCGGCGCGCCATGAAGTCTCGCGTCAGAGCCAGTTCCATACCATGGCGCTGGTCAACCTCTCGGCGAAGATGATCGAGAGCTGTTATTTCCTGCGCTACTTCGACAACCAATGGTTGCTGCGCTTTCACTTGCAGGCCGAGTCCGTGGGGTTGTTCAGCGAAGGATTGCTGGCGTTTGACGGCGAGGGGCGGATCAGTGCGGTCAACCAGAGCGCCTTGAACCTGCTGGGGCATGTGCGCGGTGGGCTGCTGGGCAAACCGGTGGAGGCCTTTTTTGATTGCGCCCTGGATGAACTGCTGGGTCGCGCCAGTGTGAGCGCCAGCGCCAGTTGGCCGCTACGCACCCGCGACGGCCGCGGCTTGTTCGCAGTATTGCGGGGTCAGCCACGTAGTGTGCCGACCCCGGTTAATTCAGCTCCGCTGGTGACCGAGCGTGTGCGGCTGTCCGGCATCTGCCTCGGCGATGCGGCGCTGCAAAACGACTTCCGCAAAGCCTTGCGGGTGTTCGAACGTGATGTGCCGCTGCTGATCAATGGCGAAACCGGCTCCGGCAAAGAGGCCTTCGCCAAGGCCGTGCACCAGGCCAGCCAGCGAGCGGATAAAGCCTTCGTTGCGCTCAATTGCGCGGCGATCCCGGAAAGCCTGATCGAGAGTGAACTGTTCGGCTATCGCGGTGGCAGTTTTACCGGCGCACGCAAGGAAGGCATGCGTGGCAAGTTGCTACAGGCCGATGGCGGCACCTTGTTCCTCGATGAAATCGGCGACATGCCGCTGGCGTTGCAGACCCGTCTATTAAGGGTGCTGGAGGATCGGCTGGTGGTGCCCATCGGCGGTGAGCCCTTGGCGGTCAACGTACGAATCATCAGCGCGACCCACCGGAATTTGCTCGATCGGGTGCAAGACGGCAGTTTTCGCGAGGACTTGTACTACCGGCTCAACGGCCTGGAAGTGGCCTTGCCGGCCTTGCGTGAGCGCAGCGACAAGTCGCAGTTGCTGGATTTTTTGCTGGCCGAAGAGGCTGGCGAGCAAAACGTCCTGCTCGACGGGCCAGCGCGCCAGGCGCTGCTGGACTTCGCCTGGCCGGGAAATGTGCGGCAATTGCGCAATGTACTGCGAACTTTGGCAGCGCTGTGCGAGGACGAGCGGATCAGCTTCGAGGACTTGCCGGTGATGATCCGCCAAAGCCGGCCGGCTGCGCTGCTGATGGCCGTCGACGAGCCTTCCGAGCGCCCGCTGGACGACGCCGAACGCCTGGCGTTGCTCAACGCCCTGGAGCAACAGCGCTGGCACATGACTCATACCGCCGAGCAGTTGGGGGTCAGCCGCAATACCCTTTATAGAAAGCTGCGCAAGCATGGGATAGCGCGGTAGTCGGTTAGATCGCCCCCTCACAACCCTCTCCCCGCTGGGGATAGGGCTGGGGTGTCGATCTACCGTCAGACACACATCCCGAATAACCAATCCCAACCCGCCCCATCACCTAAAGAGTGCGATTTTCCCCGCCCTACGCTAACCTGCCTCGATGTTTTACGAGGTCGACTATGCACATTCATATTCTTGGTATTTGCGGCACCTTCATGGGTTCGATGGCGGTTCTGGCCAAAGAGCTGGGCCATCGCGTGACCGGCTCCGATGCCAACGTCTATCCGCCGATGAGCACCCAGTTGCAGGCGCAGGGCATTGAGTTGACTCAAGGCTATGATCCAGCTCAGCTCGATCCGGCACCGGATCTGGTGGTGATCGGCAATGCCATGTCTCGTGGCAATCCGGCGGTCGAATACGTATTGAACAAAGGCCTGCCGTACGTTTCCGGCCCGCAATGGCTGGCCGACCATGTGCTGCAAGGTCGCTGGGTGTTGGCGGTAGCCGGCACGCACGGCAAGACCACCACCAGCAGCATGCTTGCCTGGGTGCTGGAGCATGCCGGCATGAGCCCGGGCTTCCTGATCGGTGGTGTGCCGCAGAACTTCGCGGTGTCGGCGCGTTTGGGCGATACGCCGTTCTTCGTGATCGAGGCTGATGAATATGACAGCGCCTTCTTCGACAAGCGCTCGAAGTTCGTCCACTATCGCCCACGCAC
Source organism: Pseudomonas fluorescens (assembly GCF_902497875.1). Lineage (GTDB taxonomy): Bacteria > Pseudomonadota > Gammaproteobacteria > Pseudomonadales > Pseudomonadaceae > Aquipseudomonas > Aquipseudomonas fluorescens_BR. The sequence goes on from NZ_CABVHY010000007.1 coordinate 34,503, forward strand.
GGCGATCCTGAATAACCTTGAGTTCGATCATGCGGACATCTTCCCCGATCTTCCAGCCATCGAGCGGCAATTCCACCACTTGGTGCGGATTATCCCGAGCGAAGGCCTGGTGATCCATCCGACCACTGAGCCAGCCTTGCAGCGGGTGATCGACATGGGTTGCTGGACCCCGGTGCAAACCACTGGAGCCGGCGGCCAATGGCAGGTCAAGCTGATCAGCGAAGACGGTTCGAAGTTTGAAGTGATGTTTGAAGGCGTGGCTCAAGGCGTGGTCGACTGGGACATGACTGGTCAGCACAACGTCGCCAACGCCCTGGCGACCCTGGCGGCGGCACGGCATGTTGGCGTAGTACCGGCCATGGGTATCGCCGCGTTGAGCGCCTTCAAAAGCGTCAAACGTCGAATGGAAAAGGTGGCCGAAGTCCACGGCATTACCATCTACGACGACTTCGCTCATCACCCGACGGCGATTGCCACCACCCTTGATGGCCTGCGCAAACGCATCGGCGATGCACCGCTGATCGCGATCATCGAGCCACGCTCCAACTCCATGAAGCTCGGCGCGCACCGTGATGGCTTGCCGGCTAGTGTGGTCGATGCCGATCAGGTGATCTGGTACGCGCCGGCCAACCTCGGTTGGGACTTGGGTGCGACTGCGGCGCAGTGCACTGTGCCGTCGATCGTCAGCGATTCACTGGAAGGCATCATCGCTCGGGTGAAAAGCCAGGCCCAACCCGGCACCCACGTGGTGATCATGAGCAACGGCGGCTTCGGCGGCCTGCACGGCAAGCTGGCCGAGGCGCTGCAATGAACAACGGCCCGGAACGCATCACCCTGGCAATGACTGGCGCCTCCGGTGCGCAATACGGTTTGCGCCTGCTCGACTGTCTGGTACGCGAAGACCGTGAGGTGCATTTCCTGATCTCCAAAGCGGCTCAATTGGTAATGGCCACTGAGACCGACGTTTCGCTGCCGCCGAAGACCCAGATGATGCAGGCCTTCCTCACCGAATACACCGGCGCCGCCGCCGGGCAGATTCGCGTGTATGGCAAGGAAGACTGGATGTCACCCGTGGCTTCCGGCTCCGGATCGCCGAGTGCGATGGTGGTGGTGCCCTGTTCCACCGGGACCTTGTCGGCAATCGCCAGTGGTGCGTGCAATAACCTGATCGAGCGTGCCGCGGACGTCACCTTGAAGGAGCGTCGGCAGCTGATTCTGGTGCCTCGCGAAGCGCCGTATTCCAGCATTCACCTGGAAAACATGCTCAAGCTGTCGAACATGGGCGTTACCATTTTGCCGGCTTCGCCGGGCTTCTATCACCAACCCCAGACCATCGACGACCTGGTCGATTTCGTGGTGGCGCGTATTCTCAATCTGCTGAACATCCCGCAAGACATGCTGCCGCGTTGGGGCGAACATCATTTAAGCAGCGATGAATAAACTACTGGCCCTGGTGCTGGCCCTGCAATTGGCCGGTTGCGCCACGGCCCGAACCCTGGATGCTGCCAAGCCGGGGGCGCCGCTCGTGTATTCGGGCACGCGTCTGGATTTGTATGCGATGCAGGGCGGGTGTTGTGCCATGGACCGTTTCGGTGCCGAAGCGCCGAGCTATCCCGGCCTCGACCTGCCGGCCAGCGCCTTGCTCGACACCTTGCTGTTGCCATTGTCGTTGTTGACGGTGATTGGGGTTGAGTTTCAGGCGACGGGTGGGTTGTAGCACCTATAAGATCGCAGCCTGCGGCAGCTCCTACATTGACCTCCTGTAGGAGCTGCCGCAGGCTGCGATCTTTTGATCTTACTTGCCCAGTTTACGCAACTCATCCGACTCGACGATTCGCACTCCATCCTGTTCTTCCAGCGCCAGGCGCCACATGGCTCGGGCCAGTTGGCAGGCTTCGATGCCGTGGTATTTGCCGGGTAACAGCCTGGAAAACGGCGCTGCCAGTTGTTCGGCCAGCCGCGGTTCCGCACGCTCACCCAGCAACAGGGAAGGGCGGACAATGGTCAGCTGCGGCCAGTTCTGGGCCTTCAACGCATATTCCATTTCGCCTTTGACTCGGTTGTAGAGCACCGAGGACCTGCGATCGGCGCCAATGGCACTGATCACGATCAGGTGCCGCGCGCCCATTTCCCGGGCGCGTTTGCCGAAGGCCACGACCATGTCGAAGTCCACCGCACGGAAGGCTTTCTCGGAGCCGGCCTTTTTGATCGTGGTGCCCAGGCAACAGTAAGCGATGTCGACGCGTCCGCTGAGCTGTGGAAGAAAGACTTCGGGGTCGCCCACCGGGTTTTCCAGGTGAGGATGCTTGGCCAGTGGCCTGCGTGAGGGTGCCAATACACGGCTGATCGTCGGCTCATTGAGCAACCGGTCAAGTAGATGTTCACCGGTCAGTCCGGTGGCTCCGGCAAGCAAGACATGCTGAGGCGTCAAGTACATAGTGTTTCCCCCTTGATACTGTTCAGCTTAGTTGTTCTTTGCTTGCGTGCCTTTCAGCGTGGCGCTTTCGGGTGCTTTTTGTGCTTGCGTGCCTTTTAAAGAGGCGTTTTCGAGTGCTTTGCGGGCTTGTTGCTTGCGTAACAGCTGCCAGCGCGCGAGGACGCCCTTGGGTGCCCAGATCTGGGGTTCCGAGGCTTCGAAGTTGTCGGCCAGTTCCCGTTCGGCGACCGTTGCCCTGGCCAGGACGAAGGCTTGTTGCAGGTCGTCGGTCTGGTTCAGTGCCTGGGCGAACAATGCGTCGCCGAAATAAGTGAAGTCGGCCTCTTCCGAGCAACCGAAGGACACCCGATCAGTTCGCGAGGCGGTCATGATCAGCGTCCGGTCATCCTTGAGTGCAGGGATAAAGCCACCGGAATAGCAGGCCGAGATCACAATGATCTTGTCGCGATTTTTCAAGGGTGCGAGCACGCTGGCCAATTCGTCGGCCGGCAGATCGGCCAGCTCCAGGCGCGGCTGGTCCAGTACCAGTTCATGTTGGTGGGTGCCATGGCTGGTCAGGTAGATGAACAGTAAATCTTCCGGGCCGCTGCGCTCGGCCAGCGTCAGCGCTGCGCGCCGCAGGCTCTCTCGGCTCGCCATGGGGCGGTCGCCCATATGGTCGCGATGATTGACCAGGCGGATCTGGCCATGGGCGCCAAAGCGGCTGGCGAGCATATTGCTGACGTAGTCGGCCTCGCGCAGGAACACGCTTTGTTTGCCGTCGCCGGCCAGCGTCAAGCTGTACAGCTCCACCGCCGGGGTGGACGCGGGTACATTGGCCAAGGCTTGATCAAGCAAGTGGCCCTGAGCCAACATCCCGACCTCAAGGGTATCTGGCAACAGCTTGCCACTGGCATCACGCACCCGTTGGCCGTTGACCCAATAGCCACTTTGCACCACGCCATCGTGAAGAACGAGGGTGCCGTAGCCCTGGTAGGTGTCACTGTCGAACTGGCCGACATAAAAACTGCCGTCGCTGAGGTTCAAGCGGCCTTGACCGGAAAGGCGCCAGTCACTGAACTGGCCGATGTAATGGCTACCATCGACACCGATCAGCTCACCTTTGCCGGTCAGCGCACCCTCCTTGAACTGGCCGATCCAGACGTCGCCATCAGCATTTTCGTAGCGACCTTTGCCGTGCAACTGGTTTTGCTTGAAAGCGCCGACATACTGGTCGCCTTCGGCGCTATTGAAGGTGCCGTTGCCCTCCAGTTGGCCATTGACGAAGTGCCCGGTGAACAGGTTGCCGCTGGCATCGCCACGCTGGCCTTCGCCGTTGGGTTTGCCGTCGGCGAACTGACCCTGGTACTGGCTGCCGTCTTCGAGTTCCAGACGACCCAGTCCGGAATACTGGTCGGCCCTGAACTCACCACGGTAGGTCATGCCGCCTTCTTTGAGTGTGCCTTCGCCGTCGCGCCGGCCGAGCTTGAAGCCGCCGGTGTAACTGCTGCCGCTGGTGGTCAGGGAGCCCTGGCCGTGGAACAGCCCGTGCTCGAACTGTCCGCGGTAGACCTCGCCATTGCTGCCGTGCCATTCGCCCTGGCCATGCCACTGACCCTTGTCGAATTGCCCGGCGTACCAGCCGCCATTCGGGTAGTCGATGCGACCCTGGCCCTGTAGCAATCCGTCGACCATATCGCCGCGATAGCGCCCACCGTCCGGCAAACGGGCATCGGGCGGCAACAGCGATTCGCCGTCGCCGCATGCGGTGAGCAACAGGATTAGAGCGAGGGGTACAAGTGAGCGCATAGCGGGATCCGGGCAATTAGGGGGCCGAGTATGCCGCAGCTATGTGTCGTATAAATAGAGCCGAGCGAAACAGCGTGGGGCTGTTCCGCATCCGCAAGGGCTTAAACGAAGCAGAGAGACAGCGGTTCCGCGACGTAGGCCGGTTTTTCCTGGCCTTCGATTTCCAGGGTCACGGTGGCTTTGAGCAACCATTGACCGGGTTTCTTTTCAGTAACTTCGGCCAGATCGACCTTGAGTCGAACCCTGGAGTCGACCTTGACCGGCTGGATGAAGCGCACGCTGTCCAGGCCGTAGTTGACGATCATCTTCAAACCTTCCGGCATTACCAGAATGTCTTCCATCAGTTTGGGGATCAGCGACAGAGACAGAAAGCCGTGGGCAATCGTACTGCCAAAAGGTGTTTGCGCAGCCTTTACCGGATCAACGTGGATGAACTGAAAATCACCCGTGGCTTCGGCGAACAGGTTGATGCGTTCCTGGTCGATAGTGAGCCATTCGGAACGTCCGAGTTCCTTGCCGACATAATCTTTGAGCTCTGCAACTGGAACATAGGGCATTGAGACTCTCCTTGGGTTCATCGCTTTTATAGTTTTTTGGGGTGGGGGCTCCAGCCCCCTGGCAACTGCTTTAGATCATCATGGCCAATGGCTGCGGTCAACCATTTATGGTGTTTGCGAATGCCGGTTCATAGCGTTGGGCATGCTTATAATGCCCGGCGCGATTTTGCGGGAGATCACAGATGTTGTTACGCGGCTTGACCTGGCTGGTGCTGTTTCAATTACTGGGCACGGCTATCAACCATTTATTTTTACCGGTATTGCCGGGGCCGATTGTCGGCCTGCTGCTGTTGCTGGTGTTTCTGATTAGTCGCGGGCAAGTCGGTGAGCCGCTGAACCTGGCGGCCAGCAGTCTGCTGCGTTATTTGCCGTTGCTGCTGGTGCCGCCAGCGGTGGGTGTAATGGTTTACGCCAGCGCCATTGCTGCGGACTTCTGGGCGATCGTCGGCGCGCTGGTGCTGTCGCTGGTGATCTCCATGGCCTTCGTTGGGGTATTGATGCACAAGCTGATCCAGCGTCAGGCTCGCCGCGAGGATGCCCAATGACCTTCGATTGGCAGGGCGCGTGGGCGGCAGTGATTCATCATCCATTGTTCGGCATCGGCATCACACTGGGGGCCTACCAGCTGGTGCTGATCGGGTACGAGAAAACCCGCTGGATTTTCTTGCAGCCAGTGCTGGTGTCTATGCTGCTGGTGATCGTCGTGCTGGTCGGTTGTGGTCTGAGTTACACCGAATACCGTAAAAGCACCGAGATTCTCAGCATTCTGCTGGGGCCGGCCACTGTTGCCCTGGCGGTACCGCTGTACCTCAATCTGCGGCGGATTCGACAGTTGTTCTGGCCGATATTTACTACGCTGGTGATAGGTGGTGTCGTGGCGACCAGTCTCGGCGTGGTGCTGGGTTGGTGGTTCGGTGCCGAACACATGATTCTGATGACCATGGCACCGAAATCGGTGACCTCACCGATCGCCATGCTGGTGGCCGAGCAAATTGGCGGGGTGGCGGCGCTGGCAGCAGTCTTCGTATTGATCACCGGGGTAATCGGGGCGATTTTCGGGCCGAGTATTTTGACTCGTTTGGGTGTCCATAGCCCTGAAGCCCGCGGCATGGCATTGGGCATGACGGCGCATGCGGTCGGTACCTCGGTCGCCTTGCAGGAAAGTGAGGAATGCGGCGCCTTTGCCGCATTGGCGATGAGTTTGATGGGCGTGGCTACGGCGGTGTTCCTGCCGCTGGCTGTGTCGATGATGGTTTAAGGAAACCTATATGAGCCTGGCGCTTTTCCCCCTGAACACGGTGTTGTTCCCCGGATGCACCCTCGATCTGCAGATTTTCGAGGCGCGCTATCTGGACATGATCAGTCGTTGCATGAAGCAGAACGGCGGCTTTGGCGTGGTGTGCATTCTCGAGGGAGAAGAGGTGGGCGTCGCGCCTGAGGGCTATGCCCTGGTCGGCTGCGAGGCGCTGATCCGTGATTTCAAACAGCAGGACAACGGGCTGCTGGGCATTCGTGTCGAGGGTGGGCGCAGGTTCCGGGTGCTGCGCACCGAGGTGCAGCGCGATCAACTGATGGTGGCCGACGTCGAGTGGATGGACGACGCCCCGGAACAACCGCTGCAGGATGAAGATGCCGACCTGGTCGCCTTGCTCAGGGCATTGGCCGAGCACCCGATGGTTGAAGCGCTGAACATGGGCACCGAAGCCACCGGGCAACAATCCCTGGCCAACCAACTGGCCTACCTGCTGCCATTTTCCGAATTGGACAAGATCGACCTGCTGCAACTCGACGATCCGCAACAACGGCTGGATGCGATTCAGGCGTTGCTCGATGAGTTGCAGGGGGAGTTGTTTGCCTGAGTGCACCAGCACTGTAAAGATCGTTCCCGCGCAGAGCATGGGAGCGATCGAACGGCGCATCAGTGGGTACGCGGCCACATATGTTCGATGGACTGGTCGACCATGGCTTTGGCAATTTCCAGCAGGTGCCACACCGCGAAGACCATGGCGCGTTCGGTGCCTTTGAAGTGCTCCCCGCATTCGTAAGCAGTGACCGATGCCCAGCGCAGCAAGTCGTCGGTGTAGAGCAGCGTGTCTTCGATGCTCACATCCTTGCTGACGTTATAAAAGCGCATGGCGTCAGGCGAGGTTGGGTTGGCATCGGGCAGGTAGTGATCCAGGGCACGGTACAGCGCGGCGCGGTCCTTGAGCAGGTCGCGGGTGAAGGCGTTGTCCATTGATGGGGTGACGGGTGGCATGGGTGGGTCGGGGGTAATTTTGTCCATGTGGCGAAACTCCAATCAGAAAGTTGGAACTGCCAGGTCTCGCGACTAAACGAAGGGGTGGCAGCTACGCACAGGTTAGTCGACCGGTCGATTGGGAAACCGGCGCACCCGAGGGTGCCCTGCGCACAGCCACCATTGTGTGGGTGTACTCAAACTCTGTAGGAGCTGCCGCAGGCTGCGATCTTTTAGCGGGCAGCTCAATACGAATACCGCACCATCGCATCAGGCAAATGCCTCAACGCAAAGAAACCAAACAACGCCACCAGCGCCGGCAGCACCAGCCACCAGACTTTGGCAGACATTGCACTCAATGAGGTCTGGCGTTGGCTCAAGTTCAGGCTAGCGGCGCAGAAACAGGCCGCGAGCATGGCGCCGGCCAGCACATCGGTCGGCCAGTGAACCCCGAGATAAACCCGCGACATAGCGATCGCCATGGCAGGCAAGCACCCGACCAACAGCCAGGTCAGGCGCATTCGGGGTGGTTGGCCGCGACCGGCGAGGACTGCCAGGGTCATGAACAGCGCGAACGAGCCGGAGCTGTGGCCACTGGGCATGCTGAAGCTGGTCAGCGGGTCGCTCAGCACTTCCGGACGCATGCGGGCGAAAAACCACTTGGTGCCGGTATTGGCCAGGGCCGTGCAGAGCAGGGCGCTGCCAGCGAAGATCGCTTGGCGCCATTGGCGCGCCACCAGCAGCAAAATCGTCAGCAGGCTGCTGGCAAAGAGCAGCGTACGAAAATCGCCGAGGCGGGTCACCAGTACGGCGGCGGAGTCCATGGTGCTGCTGCGATGTTCCTGGATCAGGGTCATCAGGCCTTGGTCGAACTGATTGAGGTAGCGATAGCCGATAAACATCCCTGCCAGAATCGCGAAGCTCATGGCTGTGATCAACCGTGTGGCACTGCGGTGACGGCGCAAGGTGCTATTGATGCTCAGGCCGATCATTACGACGATGCTGCCGACGATTACCCCGGCTTGCGGCCAGAAACCTTCCGGCAGGGGCAGGCGGATGGCCGCACCTGTCGCCCAGCCCGGCAACAGATACGCCACGGTCCAGCCCGCAGCCGCCAGTATGCTCACCGCGGCAAACCGCGGGAACGGCATGTCGAACATCCCGGCAACCATCGGCAGCATCGGTCGCAACGGACCGATAAAGCGTCCGACCAGCAGGCTGGCGATGCCATAACGCTGGAAATACACCTCGGCACCGCCGATCCACTCGGGGTGATGGCGTAATCCCGGCAGGCGGCGAATATTCTGGTGGAAGCGCCGCCCCAGGAAATACGACACCAGGTCTCCCAGCAAACCGCCGAGAAACCCCAGCAGCAAGGTCTCGCCCAAGGACAGCGCGCCACTACCGGCCAATACCGCGACAGCGAACAACAAGACCGTCCCTGGCACAATCAACCCGGCAATTGCCAGGCACTCGATGCACGCCACTATGAACACCGTCGCGGCCAGCCATTGCGGGTTTGCCGTCAACCATCCGGTCAGGCTATCGAGCCATGGGCCCATAGATTCAACTCCATTTTTGTGTATTAACCGGTAAGGGTGGTGTTTTAGTTCAAGAAATAGTCGCGGCCTTCGACCTGGCCACGACGCAGCGGGTTCCGGGTGCAGTATGGGGCGTAGGCGGCATCGACGAAGCGGTACATCAAGTGCTCGTCGCGTCCGTGAGGGATGCCCAGGCGAGTGGTTTGAATGATGTGGATCGGTGGAAGGCCGACATCTTCGACAAACAGCAGCTCATGATCGAAGCGTTTTGCGTCCCAGATCGGCACTTTCAGGCCCAGCGCCTTGCAGAGCAAGGTTTGCCCGGCGCAGAGCTTCTGCGACGGGCGCGGATGACCGTTGGCATGCGGATTGTTCAGCAGCATCTGGGCCAGGCTTGCCGGGCCGGACGCTTCGTCGATCCACGGATAAGCGGATTTGATCAGGACTGCATTGCCGGGTCCATGAGCGCTGAAGTTCAGCGAATCGCCACCACGGGCGTAATACATATAGATGTGGCCGCCATCGAGAAACAAAGCCTTACGTTTTTCTGTGTAGCCAAGTGAAGCATGGCTGCCTTTCTCACCGCAGTAATAGGCTTCGGTCTCGATGATTCGCGCGCTGAGCCACAGATCGCCGACCCGATGGCGGATGATTTTGCCCAACAGTTCACGGGCCAGCACTTGAGCGTCACGGTCGAAAAACTCGTCAGGCAGCGCCTTGGGCATGCTCGGAGCGGTCAGATTGGACATGATGGCTAAGTGTATTTGAGGCTGATTGAACCGCGATGATAGCAATTTCAAGCTTAATCACAGCTGAACGTCCTCTATTTGCTGTCCATTTCGACCATCCGCCCGTCACTGCTGTTAGTAGGAGAGCGCGACAGCTATAATCTGCCGCTTTCCTCTTTGCCAAGACCATTGAGACCATGACTGAGTCCGTTCTTGACTACATGACCCGCTTGGGTCGCGCTGCCCGCGAAGCCTCCCGCGTGATCGGCCGTGCCAGTACCGCGCAGAAAAACCGCGCACTGCACGCTGCCGCCGCGGCTTTGGATGCCGCTCGCGCCGAGTTGACCGCCGCCAATGCGCTGGACCTGGCCGCTGGCCGTGCCAATGGCCTGGAGCCGGCCATGCTCGAGCGTCTGGCACTGACCCCGGCACGGATCGACAGCATGATCGTCGGCCTGCGTCAGGTGGCCAGCCTGCCGGATCCGATTGGGGCGATCCGCGATATGAGCTATCGGCCGTCGGGTATCCAGGTCGGCAAGATGCGTGTGCCGCTGGGTGTGGTCGGGATCATCTATGAGTCGCGGCCGAACGTGACCATCGACGCCGCGAGCCTGTGCCTGAAATCGGGCAACGCGACCATCTTGCGCGGCGGTTCCGAGGCAATTCATTCCAATCGGGCCATCGCTATTTGCATTCAGCAGGGGCTGGCCGAGGCGGGTTTGCCGGCCGCCGTGGTGCAAGTGGTGGAAGTAACCGACCGTGCTGCGGTTGGCGCGCTGATCACCATGCCCGAGTACGTCGACGTGATCGTGCCCCGTGGTGGCAAAGGCCTGATTGAGCGAGTCAGCCGTGATGCGCGGGTGCCGGTAATCAAGCACCTGGACGGCATCTGCCACGTTTACGTCAGTGCCCACGCCGAACTGCCAAAGGCCCAGCGCATCGCGTTCAACGCCAAGACCTACCGTTACGGTATCTGCGGCGCCATGGAAACCTTGCTGGTTGACCAAGTGGTGGCCACCGATTTCCTGCCGGCGATGGCCGAGCAGTTCCGCGCGAAGGGCGTCGAGCTTCGCGGCTGCGAACGCACGCGCGCGATCATCGAGGTGGTTGCGGCCACCGAAGAAGACTGGAATACCGAATACCTGGCGCCGATCCTGTCGATCCGCGTGGTCGACGGGCTGGATCAGGCCATCGAACACATCAACCATTACGGCTCGCATCACACCGACTCGATCGTCACCGAGCACCAGGGCGAAGCCCGGCGTTTCGTTGCTGAGGTCGACTCAAGTTCGGTCATGATCAACACTCCGACCTGCTTTGCCGATGGCTTCGAATATGGATTGGGTGCCGAGATTGGCATTTCTACTGATAAGCTGCACGCCCGCGGCCCGGTGGGCCTCGAAGGTCTGACCTGCGAGAAGTACATCGTGGTCGGTGATGGCCAGTTGCGCGGTCAGGAGTCGGTCTGACTTGGCCGATATCCGCCAGTCAGCTGCCGTGACTCCCAGCGAACCCCAGCCTAGACGCATTGGCGTGCTGGGCGGGACCTTCGATCCGGTGCATATCGGTCATTTGCGCAGTGCGCTGGAGGTGGCCGGCTCGCTGGAGCTCGATGAGCTGCGTCTGACACCCAGTGCCAGACCGCCGCATCGGGGGACGCCACAGGTGTCGGCCGTCGACCGTCTGGCGATGGTCGAATGTGCAGTGGCAGGTATTGCGCCGCTGGTGGTGGACGCCCGAGAGCTGCAACGGGACAAGCCGTCGTACACGATCGACACCCTGGAACTGATGCGGGCCGAGTTGGCCGCTGATGACCAGTTGTTTCTGCTTTTGGGCTGGGACGCATTTTGCGGCCTGCCCACTTGGCACCGCTGGGAGGAGTTGCTCCAGCATTGCCACATCCTGGTGCTGCAACGCCCGGATGCCGACAGCGAACCGCCGGATGCCTTGCGCAACCTGCTGGCAGCGCGCTCGGTGAGCGACCCGCTGGCCCTGAAAGGGCCGAGCGGACAGATTGCATTCGTCTGGCAGACACCGCTCGCGGTATCCGCCACCCAGATCCGTCAACTGCTGGCCAGCGGTAAGTCGGTACGTTTCCTGGTGCCTGACGCGGTCCTGGCCTACATCGATGCGCACGGTCTTTACCGTGCGTCGAACTGAATGGGAGTGCTTCAAGGCACGTGGCAACAACGTGTATTGAAACGCCCGAACATATGAGCAAAACGAGTTTTTTATGACTGACAAAGACGTATCTAAAGTAAAGCGCAAAGGCTCGTTCAAGAGCGCCCCGCTGCCAGTACCGGCTGAAACCGGCCCGGCACTCCTCGGCGAAGAGCTGGTCAAGGTCGCCGTAGCGGCCCTGGAAGACGTCAAGGGCCAGGACATTCTGGTGATCGACGTTCGTGAAAAGCAGAGCATCACCGACTACATGATCATCGCGACAGGTACTTCCAACCGCCAGATCGGCGCGATGTTGGACAAGGTCCGCGAAATGGTCAAAGAGAAAGGCGTCAAGCCGCTGGGCGAAGAAGGCAAGGGCGACAGCGACTGGGTTCTGTTGGACCTGGATACTGTCATCGTTCATATGATGACCGCCAACGCTCGTCAGTTCTATGACCTGGAGCGTCTGTGGTCGGGTGCGGAACAAAGCCGTGCGATGAACGCTGCACACCACAGCCCGGAAAATACCCACGAGCACTTCATCAAGCTCAACAAAGACCAGCAATAAGGGACCGCTGTGCGACTGCGACTGATCGCCGTCGGTTCACGCATGCCCAAATGGGTGGAAGAAGGCTGGCATGAATATGCCAAGCGTCTGCCATCCGAGCTGGCGCTGGAACTGGTGGAAATACCGCTCAATACCCGTGGCAAGAACGCTGACGTGGCGCGCTTCATCCGCCAGGAAGGCGAAGCCATGCTGGCCAAGGTCGGCCCGAATGAGCGGATTGTCACGCTCGAAGTGCACGGCAAGCCCTGGAGCACCGAGCAACTGGCGGTCGAACTGGATCGCTGGCGGCTGGACTCGCGCACGGTGAATTTCATGGTCGGTGGCCCCGAGGGGCTGGCGCCGGAAGTCTGTGCGCGCGCCGATCAGCGCTGGTCGCTGTCGCCCCTGACGTTGCCGCATCCGCTGGTGCGAATTCTGATCGGTGAACAGCTGTATCGCGCCTGGACAGTTCTGTCCGGGCACCCCTATCACAAATAGCATCGCGCCCTACTAAATGTCCCAACCGATCCGCATCAAGGACCACGAGAAAGACGCCCGTCTGGTGCGTGGCCGGGTCGTGTTCGGTGCAATAGCAGTGGTGTGCCTGATCGCGGTGCTGATCGCCCGGCTGTATTTCCTTCAGGTGATCCAGTACGAGTATCACTCCACGCTGTCGGAGAACAACCGCGTTCATGTGCAGCCGATTCCACCGACCCGCGGGCTGATTTTCGACCGCAATGGCGTGGTGGTGGCCGATAACCGGCCCAGCTTCAGCCTGAGCATGACCCGCGAGCGTTCGGGGGACTGGCAGCAAGTGCTCGATGTGATCGTCGAAGTGCTGGAGCTGACGCCGGAAGATCGGCAGCTGTTCGAGAAACGCATGAAGCAGGGGCGCCGGCCATTCGAGCCGGTGCCGATCCTGTTCGAGCTGAACGAAGAACAGATCGCCCGCATCGCCGTCAACCAGTTCCGTTTGCCGGGCGTGGAAGTGGTCGCGCAGCTGGTGCGGCATTATCCGCAAGGGGCGCACTTCGCGCACTCTGTGGGGTACATGGGGCGGATCAACGAGAAAGAGCTCAAAAGTCTCGATCCGGTCAATTACAGCGGCACCCACCATATCGGCAAAACCGGCATCGAGCGCTTCTACGAGCCAGAGCTGCATGGCCAGGTGGGTTATGAAGAGGTCGAGACCAACGCCCGCGGCCGCGTGTTGCGGGTGCTCAAGCGAACCGATCCGATTCCCGGCAAGGACATTGTCCTGAGCCTCGACATCAAACTGCAGGAAGCCGCCGAGCTCGCGCTGGGTGGCCGACGTGGCGCAGTGGTGGCGCTGGATCCGAACACCGGCGAGGTGTTGGCGATGGTCAGTCAGCCGAGTTTCGACCCGAACCTGTTCGTTACCGGCATCAGTTTCAAAGCCTATGCCGAGTTGCGTGATTCGATCGACCGCCCGCTATTCAACCGCGTGTTGCGAGGTCTCTATCCTCCGGGCTCGACCATCAAGCCCGCGGTAGCAATAGCCGGGCTCGACTCAGGCGTGGTCACGGCTTCCACGCGGGTCTACGATCCGGGTTACTACCAACTGCCCAACTACGATCACAAATACCGTAACTGGAACCGCACCGGCGACGGCTTTGTCGATCTGGATACGGCGATCATGCGTTCCAACGACACCTATTTCTACGACCTGGCCCACAAGCTGGGGATCGATCGGTTGTCGGCCTATATGGGCAAGTTCGGTATCGGCCAGAAGGTCGCGCTGGACATGTTCGAAGAATCGCCGGGGCTGATGCCTTCGCGTGAGTGGAAACGCGCGACCCGGCGTCAGGCCTGGTTCCCGGGCGAAACACTGATTCTCGGGATCGGTCAGGGCTATATGCAATCAACCCCGTTGCAACTGGCCCAGGCTACTGCTCTGGTGGCCAGCAAGGGCAAGTGGTATCGCCCGCACCTGGCGAAAACCATCGAAGGCGAGAAGCCGCTCGATGAAAACCCGATGCCGGACATCATCCTGCGCGATCCAGCCGATTGGACCAGGGTCAATCACGGTATGCAGCAGGTAATGCATGGCGCGCGCGGTACAGCGCGCAAAGCAGCCATCGGCGCGCAGTACCGGATTGCCGGCAAAAGCGGCACAGCCCAGGTGGTCGCCATCAAGCAAGGCGAGAAGTACGACCGTTCCAAGGTTCAGGAGCGCCATCGTGACCACGCCTTGTTCGTCGGTTTTGCCCCTGCCGATAATCCGAAAATCACCGTGTCGGTCATGGTCGAGAACGGCGAGTCCGGCTCCGGCGTCGCGGCCCCGGTGGTTCGCCAGATCATGGACGCGTGGTTACTCGATCAGGCCGGCCGGCTCAAGCCTGAGTTCGCCAGCCCTATAAACGCGGAGGCTACGGCCCGTGAAGAGTAATTTTGATCGCATCCTCTCCAGCGAGGATGTGATGCGTCGCCGCGCGACGCTGTTGCAACGCATGCACATCGACGGGCCTTTGCTGATTCTGTTGCTGACCCTCGCCGCGGGCAGTCTGTTCGTGCTGTATTCGGCCAGCGGCAAGAGCTGGGATCTGCTGGGCAAGCAAGCGACCTCTTTTGGCATCGGTCTGGTCTCGATGTTCGTCATCGCCCAGCTCGAGCCGCGCTTCATGGCGCGCTGGGTGCCATTGGCCTATGTGTGCGGCGTAGTGCTGTTGGTGGTGGTGGACGTCATGGGCCACAACGCCATGGGCGCTACGCGCTGGATCAACATTCCCGGGGTGATTCGCTTCCAGCCATCGGAGTTCATGAAGATCATCATGCCGGCGACCATCGCCTGGTATCTGGCCAAACGCTCACTGCCCCCGCAACTCAAGCATGTCGGCATCAGCCTGATGTTGATCGGAGTCCCGTTTATCCTGATCGTGCGCCAGCCTGACCTTGGCACCTCGTTGCTGATTCTCGCCGGTGGCGCCTTCGTGCTGTTCATGGGCGGCCTGCGCTGGCGCTGGATTGTCAGCGTGATCGCTGCCGCGGTGCCGGTGGCCGTGGCGATGTGGTATTTCGTCATGCATGAGTACCAGAAACAGCGGGTCCTGACCTTCCTGGACCCGGAAAGCGATCCGCTGGGCACTGGCTGGAACATCATCCAGTCCAAGGCGGCCATCGGTTCCGGCGGCGTCTTCGGCAAGGGTTGGTTGCTCGGTACTCAGTCCCACCTGGACTTTCTGCCGGAGAGCCACACCGACTTCATTATCGCGGTCCTGGGCGAAGAATTCGGCCTGGTGGGCATCTGTGCCTTGCTGTTGATCTATTTGCTGTTGATCGGCCGTGGGCTGGTGATTACCGCTCAGGCGCAGACATTGTTCGGCAAATTGCTCGCCGGCAGCCTGACCATGACGTTTTTTGTTTACGTTTTCGTCAACATCGGTATGGTCAGTGGCCTGTTACCGGTAGTGGGGGTGCCATTGCCATTCATTAGCTATGGAGGAACTTCGCTGGTGACGCTGCTGTCAGCGTTTGGGGTTTTGATGTCGATCCATACCCATCGTAAGTGGATCGCGCAGGTTTGAATAAGGTGAAGATTTCAATGCAAGTAATGCGTGGCTGGGCGACTCGATACGCTCCGTGGGTCGGCCTGGTAGGCATCCTTGGTGCAGCACAGGAGGCGCTGGCCGGCGATTACGAAGGCACGCCGCAGGTGGCCGAATTCGTCGGTGAAATGACCCGCGACTACGGATTCGCCGGAGAGCAGCTGATGGGGGTGTTCCGCGAAGCCGAGCGCAAGCAGTCTATCCTCGACGCGATTTCCCGGCCTGCCGAGCGGGTCAAACAGTGGAAAGAATACCGCCCGATGTTTCTCACCGATGCGCGTATCGCGCGTGGCGTGGATTTCTGGCGTCAGCACGAAGCCGTGCTGGCTCGCGCCGAAAAGGAATACGGGGTGCCGGCCCAGGTGATTGTATCGATCATCGGCGTTGAAACCTTTTTTGGCCGTAATACCGGCAATTACCGGGTGATCGACGCATTATCGACCCTGGGCTTCGACTACCCGCCGCGCGCCGATTTTTTCCGCAAAGAGCTGCGTGAGTTCCTGCTGCTGGCCCGTGAAGAACAAGTCGACCCAATGACGCTCAAGGGGTCTTATGCCGGCGCCATGGGCTTGCCGCAGTTCATGCCGAGCAGTTTTCGCGCCTATGCTGTGGATTTCGACGGTGACGGTCATATCAATATCTGGACTAACCCGGACGATGCCATCGGCAGTGTTGCCAGCTATTTCAAGCATCACGGCTGGGTAGCCGGCGAGCCGGTGGTCAGCCTGGCCACGGTGCGTGGTGACAAGGTCGATGAAGGTCTGACCCAGGGCATCGAGCCGGTCAAAACGGTCGGGGAGTTGCGAGCGCTGGGCTGGTCAAGTCATGATGCGCTGCGCGATGATATGCCGGTCACGGCTTTTCGGCTGGAAGGCGACAATGGCCCCGAGTATTGGATGGGGTTGAATAATTTTTACGCGATTACGCGCTATAACCGCAGTGTGATGTACGCAATGGCCGTGCATCAGCTGTCTGATTTGCTGGTCCAAGCACGGGGCGTCAAGTAATGCGGGCAATGCCGATACATAAACCCCTGAAGCTGGCGGCTGTTGCTGCACTGTCGTTGTTGGTTGTCAGTTGTTCGACCAGCCGCGCGCCGCAGCAGAAATCACCGACCGTCGTTCGCGCGACACCTGGCCTGGATATCAATCGCGCCCATAAAGATGGCGCGCCGTGGTGGGATGTCGATGTTTCGCGCATCCCCGATGCCACACCGACCCTGCACACCGGACCTTACAAGGCCAACCCTTACACGGTGCTGGGTAAAAGCTACTTCCCGATAAGCGAGTCGAAGAATTACGTCGCCTCGGGTACGGCTTCCTGGTACGGCACCAAATTCCACGGCCAGAATACCGCCAACGGCGAAGTCTATGACCTGTACGGCATGAGTGCCGCGCACAAGACCCTGCCGCTGCCGAGCTATGTCCGGGTGACCAACCTGGACAATAACAAGAGCGTGATTCTGCGGGTCAACGATCGTGGGCCGTTCTACTCGGACCGGATCATCGACTTGTCCTACGCTGCCGCCAAGAAGCTCGGTTATGCCGAAACCGGCACGGCAAGGGTCAAGGTCGAGGGGATCGACCCGCAACAATGGTGGGCCCAGCGCGGCCGGCCGGCGCCGCTGATGCTCAACGAACCTCGGGTGGCGCAAGCTGCCGCTCCGGTGATGAGCGCTTCGGCCGGCACTGTCGAGCAATGGACGCCACCACCGCAGCAACATGCCGCGCCCGTTATCCCGGTGCCGCTGGATGCAAAAAAAAACGCTTCTGCAACAGCCTCTGGCCAGTATCTTCAGGTGGGCGCCTTCGCCAACCCGGACGCTGCCGAACTGTTGAGGTCGAAGCTGAGCGGGATGGTGCAGACCCCGGTGTTCATCAGCTCGATCGTGCGTAACCAACAGACACTCCATCGGGTACGCTTGGGGCCGATCGGTACGCCGGCTGAAATCGAGCAAGTGCAAAACAGCGTGCGACTGGCCAATCTCGGCCAGCCAAAGCTGGTAACAGCGGAATAAGTGACATCTGATTGAGGACCTGGCCCTGGGGTCGGGTTCCGGTTGTTGGCTCGTCAAAGAACAAAAAAACCGAGCACGGTTTAGGGCGAACAACTGAACACGCGACAACCGGGACCGGTTGTCAGATTAGTTTTGCCCGCGAGGGCAAGTTTCCATTAGCAATTTCGAGAGACGGATGAACATCACCACCTTTGCCAAACGCCTGTGCCTGCTTGTCCCGCTGCTCATCACGCCTGCCGCCTGGGCGATAGAGATGATGCCGTCGCCACCGCAACTGGCCGCCAAATCCTATGTGCTCATGGACGCCAGCAGCGGCAATGTGCTGGTCGAGAACAATGGTGACCAGCGTCTGCCGCCGGCCAGTCTGACCAAGCTGATGACCGCCTACATGGCGACTCTGGAAATCCGTCGCGGCCAGATCGGTGAAAACGATCCGGTAACCGTCAGCGAGAATGCCTGGCGTACCGGCGGTTCGCGGATGTTCATCAAGGTTGGCACGCAGGTAACGGTCAGCGATTTGCTGCACGGCATCATCATCCAGTCGGGCAACGACGCCAGCGTTGCGCTTGCCGAGCACATCGCCGGTAGCGAAGACGCGTTCGCCGACATGATGAACAAAACCGTCACCGATCTGGGCATGACCAACAGTCACTTCATGAACCCGACCGGTCTGCCGAACCCGGAGCATTACTCGTCGGCTCATGACATGGCCGTGCTGGCCCGCGCGATCATCCACGAAGACCCTGCTCACTATGCGATCTATTCGCAGAAAGAGTTCTTCTGGAACGGCATCAAGCAACCGAACCGCAACCTGCTGCTGTGGCGTGACAAGACTGTCGACGGCCTGAAAACCGGTCACACCGACGAAGCCGGCTACTGCATGGTGTCTTCGGCTGTACGTGACGGCATGCGTTTGATCGCAGTGGTCTTCGGCACCAACAGCGAACAGGCTCGTGCTGCTGAAACCCAGAAGCTGCTGACTTACGGTTTCCGCTTCTTCGAAACCCAGACCTTCTACCAGAAGGGTACCGAGCTGGCTCAGGCTCCGGTCTGGAAAGGCACCACCAATCAGGTCAAGGCCGGTTTGGCTCAAGACCTGACCATGACTATGCCTAAAGGCCAGCTGAAAAAGCTGCAGGCGAGCATGAGCATGACACCGCAACTGATCGCACCGATCGCCAAGGGCGACGTGATTGGTAAAGTCGAAGTGAAACTGGACGATAAAGTCGTGCACAGCGCCGACCTGATCGCACTGGACGCCGTCGACGAGGGTGGTATCTTCCGCCGCATGTGGGATAGCATCCGTCTATTCTTCTACGGCTTGTTCAACTGATTATTGTGGTCCAGCGTGCCTCTCGCTCTGACATAGAGCGGGAGGTATGTCCGTCGCCACGGCTTACGAGGCCGTTACGCCATGACAGATACTGAAGTAAAGGCGCCAAAAATCGAATTCCCCTGCGCGGATTACCCGATAAAGGTAATCGGCGACACCGGCGTGGGTTTCAAGGACAAGATCATCGCAATCCTTGAAAAACACGCAACCGTTGACCATCAGACCCTGGCCGAGCGCCAGAGTACCAACGGCAAGTACACGACCATCCAGTTGCACATCATCGCCACCGGTCAAGAGCAGCTGTACGACATCAACAGCGAGTTGCGGGCTACCGGTTTCGTGCACATGGTGCTGTGATGTCCGACACGCTGGGCTTTCGCGAGCTCGGTCAGATGGCTTACGAGCCGGTCTGGCAGGCCATGCAGCGCTTTACCAACGAGCGCGGCAACACGGCGCCTGACGAGGTCTGGCTGGTGCAGCATCCGCCGGTCTTTACTCAAGGCCAGGCAGGCAAGGCCGAGCACCTGCTGCTACCCGGGGACATTCCGGTAGTGAAGGTCGACCGCGGCGGGCAAGTGACCTATCACGGTCCTGGGCAACTGGTGGCTTATCTGCTGCTGGATGTGCGCAAGCTGGGGTTTGGCGTGCGCGAGCTGGTCAGCCGGATGGAGCTGTGCCTGATCGAGCTGCTGGCCAGTTATGGCGTCACGGCGGTGGCCAAGGCCGATGCGCCGGGTGTCTACGTCGACGGCGCGAAAATCGCCTCCCTGGGCCTGCGGATACGCCACGGTTGCTCCTTTCATGGCCTGGCGCTGAACGTGGATATGGACCTGGAGCCGTTCCGACGGATTAATCCCTGTGGCTACGCCGGGCTGGCGATGACCCAGCTGCGCGATCACACAGGACCGATTGAATTTGCCGAGGTAAGTGCCCGGCTGCGCGCGCAGCTCGTCAAACACCTCGACTATGCTGAGCAGACGACCCTAACGGGCGGAATCGACTGATATGACTACTGATGCAGTGCAAACCATGATCCCGACGCTGGATGTCACCGAGCGTCCGGCCCCGCGTGCCAAGGTTGAAGCCGGCGTCAAGCTGCGCGGCGCCGAGAAGGTTGCACGCATTCCGGTGAAGATCATCCCGACCACCGAACTACCGAAAAAGCCCGACTGGATCCGCGTGCGTATTCCGGTTTCGCCGGAAGTCGATCGCATCAAGGCCCTGCTGCGCAAACACAAGCTGCACAGCGTTTGCGAAGAAGCGTCCTGCCCGAACCTGGGCGAGTGCTTCTCCGGCGGCACCGCGACGTTCATGATCATGGGCGACATCTGCACCCGTCGTTGCCCGTTCTGCGATGTGGGCCACGGTCGTCCGAAGCCACTGGACGTCAATGAACCGCAAAGCCTGGCCATCGCCATCGCCGACCTGAAACTGAAGTACGTGGTGATCACCTCGGTGGACCGCGACGACCTGCGTGACGGCGGTGCCCAGCACTTTGCCGACTGCATCCGCGAGATCCGCAAGCTGTCGCCGAACGTGCAGCTCGAAACCCTGGTTCCGGACTACCGTGGCCGTATGGACGTGGCGCTGGAAATCACCGCCGCCGAGCCGCCGGATGTGTTCAACCACAACCTGGAAACCGTGCCGCGCCTGTACAAGGCTGCGCGTCCGGGTTCGGATTACCAGTGGTCGCTGACCTTGCTGCAACGCTTCAAGCAGATGATGCCGCACATTCCGACCAAGTCCGGCTTGATGCTGGGTCTGGGCGAGACCGACGAAGAAGTCATCGAAGTCATGAAGCGCATGCGCGAACACGACATCGACATGCTGACCCTCGGCCAGTACCTGCAGCCATCGCGCAGCCACTTGCCGGTGCAGCGCTTCGTGCACCCGGACGTGTTCGCCTGGTTCGCCGAAGAAGGCTACAAGATGGGCTTCAAGAACGTTGCCTCAGGCCCGCTGGTACGTTCCTCGTACCACGCCGACGAACAGGCGAAACTGGTTAAAGCCAGCTTGATGTCCTGATCTGCAACCGCCCGCCAGAATCTTCATTTTGGTGGGCGGTCTGATTTTCAGTTGGATAGAACAATATTGCCACCGCAAACCAGACTTTTCCTTCGCATCCTGTAGCGCTTAATCCCCTTCTATTTGCCTGCATTCGTGTCTACTGTGCGTTGAAGAGTCTACGCAGGGAGAACCACGGATGACGATTCGATCAACAGACAAAGCCTGCGCTCACACGCCAGTGCCCGCATTGCCAGCCAATGGCGTGATCGGCTTGATCGCACCGGCCGGTCCCGCAGCGCTGGATGCCGAGAAGGCTGTGCAATGGATGCAGGCCAGGGGCTACGCGCTACGGATCTTTCCCGGTGTCGAGCAGAAAGACGGTTATCTGGCCGGAAGTGACGAGGTCCGCTTGAACGACCTGCACGCGGCGTTCGCTGACAGCCGCATCGACGCGATCCTGTGCCTGCGCGGCGGTTATGGAAGCCCGCGAATACTGGACCGGATCGATTTCGAGCTGCTGCGTCGCAATGCCAAGCCTTTTGTCGGCTACAGCGATCTCACGGCACTGCATCTGGCGATCAGTCGCTATGCGGGCTTCGTGACCTTCCATGGACCGATGCTCAACGCCGATCTGCTGGGGGATAAACAGCAGCCCACCGAATCCTCGTTGCTCGGCATGCTCAGAGGGGAATTAACCTCCGGGAGCGTGTTGCTCCATCCGCCGGCTTATCCATTGACCACGATTGTGCCGGGAGTTGCGCGCGGTCGTTTGCTGGGGGGCAATCTCTCGCTGATTGCCGCCACCCTGGGCACGCCATACGAGATCGAGGCCGACGGTGTCATTCTGTTCATTGAGGACATCAACGAGCCGCTGTACCGCATCGACCGGCTACTGACCCATCTGCGGCTCGCGGGCGTGCTGAGCAAGCTCTGTGGGGTCTTGGTGGGCGATGTTGCCGGGGTAGACTCCCAGGCATTGGCCGGGTTGCTCAAGCAAACCTTCGAGCCGCTGTGGATTCCGGTACTGGCGGGCTGGCGCAGTGGCCATTGCGACCCGAACCTGACCCTGCCGATGGGGGCGATGGTCCGGTTGGATGCGGGGGCTCAGGAGTTGGTGCTGGAGCAGGATGTGGTGAGCAGGCCTTAGATATTCCTTGCCTGGTCGATAGTCATCGCGAGCAAGCTCGCTCCCACACTGGATCTTCAGTGTTCACACAATCTAATGTGGGAGCGAGCTTGCTCGCGATGCGGTTGTAGCCATACGGCTATCTAGCGACTGCGCAAACTCTCCAGCAACTTATGCGTCGGATAGCCATCCGCCGGCCAGCCAAACGACTGCTGCGCCGCGCGTATCGCCTTGCGGGTGTTGGCGCCGATGATGCCGTCGGCAGTGCCGGCATCGTAGTTATTCATGCTGAGCAGGCTTTGCAGCTCGATCCGTTCGGAACGGCTCAACGGCAGGTCATCCTTGGGCCATTCACCGCCGATCAGCCCGGCACCGCTGAAGCGTTCGGACAGCAGGCTGACGGCCAAGGCATAGGACGACGAGTTGTTGTACTTGAGAATGGCCCGGAAATTATCGAGGATCAGGAATGCCGGGCCGCGATAACCGGCCGGCAGCAACAGGGCCGCGGACAGTTGTTCGGAGCCTGCCGGTACGCTCGTACCCGCAGGCAGCTTGAGCCCTAGCTGCATCCACTCGGCGACGGACTTGCGGATCGAGCCATCGGCCAGCGCATAGTCGAAACCGCTCGCCAGTTGTACCTCGAAGCCCCACGGCTGGCCCTTCTGCCAGCCAGAGCTTTGCAGGTAGTGGGCGGTCGAAGCCAGGGCATCGGCCGGGCTGCCCCAGATATCGCGCCGTCCATCGCCATCGAAGTCCACCGCGTGGGTGTTGTAGGTGGTCGGGATGAACTGGGTCTGCCCCATGGCGCCGGCCCAGGAGCCGAGCATTTTCTCGGGCTCGATATCACCCTGCTGCAGAATCTGCAGGGCGGCGAGCAATTGGGCATGGGCAAAGCCTGGGCGCCGACCTTCGTAGGCCAGGGTGGCCAGCGAGCGGATCACCGATTTATCGCCCTGGAAGCTGCCGAAGTTGCTTTCCATGCCCCAGACCGCCACTAGTGCCTGGCGATCAACGCCATAACGCTGTTCGATGCTTTGCAGGGTGTCGGCGTATTCGTAGAGCAGTCCTTGGCCCTTGCGCACCCGCAAGGCAGACAGCGCGCCATCGAGGTATTCCCACACCGGGCGGGAAAACTCCGGTTGGCTGCGGTCGGCGCGGATCACGCTCATGTCCGGTGTAACACCGGCAAACGCGCGATCGAACAGGCTGGGGCTGATGCCGGCGACCAGGGCGTCCTGGCGAAAGGCGGTCTGCCATTCATTGAACGACTGCGTCGGACGGATTTCCAGGTTATCGCCAGTCGGAACGACGGGAGGAATCACGGCGGGCGCAGGGACGACAGCAACGTTCTGAAGCGGTTGAGCGTCGGCGGCGGTGGGTTTTTCCGCGCAGGCGACTAACAGAATAAGGCTGGAGGCAGCGATCAATTGGCGTAAATGCCAACGACGGGAAAGACAAAAGGGCATGCACAGGTCCAGAAAATACGAATCAGGTGCCGACCTTAACATGTTGAGGGGTTGCTTGCTTTCAGGCGGTCTGAAAGTAAGAAGCCTCCCAGCTTTTAGACTGGAAGGCTTCGCGGCGGTAGCTGCCTTTGCCCTTGCCTGGTTGTTCCTGACGGCTGCGAAACAGAGGCTGGGCGATAATGGATTTGGCCTTGTTGGGGCCATGCGTTGATGGCTTATTGCTCATGATGGGATCTCGCTTTTGGGGTGGGGTTTTGCGTTGCCGATCATCGGACAAGATGGGGCGTCTGTCTAGACCCTGCACTTTGTAGGACCTTTCGGCCGCGAATGACCGCGCAGCGGTCACAAAGGGTTCATTCCGCCGGCAATGCCAAACGCTGACCGGCCATCAACAGCGACAAACGGCTGAGGCTCATCCATGGCGAGCCCGCCGCCTGACCTTTGATCTGTGCGTCGATACGCTGAGCATCGAGCAGCAGTTGCCCCCAGCGCTGCGCCGAGTGGCGTTGCAGGGCTTTGCTCATCAGTGGCTTGCGCTTGTCCCAGACTGGTGGTCGGGCCTGGCTGAAGGCTTTGTCCAGTGGGATGCCCTGGCTGTATTGCAGCGACAGGTTGGCCAGCAGACGCAGCTCCCGGGCCAGCGCCCAGAGAATCACCGGCGGTTCGACGCCTTCACCGCGCAGCCCTTCGAGCATACGCAGGGCATGCGCCGCTTCGCCGTTGAGAATCGCATCGGTCAGCCCGAATACATCGAAGCGCGCACTGTCGGCCACCGCCGCTTGCACGGTTTCAACGGTGATCTGACCGCCTTCGGCCATCAGCTTGAGCTTTTCGATTTCCTGGGCAGCAGCCAGCAGGTTGCCTTCAACCCGCGCCGCAATCAGCTCGACGGCGTCCTGGCTGGCGCTAAGGCCGGCCTGGGACAGGCGTTGGCGAATCCATTGCGGCAGTTGGTTGGCGTCCACCGGCCAGATTTGCAAGAACTGGGTCTGCTGACCTTCGATCAGTGCCTTGCCCCACTTGGTCTTCTGCGCACTGCCGTCGAGCTTGGGCAGACTGATCAGCAGCAGGGTGTCTTCCGGGGGGCGCGAGCAGTATTCGATGAACGCCGCGGCGCCCTTGTCACCGGGCTTGCCGGAAGGCAGGCGCAGCTCCAGCACACGTTTTTCGGCGAACAGCGACATGCTGGCGCCCGCTTGTAGGAGCGTGCCCCAATCGAAGCTGGCGTCGGCGCTGAACACCTGGCGCTCATCGAAGCCTTGCTGACGGGCAGCGGCACGAATGGCATCGGCGGCTTCCTGACACAGCAGCGGATCATCTCCGCTGATGATGTACACAGGCGCAAGGTTGCCTTGCAGGTGTTTGGCGAGTTGGGCGGGGGCGAGTTTCATAGGAGGAGGCAAACGGGGCGCTTGAGCGCCCCGTAAGGCTTACTGGTTCTGCAGCTGCAGAGGCGACTGGCGAGGCGTTTGCGCTTCAGCCTCTTGTGCCGCTCTCAGGGCGTCGGCCTCGGCCTTGGCCCTGGCATCGGCGGTTTGCTGCAGTTGATCCAGTTGTGCCGGGCTCAGCTGCTGCAGACGCAGCATCATCCGTTGCACGAGGTCGCGACGTAATTCCTGGCGCACTTGGGCGGCTTCCTGGTCAGAACCTACCAGGTTGTTGCCGTCGTGGAGGAAGACCTTTTGCACTTGCAGTGAGTCACTGAGCAACGGCAGGTTGTCGTGCCCCTGGATTTCATAGAACAGCACGGTGGTCAGCTCATACTCGGCCGAGCGTCCTGCGCCGGCATAGCTGAGGCTGCGCTGGGATTCCTGTTCATTGGTCAGCGTCAGCTTGTACGGTGCGCCGGCATAGACTTTGACGCCGCTGCCTTGCAATATCTGACGCAGCTGCGTGACGGTCTCGCCATAGGCGTTACGGGCACTCAGGTCGAGCTCTCTGATAGCGAGATCGGTAGTGCCGGTACCGCGCAGCTGGAAGCCGCAGGCGCTCAGCAGTACCGCGAGGCCCATAACCAGCAGATTGCGTTTGATCATCTTGATGCTCCCCTTGAAACCATGTGGGCCGACTGCGCGGCCCTGGAGGTTTTGTTCGGCGCCAGGTCCAGGACCTGGCGCCTGATCCAATTAGCTAGCGACGATATTGACTAGCTTGCCAGGCACGACGATCACCTTGCGAATAGTCAGGCCTTCGGTGAAGCGCAGTACGTTTTCATTGGTCCGTGCTGCAGCTTCCACCTCTTCGCGGCTGGCGCTGGCGGGCATTTCGATGTGACCGCGCAGTTTGCCATTCACTTGAATGACAAGCTGCAGGCTGTCCTGCACCAAGGCATTTTCGTCTAGTGCTGGCCAGTTGGCATCGATGACTGCGCCTTGGTGGCCCAGCTGGTGCCACAGCTCATGGCTGATGTGCGGAGTGATCGGCGCCAACAGCAGGGCAACGGTTTCCAGACCTTCGTGCAACAGCGCGCGGTCCTGACCGGTAGCTTGCGGCGCTTTTTCCAGCACGTTCATCAGCGTCATCACCTGAGCGATGGCGGTGTTGAATTTGTGATGCTGGCCGACATCCTGACTGGCTTGTTTGATGGCCAGGTGGATCGCCCGGCGAATGACTTTTTGCTCGTCGTTCAGCGTAGCGAGATCCAATGCGCCCGACAGGCCTTGGCTGACGTGAGCTTGTGCCAGGCGCCAGACGCGCTTGAGGAAGCGATGGGAGCCTTCGACGCCGGAGTCGGACCACTCCAGGCTCATGTCCGGCGGCGAGGCGAACATCATGAACAGCCGGCAGGTATCGGCGCCGTACTGGTCGATCATCGATTGCGGGTCAACGCCGTTGTTCTTCGACTTGGCCATCTTCTCGGTGCCACCGATTTCCACCGGCAGACCGTCGCTGATCAGCTTGGCGCCGATGATTTTGGCTTTGCTGTCGCGTTCCAGCTCGACATCCGCCGGGTTGAACCAGGTCAGGCTGCCGTTGGCTTCGCGACGGTAGTAAGTCTCGGCGATCACCATGCCTTGGGTCAGCAGGTTCTTGAACGGCTCGTTGGAGCTGACCAGGCCTTCGTCGCGCATCAGCTTGTGGAAGAAGCGCGCGTAGAGCAGGTGAAGAATTGCGTGTTCGATACCGCCGATGTACTGATCGACCGGCAACCAGTGGTTGGCTGCGGCCGGGTCGACCAGGCCACCCTCGTAATGCGGCGAGGCGTAGCGGGCGTAGTACCAGGACGACTCGACAAAGGTGTCCATGGTGTCGGTTTCGCGCTTGGCCGGCTTGCCGCATTTCGGGCAGCTGCACTCGTAGAACGCGGGCAAGCGCGCCAATGGCGAACCGGCGCCGTCGGGTACGACGTCCTCGGGCAGCACCACTGGCAGTTGGTTTTCCGGCACCGGCACGTCACCGCAGCTGTCGCAGTGGACGATCGGGATCGGACAGCCCCAGTAACGCTGACGGCTGATGCCCCAGTCGCGCAGGCGGAACTGGGTGCGGGAGGCGCCAAGGTTTTTCTTGATCAGCGCCACTTCGATCGCATCGAACGCGCCAGGGAAGTCCAGGCCGTCGAACTCGCCGGAATTGATCAACTGGCCGTGCTCGCCGTAGGCATCCTGCCAGGGAGCAGGCGTTTCATCGCCGGCGCTGGTGCGCACTACGGGTTTGATCGGCAAGCTGTACTTGGTGGCGAACTCGAAGTCGCGCTCGTCGTGCGCCGGTACGGCCATGACCGCGCCGTCGCCGTAGTGCATGAGCACATAGTTGGCGACCCAGACGGGCAGTTTTTCGCCGGTCAATGGGTGCTCTACGAACAGCGAAGTCGGTAGGCCTTTCTTCTCTTGAGTGGCGACGTCGGCTTCCGCCACGCTGCCGCCTTTGCATTCGGCGATGAAGGCTTGCAGCTCAGGGTTGCCTTTTGCGGCCAGGGTCGCCAGATGGTGTTCGGCGGCCACTGCGACGTAGGTCGCGCCCATCAGGGTGTCCGGACGGGTGGTGAAGACTTTCATTACGCCGGCTTCGCCAATGGAGGCCTGGTCGTAAGGGAACTGCACTTCCATGCCGCGGGATTTGCCAATCCAGTTACGCTGCATGGTTTTGACTTGCTCGGGCCAGCCCGGCAAATCGTCGAGACTCTCCAGCAGCTCATCCGCATAAGCGGTGATCTTGAAGTAGTACATCGGGATTTCGCGCTTCTCGATCAGCGCGCCGGAACGCCAGCCGCGGCCGTCGATCACCTGTTCGTTGGCCAGAACGGTCTGGTCCACCGGGTCCCAGTTGACGGTGCCGTTCTTGCGGTAGATCACGCCTTTTTCGAACAGGCGAGTGAACAGCCATTGTTCCCAGCGATAGTAATCCGGCTTGCAGGTGGTCACTTCGCGGGACCAGTCCACCGCCAGGCCCAGGCTGCGCAGCTGGGTTTTCATGTAGGCGATGTTTTCGTAGGTCCACTTGGCGGGCGCTACGTTGTTTTTCATCGCGGCGTTTTCCGCGGGCATGCCGAAGGCGTCCCAACCCATGGGTTGCAGGACGTTTTTGCCTTGCATGCGCTGATAGCGGGAGATCACGTCGCCGATGGTGTAGTTACGCACGTGCCCCATGTGTAGCTTGCCGCTGGGGTAAGGGAACATCGACAGGCAGTAGAAAGTCTCCTTGCCTGGCTGTTCACTGACTTCAAAGGACTTTTGCTCATCCCAGAATGACTGGGCGGCGGCTTCGATTTCACGGGGCTGATATTGTTCGTGCATGGCTACTTTTGAACTGAATAGGGGTGGCCTAATCCTCTTCAATGCGACGCTGGACGGTGACGACGCCAAATGTGGCGTTTTCGGTGCCCAGTCGAGCTGGAAGTGGAGTTACAGGAAGCGCCGTAGCATACATGACCGCGCTCTATCGAGGGAAACCCTGATTGCACCAGCGGGCTTCCGCGGGCCGTTGGTCGCGGCAACAGGCCTGTTGCTTCAGCGAGACTAAGCTCTTAAAGGGGGAGTGAGTCTTATCTTCAATGAGGTGAGCGGATGGTTGAGTCGCAGCGAAAAGTAACAAAACCCGAGCTGTACGAACGGCTGATAGACCGTCTTGGTCTGGCCTTGGATGCGGCAAAAACGGCAGGTCGGTTACGCGATGAACGTCCTGTCGAGTTGGAGTTACGTGGTTTGAGTCACGCTGAGTTCGAGTTGATCAAGGCCTATCTGAACCGCAGTGAACGTGAAGCGCATTCCAACGTATTGGAAGCTATCAAATATAAAGAAGCACCACGTTCGGCCAAGATCATCTGGTTGCGGGACAAGGCAGTCGGTGGGGAAGCGGTAAAGGTCCGGTCCCTCCAGTTCAAATAAGTGTATGCAGCCCTTTCGGGCACTCTGCATGACATCAAGAATCAAAGGCTTTCGAAGGAAACGCCTTCAGCAACTATTGTTGCATAGCTTCAACCCCCTTAGGCTTCGAGCATCTATGGAGATGCTCGATGCCTTTTCGCTATTTCGTTAAACAACTTCTTTTGCCTCCCGGCATTCTTTTGCTGCTGCTGTTGTTCGCCTGGTGGTTTCGTCGCTCCCGGCCACGTCTGGCGGGGCTGTGCTTTGTATTGGGGGCGGGGGGCTTCTGGCTGATGAGCCTGCCGATTGTCGTCGAGTGGAGCGCCCATGCGCTGGAGCGTGAACCGCCGCTGGCGCGTAGCGAATGGGCGACGCTGGCCGAGCGTGCGGATGCGATTGTGTTATTGGGCTCGGGTCGGGAGCGCGGCGATCCGGCGTGGGGCACAGATCAACCGACCGGTGTCGGCCTGGAGCGCGAGCGCTATGCGGCTCGACTGGCCAAGGCTTCGGGCCTGCCGGTGTTGACCAGTGGCGGTTTGCATTACGGAACACCGCCCACCGAGGCGGCGCTGATGGCCGAGTCGATGCGGGATGATTTTGGCGTAACGGTCAGGTGGCAGGAAGGTCGCAGCCGCACGACCTGGGAAAACGCCCAGTTCACCGCCGAAGTGCTGCAGCCTTTGGGTATCAAACGAGTGGTCGTGGTGACTCAGGCCTGGCACATGTCGCGTTCGGTGTGGAGTTTCGAGCGCGCAGGTTTCACTGTTGTCGCGGCGCCGGTAGGTTTTTTAGGCGGGGATAACGCCCGACCACTGGGTGGCTGGATGCCGGAGTTCAAGTCGATCTGGCAATCAGGGCAGTTGCTGAATGAGGCAGTGGGGCAGATTGGGTATTCGTTGTTTTACCGCTGAAAGTCAAAAGATCGCAGCCTGCGGCAGCTCCTACACGTACCGCATTCACCCGTGATTTTCGGGTGTACGTAAATCCCGTAGGAGCTGCCGCAGGTTCGGGCCGCGTTCGGACGATCTTTTTGCGGCACCCGGATTCTGAATGTTAAACGGTTTTGGCCATCCGGCTGGCCAGCAGCGCCCAGCCGAACAGCAATACACAGACAATGATCAGCGGCCACGAACGCCATTGCAGGTACGGCGTCAGGTTGTGCATCGGCACCACTTCGCCGTAGAGAATCCCGCGCTGGAACTGCGGGATCTGCACGGTGATCTTGCCGAAAGGGTCGATCAGGCCGGTAACGCCGTTATTGGTGGCGCGAATCATCCAGCGCCCGGCTTCCAGCGCGCGCATCTGTGCCATCTGTAAATGTTGCAGCGGACCGATGGAGGTGCCGAACCAGGTGTCGTTGCTGATGGTCAGCAGCAGGTCGCTGCGGGCTGAAAGGCTGGCGGCGAACTCCGGGTAAACCACTTCGTAGCAGATGAACGGAGCAATCTGGTACCCCTTGGCTTGCAGCAACGGCTGATCAGCCGGGCCGCGCGCGAAGTCCGACATCGGCAAGTCAAAGAAGGCAATCAGCCCGCGCAGCAAATCCTGTAACGGTACGTACTCGCCAAACGGCACCAGTTTCTGTTTCAGGTAGGTGCCATCACCTTCGCCGACCACGGTGATGCCATTGAAGTAGCGCTTTTCCTGATGCATTACCTGGCGGATCGGTACTCCGGTAATCAGTGCGGAATTGCGCTCTGCGGCGAAGTTGCCGAGCATGCTCAGGTAACCTTCGGCTGATTCCTTAAGTACCGGGATCGCCGTTTCTGGCCAGATCAGCAAGTCGACACGCTTGGAGCTGAAGCTCAGGTCGCGGTACAGGGCCAGTTGCGAGTTCAACTGCTCCGGGTCCCACTTCATGCTTTGCTCGATATTGCCCTGGATCGCCGCGACGGACAGCGGGTCGCCAGAGGGACTGGTCCAGGCGTGACCCTTGAGTGCCAGGCCAATGCCCCAAGGCGCGATCAGCAACAGCAGGCCGGCGGCGATGAACGCCTTGCGTGCGCTACGGACCAGGCGCGGCAGGTTGTACAGCAGCGCCGCCGTCAGGGCCAGGGTGAAGGAAATCAGCCACATGCCGCCCAGCGGTGCGAGGCCGGCGAGAGGTCCGTCGAGCTGGCTATAACCGGAATACAGCCAAGGGAAGCCCGTGAGAAACCAGCCACGGAAAGCTTCCTGGGCCAGCCACAGCGCGGCAAAGGCCAGGGCGTCGGCCAGGGGCGCTTCGTTACGCCGCAGCCAGCGTGCCCAAATCCAGGCGGGCAGGGCAAAAAACCAGGCGATGGCGGCAAAGAAGGCAAACATCAACAGGCCGGCGAGCAGCGCAGAGGCGCCGCCGTAGGTGTGGATGCTGACGTAGATCCAGCTGGTGCCGGCGGCAAACAGGCCGAAGCCATAGCACCAGCCACGACCCAGTGCCTGACGGGGCGTCAGATCGCGCAAGCCGGCATAGAAGATCCCCAGCGCGAGCAGCGCCAGTGGCCAGATATCGTACGGCGCCAGTGTCAGGGTGGTGAGTGCACCGGCCGCCACGGCCAGCAGATTACCGGGCCAGCCGGGACGGGTTAAGCGCAGCATGTCGATCCTTAACGGGCTATGGGTGTCAGGCGCAGCAGGTGAATCCGCCGGCTATCGGCGTTCAGGATACGGAAGCGATAGGGGCCGATTTCGGTGATCTCGTTCCGTTTAGGCAGGTGCCCGAACGCACTCATCACCAGGCCGCCGACCGTGTCGAACTCATCGTCGGAAAACTCGCTGGTAAAAAACTCGTTAAAGTTTTCGATCGGCGTCAGCGCCTTGATCAGGAAGTCACCACTGGGCAGTGGCTTGATGTAGCTGTCTTCCTCGACGTCGTGTTCGTCTTCGATGTCGCCGACTATCTGTTCCAGTACGTCTTCGATGGTTACCAGGCCCGCCACACCGCCGTATTCGTCGATGACGATGGCCATGTGGTTATGGTTGGCGCGAAATTCGCGCAGCAGCACGTTCAGGCGCTTGGACTCGGGGACGAAGGTCGCCGGACGCAGCAAATCCCTGACGTTGAAGCTGTCACCGTTTTCCTTGAGGATCAGCGGGAGCAAATCCTTGGCCAGCAGGACGCCCATGACGTCGTCGTGGCTTTCACCGATCACCGGGTAGCGCGAGTGCGCGGAATCGATGACCGCTGGCAGGAATTCGCGGGGTGTCTGAGTCGCCTTGATGCTGATCATCTGCGAGCGCGGAACCATGATGTCCCGTACTTGCAGGTCCGCGACCTGGATGGCGCCTTCGACGATAGCCAGCGCTTCGCTGTCCAGCAACTTGTTCTGATGGGCTTCGCGCAGCAGCTCCAGAAGCTCCTGACGGTTTTTCGGCTCGTGGGCAAAAGCTTGGGTGAGTTTACCCAGCCAGGACTTTTGCCCGTTGCTCGATCGATCTTCGCTCATAGCGATTACTCTGAATCCTTTGTTGTATCAGTGGGGGAGGAGTCGGTTTCGTCGTCCGCATAAGGGTCAGGATGACCCAGCTCGGCAAGCAACGTTCGTTCCAGTGCTTCCATTTCTTCGGCTTCATCGTCATCTATGTGGTCGTAACCCAGCAGATGCAAGCAGCCGTGGATGACCAGATGCGCCCAGTGCGCGTCGAGTGCCTTGCCTTGTTCGGCGGCTTCGCGCTCGACTACCGGTACGCAGATCACCAGGTCGCCGAGCAGCGGGATGTCCAGCAGTTCGTCTGGCACATCGGCCGGGAAGGACAGCACATTAGTGGCGTAATCCTTATGCCGCCAGGTGTGGTTCAGTTCGCGCCCTTCGGGTTCGTCGACCAGGCGAATGGTCAGTTCCGAGTCGGCAGTGCGCTGGCGCAGGGCCAGTTCGCACCATTGGCGGAACTCGGCTTCGCTGGGAGCGGGCATTTGGCTTTCAAGCTGCAGATCAAGCTCAAGCATCGCGGCGAGTATCCCTGGCGGTAGAGAGCCGGGTCGAATCGTCGTCGACGCGATTCTCGAAGCGCTCATAGGCTTCAACGATGCGCTGCACCAGCGGATGGCGCACAACGTCTTTGGAGGTGAAGTGGGTAAAGCTGATGCCCGGCACGTCCTTGAGCACATCGATCACATGGTTCAGCCCTGACTTGGTGCCCTTGGGCAGGTCGACCTGGGTGATGTCGCCGGTGATGACCGCAGTTGAGCCGAAGCCGATCCGCGTCAGGAACATCTTCATCTGCTCGACGGTGGTGTTCTGGCTTTCGTCGAGAATGATGAAGCTGTTGTTCAACGTTCGTCCGCGCATATAGGCCAGCGGCGCGATCTCGATCACTTGACGTTCGATCAGTTTGGCGACGTGTTCAAAGCCGAGCATTTCGTACAGCGCGTCATACAGCGGACGCAGGTACGGGTCGATTTTTTGCGCCAGGTCGCCGGGCAGGAAGCCGAGCTTTTCGCCGGCTTCAACCGCTGGGCGCACCAGTAGGATGCGGCGTACTTGCTCGCGCTCCAAAGCGTCGACCGCGCAGGCAACCGCCAGATAGGTCTTGCCGGTACCGGCCGGGCCGATGCCGAAGTTGATGTCGTTGCCGAGGATTTCCTTCACATAGCGCTGCTGATTCAAGCCGCGAGGGCGAATCATGCCTTTTTTGGTGCGCAGTGCGACGGCGGGTTCGGCGGACGGATGGTTGTCCAGCTCTTGCACGGCAGACTCTTGCAGGAACAGGTGAACCGTGTCCGGCGACAGCTCGGTACCCTTGGTTTCCCGGTACAGGCGGCGCAGGATGTTTTCCGCGGAGGTGGTGTGTTTGGGTTCGCCGATCAGTTCGAATTGGTTTCCGCGGTTGCGGATCTCGATAGTCAGGCGCTGTTCGATCAAGCGCAAATGCTCGTTGAACTGCCCGCACAGATTGGCGAAGCGGTGAGCCTCAAAGGGCTCGAGGATGAAGCGATGTGGTTCGATGGGTGCGTTCAAGGTCGTTTTTAGCCGCCCTGGGGCAATTAAGATGAAATCAAGGATAACGCCAGTGGGCCGGGTGCGAAAGCTCTTAAATAACGCAACGTCAAACACCACCCCTGTAGGAGCGAGCTTGCTCGCGATGGAGCACTGACATTCAACATGGATGCTGAGTGTGACGGCCTCTTCGCGAGCAAGTTCGCTCCCGCGGGGGGGGATGCAGTGTTACTGGATCAGCGAGCCGCGCAGCGAGTGCGGTTGCGCGGCATCGATATGCACGTCGGCGAATTGTCCGATCAGCTGTGGATTGTCGCAGCGGAAGTTGACGATACGATTATTTTCGGTCCGCCCCTGCAATTCACCCGGGTCTTTCTTCGAATAATCGGTCACCAGAATGCGCTGGATCGAGCCGACCATTTGTCGGCTGATCTCGAAACCTTGCTGGTTGAGTCGATGTTGCAAAGCGTTCAGGCGTTCTTTTTTCAGCGCTTCCGGTGTTTCGTCGGGCAAATCGGCTGCCGGGGTGCCCGGGCGCTGGCTGTAGACAAACGAATAGGAAAAGTCGAAGCCGACGTCTTCGATCAGCTTCATGGTCTGCTGGAAGTCTTTTTCGGTCTCGCCGGGGAAGCCGACGATGAAGTCCGAGCTGATGCAGATGCCCGGTACCGCGGCTCGCAGCTTGCGCAGCTTGGACTTGTATTCCAGTGCGGTGTGGTTGCGTTTCATCGCTGCCAGAATACGATCCGAACCCGATTGCACCGGCAAATGCAGGTGTTTGACCAGTTCCGGTACTTCGGCGTGGGCCTGGATCAGGCTGTCGGAGAATTCCAGCGGGTGGGAGGTGGTGTAACGGATGCGCTCGATGCCGTCGACGGCGGCAACTACCCGGATCAGTTCGGCGAGGTCCGCCAGGCGACCATCATGGGTCTGACCGCGGTAGCCGTTGACGTTCTGACCGAGCAGGGTGACTTCGCGCACTCCGTTTTCGGCCAGGTGAATGATTTCCGCCAGCACGTCGTCGAACGGTCGGCTGACTTCTTCGCCGCGGGTGTAGGGCACCACGCAGAATGTGCAGTACTTGCTACAACCTTCCATGACCGAGACGTAGGCGCTCGGGCCGTCGATGCGCGGTTCCGGCAGGTGGTCGAATTTTTCGATTTCCGGGAACGAGACGTCGACCTGCGGCAACTTGGTCAGGCGCGCGGCGTCGATCATTTCCGGCAAGCGGTGCAAGGTTTGCGGGCCGAACACTACGTCGACGTACGGCGCACGGTCGCGGATCGCCGCGCCTTCCTGACTGGCCACGCAACCGCCGACGGCGATCACTATGTCCGGGTTGGCCAGTTTCAATTCGCGCCAACGGCCGAGCTGTGAGTACACCCGGTCCTGGGCGCGCTCGCGGATCGAACAGGTATTAAGCAGGATGACGTCCGCGTCTTCGGCGCGGGCGGTGACTTCCAGGGCCTGATGTTCACCCAGCAGATCGACCATGCGCGAGCTGTCGTACTCGTTCATCTGGCAACCGTGGGTTTCGATGTAAAGCTTCTTGGCCATGGAGGGGTCATCAAGTGATTCAAAGAACCGCGCATTATAGTGGTCATCACCCGAGGTTCCTAGCGTTGTGCATCGGGTAGCTATGCTATAGTTCGCGCCCTCATATATATCCCCCGATTTGTTGCCCTCCCACCATGACCAAACGTGAAGCTCCAATCTACAAGGTGATTTTCCTCAACCAAGGCCAGGTGTTCGAAATGTACGCCAAGCAGATCTATCAAAGTGATCTGTGGGGTTTCCTGGAAGTGGAAGAGTTCGTCTTTGGCGAGCGCACACAGCTGGTCGTCGACCCCGGCGAAGAAAAGCTCAAGGCGCAGTTCGAAGGTGTGGTTCGCAGTTTTGTACCGATGCATTCGATCGTGCGCATCGACGAAGTCGAGCGTCTGGGTACGCCGAAGATCACCGAAGCCCGCGGTATGAGCAACGTCATGCCATTCCCGATGCCGATGCCGGATAAGTAACACTCAGTACTTTATGGTGAGTGGGGCTTTCTTGTGGCGAGGGGGCTTGCCCCCGCTCGACTGCGAAGCAGTCGCAATCCAACCGGCGCAGTGTGCCAGGCGGAGTTCGATTGCAGGTTTTAGGACCGCTTCGCGCTCCAGCGCGGGCAAGCCCGCTCGCCACAAAAGCCTGCCAGGCATTCGGTCAGGCAGGATTCAAGGCAGCGGCGCAAACGGCGAACGCCCATCGGCGCTTTGCAATTCCAGCAGGTATTTGCGGAAAATCTGTCCCAGCACCTGGGTCGCGACTTCCAGCTCGTCACGCTGCATGTGCTCGGCGACTTCGTCGGCGGTGTCCAGTGCATCTTCGGCGCCATTGACCGCTGCCATCTTCAGCACGATATAGGCCTGGACGTTGTTGGCCGGCACACCCTCGCCATGGAAAAACATGCTGCCGAGCTTGAATTGCGCCTGGGCGTGGCCTTGCAGAGAGGCTTTTTCGAAGTAATTCAGGGCTTGATTGAGGTCGCGCGGGGTATTTTTTCCATCGTAATAGAATTCGCCCAACTCGTATTGTGCCTGTGCATCCCCGGTATCCGCTGCTTGCTGGCAGGCGGCGAGCGCCTCGGCCAGGTCTTGCGGCTGAGTATTGAGGGTGCAACGACCCATCGCTGGGATCAACAACGAGTTGCCGCCTGCTTGTGCATGCGCGAGCAGGGGCTGAAGGAGCAACAGGCAGCCCAATGCAAGGGCGCGGCCGGTGCGGTTCATGGGAATCGACTTACCTCTGAGGGGCGCGTGGATCCACTGGGGGATCCAATAAGCGCGCATTATGAAATAAGCGGGGCCAACCTTACAAAGTCTTTACTCGTTTTTCTGCTGCGCGGGGACTATATCTTCCGCTTTCGGCGATTTTGCCAGTGCGCAGAAGGAAAATCGGCTGCGGCAGGCGGCAAAAGCTGACGCCGGTGTCCACCGGCGTCAGTCTGCAGGTGCTTACTTCAGTGCAGCAAAAGCGCGTTCGGCCGCATCGAGGGTCAGTTGCAGCTCGGCATCGCCATGGGCGATCGAAGTGAAACCGGCTTCAAAGGCGCTGGGTGCCAGGTACACGCCACCCTCGAGCATCAGGTGGAAGAAGCGCTTGAACAGGCCGGCGTCGCTGGCCATGACGTCATCAAAGGTGACGATGTCGTCGGCGCCGCTGAAGTACAAGCCGAACATGCCGCCGGCCTGGGTGGTCACGAACGGAATGCCGGCCGCGTCGGCACGCTGTTGCAGGCCGTCGAGCAGGCGACTGGTGTAGTCACTCAGCTCGGCGTGGAAGCCCGGACGGCTGATCAGGCGCAGGGTGGTCAGGCCCGCAGCCATGGCCAGCGGGTTACCGGACAGCGTACCGGCCTGGTAGACCGGGCCCAACGGGGCGATGTGCGACATGATTTCGCGTTTGCCACCGAAGCAGCCTACCGGCATGCCGCCGCCAATGATCTTGCCGAAGGTGCTCAGGTCCGGGGTGATGCCGTAATGGGCCTGGGCGCCACCCAGCGCGACGCGGAAACCGGTCATCACTTCGTCGAAAATCAGCACTACGCCGTGTTTGTCGCAAAGCGTGCGCAGGCCTTCGAGGAAACCCGGTGCCGGTGGCACGCAGTTCATGTTGCCAGCCACCGGCTCGACGATGATGCAGGCCACTTCCTGGCCGACTTCACCGAGCATCTGCTCGACGGCGCCGATGTCGTTGAACGGCAAGGTCAGGGTGTGTCTGGCGAATGCGGCGGGTACCCCGGCAGAGCTGGGCACACCTTGGGTCAGCGCGCCGGAACCGGCCTTGACCAGCAAGCTGTCGGAGTGGCCGTGGTAGCAACCTTCGAACTTGATGATGCTATCGCGACCGGTGAAGCCACGGGCCAGACGAATCGCACTCATGGTCGCTTCAGTGCCGGAACTGACCATGCGGACCATTTCCATCGAGGGCACGATGGAGCAGACCAGATCGGCCATCTGGGTTTCCATTTCGGTCGGCGCGCCATAGGACAGCCCGTGTTCGAGCTGCTTGCGCACTGCATCGAGCACTTGCGGATGGCTGTGGCCGAGGATCATCGGGCCCCAGGAGCCGACGTAGTCGACGTAACGCTTGTCATCTTCGTCCGTTACGTAGGCGCCTTCGGCGTGCTTGAAGAACAGCGGGGTGCCACCGACGCTCTTGAAGGCGCGAACGGGCGAGTTCACGCCGCCGGGAATGTGTTTCTGGGCATTGGCAAACAGGGTTTCGGAACGAGACATGGTCGGGCTCTCTGAATCAGGATTCGGCTATTTAGATATCAAACAGGGCTTTGAAAGCGCGCGCGCGTTGCGTCACTTCCTGGGTAGTCGCGGCACCGAACAGGCCGTGGACCACAGCCAGCAGGTCGGCGCCATGGGCCACCAGCGGGGCGGCGTTTTCCAGGGTGATGCCGCCAATCACACAAATCGGCAGGTGCAATTTGCTGCGGGCCTGGTCGAGCAAGTCGAGAGTGGCCGCCGGCACGCCGGGCTTGGTATTGGAGTTGAAGAAGCGGCCGAAGGCGACATAGCTGGCGCCTTCCTTTGCGGCCTGTTCGGCGAGTTCGAGCTGGGCGTGGCAGGTCGAGCCGATGATCGCGTTGCGCCCGAGCAGGGCCCGGGCCGGGGTCAACGGGCCGTCGGTCTGGCCCAGATGGACACCGACGCCAAGGCGCGCGGCCAATTCGGCATCGTCATTGATAATCAATTTGGCGTTGTAGCGCTCACACAAGGTGCGCAGGGTTTCGGCTTCGCGCAGCCGACGGGCTTCGTCGGAGCTCTTGTCGCGATACTGCAGCAGCGTGACACCGCCCTCCAGTGCCGCTTCCACATAGGGCAGGAACTTGCCGGCCAACAGTTGACTGTCGGTAATGGCATACAGGCCACGTAGTTTCATCGAGCAAGCCTCATGGCGTTACGAGCAAAAATCCAGTGGCAGCCGGCGCGGGACGAACTGGCCTTTGCCGAGTTGTTCGGCATCGCGCAGTGTGCGCCAAGTGTAGTTCAGTGCCGATTGCACGGCGCTGGCGAGGTTTTCACCCAAGGCCAGGCGACCGGCCAGGGCGCTGGCCAGGGTGCAGCCCGAACCGTGATAGCTGCCAGGCAAACGCTGGCAGGTGAAGGTCTGGCGGCTGCCATCGCGGCTGTACAGGCGGTTGTGCACTTCATGCTCATCGCCATGGCCGCCGGTGATCAGCAGGTGTTGGCAATAGGGCAGGAGTTTTTCTGCGCATTCGTCGGGGGTGCCTTCAGGCAGTTCAGCGAGGATGCGAGCTTCAGGAAGGTTAGGGGTCGCAATGGTCGCCAGCGGCAGCAGGCGTTCGCGCATGGCGTAGCCGACTTCATCCTTGCCCAGGCGCCCGCCGCCACCGGCGCGCAACACCGGGTCGCAGACCAGCGGCAAATGCCGATGCGCCTGGAGCAGCTCGACCACAGTGTCGACCATTTCCAGCGAGCCGAGCATGCCCAGCTTGACCGCCGCGACAGTCGAGTCGTTGAGCACGGCATTGGCTTGAGCCAATACCCACTCACGGTCGAGAACGCGGAAGTCGCTGACGTTGACGGTGTCTTGCACAGTCAGCGCGGTAACTGCCGGGGCGGCATGACAACCCTGAGCGAGCAGGGCTTCGATATCTGCCTGCAGGCCGGCGCCACCACTTGGGTCGTGGCCGGAGAGACAGAGGACAACGGGGCGAGAACTGTAGATATTCATGGTGCGCGAGCTTACCACCAAACGCTTTTTTTCGGAGCTGTCCGCGGCGTATCCGTTTCACTTTTTATGGCAGCGCCCGAACGGGGTCGGGCAAACGGCTCTAGATCAGTGGGTGGCGCTGAGACGCCCGTACTAGAGCCTTTAACGTAAAAATTTCAATGGTGTTCAATGGCCATCAACGGCTATGCTAGAGTGGATCCAAATCAATCACAGATATTGCCGGTCTTACGTCTACTCAAGGGAAATGGGGGGCTTCCTGATTCAACCGGACAGGCCATGCTGGGGCTCTATGCGCTATTTGCTGATGTTGCTGCTGAGCTTGCCGATGCTGGCCGGTGCAGCCGAGTTCAATGAGAACACTCAAAGCCTTCCCCTGGGGCGAGTGATGCAGGTGTTCGAAGACGTGAGCGGCGAGGCGACTATCGCCGATGTCAGCTCGCAGGCTTTGGCCGGCAGCTTCAAGGCTCATGATAAGGCCACACTCAATGCCGGTTACTCGCATTCGGCGTTCTGGCTGAAAATCGACCTGCATTATCGTCCGGGCAATCCGGCGGCGCAGCGCACCTGGCTGTTGGAACTGGCCTATCCGCCACTCGATCATCTCGACGTGTACCTGCCCGATGCCGCTGGCGGCTATCGATTGGCCCAGCGTACGGGCGACGCCTTGCCGTTTGCCAGTCGGCAGATCCGCCAGAACAACTATCTGTTCGACCTGGATTTTGCCCCTGATCAACGCAAAACCCTGTACTTGCGCCTGCAAAGCCAGGGTTCGATCCAGGCACCCTTGACGCTTTGGTCGAGTACTTTCTACCTGGAAGAACAGCCACAGCGCCTGTACGTGCTGGGCATGATCTATGGCGTGTTGCTGGGCATGCTGATCTACAACCTGTTCATCTACCTTGCCGTCCGGGACACCAGCTACCTTTACTACATCTTGTACATAGCGTCGTTCGGTTTGTACCAGCTGTCGGTGAACGGTGCGGCGGTGGAGTATTTCTGGCCAGACAATCCCTGGTGGGCCAACGCCTCGACTCCCTTCTTCATTGGCGCTGCGGGGCTTTTCGGCAGTCAGTTTGCCCGCAGCTTTCTGCAGACCGCCAGCCACAGTCGCTGGCTCGACCGGTTGCTGCTCGGACTGATCGCGTGCAGTGCGGTAGTGGTGGCACTGTCGTTGATGACCAGCTATGCCCTGGCCTTGCGCCTGGCGACGGCGTTGGCCCTGGCTTTTACCGTGACGATCTTTGCGGCCGGGGTCTTCGTCTGGTGCCGCGGTCTGCGGGTGGCCCGGTATTTCATCATCGCCTGGTCGGCGTTTCTGTTCGGTGGAGTGATCAACACGCTGATGGTACTGGGCTACCTGCCTAACGTGTTCCTGACCATGTATTCCAGCCAGATCGGTTCGGCACTTGAGGTGGCATTGCTGTCACTGGCGTTGGCCGATCGTATTAACTCGATGCGCGAGCAGCAGGCCCGGACTTTGCTCGATGCCGGTCAGAAGCTCGAAGTGTTAAACCAGCAGCTGGCCCACAGCAACCGGCTCAAGGACGAATTCCTCTCGACCCTGACCCATGAGTTGCGCACGCCGATGAATGGGGTGATCGGTTCGCTGGAACTGATGCAGACCGTCGATCTCGACCCGGAGCTGGAGCAGTATCAACAGACGGCCGCGGGCTCGGCGCGGGACATGATGCGCATGGTCAATGGGATCCTCACCCTGACCGAGTTGCAGGCCGGCAGGCTCAAGGTGCAACGGCAAGATTTCAGCCTGCGTGGGGTGCTCGATGCACTGCAAATGCAGTTCGCCGCGAATGCCATGAGCAAGGCGCTGGATTTTCAGCTCGAGGTGGCGAAGGGCTTGCCAGATCGCTTGCAAGGCGACAGCGCAAAACTGGCCCAATGCCTGGAATGCTTGCTCGATAACGCCATCAAGTTTACCCGGGTCGGTGGCCTGGTTCTGCGAGTCACCGGGAAGTCGGCAGGTGAGGGCCGGGTCGCGTTGTGCTTCGCGGTGATCGACACCGGTATCGGCTTCACGAACCTGGATGAAGCCACCCTGTATCAACGATTCTTCCAGCTCGACGGTTCGATGACCCGCGAATATGGCGGGCTGGGTGTCGGCCTGGCGATTTGCCGGCAATTGATCGAGTTGCTCGGGGGGGGGTTGACCCATCAATCAGAACCGGGCCGTGGTAGTTGTTTCCAGTTGGAAGTCGAGTTTGATAGCGATAGCGCGCGACCTTCGGTTGTTGGGCAAGCCCTCCCGGCGAATGCGCCGATAACCCGACGTACGCCTCAGGAGTGCCGCGTATTGTTGATCGATGACAGCAGCATTGAGCAACTGGTGGTACGTGGCATGTTGCTCAAGTTGGGCTATCGGGTGCTGACGGCGGACAGCGCTCGGGCGACCCTGGATCTGCTACGACGCGAATCCTTCGATGCAGTGTTGCTTCATAGCCAGCTGGCGCGGCTCGACGGCGTTTCGCTCTGCTGCCAATTGCGGGCTCTGCCAGGGTACGCGCAGCTGCCGGTGCTGGCGGTGACACCGAATGCCGAACGCGAGCGTTGCCAGGCGGTGGGGGTAACCGAGTATTTGAGCAAACCGGTGAAATTCGAAGAGTTGCAGGCGATTTTGTATCGTCGGGTGCTATGCCCTAAACAAGGTGAAAGCGCCGATAATTAGGCGTATATGCCACTTTTTTCGAGTGGGGGGTGGTGCTTAACTGGGGTCTTGATTCACCCCAAGGGAGCCCCGCCATGAACCTGCATCAGTTCGCCGAAACCCACGAGGTCACCAATCAGCCACCCTCACTGGATGGCACCAACCTCTATCGCATCGACCTGCCGCTACAGGAATGGGCGCGGCGATTTGGCGCTGGTTGGGCCGAATCACGGATTGACGGCTATGGCGCGTTGGCGGGTGGGCCGTTGATGGAAGCGGGGTTTCTGGCCAATCAGAACAAGCCTGTGTTCGTCAGTCATGACCGTTATGGTCATCGCATCGATCTGGTGGAGTTTCACCCGGCCTACCACCAGCTGATGCGGACCGCCGTCGAGCATGGTTTGACCTCATTGCCCTGGACCGATCCGCAGTCCGGCGCCCACGTAGCCCGCGCGGCCATGACCTACCTGCATAGCCAGGCCGAGGCCGGCAGCGGTTGTCCGTTGACCATGACGTTCGCCTCGGTGCCGGCGCTGCGCTTGCAACCGGACATCGCCGAACAATGGCTACCGAAAGTTCTCGCCACCGAATATGACCCGCGTAACGTCGGCATCGCCCACAAGACCGGCGCCAC
Organism: Pseudomonas fluorescens; assembly: GCF_902497875.1. Taxonomy (GTDB): domain Bacteria; phylum Pseudomonadota; class Gammaproteobacteria; order Pseudomonadales; family Pseudomonadaceae; genus Aquipseudomonas; species Aquipseudomonas fluorescens_BR. The sequence goes on from NZ_CABVHY010000007.1 coordinate 77,272, forward strand.
CATCGGCATGGCGATGACTGAGAAGCAGGGCGGCACCGATGTCCGGGCCAATACCACCAAGGCTTTTCCGGTGGGGGCCGCAGGTCCGGGCCAGGCCTATGAGCTGATCGGCCACAAATGGTTCTGTTCGGCCCCGATGTGCGATGCCTTCCTGACTCTGGCCCAGACCGACAAGGGTTTGACCTGCTTCCTGCTGCCGCGCCATCGCCCGGATGACACCCGTAACCAGTTCTACATCCAGCGCCTGAAAAACAAACTCGGCAATTGCTCCAACGCCTCCAGTGAAGTGGAGTTCCGTGGTGCCCTGGCCTGGATGGTCGGTGAGGAAGGCCGCGGCGTGCCGACCATTATCGAGATGGTTGCCATGACCCGCTTCGATTGCATGGTCGGTTCCAGCGCCCTGATGCGCCAGGCGCTGACCCAGGCCAGCCATCACTGTGCGCATCGGATGGTCGGCGGCAAGTTGCTCAGCGAACAACCCTTGATGCAGAACGTGCTGGCCGATCTGGCCCTGGAAAGCGAGGCCGCCCTGGCCTTGAGCCTGCGCATGGGGCGAGCACTGGATCAACTGGATGACTCGCAGGAAGCCAAATTCGCCCGGCTGGTGACGGCTGTGGGCAAGTACTGGATCTGCAAACGGGCACCGGCGATGATCAACGAAGCCGCCGAATGCATGGGCGGTGCCGGCTATGTCGAGGAAAGTATCCTGCCGCGTCTGTACCGCGAGGCGCCAGTGAACTCGACGTGGGAAGGTTCCGGCAACGTGCAGTGCCTCGACGTGTTACGGGCCTTGTCGAAAGAGCCGGGGGTGCTGGATGTGTTGTTCAGCGAATTGGGCGATGGCCACGGCGACAAGCGCCTGGCGGCGCACATCAGCCAGTTGCAGGCGGCGTTCAAGGACACCAGCGACATTCAGTACCGCGCTCGGCAGCTGACTGAAGACATCGCACTGGGGCTGCAGGCCAAGCTGTTGCTGGAGGCGGGCAATGCCAGCGTCAGCGATGCTTTCATTGCCAGTCGCCTGGGAACCGCCGGTCGGGTCTATGGCACGCTGCCACGAGGTCTGGACGTCGAGGCGATTGTTGCGCGTTCGACACCTCAGGGCTTCTGATCGCGCTGACTTGCAGGCAAGATGAAGGCCTGCAGATCAGAACACAGGATGCTCATCGTGACCGAAGCTTTTATTGTCGTTCAAACCGCCGAGCAAGCCGTAGACCGGCTTGCGGCTCTGCACAAGCGTGCGACCACCGCGCTCAGCCAGGCCCTCAAGCAGTACCTGAAGGATCGCATTGAACCGGACGCCGAGCAGCGCGCCCTGTTTCGTTACCCTGAACTGCGCTTGACCTATCTCTGCCAGGGCGAGGTCCCACAGACCACTCGGGCTTACGCCAAGGTCCAGCTGCCTGGCACCTACAGCGTCACCGTCACCCATCCTGCCGCCTTTCGTAATTACCTGCTGGAGCAACTGGTGCCGCTGATGCACGACTTCACCGTGACGGTGGAAGTGGGCGTCAGCGAGCAGAATATTCCGTATCCCTATGTGGTCGAGCAGGGCGATGAACTCGGTGGTTCCGGTGTCACCGCTGCGGCGTTGGCTCGGGTGTTCCCCAGCACCGACCTGTCGGCCGCTACCGATGGCATCGCCGATGGCCTGTACGATTGGGAAAACACCGACCCACTGCCATTGGCGCTGTTCGACGCGGCGCGGGTCGATTTCTCGCTGCGTCGTCTGGTGCACTACACCGGCAGCGACTGGCGGCATGTGCAGCCGTGGATCCTGCTGACCAACTATCACCGCTATGTCGACCAGTTCATCGTGCACGGCCTGGAGCAATTGCGCAGCGATCCACGCTTCGTGCGCATGGTGTTGCCGGGCAATGTGATCATCGAAAAGAGCATGGACCACGGCGAGGCCTCGGCGATTGCCGCCGGAGTGGTATGGCATCGTTATCAGATGCCGGCCTATCACCTGCAAGCCAGTGACGGTCATGGCGTGACCCTGGTGAACATCGGAGTCGGTCCGTCCAACGCGAAAAACATCACCGACCATTTGGCTGTGCTGCGTCCGCACTGCTGGCTGATGATCGGGCACTGCGGCGGCTTGCGTCAGTCGCAGACCATTGGCGACTACGTGCTGGCTCACGCCTATATGCGCCGCGACGGAATCCTTGATCGGGTCGTACCACCCAATATTCCGATCCCGGCCCTGGCCGAAGTGCAGATGGCCTTGCAGCAAGCCGCGGCCAACGTCACCGGCGAGAAAGGCGATGATCTGAAAAAACGCCTGCGCACCGGTACCGTGCTGACCTACGACGACCGTAACTGGGAATTGCGCTGGGCTCAGGAGCGTCCGCTGATCAACCTGTCGCGTGCCGTGGCGGTGGACATGGAAAGCGGCACCATCGCGGCCCAGGGTTATCGTTTACGGGTGCCTTACGGCACCTTGTTGTGTGTTTCGGACAAGCCGCTGCACAGCGAAATCAAACTGCCAGGTTCGGCCAACGCGTTCTACGAACGTGCGGTCAGCCAGCATTTGAAGATCGGCATCGCCGCGGTGGATCTGCTGCGTACCGAGCTCAATTCGCTGCACTCACGCAAGCTGCGCAGCTTCGACGAACCGCCGTTCCGCTGATAGTTGCGATGGTCATTTAGCGGTCGGGGTACTAGCATTGCCAGTCCTGACCGTTAGATGTCCCTTTTGCCATGCCTCGTCCACCTCGTCCTGCTTCCCGCCGCCCTGGCGCGAATAACCCGCAATCTTCCTCAGCACCACGGCGTGTCGCCAAGGCACCACCGGCCGAGCCAAAGCTGATCCTGTTCAACAAGCCATTTGATGTGCTGACTCAATTCAGCGACGGCGAAGGGCGGGCGACGCTCAAGGACTTTATCGAGATCCCCGGCATTTATCCGGCAGGTCGGCTGGATCGGGACAGCGAAGGCTTGCTGTTGCTGACCAACGACGGCCAGCTCCAGGCGCGGATCGCCGATCCGAAACATAAACTGGCCAAGACCTACTGGGTGCAGGTGGAAGGCGAGCCCAGCGCTGAACAATTGCAGCGGTTGCGCGACGGCGTCGAGTTGAATGACGGCATGACCTTGCCGGCCGAGGCGCGGCAGCTTGAAGAGCCACAGCTATGGCCGCGCAATCCGCCGGTGCGGTTCCGCAAGAGTGTGCCGACCAGTTGGCTGGAGCTGGTGATTCGCGAAGGGCGCAACCGTCAGGTGCGACGGATGACGGCTGCGGTGGGCTTGCCGACCCTGCGTCTGGTGCGGGTGCGAATCGGCGACTGGACTATCGAAGGGCTTGATCAGGGCCAGTGGAAAGAAGTCCCTGCGCGTTTATAAGGTGCCGGACTCGATCAGCCCGATGACCACGCTTTTGATCACGAAGGCGGCAACGCCCAGACCCAATACGAAGAACAGAATAAAGGAGCCAAACCGCCCGGCCTTGGACTTCTTCGCCAGATCCCAGACGATGAAACCCATGAAAATGATCAGGATGGTCACCAGACCGGTCATCATCCACTCTTCGAATACTGCAGGATCCATTGAAACTCTCCAGCGCGGCAGGGCAAAAAAAGGCCGGCGGAGTATACGCCAAGGGGGATTGGTGGTGTATTGACGTGCGTCGACCTGTCGCAGCCCTGCGGACGAACTCATACTGTGGCGAGGGAGCTTGCTCCCGCTCGAGCGCGAAGCGGTCGCAAATTGGTTGACGCGTTCTGTCTGAAAAACCTGGTTGGCTGATTTTTAGGGCTGCTTCGCAGCCCAGCGGGAGCAAGCTCCCTCGCCACAGGGGAATTGTGTTCAGCCGCGCAAATGAGTCAACGGCAACTCGGTGCTATTGAGCACCTGATTGAGTACAAAGCTCGAGCGCACGCTGGTCACGCCTTCGATGCGGGTCAGGTGGCCGAGCAACAGCTTCTGGTAGTGATCCATGTCCGGTACCACCACCTTGAGTTGATAGTCGGCGTCCATACCCGTCACCAGGCTGCATTCGAGCACCTGCGGCAGGTTGCGAATCGCCGCTTCGAAGTTCTCGAAGCGCTCGGGGGTGTGCCGGTCCATGCCGATCAGCACATAGGCGGTCAGGCTCAGGCCGAGCATTTTGCGGTCGAGCAGGGCGACCTGGCGGGAAATATAGCCGTCGTCTTCCAGTTGCTTGACCCGCCGCGAGCAGGGTGAGGGTGACAGCCCGATACGCTCGGCCAGCTCCTGATTAGAGATGCGCGCGTCCCGCTGCAATTCCGCCAAAATGCTCAGGTCGTATCGGTCTAGTTTGCTCATGGATCAGTCCTTTGTCGTAACTATTGCGGCTAATTATCTATCTTTAGTTAAAAATTGCGCAAGCTATGTTTATTTGAGCAATATTCGCAATCCTCTGCCGGCGCCTCAAGCCTATTCTTATTACCAGAATCACTGCCCGGACAAACAGTCCAGTGCGGCTCGCCGAATCAGGCCAGCTGCGGTCGCCAACCCCACAGGGTTGAGTCGGCCCCCGGGCTACACACTGTCCAGAAGACGGAGTGAGGTGAGCCGGCGTCATAAGCGTCGAGCACGGACGAAGTTCTCAAAGGGAGGCCGACAGGTCTCCTTTTTTTATGCCTGCGAAATAAGTCTCGTGACTGATAACCTGTTGCAGAACCGCCCCAGGCTTTTCCAGTCTGATGGATAGGTCCTGAACCGCAGTGAGGAATAGCATGAAGTCGCGCATCTGGCGTTTGGCAGGTGTTGGTTTGCTGTGCATGAGTGTCGGCGCGCAATTACAGGCCGATGAGCGGGATGACGGGCAACGTCCTCAACACACGGGTGCCGGTAGCGGTGGCCAGCGTGATCATGGCGCCGAAGGGCGCTCGGGAAACAATCAACAGCGTCCGGAAAACCCTCAGCCACGTCCGCAGAATAACCAACCGCGCCAGCAGAACGAGATTATTCGCGGCGACAACAGCCAACAGTTCGAGCACAACGGCCGCAATCCTGGCGCACAGGGGCAGAGTCGTGGGCAGCATGATCTCAATGGCCAAGGCCGGCCTGCGTCGCAGCCGAGCAATAACCTGCCGATTCAAAGCCGCCCGGACACCGTCCGCCAGACTCAGCAGCCACAGCGTGGTTACTATCAGGACATTCCCCGGCGCAACGATAACAACCCGCATTGGCAGTCAGGCGGCCCTGGTTCGCGCTCAGACTACAAAGATCACTCCAATGACCATCGCTGGCCGGGTCGCCCGGATGGGCATGGCAACGGTTGGGGGCCTGGCCCGCAATATCGTCCGGGTTATGTGATCGATCGATTCCCTGATCGCAATTACCGCGTGCCCTATCGCGGTCAGGACTACTTTTACTCCAGCGGTTACTGGTATCGCCCGCAAGGCCCGCGTTATGTAGTGGTCAGGCCTCCGCACGGGATCCGCGTCAGCTATCTACCGGATTACGCGCAGGAAGTCTGGATCGGCGGCGCGTTGCTCTTTTTGGCGGCAGGCTCCTACTACGCGTATGAGTCCAGCACCCAGCAATACGTGGTGGTCGACCCACCCATGGGCAATCCTCAACCGCAACCGGTCAGCAATGGCTACGACGTGGTCGCCTATCCGGCGAACGGGCAGACGCCCGAGCAGGTCAATCAGGATGGCTACGACTGCTATCGCTGGGCGGTCGAGCAGAGCGGCTTCGATCCGGCGGCGGTCACCTATCAACCGGCGCCAGCGGTGGTGCAAACCTATCGCCAGGCCCAGGGCAATTGCCTGAGCAGCCGCGGGTACCAGGTCAGTTATTAGTCGAAGACCTCAGGTCTTTGCAGCGCTCACCACTTCCTGCGGGTCGGCGTGCACCAACACCTCGGCTCGCGGGTAAGCGGCGGTGATCGCTTCGGCGGCGCGATCGCTGATGCCGTGGGCGACGGATAAGGTCAATTCACCCGGCAGTTCCAGATGCAATTGCACGAACCAGTGATTGCCGGAGATCCGTGTGCGCAGGTCATGGGCGCCGAGCACACCGGGCACGCTGCAGGCCAGCTCAAGCATGTGCTGGCTGACGTCCGGCGGCAATTCTTCGTCCATCAATACCGCGACACTTTCCTTGGCGATGTGTACGGCGCTCCAGAGGATGTATACCGCAATCGCCAGACCAAACCAGGCATCCAGCTGTTCCCAACCGAAGCTGGCCAGTACCAGCGCCAGCAGGATGCTGCTATTGAGCAGCAGATCGGAACGATAATGCAGCGAGTCGGCACGTACCGCGGTCGAGCCGGTTTCGCGGATCACCCGGTGTTGCAGCATCAGCAGCGCGACCGTCAGCGCCAGTGACAGCAGCATCACGGCGATACCCACCCAAGGAGCCCCCAAGGGCTCCGGGTTCTGCAGACGTTCGATCGCCTGCACGCCAATCAATACCGCACTGACGGCAATGAACAGCGCCTGGGCCATGCCCGAGAGGGACTCGGCCTTGCCATGTCCGTAACGATGATCCTCGTCTGCCGGGCGCAGCGCGTAATGCACCGCCAGCAGATTGAGAAACGACGCGGCACCGTCGAGCAGGGAGTCGGTCAGACCCGCCAGCAGGCTGACCGAACCGCTCAACCACCAGGCGATCGCCTTGGTCACAATCAGAATGCCCGCCACCGCCAGCGAGGCGCGGGTCGCCAGACGCAGCAGGCGAGCGTGTTCGGTACTACTGGTCATGGGCGTTTACGTTCCTTCGAATACGCCACTTCAAGCGGCGGGTTGCAGACCGTACATGGCCAGTTGCTGTGCGCTGCCTTTGTGCTGGATCAACCGTGGATCATCCAGTGGGAAGGTGCGGCCCAGTTCGCTTTCGAGAATAGCCTGCAACTTGCTGTTATCGACCTTGCCGTCGGCACCGATGGCCTGCTGGAGTTTTTCCGGGGCGACCTGGGCGGTCCTGCCGGGTTCCAGGTAGATAGCACCCGTGGCGAAGTCCACGCCAAACGCAATCAGCCCTGGAATGACATAGAACAGCAGGCCCACGGCGTCGAGGGCGGCCACCACCGGGTCGATCTTGCCTTCGATCTGGCCGCGACGGTCCGGGAAGAAAATCGTGCCGCACGCGGTCATTTGGGTCAGCAGGGTAGCGAGCAGAACGCCGCCAACTACACGGAAGGGAATACGCATATGGATCTCCTGATCAAATTCGAAACGAAATGGTGAAAAAGCGTCCCTGGTATCAATACAGACCCTGATTAACGCTATGCAGTTCGCCGTTATACTCGCGGCTCGCAGGGCGTGCTCACAATAAATTGCGGTCGCGCCATCACCCCGGAACACGCAAGAGTACATGAGGAGTGAGGTTTGGTTTTCCCCAATCAAAAACGAGTAACGGCGGATTGCGCTTTCCGGGGTTCGGCCCTTCGGGTTGAAGCTGTGAACGCGCCATGCTGCGTTGCGGGACTTGGCAAGGAAACGACCCTTACCGGCGTCCCGCGCCTTGCCTGGCACGTCCACAGCTCCAACGCGACCCGCAATTTACTGTGAGCACGCCCTGGGGAGCCAGCATGATTTCTCTGCCGATCGATGAAGTTCTACCCGCGCTGCGTGAAGCCTTGGCGACACGCCACGAAGCCGTACTCGAAGCACCGCCCGGCGCCGGTAAAACCACCCGCGTGCCATTGGCGTTGTTGAATGAGCCGTGGCTGGCCGGGCAAACCATCCTGATGCTCGAGCCGCGTCGCCTCGCCGCCCGCGCGGCCGCCGAACGACTGGCCAGTGAGCTGGGGGAAAAGGTCGGCGAAACCGTGGGCTATCGCATTCGTCTCGACAGCAAGGTGGGGCCCAATACCCGAATCGAAGTGGTCACCGAGGGGATTCTCACTCGACGCCTGCAAGATGACCCGGCGCTGGACGGTGTCGGCCTGCTGATCTTCGACGAGTTCCACGAGCGCAGCCTCGACGCTGATCTGGCGCTGGCGTTGAGCCTGAATGGTCGCGACCTGTTTCGTGACGAACAGCCGCTGAAGATTCTCTTGATGTCGGCGACCCTGGAAGGCGAACGGCTCGCAGGCCTGCTGGATGACGCGCCTATTTTGCGCAGCGAAGGGCGCATGTACCCGGTGACGATGCGCTGGGGTCGGGCGTTTCAGCCGGGGGAATTCATCGAACCACGGGTGGTGCAGACCATCCTCGACGCCTTGAGCGACGAAAGTGGCAGTCTGCTGGTGTTTCTGCCGGGCCAGGCGGAAATCCGTCGGGTCCATCAACAGTTGGTCGAGGCGCTGGGTGAACGCACTAAAGTGCTGCTGTGTCCGTTGCACGGCGAACTGGACCTGAATGCGCAACGCGCCGCCATCGACCCGGCACCGCCCGGTCAGCGCAAAGTGGTGCTGGCCACCAACATCGCCGAGACCAGCCTGACCATCGATGGCGTGCGGGTAGTGATCGATGCCGGGTTGGCGCGGGTGCCGCGTTTCGATCCGGGCAGCGGCATGACTCGCCTCGACACGCAACGGATCTCCCGCGCCAGCGCTACACAGCGCGCCGGGCGAGCGGGGCGCCTGGAGCCGGGCGTGTGTTATCGCCTGTGGTCGCAGGATCAGCATGAGCAGTTGGCGGCTTACGCCAGTGCCGAGATTCTTTCGGCTGACCTTGCCGGCCTGGCTCTGCAGTTGGGGCGTTGGGGCGTTCTGCCTGGGCAATTGATCTGGCTCGATGTGCCGCCAGCGGCAGCTTATGCACAGGCTCAGGATTTGCTGGAACGCTTGGGTGCACTGGAGGGCAAGACAGCTGAGGACTGGAAGCTGACCCGTCACGGTCAGGCGATGGCCGAACTGCCAGCCCATCCGCGTATCGCTCATTTGTTGTTGCGCGGGCAGGCGCTGGGGTTGGCGGACATGGCTTGCGACGTCGCCGCATTGTTGGGTGAGCGGGACATCTTGCGCGGCGCCGGTGCGGATTTGCACAGCAGGCTGGTGCTGTTGTCCGGCGAAGAGCGAGCGACTCGCGGTGCTCAAGGTGGCGTTCAGCGAGCCCGGCAACTGGCTCGACAATATCGCGGTTATCTGCGGGGCAAGGCACAGGAACCGGTCAACGATCCGGATCATCCGCGCTGGCTTGGCGCGCTGCTGGCCCTGGCCTATCCGGATCGTGTCGCGCAGCAGCGGCGTGCCGGTGGCGCCGAATATCGCCTGGCCAACGGTCGCGCCGCGCTGTTCGCCGAGGCCGATAGCCTGATGAAGCAACCCTGGCTGGTGATTGCCGATCTGGGCAGTCGTCAGGGGCAGCGCGAAGAACGAATTTATCTGGCGGCGGATTTTGATCCGGCGCTGTTTGATTCGGTGTTGGCTGAACAAGTGCGCATTGTCGATCAGCTAGATTGGGATGAACGCGAAGGTGTGCTGCGAGCCGAGCGCCAGCGCAAGGTGGGCGAACTGATACTCAGCAGGGAACCGCTGACCGGGCTGGATGAAACCGCACGCAGCCAGGCATTGGTCAATCTGGTGCGGCGTAAAGGGCTCGAACTGCTGCCATGGACGCCGGAACTGCGCCAGTGGCAAGCGCGGGTGGCGTTGTTACGGCAGTTGGATAGGGAGGAAAAAGGGCATAGCGAATGGCCGGATGTCAGCGATGCGGCGTTGCTGGCAGGTTTGGAGCATTGGTTGTTGCCGTATCTGGGAAGGGTGTCGCGGCTCAGTCACTTCGCCAATCTGGACCTGTCCAGCATCGTCCATAACCTGCTGCCGTGGCCACTGCCTCAACGCCTGGATGAGCTGGCGCCGCATCATCTGACAGTGCCTTCCGGCTCGTCGATTCGCCTGGACTACAGCGAGCAGCCGCCGATTCTGGCGGTGCGTTTGCAGGAGTTGTTCGGCCTGGCCGAAACCCCGCGCATTGCCGGTGGCCGGCAAGTGGTCAAGTTGCACCTGCTGTCACCCGCGCGGCGTCCGGTGCAGGTAACGCAGGACCTGGCGAACTTCTGGCGCAGTACCTATGCCGAGGTGAAGAAGGATCTGAAGGGGCGTTATCCGAAACACTACTGGCCGGATGATCCGCTGGTGGCCGAAGCGACAGCGCGGATCAAGCCGCGTAAATAAGCCAGGTTTGTGGTGAGGGAGCTTGTCGGAACGCCGCATCGCCCCGTTCGGCTGCGAAGCAGCCGCAAAGCCTGTGAACGCGGCATGCCTGATAAAATGTGATTGCATGTTTTAGGGCCGCTGCGCGCCCCAGCGGGGGCAAGCCCCCTCGCCACAATTGCTCCCTCGCCACAGTTTTTGATCTACAGCGCCGCAGGCAGAAGGAACCGTGCAATCACCGGCAAATGATCGGAGATTCTCAGCGTATCGTTTTGCCTCACTCGGGCCTCGACCCGTTTGATTCGTGGGCTGTAAAACAGGTAGTCAAGGGTGCGGTCCGGGCCGTTCAGGGCTGGGTCATTGGGGTAGTGGGTCAGCCAGTGCGCGCGGTCGATACCGCTGGCTTCGCTGTTGGTGGGAATCATCGGGTATTTGTCCCAGAGTACATGCAGCGCGCTGTCGGCGGAGTAGGGTGAGCGTTGCTCGGGGGTGAGTCGTTGATACTGGCCGAGCGGCAGCAGATTAAGATCGCCGCCAATCAACCAGGGTGTGCCACGGCTTTCCAACTTGTCGAGCACCTTGGCGATGGCGCTCACTTGCTCTGGCAGAGTGTCGTCAGGCTGCATCGATCGATCCAGATGGGTATTGATTACTGCCATCTGCCCTCCATCGCTCAACGGCAGATAACTCACCAGCAGCGCATTTTTTGGCTGGAATTGACGACTGATGATATTGGCCGGTGCCTCGGGGAGCTGCAGGCGTTCGGCGTGTTTGATCTGGTAGCGGCTCAATGTCGCCAGTTGCCGGCCGACACTGCCGAAAATATGCGGGTCCGGAATGAAGTCAGCCTTCCAGTCGAATGCATGGGTGCTGCAGGGGTAAAGATCGGTCAGGCGTTCCTGGAGCAGTTTCAGCTGGTGTTGATAGTCGCTGGCCTTGGCGCCTTCATCGAGCTCTTGCAGCAGGACGATATCGGGTTGTTCATCGCGGATCACCCGCGCCACTTCATCAAGACTGAAGGCCATGTCTTCGGTGGTGGGGCGTTCGTCATTGCCGTTGGCCAGGTCATTCCAGAACACATAGCGTTTGCCCGCCAGGTACTGGACGTTCCAGGTCATGACCTTGAGCGCCTGGCCGGGCACGAGAGGCGGTGCCTGGGTACTGCAACTGACCGGCAGCCGCTCTTTGGCTCCCGGGCGCCAGGTCAGGCTATGGATCACGGCTGACATCAGACCGGCAATGATCAGCAGGCCCAGCAGGGTGTAGCGCAGTAGACGGGTCATCGGCTCGGCTTATGGCGTTGCAGGATTAAGCACGAGCATACCCGAGAGCCGTGTCGGATCCAAAGGGCAGGCCTGTCAGATACTTCCATCATTTTTGTCGGGTACTTCGCTAATCAACATGAACAGGCGGAACAACACGACGCTGGTAAAGAGTTGCAGGAAGCTGTGGATGCTGTCGATCAACAGCGCGAATGCCGGGTTCTGCGGCTCGGGATACACCGCAAGACTTGCGCCCTTGAGTATCCACAACGGTGCCATCACGCACAGGATACAGGTCAGGATGCGCAGGAAATTGCCACGGGTCAGGCGAAAGCTTTCCTTGATGGCAGCCAGTGGTTGCAGGCCTCGCAACACTAGCAGGTACTCGGCAAAGGCCAGCGTCACCATCAGCCACAACCCTGGCAGGAAGTACAGCGACAGGCCCACCAAAATCAACAAGGTGTTGATTGCTGTCAGGAGCGCGAAGCGCGGCCACAGACGGGTCGACATTGCCAGCAGATCTCGGGTGCGCGGTGATTCGCCTCGACTGCGGGCATCCAGAAAAAGGATCAGCGCAGCGGTATACAGGGGATAAATCAGCAGCCCGACGATCACGCTGTAACCCGGAAAGGCATCCGAGCCCTGGGAGTGTTCGACAAGTTGTTGCAGCAACGCTTCGAGCACCACCAACGGCAGGCACAACGGCACGATCTGGCCGAGGTTGCGCTTGAAGAAGTACAAAGAGTCGCGGAGCACATCTAACGGATTCATCAGTCGGTATCGCAGGTAAAAAGCAGTTCGACACTTTAACCGATGCAGGGCCCGCAGGAGCAAACGTAAACGTTGGGTAAAGGCCATTGAAAGGCGGCGCAGCACGCCCCATTACTGCAGGGGCACCTTATCCACAACGGAAAGGGCGACGATTTTTCCGGCAATCTAACGAGGTCGCCATGAACAGCGAAGAACAAACCCTGATCGATGGCCTGTTTTCACGGCTGCAGCAAGCCGAAGCGGATTCAGACCCGCGCGACGCCCAGGCCGAGACACGGATCAAGGAACATCTGAATCGCCAGCCTGCGGCAGGGTATTTCATGACCCAGGCGATTCTGGTGCAGGAGGCTGCGCTCAAAAGCCTCGACGAACAGAACAAACAACTCGCTCAGCAAAACCAGCAACTGCAGGCCGAACTGCAACAAGCCAAGACCCAAATGGCCACTCCCGCGCCAAGCGGTGGTGGTGGCGGCTTCCTGTCGAGCATCTTCGGTGGTGGTTCCCGAGACTCGCAACCGACAGCGGGCGCTGGTGCTCCGGCCTCGACCGGTGGCTGGCGTGAGCCAGCACGGCCGTCGTTCAACGCCCAGCCGGGCGTAGCGCCCCGGCAAAACTTCGGTGGCTCGCAACAGAACTACGCGGCTGCCCAACAACAGTCCCCGGCAGGTGGTAATAGCTTCCTCGGTGGCGCATTGCGAACCGCAGCCGGGGTGGCGGGTGGCGTGATGCTGGCGCAAGGCATCAGCAGCCTGTTCCACAGCAATCAGCAACCGCCGGAAGTCGCCGAAGTCGCCAAGGAAGAGCCGGCTCAAGTCAATGACAGCGGTAATGACCCGGGTAATGATGACCAGCGCATGGCCGGTAACGATTCCTACGGTAATGATCAGGGCGGGATTACCGACGCCGACTACAACGATGACAGCTCATCCTTCTTCAGCGACGACGATTCCTTCGTCTGATGCACCATTCGTCCGGAGCGCCTTGGCGCTCCGGTCCGATTATTCGCGGAAATTTCCTTCTGGCTGGCATACTGGGCGACTTTTCGGGCATTGCGCCTGATTCAGCCTGTGCGCGCTTGCGCCATGAGGATTTGCGGTGAAAAAAATTGCGGTGTTCGCCGATGTCCAAAACCTCTACTACACCGTGCGTCAGGCCTATGGCTGTCACTTCAACTATGCGGCCCTGTGGGCAGACATCAGTCAGCGTGGGCAGATTGTCGAGGCGTATGCCTACGCCATCGATCGCGGTGACAGCAAGCAGCAGCAGTTCCAGCAGATCCTGCGCAACCTCGGCTTCACGGTAAAGCTCAAGCCTTATATCCAGCGCAGCGACGGTTCGGCCAAGGGCGACTGGGACGTGGGCATTACCATCGATATCATGGACGCCGCGGCGAACGTCGATGAGGTGGTGCTGGCCTCCGGCGACGGTGATTTTGACATGCTGCTTGAACGCATTATCAGCAAGCACGGCGTTGAAGCAGTCGCCTACGGCGTGCCGGGCCTGACCGCCAACTCGTTGATACGCGCCGCCAGCCGCTATGTGCCGATCGAAGGCGTGTTGCTGCTTAAAAACTGAATTCGATTACTTTTTGATGGAGTGGGAACAGGTTTGGAACGGATAGCGGTCATCGACTTTGAAACCACCGGGATCTCCCCGAGCAGCGCTTGCCGGGCCACGGAAATTGCCGTGGTGATTCTTGAGCAGGGGCGCATTGTCGAGCGCTACCAGAGCTTGATGAACGCCGGCGTGCGCGTCCCGGGCTTTATCGAAAGCCTGACCGGTATCAGCAACGCCATGGTGCGCAGCGCACCCTCGGCGGAACAGGTGATGAACGAAGTCAACGAATTCGTCGGCACCACACCGCTGTTGGCCCACAACGCTGCGTTCGACCAGAAGTTCTGGGACTACGAACTGGGGCGGATCAAACGCACTCGCCTGCAGAACTTCGCCTGCTCCCTGTTACTCGCCCGGCGCCTGATGCCGGCCGCGCCGAACCACAAGCTTGGCACCCTCACCACCTTCGCCCAACTGCCCCACACCGGCCAGGCTCACCGGGCCATGGCCGACGCCGAAATGGCCGCCAACCTGACGACGCACCTGGCCCAGGAACTGCGGCAGCGGCATGGTCTGCGGGAGTTGTCCCATGATCTGTTGTGCAGCTTGCAGAAGGTGCCGGCGGCGAAGATCAATGAGCATCTGAAGCGCCATCGCGGGTTCTAGAAGCAAGATCAAACGATCGCAGCCTGCGGCAGCTCCTACGCCGATCGCGTACGCCTGGCGTATGAGGATCCTGTAGGAGCTGCCGCAGGCTGCGATCTTTTAGCGTCACCCCCCATTCCTGCCATTCCCCTCCAGATGCCCCAGCGGCACGCGTTTTTCAATCGCGCTCGATAGCACGATCGAAGTCTTGCTAAACCCGAACTGGGCGATGCGGTTGATCAAGTCTTCGAGTTCCGGCATCGAACCGACAGCGGCTTGCATGATGACGCAGGGGTCGCCGGTGACTCGGTGGCATTCGGTCAGTTGCGGGATCTTGATCAGTTCATCGTAGGTTTTCTGGCTGCCGTGGTGGCTCAGGCGCAGTTCGATGACGCACTGGATCGGCAGGCCGACCTTGGCCATGTCGATTTTCGCCTGGTAACCCGTGATCACCCCGCAGGCTTCGAGTTTGGCCACGCGCTCGGCGACGGCCGGGGCGGACAGGTTGACCTTGCGCGCCAGTTGCGCGTAGGTCGCCCGGCCATTTTCCAACAGGGCGTTGAGGAGCTGGCGGTCGTATTTGTCCATGATTCGGCTCCTGGAGCTCAGGACTTTTGAATGCACGGTTTATAGCGCTGATCTCCGTGTTTTGAAAAGTGTACGGGCGCTATAAACAGGTTTTGTAACTTAAATTTTGCCCCGCTGCTTTCTAAACTAGCGCTCCACCTGTCCAGATTCGAGCTTCCCATGTCTGCCGTCGAGCTTTCCATGCCTGGCCCACGCCGAATTACGTTGCCGCTGATTTCTGCGTTTTTTGCGTTGTATGTGATTTGGGGATCCACCTATCTGGTGATTCGAATCGGCGTGCAGTACTGGCCGCCGCTGATGCTCGGGGGGATTCGTTTCATCATTGCCGGAGCCTTGATGTACGGCTTTCTGCGTTGGCGTGGGGTGCCCGCTCCGACCTGGCCGCAATGGAAGGCGGCAGGGATGATCGGAGTCCTGCTGCTCAGTTGCGGCAACGGCGCGGTGACGGTGGCAGAGCACATGGGCGTGGCCTCCGGGGTCGCGGCGCTGGCGGTGGCGACGGTACCGCTGTTCACCTTGCTCTGCGGCTACTTCTGGGGCGCGCGTAATACTCGCCTGGAGTGGGCCGGGATTGCTCTCGGGCTGATCGGCATTGCCATGCTCAACTTCGGCTCAAACTTGCAGTCGAGCCCGCTGGGCGCGGTGTTGCTGATCTTCGCGGCAGCAGCCTGGGCGTTTGGCTCGGTCTGGAGCAAACATTTACCGTTGCCTCAAGGGCCGATGGCCAGCGCCGCGGAAATGCTGGTTGGCGGTGTGGTGCTGATGATTGCCAGTGCGCTCAGCGGCGAGCACCTGGATAGTCTGCCCCCAATAGAAGGCTGGGTTGCCCTGGCCTATCTGATCGGCTTCGGTTCGATCATCGCCTTCAACGCCTATATGTACCTGCTGAAAAACGTCCGTCCGGCCGCGGCGACCAGCTATGCCTACGTCAACCCGGCCGTGGCCGTATTGCTGGGCATCGTCTTTGCCGGTGAAAGCATCGGTATCGAAGAGGCTCTGGCGATGGCGGTGATCATCAGTGCCGTGGTGTTGATCAGCTTGCCGCAGTGGCGCAGGCAGAATCCGCAGTGAATTAGGGTAAACTGCGGCGCATTGCTCACATGCGCTGACATTTCCCTACGGTACCCCCATGACTTTCGCCACTCTTGGCTTGATCGAACCCTTGCTGCGCGCCCTTGAGACGCTCGGTTACCAGACCCCGACGCCGGTGCAGGTGCAAGCCATCCCGGCGGTGCTGGCCGGTCGCGACTTGATGGCCGCGGCCCAGACCGGTACCGGCAAGACCGCCGGTTTCGCCGTGCCGCTGCTGCAGTTGCTGGCCATGGAAGGGCCGAAGGTTGCGAGTAACTCGGTGCGCGCGCTAATCCTGGTGCCGACCCGCGAGCTGGCCGAGCAGGTTCACGAAAGCGTTCGCCAATATGCCGAGCACCTGCCTCTGAGCACCTATGCGGTGTACGGTGGCGTCAGCATCAACCCGCAGATGATGAAGCTGCGCAAGGGCGTTGATGTGCTGGTGGCGACTCCGGGGCGCTTGCTGGATCTGTACCGGCAGAAAGCGCTGAAGTTCAACCAGTTGCAAACCCTGATCCTCGACGAAGCCGACCGCATGCTCGACCTCGGATTTTCCGAAGAGCTGGGGAATATTTACCGGGTCCTGCCCAAGCAACGTCAGACACTGTTGTTCTCCGCGACCTTCTCCGATGCAATCCGCCTGCTGGCCGGGCAGATGCTCAATGACCCGCTGAGCATTGAGGTCAGCCCGCGCAACGTCGCCGCCAACACCGTCAAGCAGTGGGTGGTGACGGTGGACAAGAAGCGCAAGGCGGAGCTGTTCATTCACCTGATGCGCAAAAACCGCTGGAAGCAGGTGCTGGTATTCGCCAAGACCCGTAACGGCGTCGATCAACTGGTGGAAAAACTCCAGGGCCTGAGTGTGAATGCCGACGGTATTCACGGCGACAAACCACAAGCCACTCGCCAGCGTGCGCTGGACCGGTTCAAGGCCAGCGAGATCCAGATTCTGGTGGCCACCGATGTGGCGGCCCGTGGTCTGGATATCGAAGACTTGCCGTTGGTGGTGAATTTCGACCTGCCGATCGTGGCTGAGGACTACATCCACCGTATCGGCCGTACCGGTCGTGCGGGCGCTACCGGCGAGGCGATTTCATTGGTGTGTGCCGATGAAGTGAATATGCTGTCGGCCATCGAGACCTTGACCCGTCAGACGCTGACTCGCGAGCAAGAGCAGGATTTCGAACCCGAGCACCGTGTGCCGGACACCGATGCCAGTGGCCAGGTTATCAAGAAACCGAAAAAGGCGAAGAAACCCAAAGTCTCGGGTGGCGGTAAACGCAACCTGGGCAAATGGGTGGACAGCGGCGAAGTGGCGGCTGAAGCGCCGGCGATCAAGCCTGTGCGCAAGGTACCGGTGTTCAACACCGGGCCGCGTAAGCGCAAGCCTTAAGCCAGACAGTAGACCATCGTGGCGAGGGGGCTTGCCCCCGCTCGGCTGCGAAGCAGTCGTAAAATCGGCGAATGCGGTGTGCCTGATACAACGCCTTTGCAGTTTTTAAGGGTCGCTCCGCGACCCAGCGGGGGCAAGCCCCCTCGCCACAGTTACGGTGCCCGGCGCTTCAACCACTCCACCATCCCCAATCCTGCCACTCGCCCACTGGCAAAGCATGCGGTGAGCAGATAGCCGCCAGTCGGCGCTTCCCAGTCGAGCATTTCGCCGGCGCAAAAAACGCCGGGCAGCTGGTTGAGCATCAAGCGTTCATTCATCGCTTCGAACGGCACGCCGCCAGCACTGCTGATGGCTTCATCCAGTGGCCGGGTTTTTACCAGGGTCAGGGGCAGGGCTTTGATCGCAGTGGCCAGCAACAGCGGATCGGTAAAGCAGCCGGCAGGCGTCAGTTCACGCAACAGGGCTGCTTTCACGCCGTCGATACCGAGCTGGCTGTGCAGGTGCTTGCTCATTGAGCGAGCGCCGCGAGGCTTGGCCAGCGCTGTTTGAATCCTGTCGAGGGTTTTACCCGGCAGCAGGTCGAGGTGAAGGGTCGCCGAGCCGTTTTGATTGATAGCCTCGCGGATCGCTGCAGACAGTGCATAAATCAGGCTGCCTTCGATGCCCGTCGCGGTGATCACGCATTCCCCCAGTCGCGGCACATCGTCATTCAGGCCGATGGCGATGTTTTTCAGTGGTGCGCCGGCGAATTTGCTGACCAGCAGATCGCTCCAGGCCGTCACGTCGAAACCGCAGTTGCTCGGTTGCAGGCGCGCCAGGGAAATTCCACGTTGTTCCAGTGGCAGCATCCAGGCGCCATCCGAGCCCAGGCGTGCCCAACTGCCGCCGCCAAGGGCCAGTAACAACGCATCGGTGTGCACTGCTTTTTCGCCTTCCGGGCTGTCGATGCGCAGGCTGCCATCGCTGTTCCAGCCAAGCCAGCGGTGACGGGTGTGGATAACTACGCCCGCCTCGCGTAGGCGCTTGAGCCAGGCGCGTAGCAGGGGGGCGGCTTTCATGTCGGTAGGAAATACCCGCCCGGAACTGCCGACAAAGGTTTCGATGCCTAACCCATGAATCCACTCGCACAGCGCCTCGGCACCGAACTCGCGCAGCAGCGGAGCAATCTGCGGCGCCCGTTCGGCATAACGCGAGAGAAACGCCGGGTAGGCTTCGGAATGGGTGATGTTCATCCCGCCGACGCCAGCCAGCAGGAACTTGCGACCCACGGAGGGCATGCCGTCGTACAGCTCGACCTTGACCCCTGCCTGGCTCAATACCTCAGCCGCCATCAGGCCGGCGGGGCCGCCACCGATGATGGTGACGTGGTGGGGGAGGTTGGCGGAAGACTGGGTCATGGCGTGAGCTGCGGTTCGGCGGAATAGGGCGGGCATTCTATCAGCACAATGGCCGTGCACCGTTCTTGTGGGAGCGGCGGTGCGGCGATCCGATTCGCCCGCGAAGCTTTTGGTTGATCAAAAAACAACCAGCAGTTTGCAGGCTATATACACTCTGGCCTGCAGGGCCTTTCACTCAGGTTATCCACAGGCAGTTCCACAGGCATTGTGGGTAAAGCACCCACAACTCAGTGACAACCTGATGACACCCAGACCCGTTGCGCGCTGTGATGGAGAATCCCATGGCGTCGCGCCAGGGCTTTACGGTCCTTGCTGTAACCGCCACCAATCACTCCGACCACCGGAATGTCGCGCCCCAGACAGTGGCGCAGCACGCTTTCATCACGAGCAGCGACACCCTCGTCGGTCAACTTCAGGTAGCCCAGCGCGTCATCCTTGTGCACATCGACCCCGGCGTCATACAGCACCAGGTCCGGCTGGTAGAGCGGCAGCAGGTAGTTCAAGGCATCGTCGACCACCTTGAGGTAGTCCCTGTCACCCATGCCCATCGCCAACGGGATGTCCCAATCGCTTTGGGCTTTACGTGCCGGAAAGTTCTTTTCGCAATGCAGGGAAACGGTCACGGCGTCCGGTGTATTTTCCAGAATGCGTGCAGTGCCGTCGCCCTGGTGTACGTCGCAATCAAAGATCAGGACCCGGCCCACCCGGCCGCTTTCCAGCAGGTAGCGGCTGATCACTGCCAGGTCGTTGAAAATGCAGAACCCGGCCGGATGGTCGTAATGGGCGTGATGAGTACCGCCAGCCAGGTGGCAGGCCAGGCCATGTTCCAGCGCCTGCTCGGCGGCCAGCAGCGAACCGCCCACCGCTCGCACGGTGCGCCGGGCCAGTGCTTCGCTCCAGGGCAGACCGAGACGTCGTTGATCTTCGCGGGACAACTCGCCGCTCATATAACGTTCGATATAGCCCGGGTCATGGGCGAGGGCGAGAATCTCCGACGGGCATAGTTGCGCACGCAACAGCTCGGAGTCACGGGTCAGGCCACTGTCGACCAGGTGATCGCGCAGCAGGCGAAACTTGTCCATGGGGAAGCGATGTTCCGCCGGAAACTCGGGACTGTAGTCTTCGTGATAGATCAGCGGCAGGGGCATGGCAGATTTATCTAGGCAGGTATGTAGGAATGAGTGAAGGATCCTACCAGCGATGTAGACTTGCGGCATGGAAACGGAGGGGCACGATGGAGCCGATACTGGAACTTGAGAGCGCACGACTGCTGTTGCGTCAGTGGCAAGATGGTGATTTGCCGGAATTTGCAGCCATGTGTGCCGATCCCCAGGTCATGCGCTATTTCCCGGCGCCCTTGAGTCGTCTGGAAAGTGCGGGATTGATCGGGCGAATACGCGGTCATTTTGCCGAGCATGGCTTCGGCCTGTGGGCACTGGAGCGCAAGGATACCGGGGCGTTTATCGGCTTTACCGGGCTCGCCGTGGTGGGATTCGATGCACCTTTTACCCCTGCGACTGAAATCGGCTGGCGTCTGGCTCGTGAACATTGGGGATTGGGTTATGCCAGCGAAGCAGCCTGGACCGCTCTGCGTTGCGGCTTTGACCGGTTGTCGCTGAAGGAGGTCGTGGCGTTTACCACTGCGAAAAACCAGCCGTCGCAGAAAGTCATGCAGGCGATCGGCATGCACTACGACCCCGTGCACGACTTCGAGCATCCGAAGCTCGGCAGCGATGATCCGTTGCGCCATCATGTGCTGTACCGCATCACGCGTGAACAATGGCTGGAAACCTTGCATGGATAAGCCTGCCTGGACGTTTACAATGGGTCCATTGTTGGCTCGGGCCAAAAACTGAATCGACCGCCGCAGCCAAGACTGCGCGGCATTGCTCTGTGTGAGGAGAGTCTGAATGAGCCACGTGTTGGAAGATCTGGTCGACCTGCTGACCCTGGAACCGATCGAAGAAAACCTCTTTCGCGGTCGCAGCCAGGACCTGGGCTTCCGTCAGTTGTTCGGCGGCCAGGTACTGGGTCAGTCGTTGTCGGCCGCCAGCCAGACTGTCGAAGAAGCGCGTCATGTGCATTCGATGCACGGGTATTTTCTGCGCCCCGGCGACGCCGCTCTGCCGGTGGTCTATCAGGTTGATCGAGTGCGCGATGGCGGCAGTTTCAGTACCCGTCGCGTCACGGCGATCCAGAAGGGCAATCCGATCTTCACCTGCAGCGCTTCGTTTCAATTTGACGAAGAAGGGTTCGAACACCAACTGCAGATGCCACAAGTGGTCGGGCCGGAGAATCTGCCAACGGAACTGGAAATCACTCAGCAGTATGCGCATCTGATCCCGGAACACATGCGCGACAAGCTGCTGTGCGCCAAACCGATAGAAGTGCGCCCGGTCACCGAAAAAGACCCCTACAACCCACAACCTGGCGATCCGATCAAATACGTCTGGTTCCGTGCTGATGGCGCCCTGGCCGACTCGCCGGCACTGCACAAGTACCTGCTGGCCTACGCCTCGGACTTCGGCCTGTTGACCACCTCACTGCTGCCCCACGGCAAGTCGGTCTGGCAGAAAGACATGCAGGTCGCCAGCCTCGACCACGCCTTGTGGTTCCACGGCGACCTGCGTGCCGATGACTGGCTGCTCTATGCGATGGACAGCCCGTGGGCCGGAAACTCCCGCGGATTTTCCCGTGGCAGCGTATTCAATCGCGCCGGGCAATTGGTGGCGTCGGTCACTCAGGAAGGCTTGATTCGTCATCGCAAGGATTGGGCATGAGTCTGGGCGAGGTGCGGTATTGGGTGTTCGACATGGACGGCACGCTGACGATTGCCGTGCACGACTTTGCGGCGATTCGCGAAGCGCTGGCGATTCCCGCTGAACACGACATCCTGACCCATCTCGCCGCGCTGCCGGCTGATGAGGCAGCGGCCAAACATGCCTGGTTGCTTGAGCACGAACGCGATCTGGCGCTGGGTTCGCGGCCGGCCCCCGGTGCGGTGGAGTTGGTGCGCGAGTTGGCGGGGCGCGGCTATCGCCTTGGCATCCTGACCCGCAACGCCCGTGAGCTGGCCCATGTGACCCTGGAAGCGATCGGTCTGGCGGACTGCTTTGCGGTGGAGGATGTGCTGGGCCGCGATGAGGCCCCGCCAAAACCCCATCCCGGTGGCTTGCTGAAACTGGCCCAGGCCTGGAATATCGCACCGAGTGAGTTGGTGATGGTCGGGGATTATCGCTTCGACCTGGACTGCGGTCGCGCGGCGGGTGCGCGGACCGTGCTGGTCAATCTGCCGGATAATCCTTGGCCGGAATTGACCGATTGGCATGCGCAGGATTGTCTGGCGTTGCGGCAAATGTTGTCCGCTTGACGATCAAAAGATCGCAGCCTGCGGCAGCATCTACGGGTGAGCGCGGTCAACTGTGGGCGCGGCGGTGCGGTGATCCGACTTGCCCGCGAAGGCGTCAGATCAGGCACCAGGGTTCTATTGCCTGAACAACGCCTTCTGCCCCTCGGGCGATTTGAACATCCCGTCCCCGTCATGCCCGACACCGGGCACTTCAATCAGCTGCTGATTGAGCCCTTGAGGGTGGCGCCGCTTCAGATAGTTAAAATAATTGTGCCCGCGGATCAACCGATTCGCGCCCTGGGCTTGCGCCTCACAACTTTTATCCAGCGCCGTTTGATTCGGGTCGTTGTCCTGCTGCCCGAGTAAATAACTGATGTCACGTTTGACGTAGATTTCCTCCAGTTGTGCGGGTGTTTGCCCGCCGGCATAGGCGGGCAAGTCCTTCAGCCCGTACTTCCAGCGATTGAAGGCCGGACAACCAGCGTGACTGAAGGCCACCGGCCGTTGCTCATTGAAATAGGCGTACGACGAGGGGTTGGCGATCACGTAGCGCACCTGTACGCCGGCCGTCTTGAGGGCTGGCTGATCCTGACTCAACAACGCATAACGCTGGACCACCTGCGCGCCACCGGAGTGACCGGCGATGACGACTTCCTTCACGTCCGGAAACTGTTGGTGATCACCCAGTCGGGCGACGATTTCGTCGATAACACTGTAGGAACTCAGAGGATCCTGACCTGTGGATAAGCCGCCGGCCATCCAGTCATTGCCCTGCCAGCGCAATACGCTGTCCGGCAGTTGATGGCCAGCGATATCGGTTTCATTGAGAAATTGCGGGGCGACCACCAGAGTGGTCATGTTTTGCCCGGCCTTATCGACGGCTTGTTCAGCGCTCTGGCGGTGGATTTCAGCATTGCGTGAACGACCATGAATGACGATCAGCACACGCTCGATTTTAGTCGGCGCGGGGCCTACGCTCACCGCCATCTCGCCGCCTTTCACCTGCAAGCGCCCGGAGCTGATCGCCTTCACCCCTTGCTCGTCAGCCTGGGTGCTGGCGCAGATGATCAGTAGGGCCAGCAGCCACGTACGCATTACAGGTTTTTCGCGGCAAAGGTGTCGCATTGGCTGACCTGACCTTGGGCAAAGCCGGTCTTGAACCAGCGAACCCGTTGCACTGAGGAACCATGGGTGAATGAGTCCGGCACCACGCGGCCCTGACCCTGCTGTTGCAAGCGGTCATCACCGATGGCATTGGCCGCGTTCAGGGCTTCTTCGATGTCTCCCGGCTCCAGCCAGTTCAAGCGTTTCTGCGCATTGTTGGCCCAGACACCCGCCAGGCAGTCGGCCTGCAGTTCCTGACGCACCAGCAAACCGCCGTCGCCTTCCATGCGCTGGCCCTGTTGCCGGGCAGTCTGAATTTTCGCGGAAACCCCGAGCAGGGTTTGTACGTGATGGCCGATTTCGTGGGCGATCACGTAGGCTTGAGCAAAGTCGCCGGCAGCAGAGAAACGCTGGGACATTTCGCGGAAGAAGCTCATGTCCAGATAAACCTTCTGGTCCGCCGGGCAATAGAAAGGGCCGGTGGCGGAGGTGGCAAAACCGCAGGCAGAGTTCACCCCGTTGCTGAACAGGATCAGCGTCGGGTTCTTATAGTTGCGCCCGGCCTGCTGGAAAATCTGACCCCAGGTGTCCTCGGTGTCGCCCAGGATGGAGCGAACGAATTCCGCCTGCTCATCGTTGGCCGGTGGAGCCTTGCGAGTTTGTTGAGTGGCCGGTGCCGATTGTTCGGTCATCTGCCCGGTGAGTTCCCCGATAATCTGCATCGGGTCCTGGCCGGTCAGCCAGCCAATGCCGACGATCAGCACAATGGCTGTCAGGCTAAGACCCTTTCCACCACCGAAACGCATCCCACCGCCGCCAACGCCAGTATCGTCACCGCGAGCATCCACCACGTTGTCACTGCGTCGGCCTTTTTTCCATAGCATGTGGGAATCCTCTACTTAAGCTTGGTGATGAGTGTTGCTGGTGAGTGGGACTGGCGCCAGTCCGGTCGTCCGGCATTTGTCTTGCACCTTAGCATTCACGGCACTGATTTCTTCGTGGCCGGAAAATATCCAGAACTCCATAGAACATGGAAATCCCATCTAATTCCGTCTGGCGATGGTTTTATGCTGTTTTCCAAACAGCACTTCGAAAACCATCGAATGATTGTGGTTTTGTGGAACTTGATTTCAAAATATAATCTGAACAGCACATTCCTCTGGACCTTCACCCATGGCTGGCAGTCAAATCGAACGCGTTTTCAGCGTTCTGGAAAGTCTCACCAGTGATCCGCGGGGTCTCCCGATGCAGACACTGGCGGAGCAACTGGACATCCCGAAAAGCGCTACCCACCGGCTGCTCGCCGAGCTGATTCGCCTGGGTTACGTACGGCAGAATCCAGACAATCTGCGTTATCACCTGTCGACCAAACTGGTCGCCATGGGCTTTCGTTACCTGTCCAGCAGCGGGGCCGATATCGTTCAGCCGGTGCTTGATCGCCTGGCTCAGGAAACGGGTGAATTGGTGCGTCTGGGGGTCATCGAGGGCGATCGCCAGACCTGGATCGCCAAGTCCCAGGGAGCTCGTTCCGGCCTGCGTTACGACCCGGACATGGGCCGCGATGCGCCACTGTTCTATACCGCTTCCGGACATGCCTGGCTGGCGTGCCTGAGCGATGCCGAAGCTCTATCGCTGGTTGAACGGCAGGCCACGGACGTGCCGTTGGAGCGGGGCCCGAATGCGCCACGTTCCAATATCGAGTTGCTCGAGCGTTTGCGTCTGGCCCGCGAGCACGGCTATGCCTGGGTCGAAGAGAGTTCGGCAGTCGGCACCTCGGCCCTTGCCGCGGTGGTGCGTCATCCGCTGGATGGGCGGGTCATCGGAGTGCTCAGCGTTGCCGGGCCGAGTGCGCGAATGCCCCAGGCACGACTGCACGAGCTGGCGCCGCTGCTGCTGAAGTTTGCAGACGAGTTGTCGGCGGCGAGCCAGGCGTCGGAGTTGTTTAGTTGAGTTTTTCGGTTGATCTAAATGTAAGCATGGCGTCGAACGTTCCATAATTCGTTCGTCATTCGCACAACATTGTGTCTGCCTCTTGATTGAAAGTGGAACTGAGTTCTAAATAATCAAAATTCACTTCATTGCCGACGAAGGGGTTTATGCCCTTGATGCATGACTCAAGAGAGCCCTCATGACCCTCAGCACTCCCCTTTCCGGTGTCAATCAGCCCCTCAAGGGCATTCTGTTGGTTGTGGTGGCGACTTTTTTATTTTCCAGCCATGACGCCTTGTCGAAATACCTCTCTGGTTTTTACCCGGTGGTGATGGTGGTCTGGGCTCGGTATCTGGTTCACACCTTGCTGATGGCCGGGATTTTCCTGCCGCAATCGGGTTTACGGGTATTGCGCAGCAAACGCCCGTTGTTGCAGTTTTTACGGGCGCTGTGCTTGCTCAGCACCAGCCTGTTGTTCACCACCGGCCTGTTGTTCATCCCGCTGGCCGAAGCGACGGCGGTGAATTTTCTTGCGCCGGTATTGGTCACGGCGCTGTCGGTGCCGCTGCTTGGTGAGCACGTTACCCGCGGCCAATGGCTGGCGGTGATCTGCGGTTTCATCGGGGTGTTGATCATTGTTCATCCCGGCGGCGAGTTGTTCACGCCGGCGGTGCTGTTGCCATTCTGCTCGGCGCTGTTTTTCTGCTTCTATCAATTGCTCACGCGCAAGCTCAGTGAGCTCGACAGCCCGACTACCAGCAACTTTTTTGCCGGCCTGTGCAACACCCTGGTGATGAGTGCCTTGGTGCCGTTCTTCTGGCAAGCGCCGGGCGTTGGCGATGGCTTGCTGATGGTCGCGCTGGGGGCTTTTGGCATGACGGCGCATCTGTTCCTGACCCAAGCATTCCGCCACGCGGCACCGGCATTGCTGGCACCCTTTGGTTATTGCCAGATTGTCTTCGCCGGTCTGCTTGGCTGGCTGCTGTTTTCCCACACACCGAGCCTGACAACCGTGTTTGGCATCGGGGTGATTTGTCTCAGCGGGCTGGCGGCGGTCTGGCAACAGCGGCGCCAGTGATGAATCAACGCCGCAGAGATGCGCAGGCCTGGAACCAGGCCTGCGGGAGAGGCTGGATCAGTCTTCGATTGTCGGGATCTTGCGCGGCGCCATGAAGTACATCCAGATCAGCGCGATGAAATACATCGCCGGAATCATGGTGAACAGCACGGTGTAGTTGTTGTTGGTGATGGTCAGGATATGGCCGACCAACTGGGTCATGAACATCCCGCCGATGGCTGCGCACATGCCGCCGAAGCCGAACACCGTGCTCATCATGTGTTTGGGCGTGTAATCCATCACCAGGCTCCAGATGTTCGCGGTCCAGGCCTGGTGTGCACCGATGGCCAGGGAGATGGCGAACACCGCGACCCACAGATTGCTCGAACCTGCCGCCATGACAACGCCGATGATGCAGCAGGCGAACAGCAGCATCGACATCAGCCGTGCCTTGATCGGGTTGATTCCACGACCGATCAGGAACGAGGACAGAATGCCGCCGCCGACGCTGCCGAAGTCGGCGGTCAGGTAAATGATGATCAGCGGGATACCCATTTGGGTCACGTTGATGCCCAGGTTGTATTGCTGGTTCAGAAAGGGCGGCAGCCAGTACAGGTAGAACCAGAACACCGGCGCGGTGAGCGAGTAGGCCAGGGCGAAGGCCCAGGTGCCACGCATACGCAGGATCCGCGAGAAGGGCACGCGGGTTGGTTCCGGTTCGACTTCCTGCTGGATATAGTCCAGTTCGGATTGTTTGACCGAAGGGTGATCTTCCGGGTTGAAGTATTTCAGACCCCAGAAAACCAGCCAGATCCCGCCCAGCGCCGACATGCAGAGGAACGCCGCCTGCCAGCCCCAAACGTGGAGGATCAGCGGTAGCAGCATGGGGGTGAACATCGCCCCGACGTTGGTCCCCGCATTGAAGATACCGGTGGCCACGGCGCGCTCACCGGCGGGAAACCACAACCGGGTGGTTTTTACGCAGGCCGGATAGTTGGCCGCTTCGGTCAGGCCGAGGATGAATCGGCAGACCATAAAGCCGACCGCGGAAGTCGCCAGGCCGTGAGCACCGGTCGCCAGGCTCCAGAGCAGCACCGCGCAGAAAAATACCCGTTTGACGCCAACCCGGTCGATCAGTCGCCCCTGCAGCACGAAACCGATGGCGTAGCCGACCTGGAACCAGAAGTTGATGTTGGCGTAGTCCATCGCCGTCCAGCTCATTTCCTTGGCGAGGATGGGTTGCATCACACCCAGTGCGGCGCGGTCGATGTAGTTCAGTGTGGTGGCAAAAAACACCAGTGCCAGCATGCCCCAACGGGTCTTGCCGACGGCCATTGCCGAGCGAATCTTGTCACCTACGCCGCCGGACGCGGCACCCAGGCCAGAGGCCATGCGTGAGCTTTGAGTAGGAATCATATGGGCCATCCGTTCAATGACTGACGAGCGATGCTCGTCGGGACTTCAAGGGCGCGTGATCAATCGTCAGGGGGCGTGGGCTTGCCCGGAGTCAAACCAATGATTGATCGGCTGAGTGTTCTCGTCGACTCAAGCCTGGGCTGAGCGGACGAAAGCGGTTTATTCAGCGAGCAGGTACGGTTCAGCCCAAGGCACTTGAAGCGTCCGGAAGCGGGGAGCGAGTGGGCGCAAGGCAAGGCGCAGAGTCGGTAGAGCGCAAGAGCAAGACGTTGAATGTGAGCATAGGGGTGTACCCGATTTTTGAAATTTTTATGGTCTGTTCTGGGTCTTTGGTCACTGAACCCCGCTTTTGCCAGCGGGCTCAATGTGCTGTCGATGGTGCGCAGTGAGCGAAAAATCGTCAATTCGTCAACGGCCATTCTGTTCGATAATCGCCCATAAAACTAACTAGTTCGTACACTTTGAATTGCCGTATGGACGGGCCGGCTCAATAATTCACAGCGCTAACTCCGTAGCAGCTGCCGAAGGCTGCGTTCGGCCGCGAAGCGGTCGCAATCAAGCTGACTCGGTGTGTCAGATGAATCGCGGTCGTCCATTTTACGACCGCTACGCGGCCGAACACAGGCTTCGCCAGCTGCTACGAGTTCTGTGCACATAACATCGGGAGTTGAAACATGCAGCGTTCCATTGCCACCGTTTCCTTGAGCGGCACCCTGCCGGAAAAGCTTGAAGCCATTGCCGCCGCCGGTTTCGACGGGGTGGAGATTTTCGAGAATGATCTTCTCTATTACGACGGCAGCCCGCGGGAAATCAGGCAGATGTGCGCGGACCTGGGTATCGCCATCACGCTGTTTCAACCGTTCCGCGATTTTGAAGGCTGCCGACGCGAGCGCTTGCCACGCAATCTCGAACGGGCCGAGCGCAAGTTCGACCTGATGCAGGAGTTGGGCACCGACCTGGTGCTGGTGTGCAGCAACGCCTCGGCAGACAGTGTCGGTGATGAGCAGATCCTGATCGATGACTTGCGGCTGCTGGCCGAGCGCGCCGGCGCTCGTGGCTTGCGCATCGGTTATGAAGCCTTGGCCTGGGGCCGGCATGTGAACACTTATCAACAGGTCTGGAACATTGTTCGCCAGGCCGATCACCCGAGCCTTGGGGTGTTGTTGGACAGTTTTCATACCTTGTCGCTCAAGGGCGACCCGAGTGTCATTGCCGAGATTCCCGGCGACAAAATCTTCTTCGTGCAAATGGCCGATGCGCCGATTCTGGCCATGGACGTTCTAGAGTGGAGCCGGCATTTCCGCTGTTTCCCGGGACAAGGCGAGTTTGACTTGCCAGGTTTCCTCGCGCCGATCATCAAGAGCGGCTACAGCGGGCCGTTGTCGCTGGAAATCTTCAATGACGGTTTCCGCGCCGCGCCGCCTCGGGCCAATGCCGCCGATGGTCTGCGTTCGCTGCTCTATCTGGAAGAAAAGACTCGCGAGCGTCTGCAACAAGAAGCCGTGCCGCTGGCCAATCTCGATACGCTGTTCGCTACGCCTGCGGCCAGCGAGTACGACGGTATCGAGTTTCTTGAGTTTGCGGTGGATGAAAGCCTCGGCGCCAAGCTGTCCCATTGGCTGGAACGGCTGGGCTTCGTCAAGGCCGGCCAGCATCGCTCCAAGAGTGTCAGTCTGTTGCGTCAGGGTGATATCAACCTGATCCTCAACTCCGAACCCTATTCCTTTGCCCACAGTTTTTTCGAAGCCCACGGTCCGTCGCTGTGCGCCACCGCGATCCGGGTCAAGGACAGCGCCAGCGCGCTGGCCCGGGCAGTGGCTTATAAAGGTCAGCCTTATCGCGGCCTGGTCGGGCCAAACGAGCTTGAGCTGGCGGCGGTGCGGGCACCGGATGGCAGCCTGATTTACCTGGTGGACCGGGACGCAGACGGGAAAACCCTCTATGACACTGACTTCAACCTGCAACCGGCGTCGACCGCCAGCGGTGGCCTCAAGCGCATCGATCATATGGCCATGGCACTGCCGGCGGACAGTCTCGACAGCTGGGTGCTGTTCTACAAAAGCCTGCTGGATTTCGAAGCCGACGATGAAGTGGTGCTGCCGGATCCTTATGGCCTGGTGAAGAGCCGAGCACTGCGCAGCCGATGCAGCTCGATTCGTTTGCCGCTGAACATCTCCGAGAACCGCAACACGGCGATTTCTCACGCCCTGTCCAGTTATCGCGGTTCCGGGGTGCACCACATCGCCTTCGATTGTGAGGACATCTTCGTCGAAGTCAGGCGGGCCAAAGAAGCCGGTGTGCCACTGCTGGACATCCCGCTCAACTACTATGACGACCTCGCGGCACGCTTCGATTTCGACGACGAATTCCTCAGCGAACTGGCGTACTACAACGTGTTGTACGACCGCGACGCACAAGGTGGCGAGCTGTTCCACGTCTATACTGAACCCTTCGAAGGACGTTTCTTCTTCGAGATTATCCAGCGCAAGAATGGCTATGCGGGGTATGGCGCGGCGAACGTAGCGGTGCGTCTGGCAGCGATGGCGAAGTCGCGTAGCGGGGGTGTGCGGCACGCCAAGTTGTAGGGATTTCGTAATGGGATGGGGTAAACAGCCGCCTCCGTGCTTTCTTTCCCGGCGCGGTGCGGCTCATAATCGGCAGTCTGTGCAGTGGTGGCCGTGAGCCCGGAATGACAATGACCTCAGAACTCTCTGTAGCGACCGACGAGCCTGTTCTCGCGCCGCGCAAGAGTCGCAAGAACAACCCGGAAAAGACCCGCGAGAACATTCTTCAAGAAGCCATTGTCGAGTTCGTCCAGCAGGGGCTTTCGGGTGCTCGTGTTGATGCCATCGCCGAGCGAATCCACACCTCCAAGCGCATGATCTATTACTACTTCGGCAGTAAGGAACAGCTCTACGTCGAAGTGCTGGAAAAACTCTACGGTGATATCCGCAACACCGAGAGCCGTCTGCACCTGGCTGCGCTGGAGCCTCGCGAGGCCATTCGGCGGCTGGTGGAATTCACCTTCGATCACCACGACCACAATGTCGATTTCGTGCGTATCGTCAGCATCGAGAACATCCACAACGCCGAATTTGTGAAGCAGTCCGACGCGATCAAGGCGATGAACAACACCATCCTCCATGCGCTGGGTGAAATTCTGCACAAAGGAGTTGAGCAAGGGGTGTTCCGCAGCGGGCTTGAACCGCTGGACGTGCATTTGCTGATCAGTTCGTTCTGCTTCTACCGGGTCTCGAATCGCCATACCCTCGGCGAAATCTTTCAGATCGACCTGCCGGATGAAGCGATCAAACAGCGCCATCGCGAGATGATTTGCGAGGCGGTGTTGAGGTATCTACAGGCTTGACGCTTCAAGTCGTGTGCTGCCAAAAGATCGCAGCCTTCGGCAGCTCCTACGGGCTGCGGAACGGCATGACACCCCGCCGTCTGTAAGAGCTGCCGATAGGCTGCGATCTTTGCTTTTCAACCATTCATGCTCTGAAAATGCTCCAGCATCCGCTGCGCATCGGGCACTACCCCGCTGAATAATTCAAACGCCTTCACCGCCTGGAACACTGCCATGGTGCCGCCATCCAGCGTGCGACAACCCAAAGCGCGGGCGTTGCGCAGCAGTTCGGTTTCCAGCGGGAAGTAAACGATCTCAGCGACCCATAATTGCGCGCGCAGCAACTCCACCGATACCGGCATGCCAGGCAGCTTGGCCATGCCCATCGGCGTGGTGTTCACCAAGCCATCGGCTTGCGCCAGTGCACTTGGCAGATCGTTTCCTGCACAGGCGCGGCCGGCACCAAAGTGCTTGTTGAGATTGTCTGCCAGGCTTTGCGCGCGGCTGGTTTCCACATCGAAAATGCTCAGCTGTTGCACACCTTCGCTCAGCAGTGCGTGGGCCACCGCTGCCCCCGCACCGCCAGCCCCCATCTGCACCACGCGCTCCCGGGCGACGCCGATCAAGCCGCGCCGAAAACCCTCGGCGAAACCCAGGCAATCAGTATTGTGGCCGATGCGCTTGCCCTCCTTGAACACCACGGTGTTCACCGCGCCGATGCCACGGGCTTGCGCTGAGAGTTCGTCGAGCAATGGCAGGATTACTTGCTTGCACGGGAAGGTGATATTCAGTCCGGTGAAGTTCATGCGCTCGGCGGCCAGCAGCAGGTCGGGCAGGGCGCTGCTGTCGAGCTTCAACTGATCCAGGTCGATCAGTCGATAGAGGTAGCGCAGGCCTTGGGCATCGCCTTCGTGTTCGTGCAGCGAGGGTGTGCGTGAGGCCTGGATGCCCGCGCCAATCAGGCCGGCCAGTACACAATTGTTCCGCGACATATTGATCACCCCTTCAACCGCTGGCTCAAATGCGCCAGCGCCAGGCGATAGCCATTGCTGCCAAATCCACAGAGCACCGCCGTGGCGATCGCCGATACGAACGAGTGATGACGGAACGGCTCGCGGGCGTGGACGTTGGACAGGTGTACCTCGATCACGGGCAGTTCGCTCGCCACCAACGCATCGCGGATCGCCACTGAAGTGTGGGTCCAGGCTGCCGGGTTGATCACGATGGCGGCGCAACGGCGGCGGGCACTGTGAATCCAGTCGAGCAACTCGCCTTCGTGATTGGTCTGGCGAAACTCCACGGCCAGACCGAACTCCTCTGCGGCGCGGCCGCACAAGATCGAAATGTCCGCCAGGGTTTCATGACCATAAGTTGCTGGCTCGCGGGTACCGAGCAAATTCAGGTTTGGGCCGTTGAGCACCAGAACGATAGGTGGCATGGGTATCTCCATTGTTGTTTTTGGCGTTGGCCGAGTGGATCAGCCTGCGGAGATAAAATGTACTAACTAGTTAATTTGGTCAATTACAGGACGACCCCCAGACGGGCAAGGACGTAAAGAAGTGTTCGCTGATCGGACATTCAGCTCCAGGGCCGAAGGTAGGGTTGCAAGGATTGCTTACTACTTTGCGGCGTGAGACGAGAACCGTTGCCCGTCGCCAGAACTAATCTCAACCGCTAGCGGTGTGGAAAAACTGCCAGCCGTCGGATCACACACGGAAAACAGAATCCAAGGGGTTCTAAAACCTAACGGATGGGTTAGCATGAAGATATGCAAGTACAAAGGATTGGTGATGGTGGTCATGCTGCGCGACGAACATTGTCCGCCTCACGTGCATGTGGATGGCGGCAGATGGAGTGCTCGTTTCAAATTCAGCTTTTGGCACAATGGCGTCGAGCTCTGGGATGTCATTCCCTATTCGCGCCGTCCACCTGTGGCGGTTCTTGAGGGGTTACGCCAGGAGCTGAAACAGCCTGCCCATTTGCAGCAGGCTCGCAGCGTCTGGTGGAGCCGATTAAACACGGTCTGCCTGGACAATCAGTCCTGGGATTGGCTGGCGGATGAAGTGGTTGCAACCAAAGGACCTGGCAGCACGACTTATCTGATTGAGTCTGCTCGCTATGAGATAGAAGGAAATAGAACCCTGCTGGGGCTGCTTGACGCGCCCGAAGGGGTGGAGATCGAACTATGAAAACGCTAAAGGCCAAGGCGCAAATCGACCGGCCGGTGACCGAGGCTGTTCTGGATCAGGCGATAGAGCGTGGCCAGGCCCGCCGCAGTGGAGGGGTGAACGCGACCACGGTGAAATTTCAGGAACAGTGCCTGTCTATCGGTTTTGCAGACGGCAGCAGAATTCTCCTGCCGATAAAGAATTACTCGGAGTTTGAAGATTTCACAGTCGCGGATTTCGACAGCCTGGAAGTCGGTTTTGCAGGTACCGCGATCTGTCATGAGGCGCGGGATTTACAGGTTTCCATTGCCGGCCTGATATCGGCCAGCAAGCCGTTGATGGACATGGCGGCGGTAGTGGTCGCCTCTCATAATGGTCGCCAGAGCAGCATTGCCAAAGCGCAGGCGGCACGTGCCAACGGCAAGAAGGGTGGTCGCCCGCGCAAGGTCGATGTTG
This sequence comes from Pseudomonas fluorescens, assembly GCF_902497875.1. Classification (GTDB taxonomy): domain Bacteria; phylum Pseudomonadota; class Gammaproteobacteria; order Pseudomonadales; family Pseudomonadaceae; genus Aquipseudomonas; species Aquipseudomonas fluorescens_BR. Next base: position 110,796 of record NZ_CABVHY010000007.1, read on the forward strand.
CTCTTTGAATAGCCCGGATGACCCAGATGAAACAGCCGTCATTGCGACGGCTGTATGTGTTTGTCAGATCGGTTTCAGCGTCGGGTCAACAACACCCCGGACTCCATGTGATGGGTCCACGGGAACTGGTCGAACATCGCACATTGGCTGATGCGGTGGGTGTCATGCAGTTGCGCGATATTGGCTGCGAGGGTTTCCGGGTTGCACGAGATATAAAGAATATTCTCGAAGCGCCGGGTCAACTCGCAGGTGTCCGGGTCCATGCCGGCGCGCGGCGGATCGACGAACACGCTGCCAAACTCGTAGCTCTTGAGGTCGATGTCATGCAGGCGTCGGAACGGGCGAACCTCGTTCAGCGCTTCGGTCAGCTCTTCGGCGGACAAACGCACCAGGCTGACATTATCTACAGCGTTTTCGCTGAGGTTGCTCAGCGCAGCATTCACCGAAGTCTTGCTGATTTCGGTGGCCAGCACCTTGCGCACGCGGGTCGCCAGCGGCAGGGTAAAGTTGCCGTTGCCGCAATACAACTCGAGCAAATCATCCGAGCATTCGCCGAGGGCGTCGAAGGCCCAGTTGAGCATCTTCTGGTTGACCGTGCCGTTGGGCTGGGTGAAGGCGCCTTCTGGTTGGCGGTAGCTGAACGTGCGGCCGCCGACATCAAACTTCTCGACCACATAATCGCGGCCGATCACTTCACGTTTGCCCTTGGAGCGGCCAATCACGCTGACATTCAAATCGGCGGCCAGCTGTTTGGCAGCCACTTGCCAGTGCTCGTCCAGAGGGCGGTGATAGCACAGGGTGATCATCGCATCGCCAGCCAGGGTCGTCAGGAAATCCACCTGAAACAGCTTGTGACTCAAGGCTGCGCTGGCTTGCCACGCGGCTTTGAGCTGCGGCATTAATTGATTGATGCGCAGGCTGGCGATCGGGAACTCTTCGATCAGGATCGCCGTGCGATTGTCCCCAGGGGCGAACATCGCATAGTGGCGCTGGCCGTCTTCGCGCCACAGGCGGAATTCGGTGCGCAGCCGGAAATTTTTCAGCGGTGAGTCAAACACCTGAGGCTCGGGCGCATCGAACGGCGCGAGCAACTCGCGCAGGCGCGCAGCTTTTTCATTGAGCTGAAGGGTGTAGGACCCGGAATCGAAAGACGGAGCACTCATGCGTTGAACCAACCCAACTTGATCACGAACAGAATCGATAGAATCACCAGCGCCGAGTTCAGTTCACGGCCACGACCGGACAGCAGTTTGATGGCGGTCCAGGAAATGAAGCCGAAGGCGATGCCGTTGGCGATGGAGTAGGTGAACGGCATGGCCAGGGCGGTGACGACCACCGGCGCGGCAACGGTGATGTCGTCCCAGTCTATTTCAGCCAGCCCGGAGGTCATCAATACCGCGACGAACAGCAAGGCTGGAGCGGTAGCGAAGGCTGGAACACTGCTGGCCAGTGGTGAAAAGAACAGCGCCAAGAGAAACAGGATCGCCACGACAACGGCGGTCAAACCGGTACGGCCACCGGCGCTGACGCCTGCTGCCGATTCGATGTAACTGGTAGTGGTCGAGGTGCCCAGCAAGGAACCGGCCATGGCCGCGGTACTGTCGGCGATCAACGCACGGCCCATTTTCGGCATGTGGCCGTCCTTGCCCATCAACCCTGCGCGCTTGGCTACACCGATCAGCGTGCCGGAGTTGTCGAACAGGTCAACGAACAGGAAGGCGAAGATTACGCTGACCAGCCCGATGTCCAGTGCGCCCATGATATCCAGTTGCAGGAAGGTCGGCGCCAGCGATGGCGGCATCGACATCACGCCGCCGAACGGGGTGAAGCCCAGCGCAATGGAAACGATTGTCACCGAGAGAATACCGATCAGAACCGCGCCGCGAATCTTCAGCGCTTCAAGGGCAACGATCAGGGCGAAACCCAGGGTAGCGAGGATCGGAGCCGGTTGTTTCAGATCGCCCAGGCCAAGCATGGTGGCCGGGTTGCCTACCACGATACCAGCGTTGTGCAGGGCAATCAGCGCCAGAAACAAACCAATACCAGCGGCAATTGCCGAGCGCAACGCCAGCGGGATGCTGTTGATGATCCATTCGCGAATGCGAAAGATCGACAACAGGAAAAACATCACCGCTGAGATGAACACCGCCCCCAGCGCCACTTGCCAGGTATGGCCCATGTTCAGGACCACGGTGTAGGTAAAGAAGGCGTTCAAGCCCATGCCCGGCGCCAGGGCGATCGGGTAGTTGGCGATCAGGCCCATCACGGTCGAACCGATGGCCGCCGCCAGACAGGTCGCGACAAACACCGCACCCTTGTCCATGCCGGTCTCGCCGAGGATGCTCGGGTTGACGAACAGAATGTAGGCCATGGCCAGGAAGGTCGTGAGGCCCGCAAGAATCTCGGTCCGCACGTTGGTGTTGTGTTCCTTGAGTTGAAACAGCCTTTCCAGCATGTCCGCTCCCCGTGGCGCGTCGGGCGCCGTGAATGTATCGACCTGAATAGCAAAGCACAGACTACTTGAAGCGCCTGTGGATTTTCTGTGGGTCGGAAAAAGCCGCGCATCATACCAGCAGCGTGCGCGAATGGCTGCGATCGTCGGCGTTGTTTTGCCATGGCCGGGAGTGGGGCATACTGCGCGCAGGTTTTGGGGGTAGATATGTATTGCACAAAGAGCAGTGTGGGCCTTGGACTGTTGGGGTGCTTGCTGATGGGCGTGCAAACGGCTTTGGCGGCCTCGGCTGCGCCATTGACTGAGGTCAGGGTTCTCAAGGTCGAATCACCGGCCTGTGGTTTTGAAGATGTGGCGCAAGACCAGGCGCAGACGCGCTGCGATCACCAGGGGCCAAACATCAAGGTCTACGTGCTGGAGCAGGGCTATGGACGGCAACCGCGGGTTGCGCTGGACGGGCTCGGCGTGGATGGTACGCGTACACGGGTTTGCGCAAACGCCAGCGATAATCTGGTGGAGTGCTCCTCAACAGGGAAAATTGTCGGCTATCTCTATGTCTTCGATCTGGCCGGCAAGCAGCAAGGGCATTTTACCTTTAGCAACACATCGATCAATCCACCGCAAAACACGCTGTCAGCGCAGATCTACATCAAGTAATCGCACTGCCCGGACCTTTGTCGGGAAAGCTGACTAAGCTTGAACGATCATTGTGTGGAATTAGCCCATGACCTTTAGAGCCCTGATCCCCCTCGCCGAAGGCATCGACGACCTGCAAAGCGTGACCCTGATCGACGTGTTGCGCCGCGCAAAAATAGAAGTGGTAGTGGCCAGCATCGAGTCGCGGCGCATGCTCACCTGCGCCCGCGGCACCCGGGTGACCTCCGACGGCATGCTGGTGGATGTGCTGGCACAGCATTTCGACCTGATCGTATTGCCCGGAGGCATGGTCGGCGTGCAGCATCTGGCGGCCCATCAACCCTTGCTGCAATTGGTCAAGGACCATGCGGCGGCCGGACGCCTGTTTGCCGGCATCGCCGAAGCTCCGGCAGTGGCCTTGCAGACTTACGGCGTTCTGCGCCAGCGACGCATGACCTGCCTGCCGACGGTCAGCCATTATTTGTCCGGCTGCACCTTCATCGACCAGCCGATCGTGGTGGACGGTAACTGCATCACTGCCCAGGGCTCCGGGGCGACGCTGGAGTTGGCTTTGACTCTGGTGGAGCAACTATGCGGCAAGGGCAAGCGGGCGGCGGTGGCGGGGGATTTGCTGGTTTAGCCGCGTTCAGGCATGGACAGCAATAGGTTCGATAACCGGCTGCTCGCGATGCTCGGCTTGCCAGAGGTCGTAGTCGACCTGAACCCCCAGCCATGTCCGTGCCTTACCAATACCAGCACGTTCCAGACGCGGGACTTCCGATCACCCTCGACAAGCAGCGTCAGGCTTTTGCTTCCTCGGCCGGCACATGCATGTGATCGCGCTTGGCCAGGGTCGGGAACAGCTTGATCCACACCCCGGTGACCACCAGGGTACCGATCCCGCCGAGCACCACTGCCGGCACGGTGCCTAACCAGTGAGCGGTCACTCCGGATTCGAACTCGCCCAACTGGTTTGAAGCGCCAATGAACAATCCGTTCACGGCGCTGACCCGGCCGCGCATCTCGTCCGGGGTTTCCAGTTGCACGAAGGAGGCGCGGATCACCATGCTGATCATGTCCGCCGCGCCCAGCACCACCAGCACCGCGAGAGAGAACCAGAACGAGGTCGACAGGCCGAAGGCGATAGTCGCGACTCCGAATACCCCGACCGCGGTGAACATGATTCGCCCGACCTGGCGTTCCACGGCGAAACGCGCCAGCCACAGCGACATCAACAAAGCGCCGACCGCAGGAGCCGAGCGCAGCAATCCGAGCCCCCAGGGCCCGGTGAGCAGGATGTCTTTGGCGAACACCGGCAGCAACGCTGTCGCACCGCCCAGCAGTACGGCAAACAGGTCCAGAGAAATCGCCCCGAGAATGTCCGGACGACTGCGAATGAAGCGAATTCCGGCCAGCAACGAATCGAGCGTGGCCTTGCCTTTGTTCAGCGGCGTTTGCCGGGCCGGCAGGTTGAGCATCAACAGGCAGGCGATGAGGTACAAAATCACCGTCGGACCGTAGACCCAGACGCTGCCGAAGGCGTAAAGCAAGCCGCCCAAGGCTGGCGCGACGATGGTCGCCGATTGCTGAGCCGACTGTGACGCGGCAACGGCTCGCGGGAACAGTGCGCTGGGGACAATAGTCGGCAGCAAGGCTTGAGTCGTCGGCATTTCGAACGAGCGGGCGGCACCCAGCAGGAACGCGAGGATAAAGATCATTTCCCGAGTGACGTTGTCGGAGGCGCTGCCAATGACCAGCGCCAGGGCGATCAAGGCTTGCAGGGACTGGCAGAGAGCCGCGACCTTACGGCGGTCATAACGGTCCGCCACATGCCCGGTATGGAGCATGAACAGCACCCGTGGCGCGAACTCCACCAGCCCGACCCAGCCGAGGTCCAGGACACTGCCGGTCAGTTGGTAGAGATTCCAGCCGATAGCCACGGTGAGCATCTGGAAACCACTGGCGGTAAACACCCGAGCCAGCCAGAACGCAATGAAAGGGCGGTGATGGCGCAGCAGCAGCGGGGTTTGGCTAGGCATCTGAAGACAGGTCTGGGCCGGGGGAAGGGCGAGATTATCACCAAGCTGTAACCAGAAGTTGCAGCTGCAGACAATTTAGTTAGCTAAACACCTAGTTTGGCCATGGCGATATCTCTGTGGCGCCATAACGGGCAGTGTGCCGAGTGAGGCAACCTGTCACGCGACAAAAGACCACACAGTCCAGGCCCGGAAATGGGACTACTCTTTGAGCGTTGCTTGATCCAGATCAATTCCATTTCGGAAAAGCTCTGGCGGCCAGATGGCCAGAATCCCTGCGTGGTGCTGTTTTAAAAAGAACGAATTCGAATTCGCCGCACTCCATATCCGTGGGGGCAGTGGGTGCAGGCCTTCAGCCGGCAGCCGGTATTACCTGACAGAGGAAGACTTATGTTCGGTTTGGAGGCACTTGATCTCGCCCGAATTCAGTTCGCGTTCACCATTTCGTTCCACATCCTGTTTCCGGCCATCACCATTGGCCTGGCGAGTTACCTGGCGGTGCTCGAAGGCCTGTGGCTGAAGACGCATAACGATACGTACCGTGACCTGTATCACTTCTGGTCGAAGATCTTTGCTGTCAACTTCGGCATGGGCGTGGTGTCCGGGCTGGTCATGGCCTATCAGTTCGGCACTAACTGGAGCCGCTTCTCCGATTTCGCCGGCTCGGTCACCGGGCCACTGCTGACTTATGAAGTGCTGACGGCGTTCTTCCTGGAGGCAGGCTTCCTCGGAGTGATGCTGTTCGGCTGGAACAAGGTCGGGCGCAAACTGCACTTCTTCGCCACCGTCATGGTGGCCATCGGTACGCTGATCTCGACCTTCTGGATTCTCGCCTCCAACAGCTGGATGCAGACTCCGCAAGGTTATGAAATCGTCAATGGCCAGGTGATTCCGGTGGACTGGCTGGCGGTTATTTTCAACCCGTCCTTCCCCTACCGTCTGCTGCACATGTCCACCGCGGCCTTCGTCGCTACCGCCTTCTTCGTCGGTTCTTCCGCGGCCTGGCATCTGTTGCGCGGTCGGGACAACCCGGCGATCCGCACGATGTTGTCGATGGCGATGTGGATGGCGCTGATCGTGGCGCCGATCCAGGCGGTGATCGGTGACTTCCACGGCCTCAATACCCTTAAGCATCAACCGGCGAAAATCGCCGCGATCGAGGGTCACTGGGAGAATGTCGGCGATGAACCGACCCCGTTGATCCTGTTCGGCTGGCCAGACATGAAAGCCGAGAAGACTCATTTTGCCGTCGAAATACCCTACCTGGGCAGCCTGATTCTGACCCACTCGCTGGACAAGCAAGTACCGGCGCTCAAGGAGTTCCCACCTGAGGACCGAGCGAATTCGACCATTGTTTTCTGGTCGTTCCGGATTATGGTCGGGCTCGGTATGCTGATGATTTTCACCGGTTTGTGGAGCCTTTGGTTGCGCAAGCGTGATGCCCTCTACTCGTCCCGTCCGTTCCTGTATCTGGCGCTGTGGATGGGGCCATCCGGGCTGATCGCGATCCTGGCTGGCTGGTTCACTACCGAAATCGGTCGTCAGCCGTGGGTGATCTACGGATTGATGCGTACGGCGGACGCCTCCTCCGGGCATAGCTTTACCCAGATGAGCATCACCCTGGTGCTATTCGTCGTGGTGTATTTCTCGCTGTTTGGCGCGGGCCTGGGTTACATGATGCGACTGGTGCGCAAAGGTCCGGTGATCAACGAGGGCGCCGAGCCGAGCCACGGTGGTCCTGGCCAGAAACGTACTCCGGCCCGTCCGCTTTCCGCCGCGGATGATGGCAATCACGGCGACAGCCTGAACAAGGGGAATTGAGTCATGGGTATTGATCTTCCGCTGATCTGGGCCGTGATCATCATCTTCGGCATCATGATGTACGTGGTCATGGATGGCTTCGATCTGGGGATCGGGATTCTTTTCCCGTTCATCAAGGGCAAGCGCGACCGCGACGTAATGATGAACACCGTCGCGCCGGTCTGGGACGGTAATGAAACCTGGCTGGTGCTGGGCGGTGCCGCACTCTTTGGCGCGTTCCCGCTGGCCTACTCGGTCGTGCTCTCGGCGCTCTACCTGCCGTTGATACTGATGCTGATCGGGCTGATCTTCCGCGGCGTTGCGTTCGAGTTCCGCTTCAAGGCCAGGGACGACAAGCGCCACCTCTGGGACAAGGCCTTTATCGGTGGTTCCATCACGGCGACCTTCTTTCAGGGCGTGGCGCTGGGGGCATTCATTGATGGTTTTCCGGTGGTCAATCGCCAGTTCGCCGGCGGTTCGCTGGACTGGTTCACGCCTTTCACGCTGTTCTGCGGCGCGGCGCTGGTGGTGGCTTATGCCTTGCTCGGCTGCACTTGGCTGATCATGAAGACCGAAGGCAAGTTGCAGGAACAGATGCATGACCTGGCGCGACCGTTGGCCTTCGTGGTGCTGGCGCTGATCGGCATCGTCAGTATCTGGACGCCGCTGGCCCATGCCGAGATCGCCGCTCGCTGGTTTACCCTGCCGAACCTGTTCTGGTTCCTGCCGGTACCTATTCTGGTGCTGGTGACCATGTACGGTCTGGTCCGCGCCGTGGCCCGCAATGCCCATTACACGCCGTTCCTGCTAACCCTGGTGCTGATCTTCCTCGGCTACAGTGGTCTGGGTATCAGCCTGTGGCCGAACATCGTGCCGCCGTCGATCTCGATTTGGGACGCTGCCGCGCCGCCGCAAAGCCAGGGTTTCATGCTGGTCGGCACGCTGTTCATCATCCCGTTCATTTTGGGGTATACCTTCTGGAGCTACTATGTGTTCCGTGGCAAGGTCACCCACGAAGACGGTTATCACTAGGCAGGAGCTGCCGATAGGCTGCGATCTTTTGATCTTGATCTCTGGCATCCCCAGACCCGCCAGAAAATCGCCAGCCCCTATGCGAGCCTTGCTCGCGATAGCGTCTTCGCAGGCACCACCGAACCCCAAAGAGGATTCCAGGCAATGACCGGTAAACATTCTTTGCAGGAAATCGAACAGGCCGAGAAAAAGCCGCTGTGGCAGCGACTCGGCTGGCTGGCGGTGATCTGGACCGGCAGTGTACTGGCCCTGGCCATTGTTGCCGGCCTGATGCGCATGTTCATGAACGCCGCCGGCCTGACCACACACTGATATTCGCCACACCCAATCCCATCCCGTGCCTTGCGGCACGGCTTTATAACCCTCCTGACGGAGGGTTTTTTTTTCTTTGATTTCCAGGGTGTACACGATTGGCTGCGCGATTGTGTACGCCGTGAGAAGGGGGGGTTACTTCCGTGCTTTGAGAATCACGAACTTGGGTGTGGCTGCCACTTGCTCGACGCCACGGAACAGCCGCGCCAGTTTGCTGTGATAACCCAGATGACGATTGCCGACGATATACAGTGCGCCGCCGACCACCAGTGCTTCTCGGGCTTGCTGAAACATCCGCCAGGCGAGGAAGTCCCCGACTACCTGTTGCTGGTGAAACGGCGGGTTGCACAGCACCACATCAAGGGATTGCGGTTCTTGCCCTGCGAGGCCATCGCCCGCGCGGACGATCACTTCACGCTCACCCAGAGCCGTGCGCCAGTTTTCGCTCGCTGATTGCACCGCCATGAAGGACTCGTCGACCAGCGTGTACCGGGCCTGAGGGTTTTGCAGCGCACTGGCGATGGCCAGCACGCCGTTACCGCAGCCCAGATCCGCAACCTGCGCGCTGCCAAGGTTCTTCGGCAGATGTGGGAGAAACGCCCGCGTGCCGATATCCAGCCCTTCGCGGCAGAACACATTGGCATGGTTCAGCAATTCGATTGCAGGCTCGTCCAGGGCGTAACGAGTCGGGTAGGGCGATACGCTCGGCTTTTTGCTTTCAGGAGTAGCGATCAGCAGGCGAGCTTTTTTCGTCGCCAGCGATGCTTGTACCGGACCGATGTAACGCTCCAGCAAATCGCCAGCGGCGCGGGGCAGGTGCTTGACCATGGCGCCGGCAATCACTTGGGCACCGGGAGCCAGTTGGTCCTGCAGGCGAATCAATTGTTCTTCCAGCAATGCGAGGGTTTTCGGCACCCGGATCAACACCCGGTCGAACGGCCCGGCCGGTATCTCGCTGGCGGGGACGAACGACACTGCGTCGAAGGCCCGGCCGTTGCGCACCAGGTTTTTCTCCAGCGCCTGGCTGGCCAGAAACGAGTCGCCGCTGCTGATGACCTGCACATGCCCGACCAGGCTGGCAGCCAGAGCGCCAAAGCTGTCGTTGAGCACCAATACCCGGGTATCCGCTGGCGGCTGTTGCTCGGCCAGATAGTTGAGCAGGTATTCATCGGCTGCATCAAAGGCCTGCAAGGGTTCGTTCTGTTGTTCAGGCTGGCGGATCAGGTCGAGTTGGGTGAAAGGGCTTTCGAGCAGGGGCATGGGGCGGGGGACTCTGGGTAATCAAGGGGTGTCCCGCAGGAACCTGCGCGGCATGGATGCTTGCAGGATCGTCCGAGTGGACTGCGTCGCGGTGCCGGGCAACCCGCGTCATCACTCAGATAGGGTGGTAAATGGTACGTTTTTTTCTTCTGAATTACTTGCAGGTTTTATCGGTTTGCAACGCGCGCCTCCACAAGGCTGTATCTGTCGTAGGGTATGGGTCAAGCAATCCCTTCATTACCGCATGTACGACTGCGGCGATCTTATTGTTGACCCCCATCTTTTTTATTGAGGTACTCACATGGAAATTCACAGTCCGTTCCGAGAGATTGAGGATTTTTGCGATTTCCGCGGCGGTCTTGCCTTCGGCCGACCATTTCAGAACCTCGGTTTCCCGGGGCGTTAAATTTCCGGAGGGACGAAAAGGAAAGTCGCGCCGCAACTGTTCGACAACGGCACGATGCAAGGCAAAGCAAAGCCAGATGATATGCGCGGCCTTCTCATAGAGTTCGCTGCCACTGATCGGCTTACTGCTTCGCGAAAGGCTCAGCATGCTGCAGACCCCGCGGGGGTCATGCACCGACTGCGAAATGCCATGGCGCATCCCGTGGGTTTGCACGTCTTCCCAGTAGGCAGGGCTGTTGGCGAAGGCCTGGTCGCTCCAGACGATGGGGATGACCGATTGATTGCAGTGGTGAACAATCGGGTCGATTGCCACGTAATTGGACGTTTCGTATTTGTTGTTCCAGTCGCTCGAGTAATTGTTGATTCTGAGGGCCTGCGTCTGCTGTTGATACGAGTGGGCGCTTACGGTGAACGCACAAAATTCAAAGCCTATTTCGCGAGTCAAATTCAAGGCAATTTCAAAGACGGCCTGTAAATCATGTTCTTGATTCAACTTTCGAAGCTGGGCTTCCGTCCAGATTTCCATAGGACTCTCCATGTGTGCTTCTGGGGTGCTGGTATTGGATCTGAAATCCGAGTGTAGGACAGGTCCTACGTATTCAGAGTAAATATTTTCTTCTTGAAATGGAATGTTTCGTTCTTGTTTGCTTCTAAAGCAGGTGAATAAAGTCAGGTTTTTTTGATATGGTGTTTATCATTTAGCATGTAGGCTTGGGTTTGGGTGGTATACGATCGAGCGCTGATGGCAATAAGTCATTATTTGTGAATAATTGTATTAGTTGAAGCTGTCCTGATGCTTTCCGCTCTAACGGAATAGTTATTTAATTGTTTTGGTTTAAATGGGTTCCGTCAGGTTGAATGAATTCGACGGGATGGCCGCAATGCCACTACAAACACTACGGTGTTTATCTACCACGCTTTGCGAGACACTGAGCTACCTGACCCAGGAGCGCCTCATGACCGCCAGCGTCGAAAAATTCACCCGGCAAACCCTGCTCGAGGTGCAACCATTGACCCCGGGCCTGTTCACTTTACGTACCACGCGAGATCCTGGCTTCCGCTTTCGGGCTGGGCAGTTCGCGCGTCTGGGCGTTTGCAAGGCCGATGGCAGCGTGGTCTGGCGGGCCTATTCCATGGTCTCTTCGCCGCATGACGAGTTTCTTGAGTTCTTTTCCATCGTGGTGCCGGGTGGCGAGTTCACCAGCGAGCTGAGTCGTTTGGTCGAGGGCGATACGTTACTGGTCGACCGGCAGGCGTTCGGTTTTCTGACCCTTGATCGCTTTGCCGACGGCCGTGATCTGTGGTTGATGGCCACAGGTACCGGCGTTGCGCCATTTTTATCGATCCTTCAGGATTTCGAAGTCTGGGAGAAATTCGAGCGAATCATCCTGGTCTACAGTGCGCGCGAAGCAAGAGAACTCGCCTACCAGGAGTTGATCGCCGGACTGGCACAGCGCGAGTACCTGGCAGAGTACGGACATAAACTGCAGTTCATTGCGACGGTCACCCGCGAGCAGCACCCAGGTGCGTTGAACGGGCGGATCACCCGGATGATAGAAAATGGCGAATTGGAACGTGCCGCAGGCGTGGAGCTGACTGCCGAGCATTCGCGGGTGATGCTCTGCGGTAACCCGCAAATGATCGATGACACGCGCAACCTGCTTAAAGCGCGCGATATGCGGCTAAGCCTGAGCCGCAAGCCCGGGCAGGTTGCGGTGGAAAATTACTGGTAAGAGACGGCGCCGTAATGACGCCGTTTACCACGGCGACAGAGCCCGTTCAGGGCCTGTTGTTCTGCGCTTTGAGCAGGTCGCGGATTTCCTCCAGCAACTCCTCTTCCTTGGTAGGAACCGGTGGCAGGGTTGGCGCAACGGCCTCTTCGCGTTTCAGACGATTGATGGCTTTGACGCCCATGAAGATCGCAAGGGCGACGATGATGAAGTCGATCATGCTTTGGATGAATTTGCCGTAGGCCAGCATCACCGCGGGTGCCTCGCCTTGGGCTGCCTTGAGGGTGATTGCCAGATCACTGAAGTCCACCCCGCCGATCAGCAGGCCAATGGGCGGCATCACCACATCGCCTACAAATGACGAAACGATTTTGCCGAAGGCTGCGCCGATAATGATCCCAACGGCCATGTCGACCACGTTACCTTTGACCGCGAAGGCCTTGAACTCACTGATCACGCCCATAGGTTATTCCTTGTTACAGATGAGGTTGGTGAGTGCAGTGTAAATCAGCAATACGCATCTTGCTCGAAACAACCACTTACTGCGCGATTCGGTGCTGCTACACGATGAAGCGCGGCCCCAGGCGCTCCAGCTCCGTGCGTGATCGAAACCTCAAGGATTCGAGCAAGGCCAGGGACTTCGCCGCGGGCGTGTATATTTAAGGCAATTCGATTTCTATTCCATACGCCAAACAACGCGTACGTGTTCGAATTTCAGGGAGGGCGATTGCTCTATCTGTTTGGATGGGTCTATATAAAAGGTGAAGTGCGTCAAGAGGTTTAGTTGCAACGGTTTATAGGGTGTCAATTATCTTGAATCAAAAATCCGTACCAGTTTTTAGAGTGGGTACGGCTGGCATATGACTACTGATGGGGGCGCCAGTTTTATCAGGATGTTGGTCCAGGGCTAAAACTTATACATCCAGCTTCTGAAGGGGCAATGCATGTAGAAGTTTGTTTTTCATCCGTTTAGATACTTGATATGGATGTACAAAAAGTTGGATGAGTGGCGCTGAACCGTATCCGACGCTATCAACCGAGCACTTTGTCATGGCAGCGGCCAGTTGGCTGCCGTTTGACTGCCAATGTTCGACGCGTTGCCAGTCAAAGGCACTGATCGCCGCCAGCTGAGCTATCATCGCGGTTTTTCGTTGGAGTTCCGATGGCCAAGGCAAAGCGCATGTACGGCTGCACCGAGTGCGGCGCAACCTTTCCCAAGTGGGGTGGCCAGTGCGGCGAGTGCGGCGCCTGGAACACGCTGACCGAAACCATGGTGGAAAGCGGTGGCGCAGCGGCCCCCAGCGGTCGTACCGGCTGGACCGGGCAGCAGGCTCAGATCAAGACCCTGGCCGAAGTCAGCGTCGAAGAGATTCCGCGCTTTTCCACGGCGTCCGGTGAACTCGACCGAGTACTCGGCGGTGGTCTGGTGGATGGCTCGGTGGTGCTGATCGGCGGCGACCCGGGCATCGGCAAGTCGACCATTTTGTTGCAGACCTTGTGCAGCCTCGCGGCACGTATGCCGGCGCTGTACGTCACCGGTGAAGAATCCCAGCAGCAAGTGGCCATGCGCGCCCGTCGCCTGGGACTGCCTCAGGACAAGCTGCGGGTCATGACTGAAACCTGCATCGAGACCATCATTGCCACGGCGCGGGTAGAAAAGCCGAAAGTCATGGTGATCGACTCGATCCAGACAATCTTCACCGAACAACTGCAGTCGGCACCGGGTGGCGTGTCTCAGGTGCGCGAAAGTGCGGCGTTGCTGGTGCGCTATGCAAAACAGAGCGGTACCGCGATTTTCCTGGTCGGTCATGTCACTAAAGAGGGCGCACTGGCCGGGCCGCGAGTGCTGGAGCACATGGTCGATACCGTGCTGTATTTCGAAGGCGAATCGGATGGTCGTCTGCGTCTGCTGCGGGCGGTGAAAAACCGTTTCGGCGCAGTCAACGAACTGGGTGTGTTCGGCATGACCGACAAAGGGTTGAAGGAAGTCTCCAACCCGTCGGCGATTTTCCTCACGCGAGCTCAGGAAGAAGTGCCGGGCAGTGTGGTGATGGCAACCTGGGAAGGCACCCGGCCGATGCTAGTGGAAGTCCAGGCTCTGGTGGACGATAGCCACCTGGCCAACCCGCGTCGGGTGACCCTGGGCCTGGACCAGAATCGACTGGCCATGCTCTTGGCGGTCCTGCATCGACATGGTGGTATTCCGACCCACGATCAGGATGTCTTCCTCAACGTGGTCGGCGGAGTCAAAGTGTTGGAAACGGCTTCCGACCTGGCTTTGATGGCGGCGGTGATGTCCAGCCTGCGCAACCGGCCGTTGCCCCATGATCTGCTGGTATTTGGCGAAGTGGGCCTGTCTGGCGAGGTACGGCCAGTGCCCAGCGGTCAGGAACGGCTGAAAGAAGCTGCCAAACACGGCTTTAAACGGGCCATCGTACCCAAGGGCAATGCACCGAAAGAGGCGCCGCCCGGGCTGGAAATTATTGCGGTGACACGCCTCGAGCAGGCATTGGATGCGTTGTTCGCATAAACACCAGGCGAATTGGAGTGGTGATCAAACTTCGATCAGCGCTCCCAGTTCCCGCTCCAGCTCGTCTACATCCCCCAGATTCAACTCAATCAGCCTTCGCAGGTGTTCGATTGACTCAAGGTTGATGTGCAGGCAGACGAAACCCAGCTGGCCGTGATCATCGTGGGTCAGTTGTACGTCCATCCTGACTTCGACGTCGTCGCTCAAATGTATATCCGCTGCGAAAGGTTGCGTCTCATCACCCGTCCAGGGATCGGGGCGTTTAACCAGCAGACCTTTGAGGGACAGATCAATCAACTGCACCGGCCAGCGGTGCTCACCCTGGCTCAGTTCAGTCCTCGCGTCGAAGGCAAAACGTTTGAAGCGGCGGCGATCTGCAGTGTGGTCGCTCATGGCGCAATCCTCTTTATGTGCGCTGACTATAGACCGGCATTTGCAAGAGTCGCCACTGGCGTCGTACCCGAAACAAGGCTCTAGGGTATGGCCTTTGGTGCAATCGGGGCTAAACTCGGGATGGCTTTATCTCAAGTCCACCCTGGCTGGAATAAAAAAGATGAAAAATAATAATAGCCTGCTACGCCACCTACCCTGGCTGCTGCTGGCAATCCTGGGAGCATGCGCCCTGGGCGTAGTGGCCTTGCGCCGCGGCGAGGCGATCAACGCCTTGTGGATTGTAGTCGCTGCAGTGGCCATTTATCTGGTTGCTTATCGTTACTACAGTCTGTTCATCGCTAACCACGTGATGCAGCTCGATCCACTTCGGGCCACCCCCGCAGTGCTTAACAATGATGGTCTGGACTATGTGCCGACCAACAAACACATCCTTTTCGGTCACCACTTCGCAGCCATTGCGGGCGCAGGACCTCTGGTCGGCCCGGTGCTGGCGGCGCAAATGGGCTACCTGCCCGGCACGCTCTGGCTGATTGCCGGTGTGGTACTGGCGGGCGCCGTGCAGGACTTCATGGTCCTGTTCATGTCGACCCGCCGCAACGGCCGTTCCCTGGGTGACATGGTCCGTGAAGAAATGGGCCGTATCCCCGGCACCATCGCGCTGTTTGGCTGCTTCCTGATCATGGTCATCATCCTCGCGGTGCTGGCACTGATCGTGGTCAAGGCCCTGGCCGAGAGCCCGTGGGGTATTTTCACGGTGATGGCAACCATCCCGATCGCGATGTTCATGGGCATTTACATGCGCTACATCCGCCCGGGCCGCATCGGTGAAATCTCTATTGTCGGAGTGCTGTTGCTGCTCGGTTCGATCTGGCTCGGCGGGCAAATCGCCGCTGATCCCGTATGGGCCAAAGCCTTCACCTTTACCGGAATCCAGATCACCTGGATGCTGGTCGGCTACGGCTTCGTGGCCGCGGTCCTGCCGGTGTGGCTGATCCTGGCGCCGCGCGACTACCTGTCGACCTTCCTCAAGATCGGTACCATCGTCGCCCTGGCGATCGGCATCCTGATCACCATGCCCGATCTGAAAATGCCGGCGCTGACCCAGTTCACCGACGGTACCGGTCCGGTCTGGAAAGGCGGGCTGTTCCCGTTCCTGTTCATCACCATTGCCTGCGGTGCGGTGTCGGGTTTCCACGCCCTGATCGCTTCCGGGACTACCCCGAAACTGCTGGCTAACGAAGGCCATGCCCGTTACATCGGTTACGGCGGCATGCTGATGGAATCCTTCGTGGCCATCATGGCCATGGTGGCTGCTTCGGTGATCGAACCGGGTGTCTACTTCGCGATGAACAGCCCCGCGGCTATCGTCGGCGGTGATGTGGTTGCGGTGGCCCAGACGGTCAGCAGCTGGGGCTTCGCCATTACTCCGGAAGCCCTGCAAGCCGTGGCCAAGGACATCGGCGAAACCACCATCCTGGCCCGTGCCGGCGGTGCGCCGACCCTGGCGGTCGGGATCGCGCAGATCCTGCACACGCTCCTGCCGGGTGAAAACACCATGGCGTTCTGGTACCACTTCGCGATTCTGTTCGAGGCGCTGTTCATCCTGACCGCAGTCGACGCCGGTACCCGTGCCGGACGTTTCATGCTCCAGGATTTGCTCGGTTCCTTCGTTCCGGCGCTCAAGCGTACGGAGTCCTGGACCGCCAACCTGATTGCGACCGCGGGTTGCGTGGCGATGTGGGGTTACCTGCTCTATCAAGGTGTGATCGACCCATTGGGCGGCATCAACACCTTGTGGCCACTGTTCGGTATCTCCAACCAGATGTTGGCCGGTATCGCACTGATGCTGGCGACGGTCGTGCTGATCAAAATGAAGCGCCAACGCTACGTCTGGGTCACCATGTTGCCCGCCGTATGGCTGCTGATCTGCACCACCACCGCCGGCTTCATCAAACTGTTCGACGCCAACCCGGCGATCGGCTTCTTGTCTCTGGCCAAGAAATACAGTGATGCCTTGGCCAACGGTCAGGTGCTCGCGCCGGCCAAAAGCATCGAGCAGATGCAGCACGTGATCTACAACGCCTACACCAACGCGACCCTGACGGCGTTGTTCCTGCTCGTGGTGTTCAGCATCCTGTTCTTTGCGCTCAAGGTCGGTATCGCCGCCTGGGGCACCAAAGAACGCACGGATAAAGAAACGCCATTTCAGGCCCAGCCGGATGCTTGATCGAGGATTGCAGACATGTTCAATGACCTGAGTCGCCTCGGTAAATACCTCGGTCAGGCCGCGCGCCTGATGGTCGGCATGCCCGACTACGACAACTACGTCGAGCATATGCAAACCAAACACCCGGACAAGCCGATGATGACTTACGAGGCGTTCTTTCGGGAGCGCCAGGAGGCTCGTTACGGCGGCAAGGGTGGTCCGAAGTGCTGCTGAGCCCTTGATATAGGGGGCAGCGTTTGACCGAACGCGTCACGCCAGTCGTGGCGCGTTTTCATTTCTGGAATCACCAGGTTGGGCGAGTATTTTCAGCGAACAATCAACCCATGTTCCATCGCGTAATTGAGCAATGCGGCGGGTTTGTCGATGTTCAGTTTGCGGCGGATGCTCAGGCGGTGGGTTTCGACGGTGCGCACGCTAATGTCGAGTTCCCGAGCCATTTCCTTGTTGTTCAACCCCTGGACCATCCTCGACAGAACCTGACTTTCCCGGGGGGTCAGTTCGTTTTGGAGGTGTTTTCCTGCGGCCAGTTTTTGCGCAATTTCGGCACTGTAGAAGGTGCCACCGCTGGCAATCGCTTCGATCGCTGCGATGATTTCGCGCGACGGTGCATTTTTCAGCACATAGCCACTGGCCCCCGAACGTACGGATTCGCTCACGTACTCATGGTTATCGTACATGCTCAATATGAGAATCTTGATCGATGGGTATTGCTGGCGCAACGCCCGGGTCAGCTCCAGCCCATTCATGTCTTTCAGGCCAATGTCGACCAGCAGGAGGTCGGGGAGGGTCCGTCCGACCATTTCGATAGCCTCGGTGCCACTCTCGGCTTCGCCCACTACGTCTAAAGACTCCATCACCGCCAGCAAGGCGCGGATGCCATCGCGAACCAGTGAATGATCGTCGACCAGGGCGATGCGGATCGGGTAGGGCAGGCTCATAGGGGCATCACTCTTGTTGTTATCGAGGGATCAACTTCAGGTGTTGATAATGGCCATGGGCAGCAGGACGTCCAGTTCACTCCTTCCAGGCACTGAATGAAGATCGAATCGGCCGCCGAAATGCTCGACCCTTTCACGTATATTGCGCAGTCCTATACCGCCATGCAGGCGCTCGACCCGAGTGACATTAAAGCCAATACCGTCATCGACGACGATCAAGCGTAAAGCATTTTCAGAACCGTGCAGAGTGATGGATACATTGCTGGCCTGAGCGTGCCGCTCAATGTTGGTCAGGGCTTCTTGCGCGATACGGAACAAAGCCACTGCGGCACCGTCGACCAGATGATAATCGAACAGGTTGCTTTCATAGTTCACGTGCAGGCCGCTGCGCTTTTCAAATTCGGCCGCCAACTGCCCGATGGCGGCGGGCAGCCCCAGAGTGTCGAGTAACGACGAGCGCAGGTCGTGGGAGATAGTGCGGATTTCCCCGATAGCGCCACCCAAGCGCTCGGTGGCCTCTCGCAAAATGCTCAGGCCATTCTCGCGACCCGCTTCCAGCACATGGCTTGCCAGTTCGAACTGAAACTTTATCGATACCAGCAACTGACTGATACCGTCATGCAACTCACGGGACACGCGCGACCGTTCTTCTTCCTGCAGGCTGACGATTCGCTGATTGAGTCTCTGAAGTTTTTTGTCTGCCAGGCGGTGTTCACTGACGTTCAAGGTCATGCCGCTGGCGAAGACCAGTAGCACGGCGATCAGCGCAACGGCTGCGATCGCTAGCATGGTTGCCTGAATACCTTGCGCGACTTCAGCGCGAGCTTGCTGCGTGGCCAATTTGACATCTTCAAGATAGATGCCGGTGCCGAGCATCCAGCCCCAGCGATCAAGCATGACGACATAGGCCAGTTTGTCCGTGACCTGGCCGGTCGATGGCTTCTTCCACGCGTAACGCTGGAAACCTTCTCCGGATTCAGCGCTTTTCAATAATGCCTGGATCACTGGCAAACCGTGTGGGTCGGTCATCTCCCACAGATACTTGCCAACCAATTCCGATTGCCGGGCGTGCATCAGACTGCGGCCCTGGCGGTCATATACAAAAAAGTAGCCGTCGATACCAAAGCTGAGTTTGCTTAACTCTTCGAGTACTCGCTGTTGTGCCAGCTCATCACCCTGACCACCGGCATACAAGGGTTCGATCAAGCTTTTGGCCATTTCAACGTAGTTTTTCAGTTCCGCGCGCTTGCTGGCGAGGATGCTGTCTTCGATAAGTTGTGCCTGCTGATCGCCCAATTGGCGATGCTGGAAAATCACCAGTGCGCAAATAACGGCAACGGCCAGTATCAGCGGCAAAATACCCAAGGCTACGATTTTGTGTTTGAGCTGCATGGTTACTCCTGTCCAGGCCGGGCGGCGGTGCGGCAGGGCTGTCGGCGGGTGTCAGGGATTGGGCATGATATGTCAAAAAGGCTTCGGTCCTACACGCGGATCGACGTTGTCAGGACCTGTCTCGGTAGTACTACGTAGAAAGCGCTTACGTAGTACTGCGGATTTCGTTATTGAAGACATGCGCGGATATTAGGCGGGCTGCGCATAACGCGGCACTCTTATAATAATTACCGCCGCAGTCCACCGACTGTCGGCAGGAGAGACGCAATGTCCCGTCTGGTGAAACACCTCGCCTGGTTTGCGCTGGCTGTCATTGGAGCGGTCGCGCTGAGTGTCGTGGCCTTGCGCCGTGGCGAAGCGATCAACGCCCTGTGGATCGTAGTTGCCGCAGTCGCTATCTACCTTGTTGCCTACCGCTATTACAGTCTGTTCATCGCCAAGCATGTGATGCAGATCGATCCACTTCGGGCCACCCCCGCCGTACTCAACAATGATGGTCTGGACTATGTGCCGACCAACAAACATGTGCTGTTCGGTCACCACTTCGCAGCCATTGCGGGCGCAGGACCTCTGGTCGGCCCGGTGCTGGCGGCGCAAATGGGCTACCTGCCCGGCACGCTCTGGCTGATTGCCGGGGTGGTGTTTGCCGGCGCCGTGCAGGACTTCATGGTCCTGTTCATGTCGACCCGACGTAACGGCCGTTCCCTGGGTGACATGGTCCGTGAAGAAATGGGCCGTATCCCCGGCACCATTGCGCTGTTTGGCTGCTTCCTGATCATGGTCATCATCCTCGCGGTGCTGGCACTGATCGTGGTCAAGGCCCTGGCCGAGAGCCCGTGGGGTATTTTCACGGTGATGGCGACCATCCCGATCGCGATGTTCATGGGCATTTACATGCGCTACATCCGTCCGGGCCGCATCGGTGAAATCTCGATTGTCGGGGTGCTGTTGCTGCTCGGTTCGATCTGGCTGGGTGGGCAGGTTGCCGCTGATCCCGTGTGGGCCAAAGCCTTCACCTTTACCGGGATCCAGATCACCTGGATGCTGATCGGCTACGGCTTCGTGGCCGCGGTCCTGCCGGTGTGGTTGATTCTGGCGCCGCGCGACTACCTGTCGACCTTCCTCAAGATCGGGACCATCGTCGCCCTGGCGATCGGCATCCTGGTCACCATGCCCGAGCTGAAAATGCCGGCGCTGACCCAGTTCACCGACGGTACCGGTCCGGTCTGGAAAGGCGGGCTGTTCCCGTTCCTGTTCATCACCATTGCCTGCGGTGCGGTGTCGGGTTTCCACGCCCTGATCGCTTCCGGGACTACCCCGAAACTGCTGGCTAACGAAGGTCATGCCCGTTACATCGGTTACGGCGGCATGCTGATGGAGTCCTTCGTGGCCATTATGGCCATGGTGGCTGCTTCGGTGATCGAACCGGGTGTCTACTTCGCGATGAACAGTCCCGCGGCTATCGTCGGTGGCGATGTGGTTGCGGTGGCCCAGACGGTCAGCAACTGGGGCTTCGCCATTACTCCGGAAGCCCTGCAAGCCGTGGCCAAGGACATCGGTGAAACCACCATCCTGGCCCGTGCCGGCGGTGCGCCGACCCTGGCGGTCGGGATCGCGCAGATCCTGCACACGCTCCTGCCGGGTGAAAACACCATGGCGTTCTGGTACCACTTCGCGATTCTGTTCGAGGCGCTGTTCATCCTGACCGCAGTCGACGCCGGTACCCGTGCCGGACGTTTCATGCTCCAGGATTTGCTCGGTTCCTTCGTTCCGGCGCTCAAGCGTACGGAGTCCTGGACCGCCAACCTGATTGCGACCGCGGGTTGCGTGGCGATGTGGGGTTACCTGCTCTATCAAGGCGTGATCGATCCACTGGGCGGTATCAACACCTTGTGGCCACTGTTCGGTATCTCCAACCAGATGCTGGCCGGTATCGCGCTGATGCTGGCGACAGTCGTGCTGATCAAAATGAAACGCCAACGCTACGTCTGGGTCACCATGTTGCCCGCCGTATGGCTGCTGATCTGCACCACCACCGCCGGCTTCATCAAACTGTTCGACGCCAACCCGGCGATCGGCTTCTTGTCTCTGGCCAAAAAATACAGTGATGCCTTGGCCAACGGTCAGGTGCTCGCGCCGGCCAAAAGCATCGAGCAGATGCAGCACGTGATCTACAACGCCTACACCAACGCGACCCTGACGGCGTTGTTCCTGCTCGTGGTGTTCAGCATCCTGTTCTTTGCGCTCAAGGTCGGTATTGCGGCCTGGGGTACCAAAGAACGTACGGACAAAGAAGCGCCGTACCAGGCTCTACCAGACGCGTGATCGAGGATTGCAGACATGTTCAATGACCTGAGTCGCCTCGGTAAATACCTCGGTCAGGCCGCGCGCCTGATGGTCGGCATGCCCGACTACGACAACTACGTCGAGCATATGCAAAACAAACACCCGGACAAGCCGATGATGACTTACGAGGCGTTCTTTCGGGAGCGCCAGGAGGCACGCTACGGCAGCAAGGGTGGTCCGAAGTGCTGCTGACCACGCTATGCGTAGTCATATGATGCAATGATGTGGGAGTGGGCTTGCGCCCACTCCCATTTTTTATTTATGTGAATCAGGAGAATCGAGTTTGTCCTCTCCCATCCCCGTCACGATCCTCAGCGGCTTTCTCGGCGCCGGCAAAACCACGCTGTTGCGCCATCTGCTCAAGGCCGAGCACGGCTTGAAAATAGCCGTGATTGAAAACGAATTCAGCGACGCCGGCATCGACACCCAGCTGCTGGGCGACGAGCCGGTGCAAGTCATGACGCTGTCCAACGGCTGCGTCTGCTGCACCATCCACACCGATCTGACCAAGGCGCTGTACCTGCTGCTGGAGCGTCTGGACAGTGGCGAAATCGCCTTCGACCGACTGGTGATCGAATGCACCGGGCTGGCCGATCCCGCGCCTGTTGCGCAGACTTTTTTCATCGATGAAGAACTGCGCGAGCGCTATATCCTCGACGGCATCATCACCCTGGTCGACGCGGCCCATGCTGAGCAGCATCTGACCCAGACCATCGCCCAGGCGCAGATCGGCTTCGCCGACCGTTTGCTGGTGAGCAAGCGGGACTTGGTGGATGAGCAGGCCTTTACCGCACTCAGCGAACGGCTGACCCGGATCAACCGGCGTGCACCGATTCGGGTGGTCGATCACGGCAAGATCGACCTGGCCGAACTGCTGGATGTCCGCGGCTTCAACCTCAACGCTGATCTGGGTGGTGGTTTGAGCTTGCGGCCGGTGAACAAGGCACCGAGCATCGACCGCATCTCCAGCCTGGTGCTGCGCACTGACAAACCGCTGGATATCGACAAGCTCAGCGAGTTCATGAACGAGTTGCTGGAAGAGCACGGCAAGCAATTGCTGCGTTACAAAGGCGTGCTGAACATCGTCGGCGAGCCACGGCGCATGGTATTTCAGGGGGTGCTGAAACTGTATGGTTTCGACTGGGATACCGAGTGGGCTCAAGACGAAGCGCGTGAAAGCGTGATCGTGTTCATTGCCGATGAGTTGCCGGAAGAGAAAATTCGCGCGGGCTTTGCGCGGGTCGAGGCTGATTAAAAAATTGAGAGTATTAGCGCCCTTCAGGGCGCTTTCGCGGGCAAGCCCCAATGCCAGTCAGTTAAGAAATTTCTGGCTTCGCGCATTCCCCGTAGGAGCTGCCGAAGGCTGCGATCTTTTGACGTTGATTTTGGCGCCTGAGAAACCGATGAAGATCAATATCAAAGATCGCAGCCTTCGGTAGCTCCTTGGGATCGAGTGCAGCCGTTAAGGATTTTCAGGCGAAAAAAAACCGGCCATCACTAGCCGGTTTTTCATGACTGCGGTTTAGCGGTGCAATTAAGCGCCGTATACCGGCAGCTTGGCGCAGATGGTCTTGACCTTCTCGCGGACGGCGTCGATAACGGCGTCGTTGTTCAGGTCAGCCAGGATGTCGCAGATCCAGCCAGCCAGTTCTTTGCACTCTGCTTCCTTGAAGCCACGAGTGGTCACAGCCGGAGTGCCGAAGCGCAGGCCGGAGGTGACGAACGGGGAGCGTGGATCGTTTGGCACGGAGTTTTTGTTTACGGTGATGAATGCCTTGCCCAGAGCGGCGTCGGCGTCTTTACCGGAGATGTCCTGCTTGATCAGCGACAGCAGGAACAGGTGGTTCTCGGTACCACCGGAAACCACGTCGAAACCGCGCTCAATGAACACACCGGCCATGGCCTTGGCGTTCTTGACCACTTGTTGCTGGTAGGTCTTGAACTCAGGCTGCAGCGCTTCCTTGAAGCAGATCGCTTTGGCGGCGATCACGTGTTCCAGCGGACCGCCCTGGGCGCCCGGGAATACCGCGGAGTTCAGCTTCTTCTCGATGTCGGCGTTGGCACGGGCCAGGATCAGGCCGCCACGTGGACCGCGCAGGGTCTTGTGGGTAGTGGTGGTCACGACGTCAGCGAAAGGAACCGGGTTCGGGTAGACGCCTGCGGCGACCAGACCGGCCACGTGAGCCATGTCGACGAACAGGTAGGCACCGACCTTGTCGGCGATTTCGCGAAAGCGCGGGAAGTCGAGGATCTGCGAGTAGGCAGAGAAGCCGGCGACGATCATTTTCGGCTTGTGTTCAACCGCCAGGCGCTCGACTTCGTCGTAATCGATCAGGCCATTGCCGTCGATGCCGTACTGCACGGCGTTGTACAGCTTGCCGGAGGAGGAAACGCTGGCACCGTGGGTCAAGTGACCACCGTGGGCCAGGCTCATGCCCAGAATGGTGTCACCGGCTTGCAGCAGTGCCAGGTAAACCGCGCTGTTGGCTTGAGAGCCGGCGTGTGGTTGAACGTTGGCGTAATCGGCGCCGAACAGCTCTTTGGCGCGATCGATCGCCAGCTGCTCGACCACGTCGACGAACTCGCAACCACCGTAGTAGCGCTTGCCTGGGTAACCTTCGGCGTACTTGTTGGTCAGTACCGAGCCTTGAGCTTCCATCACCGCTGGGCTGGTGTAGTTTTCCGAAGCGATCAGCTCAATGTGCTCTTCCTGGCGCTGAGCTTCTTGCTCCATGGCGGCAAAGAGATCGGCGTCGTACTTGGCAATAGTCAAATCACGGCTGAACATGGCGGTCCTCAAGGATCGGGGGCAGAAAAGGAGGGCATTCTAACCCAATGGGTTTTAGATGGCATATGAAAGGACATCATGTCGCAGACAAGTGGTGTTCATGCAGCGATCAGCGGTGATCGTGCCGACCTCATCGCGAGCAGTCGAGCGTCGACCGGCTGCTCCCACATTTGAAATGCGTTCCCCTGTGGGAGCGAGCCTGCTCGCGATAGGGCCATCAGCCGCACCACAAAACCTCAATCAAGCATAAACAACGCATCATTACTGAACTGCGCTTCGAAGCGGTTGGCCGGCATCGGGCGGCCGAACAGGTAGCCCTGAACCTCGTCGCAGCCATGCTCGCGCAGGAAGTCGAGCTGCTCATGGGTTTCCACGCCCTCGGCGATTACCGCCAGGTTCAAACTGTGGGCCATGGCGATGATCGCACGGGCGATCTGTGCGTCCTGTTCGCCGGACGGCAGGCCGTCAACGAAGGTACGGTCGATTTTCAGTACATCGATCGGAAACTGCTTCAGGTAATTCAGCGATGAATAGCCGGTGCCGAAGTCATCGACCGCAATACTCAGACCAAGGTTTTTCAGGCTGGCGAGGATCTGCAGTGCCTCATTGACTTCGCGCATCAGAATACTTTCGGTCAGCTCCAGCTCAAGACAGGCCGGTGGCAAACCGGTTTCCCTGAGAATGGTAGCGATCCGCGTGCCGAGCTGGCCGTCGGAGAACTGCCGGGCCGAAATATTCACCGAAACTTTTGGCACCCGGACCTTGGCCTGGTGCCAGGTTTTGAGCTGACGGCAGGCTTCGCTGATCACCCAGTCGCCGACATCCACCACCAGTCCGAGCTCTTCGAGCACCGGAATGAAATCTCCCGGCGGCACCAGCCCGCGTCGTGGATGACGCCAGCGCAGCAGGGCTTCGGCGCCGGTCAGGCGTTTACCGTCGCCACTGAATTGCGGCTGGTAGTAAAGAACGAACTCATCTTGCTCAAGGGCATGGCGCAGATCGCTTTCCAGCTCCAGGCGCTCCAGGGCGCTGGCGTTCATGTCGGCCTGGTAGAACTGGAAGTTGTTCTTGCCACGCTCCTTGGCGTGGTACATCGCGGTGTCGGCGTTCTTCATCAGCTGGCTCAGCTCATTGCCATCTTGCGGACTCAAGGCAATGCCGATACTGGCGGTGACAAAGAATTCCCGGCCTTCGAGGACGAACGGTTTCACCAGGCTGGCGAGAATCTGTTCGGCCACGTGAATGGCCCGGTTCAGCGCTATTTCGCGGCTGGCGCGCGGTTGCAGGAGCAAGGTGAACTCATCGCCGCCCATGCGCGCCACGGTGTCGTCATCGTCGACACAACCGAGCAGGCGCGTGGCCATTTCCTTGAGCATGCGATCGCCGGCGGCGTGACCGAGGGAGTCGTTGATCGGTTTGAAACGGTCGAGGTCGAGGAACATCAGCACTACCCAGGACTTCTGCCGTTCGGCCGATTGCAGTGCGGTATGCAGACGGTCCTGGAACAGCGTGCGGTTGGGCAGATGGGTCAGGGCGTCGTAATAGGCCAGGCGGTGGATGCGCTGTTCACTGGCCTTGCGTTCACTGATGTCGCTAAAGAAGCAGACATAGCTGGCCAGGTCGCCCTCGTCGTCGAGCACGGCGGTGATTCCGACCCAGGCCGGGTAATGTTCGCCATTGCGCCGCTTGAGCCAGACTTCACCTTCCCAGGTGCTGTGCTGATGAAGCTGTTTGAGCACATAACGCAGATGAGCTTCCTGTTGCTCGTCGACGGTGAGCATGTTCGGCAACTGATCGAGGACCTGGGTCACGGCATAACCGCTGACGCGGCTGAAGGCCTCGTTGGCCTGGACGATATAACCGGCCGGGTCGGTGATCAGAATCGCCGAGGTCGAGTGCTCGAAAACCGTAGCCGCCAGGCGCAGGTCTTTTTCCGCGCGGCGTTGCTGGCTGATGTCGCGACCGACACCGAGCACGCCTTCGAAGGCGCCGTGTTCATCCCATACCAGCACCAGTCGCAGCTCGATCGGAATTTTGCGTCCGTCGGCCCGCAGACAGTCAAAGAGGAACAGTTGGGTCTGCACCTGACTGCGCAATTGCGCCAGTTGTTCCGGTTGATCCAGGGCTTTGCTGACGCGCTCCATCAGGGTGTAGATACCGGTCAGCTGTTGCGGGTTGGCGATGATCGATTGCCAGCCGTTGGAAAAAAACCACTCGGCGTCATAACCGAGTACCGCCTGCACCGACGGGCTGACGTAATTGAGTGCCAGCTTACTGTCGGTGGAGAAAATCACGTCGCTGATGCTTTCGGCGAGCATGCGGTAGCGCTGTTCGCTGTCGCGCAGGGACTCGCTGGCTTCGATCTGGTCGGTAATGTCCTTGGCCACGCCGATGATGCGCGTGACGTGATCGTCTTTGTCGCGGGCCAGCGCCTGTTCGCGGATATCGAAACGCCGCCATTGATTGTTGCGATGACGGAAGCGCAGCTGGCATTGCATTAACTGTGCATAGCCGGACTGGCGCTGTTCCTGACGTAAACAGTGATAGTGATCGGAGTCTTCGGGGTGCAGCAGGATGTCCCAGAAATACTCGCCCATCTGCTGCAGTTCGGATTTGTTGTAACCGAGTGTCTGGCCCAGGTGGTGGTTGCTGAAGATTATCCGCTGGCTGATCACATCCTGCACATAGAGATGATCGGGTACGGTACGCACGACATCCGACCAGAAACCTTCGCGCTCAAGCAGGGACAGTTCAATGAGTTTGCGACTGGTGATGTCGCTGATGCTGAGAATCACTGCTTGATAGTCGTGCGGATCTTCCGGCAGACGCATAACCAGCCACAGGTGCTGATCATTGCCTTGAACGTCCTTGAGCTTGATTTCCAGTTCAAGCTGCTTCTGTTGATTGAGCACCGCGTCGAGCAATTGGTCGCCGATGGCACTGTTGTCCAGCGGCCGGCCTTCGATCAACAGATGCCAGGCTTGCTCGCAGGATTCAACATTGAGCAGGCGCAAGGCGACCTGATTGACCTCGGTGATGCGCAGCTCTTGCAGCAATTGCTGGCGCTGCTCGCGGTTCTCCAGCCAGCGCCGCAGCTGTTGGCTGTCATGCAGTTGAGCTTTGTCGAAGAGTGCTTGCAGTCCTGAAAGGTCGAGCACGCACAGGGCCACGCCCGTGCCCTCGAAAATATCCTGGTAACGACGGCGGCCTTCGTGCAACTGACGTTGGCGCCGGCGCATGTTCAGCAGGGCAATCACCGGTAACAGTGAGAAAGCCAGCCCCAGCAGGCATTTGGCAATAAACGCCGGTAACAGCTGTTCAATCACTCGTTGCCGATCGAACAGTCCGCGTAGTTGCCAGTCGCTGTTGCTGAGCGGCACCACCAGCACGCTATTGGCCACGTCATCGGGTGTCAGCGTGACAGGTTTGGGCGATGGCAGCGCATCGTCACGGCTGATGACCTGGTGAGTGAGGCGGTTTTCCACTACCCACAGCGGACGGATGCCGGCTTCGCTCTGCTTGGTCAGCGAGGAGAAAAAAGTCGGAGTCAGGCGCAACGCCCAATAGCCGCGGCTGCTACCACTGGTCTGACGCAGCAGCAAATGCACCACTGAACCGTCATCGGCATTGCTGAAATAGTGGGCCTGGACGTGACTGCGCCGGACCAGCCCGCTCAGGTAGTCGGCGTCCTGGCTGTCTTTGGCGCTATCACTGAGGAGGGTTCCCGAGGGACTCAGCAGCGCAATGCTGCGTAGATCGGGCAAAGACTGCTGGAGCTTGCGCAGCAACGCCTGCTGTTGTTCATCATTTTGCGGTTGTTCGACGATCGGTAGCAGATTCAGGGCGATTTGCGCATTGAGGGCCATATTCAGGCTGACCTGCGCAGCCAGGTCGGCGCTGTAGTCGATAGTGTATTGACGCTGGTTTTTCTGGGTTTCCTGCAGTTGATCCAGCAACTGCCAGAGCAGCAGGGCGAGCAGCAACAGGACCAGCGTCGCCAACCCGCCTTTGAGCGTGCCGCGCAGGGGTGAGCCGGGCGCAGGGATCGACGCGCTCACGGAAGATGGCACAGTGACATTGGGCAAACTGAGATCCTGCGGTTTTGGCTGGAATGGCGCGACGTGCACTATAAGCCGGACGGCCGAAGGGCGGCTAGCATGCCTTGAGTTGTGGCAAAGTGCCAGCGCCTGCTGGCTGGACGGGTTTCTTACATTAGGGTAGCTTTGCCGGTTACGCGGGGGCGTTCCAGCTCCTGAACTCAGGCTTTTTCCGCGCGCAGGTATCGATTGCAATCAATCGCTGGCGCCGCGCATGGCCTGGCCCGAGCTTCGCTCGCGCATTAATTCATCAGTCACTGACGCTAGGTTCTCCATGGCTCAATACGTCTTCACCATGCATCGGCTGAGCAAAGTTGTTCCGCCGAAGCGGGAAATCCTGAAAAACATTTCTCTGTCATTCTTCCCGGGCGCCAAGATCGGCGTGCTCGGCCTCAACGGTTCGGGTAAGTCCACCCTGTTGAAAATCATGGCGGGCGTCGACTCCGAGTTCGATGGCGAAGCACGGCCAATGCCCGAGCTGAACATCGGCTATCTGCCGCAAGAGCCCCTGCTGGATCCAACCAAGACCGTGCGTGAAGTGGTCGAGGAAGCAGTCAGCGTGATCAAGGATGCCCAGGCGCGCCTGGATCAGGTCTACGCCGAATACGCCGACCCGGACGCCGACTTCGACAAGCTGGCGGCCGAACAAGCCAAGCTCGAAGCCATCCTGCAAGCAGGCGACGGTCATAACCTTGATCGTCAACTGGAAGTTGCCGCCGATGCGCTGCGTCTGCCGGCGTGGGACGCGAAGATCGAATTTCTGTCCGGTGGTGAAAAGCGTCGTGTGGCCTTGTGCCGTCTGCTGCTGTCCGCGCCGGACATGCTGCTGCTCGACGAACCGACCAACCACCTGGACGCCGACTCCGTGGCCTGGCTGGAGCATTTCCTCCACGACTTCCCAGGCACCGTGGTTGCGATCACGCACGACCGGTACTTCCTGGACAACGTCGCTGGCTGGATCCTCGAGCTCGACCGCGGCGCCGGTATTCCTTACGAGGGCAACTATTCGGGTTGGCTGGAAGCCAAGTCCGATCGTCTGGCCCAGGAATCCAAGCAGCAGTCGGCCCATGAAAAGGCCATGAAAGACGAGCTGGAATGGGTGCGCAAAGGCGCCAAAGCCCGTCAGTCGAAATCCAAGGCTCGTCTGCAACGCTTCGAAGAAATGCAGTCGCAGGAATTCCAGAAGCGCAGCGAAACCAATGAGATCTACATCCCGGCCGGTCCGCGCCTGGGTGACAAGGTCATCGAATTCAAGAACGTTTCCAAGGGTTACGGCGATCGCGTGCTGATCGACAACCTGTCGTTCTCCATGCCTAAAGGGGCGATCGTCGGCGTAATCGGTGGTAACGGTGCCGGTAAGTCGACCCTATTCCGCATGTTGATGGGCAAGGAAACTCCGGATTCCGGCACCATTGAAGTCGGTGAAACCGTGCAGCTGGCCTGCGTGGATCAGAGCCGCGAAGACCTCGATGGCAGCAAGACGGTGTTCCAGCAGATCTCCGATGGTTCCGACCAGATCCGCATCGGTAACTATGAAATTCCGTCGCGTACCTATGTCGGTCGCTTCAACTTCAAGGGCGGCGATCAGCAGAAGTTCGTCAAGGACTTGTCCGGTGGTGAGCGCGGTCGCTTGCACCTGGCGCTGACCCTGAAGGAGGGCGGCAACGTCCTGCTGCTCGACGAACCGTCCAACGACCTCGACGTCGAAACCCTGCGATCCCTGGAAGAAGCCTTGCTCGACTTCCCGGGCGCCGCCATTGTGATCTCTCACGATCGGTGGTTCCTTGACCGCGTCGCGACTCACATCCTGGCGTACGAAGACGACTCGCAAGCGGTGTTCTTCGAAGGCAACTACAGCGAGTACGAAGCCGATCGCAAGAAGCGTCTCGGTGAAGCCGCTGCCCAGCCGCACCGGGTACGGCACAAAAAACTGGCCTGATCAGGCTGGTTGCATGAAAAACGGAGCCCTTCGGGGCTCCGTTTTTTTTGTGTTTTTCCGGCGCACCGAGGCGCCTGTATCGCGAGCAGGCTCGCTCCCACAATGGATCTGTGGCGTGCTTACTTCTGTACTTCACAGCCAATCTAATGTGGGAGCGAGCTTGCTCGCGATGGCTATGTATTTTCTGGTGCAAAATCCAGATCAGGTATCACCAGGTTGGTGCGAAAAACGCTGAGAACCTGATTAATTTATATCAGTCGCACCATTTAAATTCATAAATGCGACATTTCGCTCTGTCACGGTGCGGCATGAATTGATAAAGTCCGCGACAAATTTCCGTTAACGACATAAATTTGCCGAGACTTTTCATGATCGAATCCGTCGAAGACTTCCTCGCCCGCCTGAAAAAACGCGACCCGGACCAACCCGAATTCCATCAGGCAGTGGAAGAGGTGCTGCGTAGCTTGTGGCCGTTTCTCGAGGCCAATCCGCACTATCTGACTTCAGGCATCCTCGAGCGGATCTGCGAGCCGGAGCGGGCCATCGTGTTCCGGGTTTCATGGGTCGACGATCACGGCAAAGTCCAGGTCAACCGTGGTTTCCGGATACAGATGAACAGCGCTATTGGCCCCTACAAGGGCGGCCTGCGCTTCCATCCGTCGGTGAACCTGGGCGTGCTGAAATTCCTCGCCTTTGAACAAACCTTCAAGAACTCCCTGACCTCGCTGCCCATGGGCGGCGGCAAGGGCGGTTCGGACTTCAATCCGAAAGGCAAAAGCGACGCCGAGGTCATGCGCTTCTGCCAGGCGTTCATGAGCGAGTTGTATCGCCACATCGGTGCGGACGTGGACGTTCCGGCCGGTGACATCGGTGTCGGGGCTCGCGAGATCGGCTTCCTGTTCGGCCAGTACAAGCGCCTGAGCAACCAGTTCACCAGCGTGCTGACCGGCAAGGGCATGAGCTACGGCGGTAGCCTGATCCGCCCGGAAGCCACCGGTTTCGGTTGTGTGTACTTCGCCGAAGAAATGCTCAAGCGCAGCGGCGAGAAAGTCGAAGGCAAGCGGGTGGCGATCTCCGGCTCGGGCAACGTCGCGCAATACGCTGCACGCAAAGTCATGGACCTGGGCGGCAAGGTCATTTCCCTGTCCGACTCCGAAGGCACGTTGTATTGCGAAGCCGGTTTGAGCGAAGAGCAATGGCTGGCCGTGCTGGAGCTGAAAAACGTCAAGCGCGGACGCATCAGCGAGTTGGCCGCGCGTTTCGGTCTGGAGTTCCTCGCCGGTCAATGCCCTTGGAATCTGGCCTGCGACATCGCCCTGCCGTGTGCGACCCAGAACGAACTGGACGCCGACGCGGCGCGGACCTTATTGCGCAATGGCTGTCTCTGCGTGGCCGAGGGCGCCAACATGCCGACTACCCTGGAGGCTGTGGATATCTTTATCGAAGCCGGGATCCTGTTTGCGCCGGGCAAAGCGTCGAACGCCGGTGGTGTGGCGGTCAGCGGCCTGGAAATGTCACAGAATGCCATGCGTCTGCTGTGGACCGCAGGTGAGGTCGACAGCAAGTTGCACAACATCATGCAGTCGATCCATCACGCGTGCGTGCATTACGGCGAAGAGAATGGCCGGATCAACTATGTCAAAGGGGCGAACATCGCCGGCTTCGTCAAAGTTGCCGATGCCATGCTGGCTCAAGGCGTGGTGTAAGCCGGTTCAATGCGCAGGACTTCGACCCGTTTATCGCCGGCCGGTCGCTTCCACAGCACTTCATCGCCAGGGTGTGCGCCAAGCAGCGCACGCCCCAGCGGTGAGCCCCAATTGATCAGGCCGCGGGCGGCATCGGCCTGGTCTTCGCCGACCAGTTGCACGCGCTGCTCGACGTTGTGTTCGTCGGCAAAGGTGACCCAGCTGCCAATCTGCGCTTTCTCGGTCGACGACGCCTGAGTGACCACTTGAGCGCTTTGCAGGCGCTGATTGAAGTAGCGCAGGTCGCGTTCGATATCGGCCAGACGCTGCTTGTCCGCGCGCTCCCCCAGCGCCGATTGCTCACTGTGTTGCGCCTGCAGTTCAGCAACTTTGGCCTGCAGCAGGCCCAGTCCACCGGGGGTGACGTAATTAGGCTGCGCACTGACCTGGCGTTCTACCGGTTGGTCGGCTTGCGCAGCGGCTTGATCTTCATTGACGAAGGCGCGGCTCATGGCATTTCTCCCTTGTTGGAGTTTGGGCCATGGTCGCAGCCATTTAGTTTCGACGAATGTCCGAAAGCGACTTATTGCGAGCGATAAGCCCGCGCCTTGTCCTGATCCTTCTGTTGCTGCCAGGCGCGTTCGCGGTCATCCCAATGCCGATTGCGGTAATCGTTGCGCTCCTGGTTCTCACGCATGGCCTGACACTGCCGGAAGCCATCGCTCCAGCCCTCGGCGTATTGCGCATCCTTGAGATAGCGCGGGACGTTTTTCCTGAATTGGCCGCTGATTACTCCAGCAGCCTGACGACCACTGCTGCAACCGTCATCGAAACCATCGGCGAAGGCTAGTGGATAGCCCTCGGCGAGCAAATGCTCGTGGGTCGACTCGCACCCTGCCAGCAACCCCAACACCACCACTGCAGCCCAGCACCGCCACATCTCAGACTCCCACGCCGTGGAACGGCCTATGAGGTAAGTTTAGGAGTGGGTTTGTCGGGTGATTGTGAAAGCTCTGTGAGAAATGTGTTGGGCATCAAGATCAAAAGATCGCAGCCTGCGGCAGCTCCTACGCGGACCACGTGTATCCGGGGTGCTGAGGATGTACGCCATCCCGTAGGAGCTGCCGCAGGCTGCGATCTTTCCGGCAACACTGCAAATCTGTAGGCGCCGAGCTTACTCGCGATGATCTCAAGAACACTGAAGTGTTTCAGGTAGTGCGCGTTATCGTTGACGCCCATCGCGAGCAAGCTCGGCTCCTACCGGTATGGCTCAATCTCAATAGTGATACCACTTCACCTCAAGCATCACTTCATTCTCCGGCGACGCCATATGGCTGAACTCGCGCTGCGCACTCAAACGCAGGCCGAGATTGCGCGACAACTCCCACTGCTGATTGAGGCTCAGGCTGCGACGCACTTCGCCGTTGGTGAAGTAATCGCCTTTGGCTTCAAGGCTGAGATTGCCCAGCGGGTTGCGCCATAGCAGTCCGGTGTTGAAGCCGGCCGCCGGGGCGATGAACCCGGCAAAGTCGGGATTGTGCTCGACGCGCGCGGTGCCAAGGGCAAAGCCGAGCATCTGCTCACTGAGTTGCCAGGTACCACCGGCACCGCCATTGACATGGCTGACCAGGGTTTCATCGTCATGCTTGCCCGGCACGCGCTCCAGGCCGCCGGTGACTTGCCATGAAAGGGGCTTCAGCAGCTCGTTGCGCGGGGTCAGCGAGCGAATGGTCGCCAGGTCCAGTTGCTGTAACTGCCAGTTATTGCCTTCGTACTGGCGCAGTTTCATCTGCAGGATTTCGATTTGCGCCCCGAGGGGAAAGCTCTCGGCATTATCGTTGAGATCGTGATAAGCCATGCGCAGGCCATATTCGCCAAAAGCCTGGTCGCCCCGGGTGCCGATGCCGGCTTGCCAGGTGCGCGATTCGTGACCGTTCTCAGGCAGGCCCGGGCGCTCGATCGAAAGCTCCGGCGCCGGGTTCTGGTTGATCGCCCGCAACAACTCGAAGCTGCGTTGTGCGCGTTGTGGATCGCGCTCCTGGCCGTTGGCGCGGTAGCGTTCGAGACGGTAGGCCGCGTCGATGATCAGTGCCTGGCGGGCCCGTGGCAGGGCCTTGAAAGCTGGATCCTGCAATTGTTTCTGGTCGGCACTGACTTTCAGCACCCAATCCTGGTCCTCGCCGCTCAATGGCTCGGCGCGGCTCAGCAGTTCGCGTTCGCGGGATGGCCTGTAGTCGATCTTCTCCACCAGCCCGGCTTCTTTCACCGCTTTTACAGTGTCGGTGGGGATGGCGGTCAGCGGGAATTGTTCGGTCAGCTTCAGGCCCGGTCGCGCCACTTGCAGCAGTTCGAGCAGGCGGTAGGAACAGTTTTCATCAAAGAAGAAGTAGTCGAACCGTATCTGCTTGAGCTCCCAGACGTGCTCGACCATCCGCTCGGTCTCGGCCTGGGTCAGGTTCAGCCGGTATTCCCATAGGTCACGATTTTCCAGGCTGCGGTACTCAGAAAGCTTCTCCTGATAAGGCACCAGGGCGAACAGCCCGGGATAGCCGCCCATCAGACCTTTCCAGGCGTAGAGAATGCTGTTGTCCGAGCCTTCGATGTAAGCGCCGAAGTTGATCGCATAGCTGAGCAGGGCGGTATTGTTGCTTTGCACGTCGGCCTGGTCGATCCGCAGCAAGGTGTGGCCAAACATCGACGACGGACTGTTCAGGTAAGCCGCCGGGAAGATCATTACCGCGCTATGCGGTGCAACATCCTTGAACCACTGGGTGAACTCGGCGCACTGCACAACGGGCAGGTCGTTCAGCCCCAGCTGTGCTTTCAGCCAGCGAGTGCGGGCCGGATAGACGCATTGCGCGTGCTTCTCGCCAGCGCTGGCCGGAGCATACAGTGCGTGCACGGTCGCCTCCAGCTCATGGTCCGGACGCTGTGCCCCATCGGCCGCGAGGAAAAACTTCGGCTCGCTGACATGGCTGCGCCAGCCGCCGAGCTTGGCGGATTCATAGTGACCCAGGGAAATCCAGAAGGGGTCATTGGCCAGTTGCTGCAAACCTTGGTTGTCGATGTGAGGCGCGGCGCACAGCGGGGCGCAGACACAGAGCGCCAGAGAGGCAAGGCGTTTGAGCATGGTGGGCAACTTAGAATTCGAAAAAAAAAGACCCAAGGCGGGACAGGTCCAAAAAACAAATGCCGCCCCTCGAAAGGAGCGGGCGAGTGGAGCTTAAGCTTGGGTAGCGTATTTGGCCAGACGAGCGTCGCCTTTGAGCACGGCCAGGGTGTTGGTGTGCACATCATCCGCTGTTACATCGGCTTTGCTGAAGATTTGCTGGAAGTGTTGATGAGTGACTGCGGCGAAATGCGCGCGGTCTTCAGGGGCTACGCCCAGCACCACGGCGTAGGTCGTCAGGGCTTCGCCCTGCCCCTTGGCCATGTCTTCGGAGAGCTCGTTCATCATGCCATTCATGGCAATCCAGGACTTGCCACCGTAAGTCAGCGCAGAGTTGGTCGAGCAA
The DNA here is from genome assembly GCF_902497875.1 of Pseudomonas fluorescens. Classification (GTDB taxonomy): domain Bacteria; phylum Pseudomonadota; class Gammaproteobacteria; order Pseudomonadales; family Pseudomonadaceae; genus Aquipseudomonas; species Aquipseudomonas fluorescens_BR. Next base: position 146,309 of record NZ_CABVHY010000007.1, read on the forward strand.
CCGTTAGTGCCGGAAGTCATACCAAAGGTAGCGTTACCGGAGGTGCCGTTGGTGGTGGAGGCGAGGAAATGAGCCGGGGTGCCACGCTGACCTTCGAACAGCATGTTGCCCCAACCGCAATCCGGGCCGCCTGGCGCTTGGGCCATTGCATGGATGGATACAGCGGTGAAAAGAGTACCGAGAAGAATCCGTTTCATAGCGTTGTTCTCTTTAGGTGCATACCAATGGACAAGGGTTCGGGCGCCAAGCTGACGCCGTCGGGCCGGTTATTAGCCCAGCCGCGCAGTTTGGAGTTTAGGCACGATCCAAGGGTTCCGTTATTTTTTGCAAAAACATTCCTCGAAACAGCTTCTTTTTCCCGGGTCTGCGCGGGGTTTTTCCCTGGTCTATGCTTTCGCCTGCAGCGTGCCTTGCCAGCCGGGTGTACCCGGCGCCAGAATGCCGTCATCTGCCCCGCCTGATGTAAGGAAGCCCGATGCCTGATCCTGTTGCTGCCAGCTTGCGTCTAGCGCCCGAAGCGCTGACCCGTCCGTTTTCCGCTGAACAGTTCAGCTTCTCTACCACCAATGATCTGGAGCCTTTTCGCGGTGTGCTTGGCCAGGAACGAGCGGTCGAAGCCTTGCAGTTCGGCGTGGCCATGCCACGCCCCGGTTACAATGTATTTGTCATGGGCGAGCCCGGCACCGGCCGGTTTTCTTTCGTCAAACGTTACCTCAAGGCCGAAGGCAAACGCCTGCAAACCCCGGCGGACTGGGTCTACGTCAACAATTTCGATGAGCCGCGCGAACCGCGGGCGCTGGAGCTGCCTTCAGGAGCGGCGGGGGCATTCATTACCGATATCAATGGCTTGATCGACAACCTGCTGGCGACCTTTCCGGCGGTGTTCGAACATCCCTCCTACCAGCAGAAAAAAAGTGCCATCGACCGCGCCTTCAACCAGCGCTACGACCGCGCGCTGGATGTGATCGAGCGTCTGGCGCTGGAAAAGGAAGTCGCCCTTTATCGCGACAGCACCAACATCGCCTTCACCCCGATGAGCGAAGGCAAGGCGCTGGACGAGGCCGAGTTTTCGCAACTACCGGAAGCCGATCGCGAGCGTTTTCACGTCGATATAGCCGAACTGGAAGAACGCCTCAACGAAGAGCTGGCAAGCCTGCCGCAGTGGAAGCGCGAATCCAGCAACCAGATGCGCCAGCTCAACGAAGAAACCATCACTCTGGCCTTGCAGCCGCTGCTGTCACCGCTGTCGGAGAAGTACGCGGAAAACGCCGGGGTGTGCGGTTATCTGCAAGCCATGCAGGTCTACCTGCTGAAAACCGTGGTCGAGCAACTGGTCGACGACAGCAAGCCCGACGCGGTGGCCCGCAAGCTGCTGGACGAGCAGTACTTGCCCAGTCTTGTGGTAGGGCACCATGCCAGCGGTGGCGCACCGGTGGTCTTCGAACCGCACCCGACCTATGACAACCTGTTCGGGCGTATCGAATACAGCACCGATCAGGGCGCCCTCTACACCACCTACCGACAACTGCGCCCGGGGGCTCTGCATCGGGCCAATGGCGGCTTCCTGATCCTTGAAGCCGAAAAAATGCTCAGCGAGCCCTTCGTCTGGGATGCGCTGAAGCGTGCATTGCAGTCGCGCAAACTGAAAATGGAGTCGCCGCTGGGTGAACTGGGGCGGCTGGCGACGGTAACCCTGTCACCTCAGGTAATCCCGTTGCAGGTCAAGGTCATCATCATTGGCGCCCGGCAGTTGTACTACACGCTGCAAGACCTGGATCCGGACTTCCAGGAAATGTTCCGGGTGCTGGTGGACTTCGACGAAGACATCCCGATGGTCGATGAAAGCCTCGAGCAGTTCGCTCAGCTGCTGAAAACCCGTACGTCGGAAGAAGGCATGGCGCCGCTGACCGCCGATGCGGTGGCGCGTCTGGCGACCTACAGTGCGCGGCTGGCCGAGCATCAGGGGCGATTGTCGGCGCGTATCGGCGATCTGTTCCAGCTGGTCAGCGAGGCGGATTTCATCCGCCATCTGGCCAACGACGAAATGACCGACGCCGGACATATCGAACGAGCGCTAAAAGCCAAGGCGACTCGCACCGGCCGGGTCTCTGCGCGGATTCTCGACGACATGCTGGCGGGGATCATCCTGATCGACACCACGGGAGCGGCGGTGGGCAAGTGCAACGGGCTGACCGTGCTGGAAGTCGGTGACTCGGCGTTCGGTGTCCCGGCACGGATCTCCGCCACCGTCTATCCGGGCGGTAGCGGCATTGTCGATATCGAGCGGGAGGTCAACCTCGGGCAGCCGATCCATTCCAAGGGAGTGATGATCCTTACCGGGTACCTGGGCAGTCGTTATGCCCAGGAATTCCCGTTGGCGATCTCCGCAAGTATCGCCCTGGAGCAGTCCTACGGTTATGTCGATGGTGACAGCGCCTCTCTGGGCGAAGCCTGCACCTTGATCTCGGCACTGTCGAAAACCCCGCTCAAGCAGTGCTTTGCGATCACCGGGTCGATCAATCAGTTCGGCGAGGTCCAGGCGGTCGGTGGGGTCAACGAGAAGATCGAAGGTTTCTTCCGTCTCTGCGAAGCCCGCGGTTTGACCGGCGAGCAGGGCGCGATCATCCCGCAGGCCAACGTCGCGACCTTGATGCTCGATGAGCGCGTGCTGTCGGCGGTGCGCGCCGGGCAGTTCCATGTCTACGCGGTGCGCCAGGCTGATGAAGCGCTGAGCCTGCTGGTCGGTGAACCTGCCGGCGAGCCGGATGCGGAGGGCCAGTTCCCTGAGGGCAGTGTCAACGCACGGGTGGTGGAACGCCTGCGAGTGATCGCAGAAATGATCAGCGAGGACGATCTCAAGGAGGCGGAAAAAGAGGCGGCTCAAGAGGCGTTGGCAGAGACCAAACCGCTTTAAGACAAAGGCAAAGATCGCAGCCTGCGGCAGCTCCTACACGATCGCGTACACCCACGAAATAGCCGGTGAATGCGCATCCGGAGCTGCCGCAGGCTGCGATCTTTGGGGGCCGCCCCCCGCCACAAAGATGGCGTCAATGTTCACAAAGTGACCATTTGGCGCCGCTGGTCTTTGCAGGCCTTGCAGTCCGGACTTTTCCTCTATTCTCAGGGCAAGGATATCGACAGTAATCACTGGATCGAGCCAGCCTTTGAGTCAAGGCTGAATACCGGATCTACCGAGGGTCGCCGCCATGTCGCGCAACCTCTGCCTTACACGCCAATGCCTGGGCCTGGTCACCCGTATTGAATGCAGCATTCGTCCGCTTGCAGGAGATACCGGGATGTGGACCTTACTCTTCGCCGCCGGAATGGCCGGTGAACAACCTTCCGCGATCAAGGCTCAAGGCCCGTTCCATGGACCTTTCGTGGCCGAATCAATCCTTGAAACCATCGTTGAAAGCCTGACCTTGCATGGCTACGAGCTGGCCGACGATCCGCAAATCTGGTGCCTGCATCTACAGGCCCAGTTGCGCGAAATCAACGGAGGGCGTTCTCGCCCCAGCGATTTTTAGTGACAACCCAGGCACTGAACCGTTACTCGACAGGGTTTTCTGTGTGTGCCCTGTCGAGTTTGACTTCGAAGCCATATTCGACCGTGTTCAGGTCGGTGCGCTGGTAGGTTTCCAGCTGGCTCGGCTGGCCGTAGAAATAATGCACATCCAGCAGCGCCGGCTCGTCCGGGGTTGCGCTGTGGCTGACCACAAGGATCTCCTTCAAATAACTGCCGCTGTCGTCCTTGGCGTAAAAGCGCCAGTCCTGCGCCGGAAACAGCTTCTGGTCGACCACCAGGGCATTGCCCTTGAACGCCAGGCCCTTGGGCAGTTGGTTCGCGGCGAGGGCGTTTTTTTCAATTTTGGCGAGAAACAACGGCATCGAGCCTATGGCATAGGCCGGCGTTTCCGGAAACAAATTCAGGTCGTAAGTGATAGTGGAACGTAGCGGATCGACGTCATAGGCTTCGACTGGCAGCTCGATGGGGTCGCCGCGTTTATCGTCGTCACCCTGGGTGAAAAAAGTTACCGGAGAGTCGCCGGCACTGAACGACGAACCCAGCAGTTCATCATTGAAGGTTTTCGGGTGATCGAACTCGATGCGCGCGGCGCTGGACTCTTCGATCGACTGGCTGATGGTGATGCGCTTTTTCAGGGTTGCCTCATCGAGCGTGGCATCCTTGAGCCAGGTCAGCGCCTGGTCGTCATACACCACCACCGGCAATGACAGGCTCTGGATGGTCTTCCCGGTGGTATTGCGATCGAACTGTCGCACCGGCAGTTTCAGGTCTTTGCGCGTCAGTGTGGCGCCCGAGAAGTCGAGTACGCTGACTTCCAGTGCGTCGATGGTGCCGTTGAAATAGACCTTGGTGTAATGACGGGCCTGCTGACGTTCGAAGGCGTGTTGCTGGTCCTTGAGCTGGTTCTCGAAGGTCTCGCTCCAGGCCTGCTGTTTCTGCATCTCGGCCAGTTGTTTTTCATAGAAGGCGATTTGGTCGGCGTTCTCGTTGATCGAGCCCGAACGCGAAAGAAACTGCCCGGTAGAGTCCCTCGCCTGAACCATCAACGGATTGAGCGCAGCTGCGCCGACGTCGGCCGTCAGGGCTGCGCTGTTGCTCATTTCGATTTGCGCGCAGTTCTCGTCCAGGGCCAGCAGGGTGACACTGATGTTTTCATCCGTATGTGTTTTACCCACGTCCTGCCTGGTCAGGTCGAAGGTGAGTACTTTGCGTGGGGCAATGACTTCCAGCTGACCTTGCAACATCACCGGTTGAGGCTGGTGCTTGTTGTCGACTTCCAGCCCCTCGACGTAGGGGTAGGTCACCGTCAGGTCATCGGGGCTGGTCAGGTTGGAGCTTGAAGGGCTCAACTGAATACCGGGGTCGGTTTCCGACCATTCGGATTGAAACGCGATGACCTGCTTGTCGCTCAACGTCACGGATTGCCATTGCAGGTCGAGAGGGAACGGAAACCCGGCCGGCATGTTGAAGTTGAACGGGAACACCGGCTGCAGGTCGATCAGGTAGTCGGAACTGGATGATCTTCGCAACACAAACAAGCCATTGACGTAGGTGTCGACCAAGGCTTGCGGGCTTGGATAGTGCTTGAGCAGGGCCATGGCATCTTCGCCATACTCGGTTTCGATCGGTTTGCTCTGAAGTTTGAGCCGGGCCCGTTCGAGCAACAACAGGGAGCCGCCGAGATCGGCCACGGCCTCCTTGAGCTGCGGATCCTGGATCAAATCCGGTGACTTTTCGAACTGCGCGGTCTTCTCTTCGAGGCTGACCTGCTGCTTCTCATCGCTGGGTGAGCAGCCACTGACCAGCAGCGCGATGCACAGACCGGCACTGGTTGAAAGCAATCGCAAATCCATTTTTCAAACTTCCTGTCCGACGTCAGTGAGCAACGTGATTGACTGCGACACTAGCAGAAAACCGCCAGGCAGAGCTGCAGGCCATGGATTTTCCAGCGGTTTATGGGTTTTTGCCCGGCTGTTATACTCGCCGCCATTTCCAGACCTTGTGAGATTCAATGGAACGTTTTATCGAAAATGCAATGTACGCCTCGCGCTGGCTGCTGGCGCCGATCTACTTCGGTCTGTCCCTGGGTTTGCTGGCGCTGGCGCTGAAGTTCTTCCAGGAAGTCTTTCACGTTATCCCTAACGTATTCTCGATGGTCGAGTCGGAGTTGATTCTGGTGCTGTTGTCGTTGATTGACATGGCGCTGGTCGGCGGTCTGCTGGTGATGGTGATGATCTCCGGTTACGAGAACTTCGTTTCCCAGCTCGACATCGATGAGAACAAGGAAAAGCTCAACTGGCTGGGCACGATGGACTCCTCTTCATTGAAAATGAAGGTGGCTGCCTCGATCGTGGCGATTTCGTCCATCCACCTGCTTCGCGTATTCATGGACGCGAAGAATATCGATCCCGAGCACTTGAAGTGGTTCGTGATCATTCACATGACCTTCGTAATCTCGGCCTTTGCCATGGGTTACCTGGACAAGCTGACCAAGCACTGACATGTGGCGAGGAGCTTGCTCCCGCTGGGCCGCGAAGCGGCCCTAAAACCTGCAACCGCGCTTTGTCAGGTAGAACCCATCAGCCGGTTTACGACTGCTGCACCCGGGCGCGGATCGGCCGGCGCGAGCAAGCTCGCTCGCCACAACAGGCTCGCTCGCCACAGGGTCGTGGTGAAACGGACGGGCGGCGGCGTTTCTGGCTTGTACTTTTACACGGCGAGGCATATGCCTGTAACTGTCTTGGGCTTGAATTGCGCGAGGTGCGCTCATGAATCTGCAAGAGTTGAATGCCTATGCCGTTGCCGGGAAGGTCGACGAGATCAACCTGATCTCTCTCGAAGGCGGTATCTACCTGATTGAGGCGCGGATGCACGGCGCGGCCTTTCCATTGAGCGACACCCATGGCCAGATGATGCATGTGCGCTCGGTGGAGCATGCCCGAGAAGTGCTGCATGCTTTTCCGAAGCTGCCATTCAATCTGATTCACACCTCGGTTCATGATGAAATGTGCGGGATGTCGTCCAGCACCGAGGAAACCTTGCGGGTGCCAATCGCTTCCGGTACTTCCTGATCGGGCGCACGGGTGCTCATCACCCGCCCGACTTGTGTGCTAGTCTGCTCGCCCTTTTGGTTCCGGGCGCTCCGGAATGAGCTGTGCACGCACGGCAAGTTTCCGAGCCGTCCGCACAGCGGAGCAGTGTTATGTCCGAAGTAAATCTGTCCACCGACGAAACCCGCGTCAGCTACGGCATTGGCCGTCAGCTGGGCGACCAACTGCGCGACAACCCACCACCGGGCGTTAACCTGGACGCGATCCTGGCTGGCCTGACCGACGCCTTCGCCGGCAAGGAAAGCCGTGTTGGTCAGGAAGAGATGTCCGCCAGCTTCAAGGTAATCCGTGAAATCATGCAAGCCGAAGCGGCTGCCAAGGCTGAAGCGGCTGCTGGTGCTGGTCTGGAGTTCCTGGCTGAAAACGCCAAGCGTGACGGCATCACCACTCTGGCTTCCGGCCTGCAATTCGAAGTGCTGACCGCCGGTGAAGGCGCCAAGCCATCGCGCGAAGACAGCGTGCGTACTCACTACCACGGCACGCTGATCGACGGCACTGTGTTCGACAGCTCCTACGATCGTGGGCAGCCTGCAGAATTTCCGGTTGGCGGCGTGATCGCTGGCTGGACCGAAGCCCTGCAACTGATGAACGCCGGTAGCAAATGGCGTCTGTACGTGCCGAGCGAGCTGGCTTACGGCGCGCAAGGCGTGGGCAGCATCCCGCCGCACAGCGTACTGGTATTCGACGTCGAACTGCTCGACGTTCTGTAAGACCTGATTCAATGTGAATGTGGGCCCTGTAGGAGCGAGCTTGCTCGCGATAGCGGTTTGTCAGTCAACATCACTGTTGAATGTGCCGGCCTCATCGCGAGCAAGCTCGCTCCCACAGTTTTTTGCAGTGATTCTCATATCTGGAACCTGGTATTCAGATCCCCTGCCGGGCGCAACGCTCGGGCATAGCAGAACAGAAACAGGTTGCGCACCATTTCCTTGAGCACCATCGGCTCGCTGGAACTCAGGCCGCTGACGTCCAGGTCGCCCTGGTCCTGTAGCTCATTCAAGGCTTCTTCTTCCAATACCGCACAGACTTCTCCGGTTTCCCGATGCAGGATCCGCAGGTAAGGATGTGGGCGGTCCAGCCAGGCATCTATCAAGTAAGTCATCGTTCTCATCTCCGCTGAAGGTTCAATGAGAATAATTCTTATTCAAATAATAGCAAGCGTCTATTGGCTATTTCTTGGTTTTTTTGTGTGGGTATTGTTGTCAGGCAAAAGGGCTGGCGTTTTGCTGTTGATGCGCGGGGAGTATTAGAGCAAGGGCCATCCCGCACAGGGCACGGGATGGAGGCAGCAGGTTCAGACGACCTTTCTGACGAACTCGGATTTGAGCTTCATCGGGCCGATGCCGTCGATCTTGCAGTCGATGTCGTGGTCGCCATCGCACAGGCGGATGTTCTTGACCTTGGTGCCGACTTTAACCACCAGCGAGGTGCCCTTGACCTTGAGGTCCTTGATTACAGTGATGGTATCGCCATCTTGCAGGACGTTACCGACCGAGTCTTTCTTGACGGAATCATCGGACACAACCTCGGCTTCACCGCCGGCGGTCCACTCATGGGCGCATTCCGGGCAGATCAACTGAGCACCGTCTTCGTAGGTGTATTCGGAATTGCATTTTGGGCAGGGTGGCAACGTGCTCACTAAGGCTCCTTGGATTCAGGATGGCTAAAAGCGCACATTATATAGGGTTTTTGCGGGGGGAGGGTTGGGTGGTGCTGGCCAAAAAAAGATCGCAGCCAGCGGCAGTTCCGCCAGGGTCGTACACCGGCGAACAATCGGTGTACGTAAATCCTGTAGGAGCTGCCGCAGGCTGCGATTTTTTGATCTTGCTTTGAGATTAATGCGTGCGTGCGACCGCAAACTCACTCAACTCCACCAGCGCATCGCGATACTCGCTGGGGGGCAGGGTGTCGAGGCAGGCAATCGCGCGGGCCACGTAATCGCGGGCCAGTCGGGCGGTGTAATCCAGAGATCCCGAGGCTTCCACGGCGGCGCGGATGCTTTCGAGGTCTTCGATGCCACCTTTCTGGATCGCCTGACGCACCAGTGCGGCTTGCTCCGGGGTCCCTTCGCGCATGGTGTAGATCAGCGGCAGGGTCGGTTTGCCTTCGGCCAGATCGTCTCCGACGTTCTTGCCCAGGGTTTCTGCGTCGCCACGGTAATCCAGCAAATCATCAACCAGCTGGAAAGCTACACCCAGGTGATCACCAAAGGTGCGCAGGGCCTCGCTCTGTTCCGGTGTGGCGCCGGCCAGGGCCGCAGCACTGTGGGTCGAAGCCTCGAAAAGCATCGCGGTCTTGCCGCGGATGACTTCCATGTAGGTTTCTTCGGTGGTACTGGCGTCACGAACCTTGGACAGCTGCAACACTTCGCCTTCAGCGATAATTCGCGTGGCTTGCGAGAGGATCTTCATCACTGGCATCGAGCCCAGTTCGACCATCATCTCGAAGGAACGCGAATACAGGAAGTCGCCGACCAGCACGCTTGGGGCGTTGCCCCACATGGCGTTGGCGGTCGAGCGGCCACGGCGCATGCCGGACATGTCGACCACGTCGTCGTGCAGCAGGGTGGCCGTGTGCAGGAACTCGATGGTCGCGGCGAGCAGGCGCATGTCATCGCCTTCGCGACCCAGGGCTTTGCCACACAGCAGCACGAGTAATGGACGCAGGCGTTTGCCACCGGCCGAGGTAATGTAGTCGCCGATTTTCGATACCAGCGGCACTCGGGAAGTCAGCTGCTTCTTGATGATGCCGTCGACGGCGTGGAAATCGTCCGCCACCGCGCGGTAGAAAGCTTGGGGTTGCATCAGCGACAGTTGCTCCAGAAGGGTTGCGCGGCATGCTAGGACTCAGGTCAGCAGGTGTCAAGGCGCTATGCTCAGGCACTTGCATCGTCAATGCAGCTTGCGTACAATCGCGCACCCTGAACTTCCTGGGCAGCACCTGCCTTACGCAATTGCATTTGGGCCGTTCCAGCCTCATGCAGCCATGCCAGCCAATACCTCTTCTTATAAAGAGCTGGGTGAGCAGGATTATCGGAGAAATACCATGTCTTATGCAGTAATCGTTACTGGTGGCAAGCAATACAAGGTCGCCCCAGGTGAATACCTGAAGATCGAGAAACTGGAAATCGCTACCGGCGAATCCGTTACTTTTGATCGCGTTCTGTTGGTTGCCAATGGCGACGACGTGAATATCGGTGCCCCAGTTGTTCCTGGCGCTACCGTTGTTGCTGAAGTGATTTCCCAAGGTCGTCACGATAAAATCCGCATCATCAAGTTCCGTCGCCGTAAGCACCACATGAAGCGTATGGGCCACCGCCAGTGGTACACCGAGATCAAAATCACCGGTATTCAGGCTTAATTTCAGCCTAATTCCTCACTAGGAGAATTGAACTCATGGCACACAAAAAAGCTGGTGGTAGTACCCGTAACGGTCGCGACTCAGAAGCCAAACGCCTTGGCGTGAAGATGTATGGCGGCCAGGTTATCATTCCGGGCAACATCATCGTGCGTCAGCGCGGCACCCAATTCCACGCCGGTTACGGTGTTGGCATGGGCAAGGATCACACCCTTTTCGCTAAAATCGAAGGCGTGATCAAGTTCCAGGTTAAAGGCGCCTTCGGTCGCCGTTACGTAAGCATCGTCCCGAAGACTGAAGTCGTCGCGGCGTAATTGCGTAATGCTGGAAAAGCCCTGTCTTGCGACGGGGCTTTTTCGTTTGTGGGGTGAGTCTCTTGCAAAACTGTTTGTATGGGCTGCCAGCGCTGGATTTTGCGGTCGTTGATTGAGGTCGCTGCGCTCATTTTTGCAAGAGTCTTATGTCTTAGTGTTTTTCAGCTCGCCCGTGCGGCGAGAGGCGTTTTGTAATGAAGTTTGTTGATGAAGTTTCGATTCGAGTAAAGGCCGGTGATGGCGGCAATGGCTGTATGAGTTTCCGTCGGGAAAAATTCATCGAGAACGGTGGTCCGAACGGTGGTGATGGTGGTGATGGCGGCTCGGTCTACATGATCGCCGACGAAAACCTCAACACCCTGGTGGACTATCGCTACACCCGGCACTTCGATGCCGAGCGCGGCGCCAACGGCGGCAGCACCGACTGCACCGGTAAAAAAGGTGAAGAGCTGGTGTTGCGAGTTCCGGTCGGCACTACCGTGATTGACTCTGCGACCCAGGAAATCATTGGCGACCTGACCAAGGCTGGCCAGCGTCTACTGGTGGCTCATGGCGGCTGGCATGGTCTGGGCAATACGCGTTTCAAATCCAGTACCAACCGTGCTCCGCGCCAGACCACTCCGGGTAAGCCGGGTGAGGCGCGTGACCTCAAGCTGGAAATGAAGGTGTTGGCGGACGTCGGTCTGCTGGGCTTGCCGAATGCTGGCAAAAGTACCTTTATCCGTTCGGTCTCGGCGGCCAAGCCAAAGGTTGCCGATTATCCGTTCACCACCCTGGTGCCAAACCTGGGTGTGGTCAGCGTCGATCGCTGGAAAAGCTTCGTGGTCGCGGACATTCCGGGTCTGATCGAAGGTGCTTCCGACGGTGCGGGCCTGGGGATTCGTTTCCTCAAGCACTTGTCGCGTACCCGTCTGCTGCTGCACCTTGTCGACATGGCGCCGCTGGATGACGCCAGTGCGCCAGACGCTGCCGAAGTGATCGTCAGCGAGCTCACCAAGTTCAGCCCGTCCCTGGCTGAGCGTGATCGTTGGCTGGTGTTGAACAAGTGCGACCAGATCCTTGAGGAAGAGCACGACGCTCGGGTCAAGGAAATCGTCGATCGTCTGGAGTGGACCGGTCCGGTCTACGTGATCTCGGCCATCGCCAAGCAAGGCACCGAGCGTCTGTGTCACGACATCATGCGTTACATGGAAGATCGTGCTGATCGCCTGGCTAACGACCCGGCTTACAAGGAAGAGCTGGCGGATCTCGATCAGCGAATCGAAGACGAAGCCCGTGCCCAATTGCAGGCTCTGGACGACCAGCGTGCCCTGCGTCGCAGCGGCGTCAAGTCGGTCCATGACATCGGCGACGATGATTGGGATGAAGAAGATGTGGATGATGAAGACGGTCCGGAAATCATTTACGTCCGCGACTGATTCATTGTGTAGGAGCTGCCGTAGGCTGCGATCTTTTAGGGTATTGAAGATTGCTGGTGTGCACTGAGGCTCCTTCGCGAAGCAATCAATCTGGCCGGGCGCGGTGTTATCATCGTCCGCACGCCAGTTTCCAAGGCGCCGCTCATTGAGCGGCGTTTTGGTATCTGCAAAACGCAAGAATACGAATAATGTCATGGGCAGCGCTCGGTCGCGCTGCTCCCAAGCCAAGGTTGAATAAAATGCGGAGCAAGGTGGCAGGTGCGCGGCGCTGGGTCGTGAAGATTGGCAGCGCGTTGCTGACGGCGGACGGCAAGGGTCTGGATCGCGCGGCAATGGGTGTCTGGGTCGAGCAGATGGTGGCCCTGCATGAGGCGGGCGTCGAGCTGGTGCTGGTTTCCTCCGGTGCGGTTGCGGCGGGCATGAGCCGCTTGGGCTGGACTGCACGACCGAGTGCCATGCACGAGTTGCAGGCCGCGGCGGCGATTGGGCAGATGGGCCTGGTGCAGGCCTGGGAGTCGAGTTTTGCCGAACATGGCCGGCACACGGCGCAAATCCTCCTGACCCATGACGACCTGTCCGATCGCAAGCGCTACCTCAATGCCCGCAGCACCTTGCGTGCGCTGGTTGAGCTCAAGGTAATCCCGGTCATCAACGAAAACGACACCGTGGTGACCGACGAGATCCGTTTTGGCGATAACGACACCCTGGCGGCGTTGGTGGCGAACCTGGTCGAGGCGGATCTGTTAGTGATTCTCACCGATCGCGACGGCATGTTCGATGCGGACCCGCGCAACAACCCCAATGCCAAGCTGATTTACGAAGCTCGCGCCGATGATCCGGCGCTGGATGCCGTGGCTGGCGGCACGGGTGGTGCGCTTGGTCGTGGCGGCATGCAGACCAAGCTGCGTGCGGCACGGCTGGCTGCGCGTTCCGGTGCGCACACGATCATCGTGGGCGGGCGTCTGGAGCGTGTGTTGGATCGGCTGAAGGCTGGCGAGCGCATTGGCACCCTGTTGTCGCCTGAGCGCGGCATGCTGGCGGCGCGCAAGCAGTGGCTGGCCGGGCATTTGCAGACTCGCGGCACCCTGGTGCTGGATGCTGGCGCGGTTTCGGCGCTGTCTCAGGGCAACAAAAGTTTGCTGCCGGTCGGGGTGAAGTTGGTCCAGGGCAGTTTCCGGCGTGGCGAAATGGTGGTCTGCGTGGCCCCGGATGGTCGTGAAATCGCCCGTGGCCTGGCCAACTACAGTGCTCTGGAAGCGCAAAAGATCATCGGTCAGTCGTCAGAGGCGATTGTCGGTCTGTTGGGTTATATGGCTGAGCCGGAACTGGTTCACCGGGATAACCTGATCCTGGTTTGAGGAAAGTTGAATGCGTGTAGCAAAAGGATTGTTGGGTCTGCTGTTGGCGCTGCCACTGCTGGCCTCGGCCGAGGAGATTGGCCAGGTGTCTACGGTGTTCAAATTCGTCGGCCCGAATGACCGCATCGTCGTTGAGGCGTTTGATGACCCCAAGGTCGAGGGCGTGACTTGTTACCTCTCGCGGGCCAAGACCGGCGGCGTGAAGGGTGGTCTGGGGCTGGCCGAGGATCGTGCCGAGGCCTCCATTGCCTGTCGTCAGGTCGGGCCCATCAGCTTCAAGGGTGAGCTCAAGGATGGTGATGAGGTGTTCAAGGAGCGCACCTCGCTGGTGTTCAAGACCATGCAGGTGGTGCGCTTCCTCGACAAGAAACGCAATACCCTGGTGTATTTGGTCTACAGCGACCGCTTGATCGAAGGCAGCCCGCAGAATGCGGTCACTGCGATCCCGATCCTGCCGTGGGCGCACGCCCAATAATTTAGCGAAGATCCAAATTGTGGGAGCGAGCCTGCTCGCGATAGCTGCATTACAGTCGACATAGATGTTGAATGTTAGTCAGTCATCGCGAGCAAGCTCGCTCCCACATTTTTTTGCGCGGAGCCATTAAATCGCAGGCAATAAAAAACCGACCCGGAGGTCGGTTTTTTAACAAAGCGTGTCGCTTAGGCTGCTACAGCAAGGTTCAGAGCCTTGATGTGGCCATTCAAACGGCCTTTATGGCGAGCAGCTTTGTTCTTGTGGATGATGCCTTTATCGGCCATACGGTCGATAACTGGCACGGCCAGAACGTAAGCAGCTTGTGCTTTTTCAGCGTCTTTTGCGTCAATGGCCTTAACTACATTCTTGATGTAGGTACGAACCATGGAACGCAGGCTGGCGTTGTGGCTGCGACGCTTCTCAGCCTGTTTTGCACGTTTTTTGGCGGAAGGTGTGTTGGCCACCGTCGAGCTCCTCGAAAGACTTTTTGGGAAATAGCAAACAAAATAGGCCGCGAATCATGCCGATGAGATGAAGTCTTGTCAAGGGCGGGTGATGCGTTCCGCTGAGTGGTCGATCTAAAAGAGGCGGATATTTATTTCCGGCGCTTGACCTGTAAACTCGCGAGCTTTGGCTCTGTGCTGCTGCGGCGCGGAGTATCGCATATGTGGGCGCTTAGTTCGCCTGCTCTTTATCTACAGGCTAAAACTCTTTCAATGAATCTGCTCAAGTCGTTGGCCGCCGTCAGCTCTATCACGATGCTTTCCCGGGTTCTGGGGTTTGTGCGTGACACCATTATCGCGCGCACATTTGGCGCCGGGATGGCTACGGATGCGTTCTTTATTGCGTTTAAATTGCCCAATCTGCTACGCCGGATCTTCGCTGAGGGGGCTTTTTCCCAGGCTTTCGTACCGATTCTGGCGGAATACAAAAGCCAGCAGGGTGATGAGGCAACGCGAACTTTTATCGCCTACGTTTCAGGGTTGCTGACACTGGTCCTGGCACTGGTCACGATCGCCGGGATACTGGCCGCGCCCTGGGTGATCTGGGCGACCGCGCCGGGGTTTGCCGATACGCCGGAAAAATTCGCGCTGACTTCCGACCTGCTGCGGGTGACGTTCCCCTATATATTACTGATCTCCCTGTCTTCGCTGGCGGGGGCGATCCTCAATACCTGGAACCGCTTCTCTGTTCCTGCCTTCGTGCCGACCTTGCTCAACGTCAGCATGATTATCTTTGCTCTATTCCTGACGCCTTACTTCGATCCGCCCGTCATGGCGCTGGGCTGGGCGGTGCTGGTAGGCGGTCTGGCGCAATTGCTCTACCAGCTGCCGCACCTGAGGAAAATCGGCATGCTCGTGCTGCCACGCCTGAATCTGCGCGATAGCGGAGTCTGGCGGGTGATGAAGCAGATGCTGCCGGCGATTCTCGGGGTGTCGGTCAGCCAGATTTCGCTGATTATCAACACCATATTTGCTTCGTTTCTGGTGGCCGGCTCGGTGTCCTGGATGTATTACGCCGACCGATTGATGGAGCTGCCATCTGGCGTGCTCGGTGTAGCGCTGGGGACCATTCTGCTGCCAACACTGGCCCGGACCTACGCGAGCAACGATCGCCACGAATACTCGCGAATTCTCGACTGGGGCCTGCGCCTGTGTTTCATGCTGGTGCTGCCGTGCTCGCTGGCGCTGGGAATACTGGCCGAACCGCTGACCGTTTCGCTGTTCCAGTACGGCCAATTCAGCGCCTTTGATGCGACCATGACGCAACGGGCATTGATCGCTTATTCGGTGGGTCTGCTCGGGATCATTGTGATCAAGGTGCTGGCTCCGGGCTTCTATGCGCAGCAGAACATCCGGACACCGGTAAAAATCGCGATTTTCACCCTGGTCGTCACGCAACTGTTCAACCTGGTGTTGATCGGTCCCCTGCAGCACGCGGGTCTGGCCCTGGCCATCAGTATTGGCGCCTGCATCAACGCGAGCCTCCTGTTTTACCAGCTGCGCAAGCAGCAGATGTATCAGCCGCAGCCGGGCTGGGGTAAATTCAGCCTGAAACTGCTGGTCGCGGTGGTGGTGATGTCCGCGGTATTGTTGGGTTTGATGCACCTGATGCCAGCATGGGAGCAGGGCCACATGCTCGAGCGTTTCCTGCGTCTGGGGGCTTTGGTCGCAGCGGGCATCGTGGCGTATTTCGGTATGCTGGCGCTGATGGGTTTCCGTTTGAAAGATTTCAATCGCAAGGCGCTGAGTTGACGACGGATTGAAGATAATCCCTGATAAAGCGTCGGTTTTGTCGGTTCGATCACTTTGGTTACGGTGTTGCCTGTCGTCAGCCGCCGGGTGTGGTTATAATCGACCACTTTATGAGCAAGAAGCGCGTTATGCAGCTGGTTCGAGGCCTCCACAATCTGCGCCCCCAGCATCGGGGCTGTGTCGCCACTATTGGCAACTTTGACGGTGTTCACCGTGGTCACCAGGCGATCCTGGCCCGACTGCGTGAGCGTGCGCTCGAGTTGGGCGTGCCCAGCTGCGTGGTGATTTTCGAGCCGCAGCCCCGTGAATTTTTCGCCCCGGACACGGCGCCAGCCCGCTTGGCACGCTTGCGTGACAAGCTGCAATTGCTGGCGGAAGAGGGGGTCGACCGGGTCTTGTGCCTGGCCTTCAACCAGCGCTTGAGCAAGCTCAGCGCCGCTGAATTCGTCGACACCATCCTGGTCGATGGCCTGGGCGTGCAGCATCTGGAGGTCGGTGACGACTTCCGTTTCGGGTGCGACCGGGTCGGTGATTTCGACTTCCTGCAACAGGCCGGAGTCGCCCAGGGCTTCACTGTCGAAGCAGCGCAGACCGTCGAGCTGGACGGTATTCGCGTCAGTAGCACCCAGGTCCGCAATGCCCTGGCCGCTGCCGATTTCGCTTTGGCCGAACGTTTGCTCGGTCGTCCGTTCCGCATTGCCGGGCGGGTGTTGCATGGCCAGAAGCTGGCGCGCCAATTGGGTACGCCGACGGCCAACATACAACTCAAGCGCCGTCGCGTGCCGCTGACCGGGGTTTACCTGGTGAGTGTCGACATCGACGGCAAGACCTGGCCAGGCGTCGCCAATATCGGCGTTCGGCCAACGGTCCAAGGTGATGGCAAGGCCCACCTGGAAGTGCATATTCTAGATTTTGCCGGCGATCTGTATGACCGGCGTGTGACGGTGGTTTTCCACCACAAGCTGCGCGAAGAGCAGCGTTTCGCCTCTCTGGAGGCGCTGAAGACGGCGATCAATGCGGATGTCGCCGCCGCCCGTGCCCATGCCGCACCTAGCGCAAATCGCTAATGAAGAGCCATAAATGACCGACTATAAAGCCACGCTAAACCTTCCGGACACCGCCTTCCCAATGAAGGCCGGCCTGCCTCAGCGCGAACCGCAGATTCTGCAGCGCTGGGACAGCATTGGCCTGTACCAGAAGTTGCGTGAGATTGGTAAGGATCGTCCGAAGTTCGTACTGCACGACGGTCCTCCGTACGCCAACGGCACCATTCACATCGGTCATGCGCTGAACAAGATTCTCAAGGACATGATCATCCGCTCGAAAACCCTTTCGGGATTCGACGCGCCCTATGTTCCGGGCTGGGATTGCCATGGCCTGCCGATCGAACACAAGATCGAAGTGACCCACGGCAAAGGCCTGTCGGCTGACGAAACCCGTGAGCTGTGCCGTGCCTACGCCACCGAGCAGATCGAAGGACAGAAGTCCGAATTCATCCGCCTCGGCGTGCTGGGTGACTTCGCCAATCCGTACAAGACCATGGACTTTGCCAACGAGGCCGGCGAAATCCGTGCCCTGGCGGAAATGGTCAAGGGCGGTTTCGTGTTCAAGGGTCTCAAGCCTGTGAACTGGTGCTTCGATTGCGGCTCTGCGCTGGCTGAAGCCGAAGTCGAATACCAGGACAAAAAATCCTCGACCATCGATGTCGCCTTCCCGATTGCTGACGAAGCCCAATTGGCGACCGCTTTCGGCCTGGCTATGTTGAGCAAACCGGCCTCGATCGTGATCTGGACCACCACCCCGTGGACCATCCCGGCCAACCAGGCGCTGAACGTTCACCCGGAGTTCAACTACGCCCTGGTCGATGTCGGCGACAAGCTGCTGGTGTTGGCTGAAGAGCTGGTCGAATCCTGCCTGGCTCGCTACAACCTGGAAGGTTCGGTGATTGCCACCGCTGCGGGCGCGGCGCTGGAGCTGATCAATTTCCGTCATCCGTTCTACGATCGTCTGTCGCCGGTTTACCTGGCCGACTACGTCGAACTGGGCGCCGGCACCGGGGTGGTCCACTCCGCACCGGCCTATGGTGAAGACGACTTCGTGACCTGCAAGCGGTATGGCATGGTCAACGACGACATCCTCGTTCCAGTGCAAAGCAATGGCGTGTATGCGCCTTCGTTGGAGTTCTTCGGCGGCCAGTTCATCTGGAAGGCCAACCCGGCCATCGTCGACAAGCTCGCTGAGGTCGGTGCGCTGCTGCACACCGAAACCATTAGCCACAGCTACATGCACTGCTGGCGCCACAAGACTCCGCTGATCTACCGCGCCACCGCGCAGTGGTTCGTCGGCATGGACAAACAACCGGCGACCGGCGAGACCCTGCGCAAGCGTGCGATCAAGGCCATCGAAGAAACCGCATTCATTCCGGCCTGGGGCCAGGCGCGTCTGCATTCGATGATCGCCAACCGTCCGGACTGGTGTATCTCCCGCCAGCGTAACTGGGGCGTGCCGATCCCGTTCTTCCTGAACAAGGAAAGCGGTGAACTGCACCCGCGTACCGTCGAGCTGATGGAAGAAGTTGCCAAGCGCGTTGAAGTCGAAGGCATCGAAGCCTGGTTCAAGATGGACGCGGCCGAGTTGCTCGGTGAAGAAGCGCCGCTCTACGACAAGATCAGCGACACCCTCGACGTCTGGTTCGACTCGGGTACCACTCACTGGCACGTGCTGCGCGGTTCGCATTCCATCGGCCACGAGACCGGCCCGCGTGCCGACCTGTACCTGGAAGGTTCCGACCAGCATCGCGGCTGGTTCCACTCGTCGCTGCTGACCGGTTGCGCCATCGACAACCACGCGCCGTACCGCGAGTTGCTGACCCACGGTTTCACCGTCGACGAGAGCGGTCGCAAGATGTCCAAGTCCCTGGGCAACGTGATCGCGCCGCAGAAGGTCAACGACACCCTGGGCGCCGACATTATGCGTCTGTGGGTAGCTTCCACCGATTACTCGGGCGAAATCGCAGTTTCCGAGCAGATCCTGCAGCGCAGTGCGGACGCCTACCGGCGGATCCGCAACACCGCGCGCTTCCTGCTGTCGAACCTGAGCGGTTTCAACCCGGCCACCGACATCCTGCCAGCCGAAGAAATGCTCGCGCTGGACCGTTGGGCCGTGGATCGCACCTTGCTGCTGCAACGTGAATTGCAAGAGCACTACGGTGAGTACCGTTTCTGGAACGTCTATTCCAAGGTCCACAACTTCTGCGTGCAGGAGCTGGGCGGTTTCTACCTGGATATCATCAAGGACCGTCAGTACACCACGGGCACCGACAGCAAGGCCCGGCGCTCCTGCCAGACCGCGTTGTTCCACATCTCCGAAGCACTGGTGCGCTGGATCGCCCCGATTCTGGCCTTCACCGCAGACGAGCTGTGGCAGTACCTGCCGGGCGAGCGCAACGAATCGGTCATGCTCAACACCTGGTACGAAGGCCTCAGCGAACTGCCGGAAGGCATCGAGCTGGACCGCGCCTACTGGGAGCGGATCATGGCGGTCAAGGTCGCAGTCAACAAGGAAATGGAAATCCAGCGCGCGGCCAAGGCCGTCGGTGGCAACCTGCAAGCCGAAGTGACGCTGTTCGCCGAGGAAGCGCTGAGTGCCGATCTGGCCAAGCTGAGCAACGAACTGCGCTTCGTGCTGATCACCTCGACTGCCAGCGTTGCGCCATTTGCGCAAGCACCGGCCGATGCGGTGCAAACCGAAGTGGCTGGCCTCAAGCTCAAAGTGGTCAAGTCCGCGTTCGCCAAGTGCGCACGTTGCTGGCACTGCCGTGAAGACGTTGGCGTGAACCCTGAGCATCCGGAAATCTGCGGTCGTTGTGTCGACAACATCAGCGGTGCCGGCGAGGTTCGTCACTATGCCTAACCCTGCTAGCCGTTTCGGACGGCTGAGCTGGCTCTGGTTGAGCATGCTGGTACTGGTCATTGACCAGGCCAGCAAGTTCTACTTCGAAGGCTCGCTGGCGATGTACCAGCAAATCGTGGTGATCCCGGACTACTTCAGCTGGACCCTGGCCTACAACACCGGCGCGGCGTTCAGCTTCCTGGCTGGCAGCTCCGGCTGGCAGCGCTGGCTGTTTGCCCTGATCGCGATCGTGGTCAGCGCCGTGCTGGTGGTTTGGCTCAAGCGTCTGGGACGCAACGAAACCTGGCTGGCGGTCGCGCTGGCGTTGGTGCTCGGTGGTGCCTTGGGTAACCTGTACGACCGCATTGCCCTGGGCCATGTGATCGATTTTATTCTGGTGCATTGGCAGAACCGCTGGTATTTCCCGGCGTTCAACGTTGCCGACAGCGCCATCAGCGTTGGCGCAGTGATGCTGGCGCTGGATATGTTCAAGAGCAAGAAAACCGGAGAAGCCGTTCATGACTGAGCAGTTATTGGCAGAGCAACGCATTGGCCAGAACACGGAAGTCACCTTGCATTTCGCATTGCGCCTGGAGAACGGCGACACCGTCGACAGTACTTTCGACAAAGCCCCGGCGACCTTCAAGGTCGGTGATGGCAACCTGTTGCCAGGTTTCGAAGTCGCACTGTTCGGCTTCAAGGCTGGCGACAAGCGTAACCTGCAGATTGCGCCGGAAAACGCTTTCGGTCAGCCTAACCCGCAAAACGTGCAGATCATCCCGCGTTCGCAGTTCCAGGATATGGAGCTGTCCGAAGGCCTGCTGGTGATCTTCAACGATGCGGCGAATACCGAGCTGCCCGGTGTGGTCAAAGCCTTCGATGACGCTCAGGTGACCATCGACTTCAACCACCCGCTGGCTGGTAAAACCTTGAACTTTGATGTTGAAATTATCGACGTTAAAGCGCTTTAAAATTGTGGGAGCGAGCTTGCTCGCGATGACTTGATAACATTCAACATTGATGTCGACTGTTACGCCGCTATCGCGAGCAAGCTCGCTCCCACAGGGAATCTTCACTGTTTTCGGGCCTTGCGTTCGATTAACAGGCAGTCATTAGTATTTTTTACGCGCAAGCCACGAGGCACAGTATGCAAATCAAACTCGCCAATCCCCGTGGCTTCTGCGCCGGTGTAGACCGGGCGATCGAAATCGTCAATCGCGCCCTGGAAGTCTTCGGGCCGCCGATCTATGTGCGCCACGAAGTGGTCCACAACAAATTTGTCGTCGAAGACCTGCGCGCTCGCGGCGCGATCTTCGTCGAAGAGCTGGACCAGGTGCCGGACGACGTCATCGTGATCTTCAGCGCCCACGGTGTTTCCCAGGCAGTACGTACCGAAGCGGCGGGTCGTGGCCTGAAAGTCTTCGATGCGACCTGCCCACTGGTGACCAAGGTGCACATCGAGGTCGCGCGGTACAGCCGTGACGGTCGTGAATGCATCCTCATCGGCCATGCCGGTCACCCGGAAGTGGAAGGCACCATGGGCCAGTACGATGGCAGCAATGGCGGCGCGATCTACCTGGTCGAAGATGAAAAGGATGTCGCTGCGTTGCAGGTGCACAACCCGGACAAACTGGCGTTCGTGACTCAGACCACCTTGTCCATGGATGACACCAGCCGGGTCATCGACGCATTACGCAGTCGCTTCCCGGCGATTGGCGGTCCGCGCAAGGACGACATCTGCTACGCCACGCAAAACCGTCAGGATGCCGTCAAGCAACTGGCCGACGAGTGCGATGTGGTGCTGGTGGTCGGCAGCCCCAACAGCTCCAACTCCAACCGCTTGCGCGAGCTGGCCGAGCGCATGGCCACCCCGGCCTATCTGATCGACGGTGCCGAAGACCTGCAACGCAGCTGGTTCGATGGCGTCGAGCGGATCGGCATCACCGCTGGCGCTTCGGCCCCGGAAGTGCTGGTGCGTGGCGTGATTCAACAATTGCAGGCCTGGGGTGCCACCGGTGCCGATGAGCTGGCCGGTCGCGAAGAAAACATCACCTTTTCCATGCCTAAAGAGTTACGAGTTCGCTCCCTGCTCTGAGTCTTCTCCTCCAACGCACAGCTTCTGCTCGGTTTTATCGCTGCGCAGGCTGATGCGGCCGGTTTTGGCCAGTACTACTTGATGGCGACTGATGCCCTGGTCCGTAGCACAGACATGCACGGTCCCGGCGCGAAAGCCGCCGCCAGGCAGCAGTGCTTCGCCCTGACCGGTGAAACGCACATGGGTCTTCACCGGGCCATTCCCGACAATCGTCAGCCGTCCGCTGTCCTGGCGCTCCAGCAATATAGGGTTGTCGCTGTCTTCGTGACCCTTGCCGCTGATGTCCAGAATGATTCTCCAGCCCAGGCTCCAGTCGTCATCCACGGCATGGATGACGGTGGCCTGGTTACGCAGGATGGCTTCGGTGCGGGCGTTGCGCAGGCCGCTGGCCAGCGTCTGAGCAGCATTCTCTCGGCGTACCGACTCGAGCAGTTCCTTGAATGACGGGCTGACCAGTTGCACCAGGAGCGCGGCAATTGCCACGCCGATGAGCAGTTCAATCAGGCTGAAACCTTTCTGATACATGACGTCTCCCTCCATGGAGATGCGGTGACTGCGCAATCCGTGCGCAGGCGCTTGTAATCAAGCGTACATTCGGTGGTCGAAGGTTCAGGTTGCAAGCTAGTTATAGACGATGGCCGTTGAGGAGTGAGGGATGCAACACCGCGTAAAGGGTTTTACGCTGATCGAGTTGATGGTCACGCTGGCGGTTTCTGTGATTCTGCTGACGATGGCCATTCCGAGTTTTACCCGGTCGGTACAGAGCTCAAAAGCCGATACCGAGGTCGGTGACTTGCTGCGTGGGCTCAATTCCACACGGTTGGAGGCGATTGACCGGGGTATACCCACGCATATCAAGTCGAAGGATGGCAGCGCCTGGAGCACGGAGCTGAAGATTTATACCGGTCTGAGTACCGAGCCTGACATCCCTGAAAAGGTATTGCGGGTTATTCCAGCCATGAGCAGTGGCGCCACGTTGACGCTAACCTCAGGTGTCACCAACATCGAATTCAACAATCTGGGTGTGTTGTCTGCCCCTGCTATGGCCGTGACCATTAATTATGTGTTGGGTGCGCAAACAAGGACGATCAATGTGTGTCTCAATGGACGAATTGTTTTAGGTGGAAACTGCGGATGACGGGATTGGACAAGCGTGCACAGGACGGCATGACCCTGATTGAAGTACTGGTTGCGCTCTTGATCCTCTCCGTGGGGTTGCTGGGTGCCGCGGCGGTTCAGCTTAATGCACTGAAGTACACCGACAGTTCGCTGAAGACCACCCAGGCCAGTTTTATCGCGTATGACATGATGGACCGGATCCGGGCCAGCTACAGCAACAGCTCCGGCGCCGACTACACCATCACGCCTCCTACTACGGGTAACCTGAATAACGTCCGGGATCAGGACCTCTATGACTTCACTACCAATATCGTCGCCTTTGGCGGTTCAACGGCGACCGGTACCATTGTGGCGAACCAGCGGGTGTTCACGATCACCATCAACTGGGACGATTCGCGGGCTGCCGGAGGCGCCAACCCGGAACAGGACAGTGGTCAGCGAACCTTTGTCCTGACCAGCCGTCTTGCTGTCGACCCACTGGTGACGCCATGAAAAGACATGCCAGAGGTTTTGGCCTGATCGAGTTGATGGTGGCGTTGGCATTGGGGCTGATCGTGGTGCTGGGCGTTGCACAGGTATTCATCTCGGCGAAAAATACCTACCTCACCCAGAATGCGTCAGCCAACATGCAGGAAGATGCGCGTTTCGTCCTGAGCAAAATGCTTCAGGAAATCCGCATGGTCGGTATGTTCGGTTGCCTGGGTACGATCATCGATTCGAGCACAGCCTCGGACTTTGCGCTCAACTCGCAAAAGCCCATCCGTTGGGACAATGCCAATCACAAGCTGACCCTGGTGACGGCCGACATCGGCAGTAACGGCGGTAAGCCGACCTGGACCGTTATCTCCGATTGTCGAAACTTCGCAACGGTCTATAGCGACATACGTGTGCCCCAGGCGGGGCAGTTGGCGTTCCCGATTCGTCGACTGACCTATACCTTGCGCAACAATCAATTATGGATGAATACAGGCACAGCCGCCGACGCTGGCCAGGTGTTGGTCAATAACGTCAGCGCGTTCGACGTCACCTTCGGAGTCGCCAGTACCGTCGGTGGCAATGCTTCCAGCTACAGCCTCAACCCGCCCGATCCATTGCTTATACGCAGTGTGCGCTTGACCTTGACCCTGACGGATCCGAACAACCGCGTGCAAAATCAGACTTACAACGTGGTTGTCGCTTTACGCAACCTGCGCCAGTAGGTGGCGTGCCGATGAGTATTCCTCGAATGACGAAAAAATCCGAGCGCGGCATGGCACTGTTGGTCAGCCTGGTGTTTCTTTTGCTGCTGACGCTGATCGGTGTTTCGTCGATGCAGAACGCGACCTTGCAGGAAAAAATGGCCGGCAGCGTGACACTGCGCAATCAGTCCTTTCAATTGGCCGAGTCGGTGCTGCGGGTCGGTGAAAGTGCGGTGCAACTGCCAGCCTACTCACTGCCGGTGTGCGCGGGTGCTCAATGCATGCCCCCTGCGGATTCCTCGACCGTGGTTGCGGCCGGACTTTCCAAGTCAGGCTCGGGAGTGACCTGGATCGGCGCCGGTAACGGCTTTTATGGGGTACAGAACATCGGCACCACAAAAGACGCCATCGGCATGAGCGGCACCACCGTGACGCTGTATCGCGTTACGGCGGTGGGGCTGGTGGGTAACTCGCGCAGTGTTCTGGAGAGTGTTTATGCGAAGTGATCAGGCCCGTGCAGGCTGGCGACATTGGTTGTTGCAGCTATTTTGCGGCGCCTTATCGAGCCTGTACCTGGCAGCGCCGGCATACGCGTTCACGCCCTCGGACTCGCCACTACTAAGCGCCGCCGTGGTGGCGCCCAATGTGATGCTGCTGATCGATGATTCGGGCAGTATGAACAATATTATCTGGGCGGCTGATTTCAACCCGGCTACCAGTCGCTCTCAAGTGGCCATATGCAGTTCCAATACCTCGTGCTTCAGTGGCCAGAACCTTGGTATGAAAGATGCCAATATCCTTTTGTCGAGTTTGAATCGCGGGGGATGTTCCACAAACACCACAAATGGCAGGTGGTATGGCTTCTATCGCGGCTTTCTAGGATTGGACTCGGTTTGCCTGAAGCTTCCTGATCCGGTGGGGGGCGAGAAAACTCGTTACACAGCCAATTACCTGGCCTACCTGCTTGCGCTGGCCAATGGATCTGACAAGGATTTCACCACGGGCACTGGCGCCATCCCCAACGACTATCGAATGAACGTGGCGCGCAATGTGTCCTCGTCATTAGTGACCAGCAACCGCTCGTCGCGCATCGGCCTGGCAACGTTCAATCCGCCGTCCAGCAACAACTCGGGTCCTGGCGGCTATATCGCCCTTCCGGTCACTGATTTGTCAGTAGTCAGTGGCACGGTGACCCAGACTAAAGCCGATGCCAATTTCAAGGCGCTGACCGACGCGATCGGTAATCTGGACGCGGTAGCGAATACACCGCTGGCCGAAACCTATTACGAAATCACCCGTTACTTCCGTGGCATGACGCCGTTCTACAACTCGACCCCCTCGACCTACACCAGCCCGATCCAGTATCGCTGCCAGAAGAACTACGGTGTGGTAATCACCGATGGTTTACCGACCTTCGACAGAACCTTCCCTACCAACGACCCCCTGGGTAGCAACAAGCTGCCCAATTGGGAGACCAAAGTGAGCGACGGCGCCAATCTGAGCGGTGATGCCGAAGGTGACACGCTGTATCTGGACGACATTGCCAAGTTCGCCTTCGACATTGACATGCGTACGATCGGCAACGATCTGGTAGGCAAAAGCTGGGAGTCAGCCGATTTTCTCAAGCAGAACATGAACACCTACACCGTGGGCTTTACCGCAGCCAATCAGATGCTGTCCGATGCGGCCTCCTACGGGCAAGGCAGGTATTACCAGGCCAGCAACAGTGCCGGTCTCAGCAGTGCGCTGTCATCCGCCTTGAGCGAAATCACTTCCAAGGCCGGATCGGGTGGCAGTGGCGCGACCAGCGGGACCACCTTGACCACCACCTCGCGTTTTTTCCAGACCAGCTATGACCCCAAGGACTGGCGTGGCACGATCAAGGCCTATGGCTTTACCTCGCGCGGTACGGTCGATACTGCGTCAGTGCAATGGACCACTGACACAGCCATCGTGCCCGCCGCCACAGCGCCAACCTTCCAGTCCTGGCACACCACGGATAACAAGGCCATCACCCTGGCCTATAACAACTTTTCCACTACTCAGAAGACTGCGCTCAGTCAGAGTCTGCCGACGGGTATTACCGGTATTGACCTGGTGGAATGGAGCAAAGGCATCAACAAAGCCGGTTTGAAGGTCCGATCCGTCCTGCTCGGGGACATCATCAACTCACCGTTGCTGTATGTGGCACCTACGGACAAAACCGCCTCTGACCAAGTGGGCAATACGACTTACAGCACTTACCTGGTCACCAAAGCCAAGAGCATGTCGGCCAGTCTGGTGGTGAATGCCAACGATGGTTTTCTGAGTGTCATCGACCCGGCCAATGGCGCCCGGCGTTACGCCTACATGCCTTCCAGTGTGTTGGCTTCCCTGCATTACATCGCCGATACCGGCTATATCAATGGCACTGGTCACAAGTTTCTCAATGACGGTCAGGTCGGGGTCTTTGATGCCCAGCTCGATAGCGCCTGGAAAACCCTCGCTGTTGGCGGAGTAGGGGCGGGCGGTAAAACCTTCTATGCGGTACAGCTGTTTGACGCAACTGAGGGGAATGCGACCAAAGCCCTGTGGGAAATCAGTGCTCCGGCGACGGCCACTACGGGTCACACCTTCAATGATCTGGGTTATGCCTACGCCCGCCCGGAAGTGGCACGCTTGGCGGATGGCCGTTGGGCTGCGTTCATTGCCAACGGTTATGGCAGCAACTCCGGCGTGGCCGCGTTGTACGTGGTGGATGTTCGCAATGGTTCGCTGATCAAGAAAATCGTCATCAACGAGAATGAAACCACCAATGGGCTCTCTTCAGTGAAGCTCAAGGTCGATGCGCAAAACGTGGTGCAAGCCGCCTATGGCGGTGACCTGAAGGGCCGGTTATGGAAGTTTGATTTGAGTAGCTCCTCCCCCACCACCTGGGGGCTGGCTTTTTCCGGCAAGCCGTTATTTACCGCTCCTGGCGGCGCGACCCAGCCAATCACTGCACAACCCTTACTGGTGGACCATCCCACCAATGGCAAAGTGGTGTTTTTCGGTACGGGGAAATTTAATGAGACCGCGGATAAATTGACCAAGGATCTGCAAGCGTTCTATGGCATTTGGGATGCCGATGGCGGTACCGGCCAGATCACCGTCGCCAATTTGCAGGCCCAGGCGGTGACCGGAGTGTTCTCCGGGAGTACAGGGCAATTCATTACCACGACCCAAAATGAAGTGACCTATCCCGCACACAAGGGCTGGTATATACCCTTGGTCTACAACAACGTATTGACCGGCGAGCGCGTCATCAATCAGGCCAACCTGGTGGCGGAACGCATTGTATTTACCACTGCCAGCGTGGATACCACTGATCCCTGTTCCAGCTTTGGTACCGGCAAATTGATCGAGCTGGATGCGTTCAGCGGTAAGATGCTCAGCTATGCCGTACTCGATACCAGCGGCAACGGAGAAATTGACAGCGCGGACCGGCAGTCCAGCGGTGTCATTGTCAGCAGCGGCAATCCAACGCTGGTTGCAGTGGTCAACAATGCGACCCGCAAGCTAGTGGCCGACTCCGGCGGTGAGGTTGCCTCGTACGTTGAAAAGGAGGGTGTCAAGGACGATCCAGCTCCAGGCGTTGGAACCGGACGGATCATGTGGCGACAAATACAGTGAGTGAGAGTTAATCCATGCGCAGATTCAACCAAGGTTTCACCTTGATCGAAATCATGATTGTGATCGCGATCATCGGTATTCTGGTGACCATAGGCTACCCGGGCATAACCGAATACGTGAAGAAAGCTCACCGTACAGAAATTGCCGGGCTGCTCTCCGAGCAGGCGCAAAACCTGGAACGGTTCTATTCGAAAAATGGTGTGTATACCAATGCCAGTCCCCCCGTCATCAGCGAGGGCAACGACAACTACACAATTACCCCGACACTCGCCGCTCAGACCTTCTCCCTGACGGCAGCCCGTAAAAGCGGATCGATGATGGCGAGCGACAAGTGTGGGGATTTCATCATCACCAATACTGGCCTCAGAACCATTGCCGATGCGGCTGATGGTCTGGAAGCCAAAGATTGCTGGGGTCGCTGATAACTTTTTCGGGCGCATTCTGCACCCCTGATTTTTTCATTGTTGGATCAGAAGATGGCCAAGCAACAGCAAGTGGTGATTGTCGGCGGTGGGGTTATCGGCCTGCTGACCGCGTTTAATCTGGCGTCTGAAGTGCAGCAGGTGATCCTGCTGGATCGCTCGAATGTGGGGCAGGAGTCGTCCTGGGCCGGTGGCGGGATTGTTTCGCCGTTGTACCCGTGGCGCTATAGCCCGGCGGTCACCGCGTTGGCCCATTGGTCGCAGGATTTTTATCCACAACTGGGCGAGCGCCTGTTTGCCGCAACCGGGGTTGATCCTGAGGTGCACACCACTGGCCTGTATTGGCTGGATCTGAATGACGAAGCCGAGGCACTGGCTTGGGCGGAGCGGGAAAGCCGCCCACTGAGCAAGGTGGACATATCAGCGGCCCACGATGCGGTGCCGGTGCTGGGCAGCGGTTTTTCGCGGGCGATCTACATGGCGAATGTGGCCAACGTGCGCAATCCGCGGCTGGTGAAGTCGCTCAAGGCCGCGTTGTCGGCGTTGCCTAACGTGACTATTCATGAGCACTGCGAAGTCAGCGGATTCATTCGCGAAGGCGAGGGTGTCGTGGGGGTTCAGACCTCAGCGGGCGAGATTCGGGCTGACCGGGTGGTACTGTCGGCGGGCGCCTGGAGTGGCGAGTTGTTGCAGAGCCTGGGCCTTGAGTTGCCGGTCGAGCCGGTAAAGGGGCAAATGATCCTTTACAAATGCGCGCCGGGTTTCCTCTCGAGCATAGTCCTGGCCAAAAGGCGTTATGCGATTCCACGCCGTGACGGCCACATTTTGATCGGCAGCACGCTGGAGCATGAGGGTTTCGACAAAACGCCCACCCAACCCGCGCTGGAAAGCCTCAAGGCCTCGGCCATCGAACTGATTCCTGCGCTGGCGGATGCTGAAGTGGTGGGGCATTGGGCGGGGTTGCGACCGGCTTCGCCAGAGGGTATTCCTTATATTGGCAGGGTCCCGGGCATTGAAGGGCTGTGGCTGAACTGCGGGCATTACCGCAATGGCCTGGTGCTGGCCCCGGCCTCCTGTCAGTTACTCGCCGACCTGATGCTGGACCGCGAGCCGATCATTGATCCGGCACCGTATGCACCCACCGGGCGGATTTAGCGGCTCAAACCCTCAACTGGCGATGCGGTTTTGGCGTTATCTCCCACTCAATCCAGCCCCAGCTTCTTCAGCCGATACCGCATCGAATGAAACGACAGGCTCAGGCGCTGAGCCGCTGCCGTGCGGTTCCAGTGGGTTTCTTCGAGGGCCTGGAGGAGCAGTTTGCGTTCGACGCTTTCCAGGTAACTCTCCAGGTTGTTGATCTGCGTCAGATCCGGTAAACCGGGTTCGCCTGTGTAACTGCCTTGCGCCAGACGCAGGTCGCTCGCCTCGATCTGTTGATTTTCGCAGAGGGCGTATGCACGTTCGAGCATGTTCTCCAGCTCGCGCACATTGCCCGGGAATCTATAGTTTTTCAGCGCATCAAGCGCTTGCGGATTAAGCCTGGCCGGCGGCAAACCGCTGTTTGCCGCCAGTCGCTGAAGAACATTACGGGCCAACGGTTCGATATCTTCGCGTCGCTCGCGCAAGGGCGGCATCCGCAGTTCGATCACATTCAAACGGTAGTACAGGTCCTGACGAAAGCGTCCGGCGGCGACTTCGGCGTTCAGGTCCTTTTGCGTGGCAGACAAAATGCGCACATCGATCACCACCTCCTGTTGCCCGCCGATGCTGAAAATGGCTTTCTCCTGAATCGCCCGCAGCAATTTGACCTGCATCGCCAAGGGGAGGTCGGCCACCTCGTCGAGGAACAGCGTGCCACCATTGGCCGCCTGGAACAGCCCGGCCTTGTCTTCGGTGGCGCCGCTGAAGCTACCTTTATGATGGCCGAAAAACTCGCTATCCATCAGTTCCCACGGAATTGCCCCGCAGTTGACCGGCACAAAGGGTTGGCTGGCGCGCGGGCCCAGCTCATGAATCACCCGGGCCACCAACTCCTTGCCGCTGCCGGACTCACCACTGATGTACACCGGGGCCTGGCTGCGAGCGAGTTTATCGACCTGTTTGCGCAGGTTGCGCATTGGCAGCGAATCGCCGAGCAGGCGCCTGTCGAAGGAGGGCGGTCGGGCGCTCGCTGTCGGCAGAAGCAGGGCGCGGCTGACCAACTCCCGCAGTCGGGGGAGGTCAACCGGATTGGTCAGAAAGTCGAAGGCGCCGGTTTTCAGCGAGTTGATCGCCGTCTCGAGGTAGGCGGTAATAATTGCGACCCGAACCTGTGGGTGGCACTGCTGGATGTGCTGCACCAGCTCCTGTCCGGTACCGTCGGGCAGGCGCATATTGGTCAGGCACAGGTCAAAGGCCTCCCGGGTCAGCCAGTCGCGGGCTTCGCCGACATTGCGAGCACTTTGGGTGTCGAGCTTCATCCGGCCTAAAGTGATTTCCAGGAGGTCGCGGATATCCGGCTCATTATTAACGATCAGGACTTTTTGCCGTGGGCTGGTATTCAAGACTGTTTCCGTCCGTGAGCAAAGGAGATGCGAAAGCAACCGCCGCCTTGGCGTGATATCAAGTCTAGGCGGGTCTGGTTGCTTTCGCACAGCTCATGGGACAGATAGAGACCCAGGCCGGAGCCTTGAGATCGCGAACTCCAGTAGCGGGTTGTCCATGCCGCTGGAAATCAGCAGCACCAGGGTGATGCCGATACTTGAACGGTAAAAGTGATAGAGCCTCAGCAAGCGCCGGGCTTGCCACCAGCGCTTAAGGTCTCAACGGTCACGCGTACCCGGGCCTTGCTCCAGGTGAGCCTGGCTGCAATACCATTGTTGTTGAAGACTCAACGCTCGATCTCGCGGCAAGTGCACGCCACAGTGGGCGCAGCGGACCATGGGCGCGGCGATTTTCTCGTCGGGTGTATTGGCCACGGAAGGGGAGTGTTTGAACTTGCGCCAGAGCCATACCGCAGCAGCAATCAGAGCGATCCAGAACAGTAAACGAAGCATGATGAGCAGCTTTTCGACGAGTGAATTGGCAGTTTAGCCAAGGACACTCCCTGCGCACAGCGCAATAAAACGCCGAAATAAAAAAGGGAGACTCGAAAGTCTCCCTTTTTGCCATCATGTCAGCGTCAGTCAAACACGCCGAAGGTCATGTAGCTGAACCATGAACGGTCTTCGTTATTGCCTTCAGCTTCGGGTTTTTCTTCTTCGATGACATCGCCGTCGCCGTCTTTAGGCTTGAGCTCGGCCGGAATTGCGTCCTTGGCGTCCTGGAATTGCTTCTGCACGTCCTGGTTGGCGCGGGTTTCTCCCGGCGGCAGCGGTGGACGGGATTCAATCAGGCCCAGGGTTGCCTTGCTCAGCCATGAGCGGTTGTCTGCTTCGGCAACTCGCGGCACG
The DNA here is from genome assembly GCF_902497875.1 of Pseudomonas fluorescens. GTDB lineage: Bacteria > Pseudomonadota > Gammaproteobacteria > Pseudomonadales > Pseudomonadaceae > Aquipseudomonas > Aquipseudomonas fluorescens_BR. Next base: position 177,909 of record NZ_CABVHY010000007.1, read on the forward strand.
AACTGACCGTCCACCAGGGTCGGGTGGTTCGGGTAGTTGAGCTTCAGGGTTTCCAGGCTGGTATTGGCCAGATCGTCCAGGTGCAGGCGCTGGTAGGACTCGACCATCACCGCCAGGCCGTCGCCGACCGCAGGGGTTTCCTGGAAGTTTTCCACCACATAACGACCACGGTTGGCAGCGGCTACATAGGCCTGACGGGTCAGGTAGTAGTCGGCGACGTGGATTTCGTAGGCGGCCAGCAGGTTGCGCAGGTAAATCATGCGCTGCTTGGCGTCCGGGGCGTAACGGCTGTTCGGGTAGCGGCTGGTGAGCTGGGCGAACTCATTGTAGGAGTCACGCGCGGCACCCGGGTCACGCTTGGTCATGTCCAGCGGCAGGAAGCGCGCCAGCAGACCGACGTCCTGGTCAAAAGAGGTCAGGCCCTTGAGGTAGTACGCATAATCCACGTTCGGGTGCTGCGGGTGCAGGCGAATGAAACGCTCGGCCGCGGACTTGGCAGCCTCCGGTTCGGCGTTCTTGTAGTTCGCATAGATCAGCTCGAGTTGAGCCTGATCGGCGTAGCGACCGAACGGATAGCGCGACTCCAGCGCCTTCAGCTTGGCGGTGGCGCTGGTATAGCTGTTGTTGTCCAGGTCGGCCTGTGCCTGCTGGTACAGCTCGACCTCGCTGAGGTTTTCGTCGACCACTTCCTTCGATGAGCAAGCAGCGGTCAATGCGAGGATGGCGATCAGCAGCAGGTGTTTCACTTGCATGGCGGCTTGCGTCCCTATGACGGCCGCTGTCTTGGGCGTGGCCGTCCTGTTATGATGAGCGCCCCGTTGAAAAGCTTCGGGGCAAAAGACGCCGTATTTAACCACAAGCGCGCAGCCGAAACCAAAAGCTGTGCCGACGCCTAGTCTGAGCATGTCCGATAAAATTGAACTTCGCGCAGAGGTGCCGTCCGAATTGGGCGGCCAACGCCTCGATCAAGTCGCCGCACAATTATTCGCTGAGCACTCGCGCTCGCGCCTTTCCGCCTGGATCAAAGACGGCCGCCTGACTGTGGATGGAGCGGTTATCCGCCCGCGAGACATTGTTCATGGCGGTGCGATCCTTGAGCTGACCGCCGAGCAGGAAGCTCAGGGAGAATGGATCGCTCAGGACATCAAGCTGGATATCGTCTATGAAGACGATGACATCCTGGTCATCAACAAGCCCGCGGGCCTGGTGGTGCATCCGGCTGCCGGTCATGCCGACGGCACCCTGCTCAACGCACTGCTGCACCATGTGCCGGACATCATCAATGTGCCGCGCGCCGGTATCGTGCACCGTCTCGACAAGGACACCACCGGTTTGATGGTGGTGGCCAAGACGATTCAGGCGCAGACACAGCTGGTCACCCAGCTGCAAAGCCGCAGCGTCAGCCGAATCTACGAGTGCATTGTGATCGGTGTGGTCACCGCCGGCGGCAAGATCAATGCGCCGATCGGTCGTCACGGCCAGCAGCGTCAACGCATGGCAGTGATGGAAGGCGGCAAGCAGGCGGTCAGTCATTACCGCGTGCTCGAGCGTTTCCGCTCCCACACTCATGTGCGGGTCAAGCTGGAAACCGGTCGAACGCACCAGATTCGCGTGCACATGGCGCACATCAACTACCCGTTGGTCGGAGATCCCGCCTATGGCGGACGTTTCCGCATCCCGCCGGCAGCCAGCCTGACCATGGTCGAATCGCTGAAAACCTTCCCGCGGCAGGCCCTGCATGCGCGTTTCCTGGAGTTGGATCATCCGACGACCGGTAAGCGCATGAGCTGGGAATCGCCGCTGCCGGACGACTTCGTCTGGTTGCTGTCGTTGCTCAAGCAGGACCGTGAGGCGTTCATCGGATGACCCACTGGCTGATTCCTGACTGGCCTGCGCCGGCCGGGGTGAAAGCCTGCGTCACCACTCGTGCGGGCGGCGTCAGTCTGGCGCCGTTCGACAGCCTCAACCTTGGCGACCATGTCGACGACAGCCCTCAGGCCGTCGCCGAGAATCGCCGGCGCCTGACCGATCACTTCTCCATCCAGCCGGCCTGGTTGCAGCAGGTTCACGGAATTGCCGTGGCCCAAGCAGATCCGGGCCTGGTCGCGACCGCCGACGCCAGTTGGTCGGCGACGCCGGGTATTGCCTGCACGGTGATGACCGCCGATTGCCTGCCTGCGCTGTTCTGCGACCGTGCCGGCAGCCGTATCGCGGCGGCCCATGCCGGTTGGCGTGGGCTGGCGGCTGGGGTGCTGGAAGCCACGTTGGACAGTCTCGCCGTGCCGCCTTCCGAGGTGCTGGTCTGGCTCGGTCCAGCCATCGGCCCGCAAGCCTTCGAAGTCGGCCCGGAAGTCCGTGAGGCCTTTGTCCAGCAACTCCCCGAAGCGGACCAGGCCTTTGTCCCGAGCCGCAATGCCGGCAAGTTCATGGCCGACATCTATGCCCTGGCGCGTTTGCGTCTGGCCGCTCGCGGCGTCACGGCGGTGTATGGTGGCGGTTTCTGCACGGTGACCGACCCGCGCTTCTATTCTTACCGCCGCAGTCCTCGCACCGGTCGGTTTGCTTCCCTTGTCTGGCTGGAGCGCTAGACTCTCCTGACCTGCGTCAACCCCGCGCCGCTTGAATCTTCCAGAATCGACCGCATCTAGTGAGGTATCTGGCAGGTTTCTTCATTTAGGTGTGTCCATCGACCGGCCTGCCCAACTAGGAAGGTGACTCATGCGTATAGACCGTTTAACCAGCAAGTTACAGTTGGCCCTGTCCGATGCTCAGTCTCTGGCAGTAGGCCTCGATCATCCGGGCATTGAACCTGCGCACTTGATGCAAGCGCTGCTTGAACAGCAGGGCGGCTCGATCAAGCCGTTGCTGATGCAAGTGGGCTTTGACATCAACAGCCTGCGCAAAGAGCTGACCAAAGAGCTCGACCAACTACCGAAAATCCAGAACCCCACTGGCGATGTGAACATGTCGCAGGATCTGGCGCGCCTGCTCAATCAGGCCGATCGCCTGGCGCAGCAAAAAGGCGACCAGTTTATTTCCAGCGAGCTGGTGCTACTCGCCGCCATGGACGAGAACAGCAAGCTCGGCAAATTGCTGCTGGGGCAGGGCGTCAGCAAGAAAGCCCTGGAAAATGCGATCAACAATCTGCGCGGTGGTGAGGCGGTCAATGACCCCAACCACGAAGAATCGCGCCAGGCCCTGGACAAATACACCGTTGACCTGACCAAGCGCGCCGAAGAAGGCAAGCTTGACCCGGTGATCGGCCGTGACGACGAAATTCGCCGGACCATCCAGGTCCTGCAACGCCGCACCAAGAACAACCCGGTACTGATCGGCGAGCCTGGCGTGGGTAAAACCGCGATCGCCGAAGGCCTGGCACAACGGATCATCAACGGCGAAGTGCCGGATGGCCTGAAAGGCAAACGCCTGCTTTCGCTGGATATGGGCTCGCTGATTGCTGGCGCCAAGTACCGCGGCGAGTTCGAAGAGCGCATGAAATCGTTGCTCAATGAGCTGTCGAAGCAGGAAGGGCAGATCATCCTGTTCATCGACGAATTGCACACCATGGTCGGCGCCGGCAAGGGCGAAGGCTCGATGGATGCCGGCAATATGCTCAAGCCGGCTCTGGCGCGGGGTGAGCTGCATTGCGTTGGCGCGACCACGCTCAACGAATACCGCCAATATATAGAGAAGGACGCAGCGCTCGAGCGGCGTTTCCAAAAGGTTCTGGTCGACGAGCCGAGCGAAGAAGACACCATTGCGATCCTGCGCGGCTTGAAAGAGCGTTATGAGGTGCATCACAAGGTGGCGATCACCGACGGTGCGATCATTGCCGCGGCCAAGCTGAGCCATAGGTACATCACCGACCGCCAGTTGCCGGATAAGGCCATCGACCTGATCGATGAAGCAGCCAGCCGCATTCGCATGGAAATCGACTCCAAGCCGGAAGTGCTGGATCGTCTGGAGCGGCGTTTGATTCAACTGAAGGTTGAATCCCAGGCGCTGAAGAAAGAAGACGACGAAGCGGCGAAGAAGCGTCTGGAAAAGCTGCAGGAAGAAATTGTCCGGCTCGAGCGCGAGTATTCTGACCTGGAAGAAATCTGGTCCGCGGAAAAAGCTGAAGTGCAGGGTTCGGCGCAGATCCAGCAGAAAATCGAACAGTCCCGTCAGGAACTGGAAACTGCCCGCCGTAAAGGCGACCTCAACCGCATGGCCGAGCTGCAGTACGGAGTGATCCCGGACCTTGAGCGCAGCCTGCAGATGGTCGATCAGCATGGTAAAAGTGAAAACCAGTTGCTGCGCAGCAAAGTGACCGAGGAAGAAATTGCCGAAGTCGTTTCCAAGTGGACCGGTATTCCCGTGTCGAAAATGCTCGAAGGTGAGCGCGACAAACTGCTGAAGATGGAAAGCCTGTTGCACCAGCGTGTGATCGGTCAGGACGAGGCGGTGATCGCGGTATCCAACGCCGTACGTCGTTCCCGTGCCGGGTTGTCCGATCCGAACCGCCCAAGCGGCTCGTTTATGTTCCTCGGCCCGACCGGTGTGGGTAAGACCGAGCTGTGCAAGGCGCTGGCCGAGTTCCTCTTTGATACTGAAGAGGCGATGGTGCGGATCGACATGTCCGAATTCATGGAGAAACACTCCGTGGCGCGGCTGATTGGTGCGCCACCAGGCTACGTAGGCTACGAGGAAGGCGGTTACCTGACCGAGGCAGTGCGTCGCAAGCCTTATTCGGTGATCCTCCTGGACGAGGTCGAGAAGGCCCATCCGGACGTGTTCAACGTGTTGCTGCAAGTGCTGGAAGACGGTCGGCTGACTGACAGTCACGGGCGAACCGTGGATTTTCGCAATACCGTGATCGTGATGACCTCCAACCTGGGCTCGGTACAGATCCAGGAACTGGTGGGGGATCGCGAAGCGCAGCGGGCCGCGGTGATGGATGCGGTGTCCAGCCATTTCCGTCCGGAGTTCATCAACCGGATTGATGAAGTGGTGATCTTCGAGCCTCTGGCCCGGGATCAGATCGCTGGCATCACCGAAATCCAGCTGGGTCGCCTGCGCAGCCGTCTGGCTGAGCGCGAGCTGAAGCTGGAGCTGAGTCGCGAGGCGCTGGATAAGTTGATCGCGGTCGGGTACGACCCGGTCTATGGCGCACGTCCGCTCAAACGAGCGATTCAGCGCTGGATCGAGAACCCGTTGGCGCAGATGATCCTTTCCGGCAGTTTCTTGCCTGGGGTCACCGTGAAGGCCACGGTGGAGGACGACGAAATCGTCTTCCACTGAGCCTTGGCGGCTCAATAAGAAGAGAGGCCTCGCGTTGCGAGGCCTTTTTTTCGTTAGGGCATTGAACTGTAAGGAAAAGGCTTGTAAAGTGCGCCCCGCAGCATGTCACCCCAAGGGTTTCTTCTCCCCAAGGAGAAATCTGAAACAAGACGCAAATCATTGTCTTGAAAGCAATTTAAAGGGTTGACAGGGTGTTTTAAAATTGTAGAATAGCGCGCCTCAGACACACGAACGCAGCGATGCGAACGGGTCGAAGAGAGCGAAGTAGCGGTAAAAGTTGTAATTGAAATATGTAGTTCCGTGATAGCTCAGTCGGTAGAGCAAATGACTGTTAATCATTGGGTCCCAGGTTCGAGTCCTGGTCACGGAGCCAATTTCAAACCGGGGTATAGCGCAGTCCGGTAGCGCGCCTGCTTTGGGAGCAGGATGTCAGGAGTTCGAATCCCCTTACCCCGACCATTTTTGGGTCGTTAGCTCAGTTGGTAGAGCAGTTGGCTTTTAACCAATTGGTCGTAGGTTCGAATCCCACACGACCCACCATTTTTGAAACCAGCTAGCGCTGGAATCGAATCTTAAGATCAGAGGCCAAAAGCGCTGATCGTAGAAGGCGCCTTTTATAGGTGCCTTTTTTTTACCGGGGTATAGCGCAGTCCGGTAGCGCGCCTGCTTTGGGAGCAGGATGTCAGGAGTTCGAATCCCCTTACCCCGACCATTTTTGGGTCGTTAGCTCAGTTGGTAGAGCAGTTGGCTTTTAACCAATTGGTCGTAGGTTCGAATCCCACACGACCCACCATTTTTGAAACCAGCTAGCGCTGGAATCGAATCTTAAGATCAGAGGCCAAAAGCGCTGATCGTAGAAGGCGCCTTTTATAGGTGCCTTTTTTTTACCGGGGTATAGCGCAGTCCGGTAGCGCGCCTGCTTTGGGAGCAGGATGTCAGGAGTTCGAATCCCCTTACCCCGACCATTTTTGGGTCGTTAGCTCAGTTGGTAGAGCAGTTGGCTTTTAACCAATTGGTCGTAGGTTCGAATCCCACACGACCCACCATTTTTGAAACCAGCTAGCGCTGGAATCGAATCTTAAGATCAGAGGCCAAAAGCGCTGATCGTAGAAGGCGCCTTTTATAGGTGCCTTTTTTTTACCGGGGTATAGCGCAGTCCGGTAGCGCGCCTGCTTTGGGAGCAGGATGTCAGGAGTTCGAATCCCCTTACCCCGACCATTTTTGGGTCGTTAGCTCAGTTGGTAGAGCAGTTGGCTTTTAACCAATTGGTCGTAGGTTCGAATCCCACACGACCCACCATTTTTGAAACCAGCTAGCGCTGGAATCGAATCTTAAGATCAGAGGCCAAAAGCGCTGATCGTAGAAGGCGCCTTTTATAGGTGCCTTTTTTTTACCGGGGTATAGCGCAGTCCGGTAGCGCGCCTGCTTTGGGAGCAGGATGTCAGGAGTTCGAATCCCCTTACCCCGACCATATTAAAAATCCTCGTATCGAAAGATACGGGGATTTTTTTTGTCTTATGCAATCGCAAAAAAAGCCCCGTTTCTCTGGGGAGAGAAGCGGGGCGTGCGTCGCTTCAGGTCTTAGCTATTGTCTTTCAGGTGTTCGAACAAGCCCTTCGGCATTTTTTTGCCATTGGTTTCGTAGTTGGCTTTCACGTTATCGAACGCCTCTTGTTCCGAGATTTGACCATCGTGGTTGGTGTCGATCTTGTCGAAGTCGGCCTTGGGCGCAACTTTCAAGAATTCCGCACGGGACACCTGGCCATCGTCATCAGTGTCGGTCTTGGCCATTGATTCATCTCCGCACTTACCTTCGCCACACTTGCCTTCAGGAGTTTTCACCACCTGTTCGGCCGATGCGAGCAGGTAGCCCTGAGTCAGAGGCTGTGAGGCAAACACGGAGCCGGACAACATCATGCCACCGGCCAGGACAGCGCCGAGCAGGCCAATGGTGTTTTTGCCGAGAGTAGTGGTACGGGACATTTCAAATCTCCTGGGTTGCACGACACAACCGCTCGATAAAGGACGCCACGCAAGTGCGGCGGTAACCGAAGCAGGCAGTGCCTTGCTCGGGTGTGGCCATTTAGCGGGCGTGGTGTATCGCTACTGTGTCGTGCGAGGGGGAGTTTGTAAGCGAAGGGTTGAATCGTAGGGTAGGGATACAGTGAGACACAAAAGCAGCCAATAACCCACAGACTTTCAGCGCGGGCGAGATCGCCAAGATCGCAGCCTGCGGCAGCTCCTACGCCGGGTACGCAAAACCGTAGGAGCTGCCGCAGGCTGCGATCTTTTTGGGGCGCCCAAATTAGGGCCTGCCTATGATGAGGCCCTGTCAGGCGCCGAAGATGTCAGTGCAACTTGAGCCGCGGCTCAGTCCCGCGCCCAATCCTGCTGCCCAGCATCAGCATCGCCGTGCGGAAAGCGCCATAGAGCGCCATCTGGTGCATCCGATACAGCGACACATAGAACATCCGCGCCAGCCAGCCTTCGAGCATCACGCTGCCGGTCAGATTGCCCATCAAGTTACCCACAGCCGAAAAACGCGACAGCGAGATGAGCGAGCCATAATCGGTGTACTTGTACTGCGGCAGGGCTTTGCCTTCGATGCGCAATTTCAGCGATTTGGCCAGCAGTGAGGCCTGTTGATGCGCCGCTTGCGCCCGTGGCGGCACGTTGCGATCGGTGCCCGGCTGCGGGCAGGCCGCGCAATCGCCGAAGGCGAAGATGTTCTCGTCGCGGGTGGTTTGCAGGGTCGGCAAGACTTGCAGCTGGTTGATCCGGTTGGTTTCCAGGCCATCGATGTCCTTGAGGAAACCTGGCGCACGAATCCCCGCAGCCCAAACCTTCAGGCTGGCAGGAATCACCTGGCCGCTGCTGGTTATCAGCGCTTCGGAGGTGACTTCGCTGACTGCTGCGTTGGTCAGTACCGTGACCCCGAGTTTCTCCAGGGTTTTATGCACCGGCCCGCCAATCCGCTCCGGCAATGCCGGCAGGACCCGCGGGCCGGCCTCGATCAGGGTGATGTGCATGTTTTCCGGCTTGATCCGGTCCAGACCATAGGCTGCCAGTTCATGGGCTGCGTTATGCAGCTCGGCCGCCAGTTCGACACCGGTGGCGCCGGCCCCGACGATGGCCACGCTGATTTGTTCGAGCGTATCGGTTTGCCCGGCGTGGGCGCGCAGGTAGTGATTGAGCAATTGCTGATGGAAGCGCTCGGCCTGTTTGCGGGTGTCGAGGAACAGGCAGTGTTCTGCCGCGCCCTGGGTGCCAAAGTCGTTGGTGGTGCTGCCGACGGCAATCACCAGTGAGTCGTAGCTCAGTTCGCGAGCCGGGACCAGCTCCTGGCCTTTATCGTCGAGGGTCGCCGCCAGCTGAATTTTTTTCTGCTGGCGATCGAGCCCGCTCATGCGCCCCAGCTGGAACTCGAAGTGGTTCCATTTGGCCTGGGCAACATAATTGAGTTCGTCTTCAGAGGAATTCAGCGAACCGGCCGCGACTTCGTGCAACAGCGGTTTCCAGATGTGGGTCAGGTTCGCGTCGACCAGTAGCACACTGGCCGTACCGCGTTTGCCCAGAGTCTTACCCAGGCGGGTAGCCAACTCCAGACCGCCGGCGCCGCCGCCAACGATGATAATACGATGGGTCATGGGGATATCTCGCAAGGCTAAAAGAAATCGGTGCAGTTACCCGAGCGAGCGCCACGCAGCTCATAGCGTCAGGTAACTCAAAAGGCGGCTCAGCAAACCCAGGCCAATAGTCACTGCCAATACCACCACGAGGAGCAGCCATGGCCGGAAAGGCCGGCGCTCGACTCGGTTCTGGGGCAGTTGCAGGTACTCTTCGACATGCTTTTGGTCGTCGGGGTTCAGGCGGCTGGTCATAAAGGCCTCGTCAGGTAGACGTTGCGAAATTTATAGAAGCTACAGCGCAGAGTTATCCAGCATGGAACGGAGCATAGCCGCTCGCCTGCAGCGGCTCGACGCAGACCCGGTCATCCAGGCGAATGATCCCACTTTGTATCACTCGTGCAGTGATTCCGCCATGTCCACGAACGGCCTGAAAGGTCCCGTGGCCAAGACGTTGCTCAAGACGGGCGCAGGGTTGGCACCAGCCGGTGGTTTCCAGAATCGCCTGGCCGATCTTGAAGCGTCGGCCTTTGAGGCTGAACAGATTGATCCCGCTGATCACCAGGTTTCGCCGCAAATCCTGCGGGGTCACCGGTTGATCCGTCGAGCGAGCCAATAGCGAACCGATAACGGCAAAATGCTCCCATTGAATCAAGGTCACCTGTCGCGCATTGCGCGCCCCGGGGCGTGCGTGATCGCCGGTGAGGCCGGCTTCGCGGCGAGCTTCGACCACTTCCAGTTCGACCATCGCCGAACGCGACTCGGGGCGCACACCAATCCAGCGCACCCGACCCTGCTGGGGAACATCGGCAAGCAATTCTTGCAACGGACTCACAGGCTGATACCGACGTCGAAGACGATACTGCGGCCCAGGTTGTTGCGCAGGAAATCCGGCGCGTCCGGGTGGGCGAACAGCACACGGGCGAAGGTCGGACCGACCAGCGACAGCGAGCGCCAGCCTTGGCGCAGGTACTCGGTCGGCGGTGGGAAGTGGCTGTTGAGATCGAGCACTTCCCGCTTGAGGCTGGCGAAGGCGATGATATCCAGCTCGCCCAGGTCCATGCCGCGTTCCTTGTAGTTATGCGCTTTTTTGCGCAGGGTCGGCGCCAGCCGTAACAAGAATTCGTTGGCCGGAATACGCCTGGGTTTGGCTTCGCGGCGCACCAGCTGGCTCAAGGAAAACGCGCTGCGCCGGCGCTGCAGCTCATCTCGCCACTCATCGTTCAGGCGTCGGCCTTCATCGAGCACGAAGAACACCTCGAAACTGGCGTCACGGAACAGCACATCCGGCGGCTCCGCGGCGGGCGCGAATTCGTCGACGCGGTAGGGGATGTTCAAGCCTTGCAGCAGGCGCTGGCAGACCCAACGCTCACGCTCCCATTTGCGGGCATTGGACAGGAACGCATTGGCCTGTTCGGCCGCGATGGTAAGCAGGCGTAAATAATCTGAGTCATCCATAGCCCAAGCTTAGCGTCCAAATGTGATCCGAAAGAATACTTTCTGTCGCACAAAAATAAACAAGGCCCTGTCTGCGAACTGAGATTTCCGACCTTGGACCCTTGAGCACGCCCGTGCACAAAACGGATAGCGATCTGCACTAAGCGGATATTGCAGGCTGTTTTGCCTCCCTACCCTGACCTGGCCTGCATAAAAAACGATGGAGTTCTCGTCCGTCGTTCTAAAAACAACAACAAGAGACAGATGCCATGCGCAATATCGACGTACATGAGGTTATCGACAACGCTCGCTTCAACCGCTTCCACTGGATGGTGCTGTTCTGGTGTGCCCTGATCATCATCTTCGATGGCTATGACCTGGTGATTTACGGCGTGGTATTGCCGATGCTGATGAAGGAGTGGGGTTTGAGCCCGCTTGAAGCCGGCGCGCTAGGCAGTTATGCGCTGTTCGGCATGATGTTCGGGGCGCTGTTTTTCGGCCCGCTCTCGGACAAGATCGGCCGGAAAAAGGCCATCACCATCTGCGTGATACTCTTCAGTGGCTTCACCGTACTCAATGGTTTTGCCAGTAACCCGACAGAATTCGGTATTTGCCGGTTCATTGCCGGCCTCGGCATTGGCGGCGTGATGCCCAATGTGGTGGCGCTGATGAACGAGTACGCGCCGAAGAAAATCCGCAGCACCCTGGTGGCCATCATGTTCAGCGGATACTCGGTGGGCGGCATGCTCTCCGCCGGCCTGGGCATTGTGCTGATCCCCAGCTTCGGTTGGCAGTCGGTGTTCTATGTGGCGGCGCTGCCGTTGCTGCTGTTACCACTGATCATGTACTTCCTGCCTGAATCGGTAGGTTTCATGCTGCGCCAGGGGCGCAATGAGGAGGCGCGCAACGTCCTCGAACGGATCGACCCGGCGTATGTGGCACAAGTCTCCGACCAGTTGCACATGACCGATGTAAAAGGTACTGGCAAGCCGGTTCTGCAACTGTTCCGTGAAGGTCGGGCAATGCGCACGCTGATGCTCTGGGTGGCGTTTTTCTGCTGCCTGCTGATGGTCTACGCCTTGAGCTCCTGGCTGCCGAAGTTGATGGCCAATGCCGGTTACAGCCTGGGTTCGAGCCTGTCCTTCCTGCTGGTACTGAATTTCGGTGCAATCTTCGGTGCGGTAGGCGGCGGGGTGCTGGGCGACAAACTCAACCTGCCGCGAGTATTGGCGGTGTTCTTTACCATTGCCGCAGTGTCGATCACCTTGCTCGGCTTCAAGAGCCCGACGCCCGTGCTGTACCTGCTGATCGCCATCGCCGGTGCGACCACCATCGGTTCGCAAATTCTGCTGTATGCCTGTGCCGCGCAGTTTTACTCCATGACCATTCGCTCCACCGGCCTGGGCTGGGCCTCGGGCATCGGCCGCAATGGTGCCATCGTCGGACCGCTGTTGGGCGGCGCGCTGCTGGGTATCAACCTGCCGTTGCAGCTCAACTTCATGGCCTTCGCTGTGCCGGGGGCTATTGCTGCCATCGCCATGACCTTGTTCGCCATCAGCAGCCAACGCTCTGCACGTGGCGTTGCCTCGACGCTGTCGACGACCAGCACCTGAGTCTGACGACCGGTGGTGCGGCCGTGTGCCGTGCCGCCGGTTACGCGTGAACGACTCGATTTCCCCCAGACAAGAGCATCCAGGCCGCGCGCCACGGATCGCCTGATGAATCTTGCGGCGAGGTTTCATGAAAGCATTTTTCCACGACTTTTCTCTGTCCGCAGCGGTCGCCGGGTTTATCGCCACGGTGATCTCCTATGCGGGTCCCCTGGTGATCATTTTCCAGGCGGCCGAAACCGCCCAGCTGTCCCGGGAAGTGCTGTCGTCCTGGGTGTGGGCGATTTCCATTGGCAGTGCAGTGCTGGGCATCGGCCTGAGCCTGCGTTATCGGGTGCCGGTGATCATTGCCTGGTCGGCACCCGGCTCGGCATTGCTGGTGGCGCTGCTGCCGGGGATCTCCATGGAGGAGGCGGTGGGCGCCTACCTGGTCAGTAGTTTGATCATCTTTGTGGTGGGGGTGTCGGGGGCCTTCGATCGCATCATCAGCAAGCTGCCCTCCGCGATCGCCGCGGCGATGCTGGCGGGCATTCTGTTCAGCTTCGGCACCGGGTTGTTCGTTTCCTTGCAGGGCAAGCCGATGCTGGTGCTGGCGATGTTTGTCACTTACCTGGTGTGCAAGCGGCTGATGCCGCGTTATGCGGTGTTGATGGTGCTGCTGGTCGGTTGCTCCATCGCCTTTATCGCCGGAGACCTGCATCGCGAGGCGCTAGTGATCGGCCTGGCCACACCGGTGTGGATCACCCCGCAGTTCAGCCTGAGCGCGACCCTGAACATCGCCTTGCCGCTGGTGATGGTGGCACTGACCGGCCAATTCGTTCCGGGCATGGCGGTGCTGCGGGCCAGCGGTTATGCCACGCCGGCCAGCCCGATCATTGCCAGCAGCGCGCTGGGTACTGCGCTATTGGCGCCTTTCGGCTGCCATGGGCTGAATCTGGCGGCGATTACTGCGGCCATCTGCACTGGGCGCGAGGCCCATGAGGATCCCCGCAAGCGCTATGTCGCCGGGGTCGTGGGCGGTTTCTGCTACCTGCTGCTGGGGATCTTCGGCGCGACCCTGGTCTCGTTGTTTTCCGCCTTCCCCAAAGAGTTGATTGCGGCCCTGGCCGGGCTGGCGCTGTTCGCCGCGATTGGCGGCGCGCTGGCGGGCGCCATGGCGGTAGCGGAGGACCGCGAGGCAGCGCTGGTGACCTTTCTGGTCACCGCCTCGGGGATGTCACTGTTCGGCTTGTCCGCGGCTTTCTGGGGGCTGATTTTCGGCATCGCCGCGCACCTGTTGTTGAGTGCCCGGCGACCAGCCCCCGCGACTCCGACAACCAGCGGCCAGGAGGTGGCGCGCTGAAGTCCCTCACCACCCGCAGCGAAAGAGGCCCGGGTGGAGCATTGCAACCTGTCGACCAATAACAATAAGAGCAAAACGATGAAACAGACTTTCCAAGCAACTCGTTCAGTGTTGTCCCTGGCTCTCGCCTTGGGTTTTTCCAGCAGCCTGATGGCCGCCGAGAGCGGCTTCTTCGAGGATGCCAGCGCTACCCTGCAGGCCCGCAATTATTACTTCAGTCGCGATTTTTCCGACATCGTCGGGGCCAACCAGCAGTCGAAGGCCGAGGAGTGGGCGCAAGGCTTTATCCTCAACGTCAAATCGGGTTACACCCAGGGGCCGATCGGCGTCGGCGTGGATGTCATCGGCCTGTTGGGGATCAAGCTCGACAGCAGCCCGGACCGGGTCAACACCGGGTTGTTGCCGGTGCAGAGCGATGGTCGCGCGGCGGATGAGTACAGCCGCCTGGAGGGCGCACTAAAGCTGCGTTACTCCAGGACCGAGGTGCGAGTCGGGGAGTTGCAGCCCAATCTACCGGTGCTGGCCTTCAGCGATATTCGCTTGCTGCCCCCCAGCTACCAGGGGGCGAGCATCAGCTCCGCCGAGATCAATGGCCTGACCTTGCAGGGCGGTCATTTGAATTCAACCAGCCTGCGCAACGAGGCTGGCGACGAAAAAATGCAGGCGATGCTCGGTCATGTGCCGCAACGCCAGGTCAGCAGTGACGGTTTCAATTTTGCCGGCGGCGAGTACGCCTTCAATGACAAGCGCACCTCGGTCAGTGCCTGGTATGGGCAGCTGGAGGATATCTACAACCAGCGCTTCCTCGGCCTCAAGCACAGCGAGCCGTTCGGTGACTGGACCCTGGGGGCCAACCTCGGTTACTTCGACTCCCGGGAGGACGGTAAAAAGCTGCTGGGCAACATCGATAACCAGGCGTTTTTCTCCTTGCTCTCGGCCAAGCGCGGTGGCCATACCTTCTATGTCGGCTATCAGGGCATGTATGGCGATAGTGCTTTTCCGCGGGTATTCGCCAACATCTCACCGCTGGGCAACGAAGTACCGACCTATGAGTTCGCCTTCACCGATGAGCGTTCCTGGCAGGCGCGTTATGACTACGATTTTGCGGCGTTGGGCTTGCCTGGCCTGACCAGCACCGTGCGTTACATCACCGGCAATAACGTCGACACCGGCAAGGGCTTCGAAGGCAAGGATCGCGAGCGCGATCTGGATATCGGCTACGTGGTGCAGAATGGAACCTTGAAAGGGCTCGGGATGCGCGTGCGCAACGTCATGGCGCGCTCAAACTACCGTAGCGATATCGACGAGAACCGGTTGATCCTCAGTTACACCTGGACGCTGCTCTGATAGGCATGGAGGTTCATATGACAGCTAAATTCTCGGCGGGTCTGCTGCTGCTCATCGCAGGCGTGGGTGCTGTGGTGTTGGCTTGGGGCGATAGCGGGCGCTTGCTGCTGGCTGGCGGGATCAACCTCGCATTGTTGCTCGCGGCGACGCTTTATCATCGCCAGCCGACGGTGGTGCAACAGGCTCCGCCAGCGCGCGAGCCGGAGGTGGCCGTCTTCAGCGCGCCGGTGGCTGTTGTCCCGCCCGCGGCGCAGATTCCCGAACCGCTATGGCCGGGCGAGGTGCAGGCCACTCTGGAGCAATTGACCCAGGCGGTGTTGCAGACCGAGGAAGACATGCGTTTCGCCGATCAGTTGGCCCGAGCTGCGGGCGAACGGGTGAAATCAAGTGCGCAAAGCATGCAATCTTCGGCGACTGTGCTTGGCGATCTCAACCTCTACATGCAGGGGCTGGATCAGGTGTTCAACGAGCTGGGCAGCCAGTCGGTACGAATCGGCGCCATTGTCGGCAGCATTCAGGACATCGCCAGGCAGACCAATCTGCTGGCCTTGAATGCCGCCATCGAGGCGGCGCGAGCTGGCGCTCATGGGCGCGGATTCGCGGTGGTGGCGGACGAGGTGCGCAATCTGTCGCGCCAGGCTGCCGAGTCCAGCGCGCAGATCCGACAGATCGCCACCGGCCTGGAACAGTCCGCCGAGCATGCGCGGCAGGGTATCGAACACTTGGCGGGTTCGACACGCCTGGGCCTGGAAAAGGCCGAGATCGCGTTGCACTCGATGGGCGAGCTGAAAAGCGGTGCGACGGCCAGGGTGGAAGTGGTCGAACGCATCCTGCAGCGCCTGGCCAGTCTGCATCAGTTGGCATTGCAGGCGAAACGGATAGTCTCGTGAATCGTGCTGCCCGCCCTGGTTTTCAGGCGTTGCTCAAGAACTGCCCGAGCAGCCGCCCATTACCTGATAATCCAGGCGATGGGTCTGACCCTGGTGATCGACATAAACCATGGTCGCGGGCACCACTTCGCAGGCGTTGGCAGTGGGCGTTACCGAGATGACCTTGGCGATATCCGGAGGCTGCGCAGGGTTGTACGTAGTGGCCGGAATTTGCTCGTTGTCGGCCGCCATGACCGAGGTGGCCATGACCGCCAGCACCAGGCTGATCAAGTTTTTCATTTCATTGTTCTCTGTGGTGATTCCGATGTTTGAAGTTTATTCCTTGCCTGCTGTGGATAAAGAGGGCTTTGCTTGATGCAGCCTTACATGAAGTGCAACAGTCAAAGCGTCTGGAGAAATAATGGATTTGCTCAATAGCCTGCGGGTGTTCGTCCGCGTGGTGGACAGCAGCAGTTTTACCGCGGCAGCGCAGGCGCTCGACTTATCGACCGCGCAGGTTTCGCGGTTGGTCGCCGATCTGGAGCAGCATGTGCAAGCGCGCCTGCTGCAACGCACTACCCGGCGTCTGGGCCTGACCGACGCCGGCGAACGATTTCTGTTGCGTGGCCGGCAGATACTCGAGGACATGGACGTGGCCACTGCCGAAGCCCGCGGCGCTCATCTCAAACCCAGCGGTCGCTTGCGGGTCCACAGCATGAACGCCCTGGGTGTATTGATTACCCCGCTGATCGCTCGATACTCAGAGCTCTACCCCGATGTAGTGTTCGAATTGACCCTCTCGCAACGCAATCCCGACCTGCTGGAAGAAGGTCATGACGTGGTCATCTCGATTGCCCAGGAATTGGCTGATTCACAATTTGTCGCCCAGGTCATCGGGCAGATCTACAGCGTGCCCTGCGCCTCACGGGAGTACCTGCAACGCCACGGGGTCCCGAGCAACCCGGCGGCGCTGAATGAGCACCGCTGTTTACGCATGCTTGACCCGTTGTACAGCGATCAGTGGCTGTTCCATGACGAGCAGGGTGAGCACTGCGTGATTCCCGGCAAGACCTTTCAGTGCAATGTTGCCGAGTCGATGGTCAAGGCTTCCGAAGCCGGCATGGGCATCAGTCTGCTGCCGTTTTATAGCGCGACGCAGCCGGTGAGCGAGGGCCGGCTGGTGCGCCTGCTGCCGGCCTATCGTCCGCGGGAGCGCAATGTCTATGCAGTCTATCCGTCGCGCAGCTTTCTCGATGCCAAGGTTCGAACCTGGGTAGATTTTCTCAAGGCAGAGTTGCCCAGGTTGTTTGCCGAGCACGAAGCGGTGATGAACGATCCGCGGCATTGGGCCTGAACGTTCAGGGCCAGACTTGATCGAAGAGGGCGGGAAGGGCGGTGTAGACTGACCACATGTTCCTGTGCGGCGAGGAGTCTGACGTGAAGTTTTGCCCAGTGGTGTTACTGAGCCTTGTGCCGATGTGGGCGCCGGCGCTGAACGTGGGCGCGGCACAGCAGCACGCCTGGCCATGATCAGTGCACAGGTGCTGGCGCCGGAAACCCTCACGGTCGGCTGGCTGATTTATGCGCCGGTGCTGGCCTGGGCGGTGCTGCGAGCGCCCTGGGTCGAACTGTTCACTGACCGTCGGCGTCAGCATCTGCTGTTCGGTACGGTGTTCACGCTGTTTGTGCTGTGGCTGGTGCGCCGGGACTTCGATACCGGCGTGTCCTATCACTTTATCGGCATGACCGCGGTGACCTTGCTGCTGGACTGGCCATTGGCAATCGTCGGCGGCCTGGTCGCGCAACTCGGCTTGGTGGCTTTGGGCCGTCAGGATCTGGCGGCCGTCGGGATCAATGGCGCTTTGCTGGTCCTGCTACCGGTGCTGGTCACCGAGTGTTGCGCAATCCTTGTCGAGCGGGCGCAACCGCGTAATCCCTTCGTGTATATTTTTTGCTCGGGGTTTTTTGCCGCGGCACTCTCGGCGTTGCTGTGCCTGCTGCTGGCCCTCGGCCTGTTGTGGTTCGACGGGCGCTTCGCGATGCCGGAATGGCTGGAGGATTTTGTCGGCTATCTGTGGCTGATCATTTTTCCCGAGGCCTTTATCAACGGCATGGTGGTCAGTGCGTTGGTGGTGTTCTACCCCGAATGGCTGGAGACCTTCAATCGAACCCGCTATCTGTCGGCACCCTGGAAGGACGACGAGCCAGGGCGGTGACGACCTTGATCCACATCAAGGCCCGAACGCCTCCAGCCCTGCATGCTCTGGAAAATCTTCAGGAGTATGAACATGAGTGTCTATGAGTGGGCAAGACAGGAACTGAACAGAAGTCTGGATTCGGCGCAGGAAGTGGGTTTTGACCCGGGGTTGAGCCTGCGCGCCTTGCTCAGTGCAGTGGTGCAGCAGAGCAAGGGCGTGCGCAGTTTCGAGGATCTGGCGGATGAGTTACAGTTTCTTGCCGAAAACCTCGACGAAGGCAAGGACTACGGGTTTATGCGGCCGTGATTTTATAATTAGTGCCTACGCGGATCGAAGTCCTCCGAGAACATCTCGTCTTCGGCATCCGGGCTGACCGGGATCTTGTGCTCTTCAGACGCCCAGGCGCCCAAATCAATCAGTTTGCAGCGCTGCGAACAGAACGGCCGGTCGGGATTGGCTGCGCTCCATTCCACTGGGGCGCCGCAGGTTGGGCATTCGACGGTCAGGGGTTGGCTCATGACTGGCCTCCACGCAAAGTAAGATAAAAGTGATGCAGGCGTTCGACCTCGCTATGCAACCAGTTTAGATCGCGATCATTGACCAGCACATCGTTGGCATGGCGCAAGCGATCCTCACGACTGGCCTGGGCCTTGAGAATTGCCTGGACCTGCTGCTCGCTGGTCTGGTCGCGTTGAAGGGTTCGCTCGATTTGCAGCCGTTCTGGCGCATCGATCACCAGAATACGTTGAGTCTGCGCGTACTGCCCGGACTCAATCAGCAGCGGTGAAACCAGAATCGCATAAGGCGACTCGGCACGGGCCAGATGACTGGCGATCTCCTTTGCGATCAGGGGGTGCAGCAGGGATTCGAGCCAGAGCCGTTGTTCAGGAACTTCGAAGATCAGCTTGCGCAGCGCCGCGCGATCCAGCTGGCCGTCCGGCTGCAGCACACCGCCACCGAAGTGCTCGGCAATCTGCGCCAATGCCGCACGCCCCGGTTCGACCACCCAGCGGGCGGCATGATCGGCGTCCACCAGATGCACGCCCAGATCGATGAAGTGCTGGGCAGCGGCGCTTTTACCGCTACCGATGCCGCCGGTCAGGCCAAGAATCCAGGGCTTGAGAACAGAGCTAGTCATTTGAAACCGACAAACTGCCAATAGGAGTCGGTTATTTGACCACCCCAGAGCAACGCAATCCAGCCGGCAATTGCCAGATAGGGACCGAAAGGGATGGGCGTCGAGGTTTTCGCTTCACGCAGGCGCAATAAAATCAGCCCCAGCACGGCACCGACCAGGGATGACAGTAGAATCGTCAGCGGCAGAATTTGCCACCCGCCCCAGGCACCGAGCATCGCCAGCAGCTTGAAGTCGCCATAGCCGATGCCGTCCTTGCCGGTGAGCAGCTTGAACAGCCAATACACCGACCACAGGCTCAGGTAACCGAGCACCGCGCCCCACAACGCATCATGCAGCGATGTAAACAGACCGAAACTGTTGACGATCAGTCCCAACCAGAGCAACGGCAGCACCAACACATCCGGCAGCAATTGATGGTCGGCGTCGATCAGGCTCATCGCCAGCAAGCCCCAGCTCAGGATCAATGCAAGCCCCGCCTCCCAGCCAAAACCGAAATGCCAGGCGACGAAGGCGCTGAGAAGGCCGCAGGCCAGTTCGGTGACCGGGTAGCGTTTGCTGATCGGTGCCTTGCACTTCGAACAGCGGCCCCGGAGCAGCAGATAACTGAGGAGCGGAATGTTTTCCCAGGACCGGATCCGGTGAGCACAGTGCGGGCATTGGGAGTGCGGTAGCAGCAGGTTGTAGGTCGGGCCGGGAGGATCCGCGGGTAATTCCAGCACATCATGGGCCTGGTCTCGCCATTCGCGTTCGAGCATTTTTGGCAGGCGCCAGACCACTACGTTGAGGAAGCTGCCGACGATCAGGCCCAGGGCCAGCGCAGATAAAACAAAGGCCAGCGGATAGCTGGCCAGAAAATCGCTCAAGGGCATATTCAGATCGCAGAACCAAGTTGGAAGATAGGCAGGTACATGGCAACCACCAGACCGCCGACGACGATGCCAAGAATCACCATGATGAATGGCTCCATCAGGCTGGTCAGATTATCGACCATATTGTCGACTTCGCCCTCATAATAAGTTGCGACCTTTTCCAGCATATCGTCCAGTGCGCCGGACTCTTCGCCGATAGCGGTCATCTGGATCGCCATATTCGGAAAGATCCCGGAGGTGCGCATGGAAAAATTCAGCTGCATGCCGGTCGAGACATCCTGCTTGATGCGATTGACCGCGTTTTTGAACACGACGTTACCCGTGGCCCCAGCCACCGAGTTCAGGGCTTCGACCAGCGGAACTCCGGCGGCAAAGGTGGTGGACAGCGTACGGGCATAACGGGCCACCGCTGATTTGTACATCAGCGCGCCCACCAGTGGCAGTTTCAACAGGTTGACGTCCAGCCAGTCGCGAAAGCGTTGAGAGCGTTTGCGTGCATGGCGAAAACCAAACAGGACGGCGGCGATCCCGATCAATATCAGCCACCACCATTCCTGCATGAACTCGGAGAGGGCGATGACCATCAGGGTGAAGGTCGGGAGCTCTGCGCCAAAACCGGAAAATACCGTTTTGAACTGTGGGACCACCTTGACCAGAAGAATGCCGGTCACGATGATTGCAACGAAGATCACCGCCAGTGGATAGGTCATGGCCTTCTTGATCTTGGCCTTGAGGCTTTCGCTCTTTTCCTTGTAGGTCGCCACCCGTTCCAGCAAGGTTTCCAGGGCCCCGGCCTGCTCACCGGCGTCCACCAGGTTGCAGTACAAGTCATCGAAATACTGGGGCTTTTTGCGCAGCGCGGCGGCAAAGGTGTTGCCGGCGGCAACTTCCTGTTTCACCTCGTCCACCAGCTTGCGCATGTTCGGGTTATCGAAACCCTCACCGATGATGTCGAAGGACTGCAGCAATGGCACTCCGGCTTTCATCATGGTTGCCATCTGACGGGTGAACAGGGCGATATCGAGGGGTTTTATCCGTTTGCCAGCGCTGAAGATCGAGCTGCTTTTCTTGCGTACCTTGCCCGGAGTAATACCTTGCTTGCGCAACTGTGCCTTGATCAGTGGCGGGTTGTGACCGCTCAGTTCACCGGTCATTCTGGTGCCTTTCCTGTCGACGCCTTCCCAGGTGTAAACACTGACTTTTACTGCTTTGACCGCCATTGATTAATCCTTGGTGACCCGGTTGATTTCCTCAAGGCTGGTAATACCCTGCATGACCTTGAGCAGGCCGGAGGTACGCAAGTCGTTGAAACCGTCCTTGCGCATCTGGGCGTCGATCTCCAATGAATTGCCTTCAGCCATGATCAGGCGTTGCAGGTCATGGGTGTTCTTCACCACTTCAAAGATCCCGACGCGGCCCTTGTATCCGCCATTGCAATGATCGCAACCGCCCGGTTCATAGATCTTGAACGTGCCGATATGTTCCTCACCGAAGCCTTCCTTGCGCTGGGTCTCGTGCGGTACGTCGATTTCGCTCTTGCAGTCGCTACAAAGCTTGCGGGCCAGGCGCTGGGCGATGATCAGGTGCACCGAGGTGGCGATATTGAACCCGGGAATGCCCATGTTGTGCAGGCGGGTAAGGGTTTGCGCGGCACTGTTAGTGTGCAGGGTCGACAGCACCAGGTGCCCGGTCTGCGCCGCCTTGATGGCGATCTCGGCGGTCTCCAGGTCGCGGATTTCACCGACCATGATCACATCCGGGTCCTGACGCAGGAACGAGCGCAGGGCCTGGGCAAAATCCAGCCCCTGCTTGGGATTGACGTTGACCTGGTTGATGCCTTCCATGTTGATCTCGACCGGGTCCTCGACGGTGGAGATATTGATGTCCACGGTATTGAGGATGTTGAGTCCGGTATACAGCGAAATGGTCTTGCCTGACCCCGTCGGCCCGGTGACCAGAATCAACCCCTGAGGCTGTTTCAGCGCGGTCATGTACAGGTCTTTCTGGTCGGGCTCATAGCCGAGGGCATCAATGCCCATCTGCGCATTGGACGGGTCGAGAATCCGCATCACGACCTTTTCGCCCCAGAGCGTCGGCAGGGTGTTGACCCGCAAGTCGATGGACTTGCTGTTCGAGATGCGCATTTTGATCCGCCCGTCCTGGGGCTTGCGGCGTTCGGAGATATCCAGGCTGGCCATGACCTTCAGGCGCGCGGCGATCCTGCCCGCGAGGTGGATGGGCGGTCTGGCGATCTCGCGCAGAATGCCATCGGTACGCAGACGGACCCGGTAGAGCTTTTCATAGGGTTCGAAATGCAAATCCGAGGAGCCGCCTTTGATTGCGTCCAGCAGCATCTTGTGGACGAAGCGCACCACGGGCGCATCGTCAGCGTCTTGTCCGGCAATCGCATCGGGTTTTTTGTCATCGGCCGACTCGATGTCCAGGCCATCCAGATCGACATCGGCCAGTTCATCCAGGCTGCTGGACGGTGTGTCGAAGAACCTGTCGATGGCGTCGCTGAGCTTGTCATCTTCGACCAGGATGGCTTCGGTGGTCAGCCCGGTACTGAACTGGATATCGTTGATAGCTTGATGATTGGTCGGGTCGGAAATGCCGACAAACAATTTGTTGCCACGCCGCCAGAGGGGCAGGGCCTGATGTTGACGCGCCAGCTTCTCGCTGATCAGACCGCGAGGCTGGGTTTCCTTGTCGAGGCAACTCAGGTCAAGGAAGGCCATACCAAAATGTTCAGAGGCGATGCGTGCCACTTGCCGGCTTTTGACCAGCTTGTTCTGCACCAGGTAGGTCACCAGGGACAGGTGACTGCGCTGGGCCTGCTGAGACGCATGTTGCGCGCCTTTGTCGGTGAGCAACTCGGCCAGCACCAATTGCTTGGCCAGACCGGAAAGGGCGATGTCATTCATTCGAGTACCAACCGCAAACAGTCAAAGACTTATAGCCTAGTCCGGCGGATGAGCCTAATCGCGGAGGTTGGGTGACAAAAAACCTCAGTGTGTGCAGTTTTCGCGGTGATGGCGGTGCGACATCACCTATGCGCGGCTACAGAAAAGGCTCCAAAGGGCTTGGCATGTGCTGTGCTTTTACCTGTTAAAGTCATGAGACTTCACTTAATGCTTGGAGCTTGTCTATGCATAATCAAAAGGGTTTTACCTTGATTGAGCTGTTGATCGTGGTCGCGATCATCGGCATCTTGGCCACGTTTGCACTACCGGCTTACTCCAAGTATCAAGCTAAAGCCAAAGTCACTGCCGGTTTGGCAGAGATCACCGCACTTAAAGTCGGGTTTGAAGACAACATGAATCAGGGTACTACGCCAACCATAACTACGATTGGTGGTACGGCGACTACATCCAATTGCACCATCGTAGTGGCGGGTACACCGGCTGATGGAACAGGAAGTATGGCTTGCACGTTCGTGAATGCTCCAGCTCCAGTGCTAGGCCAATCAATCACCATCACGCGTTCCGCTACCGGAGTCTGGACCTGTGGCACTACTGTGCCGGCTGATTACGCTCCAAAAGCCTGTGAGGCAGCCGTGGCCAAGGTTTAGCCGTAATGCAGGTTCAAATGCCCCGTCCCTGATGGGGCATTTTTTTAACTATTTGTTGACGACTGGATCGGTTTTTTTACCGTCATGGCTTCCGACCCCAAGAATGCGCCGGAAAGTGTCGGTAATTCAGGGCGTTAGGTCTTCTTGAAAACCCGCAACTTGCATGCAGATTACGCACGGGTCATGCAATCTGCACGATTCCGGATTTTTGCGTATCTCGTAACCTATTGATTTATATGTATTTATTTTTTGATCGGTAGTTGGCACAGCGCCTGCAATATATCCAGTAACCCTGCCCCAGTGACACGGCGCAGAATTTCTAGATAAACAGGAGTTACTCGTATGAAGAAGTTCGCAATCGCTGCCGCAACTGCTACCGCTCTGACCCTGACTATGGCCAACGTTGCGTTCGCCCAGACCACTCAAGCCACTCAGGCGCCAATGGTCCTCGCGGCAGGTGAAGTCACCAAGGTCGAGGAAGCTGCTTCCGACACCTATATCACTACCAAAGTGAAGGCTGATCTGCTCACCGAAAAAGGCATTCCTGGTACCGACATCAAAGTCGAGACCAACAAAGGTGTGGTATCGCTGTCCTCTACTGTCGCGGTAACTGACGCACAGAAAGCAACGGCAGTCGCTATCACCAAGAAAATCAAAGGTGTTCAAGCGGTTTCGGCTGATGGCCTGAAATCCGAGTAAGGTTCAAGCTTCTCGCCTGGACCGGGAGAAGAGGGACGGCAGGCGATCCAGTAATACGCCGGTCTTCCCTTCAAAGTTCATGCGAAAGACCACAAGGATGTGGTCATTACAGGCCCCGGCAGTCGTGTCGGGGCCTGTTCTATTTGGGCGGCAGGAAAGTTGCGGGTGAATGGCGGGGAGGTATCAGTTGCCGCGCTTGCTGTTGATCTGCACCAATCGATTACCTTCAAAGCGCAGATACTGATACATGCCGCTGTTGGGCCCGTATATCCACTCTTCGACCTGAAACTCCTCACGTTTGTTGACACTGCGTTTGTAGCCCAGAACATCACGGGAAGCCGGCTCGCCACATTTCTGCATCACCTCGCTGGAACGGTCTCCCACGCTGATCAATTGACTGCCACAGCGCAGGGTATCGGCCGCCAGCGCCTGGCTGGCGGTAAGCGCCAATGCCAGGCCGATGAACGAACGGACGCCCATGATCACTCCGCCTCCAGGTGCAGCGGCGTGATCACCCGGCCATCGCTTTGCGCCTGACCAAGGCTGGCGTCGATGAAGTACACGCGGTCATCGGCCAACTGACCTTTGTCCACCAGGTAATCCTTGATGCTGCTGGCCCGATCTTGTCCCAATTGGCGCAGGAGCACTTCGCTTTCGCTCCAGAACTTGATCACACCCTGGCGCAGTTTTGCGGTGCGTTCATCGCGGCTTAGTTGTTTCCATTCGGCCGGTGGCTGGGTTTTCAGGCGGATACGGTAGATGCCTTCGAGCAGCGGGGCTTTCTCATCCTCCGGAACCTCCAGGAGCGAGGCCTGGGCCGGGACCTTGTCACCGCGACGCTGGAGGATTTTGTAATAGTTGTACTGATACTCACGTTCGAGCCGCTGTTCTGCAATCAATGGGCCGTCACTGGTTTGCGCGCTGGTGCCTTCGATCTCCAGGCGCAGGGCTGGCCGCTCTTTGAGGGCATTGGCCAGTTTGGTCAAGGCTGATTCGGCGTCTTTGCTCAGGTCACTGGAACCTGGGGCAAACGCCACGGTGCCGAGTTCCTCGGAGCCGCCACCGCTGACCAGTCCACCAATGAACTTGAACGGCGCTTGAGCGGCGCGCAATACCAGATTGCGCAGGGTCTGCCAGACAATCGGCATCACGCTGAACTGAGGGTTGTTCAAGTCACCACTGACGGGCAGCTCGATGGAGATTTTGCCGTCAGTGTCTTTGAGCAACGCGATCGCCAGGCGAATCGGCAGGTCCACGGCATCCGGGCTGTCGACCTTTTCACCCAGTTGCAGTTGCTCGACCACCACTTTGTTTTCGGCAGTCAACAGGCCCTTGATGATCTTGTAATGCAGGTCGAGATTGAGTCGACCCTTGCGGATGCGAAAGCCCGCGAACTTGCCCGAGTAGGGGGTCAGGGTGGTCAGCTCGACGCGTTTGAAGCTGGTGGCGATATCCAGCGCGGCCATCGGGTCGAACGGGTTCACGCTGCCTTTGATGGTGACCGGTGCGTAACGGTCGACCTTGCCTTTGATATCCACATTCGCCGGTTTTGTCTGGCGACTGTCGATGGTGCCGATCTGGCCATTGAGTTGTTGAACGGCGGTGGCAAAGTTGGGCGTCAGGCTGAAGTCGGCGAAGTTGGCCGAACCATCGTTGATGGCAATTTCACCAATATGGATGCCCAGCGGTTTTTCCTGGCTGGCGGCCGGTTTCGCCGCGCCTTTGCTGGCGCTGTCGGTGGGTTGCGGGATCAGCAGGTCATCGATGTTGGTGGTGCGATCCTCGTTGATCATGAAGCGCACATAGGGCTGAAACAGGTTGACCCTGGTAATCGACAGGCTGTCGCCATGTTGGTAATTCAAACCTTCGAGCACCAGTTGCTGCCACTTGAGGAAGTCGCGGGTCTTCAAGGTGTCCAGGGTGTGCAGTTGATCGACCTGAGCCCGACCGGTGACGTTGAACGCCAGCGGCTCGGTGCTTTTCAGATCGACCGCCAGATCACTGCCGAGCATGCCGCTGCGCAGTTCCAGGCGAATGAACGGACTGATATAGGACTGGGCGACGCGCAGGTCGATGTCTTTGGTCTGCACCTGCAGCCTGGCGCTGACCGGGTTCAGATTAACTTCGCCACTGGCCTGGAGCCTGCCTTGCTTGCCCAGTCCGCTATCGAGTTTGAGGGTGAAGGGTGACTGATTGAGGCTGTCGAAGTTTTGCAGGTCCAGGTTCAGCGGGCCAAGATCCAGCTCCACCGCAGGTTGCGCCTGGCGGTCGACCAGATGGACCTGGTAGTCGCGCAATTGCACATCCTTGAGCAGCACCTGCCATGGCTTGCTCGGTGCCGTGGGCTCTGGCTTGGGCGAGGCAGTGGCTGGCGCCGGTTCCGCTACGGGTTTGGCCGGTTGGCTGGCGAACAATTTCTGCCAGTCGAGCTGACCATCGGCTTCGCGAGCGGCCCAGGGTTCCAGTTTTTGACTACGGATCTTGCCGACCACCACCTGCTGTTTGGCCAGGTCGACCGTGGTTTCGCTGATGTCCAGCCGTGCGAGACGCGCCAGCGGCCGACCATCCAGGGCCTTGATGGCGAAGGGCGCGACGCTCAACGAGGCGTTGCTCAGGAGCAGTTCGGTTTCTTTGGAGAGATTGAATTTGTAATCGGTGCTCAGATTCAAAACGCCGTTTTCCAGGACCAACGGCACGGCATCACGCACATAGGGCCAAACGGCTTTCATCTGGCCGTTGGTGAGTTTGAGCTTACCTTCGGAGGCAATCGGCACCAGACTGAAGTTACCGGTCCAGTCAAGTTGCCCACCGTTGGGGCCGACGGCGACCAGGGTCATATCGGCGTTATCGTCGGGCAACGTACTGAGATTTTTCAGCTCGAAGTCGAGCTTGTCATAGAGAAACTCGATCGGCTCACTGGGGCGTACATCCTGAAAGTGCATGTAGCCGCCGGCCAGCTTGATCCGTTCGATGCGTAGCGGAAAGGGCTTGCTGTCCGGATCGGCCGGAGTCGGCTCGCTGGCCGGGAGCTTGAACAGCTGAACCAGATTGAGCTTGCCGTCCTTGGCGAAGAGGATCTCGCTCTTGGGGTTGAGCAATTCGACATCGGCCAGGTGCAGGGTACGGGTCCACAGGCTATCAAGCTGCAGGTTGGCGTAAAGGCGCTCGAACGCCACTTGCTCCTTGCCCGGCTCACCGATTTTCAGCCCCCACAGGTTCAGTTCAAGGCTGAACGGATTGAGCTCGATCCGCTCGATGCGTGCCGGTACCGTGGCGTAGTTGGCCAGTTGTTGATTGGCGACCCGCAAGGCGATGCCCGGTAAAATCAAAAACCCCAGCAAGCTATAAAGGGCGAGAGCGGTTAACAAGGCGCCAAGGGCGCGGATCAATCCTTTGGGCATGTGCGGCGTCATCTATCTGGATCGGAAGTGCGTTGGAGTATGGCACGCGATTCCGGTTCCGAAGTAACTGCCTTTATTCGTGCAGGACTTGTCTGGATCAGAGTTGCAGGATCAAGGTTTTCAGTGGTGGTTGCTGATCCATGGACGGGAAATCGCTGCCTGGGGGCAATGCCTGCCAGTCGCGCACCGGTCGTCCGGCTTTCTCGGCACAGCGCAAAACCTGTTCACGCCAGTCGTCCATGCTGACCTTTGCCAGGTTGTTACAGCAGATCAGCACGCCATTTTCGGCGGTGGTCAGCAGGGCCGGTTTGAGCAGGCTTTGATAGTCGCGTAACAGGTCAACGGTGCCGAAAGCGCTTTTTGCCCAGGCTGGCGGGTCGAGCAGGACCAGGTCGTACTGGCGCTGTTCCAGGCGTGGGTAGCTCGGCAATTTGTGGCGACGCTGAATGATCGGCAAACCGGCCAGCTGACGGATCGCCGCAAAATAGTCGGACTGGATGAACTGCATCTTCGGCAATTGTGGATTGAGTTGCCCGTTCTCACGGCCGACCGCCAGGTTGCCCTCGGCAAAGTCCAGGTTGCACACTTCCCTGGCGCCGCCAGCGGCAGCACTCAAGCCAACGCCACAGGTGTAGGCGAACAGGTTCAGCACGCTTTTGCCGGCGCTGTGCTCCTTGACCCAGCCGCGGGCATTGCGCAGGTCGAGAAACAACAGCGGATCCTGCCCGGCGTGGCGGCCACGGACCCGGTAGTTCAGGCCCCATTCGTGGCCGACCAGATCTTCCAGCGCAGCGTCTTCGGCACGGTAGACCGGGTCGTCCCGATCGATGCGCGAATTGCCCTTGGAACGGTCGTTGTAAACCAGCAGGCTGTGCAGGCCGAGGTGTTGATTGATGGTTTCGTGCAGTTGCAGGAGTGCGTCGCGCTCCAGCGACTGATGGAAGCTTTGCACCAGCAGTTGCGGGCCGTAACGGTCGATAGTCAGGCCGGCGGCGCCTTCCTGGCTGCCATGGAACAGCCGATAGCAGTCGGTGCCTTGCCGATGCAGCTCAGCCAGCAGGTCCTGGCGATGATCGAGAGCGGCGCGCAGCGCCTGATTCAAGGAAGACATGCTGGGCGCCTTGCAGGGGAATTTGGCGCGAGAGTTTAACAGCTAAGGGCAATGGGAATCTTTGGCTTTGCACATTCCTCGGGCATAGAGCCAAGCCCGCAGGTATGAACCGCTCTCAGCTCAGCAAGCCCATGCGCCTTCTGGCGCGATGCACCGAGCCGTTGCGCACGGCCCAGCGCAGCAGCGGCGCACTGCGCTTGACGCCGGCACGGATCAGCTGGCGTTGCACCGGACCCTGGCTGACACCGAGCATGGCGCTGGCCCAGTCCGGTAACAGGTCGATACCGGCCTGCATCATCAACGCGCCGAAGGGCTTGGCCAACTGGCTGGGTGAAGGCGCGTCCAGCAGTAGACGGAGCACTTCGCGGCTGCGTTGGTCACACAACAGCTGCGGGCGGATTCGTGCAAGGTAGTCGGCGATCTCCTCTCGAGAGCGCGGCACGTTTCGGGCGCCAAGACGTTCGGCGACCAGGGCGATTTCCGCGTAATAGCGGTCCTGATCAGCCAGTGACAGATTCGGATTGCGGTAACGCAGGTGGGCCGCCAGAAAGTTGCTGACCTCGGCTACATGCACCCAGGTCAGCAGATCCGGATCGCTGGCGGCATAAGGCCGGCCATCGGGCGCGGTGCCGACCACTTGCAGGTGGATGGTGCGAACCTTGTCGATCAGCCACTCGGCATCCTGCCGCGAGCCGAAGGTGGTGCCGGAAATGAACTGGCCGGTGCGTCGCAGGCGGCCGAGCATGTCCTCGCGAAAGTTCGAGTGATCCCAGACACCGGCCAGGGCCAGCGGATGCAGGGCCTGTAGCATCAAGGCGCTGATGCCGCCGATCAACATACTGCTGAAGTCGCCATGCACTTGCCAGCTGACCGAATCCGGGCCGAACAGGCCGGGATCGCCCTTGGGGTTTTCCAGGTCGAGCTTGCCCAGGGACAAGCCGGTCAGGCTCATGACCTGTGTTTCGAT
Organism: Pseudomonas fluorescens; assembly: GCF_902497875.1. GTDB lineage: Bacteria > Pseudomonadota > Gammaproteobacteria > Pseudomonadales > Pseudomonadaceae > Aquipseudomonas > Aquipseudomonas fluorescens_BR. The sequence continues at coordinate 207,377 of NZ_CABVHY010000007.1, forward strand.
ACGACGACGAATGAATTCCATGACCGCTCAGGTGAAGGCGCGGCATCGGCCGCGCAGGGTTATTGGTTCAGGCGTTTGTCGATCAGACCCTCGACCACGCTCGGATCGGCCAGGGTCGAGGTATCGCCAAGGCTGTCCAGTTCATTGCAGGCAATCTTGCGCAGAATCCGCCGCATGATCTTGCCTGAACGGGTCTTCGGCAAGGCCGGCGCCCACTGGATCAGATCCGGTTTGGCAAAACTGCCGATTTCCTTGCTGACATGGGCCAGCAGTTCTTGCTTCAAGGCATCGTTTGGTTCGGTGCCATTCATCGGCGTGACAAAGGCATAGATCCCCTGGCCCTTCACGTCATGGGGGTAACCGACCACGGCGGCCTCGGCGATGCTGTCGTGGAGCACCAGCGCGCTTTCGACCTCAGCGGTACCGATGCGGTGCCCGGACACGTTGATCACGTCATCGATACGCCCGGTGATCCAGTAGTCGCCGTCTTCATCGCGTCGGGCGCCGTCGCCGGTGAAGTAGTAACCGGGGTAGGGTTTGAAATAGGTTTCGAGCATGCGTTTCGGGTCGCCGTAAACGCTACGGATCTGCGCTGGCCAGCTGGCCTTGATCGCCAGTATGCCGCTGCCGGCACCGCTGATTTCCTTACCCTGATCGTCCAGCAGTACCGGCTGCACGCCGAACATCGGTTGGGTGGCGCAGCCAGGTTTGACCCGACTGGCGCTGACCAGCGGGCTGAGCATGATGCCGCCGGTCTCGGTCTGCCACCAGGTATCGACGATGGGGCAACGTTGTTCGCCGACGGCATTGAAATACCATTCCCAGGCTTCCGGGTTGATCGGTTCGCCTACAGTGCCCAGCAGCCGCAGACTGCTGCGCGAGGTTTCCTTCAGCGGCCCCGGTCCTTCGCGCATCAGGGCGCGCAAGGCGGTCGGTGCGGTGTAGAAAATATTGACGTGATGCTTGTCAATCACTTCCCAGAACCGTGAGCTGCTCGGGTAGCTCGGCACTCCTTCGAAGATCAGCGTAGTCGCGCCATTGGCCAGCGGGCCGTAGACAATGTAGCTGTGGCCGGTGACCCAGCCGACATCGGCGGTGCACCAGAAGACTTCGCCATCCCGGTAATCGAGCACGTACTTGAAAGTCATCGCCGCTTGCAGCAAATAGCCGCCGGTGCTGTGCAGCACGCCTTTGGGTTTGCCGGTGCTGCCGGAGGTGTAGAGGATGAACAGCGGGTCTTCGGCGTCCATTGGTTCGGGTGGGCAGTCATCGGTCATGCTGCGCAGAGCCTGGTGATACCAGAGGTCACGGCCTTCGACCCAGTTGACCTCACCCTGAGTGCGCTCGACCACCAACACCGTGCTGACGTCCGGGCAACTGAGCAGCGCTTTGTCGACGTTCTGCTTGAGTGGGATGAATTTGCCGCCACGTACGCCTTCATCGGCGGTGATCACTGTGCGGCAGTCGGCGTCGAGAATCCGGTCGCGCAGGGAATCCGGGGAAAAACCGCCAAAGACCACCGAGTGCACCGCACCAATCCGCGTGCAGGCGAGCATGGCATAAGCGGCTTCGGGGATCATCGGCATGTAGATGCAGACCCGGTCGCCTTTTTTCACGCCGCGACTTTTCAGCACATTGGCCAGCCGGCAGACGTTGTGATGGAGTTTTTTGTAGGTAATCTGCGCCGATTCGACGGGGTCGTCGCCTTCCCAGATGATTGCGACCTGATCGCCGCGCTGTTCCAGATGGCGGTCGATGCAGTTGTAACTGACGTTCAACTGAGCGCCGGCAAACCAACTTGCCGCACCGGTTTTCAGGTCCGCCTGTTGCACGCTTTGCCACGGTGTCGACCAGTCGAGAAAGCGCGTGGCCTGTTCGGCCCAGAAGATATCGGGTTGCTCGATGGATTGGCGGTACAGCCGCTGGTAGTCGTCCTGACTCAGTTGTGCAGCCCGGCGGACGGCATCGGCTTCAGGAAATTGGCTGATATCGATCATGACGGTTCCTTATTCTTGTTTTTGCGACAAGAGGGGAGCTGTGCGACCCTCGTAGGAGCTGCCGAAGGCTGCGATCTTTTGATCTTCAACGTCAAAAGATCGCAGCCTTCGGCAGCTCCTACAGGGACCGAGCACGCCACCGATTTTGCGGTCAACCCGGTGCCGTAGGAACTGTCGTAAGCTGCAAACTGCAGGGGCGGGCAAACCGCCCCGTCAGCGTATCACCCGCGGTGACGACCGCGGAAGTAGTTGATCAGGCCTTGGGTGGACGCATCATCAGCCGGTGTTTCCTCGCTGCCGGTCAGACGGTTGTAGACGCCCTTGCCAAGTTCTTTACCCAGTTCCACGCCCCACTGGTCGAAGGCGTTGATGCCCCAGATCACGCTCTGCACGAAGACTTTGTGTTCGTACATCGCCACCAGTGCGCCGAGGCGACGTGGGCTGATGCGTTCGACCACCAGGGTATTGCTCGGACGGTTGCCCGGGATCACCTTGTGCGGTGCAAGCTTTTGCACTTCGTCTTCGGCCAGGCCTTTGTCACGCAATTCGGATTCGGCTTCGGCGCGAGTCTTGCCGAGCATCAGCGCCTGGCTTTGCGACAGACAGTTGGCGTACAGCCATTGGTGATGGTCGGCCACCGGGTTGTAGCTGACGATCGGCACAATGAAGTCGGCCGGAATCAGTTGGGTGCCCTGGTGCAGCAACTGGTGGTAGGCGTGCTGGCCATTGCAACCGACGCCGCCCCAGATCACCGGACCGGTGTCGGTAGTCACCGGTGTACCGTCCTGGCGCACGCTCTTGCCGTTGGATTCCATGTCCAGCTGCTGCAAGTGCTTGGTGATGTTGCGCAGGTAGTGGTCGTACGGCAGGATCGCGTGGCTTTGCGCGCCCCAGAAGTTGCCATACCAGACGCCGAGCAGCGCCAGCAGTACCGGCATGTTCTGTTCGAATGGCGCGCTCTGGAAGTGCTGGTCCATGGTGTAGGCACCGGACAGCAGTTCCTTGAAGTTCGACATACCAATGGCCAGCGCGATGGGCAAACCAATGGCCGACCACAGCGAGTAACGCCCGCCGACCCAGTCCCACATCGGGAAGATGTTCTCTTCGCGGATACCGAACGCCACAGCGGCAGCATTGTTGCTCGAGACCGCGATGAAATGACGATACAGCTCGGCTTCGGAGCCGCCCTGGGCCAGGTACCAGGCGCGAGCGGCCTGAGCGTTTTTCAGGGTTTCCAGGGTGTTGAAAGACTTCGATGAAACGATGAACAGTGTGGTCTCGGCGCGAATCTTCATCGACAGTTCGTGGAATTCGCTGCCATCGATGTTCGCCAGATAATGGCAGCGCACGCCCTTCTGGGCGTAGGACAGCAGCGCTTCGGAGACCAGCTCCGGACCGAGGAACGACCCACCGATCCCAATATTCACCACGTCAGTGATCGGCTTCTCGGTGTACCCGCGCCACAGACCGTCATGGATACGGCCAACAAGCTCGGTGATCTGGTTCAGGACCTTATGCACTTCCGGCATCACGTTGACGCCGTTCACCGACAGCTTGTCGCCCACCGGGCGGCGCAGTGCGGTGTGCAGGGCCGGGCGACCCTCCGAGGAGTTGACCAGTTCGCCGTCGAACAGTGCTTTGATCGCCTCTTGCAGGCCGGCTTCTTTGCCCAGGCCAACCAGCAGGTCGCGGGTTTCTTTGTTGATCAGGTTTTTCGAATAATCGAGAAACAGCCCACAGCTGCTCAAGGTGAATTCATTGAAGCGCTGAGGGTCGGCATTGAAGGCTTCACGCATGCTGAAGTCTTGCATGGCTTCGCGGTGTTCATTCAACGCTTGCCAAGCGGGCAGAGCGGTAACGTCGTGTGGAGTGCGGTAGTACGCCATCGCTGCGGATTTCCTTTTACTAGAACTGCCTTTTGGACACTGAAAAGCCCGGAATGTCTCGCTCAATCGCAAGACCCACTCCGGTCAGCCTACGTTGACACGATTTAGTTGCGCAGGGGCGATTACAGTAAACCTCGCGTCTTGATCTGTCTTGGCTTTGTCTGCCCTGCGGCCGGTACTTTTTTATACCGGCGCGTCAGGTGAATGCAACAGGCGGGCTTTCAATGCAGAGAAATGCGCAGTGGGTCAGGCGACCTGTACCGGGATGGCATTGCTGGTATGGCTCAGTTCATTGCCCGGTGCCATGTAGAGCATGCGCGGCTTGAAGTTGAGCAATTCGGCTTCGCTGTAATGGGCGTAGGCGCAAATGATCACCCGGTCTCCGACCTTGGCTTTGTGCGCGGCCGCGCCGTTGACCGAAATCATCCGCGAACCTTCTTCACCACGGATCGCGTAGGTGGTAAAGCGTTCGCCGTTGTCGATGTTGTAGATCTGGATCTGTTCGTACTCACGGATCCCGGACAAGTCCAGCCATTCGCCATCGATGGCGCAAGAGCCTTCGTAGTCGAGCACAGCGTGGGTGACTTCGGCGCGATGCAGCTTGGCTTTGAGCATGATGGCGTGCATAAGTGTTTTTCCAGGGTGGAATCGAACGGCGGGCAGCGCCCACAGGCGCGTAGGAGCTGCCGCAGGCTGCGATCTTTGGATCTTGCCGTTATTGTTTGATCGTGCTGTTTAATCTTTTGATTTTGCCGTTTGAACCGCAGCGTCGAGGTTCAGATGCAAGTTGTCGATCAACCGTGTAGTGCCCAAAAAGGCCGCGACGAGGATCACCAGGTCGCGATCATCCGCGGTGGCCGGACGCAGGCTGATTGCCTGGCGGATTTCCAGGTAATCGGGCCGGAAACCGACGCCTTCGAGCTGTTGTTTCTGCGCCGACAGTAGCTTGGGGTAATCGCGCTCGCCCTGTTCAATGGCTTTGGCAATCTGGCTCAGGCTGCGATACAGCTCCGGGGCGATGGCGCGTTGCTCTTCACTGAGGAATCCATTGCGCGATGACAGCGCCAGGCCATCAGCCGCGCGTACGGTCGGCTCACCAATGATCTGGATCGGCAGGTTCAGGTCATGGACCAGGGCGCGAATAACCGCCAGTTGCTGGAAGTCTTTCTCACCGAAGATCGCCAGGTCTGGCTGGACCATGTTGAACAACTTGTTGACCACCGTCGCCACGCCTTCGAAGTGACCGGGACGGCTGGCGCCGCACAGGCCTTCGGACAATTGCGGAACACTGACGCGCGTCTGGCCGGTCATGCCGTCCGGGTACATTTCTTCGACGGTCGGGGCAAACAGCAAATGGCAGCCGGCCTGGAGCAATGTCTCCTGGTCGGCGGCAAGGGTCCGTGGATATTTATCGAGGTCTTCGCCGGCACCAAACTGCAGCGGATTGACGAAAATGCTCGCCACCACGAAGTCCACCCGCTGGGCCGCCTTGGTCACCAGCGCCGCATGGCCACTGTGCAGGTTGCCCATGGTCGGCACGAAACCGATCCGCTTGCCTTCATTGCGGGCGCGAGCTACGGCGGCGCGCAGTTCGCGCACGGTCTTGACAGTGTTCATGCAGAGAATCCGTGTTCAGGTCCAGGGAAAGTTACCGCTTTGACTTCAGTGACATAGGCGCTCAAGGCCGCCTGAACACTGTCCTGTCCGGCCATGAAATTTTTCACGAACTTCGGCGCGCGACCAGTCAGCGACAGGCCGAGCATGTCGTGCAGCACCAGGACCTGACCGTCGGTGGCGCTACCGGCGCCTATTCCTATCACTGGAATACCCACCGCCTGAGTAATTTCAGCAGCCAGCTCGCTCGGTACGCATTCGAGTAGCAACATGGCGGCGCCTGCCTGCTCCAGGGCGATGGCATCAGCGCGCATCTGCCGGGCCTGGTTTTCATTGCGACCCTGGACTTTATAACCGCCAAGGATGTTCACCGATTGCGGCGTCAGCCCCATGTGCGCGCAGACCGGCACGCCACGTTCGGCCAGCAGCCGGATCGAGTCCGCCAGCCACAGCGCGCCCTCGACTTTGACCATGTGTGCGCCAGCCTGCATCAGCAGGGCGCTGTTGATCATCGCCTGTTCGGTGGTTGCATAGGCCATGAAGGGTAGGTCGGCGAGGATCAGTGCTCCGGCGTTACCGCGTTTGACTGCGGCAACGTGGTAAGCCATGTCCGCGGTGGAGACTGGCAGGGTGCTGTCATGTCCTTGCAAGACCATGCCGAGGGAATCGCCCACCAGCAGCACATCGACGCCCGCCTCGCAGCAGGCGTGAGCAAAGGTCGCGTCATAGCAGGTCAGCATGGCGATCTTTTCACCTTTGAGCTTGAGGCTCTGCAAGGTGGTCAGGGTAATGTCTGGCATGAAAAGTGTCCTCATTCAGGCGCTGTGAAAACTACTGCGAGTAACGCGCGTGATGTTTCGTTTATACAGGCGCACGGTCTTTTGTCGTGCTTATAAGGCCTGGATGGCGCCCTTTAATGCCGGGTTGGCGGCAGTGGGACGCCTATAGTCGTGAGGAGAACTCGGGAAGTCAATTGTGTGTGTTACCGCATTGTTACGCAGGCAGTGTTACCCGTGTAACTGATGCGATTCAGCAGCGCTGCAGACTCTGTAGGAGCGAGCTTGCTCGCGATGAACGATAACGCGGTGTTGCAGATAGACCGCGTCGTCTCGATCGCGAGCAAGCTCGGCTCCTACAGAAAATCAAAATCGAACCTTGGCAGACGTTCCAGTCCGACAAACGGACAGTCGGCGAGCAAGGCGCTGAGAAGGCGTCCGTCAGCCAGTTGCAGGTCCGGCGGGGCCAGGTCGGCCAAGGGATAGAGCACAAAGGCTCGGGCTTGCATGTGGTAATGCGGAACTTTGAGGCGTGGTTCGTCGATCAACCGGTCACCGAACAGCAGGATGTCCAGGTCCAGCGTGCGCGGCCCCCAGCGTTCATTGCGCTCGCGACCCTGAGCGTTTTCGATGGCTTGCAGCGCATCGAGCAGTTCCAGGGGCGCGAGACGGCTGTCCAGCGCCGCCACTGCGTTGGTATAGCGTGGTTGGCCGGGGAGCAGGGAGTCGCTTTGATAGAAGGCCGAGACGCCTGACAGTTCGGTCTGCGGCAATTGCGCCAATGCATCGATGGCATTGCGCAATTGGTCCGCCGGGTCAGCCAGATTGCTGCCCATGCCGATGTAGATACGTTCCATCGCTTTACTCGCCCGAAGCGCTCGGAGTGCCGACCGTGGTCGTGCGTTTACGTTTGCTGCCGCCGCTACGGCGACGCTTGCGCGGGGCACCGCTGGCACCGTCGTCCTTGCCGCTGAGGTCGCGAATCATGTCGCGACGCTCGCTGTCGTTGGCGTCCTGATAATCGGTCCACCACTCGCCCAGGCCATCGGTCTGTTCGCCGGCGCTTTCGCGCAGCAGCAAGAAATCGTAACCGGCACGGAAGCGCGGGTTATCCAGTAGCAGATCGGCACGTTTGCCACTGCGCCGTGGGAGGCGTTCCTGCATGTCCCAGATCTCGCGGATCGGCAGGGTGAAGCGTTTCGGAATCGCGATGCGCTGGCACTGCTCGCTGATCAGCTCGTGAGCCGCTTCCTGCATGGCTGGAATCGGCGGCATGCCGCGGGCCTGCAAGCGCAGTACGCGAGCCGGCAGGGCAGGCCAGAGCAGGGCAGCGAAGAGGAACGCTGGGGTGACCGGCTTGTTCTGCTTGATGCGCAGGTCAGTGTTGATCAAGGCTTCGCTGATCAGGGTGTGGGTGTAGGTCGGGTTGTGCTCCAGTGCCTCGGCGCTGGCCGGGAACAGTGGATCGAACAACTGCAGGTCCACCAGCATCTCGAAGGTGTCTGCGGCATGGCCCGAGAGGAACAGCTTGAGCACTTCTTCGAACAGTCGTGCCGAAGGGATCTCGCGCAGCATCGGCGCCAGGTCGCGAATCGGCGTAGCGCTGTGCTTCTCGATGCCGAAATCCAGCTTGGCGGCGAAGCGCACGGCCCGCAACATCCGTACCGGATCTTCCTGATAACGCTGCCGTGGATCGCCAATGAGGCGGATCAGGCGATTGCGGATGTCGTGTACGCCATTGGCGTAGTCGAGAATGCGCTCACTGATCGGATCGTAATACAGGGCATTGATGGTGAAGTCGCGACGCTGGGCGTCTTCTTCCAGCGTACCGTAGACGTTGTCTCGCAGTATCCGCCCGCTTTCGTTGCGGGAGGACTGGTTGCTGTCTTCCTCTTCATCGTTTTGCGGGTGATTGGCGCGGAAGGTCGCGACTTCGATAATTTCGCGACCAAAGTGGATATGCACCAGTTTGAACCGGCGGCCGATGATTCGCGCATTGCGAAATTCGGCGCGAACCTGTTCCGGCGTGGCGCTGGTGGCGACGTCGAAGTCTTTGGGCGTGATATTGAGCAGCATGTCGCGCACGCAACCACCGACCAGGTAAGCCTGGTAACCGGCGTTCTGCAGGCGTTCGACGATATTGACCGCATAACGGCTGAATTGAGCGCGCTGCAGCGAATGCTGGCTGCTGTTGAGCACTTCAGGCGTGCTGCGGATGTGTTGCGTACGACGCAAGGGAGAACGGAATGACTGGAACAGCTTCTTCAGCATGGGATGCACTGTTTGAAGGAATGTTCGGCCATAACGAAGAATGACCGCATGATGGGCCGGGATTCTAGCATTTAGTCGGGGGATGGTGTAGGAAGCGTGCGCAAAGCTGTAGCAGCTGACCGGGTTTGCGAGGCTGCGTCCGGCTGCGTGTAGGTCAAACGCCAGAAACCACAAGGGGAGCCGAAGCTCCCCAAGAAGTAGTTGCATGCTCTATTTTTATTATTGGTGTCGGGCTTTTTGTTTTTGTTGAGTGCCCTCGTCACGCGTTCTTACCTTCGTGACCCTCCCAATCGGGAGCCAAGAGCAAACGGATTGCTTTGGTCGCTGTGTTGCATGATCCAGTGATCCAACCAGTTCAGGCTCTGTCTTAGGACAGTTTTTTGTTGTTCTCGGCCTGGTTGCGGGGCAAGCCCCAAATACAACGCCTCTCCAAAAGAATCAGTTAGCTGCGCCTCCGCCGTGTTGTTTTTATTGTGCGTGAGCCGTTTCGTCTTATTTTTATTGTTTGTTGCATTGCTTGTTATTGTTTTTGTACTAAACATATAGCAGGTGTCGTGCCAACTTTTGCAAAGGCCAGTAAAACCGGGGGTTTGGAGGGTTTGAGAGGTTTTTTCGGGCGAAAAAAAGCCGGGGTTTCGTTACCGTAAACCCCGGCTTCTGTTACGTGAAAAACCTGAGGTAACAGTTTCTTCACGGGTGCGGGTGTTACCCGCGCGCATCAGCTCTCGCTGGCAACCCCGGTCTTGCGTCGTGGAATGCCCAGGCGCTGGCGCCGTTCCCACAGGCATTTGCGGCTGACCCCGAGTTTGCGGGCAAGCTCGGTCTCGGTCATGTGATCCTGATGCTCGAGAACGAAATGCTGGAAGTAGTCTTCCAGCGACAAGTCTTCGGTAGGTTCGTGGCTGGTGTTGCTGGCGCTGCCCTGTTGCGGTGCCAGGCCGATGAAGTCATCGTCTTCCAGATCGCTCAGCTCGATATCGATGCCCAGCAGTTCGGCGGAAATCTCCGGGCTCTCGCACAGGATGACCGCGCGTTCCACCGCGTTTTCCAGTTCCCGCACGTTACCCGGCCAGGAATAATGACGAATCGCCTGCTCGGCGTCCGCGGCGAACCTCAGGTCCGTGCGGTTGACCCGGGCACTTTGCCGGGCGAGGAAAGCGGTGGCGATTTCGTTGACGTCGGCGCCACGTTCACGCAGCGCCGGCAGTTTCAGGGCGATGACGTGAAGGCGGTAATACAGGTCTTCGCGGAACTGGCCGATCTTTGCCAGGCTTTTGAGGTCACGGTGGGTAGCAGCGATCAGTCGGACATCGACCTTCTGCGACTGCACCGAGCCGACGCGGCGGATCTCGCCTTCCTGCAGCACGCGCAGCAAGCGCGCCTGGGCTTCCAATGGCAGTTCGCCGATTTCATCGAGGAACAAGGTGCCACCATCCGCCGCTTCGACCAGACCGGCGCGACCGGCGCTGGCGCCAGTGAAAGCGCCTTTTTCGTGGCCGAACAGTTCGGACTCGATGAGGCTTTCCGGGATAGCCGCGCAGTTCACCGAAATCATCGGCGCCTTGGCGCGTTTGGACAGGTTGTGCAGGGCGCGGGCCACCAGTTCCTTGCCGGTACCGGATTCACCCTGGATCAGCACATTGGAATCGGTGGGCGCGACTTTGCGGATCTTGCTGTACATATCCAGCATCGGCGGGCAGGAGCCGATGATGCCGATCTCGCCGTTGCTGTTGTCGACAGCGTTTTTCGCGGCGCCATTGCTGGCTTTGCCGACGACCGGTTCGCCCGCGGTACTCTGCGCCGTTTGCCGGTCACGCAGGATCCGTGCAGCGGCCTGGAGCATTTCGTCGTGATCGAAAGGCTTGGCGATGTAATCCACCGCGCCCATCTTCATCGAGTCGACGGCCGAGCGCAGGCTGGCGTAGCTGGTCATGATCAGCACCGGAGTGCCTTGGCCAAGCTTGATCAGCTCGGTACCCGGTGCGCCGGGAAGGCGCAGGTCACTGACGATCAGGTCGAACGAGGGAATGCTGAAACGCTCTTGTGCTTCCTGCACGGAACCGGCTTCGCTGACCTGGTACTGGTTACGTTCCAGCAGCCGGCGCAAGGCGGAGCGGATAATTGTTTCGTCTTCGACGATCAAAATGTGCGGCATTGATTCGATACTCTCGACGGTCTCAGTTCACAGCGGACGTCGCTTCGACATGACGCGGTAAGGTCACCCGGATACGGGTGCCGCGCTGGCTTTGTGTGTCAGCCGGGCTGTCGATGGTGATTTGTCCATAATGCTCTTCAACGATGGAATAGACCAGTGCAAGGCCCAGACCGGTGCCTTCGCCAGGATCCTTGGTGGTGAAGAAAGGTTCGAACAATCGGTCCATGATGTTCTGTGGGATACCGCTGCCTTCGTCTTCGACGATCAGGTCGACCGTGTGTTCGCCGGCTTCGCTCTTGACCCGTACTGCACTGCCCGGCGGTGAGGCATCGCGGGCATTGGACAGCAGGTTGATCAGAACCTGGGCGAGCCGCTGCGGGTCGCCGTCGACCCAGTGTTCGGGGTCGCACAGGTTGTAGAACTGCACTTCGAAGTTGCGTCGGTTCAGTGCCAGCAAGCCAATGGCATCCTGCGCTACTTCGGCCAGGCACACCGGCTCGTCACTGTTTTGATGGCTGCCGGCGTGGGCAAAGCTCATCAGTGACTGGACGATGCGCGAGATGCGCTTGGTTTGTTCGAGGATCTGCCCGCTGATTTCGGTCAGTTCGCTGTCTTCTTCGCGCTCTTCACGCAGGTTTTGCGCGAGGCAGGCGATGCCGGTGATCGGGTTACCGATTTCATGGGCCACGCCGGCCGCCAGGCGGCCGATACTCGCCAGCCGCTCGGAGTGTACCAGCTTGTCCTCAAGCATCTGGGTTTCGGTCAGGTCTTCCACCAGCAGCACCAGTCCGCTGTTACCGGGAGCCAACGGCTCGTCGATGGCGGCCTTGTGCAGGTTCAGCCAACGGGTCTGACCGTCGAGGGCCAGGTGTTGTTTGTGCAGGTGCTCGTCCGGGAGGTTGATGAAGCCTTGCAGCAACTCCCTCCACGGATCGCCCAGGGTGCTCAAGCGCGAACCGACCACACGCTGGGCGGCAATACCGGTCAGCTCCTCCATGGCTTTGTTCCACATGAGGATTTCCTGGTCCTTGGCCAGCGAGCAGACGCCCATCGGCAGCTCCTGCAGGGTCTGCCGGTGATAACGGCGCAGGGCGTCGAGCTCGGCGGCCAGGCCGGTCAGGCGCGAGTGATAGTCCTCGAGGCGGCTTTCGATAAAGTGGATATCTTCAGTGACATAGTTTTCGCCGCCGGCCTTGTACGGCAGGAAGGTTTCGACCATGTCTTGAGCCACGCTCGGCCCCATCAGGCCCGACAGATTGGCCTCGATGCGATCGCGTAGCCGGCGCAAGGCATAAGGGCGGCGCTCATCGAAGGGCAAATACAGATCGCGCAAGGCCTGTTCGACTTCTTTCTGCGCGGCCTTGGCTCCCAGGGGCTTGGCCAGTTGCGTGGCGAATTCCTGAGGCGAGGCGGCGTGCAGTTCCCGGCGTTGCGGGCGACGAACGTTATCCACCGCGCAGGCTTCGGCGGCGCTGGCCTCTTCGGGGCTGGCATTGGTAAACAGCGAGATCAGGGTGAACATCAGCACGTTGGCAGCAAGCGAGGCGATGGCTGCCATATGCCAGCTGGTGTCATCGAGCACGTAAATCATGTTCAGCAGCGGAATGTAGAAACCCTGCAGATTGCCGATCAACGGCAACAACATAGTCACCAGCCACACCAGAATCCCCGCCAGCAGTCCGGCAATGAAGCCGCGACGGTTGGCGGTCGGCCAATACAGCACCGACAACACCCCGGGAAGGAATTGCAAAGTGGCAACAAAGGCAACAATGCCGAGGTTGGCCAGATCCTGCTCGGCGCCCAATAGCAGGTAGAACGCGTAGCCGGCCATGATGATCGCGACGATCAGCGCCCGGCGGGTCCACTTCAGCCAGCGGTAGATGTTGCCTTCGGCCGGCGGCTGATAGAGCGGCAGCACCAGGTGGTTCAGGGCCATCCCCGACAGTGCCAGGGTGGTGACGATGATCAGTCCGCTGGCTGCCGACAGCCCGCCGACATAGGCCAATAACGCCAGGGGCTTACTGTTGGCGGCGATGCCGATACCCAGGGTGAAGTATTCCGGGTTGGTGGTGGCGCCCAGTTTCAAGCCGGCCCAGAGGATCAGCGGCACTGCCAGGCTCATCAGCAGCAGAAACAGCGGCAAGCCCCAGCTGGCACTGACTAGAGAGCGCGGATTGAGGTTCTCGGTGAACGTCATGTGGTACATGTGCGGCATGACGATCGCCGAGGCGAAGAACACCAGCAACAGCGTGCGCCATGGGCCTTCTTGCAGTGGTGTGTGCAGGGCGGCGAGGGCGGTCTGGTTCTGCAGCAGCCACAGTTCGAGCTGTTGCGGGCCGTCGAATACGCCGTACAAGGCATACAGGCCGACGCCGCCGATGGCGATCAGTTTGATCACCGACTCAAAGGCGATCGCGAACACCAGCCCTTCGTGCTTTTCCCGGGTCGCGATATGCCGGGAGCCGAAGAAGATGGTGAACAGGGTAATCAATGCGCAGAAGCTCAGGGCCACGCGATGCTGCACTGGTTCGCGGGTAAGGATGCCGATGGAATCGGCGACTGCCTGAATCTGCAATGCCAGCAGCGGCAAGACCCCGATCAGCATGAAAATCGTCGTCAGTGCACCGGCCCAGGTACTGCGAAAGCGGAACGCGAACAGGTCAGCCAGGGACGAGAGCTGGTAGGTGCGGGTGATTTTCAGGATCGGGTAGAGCAGCACCGGCGCCAGCAGGAAGGCCCCGGAAACCCCGAGGTAACTGGAAAGAAAGCCGTAACCGTACTGATAGGCCAGGCCAACCGTACCGTAAAACGCCCAGGCGCTGGCATACACACCCAGTGACAGGGTGTAGGTCAGCGGGTGGCGAATGATCGAGCGCGGGATCATCCCGCGTTCACTGATCCAGGCCACACCGAACAGCACCGCCAGGTAGGCGGCGCTGATCAGGATCATCTGGGTCAGGCTAAAGCTCATCGGCATCTTTTTGGCTCTGCAGGATGAAGGTCACAACGATCAGAATCAGCCAGAGCAGATAAGGGCGGTACCAGGCGCCAGTGGCGTCGATCCACCAATCCATGATGGCCGGGGAGAACAGATAGATCCCGACTACCAGGAGCAGGACCAAACGATAGATGTACATCCTGGCCTCTCTTTATAGTGCGCGTGCCCGAAAACGTGCGGCGATGGTAACGGATGGGCGCCAAGCTGCAAGTGGCGTCAGCGTATTTGCGCTTCGGGCAGCGTCAGTGTGCGCGGTATCTTCAGCGCATCCCAGTGCCGGATACCCCAGTTCAGCACTTCCCGGGGGCTTGCGTCGTCCAGTTCGCTCGCGGGGTTCTGGCCCAGCGCACGTAGCGCGCGCAGTAGCAACGGCGTGGCTTGATGGTCGGTCAACGGCGGCGAACGGTAGGACTTGCCCAGCTTGTGACCGTTCGGTTGGGTGATCAGCGGCACGTGCAGATAGCGCGGTTGTGGAAAACCGAGCAACTCCTGCAGATAGAGCTGGCGCGGCGTGGAGTCCAGCAAATCGGCTCCGCGGACGATGTCAGTCACACCTTGCCAGGCGTCGTCGAGCACCACCGCCAGTTGATAGGCATACAGCCCGTCGCGGCGACGGATGACAAAATCACCCACGTCGCGACCCAGGTGCTGACGGAATTCGCCCTGTACCCGGTCCTCGAAGTGGTATTCCAGTTCCGGTACCCGCAGACGGATGGCGGTGCCTTCGCGGGCGTGGCCAGCGTTGCGACAGAATCCGGGGTAAATGCCGTGATAGGGCTCAAGCGTTTTGCGCGAGCAGGTGCAGGCGTAGGCCAGGCCTTGATTGAACAGGCGGTCGAGCACCTGGGCGTAAGCGTCGTGGCGATCACTCTGGCGAACCATTTCGCCGTCCCATTCAAAACCGTAGTTTTCCAGGGCGTTGAGGATCGCGGCCTGGGCGCCGGGCTCTTCCCGTGGCGGGTCGAGGTCTTCCATGCGCATCAACCAGCGTCCGCCGATAGAGCGGGCGTCAAGGTACGAGGCCACGGCGGCGACCAGCGACCCGAAGTGCAGATGACCACTGGGAGTGGGGGCGAAGCGCCCGATATAAGCGGATGAGGTGATGGCAGTCATGGGGCGGATGCTACTGGGAAATCCGGGGATTATTGGAGATCAAAAGCCACAAACAAAAACGGAGCGTTCGCACGCTCCGTTTTTTCGTTCAGGCCGGCTGTTACTTGCCGACCTGCTTTTCCTTGATTTCCGCCAGGGTTTTGCAATCAACGCACATGTCGGCGGTAGGGCGTGCTTCCAGTCGGCGAATACCGATCTCTACGCCGCAGGACTCGCACCAGCCATATTCTTCATCTTCGATCAGTTGCAGGGTCTTGTCGATTTTCTTGATCAGCTTGCGCTCGCGATCACGGGCGCGCAGTTCAAGGCTGAACTCTTCTTCCTGACTGGCACGGTCGGCCGGGTCAGGGAAGTTGGCCGCTTCGTCTTTCATATGATCAACAGTGCGGTCGACTTCCTGCATCAAGTCCTGTTTCCACTTGTTCAGGATCTTGGTGAAATGTTTGCGCATGGGCTCGCCCATGTACTCCTCACCCTTGGTCGGAACGTAGGGTTCGAAGCCGCTAATCAGTTGGCTGCTCTGTTGCTTTGCTTGGGTGGGCATGAAGGACCGCCTCTACTCTTGTAATCCATTGCGCAGGATTGCTCCATCACCGACACCTGCCGGCCCTGCGGCTGCAAGCGGGCGAACTTACCAGATCAAATCGGACCGCGCCACTCCCTGTTGACGAGGCTGCGGTCCGCGATGCTTGCAAAAGGTTGCAAACCCTTGTCTGGCGGGTCTGGAGGCCTGATCAAATATTGATTTTAGTCAATCCCGGGCCAAACGCATGAGTTGTTCCAGCTATCTGATGGTTAAGACCGTTTTAGGCTCTCGCTCGTTCCCGCCACTGGGTAGAAGTTGGGTAGAATCGGGTTTTTGCTCACCCTTGAAGGAAGGCTAATGGCTCAGCCCTACAGTGCGCGCAGCCGCGCTATCGAACCTTTCCACGTTATGGCGTTGCTGGCGCGTGCCAACGAGCTGCAGGCGGCCGGACACGATGTGATTCACCTGGAAATCGGCGAGCCGGACTTCACCACGGCCGAGCCGATCATCAAGGCCGGCCAGGCCGCGCTGACTGCGGGGAAGACCCGTTACACCGCCGCCCGTGGGATCCCGGAGTTGCGCGCGGCGATCTCGGGTTTCTACCAGCAGCGTTATGGCCTGGACATCGATCCCGAGCGCATTCTGATCACCCCCGGTGGTTCGGGGGCATTGTTGCTCGCCAGCAGTTTGCTGGTCGATCCGGGCAAGCACTGGTTGCTGGCGGATCCGGGTTACCCGTGCAACCGGCACTTTCTGCGTCTGGTGGAAGGCGCGGCGCAGCTGGTGCCGGTCGGCCCGGATGTGCGTTATCAGTTGACCCCGGAGCTGGTCGCACGCCATTGGAATCAGGACAGCGTCGGGGCGTTGGTGGCTTCTCCAGCCAACCCGACCGGGACGATTCTGACGCGTGACGAGCTGGCCAGGTTGTCGACCGCAATCAAGGCGCGCAACGGTCATCTGGTGGTGGACGAGATTTATCATGGCCTGACCTATGGCACTGATGCGGCCAGCGTGCTAGAGGTCGATAACGAGGCGTTTGTCCTCAACAGCTTCTCGAAATACTTCGGCATGACCGGCTGGCGCCTGGGGTGGCTGGTGGCGCCACCCGCCGCGGTCGGAGAACTGGAAAAACTCGCGCAAAATCTCTACATCAGCGCCCCAAGCATGGCCCAGCACGCCGCGTTGGCCTGCTTCGAGCCCGATACCCTGAGTATCCTTGAAGAGCGTCGCGCCGAATTCGGCCGCCGGCGTGACTTCCTGTTGCCGGCCTTGCGCGAACTGGGCTTCGGGATTGCCGTGGAGCCGGAAGGCGCGTTCTATTTGTATGCGGATATCAGCGCGTTTGGCGGAGATGCCTTCGCTTTCTGCCGACATTTCCTCGAAACCGAGCACGTGGCGATTACCCCGGGGCTGGATTTCGGTCGTTATCAGGCCGGCCATCATGTGCGGTTTGCCTACACCCAGAATCTGGATCGTCTGCAGGAAGCCGTCGAGCGGATTGCCCGCGGTTTGCGGAGCTGGCAGGGCTGATGCGCTTTCATCCTCCACTCGAAGAAGGTCGGTTGATTCGTCGCTACAAGCGGTTTTTGGCGGATATCGAAACCGTTGACGGCGAGTTGCTGACCATTCACTGCCCCAATACCGGTTCGATGTTCAACTGCATGGTCGAGGGTGGGCAGGTCTGGTTCAGTCGCTCCAATGACCCCAAACGCAAATTGCCCGGCACCTGGGAGATCAGCGAAACCCCGCAGGGGCGCCTGGCGTGCGTAAACACGGCGCGGGCCAATGGTTTGATCGAGGAGGCATTGCACGCCGGTCTGATCACTGAGCTCAATGGGTTTACCGGGCTCAAGCGCGAAGTCGCTTACGGGCAGGAAAGCAGCAGGATCGATTTCCGCCTGGATTACCCAGGCGGCCCGGCCTTTGTCGAAGTCAAAAGTGTCACGCTAGGCTTTGATGGCCTGGCGATAGCAGCCTTTCCTGACGCGGTGACCCAGCGCGGGGCCAAACACCTGCGCGAGCTGGCTTGTCTGGCGCGAGACGGCATTCGCGCGGTGCAGTTGTATTGCGTCAATCTGACCGGCATCGAGGCAGTACGTCCGGCCGAGGAAATCGACCCGGTGTACGCCGCGGCGCTGCGCGAGGCGGTTGCGTGCGGGGTCGAGGTGTTGGCTTACGGTGTGCGGCTGACGGCTGAAGAGGTCTGCGTCGACCGCCGCCTGCAGGTCATTCTGAACTAAAGCTGGACCCAAATGCCTTGGTCATCTTCCTTGCACGTGAGGGCGGTCAAGGACTGCCCGGCACAGGGACCGGAAACACATTCGCCGGTTTCGATCAGGAACAGTGCGCCGTGGGTGGCGCACTGGATCAGACTGGCGCTGCGGTCGAGAAACTGGTCGGGCTGCCATTCCAGCGCAACCCCCCGGTGCGGGCAGCGATTGATATAGACGTAGACCTCGCCTTCGCGGCGCACGGCAAACAGCTTCTGGCCGTCGATATCAAAACCGCGACTGCTGGCATTGACCAGCTCGGCGTGGGTGCAAAGAAACTTCATGGCTATCCTCAGGTGCCGCAGGCTCTGCGCCGTGGCTGTCATGGCGTGCTCGCAGGGTATGTGACGAAACACGTCGGTGCTTGACGTGCAAATGCAAACAATTATCAAATGGCCGCTCGCCCGTTGTCCACGTGCTTGCGGAGTATGCTGCCGAGGATCCTCGGGATCTCGGATTGACCCGTGATCCAGTGTGCCGCCCCTTCAAAGGAAAACCTTTTATGCGCCTGAGTACCAGCGCTATTGCGTTCTGTGTCGCACTTCTGCTCAGCCGGGGGGGCGCTGCGGCCGATTTGCCGCAGCGCTGGGTCAGTGCCGGTGGCGCGTTGTCGGAATGGGTCAGTGCATTGGGCGGCGAGTCGAAGCTGGTCGGGGTGGACACTACGAGCCAGCACCCGGAGTCACTCAAGGCGCTGCCCAGTATCGGCTATCAGCGGCAGTTGTCGGCTGAAGGCATTTTAAGTTTGCGCCCGCAGATTCTGGTGGGGACCGAAGAAATGGGCCCGCCGCCGACGCTGGTGCAGATTCGCAGCGCCGGCGTGCAGGTCGAGTTGTTTTCGGCGCAGCCGGAGCTGCCGGCCTTGCAGGGTAACTTGCAGCATCTGGGCAAGCTCTTGGGGAACGAAGACCAAGCCGCGCAACTGTTCCAGGACTATCAGCTGCAACTTTCGCAGCACAAAGCCTGGGTCAGTCAGGCGCAGACCCGGCAATCGGCCCCGAGGGTGTTGTTACTGGTGGGCAATGCCGGTGGCAAGCCTTTGGTGGCTGGCAAGGACACCGCGGCAGACTGGCTGCTGCAACAGGCCGGTGGTCAGAATCTGGCGACCCATAGCGGCTACAAAGCCTTTTCGGTCGAGTCGCTGGCCAGTCTCAATCCCGAAGTGCTGGTGTTCGCCGACCGCAGTCTATCCGGCGAGGCGGCCCGCGCCGCGCTGTTCAGAGAGAATCCGATCCTTGCTGCAACCCGTGCCGCCAAGGGCGGGCGGGTGTTCGAGCTCGATCCGACCTTGCTGGTGGGTGGGCTCGGGCCACGTCTGCCGGCGAGCCTGGTGAAACTCTCGAGTGGTTTTTACCCCGCTGAACCGGCCAAGGCTAATACTGCCCCATGACCATTCTGGTTAAACCGCGAGCGTTGTTTATCGGGCTGAGCCTGCTGTGTTTGCTGGCGATCTGGCTGTCATTGGCTCTCGGACCGGTCAGTCTGCCGTTGCTCGACACCTTGCGCGCCGCGTTGCGTTTGCTCGGGCTGCCAATAGCCGCGGACGGTCTGGAACAGGCCGAATTGATTCTCGGGCAGATCCGTCTGCCCCGGACCTTGTTGGGCCTGGCGGTAGGCGGGGTCCTGGCATTGTCCGGCGTGGCGATGCAGGGTCTGTTTCGTAATCCACTGGCCGACCCGGGGTTGGTCGGCGTTTCCAGCGGCGCGGCATTGGGCGCGGCGATCGCGATCGTCGGTGGTTCGCTGTTTGGTGGCCTGCCTGAGGCGCTGGGGCCCTACTTGCTTTCACTCTGTGCCTTTATCGGCGGGTTGGGGGTGACGGCGCTGGTCTATCGCCTCGGTCGGCGCAATGGCCAAACCAATGTGGCGACCATGTTGCTGGCAGGCATCGCCTTGACCGCGCTGGCCGGTTCGGCGGTCGGCCTGTTCACCTATCTGGCGGATGACGCCACCTTGCGCACCCTGGCCTTCTGGAATCTGGGGAGTCTTAACGGCGCCAGTTATTCCAGGCTCTGGCCGCTGTTGCTGGTGAGTGCGGCGGTAGCGTTGTGGTTGCCGCGGCGGGCCAAGGCGCTGAACGCGCTGTTGCTGGGCGAGTCGGAAGCCAGCCATCTGGGCATCGATGTCGAAAGACTCAAACGTGAATTGGTGTTCTGCACCGCGCTCGGGGTCGGGGCGGCTGTTGCGGCGGCCGGCATGATCGGATTTGTCGGCTTGGTGGTACCGCATCTGGTGCGACTGCTGGCCGGGCCGGATCATCGAGTCTTGTTGCCGGCCTCGGTATTGGCGGGGGCGAGCCTGCTGCTGTTTGCCGATCTCCTGGCGCGTTTGGCCCTGGC
This sequence comes from Pseudomonas fluorescens, assembly GCF_902497875.1. Lineage (GTDB taxonomy): Bacteria > Pseudomonadota > Gammaproteobacteria > Pseudomonadales > Pseudomonadaceae > Aquipseudomonas > Aquipseudomonas fluorescens_BR. The sequence goes on from NZ_CABVHY010000007.1 coordinate 227,322, forward strand.
CCCTGCCGAGCTGCCGATCGGCATAGTCACGGCGTTTATCGGCGCACCGTTCTTTCTGTATTTACTGTTGCGAGGGCGCGCCTGATGCTGCGAGCGGAAAACCTCCAGGTCCGCCGCGGCAAGCAGACGGTGCTAGCGGATATCAATCTGCAACTCCAGCCAGGCGAAGTGCTCGGCGTACTTGGGCCCAACGGTGCGGGCAAGAGCACCTTGCTCGGCGCCTTGTGCGGTGAATTGCCGCCAAGTCAGGGCAAGGTCTGGCTGGATGAGCGTGAGTTGGGACACTGGGAGGGCGTGCAAAGGGCGCAACGTCTGGCGGTATTGCCACAAACTTCAACCCTGGATTTTGCCTTTCGGGTCGAGGAAGTGGTCGGCATGGGGCGCTTGCCCCATCAAAGCGGCCGAGTCCGCGACCAGGAAATTATCGCCGCCGCGCTGGAGGCTGCTGACGCCGGGCACCTGAGCGGTCGCAGTTACCTGGCGTTGTCCGGAGGCGAACGACAGCGGGTACACTTGGCGCGGGTCCTGGCGCAATTGTGGCCTGGGCAGGCAGGGCAGACATTATTGCTCGACGAGCCGACTTCGATGCTCGACCCGCTGCATCAGCACACCACCTTGCAGGCCATTCGCGAGTTTGCCGGTCGTGGTGCTTCAGTGCTGGTGATTCTGCATGATCTGAACCTGGCAGCACGCTATTGTGATCGTCTATTGCTGCTTGCGGGTGGACGCCCCTATGCGCTGGATAGCCCGGGGAGGGTGCTGCAACCGGAGCCGCTCAAAGCGGTGTTCGGTCTGGAGGTGCTGGTGCAGCCCCATCCGGAACGTGGGCATCCCTTGATCATTGCCCGTTAAGCCGATTTTCTGGAAGGAACCCATGCGCGCGATTCTGCTACTGGCTTTGATACTGCTCAGCGCTTGTCAAACTGCGAGGGTGTCGCCAATCGAGCCGGCAACAAGCAGTTCGAAAGAGCGCGCCGGCATGATTCGTGATCTGCGCAATGGGCAATCGCTGACTGCCGATGAACTGGTCGCACGCCTGGCCAAGGCGCCACGGGTCATCGTCGGCGAGCAGCACGACAACCCCGATCACCATCGGCTGCAATTGAAGTTGTTGCAGGCGTTGTCTGAGCGCCGTGGCCAAGGCAGCCTGCTATTGGAAATGCTGACGCCAGACCAGCAACCCAGCGTCGACCAGGTCCGCATTCAACAGAAGATCACGGGTTGGCCTGATGACTTGCCTGAAGCCCTGGCATGGCAATCCGGCTGGGACTGGAAGCTGTATGGACCTATCGTGCGCTTTACCCTGGCGCAGCCTTATCCATTGCTGGCGGCCAACCTGGACAGCGCTGAAATACGGAAGATTTATACCCAGGCGCCAGCGTTGAGCGGTGCTCGTTCGAACTCCGATTCGGTCAGGCTCGAGTTGCTGGAACAAATCCGCGAATCCCATTGTGACCTGCTGCCGGAATCGCAAATGCCCGCCATGCTGGCAGTCCAACAGCAACGAGACCGGCGGATGGCTGAGCGCCTGCTGGCGGCACCTGCCCCTTCGCTGTTATTTGTCGGCGCTTACCACGCGCGCAAGGATGTCGGTGTGCCGGTGCATCTGCTTGATCTCGGGGCGGCGGATGGGACGCTGGTGCTGATGCTGGCCGAGCAAGGTGCCGAGGTCGCACCAGAAGTGGCGGATTACGTCTGGTACACCGCGGCCAGGCCGGAGCAGGACTATTGCGCTGAAATGCGTAAATAGATGATGGCGTATCGGCAAATAATTCGAGCGAGCAATCTCATTGTGCAGCTACGGGCTGTCATTGAAGGGCAGTAACAGGCTGGGCCCGATATCCGCGCCTTGGCAGCCGATTATCGGGCTCAGGTGGGCTCTAGCCCCATCCAGAGCCAGACGACGATTTCGCCATCGACCTTCGGCATGGGAGTTTCGTATTCGATGACGTGCCTGCTTCCCGGTTTGTACTCGCACAGCCAAGCGCCGGGATACGGACAGGGTTCGCCACTGCGCGCGCGCATGCCGCTGACGGTCCAGTGCCAGCGAACGATCTGGCCTTCATGGCGTGGAAGAGGTTCGTTCAACCGGACATCGCAGTCGACGCAGCGATCTTTCTCCATTTCCCAGCGCCCTGCGCGAGGGGCCGGTTCATTGCTGCGGGCGTGACGGGCTGGCTCAGGCGGGGTTTGATCAGGGTCACGTTGCCAGAGCACCAATCCGTCGTCTGACTCGCTGGCAAAGGCAGGCAACCTATCGCCCTGCTTGAATGCTCGCCGGGAATCCGACTGACCTGGGACGAGCCACCACCCGGCTTGAGTGCAGGCCATGCCGGAAATGACACTGACAGGCAGCTGGGGACCAGCGTGACCTGAGGTGGACGGCGGCGCGATGAAACGCGATGCGGGTGTCGGCCAGTCACTGTCGGCGTCAAAACGGGCCATCCAGCGTCGGCTGTCGGCGTCGGTGAAACGCTCGTTGGGATCGCCATCCCATTGACCGAAACCCAGCAGGCCCAAGTCGTCGTAACGGATGGGCTTCAGCAGCTTGTTCAGGAGCATGGGCAGCTCTGGCACACCTTGCTCGACCGGATAGAGCTCCGGTTGTTCGCCCAGTTCGATCCACTGGCCGTTGTGCAATTCGGTGATGCTGATGCGCGGATGCGCCAATGCCGTGCGTACCTGTTCACGGGTCAGGCCCAGTTTGTCGCGCCAGTGATTGGCGAGCAGGAAGGCCCAGGTGGGGGGACGAACGCCGTTCAGTAGTTCATCGTCCATGCCATAGGCATAGTCGATATCCAGTCCATGGAAGGCGGGCGTCAACGCCCGTTCCCAGGTGGTGACGGCTGCTCGCGTGCCAAACTCAAGAGGATTGGCCATGGCAAAACCGCTGTAGACCTGATGCGCCTTGAGCAGGTCAATCGTCTTCAGGACAAAGCGGCGCCATGCCTCACGGTTGTCTTGCCACCATTGCCAGCGGTAATAAAACACAATTGATGAGTAACCCGTTTTACGATCCTCACCCTTAAACCAACTGCGCCAAAAATAGCCCGCAGTCGTAGGAGAAGTGGCATGGTTCTCTTCATCAGTAAAAGAGAAAACAAAATACTTGTATTGGGAGGTTTTTCTGGCCTGCTCGCGTAGATTTGGCCGGCGTGCGGGATAACGATGGGGACGTGCGGCGGCTGGGTGCATAGCAATGGTGTAAGGCTCCCCAAGCAGCTGTTCAAAGGCTTCGTGAATATCCACCAGCAGCAGCGATGCTTCTAGGTGATTTTCCGGGCCCGCCGGGAAGTAGAAACTGATAAACGGGCTGACGCTGTGCTGGGCTTCATCTGTACCCCAGTACGAGTTAGGCCAGTCCTTGAGCAACTCAATAAATTCTTCACGTTCTTCGTCATCAAACAATCCATGGGTGGTACTCATCCTTAGCTCCTTCCGCCTTTACCTTTGTGTGAGGGTGTCTTCTTGTCATCCGTTGCAAAACCGGTGCAATCCTCCGGCACCCGCAACAGCGCCACTTTCTCCTTGCCAATTTTCTCCGGGTTGATGCCTGTTCTTGGTTTCATGAGCTCCACGTAATCTTTCATTTGTTCATCCCTTACCCAATCCCGCGGAAACTTGATCTCGATCGCGGCAAACACGTTCTCGGTTTCAAAGGGCTCCTGCCGGTACTCGACGACCACCAGATCCGGCGCCAGGCTTTCCCTGGGGCGCGGCCAAAACGGGAACACCTTGCCAAATCGCTTGGGGCGGGTCGCGGGCTCGCCCAGCAGCGCCTTCTGACTTCTTTGGTTGTAATTGGGCTCGGCCTTGAGCGGGCTGCGCCAATCCAGCACCTCGTCCACGGCTTCAAACAACAACGAGGCGGTGGTTTGCTTGAGGGCGATCTCAATGGTGGTTTCCACGATATCGCCGGCGATTTTCTTGCGAATGCGCCTTGGCACCTTGATCGGCATCTGCAACGCGACGTTGCACACCTGGCTGATGGCCGGGCGAAACGGCACTTTGCGTTCGATGTATTCCTTGAAGGTCACGTTCTCATTACCGCGTCGGGAGACGGTGCTGTTGCCGCCCCGATCCACTACGGCAAAGGTCGAACTCTTGATATCGATTTCACGGGTCAGCGCTTCGATGGTCTCGCGCAGCACTTGCTTGATCTGGCCTTGGCGCTCGGCAATTTCCCGTGCAAGCTGAGCCATATCGGCGGCGGTCATGGTGGCTTCGTGAGCCTGATACACGCGATAGGCGCGGTACGCGCCCGCAAGAAGTGGTACGGCGGCAGGGGCTGGCATCAGTCAAGGTCTCCGGTGTGTTTATCAAGAAAGTCATCCTGAAAAAGCTCGTCAGAAGTGCAGCTCAAGACCTGGTCGCCGGTGGCTGCTACATTGGAATGCCAGGCCTCGGTGATTCGCTGATCGTCACGCATGATTGCTTTATGGGCTCGCACCGATTGAGTCGCCTCGGTGGTGGCCCAGTCCGTTTCGCCAGAGGAACGGGTCAGACCTTCGGCAAGCACGGCCGCACCATCGGTGATGCGATACCGATAGCCAGCGAAGGCACGCTGATTGTTCTTCAGCGACGTGTAGCGCCCGAGGAATGCGCCAAGCGGCACTGGGGAGGGCTGCGGATCTGCAAACGGATTGCCCGTTCCGATCGCGTCTGCGGGAGGGTGAACAGTGCGGCCAGATCGAGCACGCGATTGAAGTCGATAGCCGTTGTCATGGCTGGCCAACTCCAACTTCAGCTTGAAGGGCTGGGACAGGCCTTCATCGAGCTTGAAGGAGACCACTTCGAAGGCTTCCCCTTGTAAGGGTTCGAAGGTAAAATGTAGGTCGCTTTGACGGGGCATGAGCGCTCCTTGCCAGGGGGGTAGCGTCAGTCAATCAGCCAACTTGTATCGCACTCTAGGCAGACGTCATTTCACGCCTCAATAGAGGCGTGGCAATCGAGAGACGTCCTACTACGCTTGGCGTATTGGACTGTCAGATATGTCGGTGCTGTCGCCCCAGGTTACACGGCGGTAATCCGGGTTTTCTCATGGCCCAGCTCGCGGCTGATGATCTGGCGGGCAGCCTTGTCCTGGGCTTGCTGGGTGGCGGCAGACCCGCCAACGGGGGGGGCATCCACAGTCAGGCACGTTGCGTTCACGCCCGTCCTTGGTCCATAAACCTCAGTTGAGGCATTCGCCGTCCTGCCTGCGTGCAGATGGGGCGAAGGAACTGCATGATTTGATCAAAGGCATACCTCCTGTATCGGAAGTTTCTGTTAGTCGCGTAGTTAGTGTCCTAACTGGTTCAAAGTCAGGCACTCATTCGACTGACTGCTTTATTGTTTATCCATTGTGCCGACCATTGAAGGTGGGGGAACCTATGGATCAACCGGATAAACAGCTGGCTCGCCTGGCAATCAGCTTGCTCGATCTGACCTCGCTGAATGCCGATGATGATGACGCAGCTATCGTCAGGCTTTGCCTGCGCGCAATGACTCCTTTTGGTCCGGTGGCGGCGGTCTGCGTCTATCCGCGGTTTGTCGGCCTGGCACGCAACACCCTGAACAGCCTGGGAGGGGCGCAGGTCCGGGTGGCAACCGTTGCCAACTTCCCTTACGGCGGTAGCAACATCGCTTCAACCGTCACCCAGGTCGCGCAGGCTATAGCTGCGGGAGCGGATGAGGTAGATGTGGTCTACCCCTTTCATGGGTTGCTGGCAGGGGATTGCGACATCGGCCGGGAGTTGCTGGCCGCCTGCCGGAAAGTCTGTTCAGGATCGGTGCTGCTCAAAGCGATTCTGGAAACCGGTGAACTGCGCGATCCGCAGCTGATTCGCCGGGCCAGCCTGGACGCGATTGCCGCAGGCGCGGATTTCATCAAGACCAGCACCGGCAAGGTGGCGATCAATGCCACGGAGCAATCCGCGCGAATCATGCTGGAGGCCATCGCCGAGCAGGGAGCCGAGGTCGGCCTCAAGGTTTCCGGGGGGATTCGTACGCTGGCGGATGCCCGCCTGTATATCGGGCTTGCCCGGCAGCGCATGGGGGCCGACTGGGTAAGTGCCAGTCATATGCGCATTGGTGCTTCGGGCTTGCTGGATGAACTGCTCGCCTGTCTGGAGCAAGGACCTGGCCGGTAGCGTTGATCTGGCGCTTGGCAAAGGCTTCAGCGACTTTTTGACAGGCAAAAAAAGACCCGGCAAAAAAGCCGGGTCAAATAACCGTGATTAGCCTGATGAGGAGATAATCTGAGAGTCCGAACCACTGGTCTTCCAGGTCATCGACTGATCTCGCGACCAGTTGCGCCAATCATAACGATTCTCATTTCTGTGTCAACAGCTGATTTACGCATTTCGCTGAATCGAGTGGCAGACTCTTTCGGCTCGCCCGGTAAGCAGGGGCCCGGAGAGTTTATTTGAGGCGAACCGGATGGATGATTTTCTTGCTCCGCAGGTCCTGGACCAGGTAGCAGTCGATTGATCAGTGCCTCGGCGCAGGCCGGTGCCCCCGAGTAAGTAAATGACAATCGCGTCGGCTCAGTTTTTATGGCGTGCCGATATGGCTTCCAGCTGTTTGTTCAAGGCCTCTTTGCGCTCTGCCGGAATGTCGTTCCAATGCACGTCCATCAGAGCCCCTTCAATGGCATACAACAGCACTTTCGACGCGCGAAACCCCCTGGTTCGCACAGCGCGATACGCATCCACCGCTCCCAGTCGACGCAAGTCCGAAGCACTATGGATGCCCACGGCATGCAGCCATTGCGCCGACGTCTTGCCAAGGTTCTTCAGGTGTTGCAGTTCATCATTCATCAAGCCTCCTTGCGACGGCCGAACAAGCGTGGGCGAGTTTCAAGGAGTGTAGCGGTCAGTAGGAAAAGCGTGGTTGTTTGGTCGGTTTCGTTGAAAAAGCTTCTAAGCCGCCCGCCCAGAGGGCTATGGAAAGCGCTGTAAGCGCAGTAGGGGGGAAGTTGTCGGCGGGCAGGCTGGATGACTGCAAGGCGCGCAACGCCCTGCCCAGCGCACAGCAAGGGCGCCGGACTCTGAGGAGGGGAAGACGTTACTTGGTGCGGTAGCGCAAGCGCGTACCGAAATTGACCGACATCAGAATTTCATCTGCCGTCAGTTCTGGCGGGAAGTACGCTCCAGAGATTTGCGCATGTGCCAGGCTTGCGCCTTCCATGCAGGCACTGCGCAAGTCCAGACCGCGCAAGTCAGCCGAACGGAAGTAGGCATCCGTGAAGTCAATATCTTCGGCATTCAGTTCGCGCAGATCGAGGCCGCGGAAATCACCGCCGCGCATATCGACAGGCGCGTCTTTTGGCCTCTCGTTATTGAAGCCGGTAATGTCGTCTTTGTGCAGCAGCGCGTAAAGCGGGGTGTCGAGGAATTTTGGCTGGCTCATGGGACGTCACCTGTTGGATTTATGACGCCAGTATAGTGCCACTGTCTTGAGGTCGCGAAACTGTTATCGGTTCCACGACCTCGATAGTTGCTTACAGGCCGGGCATGCGCTGGCGAATTTGTGCAACTACGGTATCCAGGGTGCCGCTTTCATTGGTCTGGACGCGTTTGCTGCAGAGGATCTCTGCTGGCGTCAGCGCTTCACGAGTGGCTTGCTGAGCTTCGATAACCGCCATGGTCGCGTCGGACGGATCGTTCTTGTCCGCCTGACGTCGCGCCAGCCAGCTCTCGATCACCGCTTGCGGTGCGTTGCAGTCGAGGATCAGGAACGGCGCGCCGGTGGCTTCGGCGATTTTCGCGGCGCCATCGCGCTGTTCGCGCTTGAGGTAGGTGGCGTCGATCACCACCGGGAAGCCGGCGCGCAGAATGACCGCGGCAATCTCATGCAGGTGGGCGTAGGTGACAGCGCTCGACTCGGCGCTGTAGATCCCGACTTGTGGATCATTCGGCACCTGTTGCTCACCGAACAGGCGTTTGCGTTCGACGTCGGAGCGCAGGCGGATCGCACCCAGTGCTTCCACCAGGCGCGTGGCCACATAACTCTTGCCGACGGCCGAAACACCGTGGGTGATCGCCAGAAAGCGCGATGGGATGGTGCTGTAGCTTTCTGCCAGATTGGCGTAGTTGCGGTACTGGCGCAGGGTGGTCGCACGCAGTACCGGATCGGCTTCGGCGGGCATGCTGAACAGGCTGACCTTGGCGCGAACCAGCGCGCGGTAGGCTTTGTAGAAGTTCAGCAGCTCAAGTCCGCGGTAATCGCCGGTCAGCTCCAGGTACTGACTGATGAACCGTCGGGCCAGGCTTTTAAGGCCGCGATCTTCCAGGTCCATCGCAAGGAAACCGGTGTCGGCGTACACGTCAGTGAAACGGAAGGGTTCGTTGAACTCGATGCAGTCGAAGATCACCACTTCGCCGTCGATTACCGTGGCATTGCCCAAGTGAATGTCGCCATGACATTCGCGGATAAAACCTTCGGCCTTGCGCTGGGCGAACAGTGGCTTGAGGCGCTCGAAGCTGCTTTCAGCCCAGGCTTGCAGAGCCTCGAGTTGCAGCAGGTCGGCCTTGTCGCTGAGGAACGGGCGGATCTGTTCGAAATTCTGCCGTACCGGTGCCATCACGCTTTCCGGGGTGCCGGCTTCGTGGTCTGTCGGGACCACGGGCGCACTGAGGTGGAACAGGGCGATCTGCCGGGCCATCTGGTCAATGTGTGCGGTGGTCAGTTCGCCATTGGCTTGCAAGGTGCTGAGCAACTGGCTTTGCGGGAACTGGCGCATTTTCAGCGCGTAGTCGATCACCGGACCACTGCCAGCCAATTGCGGTGCATCGGCGCTGCCGGTGATCGGCAGCACTTCCAGATACAAATCATGGGTCAGGCGCTGGTTCAGGCGCAGTTCTTCGCCGCAGAAGTGTTCGCGAGCCTCCAGGCCGGTGAAGTCGAGGAAGCCGAAATTGACCGGCTTCTTCACTTTATAGGCGTAGGGGCCTGTCAGCAGCACCCAGGAGATGTGCGTCTCGATAACCTGGAAACCGTCTACGGGATGGGGATAGAGGGCCGGGTTTTGCAGGGCGGCGATCAGGGACTGGCTCACAGGCGATCCTTCAGAGTCGGGAAAATTCAAGGACGTCATTATGGCCGCATGCGGCTGTCGTGCAAACCTCGGAGGGCTCCTGTTGAGTATGAATAAAGTGCGTATAATCCGCCGCCATGACTCGTACCCGATCCCCCCGTTCCCGTTCCAAACCCCCGTCTGCTGGCCTGCGCCCTTGGCTGGGCTGGGCTCTGAAGCTCAGTCTGGTCGCCCTGGTGGTGCTCGCCGGCTTTGCGGTTTATCTCGATGCCGTGGTCCAGGAGAAGTTCTCCGGCAAGCGCTGGACCATTCCGGCCAAGGTTTATGCCCGACCGCTGGAGCTGTTCGTCGGACAAAAGCTCAGTAAGGAAGATTTTCTGATCGAGCTCGATGCGCTCGGTTACCGGCGCGAAAGTGTCGCCAATGGTCCGGGCGCAGCCGCGGTCAGTGGCAACACGGTCGACTTGAATACCCGCGGCTTCCAGTTCTATGAAGGGATGGAGCAGGCTCAGCCGGTACGCGTGCGTTTCTCCGGCGACTATGTGGCCGGGCTCTCGGGGACTAACGGTTCGAAAGTCGCGGTGGTGCGTCTTGAACCCCTGTTGATCGGCGGTCTTTACCCGAAAAATCTAGAGGATCGCATCCTGATCAAGATCGATCAGGTACCGCCATACCTGCTCGAGACGCTGGTCGCGGTGGAGGACCGGGATTTCTATCATCACTTCGGCGTCTCGCCCAAGTCGATCGCCCGGGCTGTGTGGATCAACACCTCGTCGGGACACATGCGCCAGGGTGGCAGTACCTTGACCCAGCAACTGGTCAAGAACTTCTACCTGACCAACGAACGCAGCCTGACCCGCAAGTTGACCGAGGCGATGATGGCCTTGCTGCTTGAGCTGCATTACGACAAGCGCGAAATCCTCGAGGCTTACCTCAACGAAGTCTTCGTCGGTCAGGACGGTCAGCGTGCGGTGCACGGTTTCGGCTTGGCCAGCCAGTTCTTCTTCAGCCAACCGCTGTCTGAACTCAAGCTGCATCAGGTGGCGTTGTTGGTGGGCATGGTCAAGGGGCCGTCTTCCTACAACCCGCGGCGTAATCCAGAGCGCGCGCTCGAGCGGCGTAACCTGGTGCTCGATGTGTTGCAAGAGCAGGGTGTCGCGACCGCCGAGCAGGTGGCCGCGGCGAAGAAGATGCCACTGGGCGTGACCAAGCGCGGCAGTCTGGCCGACACTTCGTACCCGGGCTTCATTGACCTGGTCAAGCGCCAGCTGCGCGAAGATTACCGCGACGAAGACTTGACCGAAGAGGGCTTGCGGATTTTCACCAGTTTCGATCCGATCCTGCAGATGAAGGCCGAGGCTTCGGTCAACGATACCTTCAAGCGTCTGGCCGGGCGCAAGGGCTCGGATGAGGTCGAAGCCGCGATGGTGGTGACCAACCCGGAAACCGGGGAAGTCCAGGCCATGATTGGCAGTCGTCAGGCTGGTTTTGCCGGGTTCAACCGGGCGCTGGATGCAGTGCGTCCGATCGGCTCCCTGATCAAGCCGGCGGTTTACCTGACCGCGCTTGAGAAGCCGAGCCAGTACACCTTGACCAGTTGGCTCTCCGATGAGTCTTTTTCGGTGAAAGGCGCCGATGGGCAGGTCTGGAAGCCGCAGAACTATGATCGTCGCTCCCACGGCACGGTATTCCTGTATCAAGGTTTGGCGCACTCCTACAACCTGTCGACCGCCCGGCTTGGCCTGGCAGTCGGCGTGCCGAATGTCCTCAAGACGCTCGCGCGGCTTGGTGTTGAGCGTGAATTTCCGGCCTTCCCGTCGATGTTGCTGGGGGCCGGCGGCTTGAGCCCGATGGAAGTGGCGACCATGTACCAGACGCTGGCCAACGGTGGATTCAATACGCCGATGCGCGGGATTCGTAGCGTGCTGACCGCCGAAGGCGAACCGCTCAAGCGTTATCCATTCCAGATTCAGCAGCGCTTTGATCCGGGTTCGATCTTCCTGATTCAGAGCGCGATGCAGCGGGTGATGCGTGAAGGTACCGGCAGTTCGGTCTACAACTCCCTGCCGAAAACTCTGGCACTGGCGGGCAAGACCGGCACCAGTAACGATTCGCGGGACAGCTGGTTCGCCGGTTTCAGCCAGGATCTGCTGGCGGTGGTCTGGATGGGTCGCGATGACAACGGCAAGACGCCATTCACCGGTGCCACGGGTGCCCTGCAGGTCTGGACCAGTTTCATGCGCAAGGCGGATCCGTTGCCGCTGGATATGCCACAGCCGGATAATGTGGTTCAGGCCTGGGTCGACTCCCGTACCGGGCAGGGTTCCGAAGCGAGTTGTCCAGGCGCGGTGCAGATGCCGTATATTCGCGGCAGTGAACCACCACCCGGTGCCGCGTGTGCTGGCGAAAGCCCTGCACCCGCCGATGCGGTGATGGATTGGGTCAAAGGCTGGATGAATTAAGCGAAGAGGGTTTGAAGTGAACAAGTGGTGGATTCCAGCTATTACAGCTCTGGCTTTGCTCAATGGTTGCGCCAGTGTGCAGCGCGGTTCGATCCCGGTGGTGGACTCCGGCAGTGCCGTTTCCAACAGTGAGCGGATCCAGGCCAATGGTGGCTCCCGTCAGACGACCGTACAGCGTCCGACGCAAGCCCAGACTCAAGCCATTCCGCAAGGCGAAGGCGTGATGGTGATGATCCCGGGTGGCGCTGCAGCCGCTTCGGCACCGATCAGTACTACACCCATTACCCCGGGGCCGATCACGCCCGGGCCGATGGATTCTGCGCCGGTTCAATCGGCACCGATCAATCAGGGCACCTACAACCTGCCGTCGACGCCGAGCGGGATTCCTCCGTCGAACTCCGGCGGGCTGTCGGCCGACGAACAACTGGACGGTCCGGTACTGGCCTTGCTCACCACTGCTCAGCAGCAACAGGCCGGCGGCGACCTCAACGGCGCATCCTCCAGCCTGGAACGCGCCCAGCGTGTCGCCCCGCGCGAACCCCAAGTGCTCTACCGTTTGGCGCAGGTGCGCATGGCCCAGGGTGATGCGGCGCAAGCCGAGCAGTTCGCTCGTCGCGGGCTGAGCTTCGCCAATGGTCGCCCGGCTCTTCAGGCAAGCCTGTGGGGGTTGATCGCTCAGGCGCGTGAGAAGCAGGGTGATCCAGCGGGTGCCGCACTGGCCCGGCAGAAGGCCAAGGTAAGTCTCTGATGGATGCGCGCTTTCCGAAGATCGCCGAGCAGCTGCTGTTGATCGAACGTGAACTGCGGGTGCAGGGTTGGTGGGACGAAGTCTCGCCATCGGCAGAAGCTCTAAGCAGTGTCGAACCATTCTCGATCGATACCCTGGACTTCGAGCAATGGCTGCAATGGATCTTTCTGCCGCGGATGAAAGCGATTCTGGAAAACGATCTACCGCTGCCCAATGTTTCGGGTATTCAGGAGATGGCCGAAATGGTCTTCGCTGCCCGAAATGTCCAGGGCAAGGATCGGCGGCTGCAGATCCTGCTCAAGGAATTCGATCTGCTGATCACCGCCTCCCGCTGACCCCGAACCCTTGTAGGAGCCGAGCTTGCTCGCGATAGCGGTGTAACGTTCAACATATCTTTTGAATGTCAGGCCGTCATCGTCGGAACGCCGCCCGGAGCAAGCTCGGCTCCTACAGGTACCTACTGGCAGTTATCCGCAATCTGCTTCTGTGCTTCGGTGATGCGATCCTGACGTTGTTCGTCGGTGAGGCGGCGCATCCCACCGTCGACCTCCTCCCGTAAGCGCGGATTGTTCTGCAGTTGAGCCAGATTGGTTCGGGCCTGCTCACAGAACGCCTTTAACCGGGCTTGCTGCTCGGCAACCTGCTTTTTCACTTTGTTGTCGATGGCCTGTTGATCGCCGATGGCGCTGCTGTGTGGCGGCGCTGCGGTCGGTTTGCCGGCGGGCGGGGAGGGCGTCACGGTGGTGGCGGCCTGGCCTTGGGGCGGTTGTGCATCGAAGTGGGTAACGCCCTGAGCGTCGACCCATTTGTAGATCTGAGCGGCCATGCACAAAGGGCTCAGGCTGATCAGCAAGCTCGCAGTGAAGAAAAACGTTCGCATGCCATTTCCTTGTCATGGGTTGCGCAATTGAAGCTAACACAGATGCTGTTTAGAGGTTTTTTCTTGCTTTCTCATGCGCTTAGTTCGAATAAAGCATTTGACGACTTGACTTGGAGAGGGCGAAACAGAAGAATCCAAAGTCCGCTGTAGAGGGACTGCCAGAAGCAGACCCGCTCAGCAGATCATGAGGTGCACATCCGCGCCGACCTGTTACACCCGCAACGCGTTACCTCGCGCTGGGTGGGAAACCCCCGCAACACTTGGGGAGTTCCCAATACTTGCTCAGTCAGTGCTGACGTAGTCGGCGACCACCGTCGCTCATGCTCTGCTAAGCAGTAAACCTATTAAGACCCGTTCCCTTGTGAGTGGACGGTATTCTGGCGTTTTAGAGGTGAACAACGTGGAGCTTTTATCTGGCGGTGAGATGCTCGTCCGCTTTTTGCGTGACGAAGGCGTCAAATATATCTACGGGTACCCGGGTGGTGCTCTGCTTCATGTTTACGATGCGCTGTTCAAAGAACCGGAAGTGACTCACATCCTGGTTCGGCACGAACAGGCTGCGACCCATATGGCTGACGGCTACGCTCGTGCCACCGGTAAAGCCGGCGTGGTACTGGTGACCTCTGGCCCGGGCGCGACCAACGCCATCACCGGTATTGCCACGGCCTACATGGACTCCATTCCGATGGTGATCATTTCCGGCCAGGTGCCTAGCACCATGGTGGGCACCGACGCATTCCAGGAAACCGACATGATCGGTATCTCCCGGCCGATCGTGAAACACAGCTTCATGATCAAGCATGCGTCGGAAATCCCGGAAGTCATGAAGAAAGCGTTCTACCTGGCGCAATCCGGTCGTCCTGGCCCGGTCGTGGTCGATATCCCGAAAGACATGACCAACCCGGCCGAGAAGTTCGAATACATCTTCCCGAAAAAAGCCAAGCTGCGCTCCTACAGCCCGGCTGTTCGCGGGCACTCCGGACAAATCCGCAAAGCCGCGGAAATGCTGCTGGCGGCCAAGCGTCCGGTGCTTTATGCGGGCGGTGGGGTGATTCTGGGCGGCGGTTCTGCACCGCTGACCGAACTGGCGCAAATGCTCAATCTGCCGGTGACCAATACGTTGATGGGCCTGGGCGCATACCCTGGCACTGATCGGCAGTTCATCGGCATGCTCGGCATGCACGGCAGCTACACTGCCAACCTTGCCATGCACCATGCCGACGTGATCCTTGCGGTCGGTGCGCGTTTCGATGATCGGGTAATCAACGGCCCGGCCAAGTTCTGTCCGAATGCCAAGATCATTCACATCGACATCGACCCCGCTTCGATCTCCAAGACCATCAAGGCAGACGTGCCTATCGTGGGTCCGGTCGAGAGCGTGCTGACCGAAATGGTCGCGACCCTCAAGGAGATCGGCGAGACCCCGAACAAGGAGTCCGTTGCCAGCTGGTGGAAGCAAGTCGAGGAGTGGCGCGGTGATCGTGGCCTGTTCCCTTACGATAAGGGCGACGGCAGCATCATCAAGCCGCAGACCGTGATCGAAACCCTCAGCGAAGTGACCAAAGGCGATGCCTACATCACTTCCGACGTGGGTCAGCACCAGATGTTCGCGGCGCAGTACTACCGGTTCAACAAGCCTAACCGCTGGATCAACTCCGGTGGGCTGGGCACGATGGGCTTCGGTTTCCCTGCGGCCATGGGCATCAAGTTGAGCTTCCCGGATGCCGACGTCGTCTGCGTGACGGGCGAGGGCAGTATCCAGATGAACATTCAGGAACTGTCCACCTGTTTGCAATATGGTTTGCCGGTAAAAATCGTCATCCTGAACAACGGTGTTCTGGGTATGGTTCGCCAGTGGCAAGACATGAGTTACGGCAGCCGTCACTCGCACTCCTACATGGAGTCGCTGCCTGACTTCGTCAAGCTGGCAGAGGCCTATGGTCACGTCGGCGTGCGCATTACCGACTCGAAAGACTTGAAGTCGAAGATGGAGGAGGCGTTCGCCCTCAAGGATCGCCTGGTGGTGCTCGATATTGCAGTCGACACCAGCGAGCACGTCTACCCGATGCAGATCAAAGACGGCTCGATGCGCGATATGTGGCTGAGCAAGACGGAGCGTACTTAATCATGCGGCACATTATCTCCTTGCTTCTGGAAAACGAACCGGGCGCCTTGTCTCGCGTTGTCGGCCTGTTTTCGCAGCGTAACTACAACATCGAAAGCCTGACTGTGGCGCCGACCGAAGACCCGACTCTGTCGCGTCTGACGCTGACCACCGTGGGGCACGATGAAGTGATCGAACAGATCACCAAGAACCTGAACAAGCTGATCGAAGTGGTCAAGCTGGTCGACCTGTCGGAAAGTGCTCATATCGAGCGCGAACTGATGCTGGTCAAGGTCAAGGCCACTGGCGCCCAGCGCGCCGAGATCAAGCGCACTACCGATATTTATCGTGGGCAGATCGTCGATGTCAGTGCCAGCGTGTATACCGTTCAACTGACCGGTACCAGCGACAAACTCGACAGCTTCATTCAGTCTATCGGCACGGCCGCGATACTGGAAACCGTACGCAGTGGCGTCACCGGGATTGCCCGTGGCGACAAAGTGCTGAGCATCTAAACCAAATTAGCGAATGGCCTGAACGGCCTGGATATATAGGGGAAATTCATGAAAGTTTATTACGAAAAAGACTGTGACCTGTCGATCATCCAGGGCAAGAAAGTAGCCATCATCGGTTACGGCTCACAAGGCCACGCACAAGCTTGCAACCTGAAAGATTCCGGCGTTGACGTCACTGTCGGTCTGCGTAAAGGCTCGGCCACCGTTGCCAAGGCCGAAGCTCACGGCCTGAAAGTGACCGACGTTGCCAGCGCTGTTGCCGCTGCCGACCTGGTCATGATCCTGACCCCGGACGAGTTCCAGTCCGCGCTGTACAAAGACGAAATCGAGCCGAACATCAAGAAGGGCGCAACTCTGGCCTTCTCCCACGGCTTCGCGATCCACTACAACCAGGTAGTGCCACGCGCTGACCTCGACGTGATCATGATCGCGCCGAAAGCTCCAGGCCACACCGTGCGTTCCGAGTTCGTCAAAGGCGGCGGTATCCCTGACCTGATCGCTATCTATCAGGATGCTTCCGGCAACGCCAAAAACGTTGCGCTGTCCTACGCTGCCGGCGTTGGCGGTGGTCGTACCGGCATCATCGAAACCACCTTCAAGGACGAGACTGAAACCGACCTGTTCGGCGAACAAGCCGTTCTGTGCGGCGGTACCGTTGAACTGGTCAAAGCCGGTTTCGAAACCCTGGTTGAAGCTGGCTACGCGCCGGAAATGGCCTACTTCGAATGCCTGCACGAACTGAAGCTGATCGTCGACCTCATGTACGAAGGCGGTATCGCCAACATGAACTACTCGATCTCCAACAACGCTGAATACGGCGAGTACGTGACGGGTCCGGAAGTGATCAACGCCGAATCCCGTCAAGCCATGCGCAACGCCCTGAAACGCATTCAGGACGGTGAGTACGCCAAGATGTTCATCAGCGAAGGTGCTACCGGCTACCCATCGATGACCGCCAAGCGTCGTAACAACGCCGCTCACGGTATCGAAATCATCGGCGAGCAACTGCGCTCGATGATGCCGTGGATCGGTGCCAACAAAATCGTCGACAAAGCCAAGAACTAAGTTCCGGCCTTGAAGAGAAAACGCGGCTTAGGCCGCGTTTTTTCGTTTGGGCAGACAGGTTCTGGTATAAAGCTGGATCGTTTGCGCGCGAACCCTCGTCGCAGACACCTGTCGAAATTCTCCACACCGTTGCAAGGTAATGTCCATGAGCGAACGTCCCGAAGAGCCAAACAAGGCCTCTGACGCCGAAAGCCTGCTACCGATCGATGAGCATGTCGAAGAAGGGCATGACGCTGAAGGCCGTAAAGTCCGGCATCGTGGTATCTATCTTCTGCCGAATTTGTTTACCACCGCGAACCTGTTCGCGGGGTTCTACTCCATCATCAGCTCCATGAGCGCCCAAAGTGCCTTGAGTGCCGGTGACGCGGTCAGCGCGAGCAAGTATTTTGCGTTTGCTGCGATCGCGATCTTCGTCGCCATGGTGCTCGACGGGCTGGATGGTCGTGTTGCCCGAATGACCAACACCCAGAGCGCCTTCGGCGCTGAATATGACTCGTTGTCCGATATGGTCGCCTTTGGTGTCGCACCCGCGTTACTGGCATTTGGCTGGGCGTTGGGTGACATGGGTAAAGTGGGCTGGATGGTCGCTTTCATCTATGTGGCGGGCGCGGCGTTGCGTCTGGCACGTTTCAATACTCAGGTGGGTACCGCGGACAAACGTTATTTCATCGGTCTGGCCAGTCCGGCCGCGGCAGGTGTAGTCGCCGGGATTGTCTGGGCGTTCAGCGACTACGGCATCCAGGGTTCCAAGATGTCCTTCCTCGTGGCGCTGATGGTGGCGGCTGCCGGTATGCTGATGGTCAGCAACATCAAGTACAACAGCTTCAAGGAGCTGGATCTGAAAGGGCGGGTGCCATTTGTCGCGATTCTCGCGGTGGTGCTGGTGTTCGCCGTGGTGTTCAGTGATCCGCCGCGCATTCTGCTGCTGGTATTCCTCGCCTATGCGGCTTCCGGCCCGGTGCAGTACTTGCTGCGTCTGCGCCGTCACAAAAAAGTCGAGTGATGTAATATCCCTCATACTCCGCAGTCTATTGGTGCATCAGTCCTCCAATGCTGCGGAGTTGTCATGTTAATCAAGTTGCCCAAGTCGTCTGACTGCCAAGAGTCGGATGTCACGCCAGAATCTCTCTACTACTCTCGCCGCAGCGTGCTGGGCGGCGCCATGACCGCGCTGGCTGTCAGCAGTCTGCCGCGCTGGGCGAGTGCCGATACGGCCGCACGTTATGCGGATGTCGAGCCGGGTAAGGCGCCGGCCTGGTTTACCGAGAAGCTGCCGACAACCCAATGGCAGGCTGTCACGGTCAAGGATGAGGCGATCACCCCATTCAAAGACGCGACCCACTACAACAACTTCTATGAGTTTGGCACTGATAAAGGTGACCCGGCACAAAACGCCGGTACGCTGAAAACCGAGCCGTGGAGCGTGGTGGTGGATGGTGAGGTCGGCAAGCCCGGGCGTTATGCCCTGGAAGACTTCATGAAGCCCTATCAGTTGGAGGAGCGGATCTACCGTCTACGCTGCGTCGAGGCCTGGTCGATGGTGATCCCCTGGATCGGCTTTCCCGTCTCGGCGTTGCTCAAGCAGGTCGAACCGACCTCCAAGGCAAGATTCATCCGTTTCGAAACCCTGCAGGATCCCAAGAGCATGCCGGGCCAGCGTTCCGGCTTTGCCCTGATCGACTGGCCCTATGTAGAAGGGCTTCGCCTGGATGAGGCGATGAACCCTTTGGCGATTCTGGCCGTGGGTATGTATGGACGTGAGCTGCCTAATCAGAACGGCGCGCCGTTGCGTCTGGTGGTGCCGTGGAAATACGGTTTCAAGAGCATCAAATCCATCGTGCGCATCAGCCTGGTCAGCGAGCAGCCGAAAACCACCTGGCAGAGCATTGCGGCGGATGAGTATGGGTTCTACGCCAACGTCAATCCTGAGGTGGACCATCCGCGCTGGACTCAGGCGCGCGAACGGCGTCTACCGAGCGGGCTGTTCAGTCCCAATGTGCGCGAGACGCAGATGTTCAACGGCTACTCCGATGAGGTGGCTTCTTTATATGCCGGCCTCGATCTGCGGACGAACTATTAATGCGTTATCCGTTATGGCGCATTGGCGTCTTTATAGTGGCGGCGGTGTGGCCGCTGCTCTGGTTGTACCAGGCCTGGATCTTCGCCCTGGGGCCGGATCCGGGGAAGGTGCTGGTTGATCGCCTGGGTTTGGGCACGCTGACCCTATTGTTGATCACCCTGAGCATTACGCCTCTGCAGCGGCTGAGCGGTTGGGCGGGATGGATTGCCGTGCGCCGACAGTTGGGTTTGTGGTGCTTTGCTTACGTGGTCCTGCATCTGGCGGCCTACCTGGTGTTTATCCTCGGCCTTGACTGGTCGCAGCTGGGGGTCGAGTTGCGCAAGCGGCCCTATATCATTGTCGGCAGTATTGGGTTTCTGGGTTTGCTGGTATTGGCGGTCACTTCCAATCGTTACAGTCAGCGGCGCCTCGGTGCTGGCTGGAAGAAGTTGCATCGCCTGGCTTATGTGATCCTGGGGCTTGGGCTGCTGCATATGCTTTGGATCGTCCGGGCGGATCTGAAGGAGTGGGCGATCTATGCTTCTATAGGCGCGCTGCTATTAGCGTTGCGTATTCCATCCGTCATGCGCCGAATTCCCCGGTTAACAGCTAAAAAGACATCTTCTGCAACAAAGGTGTAATTAGTCCTTGACGGCAGATCCTGGAAGTCTATAATTCGCCCCACTTCCGGCGCAGTCGAAACGGAAAACTCCTTGGTAAACAAAGAGTTACGCGGTTTTCGACAGCGGGCTGCTTCAGTTCATCGAAGCCCAGAGGGAGTTGGTAAGGTCGGCGGGTTTGGCCCTATTGACGGTTCGATCCACTCGGTCGAAAGCGGTGTAAAACAGGTGTTGACAGCAGCGAGTAACGCTGTAGAATTCGCCTCCCGCTAACGAGTGATCGGAAGCGCCAAGTGGTTGAAGTTAAAAAGGAAACTTTGAAAACTTCTGAAAATAACCGCTTGACAGCAGCAGAGGAAAGCGTAGAATGCGCGCCTCGGTTGAGACGAAAAATCTTAACCAACCGCTCTTTAACAACTGAATCAAGCAATTCGTGTGGGTGCTTGTGGAGTCAGACTGATAGTCAACAAGATTATCAGCATCACAAGTTACTCCGCGAGAAATCAAAGATGTAACCAACGATTGCTGAGCCAAGTTTAGGGTTTCTTAAAAACCCAAAGATGTTTGAACTGAAGAGTTTGATCATGGCTCAGATTGAACGCTGGCGGCAGGCCTAACACATGCAAGTCGAGCGGCAGCACGGGTACTTGTACCTGGTGGCGAGCGGCGGACGGGTGAGTAATGCCTAGGAATCTGCCTGGTAGTGG
>NZ_CABVHY010000008.1 GCF_902497875.1 Pseudomonas fluorescens
CTGCCGCAGTTACGCACCTTGCAGGCAGGGCAAACGGGTGAATGGCCAGCGGTGATGCAAGGTTCGAAAGGGGATATTGCGGTACGCGTGTGTGCATACCGCAAGACGGATGAACAAAGGATGGAAAGCGAGCGCAAGTTACAGAGAACTGCACAAAAAAAGCAAAAACAGAAGCAGCTTCAATCACAGACAGTGGAGGCAGCAGGCTACGTTGTGGTGGTCACGACCTTGGACTGCCTGAGTGCGCAAGAGGTCTTGGCCCTTTATCGGCACCGCTGGCAGGTGGAGTTGGCGTTCAAGCGGATGAAGTCATTGCTAGGGTTATCGCGCTTGAGAAAGAAAAACCCGGAAGGCGCGAAAGCCTGGCTGCAAGGGAAATTATTAGTGGCTTGCCTTATTGAGCGGTTGATCGCCACAGGCGAGCATTTTTCCCCTGTCGAGAGCGAGGGGCATTCAAGAAAACGTGGCTCAGAGGCGTTGTCGCTGGCGTGAAATGGCCTTTATCCATTGGTTGCTTTGTAGCGTGATCAGTCCCCGCTTGTCGTTGTTTACGTGTCTTGAGAAATGGGATTACTTCAGTCGTGCACTGCGCGAATCCCCGCGAAAAAAGCGGGGATACCAGCAAGATGAGCTATGGAGCGAGAGATTTGGTTAGCGCCTATGGGGCTTGCCCCCGCTGGAGCGCGAAGCGGTCCTGAAATCAGGCAACGGGATCCTTCAGTTAGAACTCGATCACCCGGATTGGGACTGCTTCGCAGTCCAACGGGGGCAAGCCCCCTCGCCACAGGAGACCTGAATAATCGCGGTATTCGCTTCGCGAGCAAGTCGGATCGCCGCCCCGCCGCTCCCACAGGGCTTGGCGTTTGTCACAAGACCTCACGCCTTATCCTGAAACCTCGCCCTGTACCGCCCCGGACTCTCCCCCGTCCATTTCTTGAACGCCCGGTGGAACGCGCTGGGTTCCTGGAAGCCAGTCTGCTCGGCAATCTCGGTAATGCTCACCTTGGTCTGGCGCAGCTGTTCAAAGGCCATCCCGCGGCGCACTTCGTCCTTGATTTCCTGAAATGAACAGCCTTCGCGCTCCAGCTTGCGTCGAAAAGTGCTGGGGCTCATCCGTTGTTCCTGGGCAAAGGCTTGCAAGGTTGGCCATTCACTGTAGTGGCTGCTGCGCAAGCGCTGATGGACCTGTGCCGCAAGGCCGTGCTGGTTGCGGAAACGAATCACCAGCCATTGCGGCGCACTGCGCAGGAACACTTTCAGCGAGGCCAGGTCCTGGACCACCGGCAGCCGCAGGTAGCGACTGGCAAACTCGATTTCGGTGCGCTCGGCGCCAAAGGTCAGATTGGCGCCCCAGAGCAACGGATCATCCGTGAGTGGCTCGCGCACATGACGAAAATCCACGCGATCGATGGGGATTCGCCGCCCTCCGAGCCAGCACAGCATACTGAACATCAACACCAGGAAGGTCTCTTCACCGAAAACACTGGCCTGCTGGTCTTCGCAGCGAGTCTGCAGGCTGATGACCGCCCGTTTGCCGCGCACACTGAGGCTGCCGCGAAAATCGCGGAGGAACAGTGCAAAGTTGGCCAGGCACTGGCGCATGGCTTTTTCCAGGTTCGGCTCCTGGATCAAGGCCCGGCAGATCAAAGCGAAACTGCCGAGCGGCATGCCGTGGGAGTCGAGCTGGAAAAATTCGTCGTCCATTTCGCGAATCTGGATCAGCCATAACGCGGCGAACGCACTGGCCGGAACTCGCGCCTGGGGCTGGTCCATCAACGCCGGGTCGATGCCCGCCTGCTCCAGGACCGCCCGCAGACGCAATGGATCGTTTCGCAGCGCATGGACCATGGCCTGCACAAAATAGACGGCAACCGAGTCCTTTTCGCGCATTTGAATGCTGCTCTCCTCATCGCCTGAAATGGCAAAAAACATCAGTTCTGCTGAACAGTTATGGCATAGGCCAGCGCCGCCGCCGGCTCTAGACTCGTTGCCAGGAAAGGCGTTTCAGCGAGCCGCCGTGGCCATCGGCCCATGCCGGACGGCGCCCATAGTACGCCAGTCGCTGAAGCACCGACTATTTCAGCTAACAAGAATCCACACTGATTCAGAGAGTCGACATGAACAATTCCGATATTTTCGTCGTCAGCGCAGCACGTTCCGCCATCGGCAGCTTTGGCGGGTCGCTTAAAGACGTCTCGCCTATCCAGTTGGCCACCGACGTTTGCCGCGCCGCCATTGAACGTTCGGGCCTCGCCCCTGAGCATATCGGCCATGCGGTGATGGGCCATGTAATCCCTACCGAAGCCCGTGACGCTTACATTTCCAGGGCCGTGGCAATGAATGCCGGGCTACCGAAAGAAACCCCGGCGTTCAACGTCAACCGACTCTGCGGTTCCGGCTTGCAAGCGATCGTCAGCGCCGCGCAAAGTCTGCTGCTGGGCGATGCGGGGGCCGTACTGGCCGGTGGCGTCGAGTCCATGAGCCGCGGCGCCTACTTGCTGCCCCAGGCGCGCTGGGGTGCACGCATGGGCGACCTCCAGGGCATCGACTACATGCTGGGGGTTCTGCACGACCCGTTTGCCGGCTTCCATATGGGCATCACTGCGGAAAACATCGCCGAGCAGTACGGCATCACTCGCCAGATGCAGGATGACCTGGCCTTGCTCAGCCAGCAACGGGCTGCCCGGGCGATCGCCGAAGGCCGCTTTGTCGAGCAGATCGTGCCGATTCAAGTGCCTACCCGCAAAGGCACGCTGTCGTTCGCCACGGACGAGCACGTGCGAGGGGATGTCAGCGCCGAGCAGCTGAGCAACATGAAACCGGCCTTCAAGAAAGATGGCAGCGTGACTGCCGGCAACGCCTCCGGACTCAATGACGGTGCCGGGGCATTGATCATGGCCACCGCCCAGGTTGTCCGGGAGCAAGGCCTCAAGCCCATGGCCCGTCTGGTGGGTTATGCCCACGCCGGGCTCGAACCATCGCTGATGGGCCTGGGACCGATTCCCGCGACTCGCCTGGTGCTCAAGCGCGCCGGCCTGACCGTGGCCGACCTGGATGTCATCGAATCGAACGAAGCCTTCGCCGCACAAGCCTGTGCCGTGGCTCAAGAACTGGGTTTCGATCCGCAGAAGGTCAACCCGAACGGTTCGGGTATCTCCCTCGGTCACCCGGTGGGCGCCACCGGCGCAATTATTGCGACCAAGGCCATTTACGAACTGCACCGCTGTCAGGGCCGTTATGCCCTGGCGACCATGTGCATTGGCGGCGGCCAAGGCATTGCCGTGCTGTTCGAACGCGTTTAATCAAGGAATTGACCTGAGATGAATCTGCAGAACATCGGCGTGATCGGCGCTGGCACCATGGGCAACGGCATTGCGCAAATCTGCGCCCTGGCCGGGATCAATGTGACCTTGCTGGATATCTCCGAGGCCGCGCTGGAAAAAGCCCTGGCGACGGTGAGCAAGAATCTGGATCGGCAAATCGCCAAACAGCTGCTCTCGGAGGATCAAAAACTCGCGGCGCTGCAGCGGATTCAGACCAGCACTGACTATGCAACGCTGGAAAGCGCGCAACTGGTGATCGAAGCCGCCACCGAAAACCTCGATCTGAAACTGCGGGTTCTGCAGCAAATCGCTGCTCAGGTCAGTACCGACTGTGTGATCGCTTCGAATACGTCTTCGTTGTCGATCACCCAGCTGGCGGCCAGCGTCAGTCAGCCGGAGCGCTTCATCGGCCTGCATTTCTTCAATCCGGTGCCGATGATGGGCTTGATCGAAGTCATTCGCGGCCTGCAGACCAGTGATTCGACCCATGCCCTGGCGCTGGAACTGGCGCAACGGCTGGGCAAAACCGCGATCACCGCCGGCAATCGCCCGGGTTTTGTGGTCAACAGGATTCTGGTGCCAATGATCAACGAAGCGATTCTGGTGTTCCAGGAAGGGCTGGCCAGCGCCGATGACATCGACGCCGGGATGCGCCTTGGCTGCAATCAACCGATCGGCCCCCTGGCCCTCGCCGACCTGATCGGCCTCGATACCCTGCTGGCGATTCTCGAGGCCTTCTACGACGGCTTCAATGACAGCAAGTACCGTCCGGCGCCGTTGCTTAAAGAAATGGTCGCCGCCGGTTACCTGGGGCGCAAAAGCGGGCGCGGCTTCCATGCCTATGCCTGAACGCTGCTCACGCCTGGCGCAGCATCGCGACAAGGCGCTCGAGCTGTTCGCCAGGAAGGGCTTTGGCCAGGTCGGCATGCGTGAGCTGGCGACCTACCTGGGGCTCACGCCTGGCTCGCTGTATCACCACTATCCGAGCAAGCAGCATTTGCTGCTTGATCTGATCGAAGAATTCTACGAAGAGCTGCTGGCCACCCTGCAGCGAATCGACAAAGGCCCGCGCCGCGCTCACAACATCCAGGTGGTCATCCGCGCGCACCTGAAATTGCATCGGGAGATGCCCGAGCACTATCGCCTGGTGGAGCGCGACAGTTGCTGCCTTAACGAAGAGCAACAGCAGCGGGTCAAGGAATTGCGCGAGCAATACCAATGCCGGTTGCTGGCGATTCTCGGGCATCGGACAGCACTGACCGAACAAAGCCTGCTGGCCGCCGGACACGCGATTGCCTCCTTGCTCAATAGCGCGCCGTCCTGGCTGGCCCAGCACAGCCTCGATGACCAGCAGCGCGACGACCTGCTGGAAACCCTGGTGACTGGTGCGATAGAACGCCTGCTTGCGCCCTGCCCGCCAAGGGTGGCCTGCCTTCAGGCGGCGGTGGCTTGAGAGAAAAAGATCGCAGCCTGCGGCAACTCCTACGCCGACTGTGGCTGGCAAAAAAACGCGCCAGATACATACACCCCCTGTAGGAGCTGCCGAAGGCTGCGATCTTTTCCGCGGAAGACGCGTTTGCCGGACAGGCGCGAAGATCAAAAGATCGCAGCCGGCGGCAGCTCCTACGCCGACCACATACATCCGCGAAACCTTGGTTGGCAAAGGATCTGTCGGATGCGCTTCAACGCCGGGTGATCACCACCTCAAGGTATTCACTAGGCACTACCAGCGAATCCGGGCCCGCCCGGTTCAGGCTGTTCAACAGTTCGGTCAGGTCGTGTTCCAGGGCCAGGGCAGCGTCGGCCTCAAGCGCCGCGAAGGCTTTGTGAACCGGTCCGTACCAGGTGCGAAACACCTCGATGAAATGCGCGGCGGAGCGGTACCTGAAATTGAACAGCCGCCGTGTCACCGCGATATTGGCTGCGCTGTCAGCGAACAGTGTCTGCAGATGGGCCTCGGTGCCCCACAGCGAAGGGGGTTGCGCGCCGGCCGGTGGCGGAAGATGGCGCCCGAGGGTCTTGAATATCTGCCCGACAAACCCTTCCGGGGTCCAATTGGCAAGGCCGATCCTGCCCCCAGGCCGACACACCCGCGCCAGCTCGGCGGCCGCTTTCGCTTGATCAGGCGTAAACATCACGCCAAAGGTCGACAGCACCACGTCGAAGCTCGCATCCTCGAAGGGCAGTGCTTCGGCGTCGGCCACCTGAAAGATCACTTCCAGGCGCTCGGCCCTCGCCCGGTCCTCGCCGCGCTCGAGCAGCGCGGGCACGTAATCGGTCGAGGTCACCTTGCAGCCTCGACGCGCCGCGGCCAGCGTCGCGTTGCCGTTGCCGGCCGCGACGTCGAGCACCTGCTCATCGCAACGCAGGTCGCAGGCTTCGGCCAGCTGTTCGCCGACTATCTGCAAGGTGGTGCCGATCACGGCATAGTCGCCACTGGCCCAGGAAACCATTTGACGGTTTTTCAGGGCGTTTAAATCAATCGGTGTACTCATGAGTTCTGGCTCCGAGTGGTAGGACGTCGATTTCTTATAAAGGCAGGGCTGTCGATCAGCCGCGGCCTGTGCAAAACCTGATTGAACGCCGCTACTCCGCCGTTGTGGGATCAATGATCGAGGTGACCTGGGAAACCCGGTTGATGGGGAAACTGCCTTGCCTGGCGTGCTCCCTGACCAGCTCCTCGTTCGGTGCGATGTACACGCAGTAAAATTTGTCGCCGGTGACGTAGCTTTGCAGCCACTGCACTTCTGCTCCCAACTCGCTAATGACCTTGCAGGACTTTTGCGAAAGGGCTTTCAGGTCTCGCTCCGTAAGGTTTCCGGCTCCCGGAATATCCCGTTCAATAACAAACTTCGGCATGGCAACCTCCACTTGTTGGATCGCCGGGGCAGGCAGTTACCCCGTGGGACCACTATCGCGCCCGGACACCGTGGCGTCCTGCCCGATCGTCGGCAAGGTCTGCCCGATCGTCCGGACATTGCCTGTCCCGCCGCCACGCGCTCACAATCGGAAAAGCCCAGCCAATGGGGAGATCAGCCATGGCAGCACAGTTCATTGTCGAAACCTCGCTACCTGTGGTGCAGCGGAGCAACGGCTGATGGATGCCCTGTCGCAGACCCTGGGCGTGGTTCACCTGGTGGGCGCGATCTTTATCAATGCCAGGTTCACCGCGCCCTGGTGCTATCAGTCACCCAGTGCCCACTCGGTGGCGCCGCTGCTGGAGCCTGACGCCGAGCGGGTGGTGATCTTTCACCTGATCACCGAAGGCCAGTGTTATGTCGAACTCGACAACCAGCCGCCGCTGCTTTTGACCGCCGGTGACGTGGTGATTTTTCCCCAGGGTGATGCCCATCGCATGAGCTCGCAACCCGGACTTGCGCCCGCCAAAGGTGGACGTCTGGCTGCGGTGCTGTCGCGTCGTCCACGTCAACTGAACTACGGCGGTGGCGGTCCGGCAACCCGGCTGGTGTGTGGCTACCTGGCGTGCGATACCCGCCTGGCGGGGATGCTGCTGGCGGGATTGCCGCCGCTGGTCAGGGTCAATGTGCGCGGTTCATGTGCCGGTATCTGGCTGGAATCCTCGGTGCGTTACGCCCTGGCCGAGGCCCGCTCCCCCCGCCCCGGTGGTGCCGGGGTGCTGGCGAAATTGGCCGAGGTGCTGTTCATCGAGGTATTGCGCCTGTACATGAATGAACAAAGCGAGGGTCGTACCGGCTGGCTGGCCGGAGTCAGGGACCGGATCGTCGGTGCCGCCTTGAACTCGCTGCACAAAAGCCCTGCCCATGCCTGGACGCTGGATGAGCTGGCGCGTGCCGCAGGCACTTCAAGGTCGGTGCTTGCGCAACGCTTCCAGCAATTGGTAGGAAGCCCGCCCATGCTGTACCTGACGCAATGGCGCATGCAACTGGCGGCCAATCTCCTGCGCCGCAGCAACGCCTCGTTGGCGCACATCGCAGAGCAAGTGGGTTATCAGACCGATACCGCCTTCAGCCGGGCCTTTCGCCGCGAGTTCGGCGCCCCGCCCGCGGCATGGCGGCGCAGTCAGTCGACCAGCGCTAGTGGAAAATCGAATGTTGCCTAAGCTGAAGGTGATCGTGGCAGGAGGATTCCAGTGTGAGCGTACAGCTGAACCACACCATCGTCTGGTGCCGTGACAAGCACCAGTCTTCGTCATTTCTGGTGGATCTGCTGGGGCTGCCCCGCCCTGCCCCGTTCGGTCCGATGCTGATCGTCCAGTTGGATAACGGCGTCTCGCTCGACTATTACGATGAGGATGGCGAGATCGCGTCCCAGCACTATGCCTTCCTGATTGGCGAGGATGACTTCGAGCCGATCTTCGCCCGGATCCAGGCCCGCGGGCTGCCCTACTGGGCCGATCCCGGCAAGCAGCGGCCAAATGAAATCAACCGGTTGGACGGCGGTCGCCGGGTGTATTTCGACGATCCGGACGGTCATCTGCTGGAGATTTTCACTCACCCCTAGGCAAGAGAGCCTACTGTGATGTACTGAATCACATCGTAAAGCGTGTCTATGTCTGGAGCGTTGCGAACGGCCTCTTCCGGGCCGCACCACGGATAGTCCAGGTTTGAAACCCAATCCATAATCGGCAGCAGCTCAGTCGGCGGCAGTGTCTTCATGTGCTCGATGGTGATGGTGAGCTTCTCGACCAACCCCGACCCGGGACTGAACTGCCATTCATACAGTCCGCACCCTGCTCGGACCTCGCGGGAGTTCTTGTCGGACATGGCGACCATCCATTTACAGCTGAACCTTGGGTTATCCGCTTCAGGGGGGCCTCCCAGGCAAAAGGTGTAAACGTTTTCGAACGTCTGGCCAAACCGACTGACCAGGACTTCGCCGATGGGCCCAAGGCCTTCAACGTGGGCCGGGAACGAGATGGAACCCGTGCGCACCACCATGTCCAGGATTGCCACGGGGGTAAAGGCCTGCCGCAACAGATGCGGACGGTTACCGTCCTTGGCGTTTATGTAGTGTTGAATCGATAGCTGAGGCGTTTTCATTGATTGTCCGTTGTATCAATGGATTACAAAGCATTGTTCCACAAATCTGTTACCAGCATGCACCCCGGGGCATGGGTGATGCACAGCGGCGGACGTGAAGCCTGCACCACCGACTGCGGGGTCACGCCGCAGGCCCAGAACACCGGGATTTCATCGGCTTCGATCGGTACCGCATCGCCATAGTCCGGCGTGCTCAGCGAATGGATGCCGATCAGCGACGGGTCACCGATGTGGACTGGCGCGCCGTGAACGTTGGGCATGCGTGCGGTGATCTGGATCGCCTGGATCGCCGCCGCGGCCTTCATCGGCCGCATGCTCACCACAAGCTTGCCGCCCAGGCGCGCGGTGGGCCGGGTGTCGATATTGGTCTGGTACATGGCGACATTGCGCCCCAGATCGATGTGCCTAAGGGAAATTCCGGCATCCAGCAAGGGTTGTTCGAAGGAGAACGAGCAGCCGATGGCGAATGCCACCAGGTCGTCCTGCCACAGGTGTTCGATATCCAGCGGCTCTTCATTCAGTTCGCCATGGCGATAGACCCGGTATCGGGGCACATCATGGCGGATATCGATGGCTACCCCGAGATTGCGAAAATACGGATCACCCGGCTCGGTGACGTCAAGCAACGGGCAGGCTTGGCGATTGAGCGCGCAATACCTGAGGAACTCGTCGGCCCAGTCACGGGGCAGTATCACGATATTGGCTTGCACCCGGCCCTGGCCCAGACCGCTGGTGTGGCCCTGATACTGCCCGGCGGCGATGCTTTGGCGCAGGGCTAACGGGGCGTTGTGCTGCAATTGCTCGAAGGACAGGATGGGCTGGTTCATCACGAGATTTCCATGGGTTCGGTGACTCTTTGTAAAAAACCATGGCGATGCCGTCCAACTAGGAATGTTGTTACCCCCGGATAACTAAAAGTTATTCAAGGGGCAGCCGGCGGGAGATCCGCTACCGAAACCATGCGTTGCGGACCGACATCCGCGGCGTATTGATTGACCACCTGGCGGCTCATTCTGACAATGCTCTCCACCAGTTCCAGGCCGACTCCGGCGCGCCACGAGGCGACGACATCCAGTTGCGGCAGGCGGCTGCCCGGCTCCAGCTGAATCAGCTCGCCGCTGGCCAGGGGCTTGGCCACCAGCGCCGCCGGCAAGGCGCCGATACCGAAGCCGTCGCGAATCAGCCGGGTCATGGCCGACACCGAATTGACGCAACTGACCCGCGGTGCAGTGATGCCATGGGCATGCAGCAGGTTGAGTACATCCTGATGCGGGCGCGAGTGTTTGACGAAGGTGATGATGCGCTCACCGGCCATCTCGGCCAGCGAGGCATAGGGCCGGGCATAGATTGAGTGGCTGGCGGCGATCCAGTGCATGGGGTAATGGGCCAGTTCGAGGTTGCGCACGCTTTCGTGGCGGATCAGGTCGGTCTGGAACACGATGTCCAGGTAGCCCTTCTGCAGCTGGTCGCAGAGATTGCGCGCGGCGTCGGCGGTGATCTCGATTTCCACCGCGGGAAAGGTCTGCATCAGGGTCGACATCAACGGGCTGAGCCAGGTGTGGATCACCGTATCCATCACGCCGATGCGCACCAGCCCCTGCTGCGGGCTGGTGTTGCCCAGGGAGTGTTTCAACGCTCGCTGTACTTCCAGCATCTGCTCGGCATAGTCGAGCACCTTGAGACCTTCGGGCGTCAGCGAGACGCCGCGTGAATCACGCACGAACAGGCGCAGGCCCAGCTCGTCTTCCAGCGAGGCGATCCGGCTGGAGATCGCGGCCTGGGTGCTGAACATTTTCTCCGCGGTCAGGCTGAAGCTTTGCAGGCGGGCGACCCAGACGAAGGTTTCGAGGAATTTGAGGTTCATGGCGGCTCTCGCGGCTCTTGTGGTTTTGCTGATAATCGGGGGGCGATCACGGTTCTCCCACAGAGAACCGTGTTGGTCGCGTTGCAATTGTTACTCCAGAGTCCGCCGCTGTGGGTATCAAATTTACTTATGCATAACACCGATTTTTTTCCGTTTGACACCGCTTCGCCTTGGCGCGAAGAATCCGCTCCACGACGCAGGCGACTGTGTCCGCCCCCCACGACAACGCCTTCACAAAAAAATAAAGAGGCGCGTCCGTCACCATCGCTTGCTGGCGCAGGAATTCCCATGGAAAAGATCATGACTGATCGAGTGTCTTCAGGTACGGGCCGCACCGGCCCGCTGACTGGGTACGTCTCCCTGTCAAAAAACGAAAAACACACCTACTGGAACTGCAAGATCGGCTACGCCCAGGTCGGCACTTTGTTTGGCTTGAGTCTGCTCTGCGCACCGGCAGCCCAGGCGGATTTTATAGCGGACAGTAAGGGCAGCCTGGAAGCGCGCAACTTCTACTTCAACCGCGATTTTCGCCAGGACGCTTCGCGGGACAAGGCTGAGGAATGGGCGCAAGGTTTTCTGTTACGGATGGAGTCCGGCTACACCGCCAGCACCCTCGGTTTTGGCCTGGATGCCTTGGGCATGGCCGGCTTCAAGCTGGACTCGGGCGGTGGTACGGCGGGCACCAATCTGTTGCCGCCGGATTTGTCCGGTGGCTCTCAGGATAACTACAGTGAATTGGGGCTGACCGCCAAGGTGCGCTGGTCCGACAGCACTCTCAAGCTTGGAACCTTGCAGATCAAAGACCCCGTGGTCATCTCCAATGACACTCGGCTGTTGCCCGGAACCTTCAAAGGCGGCCTGGTGAATGTGCAGGAAATTGAGCGTTTGAAGCTCCTGGCAGGACAGCTCACGCAGATCAATTTCGTCGACTCCACCGACTATCAGGACATGACCGCCAACCGCATCGGCGGACGCAGCGACAAGTTCCAGTTCGCCGGAGGTGACTATCAGTTGCTGCCGAACCTGACGGCGCAGTACCGCTACGGCAAGCTGGAAGATATCTACCAGCAGAACTACCTCGGGCTGGTGCACCTGCTGGACCTGGGCTCGGGCCAGTCGCTCAAGAGTGACTTGCGCTATGCGCGCAGCATCGAGGACGGCAATTTCCGCGCCCTCGACAACCAGGCCTTCGGTGCACTGTTTACCTACAGCCTGCGCGGCCATGCCCTGGGTTTTGGCTACCAGCGCATGAGCGGCGACGATCCGTTCCCCTATATCGGCCGCAGCGATCCCTACCTGGTCAACTTCGTGCAGATCGGCGATTTCGCCAACGTCGACGAGCACTCCTGGCAAACGCGCTATGACTACAACTTTGCCTCACTGGGAATGCCGGGATTGAGTTTCATGACCCGCTACATCTCGGGTGACAACGTGCAACGCAATGCTCCGGGCGAAGGCAAGGAGTGGGAGCGCAACACCGACATCACTTATGTGGTGCAGGACGGTGCGTTGAAAGGCGTGGGCTTCAAATGGCGCAACGCGTCGGTGCGTTCGAACTTCGGCAACGATCTGGATGAGAATCGCTTGATCCTCAGCTATACCCTGGCGCTTTGGTAAGCCCTGTAGGCGCTGCCGCAGGCTGCGATCTTTTGATCTTGGCGCCTGCCCGGCAAACGCGTCATCCGCAAAAAAGATCGCAGCCTTCGGCAGCTCCTACAGGGTGTGTGTATCTGGCGGTTTTTTTGCCAGCCACGGTCGGCGTAGGAGCTGCCGCAGGCTGCGATCTTTTGATCTTGGCGCCTGCCCGGCAAACGCGTCATCCGCAGAAAAGATCGCAGCCTTCGGCAGCTCCTACAGGGTGTGTGTATCTGGCGGGTTATTTTGCCAGCCACGGTCGGCGTAGGAGCTGCCGCAGGCTGCGATCTTTTGATCTTGGAGCCTGCCCGGCAAATGCGTCATCCGCGGAAAAGATCGCAGCCTTCGGCAGCTCCTACAGGGGGTGTGTGTATCTGGCGGGTTTTTTTGCCAGCCACGGTCGGCGTAGGAGCTGCCGCAGGCTGCGATCTTTTGGGAACAGCCAATGCTTAACTGACTGGCATCAGGGCTGGCCACGATCGTGGACATTCAGCGCCTGGTCAGCGAGAGTCTCCATGACCCCGCAGACTGCAAGCAGGAGTTAGCCGCAATGCTCTCGATAGAACTGCACAGCGCCCAGCGCGACGAACTCGAATGCATCGAGAACCTGATGCAATTCTATATGTACGACTTCAGCGAGTGGCTGGCGCTGGAGTTCGGCGAGCATGGTTTTTTCAGTATCCAGCCAACACTCGACTACTGGCGAAAACCGGCAACCCGCCCGTTCCTGATCAAGGTTGACGGGGAGTTGGCGGGTTTCGTGACGATTGACGACGAGGTTCGCTCGCAAGGCGCGCAGTACAATCTCGGCTACCTTTTTGTCGGCCGCCGCTATCGTGGTCGTGGCATCGGCAGGTTTGTGGTATCGGCATTGCTGAAAAAATTTCCCGGCCAATGGCAGATTTTTCACATCGACGCCAATCAGCCGGCGCGCGCATTCTGGGCCAGGGTCATCCCCGACCTCACCGAGGGTGAGTTCACTCGTCATCCGCTGACGGTCGATGGATATCCGTGCACCCTGTTCAGGTTCCAATACGGGGGCTGAACGTGTCCGGTCTCAGGAGAAGACCATGGCCTACAACTGGTGCGCCGAACCAGCCTGAACCCGGTGTACGGCCAGAGGGCAATAGCTTCTGGCCGGGCAGCTCACCCATTCGCCTATAAAAACAGGCACACACAGCGTTGTTACTGGCCATGGCGTGCCCCCTCGAGTTGAGCGGGTGCCCTGGTTGGGTCTATACCTTAGGAGTAGCGGTCGCCCCGACACCTGAGGGATAGGCCATGGACAACAACAAGGATTCAGGAAGCAACCTGGGCTTCTGGCTGCCAGGCAGCGCAGTCATCCTCAGCCTGGTGGTATCGACCTTCGCTCTGTACCGTGAGCCTTTCCTCGAGTCGCGCCCCATCGGCGGGCAATTCCAGGCGCAACTGCCCATAGAAGCTCGCCTGTGGCAGGACCCCTTCGATGCACTCGAGCGCTATCGTAAAAAACTCAAGGACGGCAAGGCCGCAGGCTCTGAGTGCAGTACCACGCTTTCCGGCAAGTCAGCGGTACCTGGTACCTCACCCGCGCAGCAAGCACCTCCGGACATCATGGTGGCGCTGGTCGAGGGTGGTCCGTACGCCGATGAGGTCGAACTGCGCCGACGCATTCGCTACGCCACCCTGGCCGGGTTCAAGAATTCGCGAATGGTCCCGGAAGACGAGCAGCACATCCGTTGCCTGGCCCTTGCAAGCGATCTGGCGGGCGATCCGCAAAGCACCGATTCGCAACGCGTCGAACTCCCCTATGAAACTTTCGTCGCCGACCCGTTCGATCCACCTACGGATGTTGACGACATACAGCATCCGGCTGACCGGACCATGTTGTTCTGGGTGAAGCAGGAGTATCTCGGATCGAACCCGTTGCAAAAGCTCGACGTCTTGCGCCACACCCTGGCCTGTAAAGTCGGCCAGGCGTATGGCGCTGCGCAAGCGTGCGACGCGCAGCCCGACACTACGCTGCTCAAGGTACTCGGCCCCTCCAACTCGACCATGCTGCGTGATATGTACTGGCAGGAGGCCGAGGGCACGCTAGTGCCCCATATCGAGATTTACTCGCCACTGGCCACGGCCGACAAAAAAATGTTGATGCGTGGCTTCACCAAGGCCGGTTCCCCCGAGCAAATACCGGCGCAGGCAACCCGGTACAAGGAGTCCTTGAACCTGCTGCGCACCGTCAGCGACGACCGCACCATGACCCGCCTGCTATTGGAAGAACTGAAGCTGCGTCGAGTAGATCCGGCTGCCTCCGTGCAATGCGTCAAAGGGGCGACCCTGCGGGTCGGAATGCCTTGCGGTCCCGAGGGCAGGCGCGCCAATCGCATTGCGCTGATCTCCGAGTGGGACAGCTTCTACAGCCGCGCACTGATCGAGAGCTTCAAGTCGCAGGTTGCCGAGAATGCCGGTGTCAGCCACGAAGACGGGGCATTGGTCGATGAGTGGGTCCTGCGCTTCAGCTATCTGCGTGGCCTGGACGGACGCCTTCCGGAGGAAGCCCCGAGCGGCGACAAGACCACCGCCAAGGACGCCAGCAAAGACAGTAACCAACTGGATCTCAGCCCGCTCGAGAAGTCCGATGGCAATTCCCAGCTCGATTACCTACGCCGCCTCGCCGACCACATCGTGCTCGAGGACGAGGCTTATCGCCGAAAGGGTGAAAGTGGTATCGGCGCCAGTGGCGTGCTGGGCGTCGACACCTACGACAAGTTGCTGGTCTTGCAGGCCCTCAAGAGCCGGATGCCGAACAAGGTGTTTTTCTCCACCGATCTTGACGCGCGCATGTTGCAACGCGGTCAGGCGCAAACCACCCGCAATCTGGTGCTGGCCGCGCCCTATGGACTGACGCTGACCCGCGCCCTGCAGCAGGACGTGCCACCGTTTCGCGACAGCTTGCAGAGCGCGGTGTTCATCGCCGTTCTGGCCGCCCAGGCGCCGCAGAGTTTCGACGCCAAGCGGGCGAAGTTCGACTACTCCAAGTCGGAGCTGCTCTCGCCCGGCATCTATGAGGTGGGCATCAGTGGCTTCATCCCGCTGGCGAGCCGGTTGACCGCATCGCGCACCGAGGATTGCGCAGCCCCGATCCCTGCGCGCTCAGGCCGGGTCAGCAACATCCGCCCGCAGGACATCATGGCGCTGCGCTGCCTGCAAGATCCGTCGCCGCCGCCTTATCCCGTACTGTCCCAATCGGTGCGCAACAAGTTCGAAGAGCGACAGTCGTACTTTTGGGCCGGGCCGCTGTCGCTCATCCTGCTGGTCCTGGCGATCTTCCTCGGCTGGTGGTGGACCAATGAGCAATCACCTGACAACAGTCTGCCACCCTGGGTACGGGGGGTGCCGCTGGCACTTTATGTGGGGGCCGGGCTGTCCGCTTGGGTCGCCACGCAGTACTGGCGCGTGGAGTTCATGTGGATCACCTTCGTGTTGATCCTGCTGGGGATCATTTGCTCAGGGCTTATCCGCCGCTCCCGGCGCCAGCCGGCTCCTTGCGAAGGCCCACCCGCCCCCGCCGTGGCCAAAGGGTTGTTCGACTCGTCGGCGTGGTACATCGCGGTGCCGATCGTGGCATTCATCCTCGCGCTGCTGTGGGCGTTCCAGATCCGCCACACCTTGACGGGCGGCGGACTGGGCGAGCCGATGTTCCTGTTCGAGGGCATCAGCGCCTGGCCAACGGTGGCGCTGCGCCTGCTTGCCGTACTGATTTCGATCTCGGCGCTGGCCTGGGGCTGGCGCAGCCTGCGCGTCAGCCGGATCGAGATCGAGAACTCCTATCACTTGCGCCCCTACCTGCGCAGCCATCGAGCGAGTCTGTGGCGGCAATTTCCGCGCTTCGTCCAAGGCGGAAAAAGACGGACATGGCATCAATGGTTCGAAGCACTGGGGCATTGCCTGTTCCTGGTGCTTTTCCCGCTCTCATCCACCAGCATTGCCAGAACACAACCCAAGGCCTGGGCTGCTCTTCCCCGATCCGGTGACGCAGACCAGCGCACGATCATCTCCTTCCTGCGCTTCTGGAGGGAGCACTGCGTGAGCGGTACCTTCGGTGCGCGCATGCTGCGCGCCGTCCTCGCCACCTGGATTTTTGTGGTGATCACCAGCGTGCTCTTTGTGCTGTGGCCCATGGAAGGGGTTCCGGTGCGCGGAGAATCGCCGGTCTGGAGGTTGAGTTGGATGGTTCCAACCCTGGTGTTCCAACTGCTGGTGTTCTGGGTGGTAGATGCCAATCGCCTGCTGGCGCGATTCATCCGGCAACTGAGCAGCTATCACGCGATCTGGCCAAAAAAATTGCAGGATCAGCACGAGAAAATCTTTGGTATCCGCGACCATGCCTGTATCGACGATTGGGTGGACATGATGTTGATCGCCAGGCGCAGCGCGGCGGTCAACCGTCTGATCTATGCACCGACGGTAGTCCTGTTGATCCTGATGGCGTCTCGCAGCAGTGTGTTCGACAACTGGCCAACACCGCCCAGCGTGGTCATTTCATTCGTGCTGACCGCACTGGTGCTGCTGATCAGCGCGCTGTCGCTGCGCCGTGCCGCGGAAAAGGCACGAGCCGCGGCGTTGCAGCGGGTTGATAGCTATCTGTTGGAAACACCCGTCAGCACCCCGGGCTACGACAAGTTCCGGATGATCCGCGAGCGCATCGCGGCGCTCAATACCGGCGCCTTCTCACGCTACTCGGAAGAGCCGCTGGTGCGGGCGCTGCTGCTGGCGCTGACCGGCATAGGCGGTTCGGCCATCGTCGATGCGTTGAGTTATGCGAAGTTTTAGGAGTTGGCGGCGGACAGGGCATCAAGGGCTAGGGGCAACCTCAATACCAGTCAGTTAACAGAAATCTATGGTCGGACGATCACCTGTGGCGAGGGGGCTTGCCCCCGCCGGCCGGTCCGCGCTCGGGCGCAGCAGTCGTAAAATCGGTGAATGCGGTGTGCCTGAAACAACCCCTTTGCAGTTTTTAGGGCCGCTGCGCGCCCCAGCGGGGCGGTGCGGCGTTCCGACAAGCCCCCTCGCCACAAGTGCTCGCTAGACATAAGATTTACGCTAACTGACTGGCATTAACTTAAGGACAGCCTGTCCCCCGCTGGGCTGACCAGTTACGCGCAGTACCGGCAATGATGCCCGCCAGTTGCCCGATGGCCTGCTGGTGGGCCAGCACCACATCCTGCACGCCGGGGCCGGCGGGTTGGCGGATGACGCTGCTGCATGTCAGGCTGCGGCTTTTTTCGCCATTGCCGCGCAGGCCGATGCTCCAGACCACATCGATCAAGGCATATTGACCCGGCAGTGAATCGAAGCGCCGGATGTCGGTTTGCAGCGAGAGTACTTCGCGGCCGGGAATTTTGGGTAAGCCCGCCAGATCGCGAGTACCCAGCTTGAGCTCCATCTGGCTGGCCAGGGCATCGTGGAATTCGTCGGCCAGCGGCGCGCTCCAGCGTTCGGTCTCGAGGATCGCCAACGCTCCACTGCCCTGGCGGACCACCACCTGCGGCTGGTCGACCTGGACCGGGATGCGCACCGGTAGCATCTCGAACTGGAAGGCTGGCACCGCTACATTGGTGCGCGCGGAGTCCGTCGCGGTCGGTACCAGGGTGTAGTAATAGGTTGGCGCCGACGTGCAGGCGCTCAGGCCCAGGGTGGCGAAAATGGCCAGGGAGCGAATAGTCATGGGGTTCATTCCTGGTCAATGTCTCGAGAGGATGAAGACGATGAGTTATATCCATCGGGCTTGTTGTCTTTGATCCGTCCGCGGATCAACGCCTCGGGATGCCGGCCCAGGAAGTCGGTCAGCACCCGCACCGAACGCGCGGTCCGCTGGACCTCATCCATGGCCTGACCAAATTGCTGGCGCTGCGGTGAATCCTCGGAAAAGCTGTCATTGGCCGAGGCCACGGTTTTCTTGGCCTGCACCAGGGTATCGCGCATCTGCGGCAGCACTTCGCCATTGACCTGTTTGAAGGTCTTCTGCAGGTCGCCAAGGGCGCCATTGAGGTTGGCGGCAATCTGGTCGATCGGCAGCTTGCTGATCTTGTCGACCACGGCTTGCAATTGCTCCTGAAGTTTATCCAGGCTGCCCGGTATCGTTGGAATCTCCACGGGTCGTGCCGCCACGTCGAAGTTCACCGGTGTGGCGTTCGGGACAAAGTCCAGGGCGATGTAGAGTTGGCCGGTGATCAGGTTGCCGGTCCTGGCCTGGGCTCTGAGGCCCCGCGCGACGAACTGCTCCATGACTTGTACAGCCAGGGCTTCATCGTTGGCGTCCCGGTTCTTCAACATTTTTTCATGGGCCTTACCCAGCCTGTTGGGATAAATCACGGCGCCAATGATGGTCGGGAAGCTTTTCTTGACCTCGTCATAGTCCAGGTCAACCGAGACCACCCGGCCCAGGTTCACCCCGTGAAATTCCACCGGCGCATTGATCACCAGGCCCCGCAAGGGCTGTTCGAAGCGCATGCGGATGTAGCGTGCCTCGCCATCGGCCGGAGCCATGGCGGTTTGCTGGTCGTTGAACAGGGTGAATCGGGTGTTTTCTTCTGCAATCACGGGATTGGGGCTGTACTTGGGCTCAACGAACGCGATCCCGCCGGCCAGAATCGAGGCCAGCGACTCGGTGTTCACTTTCAGGCCGTCGGCGGCCAGGCTGACATCCACCCCGCTGGCGTTCCAGAATCGGCTATCGCGGGTCACGAACCGGTCGTTCGGGGCATGGATGAAGATCTGCACTTCGACGCTTTTGCCATCATCGGCGAGCTTATAGGACACCACTTCACCGACTGGAATACGCCGATAGTAGACGCTCGATCCGATATCCAGCGAGCCAAGGTCGTCGGTTCTCAGATTGTAACGGGTGCCTTGCTCACCGTAGATAATCGAAGGCGGAGTTTCCAGGCCGACAAACTTTTTTTTGGGTTTGTTCGACTCGCTGGCATCGGCACCGATAAAGGACCCGGACAATAACGTATCGATCCCCGAGACGCCTTGGGCGCCGATGCGCGGCCGCACGACCCAGAAGCGCGTATCTTCAGTTGCAAAGGATTTGGCGAAACCTTCGAGGTCGATGGTCACATCGACATGGCTCTGGTCCTCACGCAAGGTAATCGAGGCCACCTTGCCGATGACCACGTTCTTGTATTTGACCTGGGTCTTGTTCGCCACCAGCCCTTCGGCCGTCAGGAAACTCACGGTAATCTGGGGTCCCGCCGTTCTTGCGTTATGGATCACCATGGACAAGCCGACCAGGGCCGCGACAATCGGCACCAGCCACACCAGGGACACGTTGAAACGTCGACGCTTGACCTCGGGAGTACCCGGAGCCGGCGCGGCGGTGGAACTTGGATGATCAGGCATTTTCAACCTCTGCGTCCCAGATGAGCCGGGGATCAAAACTCATGGCAGCGAACATCGTCATCACCACCACCAGACCGAAAAATAGAATACCGATCCGCGGATCGATGGTACTGAGCGACTTGAATTGCACCAGGGCGGCGATCACCGCCACCACCAACACGTCGAGCATCGACCAGTAACCGATCACTTCGATCAGCCGATAGAGTTTCGCCCGCTCGCGCATGGCCCAGCGACTGCGACGCTGGCAGGTGATCAGCAGGGTGCCGAGCACCAGGAATTTCATGCAGGGCACTGCCACGCTGGCAATGAAAATAACCAGTGCCAGGTCCCACTCCCCTGCGATCCAGAACTCGACGATCCCGCTGAAGATGGTGTTTTCGCTGCCGCTGCCAAAGATGTCGGTATACATCACCGGCAGCACGTTGGCCGGGATGTAGAAGACCAGGCTGGCCAGCAAGAATGCCCAGGTCCGCGAAAGGCTATTGGGTTTGCGTCGATGCAGGGGCGATTCGCAACGAGCGCAGTTCGGGTCCGCTGCCGGGCAGGCCTGGCCGCAGGTATGGCACAAGGTCAGATTCAACTGGCTGGCATAGGGCGGCATGTTCATCAAATGACGCCCTCCAGGTCTTTCCACAGCCTGCGGATGCCTTTACCGGAAATCAGGATGATCAGTACGGTAAGCATGGCCAGCGCCCACAATCCCACTCCCGGATGCACATCGAGCATGCCCGCGAGTTTGATGATGGCCACCAGAATACCCAGCAAACACACTTCGAGCATGCTCCAGGGCCGCAAGTGCTCCAGGGTACGCATGCAGTTCTTGAAGCCGGGAGCCGCGCGCCCGGCCAGGGCAAAGCTGAGCACCCAGCACGAGAGGCAGATTTGCAGGAATGGCGCAAGGATGATCGCCAGCCCCGTCACTGCCGCTATCACGCTGATCTCTCCTTGCGCCAGGGCTTGCACCGACTGCCACAGTGTCGCCTCATTACTGAGGCCTTGGAGACTGATGGTCATGATCGGGAACGCGTTGGCGAACACAAACAACAGCGCGGCGCTGATGGACAGTGCCAGCAGTTGTTGAACGCTGAACGACTCCCCGCGATCCAGAATGGCCGCGCAACGAATGCAACGAGCCGTCTGGCCCTTGGCCAGAGGGATAGCCTTGTACACCGAGTCGCAGTGCTCGCAGATGATCCAGGCTGGAAAAGAGGTCATAGGCTCGATTGAGTCATAGGGAAGATCCGTTTCTCGGGACTGGATACTATTGTCTGATTCGAGGGGCGATTTACTCTTTGGAGTCTAGTGCGGGTCGGCCTTAACGCCAGTCGGTCAGGGAACAGCTAAATCCGGGTTGTGGTTTGATCCGAAAACCACCCCTCACCCCAGAGGGCATAGGTATCTACACATCTTTTAGGGGCTGCCAAATACTGTGGCGAGGGAGCTTGCTCCCTCGCCACAGGTGATCGTCCGACCATAGATTTCTGTTAACTGACTGGCATTGGGGCTTGCCCCCGCTGTGGCGCACAACGGCCCCAATAAGGTTACTGCGGTCTTTCAGAAAGAACTCAGCGACCTGTTTCAGGACTGTTGCGCCCGAGCGCGGGTCCGACAGCGTTTCGGCCTGCTGTGCTCGACTTTTTGTCGCCGGCGTGGAAATACTCTCCGAGCTGTCGCCCTCCATTATTAAAGGGACTCCGATGTGATCGCCTCCACGTACCTGCTCTGCATCAACGCGGGCAGTCCTGAATGATCCTCATGCTGTTGCCCCAGTCCGACTATGACCCCACCGAGAGCAGCGTGCCCTGGCAGGCATTGCGCCAGGCCGGCATCGATGTGCGCTTCGCCACTCCCCACGGTTTGCCCGCGTATGCGGATCCACGGCTGGTCTCTATTGGCTTTGGACCCTTGAACCCGTTGCTGATGACCCGTGGCACCGATCTTGAGCACTACCAAAGCATGATCGAGGACCCGGCATTCCGTCAGCCCATGGCCTACGTCGATGTCGACCCCGCTCAATTCGAGGGCCTGCTGATTCCCGGTGGCCATGCCATCGGCATGCGCAGCTTGCTGGAGTCGGAACAGGCGCAGCGGATCGCCCTGCACTTTTTCCAGACGCAGAAACCGGTCGCCGCGGTCTGTCACGGGGTGCTACTGCTTGCCCGCACCCTGGACTCTGATACCGGGCGCTCGGTATTGCACGGGCGCAAGGTCACGGCGCTGCTGGCAAGCATGGAGCTGCTGGCCTGGACACTGACCGCACCCCTGCTCGGTCGCTACTACCGCACCTACCCGCGGACGGTCGAGGAGGAAGTTCGAGCCACCCTGGCCCGCCCGGGCGACTTTTTGTCGGGGCCGCTTCTGCCTTTACGCGACTCGGCCGCCAACCCGCAACGCGGCTTCGTGGTCCGCGATGGCAATCTGTTGACCGCGCGTTGGCCGGGTGACTGTCACCGCTTTGCCGCTGAATGGGTGGCGATGACATGAATCTTCCAGCCCAATGCCTGGCCGTCCTGGCGGTCTCCCTCTGCGCTTCGCTGGCCACTGGCGAAGCCCGTCAGCCCGATCTGACGGGGCGTCTCGAC
Source organism: Pseudomonas fluorescens (assembly GCF_902497875.1). Taxonomy (GTDB): domain Bacteria; phylum Pseudomonadota; class Gammaproteobacteria; order Pseudomonadales; family Pseudomonadaceae; genus Aquipseudomonas; species Aquipseudomonas fluorescens_BR. The sequence goes on from NZ_CABVHY010000008.1 coordinate 21,812, forward strand.
GGGGTAATCGAACGCGCCGTCGCCGAACAGCGAATTGTCGGCACGGTGGTGATCGTCGTGAGCGACGGTCAGGTGGTTTACCAGCGGGCCGCCGGTTTCGCCGATCGCGAGGCGGCCAGGCCGATGACCCAGGACACGATTTTCCGCCTCGCCTCCGTGACCAAGCCGATAATCTCGGCCGCAACCATGCGCCTGGTCGAGCAAGGACGGCTGTCTCTGGATGATCGAGTCAGTCGCTGGCTGCCAGAGTTTCGACCCAGACTGGCCGACGGCAGCGAACCGGACATCAGCATCGGCCAATTGCTCAACCATACCGCAGGCCTCAGTTATGGTTTGCTGGAGCCCGAGCATGGGCCTTACCGCAGCGCGGGCGTCTCGGATGGCCTGGCTGAACCGGGCACCAGCCTTGAGGAAAACCTCAAGCGCATTGCCAGCGTGCCACTGAGTTATCCGCCGGGCACCCAGTGGCGTTACTCCATGGCCACCGATGTGCTGGGCGCAGTGTTGCAGAACGTCACAGGGCAAAGCCTGCCGGTGCTGGTCGAAGAGTTGGTCACCGGCCCGGCCCGCATGAGCGATACAGCGTTCTCGGTGCGCGATATCCAGCGCCTCTCGGCGGTGTACAGCGACGGCCACCCGGGGCCGCTACGAATGCCTGATGAGGCTGTGATCAAATCCGGCGAAAGCAGCACGCTGTTCTCCTTGAAACGGATTCTAGACCCGCAGGCCTACCCGTCAGGCGGTGCTGGCATGGCGGGGACCGCCGGCGATTTCAGCCGCTTTCTGGAAATCCTGCGCCGGGGCGGCAAGCCGATTCTTTCGACTCGCAGCGTACAGTTGATGATGACCGATCAGGTCGGACCCCAGGCGCAGACCCAAGGCCCGGGTTGGGGCTTCGGTTACGGCTGGGCGGTGCTGGACGATCCGGCGCTGACCAAAACCCCACAGGCCAAAGGCACGATTCAGTGGGGCGGCGCCTATGGTCACAGCTGGTTTGTCGATCCGCAGGCAAAGCTGACCGTGGTAGCCCTGACCAATACCGCCTTCGAAGGGATGTCCGGGGCGTTTACGCGAGACATTCGAGATGCGGTTTATCCGGCGCAATGAGGGCGGGGCCAAATACCAGTCAGTCAAGGATTTTGAGGCGAGCATCGCACCCTGTGGCGAGGGAGCTTGCTCCCGCTGGGGCGCGCAGCGGCCCTGAAACCTGCAAACCGGTTCTGCCAGGCACACCGCATGCGCAGGTTCTACGACTGCTGCGCAGCCGAGCGGGAGCAAGCTCCCTCGCCACAGGTTATGTGTTCGGCGTACTGACTGACCACCAGCGCGGCAGCAGTTGCTGAACCTTGGCTTCGGCGAAACGATCATCGATCAGCATTACCACACCCCGGTCTTGCTGGGTGCGGATCACCCTGCCGGCGGCCTGCACTACCTTCTGCACGCCGGGAAACAAGTAGGTGTAGTCATAACCGGCACCGAAGATCGCGGCCATGCGCTGTTTCAGCTGCTCGTTAACCGGGTTCAATTGGGCCAGCCCCAGGGTGGCGATAAAGGCGCCGATCAAGCGTGCGCCCGGCAAGTCGATGCCTTCGCCAAACGCCCCGCCGAGCACCGCAAAGCCGACGCCCTGGCTGCTGGTGGTGAATTGCTCGAGAAAGGCCTGACGCTGCCCTTCATCCATGCCGCGCGACTGCGACCACAGGTTGATATGCGGGTATTTCTCGGCCAGCAACTGCGCCACCTGCTGCAAATAATCGAAGCTGCTGAAGAACGCCAGGTAGTTGCCCGGACGCTGTTCAAACTGCCTGGCGATCAATTCGACGATGGGCGCCAGCGAGGCTTGTCGATGGACAAAACGGGTGGAGATCTGGCTGACGATGTGCACATCCAGCTGGTCAGCAGTGAACGGTGACTCGACATCCACCCAGACGGTGTCAGTCGGCAGCCCCAGCAAGTCCCCATAGTAGTGCCGGGGGCTCAGGGTCGCGGAAAACAGCACGCTACTGCGAGCCGCCGCCAGCCTGGGGCGGATGAAACCGGCGGGCACCACGTTGCGCAGGCACAGCTGCGACACACTGCGCCTGGCACTGAACTCGCGCTTGCTGACATCGAACAGGAACTGCTCATCAAACAGCTCGGCGACCCGGGAAAACTGCAGCGCCTCGAAATAGAAACCCTGCAGCGCACTGTCCAGCCCCTGGGGATGGTCGTTGAGGTAGTCACCGAAGGCGGCGATGCACAGCGACAGCGCTTGCAGCAGTTTTTCCGGCGTCCGGGCGTAGGCCTGGTACGGGCGGATTTGCTCTTTGTGCAAAGCATTCCATTCACGGTTCAAGCGCTGCAAGGATTTTTTCAACGGGTCTGGAGCACTGTGGCGCACGCCGTTCAAGGTTGATTGATCAAGGCTTGCGCTGTACATCTGCCGACCGCGTTCGACCAGGTTGTGAGCCTCGTCGACCAGCACCGCGACCCGCCACTGGTTGAGCTGCGCAAGCCCGAACAGCAAGGCGCTGAAGTCGAAATAGTAGTTGTAGTCGGCAACCACCACGTCAGCCCAGCGGGCCATTTCCTGGCTCAGGTAGTAGGGGCAGACCTCATGCTTGAGCGCGATCTGACGCAACGTGCCCTGATCCCAGACCTTTGCCTGCGTGGCCTCCTGCCGGGCCGCTGGCAGACGATCATAAAAGCCCTTGGCCAAGGGGCAGGATTCGCCGTGACAGGCTTTGTCCGGGTATTCGCAGGCCTTGTCCCGCGCCACCAGCTCGAGCACCCGCAATGGCAGCTGCGGCGCGCTATGGTGGATTACCCGGGCGGCATCGAGCGCGAGTTGCCGGCCCGGGGTCTTGGCGGTGAGGAAAAACACCTTGTCCAATTGCTGCGCAGCCAATGCCTTGAGCATCGGAAACAGCGTACCCACGGTCTTGCCAATGCCGGTTGGCGCCTGGGCCATCAGGCAGCGGCCGGTACTCACCGCCTTGAACACCGATTCCGCCAGATGGCGCTGGCCCGGGCGAAAGTCGGCGTGGGGAAAACGCAATAGCTGCGCCGCCTGATTACGCGCCTCGCGATGAGCCATTTCCTGCTCGGCCCACTGTAAAAACAAGCTGCAGTGGCGATTGAAGAACAGCTCCAGCTCAACGGCGCTCCAGGCCTCCACGAACCGGGTTTCCTTTTCGCTGACGATATCGAAGTACACCAGCGCCAGGCTGATCCCGGGCAGTTGCAATTGCTGGCACATCAACCAGCCATAAATTTTCGCCTGAGCCCAGTGCAGCTGACGATGGTTGGCCGGCATGGCGTTCAGGTCGCCGCGATAGGTTTTCACTTCATCGAGCTGGTTCTGGCCGGGGTCATAGCCGTCCGCCCTGCCCCTGACCCGCAACTGCAGGTACTGGCCCTCGAGCGCGACTTCGGTTTGATAACCCGGGTTGCGCCGCGAGGCAACGGTGCGGTGGCCGACGATGCCTTCCAGCGCCGTGGGCGACGGGGTGAAGCGCAGGTCGAGATCGCCGACCTTGGCGGTGAACTCGCACAAGGCACGTACCGCGATGCTGTAGCTCACGCGCCCTGCTCCGCCCACTGCACATAACAGACGGCCACCGGCATCTGGTGCTGCTGACAAAACTCCAGCCAGCGCAGCTGGTTGTCCTGCAGGCGATCCCCCGGACCTTTGACTTCGATCATGCGGTAGGTTTTCTGCTGCGGCCAGAACTGGATCAGGTCCGGCATGCCGGAGCGGTTGGCCCTGATATCCAGCAGCAAGCGATTGAACCAGTGCCTGAGGTGTTCGGCCGGCAGGCAGTCGAGGGCCTGTTCGAGCAAATCATCGGTCAAGGCGCCCCAGAATACGAAAGGCGACTGCACGCCCCACTTGGCCGCGTAACGCTGGCGGATGGTCTCGATGTAGCGCCCGTCGTCCAGTTCTGCCAGGCAGGCCTGGAACAGCTCGGCGCGCCGCGAATGAAAGTCCTCGTTGAGCAAGTCGACCGGTCCGCGCTGAAACGGGTGAAAAAACGCCCCGGGCAACGGCGCAAAGATCGCCGGCCAGCAGAGCAGCCCGAACAGCGAGTTGATCAGGCTGTTCTCGACATAGTGCACTGGAGCCTGGACGTCATCGAGATGGGCCTGGACATGCAACTCGACCGATAACGCCGGATCGGTTCTTGGCAGGTTGAGATCCAGGCGCAACATATCCCGCACCACCGTTCTCGGCATGACCGGGCCACCGAGCTTGCGCCGCAACCTTGGCAGAACACGCAGCAGTTGCTGTTGCTCGGCGGCGCTTTCGGGGAACTGTTCGGCATGGCTGGCCAGTTCCATGGCCAGCGGATACTCGCTGCTGCGCTCAAGCACGCGGATCAAACGCAACCTGGCGCCGGGATAGGCACAGGTGCGGTAGATGGCCAGCGCTGCCGGCAAGTCGTCGACTCGCTCGCAGTGCTGACCGATCTGAAACAACAGCCTGGCGCGACGCCGCTCAAGCCAGGGGTTGTCGGTCTGCAGCGCATGGATCTGCTCAAGCACCTGGCTCAATGCCTCGCCGGCCTCGAAGCGTTCCTGACACTGCTGCAGGTACAGAAAACCATCCACGTCGTCGCGGCAGCGCAATCCACGGGATTCGGCGCAAAACTCGACTTTTTCGTAGGTAAAGATGCCCAGGTCCGCCAGCACGAACTCCGACCAGTCCTGGTAGAGGTTGCCAAAGAACATCAGCCGCAGCCGATCGCACAGGTCCATGATGGTCAGGGTAAACAGCCGGTCGTCCAGCGTCGGACACCATTGCTTGAAGGTTTTGGTTTCGCTGAACTGCCCGCTCAGGCAGGCAAGCCATTCGGCTTTTTTTGCCTTGGGCTGATCGATCGCGGAGTTGAAGCACTGGAGTATTTCCGGTTTCAACAGCACATCGCACAGCTCTTCGACGCTCAGCAACGCCTGCTCATCGATCCAGCCCAGCTGCAGCAAGGGTTCGACCGCCGTCCCGACCTCGCCGATTTCCTGGTAGCGCAGTTTGCCGGCGCGAAACCGCAGCCCCTTGCGCATCACCATTCGGACCAGCACTGCCTGGGAGGCTTGGGGTAGATGCCTGAAGTCGAGCATGAACTGCTGCTCTTGCGAACTCAACATATCGGCACAGCGTTGCTCAAGCCAATCAAGCACTTGCACGAAGTTGTTCAGGTAATAGAACGGATTGTCGAGCGGGTTGGAAGTCACGGATCTAGCGCGCCACGGTAGCTGGATACTGGTTATGCGTACAGATAGCAGCTCAAGCCCCGGGCTTGCAAACGATATTTGATAAGCGGCTGAGTCAGCGGCTTTTTTCTTCCGGGGAGAGAACTTTTTGCTCGGTTAACTACACAAAAGGCCACTAGCCTTTGATTTATGACTTCCTTCAACCGAAGTGGTCGACTGATCCTTGAACGAGAGTTTTTTCCATGAACATCAAAATACTTGGTTTTCCCCTCGCGGTAGCGGCGCTTCTGGCATTGGGCGGTTGCGCGTCGCCGACGGTAGTGACGTTGCAGGATGGCACTCAGTACTTGACCAAGGACGCACCGAAAACCAAGACCAAGGACGGCTTCTACGAGTTCGAAGACATTTCGGGCAAGAAGATCAAGATCAAGGCGGATGATGTCGCCACTGTCCGCGAGGAAGACTGAAGCCTGGCTCCACACATTCCTCCGTAGCCGCTGGCGAAGCCTGCGTCCGGCCCGGTCCGCGCTCGGGCGCAGCGGTCGTAAAACCAGCCACCTCCGGTATCAGAGCCAGCAGGCATCCCAAAGTGGATAATCGTGAACAGGCTTGACCAGGCCTGCTCGCAGGGGGTTGCAGACAACGTAACGGGCAAGGTTTTTTACATCCTCATCCTGGCGCGCGGCACGGTCGTGATAACCCTTTTGCCATAATCGCCCTCGCCGCCCCATTGTTTGTTTAACCGTCAAACTGCTGCGCGACTTTACTCGACACATCAACTCGGCCAGCGTTCTCTCCCGAAGCTGGAGCAGCCAATGAAAATGATCAGGCATCACCACCCAAGCCAAAGAGTTTGCCCAGTCGTCCTCCTGCGCCAAGCGAAACTGCTCGACAACCCGCCGCCCCAGACGCCAGTCGGTAAAAACCGGCTGGCGTTGATGAACAACAACGGTCACCAGATAAATTCCCCCAACTTCTGAAACTCGCCCTGTCCGCAGACGGTCAGCATTTGTCGAAACAGGCATTCCTTTGCCTCCTCACATACTGCATAGGTATCTACACATTTTTTTGTTCTAGCACTCAGCCCTACGCCGTATTTCAATGTGGTGTAGATACCTCTGCACATCCAGTCAGGAGACCAAGAAACTACACCACAGACGACTTCTTCAGGGACCGAACACTTTAGGAAATATTGCTTATCAACTCCCCGTCCGAATCTTGTTCCACAACCGCGTGCGAATCCGGTCGATGTTCAGCGGCATGGCCTCAAGGGCGAACAGCTTGTCCATCATCTGAGGGCTTGGGTAGACCTTGGTGTCGTTCTTGATCGCCGGGTCGATCAGGCTGTCGGCCTGTTCATTGCCATTGGCGTAGCGCACATGGTTGCTGATACCGGCCATGGCGTCCGGACGCAGCAGGTAGTTCATAAAGCTGTAGGCGGCCTTTTCGTCCGGGGCGTCGGCGGGCATGGCGACCATGTCGAACCAGATCGCCGCGCCTTCCCGGGGAATCGAATAACCGATTTCGACCCCGTTATTAGCTTCTCTGGCACGGCTTTCGGCTTGCAGGATGTCGCCGGAGAAGCCGACTGCTACGCAGATATCGCCATTGGCCAGGTCGCTGGTGTATTTGGATGAGTGGAAATAGCTGACGTAGGGCCGGACTTTCAGCAGCAGTTCTTCAGCTTTCTTGTAGTCCGCCGGGTTCTTGCTGTGGTGTGGCAAACCAAGGTAATTCAGCGCCGCCGGGAGCAGTTCCGGACCGTTATCGAGAATCGCCACGCCGCACTTCTGGAGCTTTTCCATGTACTCGGGCTTGAAGATCAAATCCCAGGAGTCGACCGGGGCGTTGTCGCCCAGCACCGCTTTGACCTTGGCGATGTTGTAGCCGATCCCGGTGCTGCCCCACAGGTACGGGAAGCCATGCTCGTTACCCGGATCGTTGGTTTGCAGGGCCTTGAGCAGTACCGGATTGAGGTTTTTCCAGTTCGGCAACTGACTCTTGTCGAGTTTTTTCAGTGCCCCGCCCTGGATCTGCCGGGCCATGAAATGGTTGGAGGGGAACACCACGTCATAACCTGATTTGCCGGTCATCAACTTGCCGTCCAGGGTTTCGTTGCTGTCGTAGACGTCATAACTGAATGCGATGCCGGTTTCTTTCTGGAAATTTTTCATCGTGTCCGGCGCGATGTAGTCCGACCAGTTGTAGATTTTGACGGTCTCGGCCGCCTGACTGAGTGACGCGACAAGTAGCAGCGATGCGGTGCTCATGCGGATCATGATTCGATTCCTGATTATCTGGGGCTATTTTTGTTGGGCAGGTTTTCGGGTGATCAGCGGATCAAAAAATCAACATGTAGGTCTTGCGCACGGTTTCCTGGATATCCCAGATCCCGGTGCTGTTGGCTGGCAACATCAGGGCGTCGCCGGCTTCTATGTGCAGGGTTTCGCCGTTGTCGGGGGTGAATGTGCAGCGGCCCTGGATGAAGTGGCAGAATTCCTGGGCGACGATCTGTCGCCGCCAGCGACCGGGTGTGCACTCCCAGATGCCGGTTTCGACGCCGTCATTGCGTTCGACACTGGTGGTCGAAGTGACAGCGATTGGCGTACCCAACGGCACGGCCACCGGGGCTGACTCCTGCAGCGTGACGTTCAGGGTGTTCTTGAATTGCGTGATGCTCATGGTGATCCCTACAGGTGGATGATTGGCCAGCGGTTATTGCATGAAGCTTTCCATGAACCCGGCGACCCGGCTGGCAAGCTTGCGCCGCCACGGCGCAGTCCTGGGATTGGCCAGAGTCCGGTCTTCATGGACGAAGCTGCGGATGATCGCGCTGTAACCGAGCCAGCGGCAGGGTTCCGGTTCCCAGGCCCTCAGCGCGTCGAGGCCACCCTGCTGGATCACCCAGGGTTGGCGCAGCAGCTCGGAGTCGCGTTCAAGGATCAGGTTGGCGAGGGTCCGCCCGCCAAGATTGCTCGCGCCCACGCCCTCGCCGCCGTAACCGCCGGACAAGGCGATGCCGCTGCTGCGATCACAGAGCATGTGCGGCTTGAAGCGTCGAGACATGCCCAGGTTGCCGCCCCAGGCGTGGGTGATCCTGACGTTCTTGAGCTGCGGGAAGAGTTCACCGAACAGGTAGCGTCGCAGTTCGACTTCGTCGCGGGTCAGGTCGAAGTCGTGGCGCAGTTTCCCGCCGAACTGATAGCCCCCGCGGGCGCCGAACACCAGACGGTTGTCGGCACTGCGTTGGCCGTAGGTGACTTGCCGGCTGTTTTCACTGAAGGCCTGGCCCCGACTCAAGCCAATCTCGTCCCAGATTGCGGCGGATAATGGTTCGGTCGCCACCAGTAGACTCTGCACTGGCATTTGATAGCGCCCCAAGGGCGCCAGCGTCACGGCATAACCCTCCACTGCCGGCACTATCCAGTGGCTGCGAACCTGTGCCTTGGCGGTGCGCAGGCTGCCGGCCTGCCAATGCTCGACCGGGCTGTTCTCGAAGATCTTCACTCCCATGCGCTCGACAGTCCGGGCCAGGCCCCGGACCAGCCTGGCCGGCTGGATGGTTGCGCAGTGCGGTGCATAGATACCGCCATAAGGCTTGGCGATGCGGATCTGCTGCGCCAGTTGCTCGGGGCTCAGCCAGCGGTAGTCCGCTTCGTTGAGGCCCTGGCTGTAGAGTTTGTCCAGGTAGCGGCGCAGGCTGGTTTCCTGCTCGGGATAACGCGCCGCGCAATACAACACCCCGCCCTTGCGATAATCGCAGTCGATGCCTTCACGCTCGAGGACAATCCCCACTTCATCAGGGATGCCGTGCAGCAGATCGAAAGAGGCGCGACGCTGCTCGGCAGGCAGACCGGCGAGTAAGCGGTCCTCGCCCAACAGATTGCCCATCAGCCAGCCGCCATTACGCCCGGACGCGCCGAACCCAGCGATCTGTGCTTCAACGATGGCGATGTTCAACTCCGGCGCCAGACGCTTGAGGTAATAGGCGGTCCAGAGCCCAGTGTAGCCGGCGCCGATGATCGCCACGTCGACATCCAGGTCCTGCTCCAATGACGGCCGTGCAACCAAGGGCTCGTCGAGCTGGTCCATCCACAAACTGATAGTGCGCCACGCCGGCATGCAAGACTCCGCCACCCAAAACTAGAGAGTTGCGATCCTAGTGCCTGGACTCAGTGGCTGTCTTGCGCGCGTGCACGCAAAGAAATTTGTATAGGGTGCGCTTTCGATAAATGACGGATCGCGTTGGATCTGTGGTCGTGTCAGGCAAGGCGCGGGACGCAGAAGATGCTTTTCGCCCCTTCAAGTCCCGCAACGCAGCCTGGCGCGATCACAGTTTCAACCCGAAGGGCCTGGCCCGATCCCCATATTGGAGGTGTCGCCTGGCTATCACGAGGGCGACGGCGCGACCGTCAGTTATTGAAAGCGCACCCTAATGTAGGCTTTGGGGGACATGCCGGTCTGCTGACGGAAACAACTGTAGAACGCCGACAGTGAATTGAACCCGGCGGCGAACGCCAACTCGTCGATTCGCAGCGGTGGCGTGGCCTTGTCCAGTGCTACCAGCAAATGTTGCAGCCGGGCATGATTGACGTAGCGATAGAAGCTTTGCCCTAGCACCTGGTTGAGCAAGTAGGAGATCTGATTGCGACTGTACCCGCACTCCTTCGCCACCCGCTGCAGATCAAGGTCCGGGTCCAGGTAGGGTTGCTGGTGCTGGAAATACTGTTGTAGATCCTGTGCCATGAAACTCAGCTGGCGCGGCGAAAGCCCCAGCCGGCTGACCGCAGGGCGCAGACTGCCAGTGGCCTTGCCGGATGGCTGTTCATGCACCAGCGAGGCGTATTCGTTGACGCGCCAGATCAATCCGTCGCGCACCGTGATCGCCTCGCTGGCGCGAAACGACACCAGCCCCTGGCCGCCACGCAAGGTCACGCGGTACTGAATGAATGCGGTATCGCCATCCAGACGGATACGATCGGAGTGCTCAAGCGCTTCATCCGGATCACGCGGCATGCTGCTGCGCACATACTCACGCAGTTCATCCAGGCCCAGAACGCGGTTCTGAAAGAAGTCGTGGTACTGGATCTGCGGGTGGTACAGCGCCATGACCCCATCCAGGTCACGGTGTTTCCAGCACAGGTGATAGCGCAGGACGGTTTCGCCGGTGGCCTGGGTCTGCAGCGGGCCATCATCATTGGCAGGCATAAAACACTCGATGACAGAAAAACAGAGCTTGCCGAACTTCCGGCCGGGCTTCAATGGCCAACTCACGGCCCGTGAATAATGACATTTGGCCTATTGCTTGCTGAAACATGACCTGCGTCATAGTTTTCCAAAGCAATCGCCAAACGGCCTGAAAAAAAACTCCCGCCTATTACCAGTGATGCTATTTTTAAAAGCTCTACAGGATTGGACCAGTGAAGGTCCTTCCGTTCCTACCGCGAGCTTATGGAAGTGCTCAATGAACAAGGTGGGCAACACATGAATAAAGTCTTTTCCAAGGTCACCTTTCCCAATGCCTGCCAGCTCATGCGTTGGCATTTTCATCCAATGGGCTTCGAGGCCAGCATGGATGCACCCGGCAGCATGATCGCCCGGTTGTTCGATCGCGCCAGCGGCGAAACCATGATTGCCATTGCCGGTATCCCTTGCGCCACGGTAATGAACGCCGCCGATGTCGAACGAATAATCGAAGCGGTGGAAGACGAACTTGAATCCTTTATCCCGCCCATGGGTTTAAGAAGTTACGGTTAACCACTGAAATTCTGACAAAAAGCCCACATTTTGTGGGCTTTTTGCTGTGTCCAAAAAAAACGCATACCAAGATCGCAGCCTGCCCAGCTTGAGAGACGCATACACCCAGGCCGGCCGGCTGCCTGGCCGCCTTCAAGCCTGAACCTTCATCCCCCGCTGATCGGCGAAGAATGCCTTGTCTTTGGCAATCCGGTCGGAGGCCTTTGGAACATTGGCCACCTGGGTGTCCTGACCATCGACATACCAGTAGCAATGTTTGACCGCGCGGGTGATGCCAACGTACGCCAGGCGCAGGATTTCATCTTTCTGGGCGCTATCATACGGTTCTGCATCGCCATCCTTGGCCAGCCCGGCCATTCGATAGACCTGATTTTTGTAGGGTGAACTGGTCAGATGCTGGCAGTCGCCCAACAGGAATACCGCATCCGCCTGCAAGCCTTTGGAACTGTGGTAGGTCAGCTGTTTCAGCCGTCGCTCTTCGATCGGTAATCTAGAATCAACATTAACTACAGATTGAATATGTTCTTCTATCAATAACTTATCACTACTTTTTCGAAACAACATCAAGATTGAATCACCGTTTTTGTAGTGCTCGATCAAGCACTTGGCCAACCCTTGGTCGTCCCGGTCCATCACATTCACCGGCAGCAACGCTTTGGGTTCGCCGCTGGCCCTGGCCTTCTTCCCGGCGATCGCCGGCGCCGCGCGAACGATGTGCTCTGCCGCATCGATGATGTGCTGATGGCTGCGATAGTTGTCGCTGAGCATGACCCGGGTGGTATTGGGAGACGGGAACTCCTTGTTGAATTCCATAAAGTACTTCGGCGAACTGCCGCGCCAGCCATAGATCGATTGCCAGTCATCGCCGACGCACAGCAACGATGAGCGCTGGGCGCCCCGGCCGACGTGCATGGCCGGGCCACGGCTGCGGATTTCCCGCAGGCTGGCGCGAATCCAGGAGACTATTTGTGGCGAAACGTCCTGGAACTCGTCGATCATCAAGTGCGACAACGGCCTGAGCAGCTGATCACTCAATAATTTTAGATTTTCCGGCGAATGTTCACTAAACAAGGCGAACATGCGGTTATAGGTCATGATCGGCGGCGATTGATCGAGTAGATGATCTTCCAGCGCTCGCCAGAACAAGCTCAGGGCTTCAAAGAAGTAACGATCGGGATCGTCCTTGGCAAAACTCATCTGGCCTACGGCCGCGGGAACATCCAGCCCCAGGTTCTCGATAAAACTGGCGGCGCCGACAAAACAATCCAGCAGCGGCGCGGAACTCAGCTCGCCCTTGACCTTGTAATCGAAGCCCGGGCCGGCGCTGGCCTCCCCCGCCAGAGACGCTACAACCCGCTTCGTCGAGTCATAACTATCTAGCCAAATCAATGGCTTGCGGCAGAAAGCTTGAAACAGGGTGCGCTTTACCGCCCACTCCGCGCGGACCGACAACTTGGCTCCTGGTCGGCAGATCTGCGCATTTTCGCGGGGATCGAAACCCAATACCACCCAGGCATCCAGCTCGGCGATGTAGCCGTGGCAATGGAACGAGGAGCCATTGATCTCGAAGGTCTGGCGGTTGGGTTCGATACCCTTGATTGGCCAGGCGCCGGCGCGAAACCACAGGTCTTCGAGGGTGTCACAGAGCTCTTCGTCGCGCTTGGCCGCAAGCTCGGTCACCGCCATGCGCTTTTGCACGTCCGGGTGATCTCGCTCCAGCTCTTTGAGTTGCAAGGCGTGTCGAGCCAGCGGCTTGATCAGTTCGCGGAAACGTTCATCGCGGCGGTGCAACGCGTGAAAACAGGCATTCAGTTGCTGACGCTGGGTGTCATTGATGCGCAGGTCGAACGGATTGCTGTCAGCCCCTTCATCACCCTGCGGGGAACGGGCGCTGAGGTTCTCGAAGGCTTGCAGCTGAGCAAAACCCGACAAGCTGCGGACCATCGGCAGGATTCTGGAGTGGAAGGTGCGCACCACGTCCCGAGCCTCCTTGAGGCTGAGCGTGCGCCCCCACAGGGCGAACATCTCCACCAGCTTATTGATGAAATCCTTGCGCGACTCGCGGGTGAAGGTCACCACGGTCAACGAATCCAGTTCAAACCCCAGGTAATGGGTCAGCAACAGAATGCGCAGCACCAGCGAGGTCGACTTGCCCGCCCCCGCGCCGGCAATCACCGAAGTCGAGGGGGTATCGCTGAAGATCATCTTCCACTGGGCCGCACTCGGCTGCGCCTGTGCCGGCAGCAATCGGGCGACATCGGCCTTGATGCGTTTTTTCAGTTCAGCGCTGAGCGGCAGGCGCCAGTCGTCGAACAGGTTGTCATCAATACCCGGCGCCCGGTGTTCGGTGCAGCGCGTGTCTCGAATCAGCAGGACCTGGCGCCCTTCCTCCATGCCTTCGAGCTTGCCCTCTTTATAGCCGTAATCCACGCCGGCGCTATGTCCGCTGCGAAAGCCGTCAGCTTGGCCATGCAACCAGGAAGCGCGGTGTTGGGCGCGCAAGCGAGTAAGGCCATGGCCGAAGAACCGGGCGGCCAGCCGCTTGAGCAGCGGCATTTCGGCCAGTGGTAGCAGCTCGGGGGGAAGATCGGGGGTGTGTTGCGGCACGCTGACTCCAGGGTGTGAGGCTGTTGAGCCTATGGTCGCTGCATTTGCCCATGACTTCTAGTGAAATGCTTATCTGTCATTGGCTTAAGCGATGAACTGAATGCTGACCGGTAGATTTTCGGCACCAAACATATCAATAAATTAGATTGGTTTGAGGCATTTTTTCCGCTTTTTATCGATATTGGCTTATTGGATGATGCTCGCCATCAACTACCGGTTATCGTTCTGCGGCTCAAGCGTTCAGCCCCATGACGAACCTTTACAGGAGACGATCATGCTTGAACTCAGACCCTTCAAATCCCTGGGCGGCGCTCACCATGGCTGGCTGGACGCCCATCACCACTTTTCGTTCGCCGAGTACCATGACCCCAAACGCATGAACTGGGGCAACCTGCGGGTCTGGAACGATGACGTGATTGCTCCCGGTACCGGCTTCCCGAAACACCCGCATCGCGACATGGAAATCATCACCTACGTTCGCGAAGGTGCTATCACCCACGAAGATAACCTGGGCAACAAGGGTCGTACCGAAGCCGGTGACGTGCAGGTGATGAGTGCCGGGACCGGGATCGCGCACAGTGAGTACAACCTGGAATCGACCGAGACCCGAATCTTCCAGATCTGGATCATCCCGAACGAGGCCGGCTCGGCGCCATCCTGGGGGGCCAAGCCGTTTCCCAAGGGGCAGCGCGAAGGTTTCGTGACCTTGGCCAGCGGCAAGGCTGGCGACGATCAAAGCCTGCGGATTCGTGCCGATGCGCGGCTGGTGGCGGCCAACCTGAAAGCCGGTGAAAGTGCCGAGTATCGCCTGGACAGTGGTCGTCGGGCGTACCTGGTGCCGGCTACCGGAGTCATTGAAGTCAATGGCTTGCGCGCAGAAGCTCGAGACGGGGTTGCGGTGGAGCATGAGCAGGTGCTGCGGGTGACGGCCATCGAGGACAGTGAAATCGTGCTGGTGGATTTGGCTTGATTCGGTAAATGCCGGACAAAAAAGGGGCGACCGTTTTGGTCGCCCCTTTTTTCGTTTGAGCCGGGATCCGGTCAGCGACCAGGAACTTGTGGCGCATTTGAGATCGCTAAGATCGCAGCCTGCGGCAGCTCCTACGCCGAACCGATTCACCCTCAAAATAACAGGTGTATGCAAAACCCGTAGGAGCTGCCGCAGGCTGCGATCTTTTGGGGGCCCTCAATCACTTCTCGGTAATGGCACCATCCACCAATACCTGAGCCTCGGCCACCAGCTGCTTGAGATGCTCGTCACCGATAAAGCTTTCAGCGTAGATCTTGTAGATGTCCTCGGTGCCCGAAGGCCGCGCCGCGAACCAGCCGTTTTCGGTCATGACTTTCAGGCCACCGATGGCCTGGTCGTTGCCCGGGGCATGGCTGAGAATGCTTTGAATCGCCTCTCCAGCCAATTGCGTCGACTTGACCTGCTCAGGCGACAGCTTGCCGAGCAAGGCTTTTTGCGCGGGGCTGGCCTTGGCATCGACGCGCACCGCGAACGGTTCACCCAGTTCATCGGTCAAGGCTCGATAAATCTGGCTGGGGTCGCGGCCGGTGCGAGCCGTCATTTCCGCCGCCAACAACGCCGGAATCAGACCATCCTTGTCGGTGCTCCAGACACTACCGTCCTTGCGCAGGAACGAGGCACCGGCGCTTTCTTCACCGCCGAAGCCCAGAGAACCGTCGAACAGGCCATCGGCAAACCATTTGAAACCCACCGGCACTTCATACAGCCGGCGGCCCAGGCGCTTGGCGACTCGATCGATCAAACCGCTGCTGACCACGGTCTTGCCCACGGCAGCATCGGCACGCCAGTGCGGGCGATTCTGGAACAGGTAGTCGATCGACACCGCCAGATAGTTGTTTGGTGCCAGCAAGCCGCCGGACGGGGTAACGATACCGTGGCGATCATGGTCCGGGTCACAGCCGAAGGCGACGTCGAATCGGTCCTTGAGGCCGATCAAGCCTTGCATGGCATAGCTGGAGGATGGGTCCATGCGGATCTGCCCGTCCCAGTCCACGGACATGAAGCGGAACGTCGGATCAACCTGGGTGTTGACCACTTCCAGGTCCAGCCGGTAATGCTCGGCAATCGCCGACCAGTAGCGCACCCCTGCTCCGCCCAGTGGATCGACGCCCAGGCGCAGCTTGGCACCGCGGATGACTTCCATGTCGATCACATTGATCAGGTCGGCAACATAGGTATTGAGGTAGTCGTGACGATGGGTGGTACTGGCCTTGAGTGCCTGCTCATAACTGATGCGTTTGACGCCCGCGAGCTTGTTGGCCAGCAGTTCATTGGCCTTGGCTTCGATCCACTTGGTGATATGGGTATCCGCCGGCCCGCCATTGGGCGGATTGTACTTGTAGCCACCGCTTTGCGGCGGGTTATGCGAAGGCGTGATCACAATGCCGTCGGCCAGCCCCGAAGTGCGGCCACGGTTGTAGCAAAGAATGGCGTGGGAAATCGCCGGCGTCGGGGTGTATTCGTCGCCCTCGGCGATCATCACCGTCACCCCGTTTGCCGCGAGCACTTCCAGCGCGCTGGCGCCGGCCGGCGTCGACAGTGCGTGGGTGTCGATCCCGACAAACAGGGGCCCATCAATACCCTGAGCTTCGCGATACAGGCAGATAGCCTGGCTGATGGCCAGGACATGCCACTCATTGAAGCTTGACTCGAAGGAGCTGCCTCGGTGTCCCGAAGTGCCAAAAGCCACGCGCTGGGTGGAGACTGCTGCATCAGGTTGGCCGGTGTAATAAGCCGTTACCAGTCGCGGGATATCGACCAACAATTCTGCCGGTGCCGGTTTGCCCGCAAAAGGACTGATTGTCATGCGAAACCTCTGGATAAGGATGGTTCAGGAATAGGAAAGCAGTTTACTGGCAGTTTGACCACAGTGCGACGCTATCTATCCCGGCGACAGGATTTGTCAGCTGTACCTATTCGAGCATCTCCAGACGCAAGGCATCCGCCAGACAGCTCAACGCTGCATCCAGATCCTGCGTGCCACTGCCGGTGTGACTCAACCTCAGGTTCTGGGAGTGAAGCCCGTGAATGCTGAACAGCTCACCTGGGGCGACAAGAATCCGCTGCTTGAGCAGACGCTGAAACACCCGGCGCAGATCCACCGGGCGCAAGGATCGCACCCAGACCGTGGCGCCACCGGCAGGCAGGATGAACTGCAATGAGTCGGCAAAACGTTCGTGCAGCAGTTGCGTCATATGTTGCATGCGTTCCTTCAACATACGCCGCAGCACCTGCAGGTGTTGATCGAACCGGCCACTGGTGTACAGCCGGGCAATGGCCTTCTGGCGGATCGGCGACAAGCGAAAGGCGCGCAAGAGAAAATGCCGCTGCAACTCGGCACTCGAATGACGCGATAGCAGATACCCGTAAGGCGCTTCCGGGCCGATTATTTTCTCGAAGGTGGAAAACACGATCAGTCGTTCGGCGCCGACCAGGTCACGAAAGCGCCATTGGGGTTGCTCAAACGCCAGTTCACCGTAGATGTCGTTCTCCAGCACCCAGCAACCCTGCAACTCCAGCAATTGCGCCACATGACGTCTGTCGCTCGCCGGCATCAGGCTTCCCATTGGCATGCTGACGCCGGAGGACAGCATCACCAGACGCACCACTTCGGTCTCCAGCAGGTGGCTGAGCGCATCAAGGTCCAGGCAGCCATTGTCTTGCAGTGGCAACTCGATCACCCGCACCCCGGCGGCCTGCAGCAAACGCAGAATTCCCCAGTCACAGGGCGATTCCACCACCACTGTGGCGCCGGCGAGTCCGAACACCGCGATCAGGATCTCCAGCACACCGCGCAGGTCAGCGCCTATGTAGACATCATCGGCATGCCAGCAGCGCACCGGCGACGAGGTGTAACGGGCGGCCAGGGCGGTGCGCAATTCCAACTCGCCACAAGGTTGCGACAGCGATTGCAGCTGGCGTGGATACTGGCGCACCAATTCACGCTCCAATAGCAATAGAGGGCTGTCCAGAGAAAGCAGCAAAGCCGGCTCGTCACCGCTCAACACCAACATATCCGGGCGCCGGGTACTCACATAGACGGTTTCCAGCAAATCATTGCCGCTGATGTAAGGACCGTTGGAAGATACCGGCAGCGCATAGTAGCCAGACTTGGCGACCGAATAGACCCTTCCCTCCTTCTCCAGTAATGAATAGGCGTACTGAATGGTCGAGATGGAGACATTCAGCCGCTCTGCCAGATGCCGCAACGACGGCAACTTGACGCGAGCCTCGGTCCCGACCTCACT
Source organism: Pseudomonas fluorescens (assembly GCF_902497875.1). GTDB lineage: Bacteria > Pseudomonadota > Gammaproteobacteria > Pseudomonadales > Pseudomonadaceae > Aquipseudomonas > Aquipseudomonas fluorescens_BR. Next base: position 39,644 of record NZ_CABVHY010000008.1, read on the forward strand.
GATCAAATTGGTCAGATAACGATAGACGGCCTGGTAAGCGAAGTCGGTTTGTCTGCCTCCTTTCATGGGTCAAGACCAACCTGTAGGGAGCCGCTAGGTAGCCGCTGGTGCATCTCGTGCCCGAAAAGCTGCAAGCCGGGAAACATTTTCCTTGAACCTCTCAACTCGTCCGCCATCAACTTCCCGTCGACTCTTCGCTGGTCAGATCACTGCTATCGAAGAGGGTGCGTGGGCCCGCATGTTGCCCAGGATCATTGAAATCAATCGAGGCTTCGTCAGCAGTGGCCACCGGGGACATGCTGTATAGCGTGCTCAGCAAACCGACGGACAGGCCACTGACATCGACCATCCACTGCAAGACCTGCTCCGGTGCCGACTGTGTCTGCAGAGCTTTATGCAATTCGGGCATCGCCACCAGCATCCCCGGGTGGCGACAGCGCAGGAAACGCTCAAGACCAGCACCCTGGTCGACAAAGGGGCTGTACAGCAGACAAACCAGCTGCGCCTCATTCAGGCCGAGGGTTTGCTGGGCATAGTTGCTCGCCAAAGCGCGACGCTCCTCGATCCGCTGTCCGCTGCCGTAGGCTGAAAGCATCTGCTCTATCACTTTTTCCGGGAGATTTTTTTTGCGCATCATCAAGGCTGCCGATCGCAGGTACCGGCTGATCCCCTCTTCATAGGTGCGGCTGTCTACGAACTGGGCGCGCAAACCTTGCGTGTGAGCTGACAACAAAGGGCTGACGTAGTCGGTTTCGCTGACCTGAGAGGACAATTGATCGAACTGGAATCCGAGAAACTCACTGAGCAACGGCCAGCGATCTTCCAGGCCACCCCCGACGAGGTCATGCAAACCAAGGTACGACACCTGCCGACGGGCCCGAAACTCAGGGTCATCCTGCCCATCTTCCTCGGTCCGACCCGCACACAACTGCTGATAGTAATCTTGCCCGAACGGCTCCAGCACGCAGAACAAGTCTTCGAAATCGAGTGCCGGGACGCCCTCGGTCGATAAGCCGATGGTTCGTGCGGCGTTTATGAAACCCGTCAGATACCGTCTTTGCTCATGAGGCGAGTCACTGCTGACCAGTACGTCGACGCCATCGCCCCAGCGAGCGATCCGCCCATAGAAGGCGCCCAAGGATAAGTAGCAGTGATTGCGAAACGTTGAACTCTTCACCCCCGGCGCAAGGTGACAACTGAGCAGCAGGTTTCGCCGATTCAGCTCCCGATTCTCATCGCACAGGGAGGTCAGGTGATTGAACGGCAGTACATTTCGCCCGTCGGTCATCAGAACCTCTACCCGCGGGTCGTCATAGACAAACAAACTGCCGTAGCTGCGATGAATATTGGCCAGGGCTGTCTGGCTCACCCCCGCATGACGCAAGGTGGCAACTCGCAGGTTGAAGGTGGCCGGAGCCCTGCCAGCGATGCTCAATTGGGCGGCGCGAACGAATCCCAAGGTATAGCTGCTGTCCCTGGTTCCCGGGTGGGCCACCAGCACCTTGAATTCACTGATGCGCTCTATCCCCCCTGCGGCGACGATCAGCCGCTGGATAAAAAGCTGCAATGCGGTGCGCTCTGCCCGGGAGTAATAACCCAGTAAGCGTTGCAATACCTGCTGATAAACGTAATTCATGGCTTGATCGTGAATAGCGCTCATTGTCATACACCTGAAATAGAAGTCAGTAACAAGCAGGCTTCGCCAGCGCTGCCTCGCCTGCTGTTTCGAAAGAAGTAATAGCGCCCGCTGAAACAGGCATCAGTTACCAAATGTTAGCACCTGGCGAAGTGCCAGATCCTGTCAAGACACAGATGATTAGTACCTAGGAGCCTTCCTACAACTTCCTACAAACAATGAGTACAGAAAATAAAGAAGCGCCGCACGCCCAACTCCAAGAGCAACTAAATCGTTGCCCATTGCTTTTTGAGATAGCCGCCAAACCCCTTGCACAGCAAGGGCTTCGCAACTGTTTGCGATGCGTAGAGCCAACAACCCATGAACTTCAACCATGACTCATTCCTTGAGATGAAAGTGATCATGCAATTATCAAGGCTTATATAATGATTGGAAGATACAGATCCGCACGAAAAACCAGCTCAGTTACCGGGCGACTTGAACAATCAACGCCCGACAACATCTAAGTTGCACGCCACGCTTGCCGGATATCGGTGCAAAAAAGAGTTGGCCGGGTTGCCAGGAACAAGTATATTCGACCCGCCCTTATTGGAATGGGCTGGGAGACGGGAGATTAATAATCTAAAGGTATTTTAACGGTGGGTGCAGGGTCATCAGCTGCGGCAACAACGCCAGAGTCCGTTGCAAGCGACTCTGGCTAACGTTATCAAGCAGGCTGGACTTGCAGCGCAACTCGCTCGCGACATGGGCATTCGTCCATGTAACGGTGGGCCTCGACAAACTCATTGAACGGGAAGACCCGGGTCTTGAGCGGCAGCAGCACGCGATCTGCGGTCATCTGATTGATGTCGCGCAACGCCCGTTGCAACGCCACCTGGTCCTGAATGATGCCCAACTCCGGCTTGCCGGTGAAGTTGCCAATGCAATGCACAAAGAACTGAATGTTCTTCTGGAACGCCGCACAAGCCGGGAACGGTGTCTGGTTGCCGCCTTGCAGGCCGTACAACACCAGACTGCCGCGTGGCGCCAGGACATCGCCGAGCAGTGACATCTGCGGTCCGCCCAAGCCGTCGAATACCACGTCGACACCACGATTGTCGGTGTACTTGTTGATCTGCATCAGCAGATCCTGTTCTTCGGTAACGATCACCTTCTCGGCACCGAGGGACAGCAGATATTCACGTTCATCAGCCGTCTTGGTGGCGGCAATCACCCGCACACCCAGGGCTTTACCCAGCTGTACAAAGGACGGACCGGCACAGTGGCTGGCATCGGTCACCAGGGCAAACTGACCCGGTTTGACCCGCGCCAGGTCGGCATAGGCAAAGTAGGCGATCAGCAGCGGCGTGTAGTGCACGCTGGCTTCGATCGGACTGAGGACGTCGGGGTAACGGGTCAGCGCCGAGCGTGGCAGAACGATCTGCTCGCCGTAGACCGGGTAATCATTCGGGCTCTCGGCCGGGAAGCTGGCGACCTTGTCACCCACTTCCAGATCATCCACGCCCTCGCCGACTGCCGTCACCACACCGGCCATTTCATGACCCAATCCTGAAGGCAGGCGAGCATGGGACGATGCCAGGTTCTGACGCCAGAGCACGTCATACCAACTGATGCCTATCGCCTCGACACGCACCTGCACTTCGCCCGGTGCAGGCAGCGCTGCCGCATGCTCTTCGCATTTGAGCACCTCGGCTGGACCAAACTTGTGAAAACGGATCGTGCGGGACATCGCAAACCTCGTCAAAAATTAACCTCTAATGCCATGAACTCTATCCGGGCTTTCTGGCCAAGACCATCAGTGGCTATTAATAGTCGACATGCCTGTCATTGATTCCGCAACTCCTGTTACGACGTCTAATGCCGTAGAAAACCGAACCATCATCGTAGGAAAACTGAATTACCCGGTGCAGAGTAGCAGTCTTTCCCCGTAAGATTCATGCCGGCCATTGTTATCAAATGACCGCTCTCGTCAAGCTTGCTGACTCTCCTTGCTGATTTTGCCAGGACACAAGATGAACCGTAATGACCTGCGTCGTGTCGACCTGAACCTGTTGATCGTGTTCGAAACATTGATGCATGAACGCAGCGTGACCCGTGCTGCGGAGAAATTGTTCCTCGGCCAGCCGGCCATCAGCGCGGCCTTGTCACGCCTGCGCGGGCTGTTCGACGACCCGCTGTTCGTGCGCACCGGGCGCAGTATGGAACCGTCCGCCCGGGCGGTGGAGATCTTCGCCCTGCTCTCGCCCGCTCTGGATTCGATCTCCACTGCGGTGAGCCGCGCCTCGGAGTTCGACCCGGCGACCAGCACCGCGGTGTTTCGGATTGGCCTGTCGGACGACGTCGAGTTCGCCCTGCTGCCGATGCTGCTCAAGCGCCTGCGCGCCGAGTCGCCGGGCATTGTGCTGGTGGTGCGAAGGGTCAACTACATATTGATGCCGGGGATGCTGGCTTCTGGCGAGATTTCGATCGGCGTCAGCTACACCACCGATCTGCCAGCCAATGCCAAGCGCAAGGTCCTGCGCCGCAGCCTGCCGAAGCTGTTGCGGGCCGACAGCATGCCCGGGGCCCTGAGCCTGGATGACTTCTGCGCCCGCCCCCATGCCCTGGTGTCGTTTGCCGGCGACCTCAGCGGGTTTATCGATGAGGAACTGGAGAAACTCGGGCGCAAGCGTCATGTGGTGCTCGCTGTCCCACAGTTCAACGGTTTGAGCACGCTGCTGGCGGGCACGGACATCGTTGCTACCGTGCCGGACTACACCGCCGAGGCACTGACCGCTGCCGGAGGCGTTCGCGCCGAAGACCCGCCGCTGCCCACCCGCAGTTTCGAGTTGCACATGGCCTGGCGCGGTTCCCAGGACAATGATCCGGGCGAGCGCTGGTTGCGCTCGCGGATTCAGATGTTCTTCGGGGATCCGGACAGTCTGTCATAAGACGCGCCGAATGGATGATGCGCGACCTCGATCTCAACTATCAGGACCTCGGCAACATCTCTGCGGTGATGGGCGTTGCCGAGGGTGCCTTCACCCCAACCTCCATCGCCGCCACCGCCGAGGCTTCGCACCCAAGGCGGCTGGGTGTGAACATCGGCATCCAGCAGGCCTTCTTCCCCTTGCTCGGCCCCTCAGGCTCGAGTAAGTCGTTTCGAGTTGTGAGCGCGTATATTGTTTGCTGACACCGTCCTAGGAGACCGTCAAAATGCGCATGGCGCATAGACTACCGTTGAATTTTCGCTCGCCATGCTGCACTTCGAGTTACACGGCATTCAGATCCCGCCTTGCTCTCGGGAAGTGCCGATAGAAACTCGAAAAACATCCAAACTCACACTAAGTTTTTTGCCTTTATCCATTTGCGCAGACGGACGCGCGCATTCGCGTAGGGCGAAGATGTGTTGAACTGGATCATGCGCCCCATCGTCCATTTCGCATACCAAGGACGGCCATAGAGATCATCGCTGCTGCGGGCCTCAATCGAAGAAACAATGCGGGTCTTCGCTGCTTCCAGTCGCTCAACAAGCTGCGGGAACGGGACGTTCTCATAGTCGCGATAGAACTTCTCCGCGAGCCGACCTAGCTCATTCCATTTGAAGCCTTTTTCGGGAAAATCAATCGCTTCGCCGGCGACGTCCCGGTCGAGCCATTTCAACACCAGTTCATTCCATCCGACTAAGTAGGCCGTGAGGTTGGCAATGCTCATCTGTGTTCCCTGAGCGTGGCCCTCAATGCAATATTCATCAACCGTCGACAACGGGACACCGCGCAGGTCTTTCACTAGCTTGTCGAAACTCGAGTTTATCGCGGTAAGAAGTTGGTCTTTGTTTTGAGGGATCATGCTCTTCTACTCCTATCAATTACCAATAAAGGCCACACACGCTCGCGGGATCGAGGATATTAGCCTGTTGCTCACCAGAGTCGACCATCTGCTTCAGGTCTTTCAGTGCGTACTGCAGCTTCTCCTGTGCATCCTTGAGGGCGCAGCTATCATTGTTCGAACGCGCTGTAGGCCGGTCGGGGAAGACTGCCTTGGTGGCGTGACGCAGGACAACATCGTGGGTGTCCCGCGTCACGCCTGGGTGATCATCGACAGCGGTCCGGTTGCTCAACAGGGGGCAGCATCATGAGCACAGTTGAAAACAACGAGGGCAACACCAAGGAATACGACGCAGAGCGTGCGGCCCATCAGGCCGTTGACTTGCTGCTGCCGGAAAAGGGAACCATGTGCGATCCGAGACAGCTGATGTGGATCACCCTCTTCCAGTGCGCGCTGTTTGGGGCTCTGGCCTTCGCGTGGGGTGTCCGTGACGGGTGGCTGCTGTTCTGGGTAGCGGCCGGTGCGGCCAGCACCCTCGGTCCTTTCCTTAACGCCGCGTACCGCCCGTTTCACAACATCGACTGTGCTTGGCGGTATCTGTGCCTGCGCTGCTCAACCCAGATTGGCTGGCTGATTTTCATTCTGTTGTTCTACCTCATCTGGGCGTAACAAGTGACAGACAAAATAAAGGGCGCTCTCCAGGCGCCCTTTTGTGCTGCCCGACCATCACATGAACAGGCCATACAACGTCTACAAGTGCGGATCAGATCTCTTGTGGGAGCGAGCTTGCTCGCGATGTGGACCACTCGATTCAGCTGTCTGGCCAACATCCCCTGCAACAGTATTTTGTCATCAATTCAATTGATAGCCCCCTAACAAAAGGTGCATTCTAGAGGGCTCGGCTCACGCTTATATCATTCCGAATGATAGTTACCTTCGCTTCATTCGATTCGTGCGATACAACCCCGCCGAGCATCATCCGCCCATCTTAATATTTTGGCGGATGCATCCATGGAACAGTCATTCAAACATTTACGCTTCCCCTTGGCCGCGCTGGCCTTGTTGGTGATGAGCGCCTGCGGCAAGGCTCCAGACGCCGCCGCCACCCTGCCAGCACCCAAGGTCAGTGTAGCCAAGGTGCTGGAACAGCCGGTGAACGAGTGGGACGAATTCACCGGGCGTCTTGAAGCTCCGGAAACCGTCGAGATCCGTCCACGGGTGTCCGGTCAGATCGATGAAGTCGCTTTCACCGAAGGTGCGCTGGTAAAAAAAGGCGACCTGTTGTTCCAGATCGACCCGCGTCCGTTCCAGGCTGAGGTTCGCCGCCTCGAAGCCCTGGTCGCCCAGGGCCGCGCCAATGCCACCCGCAGCGAAAACGAAGCCCGACGCGGTGAGCGTCTGCGCACCAGCAATGCGATTTCCGCGGAACTGGCCGACTCGCGCACCAGCGCCGCCCAGGAAGCCCGAGCCGGTGTCGGCGCCATTCAGGCACAGCTTGATCTGGCCAAACTGAACCTGAGTTTCACCCGCGTGACCTCGCCCATCAGCGGTCGCGTCAGCCGTGCGCAAATCACCGCCGGCAACCTGGTCACCGCCGACGTCACCGCGCTGACCAGCGTGGTGTCCACCGACAAAATCTACGCCTACTTCGATGCCGATGAGCGCGTGTACCTCAAGTACACCCAGCTCGCCCGCCAGGGCCAACGCGGTCAAAGCACCCCGGTTTACCTGGGTCTGTCCAATGAAGACGGCAACCCGCACCTGGGCCAGATGAACTTCGTCGACAACCAGGTCAACCCGAAAACCGGCACCATCCGTGGCCGCGCTGTGTTCGACAACAGCGATGGCAGCTACACCCCAGGCCTGTATGCCCGCCTGAAACTGGTGGGCAGTGGGACCTACTCCGCGGTGCTGATCAACGATGAAGCGGTCGGTACCGACCTCGGCAAGAAGTTCGTGCTGGTGATGGATGCCGACAACAAATCGGCCTACCGCGCAGTCGAACTGGGTCCGAAGATCGAAGGCTTGCGCATCGTGCGCAGCGGCCTGAACAAAGACGACACCATTATCGTCAAGGGCTTGCAGCGGGTTCGTCCGGGTTCACCGGTCGCCCCTGAACTGATCCCGATGGCCAGCAAAGAAACCCTCGCCGCTCTGGCGCAACAACGACAAGCACTGGAAGCCAGCAACCTGCCCCAAGTCGCGCCCGCCAAGAGCGCAACCGGGGTCGCGGTGAAACTGGCCAGCGCTGCGAACCCACGCGGTTAAGGGACGACAACTCCGATGAATTTTTCCCAATTCTTCATTTCACGACCGATCTTCGCAGCGGTGCTGTCGCTGCTGATCCTGATCGCCGGCGCCATCTCACTGTTCCAGTTGCCGATCAGCGAATACCCGGAAGTGGTACCGCCGACCGTGGTGGTGCGCGCCAACTTCCCGGGTGCCAACCCTAAAGTCATCGGTGAAACCGTGGCCGCTCCCCTGGAGCAAGCCATCACCGGCGTCGAGAACATGCTGTACATGTCCTCGCAGTCGACCGCCGACGGCAAGATCACCCTGACCATCACCTTCGCCCTCGGTACCGATCTGGATAACGCCCAGGTCCAGGTGCAGAACCGCGTGACCCGAACCGAGCCCAAGCTGCCCGAGGAAGTGACCCGGATCGGCATCACGGTGGACAAGGCCTCGCCCGACCTGACCATGGTCGTGCACTTGACCTCGCCGGACAAACGCTACGACATGCTCTACCTGTCCAACTACGCCCTGCTCAACATCAAGGATGAGCTGGCGCGCCTGGGCGGTGTCGGTGATGTGCAATTGTTCGGCATGGGCGACTACTCGCTGCGGGTCTGGCTCGATCCGAACAAGACCGCCTCGCGCAACCTGACTGCCACCGACGTGGTCAGCGCGATCCGCGAGCAGAACCGTCAGGTTGCCGCCGGTGCATTGGGTGCTCCACCTGCGCCGAATGCCACGGCGTTCCAGCTGTCGGTCAACACTCAGGGCCGGCTGGTCTCCGAGGAAGAATTCGAGAACATCATCATCCGCTCTGGCGACGATGGCGAGATCACTCGTCTGAAAGATATCGCCCGAGTTGAACTGGGCTCCAGTCAATACGCGCTGCGTTCATTGCTGAACAACCAGCCCGCGGTGGCGATCCCGATCTTCCAGCGGCCGGGTTCGAACGCAATCGAGATCTCCAACGAAGTTCGGGGGAAAATGGCCGAGCTGAAGAAGAACTTCCCTGAAGGCATGGACTTCAGCATCGTGTACGACCCGACGATCTTCGTGCGTGGCTCCATCGAAGCCGTAGTGCACACCCTCTTTGAAGCACTGATCCTCGTTGTGCTGGTGGTGATCCTGTTCCTGCAGACCTGGCGTGCCTCGATCATTCCGTTAGTGGCGGTGCCCGTTTCGCTGATCGGCACCTTTGCCGTGATGCACCTGTTTGGTTTCTCGCTGAACGCCCTGTCACTGTTCGGGCTGGTACTGGCCATCGGCATTGTGGTGGACGACGCCATCGTGGTGGTGGAGAACGTCGAGCGCAACATCGGGCTCGGACTGACTCCAGTCGAAGCCACCAAGCGCGCCATGCGCGAAGTGACCGGGCCGATCGTCGCCACGGCACTGGTGCTTTGTGCGGTGTTCATCCCGGCGGCATTTATCTCTGGCCTGACCGGTCAATTCTACAAACAGTTCGCCCTGACCATTGCGATTTCCACGGTGATCTCGGCCTTCAACTCCCTGACCCTGTCGCCGGCCCTCGCTGCGGTATTGCTCAAAAGCCACGACGCACCGAAAGACCGCTTCTCGAAGGTTCTCGACAAGATCTTCGGTGGCTGGTTGTTCCGTCCGTTCAACCGCTTCTTTGATCGTGCCAGCCATGGTTATGTCGGTACAGTGACTCGGGTTATCCGCAGCAGCGGCATCGCCCTTCTGGTGTACGCCGGCCTGATGGTCCTGACGTTCTTCGGTTTTGCCAACACCCCGACCGGTTTCGTGCCAGCCCAGGACAAGCAATACCTGGTGGCCTTCGCTCAACTGCCGGATGCGGCGAGCCTGGACCGTACCGAAGAAGTGATCAAACGCATGTCCGACCTGGCACTGAAACAGCCTGGCGTGGAAAGCGCGGTGGCCTTCCCTGGCCTGTCGATCAACGGCTTCACCAACAGCACCAATGCCGGGATCGTATTCGTCACCCTGAAACCTTTCGACGAGCGCAAAGACCCGAGCCAGTCGGCGGGCGCCATTGCCGGTGCGTTGAACGGCCAATTCGCCGGAATCCAGGAAGCCTACATGGCGATCTTCCCACCGCCGCCGGTACAGGGCCTGGGGACCATCGGTGGTTTCCGCCTGCAAATCGAAGACCGGGGCAACCTGGGCTACGACGAGCTGTACAAAGAAACCATGAACATCATCAACAAAAGTCACAGCGTGCCGGAACTGGCCGGGTTGTTCACCAGCTACACGGTTAACGTGCCGCAAGTCGATGCCGCCATCGACCGGGAAAAGGCCAAGACCCACGGCGTGGCCGTCAGCGACATCTTCGACACCCTGCAGATCTACCTGGGTTCGCTGTATGCCAACGACTTCAACCGCTTTGGTCGCACCTATCAGGTCAACGTTCAGGCCGAGCAACAGTTCCGCCTTGAACCCGACCAGATCGGTCAGTTGAAAGTGCGCAACAACAAGGGCGAGATGATCCCGCTGGCGACCTTCATCAAGGTCAGCGATACCTCGGGCCCGGATCGCGTGATGCACTACAACGGCTTTATCACCGCTGAAATCAACGGTGCCGCGGCGCCCGGCTACAGCTCCGGCCAGGCCGAGAAAGCCATCGAGAAACTGCTCAAGGAAGAACTGCCCAACGGCATGACCTACGAATGGACCGACCTGACTTACCAGCAGATCCTGTCGGGCAACACTGCGCTGTTCGTGTTCCCGCTTTGCGTACTGCTGGCGTTCCTGGTATTGGCGGCACAGTACGAAAGCTGGAGCCTGCCACTGGCAGTGATCCTGATCGTACCGATGACCCTGCTCTCGGCCATCGTCGGGGTAATTGCCTCGGGGGGCGACAACAACATTTTCACCCAGATCGGCTTGATCGTACTGGTGGGACTTGCCTGCAAGAACGCGATTCTGATCGTCGAGTTTGCCAAGGATAAGCAAGAGGAAGGTCTCGACCCGCTCAGCGCGGTACTGGAAGCCTGCCGTCTGCGTTTGCGGCCGATCCTGATGACTTCCTTCGCCTTCATCATGGGTGTGGTGCCGCTGGTTTTCTCCAGCGGTGCCGGTGCGGAAATGCGCCATGCCATGGGTGTGGCGGTGTTCTCCGGGATGCTCGGGGTGACCTTCTTCGGTCTGCTGCTGACGCCCGTGTTCTATGTGTTGATCCGTCGTTTCGTCGAACGCGGCGAAGCCCGCAAAGCGGCCAAGGCCCTGAAACTGGAGGCGCAACAATGAGCCTGAAAGCCTTCCTGCCGAGCTTGTTGGTGCTGGCCTTGAGTGCCTGTGCCGTCGGCCCGGACTACCAGACTCCCGCCACCGAGGCGGCCAACATCACGGCCGCCACCGATGGCGCCGCCGGCCAGAAGAACTTCGACCGTGCACGTTTCGAAGGCATCTGGTGGCAGCAGTTCGATGATCCGACTCTCGATCAGTTGGTGAGCAAATCCTTGCAGGGCAACCGTGAACTGCGCGTGGCGTTCGCTCGTCTGCGTGCCTCCCGGGCGATCCGCGATGACGTCAGCAACGACGCCATGCCGACCATTACCAGCCGCGTCAGCAGTGATCAGGGCAAGGCGCAGCAACCCGGCATCACCGAACAACGGGTGCACACCGAACGTTATGACCTGGGCCTGGACATGGCCTGGGAGTTGGACCTGTTCGGGCGCATCCAGCGCCAACTGGAAGCCAGCGATGCCGACACGCAAGTCGCCGCCGCCGACCTCTATCAGTTGCAAGTCACCCTGATTGCCGAACTGGTGGATGCTTACGGGCAACTGCGCGGCGCGCAACTGCGGGAAAAGATCGCCCTGGCCAACCTGAAAAACCAACAGGACTCGCGCACCATTACTGAAAGCCTGCGCGATGCCGGTGTCGGTGATCAGCTTGATGTGGTCCGCGCCGACGCCCGCCTCGCGGCGGTCGAAGCGAGCGTGCCGCAACTGCAGGCCGAGCAAGTGCGCCAGCGTAACCGCATCGCCACCCTGCTCGGCGAGCGCCCGGACAAACTGACCGTCGACCTCAGCTCGGCGACCCTGCCGGCGATTGCCAAGGCGCTGCCGATTGGTGACCCAGGCCAGTTGTTGCAACGCCGTCCGGACATCCTCAGCGCCGAACGCAAACTGGCGGCAGCCACTGCCCGCATCGGCGTGGCCAAGGCCGACCTGTTCCCGCGGGTCAGCTTGAGCGGCTTCCTCGGCTTCACCGCCGGACGCGGTTCGCAGATCGGTTCCTCGGCCGCCAACGCCTGGGCGCTGGGGCCCAGTATTACTTGGGCGGCATTCGATCTGGGCAGCGTCCGCGCTCGCTTGCGGGCTGCCGATGCCGATGCCGATGGCGCGCTGGCAAGCTATGAGCAACAGGTACTGTTGGCACTGGAAGAGTCGGAAAACGCCTTCAGCGATTACGGCAAACGCCAGCAACGCCTGATCTCGCTGATCCGTCAAAGCGAATCGAGCCGCGCCGCCGCCGACCTGGCGCAAATCCGCTACCGCGAAGGGACGGCGGACTTCCTCGTGCTGCTCGACGCCCAACGCGAACGCCTGGCGGCCGAAGACTCCCAGGCCCAGGCCGAAGTCGACCTGTACCGCGGCATCGTCGCCATCTACAAGGCCCTCGGCGGCGGCTGGCAGCCAGAGACGGTCGCCAGCAGTCACTGATTCAAGAGCTCCTTTGGTTGGCCGCAACCAACCAAATTTTTTGCCCCGCACCGCATTAGGTCGCGGGGCTTTTTTTGGTTGTTCACGGATAACCAGACTCAATCCTGTGGGAGAGGATGCCCCCAAAAGATCGCAGCCTGCGGCAGCTCCTACAAGTTTTGCGCACACCTGTTATCACAAGGCTGAATCGTGCGGCGTAGGATCTGCGAGGCCCCCTAGTTCGCAGCTGCGATGTTGGCGATATTACACTCACCGAACTGCTCTGGTTTATGTCGAGGTACTGTGCATCTCTCTCTTGCTTTGAGCCCAAAAAAAGGCGCCACAAGGGCGCCCTAAACCGCCACCAAACCAAAGGAGAAACAAGGTGGCGGGTGTAATCTGGTCAGCAGATGTCTTTCAAGTTCAGAAGTGCCACTCCAGGTGCACAGTCGGCGCATAGGTGTTGGCGCCGGGTTTGTTGATCGCACCGTACTTGTGCTTCCAGTATTCGTAGCCCGGCCCGATCAGCAGCTTGTTCTTGCTACCGAAGGTCATTTGCCCGACGTCGACCATCAGCGAGGCGCGAATCAGACTTTCCTCGCCGGTGTCCTGCTTGAAGTAATCCTTGCCCTTCTCTGTCTTGTAGCTGGCAAATCCCTGGAACTTGAGCGGTACGCTGCCCACCTGGAACGGGAAGCCCCAGACCATGTGGAGCACATAATAGGGATCGAACTGGATGTTCTCGGTCTGGCAGGCGTTCAGCCCGCAGTGGTTCCATTCCATGGCGTAAAGCAGGCTGATATCGAGGTAACCGGGCACGTCGAACTTGAGCGTGGGGCCCACTACCAGCATGCGTTTGCGGGTGGCGAATTCGGTGTTCTTGTAATTGAGTTCGACTCCGCTGCTTAGCGCGACCTCCTTGACCGGACCGAAGGCCAGTGAACGGTCGAAGACCTTGCTCAGAAATAGCTGATGGCGATAGACCATGTAGGCCTCGGTCGCGCCGGAATTGCTGTCCTTCTTCGGGTCGTTGCCGTCGGACTTGAGGACATCCAGATTGAAGAAGTTCGAGCCAGACGTGTTGCCGCTGACATGGCCAAGCTGGTAGATCTCCTTCTGAACCTTGCCGCGAATACTCGGCTCGGTGAAGTCCGTACCGTAGCGAAACCCGATGAAAGTATCGCTCCAGTCCGTCGCGTGCGCGTTAGTTGAAGCCAGGCTTAAAGCGCCCGCAGCCAGAAGTGCCTTGCAATACGATTTTTGTAATTGTTGTACGTACATAGGTCCGATTCCGATAATCAGCAGTTCAATGGTGGTTTATAAGGCTATTCAACGTTGTAACCATTGGCGGTTCGTGGCATGAGTGCGCCTTGCCCGGCACGTCAGGACGGCAGGAATCATGCTGTCAATGTTGTCTTTACTTGCTGTACTTATTTATGACTGTCGATAGATTGCCGTTGTTTTTACAGTGTCGAATAGCGGGTGGACTGCCAGGCAATCATTTGCCATCCGGCGTCACTCTTTCTCCAGACACTGATATAGCGGGAGTTCAATAAAACCGGCTCATCGCGAATAATGACATCCATGTCGATCAACCCGGTGATGACGGCGCAATCCCCTTCGATACGAAAAACCTCTTGCTGGCTTTCAAGGTGTCGGTAAATCCAGATACCGGCACGCATTCCTTGCAGATAGCTGCTCTTGCTATCGCTCTTGCCATCCGAGTGACTGTAGGAAAGATCATCGCTGTAAATACTTTCCAGGAACTTCATATCCTGATCCATCATCGCCCGGCGACGGCGGGCTTCCAGCGCTTGAATGTGTTGTATTGCTAATTGATCCGACATGTAGTGAATCTCCAGGCAGGCCAGGTTATTGGCACGTATTATGAGTGAGGGGTTTCCAGCGGCACGCTTCCCGGAATACTTGCCCGGGGAATTTCGGCATGGGGCATAAAGAACATGGTGAACGTTGCCAGCGCAAAGAAGCCGGCGCAGACCAGAAGCCCCAGTGCCAGGCTGTAGCTGGTTGCGATGCCACTCAACAGCAACGGGGCAAAGGCGGCCAACCCACGGCCGAAGTTGAAACAGAAGCCGGCGCCGATGGTGCGCACCCGGGTGGGATAAAGGGCACTGAAGTAAGAGGCGAACAGGCTGGCGAAGGCATAGAAGAAGGCATAGATCGGCCCCAGCCAGAACAAGATGGCGTTCTGCTCCGTGAGCGCGTAGATCGAGAGCATGACCGCGCTGCCCAGCAGAGAGAGCAGCGTCGCATTTCTTTTGCCAATGTGGTCCGCAATCAGGCCGAAGGCGTTGATGCCGATAAAGGCGCCAATATTAAGGATCGCCATGAAGTTGGCCATCATGCCGATGTTCAATCCCCGCTCTTGCACCAGGTAAGTCGGTAACCAGGTACTCGCGCCCCAGAAGCCGATGACCGCGCAACTGGCTGCCACGGTGCCCAGCAATGTCAGCCGGCGAAGTTCCGGAGAAAAGATCTCCCTGACTGATACATTCACATGTAACTCAGGGTTGGCAATGCTCTTCGCTCTTTGTTCTTTCCATTCCCGGGATTCGGGAACAAAGAAAAAGATATAAGCCACCGGAATCAGGGTGGAAATACCAGCCACCATAAACAGCATCTTCCAGTCGGGGAGGAAGTTCGCCGCCGCCAATGCCGCGATGGTGGCGCCGACCGGAAAGGAACTGAGCACAAAACCGGTAGCCCGTGCGCGCTGATGAGCAGGCCAGGTTTCGGTTACATAAGCCGAGACAATCCCCCAGACACCTCCCAGCCCCAATCCGGAGAGGAATCGAAGGAGCAGGAGCAAGGCCCAATTATGCGTTGTGGCAACCAGAGTGGTCAGCACCCCGAAGACAATCAGCGATATGAGCAGGGCTTTGCGTCGGCCGAAGTTATCGGAATACCAGCCGGTGGTAATGCTACTGAAACCAATGCCCAACAATGTTGCCGAGGCGAGCATGCCGGCTTCATTGAACGTCAAACCCAGATCCTGGCGGATAACCGGTAGTGCAATGGTGAGCAGGATGATCTCCATGGCATCAAACAGATAAGCCAGAAAACCGCCGACAAGCACGTGCCATTTGGAAATCGATTTATGTCGCATAGTGTTCTCCTTTTTCTTGTTGTTTTGCCAACCCGATATCGAGCGCAATGAGTGACTGCACTCAATCAATCAGGCTGAGGATTTACTCGGGTAGAGCCGGGTGGATATTTACAACAATGCGCAGACCTCTTCGAAGCCCAGGCGCGGGCTGCGCGGGAACAGCTTGGCGGGGTCGCCATAACCGAGGTTGCAGAGGAAGTTCGACTTGATCTGCATGCCTGGAAAAGCACCCGCTCGGCCGGCATCGGTGGCGAAGAACTCGCTGTCGATCAAATCATGGTTGAACCCGGACATCGGCCCGCAGTCCAGCCCCAGGGCGCGCGCCGCGAGGATGAAGTAGCCGCCCTGCATCGAACTGTTGCGCAGTGCGGTGGACTCGATCAGCTCGGGCTGCCCGGCGAACCAGTCGCGCACCCCTGGGTTGTGTGGAAACAGCTTGGGCAGCTGCTCGTGGAAGCCTGTGTCGTAGCCGATGATGGCGGTCACCGGTGCACTCAGCGTCTTCTCCACGTTGCCAGCGCTCAATGCCGGCAGCAACCGCTGCCTGGCCTCGGCGCTGCGCACAAACACGATGCGTGCCGGGCAGCTGTTGGCGCTGGTCGGCCCCCAGCGCAGCAGGTCGTATAGTTTCCTGAGGGTGTCATCGCTCACCGGTTGGTCGCGCCAGCCGTTCTGGCTGCGGGCCTCGCGAAACAGCAGGTCGAGCCCCTGCTCGGTCATTGCTTCGTTCATGGCGTATCTCCTGTCGGGATTTATCAGCTGCGCCGCTGGCGGGACACGGTAGACCGGGGGGCAGTCTGTTCGGCTTCGCATTTACCACCGAGGAAATACTCCACCGACATCGGCGGGCCCCACTGATAGAGGCTGTCGTCGCAAGCCTGGGTGTAGCCCGATGGCGAGTCCTGGTTGAACAGGTCACCGTCGGTGAAGTGCTCGATAAGGTTGCCGGACGGGTCGCTCCAGTAATCGAAGATCTGGCTCCCCAGCACATGGCGCCCGACCCCCCAGAATGGCGACCAGCCTTGCCTGGTCATCCATGCGTGGCCCAGACACTGCGCGTCGAAGTCTTGCACCTCGAAGGAGACGTGATGGACGAAGTCCTTCTCTGCCTGGAACAGGGCGATGGTGTGGTGGTCAGTCCACTCGCAGCCGCGATTGAGCCGCATGAAGGCTGCCGTCGGGCAATCCTGGTTACTTCCCTCGACCACCAGATCGGAAGGCAGCATGCCGAGTGTCCGTTGGTACCAGTCTATTTGTACGGCCATGTCCTGCACGCCAATGGCCGCATGGCCGAGACGCAGCACCTGCGCAGCGCCTTTGTCGGGCCGTTGCACATCGCCGAAGCGCTGTTTCTGTTCGGCCGAGTTGAGGGTCAAAGCGGCGCGCAGCGTCAACGGCTCGACCGGCTCGATGCCATGCACCAGTTCGACACGTCGCCCGGAGGGGTCATGCAACGCCACGTACTGGCCGCCACCAGGGGCATCCAGCACTTGAACAGGCGAAGCACCGGGCAGATGTGTTGCTGCCTGCAGGTCCTCGAAGCTCTCGACGGCGAAGGCCATCGCGCCAAAGCTGGCCTGTTCTGCCTGCTCGGCGATGTAGACGTAAGGCCGCGAGCAGGCCCCACGCAGATAAATCCGTTGTGGAGTGCGGTGGACCACGACCAGACCGAAATCGGTCAGGAAGCGTTCGATCACCTCGAGATCGGGGTGACGATAGACCACGTGGTTGATGTCTTTGATCTGCAGCACGATAGTTCCTCCTGCGCGCCCAGAGTGGTGCCTCTGTGCGCGGGCCTTGAGCAAAGGTCTGGACCGTTCGGTCCGGCCTGTGCAGTTCCGCTGTCACGGCGTTCAATCGATGGAGAGATGCGCTGGCCGATCTCGGGGCAGCCGAGCCCGCGAACTGAAAATCGGTTCGGTGGTACGGCCACTACTGAAAATCGGTGAGCCCGCAGCCAGTCGCCAGGGCGATTGGTTCGGTTATCCCGCTATCTCGACAATAAAAGACTGGTGCCCGGTTTCAGGCCGGCGGAGTTTCGTCGGCGATCGGGTTGCTCAGCGTGCCGAGCCCTGCAATCTCCACGGTGCAAAGATCGCCCGGCTTCATGAACAGTGGCGGACGGCGCGCCCAGCCAATGCCTGCGGGAGTGCCGGTAACGATGACATCGCCCGGTTCCAGGGTTACCGCTTCGCTGAGAATGCTGATCAGGTCGACGACGCTGAAGATCATGTCGCCGGTGTTGCCCTGCTGGACGATCGTGCCGTTGAGCCGAGTAACCAGGTTCAGCCCTTTGGCGCCCGGAGGCAGTTCATCGGCACTGACGAAGGTCGGACCAAAGGCCCCGGTGGCGTCGAAGTTCTTGCCAATCGTCCACTGCGGCGACTTGAACTGGTAATCGCGGATCGAGGCCTCATTGAAGATGGCGTAACCGGCGACATGGTCCAGGGCTCGTTCTTTTGAGATGTGGCGACCACCGGTGCCGATGATCACCGCCAGCTCACCCTCGAAGTCCAATTGCTCGGAGACGCGAGGCCGGATGATGGCTTGACCATGACCAATCAGGGTCGAGGCGAAACGCGGAAAAAAGGTCGGATAGGACGGCTGCTCATAAGGGCTTTCCCTGGTGTGATCGGCATAGTTCAAACCTACGCAGACGATCTTCCCCGGGCGCTCGAGCGGCGGCAGGTATTGGATCCTGGACTGATCGAGCTGCCGTGCCTCGCTCAATCGGCTATGAGCTGCGTGCAGCGCGTCGGTACCTGCGTTCAGCAGAGACTGAAGCGAGCCCGGGTAGCCAGCTTCGTTTTCGTTCAGCCCGCGCAAGATACCCGCTTGCTCGATAGCGAGCCCCTTGTAGGAGCCTTCGACAAAATGCACGAAACGCATGGTGAGTCCCTCTATTGTTTTTGTGATTTCTCATAAGGGTACGGTACCGTACCGTACCATTAAGCGAAATGTGAACCAAAACCAAAAGGTCGTCAAGAGTGTTCAAAAGTATTTATCGTCTCGTCTAGAGGTACTGTGCAGCCCTTTCACGCTGGAAGGCATATCCAGAGCCGGTTACGCTATAACCATCCCGTACCGTACATTTCAGGAATACCCCAGCCACATGGAAACCCCCCGGCAAGCCGCAAAGCGTCAACACATGCTCAAGGTCGCGACCGAAATGTTCCTCGCGCAGGGCTACTCCGGCGTCAGCGTGGACGGGATAGTTGCGCAGATTGGCGGTTCCAAGCGGACGATCTACAGCTACTTCGGCGACAAGGAAGGACTGTTCGCTGCAATTATTACGCAGCTCTGCGCAGAGAACGTCAGTCCGCTCATGCATATGGATCTCAAGCGCAAGCCCTTGCACGAAGCCTTGTCGACCATCGCTCAGATCTTCCTGGAGGTGGTGCTCTCCCCGCGCACCATCGCACTGCACCGCCTGATCGTTGCCGAAGCGCCCCGCGCGCCCGAGGCCGCCCGGTCGTTCTTCGAGGCAGCACCGGCAACGGCTTACAACTGTTTGGCCGAGTACCTCACCTGGGCCGATGGCGCCGGACTGGTCGCGCCGGGAAATGCCCATACCCGCGCGGTGATTTTCCTCGATGCGCTGACCGGCGATATGCAGTTGCGCTGCCTGCTCGGGTTACGGGAGTTTCCTTCGCAAGTGGAACGCCAGCATCACATCTCAGAGGCCATAGCCATCTTCATCAAAGGCTTGTCGCCCAGCGACAAATAGACCAAGGGCAAGATCAAAAGATCGCAGCCTGCGGCAGCTCCTACGCAGGGTGGCGTAGACCAAGGAGTTCACGGGTGTACTCGGGCGGCGTAGCCTGCGATCTTTTAGCGGTTCTGGAGAGTGCCCGAAGCAAGATCAAAAGATCGCAGCCTGCGGCAGCTCCTACACAGAAAATCGCGTGCGCCAGAAAACAGGCCGGCTGTCAGGCCGCCTCGCTTTTGCCGTTGCTTTGGCTTTTGATCTTGATCTACCCGCCCCTTCGGCAGGCTGAGTGGAGGCGTTCATCAGGGGGTGGGCGCGTTGGTTTCAGCACCGTCTCCGTCGCCGTGGTACCGGCTCTGAGCCGCCCCTTGCCGGCATAGTCAGGGTCGATCTGAATCCGTACCGGCACCCGTTGCGCCAGTTTGACCTGGCTGGGGTTGATGTTGGCCAATAACCGCCTGCCCGGCGAGGTGCGCACCATCGAACGCGAAGTTCTGGCGGCGCTGGGGCAAACGAACCTGCCGGCGGCACTGGAACCGCTTGATTACGTGCTGAGCTTAGTCCGGGTTTGACTCCCGGCCCCTGCTGACCGAAGCTGACGCTTTTGCAAAAGCTCGCCAGCCCCGGATTACCGCATGTCCAAGCCTCGCCGCTACCTGCTCATCAGCCTGCTTATCCTGTTTGCCTTCGGTATCGCCTGGTTTTCCCTGCGTAGCACTGCACCCGAGGTTTCCCCTGCGCTCAAGCATGGCTACAACAAAGCGCTGGTGCAGGCCCGTAACGGCCAGCCGGGCGCGGCGCGGATGCTCTATCAGCAATTGGCTCGTTCGGACCTCTCGGACAGCCGACGAGTCACGCTGCATGCCGAACTGCCCAACTACCCTAGCCCGCAAGCCTTGAAACTGGCCGGCGCCGACCTCCTCAGCCCCTCGGTTGCAGTCCGTCAGGCGGCGATACAAAGCATTGTCGGGCTGGTTCCCGGCGGGCCGCGAAGCCTGTTGCTCGGGCCGTTGCTCGACGACCGCGATCAGCGCGTGCGCTTTGCCGCCGCCGCTGCGCTACTGGGGCTTTCGCCAGACGACCTGGGCTTGTATTTCGGCCCTTTGCAACAGGTGCTCGATGAGTATGAGGCGGTGCTCAAGACCCGGCCCGAGAGTGTCGAGGCGCAGTACCAACTGGCCCGCCTGCACCTGCACAACGGCGAATTGAAGGAGGCGCAATTGGCGCTGGAACAGGTGCTGCGCCTGGAGCCGGACAATCTTCGCGCCGTGGTGCTGCAGGTCGAGGTGCTGGACAAGCAAGGTCAGGGTGAAGCGGCCCGGCAATTGCTCGCCAAACAGCTGCAGGCCCAATCCGGGTCGGCGTACCTGCAACATGCCCTGGGCCTCTGGCTGTTGCATCACGGGCAAACCGAGTTCGCCCTGCTGGGCCTGTCCAAGGCAGTGGAACTGGAGCCGGACAACAACGAGTACCGTTATGACCTGGCCACCACCTTGCATGACGAAGATGAACTCGAGGCCGCACAACGCCAGCTCGAAGAAATCGTTCAACGCCAGCCGGCCAATCGCAAGGCGCGGGTACTGCTGATCAATTACTGGAAAGAATCCGGGCAATTGCAGAACGTGCAAGTACTGCTGGCGCAACTGGAGCAACAAAACCCGGATGACCCAGCGTTGCAGCAGGGGTTGTAGGCCCAATCCCGCGGTGTGATGGGTGTACAAAAAACCCTGCGGGAGCTGCCGCAGGCTGCGATCTCTTCAGCGGACAATCAGGTGTCCAGACGGACGCAAAGATCAAAAGATCGCAGCCTGCGGCAGCTCCTACGGGTTTTGCGTACACCCGGTAACCCACGGGTCTCTCAGCCGGCAAATAAAAGGTTGAACCGCCGCTGTGCGCCAAGGTCAAGTGAGAAGGCAGCGATTTCGGGCTACCCGGCCAGCGGCACGCTTACCCCGGCACATGAGGGCATTTTTTGTCTACATCTAACGAGTTGATCAGCGTCAAGGCCGCTACCGGTATCGAGGGACTGGATGACATCCTGTCTGGCGGGCTGTCACGCGGCCATGTGTTTTTGCTCGAAGGCGAACCCGGGACTGGCAAGACCACCGTAGGCCTGCATTTTTTGCTGGCCGGCGCCCGGGCCGGCGAACGCTCGCTGTATATCACCCTGTCGGAAACCGAGCGCGAACTGCGTCAGGGAGCACTGTCCCACGGTTGGGAGCTGGACGAAAACATCCATATTTTCGAGCTGACACCCCCCGAAAACCTGCTCAATGGCGAGCATCAACAAAGCCTGCTGTACTCCTCGGACCTTGAGCTGGGCGAAGCCACCCGGCAGATTTTCGACATCGTCGAGCGGGTAAAGCCAACCCGCGTGGTGCTCGACAGCTTGTCCGAGATTCGCCTGCTGGCCCAAAGCTCATTGCGTTATCGGCGACAGATCCTGGCGATCAAGCACTATTTCGTGCGCTACGACGCCACCGTCCTGCTGCTGGACGACCTGACCACCGAAGCCCTCGACAAAACCGTACACAGCGTGGCCCACGGGGTCATCCGCCTGGAAGAGCTGACCCCCAACTATGGTGCGGAACGCCGGCGGGTCCGGGTGGTGAAGTATCGTGGCCAACAGTACCGCGGCGGGTTCCACGACTTCACCATCATGGGCGATGGCGTGCACGTGTTCCCACGGCTGGTGGCCGCAGAGCATCGCGGGCGCTACGTGCGTCGCCAACTCAGCAGCGGCATCGAGGAAATGGATGCGCTGCTGGGCGGCGGTATCGAAACCGGTTCCAGCACCTTGATCCTCGGCCCGGCCGGGACCGGCAAATCGCTGATCAGCATGATTTTCGCTGCCGCGGCGGTGGCTCGTGGCGAGAAAGCCGCAATGTTCATCTTCGACGAAGAGCTCGGCCTGCTGGTTGAACGCATGAAAAACCTGGGTATCGATTTGCAAGCGCTGCAAGCCAGCGGCAATTTGATGATCGAACAGGTGGATGCCGCGCAATTGTCGCCTGGCGAGCTCTCCTGGCGCGTTCGTCGTTGCGTCGATGAAGGCAACATCAAGACCGTGATCATCGATAGCATCAACGGCTACCAGGCAGCGATGCCGGAAGAGAATGCCCTGGTGCTGCACATGCACGAGCTGTTGCTGTACCTCAATCGCCAGGGCGCCGCGACCTTCATGACCGTCGCCCAACATGGTCTGGTGGGCGACATGAAGGCGCCAGTCGATATCACTTACCTGGCCGACACGGTGATTCTGTTGCGCTACTTCGAAGCGCTGGGCAAGGTCCGCCGGGCGATCTCGATCATCAAGAAACGCACCGGCAGCCATGAGTCGACCATTCGCGAATACCGCATCAGCGCCCTTGGCCTGACCATCGGCGAGCCGCTGGACGCGTTCCAGGGAGTCCTGCGCGGCGTTCCCACTTACCTGGGTGCGAGTAACCCACTACTCAAGGATGAGGGTCAGTGACCGATCTCGAACCCGCTTGTGCGCGCGCAATTATTCTCGCGCCTCTGGGGCGTGACAGCCAGCTCGCGCTGTCGCTGCTCGACCAAGCCGGTTTCAGTGGCATCGCAGCCCGGGATTTGAGTGGCTTATGTGCCGAGCTGGAACAAGGCGCCGGTTTGTTGATCATCGCCGCCGAAGCCCTGCTCGGCGTGGATCTCGGGCCCTTGATCAACTACCTGGAACAACAGCCGGCCTGGTCGGACTTGCCTATCGTGCTGTTGACTCATCATGGTGGCCCGGAGCAGAACCCATCCTCAAGCCTCGGGGCCCAATTAGGCAACGTCACCTTTCTCGAGCGACCTTTTCACCCGGTAACGCTGATCAGCCTGGTGACGACTGCCCTTCGCGGTCGATGTCGGCAATATGAAGCCAGGGACCGGTTGATCGACCTCAGTGATAGCGAGCAACGCCTGCAGAACACCCTGGAGACCCTCGAACAGCAAGTCGAGGAGCGTACCGCGCAGTTACGCCACAACGAGGAAGCCTTGCGTCAGTCGCAGAAGATGGAAGCGGTCGGGCAACTCACTGGCGGCATCGCTCACGACTTCAACAACATGCTGACCGGGATTATCGGCAGCCTGGAACTCCTGCGCAGGCGCCTGGCCCGTGGTCGTACCGAGGATCTGGACAGCCTGATCGATCTCGGCGTGACCTCGGCCAACCGCGCCGCCGGCCTGACCCATCGATTGCTGGCGTTTTCCCGTCGCCAATCGCTGGACTCCAAGCCGGTACAGATGAACTCGCTGGTCATCGCCATGGCCGAACTGCTGCAGCGCAGTCTCAACGAGAGCATCCACCTGGACATGCAATTGGGTGAGCAACTGTGGGTGGCCGAAGCCGACCCCAACCAACTGGAAAGTGCCCTGCTCAACCTGGCGCTCAATGCCCGCGATGCGATGCCCGACGGCGGCAAACTGGTGGTGGAAACCTTCAACCAGCGCCTGGACGCCAGCTTCACAGAAGCTCAGAGCAACCTTGAACCGGGCGACTATGTGGTGTTGAGCGTCAGGGATTCCGGCTGCGGTATGCCGGAACACATCATCAACCGTGCCTTCGATCCGTTTTTCACTACCAAGCCAATCGGCCAGGGTACCGGGCTGGGCCTGTCGATGATCTATGGCTTCAGCAAACAATCCCACGGTCATGTGACGATTCACAGCGCGGTCGGCAAGGGCACCACGGTGAACCTGTACCTGCCGCGTTTTTGCGGCGACCTGGAACAAGCCCCATTGCCCGATCAACCCCAGGCGCCCACTGCCAGAAAGGGTGAAACAGTACTTATCGTCGAGGATGACCCGGCCGTGCGGGTACTGGTCAGCGAGGTATTGCGCGAGTTGGGGTATGATTTTGTCGAAGCGGGTGACGCCAGCAGCGCGATGCCGATACTCGACTCCGGCCAGCGTATCGACCTGTTGATCAGCGATGTCGGCTTACCAGGGATGAACGGCAGGCAACTGGCGGAAATCGGCCGGCAGTTCCGGCCGGGGCTCAAAGTGCTGTTTATCACCGGCTACGCCGAACACGCGGCAGTGCGCGGTGGTTTCCTCGATCCAGGCATGCAGATGATCACCAAACCCTTTACCTTAGACCTGTTGACGGCGAAAGTCCGGGAGATGATCAGTACCTGAGTCGAAACGCCTATCTCGTATGAGGCTTCGGCAGCGGCAACGTAGGCAGTACCCGTTCGAGCCTTACGCCAGCATTTCCTGTATTTTCTCTTGCAACTTATTCAGGTCGAAGGGTTTTTCCAGAATCGGCGCCGTCAGGGTGATGGGGCTGCCAGACTCGCGGATTTCCGCCGCATAACCGCTGATGAAGATGACTTTCAAGTCCGGGCGCAGCTTGACCGCGGGCTCGGCAATCATCACCCCGGTGATGCCACCGGGCAGACGGTAGTCGGTGATCATCATGTCCAGATGCGGTTTGCTGGCCAGAATCTCGAAGGCCTGCTCGCCGTTTTCGGCTTGCAATACCCGATAGCCCAGGCCTGAAAGGTAGTCGGCAAGCAGCATCAGGATTACCGGTTCATCTTCAACGATCAAAACGACGTCTTGTGCATCTTCACTCATGGGAAGCCTTTGTTCGGTCAGTAGCTGCCTGATACGACCATAGGGTCAGGCAGAGGTTGCGTTCCGTGCAGCGGTTTTCTACAACGGCAGACAAACGCGAAATAGCGAGCCTTGGTTAATCTTGCTCTCAACAGTGATGGAACCACCATGGGCAGCGACAATTTGCTCGGAAATAAACAGTCCGAGGCCCAGTCCGGCGACTACGGTTTTCGCCGACACCCGCTCGAACTGCTGAAAAATCCGTTGCTGATTCTCTTCGCTGATACCAATGCCATGGTCACGCACGTCGACCCGTGCCTGGCCGTCTTCGGTATACACCCGTACGTCGATGCAACCCTTGGCGCCGTAGCGCAGGGCATTGGTCAGCAGATTGGACACCACCTGTTCGATGCGAAATTCGTCCCAGCTGCCAACGACCGGTTGCTCCGCGAGGAAACTCACCGAGGACTCGGCCGCATCGACCTGTGGCGCGAAGTTTTGCAGCAGGTTGCTCACCAATTGCGTCAGATCGAAACGGCTGGGGCGAATCGACAACTTGCCGGTGCGAATCCGCGAGACATCGAGCATGTCTTCGATCAGCCGGATCAGGCTTTTGATCTGGCGCTCGTCGCGATCGACCATTGCATGCATCTTGTCCAGGGTGAAGGCCGCAGCGTTGTCCCGGGCCAGGTGCATTTTGCGCAACTGGGTTTCCAGAATCAGCCCGTTCAGCGGCGTACGCACTTCATGGGCGACGATCGACATAAAGTCGTCGCGCATGCGCACCGCCTGTTCGAGTTCGTTTTGCGTGGCCTGCAATTGCTGGAGCAAGGCTTCCTGCTCGCGACGGCTCTGCTCGAGAGCTTCGACCTGCTGCTTCATGGCCTTGCTTTGCCGATACAGTTCGACAAACACATTGACCTTGCTTTTCACCGCATGGATATCCAGCGGCTTGTGCAAGAAGTCCACGGCCCCGCTTTCATAGCCCTTGAACGCGTAGTTCAGGTCCCGGCCGGCGGCGCTGACGAACACAATCGGAATGTTTTTGGTTTTTTCGGTGCCACGCATCAACTCGGCCAGTTCGAAACCGTTCATGCCCGGCATCTGCACGTCGAGAATCGCCAGGGCGAATTCGTGTTGCAGCAGTAACGACAGGGCTTCATCGGCGGACAAGGCTTTGTACACTATGCGGTCTTCACGCTTGATCAGCGCTTCAAGGGCCAGCAGGTTCTCCGGCAAATCGTCGACGATCAGCAGTTTGGCCGGGATATTAATTAGCATGCGATTCGTTCCAGCTCGACAAGCAAACGGCTGATGCCGCGCAAAGGGAGAATGTGATCCGGTTGGTGCAGCGCCAGGGCCGCATCGGGCATGGTCGACATATGGGCCTCGTGCGGGTCCTGGACTATGGTCAAGCCACCACGGCGCTTGACCTGCGCCAGGCCAAGTGCACCGTCCTGATTGGCGCCGGTCAACAGCACGGCGGCCAGACCCGGACCATAAGCGTCGGCGGCGGACTCGAACAGATAATCGATGGCCGGGCGTGAATGATGAACCCGGTCTTCCAGGCTCAAGGACAGGCTACGGTCCTGCTCCACTGACAGGTGATAGCCGGGTGCCGCGAAATACAGGGTTCCGGGTTCGATGACAGCCTTGTCGCGGGCCTCGATGACCGGTATCGACACTCGCCGGGCAAAGACTTCCGCCAACTGGCTGCGATGCTCATCGGGCAAATGCAGAACGACAATGATCGGCAAGCTGAAACCCTGGCCCAAGGCGCTGAAAATGCTCAGCAAGGCCTCGACTCCGCCGGCCGAGGCGCCGACAACGATGGCCTCGACCCGAGGCAGTCCGGTTTGCTTGGCGAGGCCAGTGTTCATAATTTGCGATAGATCCGTTCTTGTTTGACCAACGGCTCGAACTGCTTGCCAAAGCTGGAAAAATCCAGGGTTTCCTTGCTGCCCAGTACCAGGAAGCCCCGATGGCAGAGCGATTCGTGAAACAAGCCAAAGGCACGATCCTGAAGTTTTTTATTGAAGTAAATCAAAACGTTACGACATGAAATTAATTGAGTTTCTGAGAATACGCTATCAGTCGCCAGACTGTGATCGGCGAAGGTCACATTGTCGCGCAAAGTCTTGTCGAAAATCGCATAGTCATACGCTGCTGTGTAGTAGTCGGCGAACGAACAGCGGCCACCGGCTTGCTGATAGTTATGGGTGTAGGCGCGAATATTCTCCAGCGAGAAGATGCCCTGCTTGGCCTTTTCCAGCGAGTGCGGGTTGATGTCGGTCGCATAGATGATGGTCCGTTCCAGCAGCCCCTCTTCGCGCAACAGAATGGCCATGGAGTAGACCTCTTCGCCGGTGCTGCAACCGGCGATCCAGATCTTGATCGAGGGATAAGTCTTGAGCAGTGGCACCACTTCCTGACGAATCGCCAGGAAATGCGAGGGGTCGCGAAACATCTCGCTGACCGGGATGGTCAGCAGTTGCAGTAACTGCATGAACGCCGTCGGGTCATGCAGTACCCGCTCCTGCAGCGCGGATATGGTCTTGCACTCGAACTGGTGCAGCGCATGCTTGACCCGGCGCTTGATCGAAGCGCCGGAGTAATCGCGAAAATCGTAGCTGTACTTGAGGTAGATCGCTTCGATCAGCAACCGCAGTTCGATCTCGGTATTTTGCTCCACTAGATTCGTTCCATCTTTGGCAGCCACACTCGAATGAGCGAGAACAACCGATCCAGGTCGATGGGCTTGGCCAGGTAATCGTTGGAGCCGGCCGAAAGGCAGCGCTCCTGATCGTCCTTCATGGCCTTGGCCGTCACCGCGATGATCGGCAGCTTGCGCCAGCGCGGATCCTTGCGAATCTCGATGGTGGCTTCGAAGCCATCCATCTCCGGCATCATCACGTCCATCAGCACCAGGTCGATGTCGTCGACTTCATTGAGTCTCTCGATCGCCTCGCGGCCGTTACGACCGATCACCACGATTGCGCCTTTTTGCTCAAGGGCACTGGTGAGGGCAAAGATATTGCGTACATCGTCGTCCACCAGCAGCACCTTGCGCCCCTCGAAGACCCGGTCGCGGCTGCGGGCGGTCCTGAGCATTGTCTGCCGTTCATGGGACAACCGGGACTCGACTTTGTGCAGGAACAGCGTCACTTCATCGAGCAGGCGCTCAGGCGAGCGAGCGCCTTTGATGATGATCGAGCGCGAATACTTGCGCAGCTCGGCCTCTTCATCACGGGTCAGGTTACGCCCGGTGTAGACGATCACTGGCGGGAACGAACAGATGTCTTCGGTGGACATGCGCTTGAGCAAGTCATTGCCGAGCATGTCCGGTAGCTTCAGGTCGATGATCATGCAGTCGTAGATGTTGCCGCGCAGCAGGTCCAGCGCTTCCTGGGCCAGGCCAACCGCGGTGATCTCGATGTCGTCATCGCCGATCAGCCGGGCAATGCTGTCGCGTTGCACATCATCGTCTTCGACCAGCAGCACCCGCTTGACCTTCTGGGTCAACTTGGCCTCCAGGCGGGCGAACACGTCCTTGAGCTCTTCGCGGGTGGTGGGTTTGACCGCGTAACCGATCGCCCCCATGTGCATCGCGGCTTCGACACGGTCCTCGACAGAAATCACATGCACCGGGATATGCCGGGTCTCGGCATGCTCCTTGAGACGTTGCAGCACCGTCAGGCCAGAGTGGTCCGGCAGGCGCATGTCGAGCAGGATCGCGTCCGGGATGAACCGGGTGGCGAGGCTGTAGCCTTCGTCGGCACCGTGGGCCACCAGGCAGTGATAACCGAGCTCGTGGGCCAGATCGAACAGAATGCGGGCGAAGTTCGGTTCATCTTCCACCACCAGGATGCAGCGAGTGGCAAACGGACCCTTGTCGCGGTCATCGGCAAACCGTGGAATCCGGACTTCGCTGATCACCGGCAAAGGGGCAGCCGTGCTAGCGGCGGGAGCGGCAGTGAACGCTATGGCCTGCCGGGGCTCGCTTGGCTGTTCGGCCGGTTCGAGGTACTGCTCTGGCAGCACCAGGGCAAACATACTGCCCTGCCCTGGCTCACTGTAGACACTGATTGAGCCACCGAGCAGCGCCGCCAGATCGCGGGAAATCGACAGGCCCAGCCCGGTGCCACCGTAACGACGGTTGATGGTGCCGTCGGCCTGGCGGAAGGCTTCGAAGATACTTTGTTGCTGCTCCGAGGGGATACCGATTCCCGAGTCGCGCACGCTGAAGGCAATGCCCTCGCCCGGCTGGCGAGAGACCGTCAGGCTGATGTTGCCTTTTTCGGTGAATTTCAGCGCGTTGGACAGCAGGTTCTTGAGGATCTGCTCCAGTCGTTGGCGGTCGGTGAAAATCATCGGTGGAGCGCCGCTCTGCAATTCGACCGCGAGCTCCAGATGCTTGTCCGCGGCCAAGGGCTGGAACATCCCCCGCAAACCTTCCACCAGACGCGCCACATTAGTGTTTTCCGGGCGCACTTCCAGCTTGCCGGCTTCGACCTTGGAGATATCGAGAATGTCGTTGATCAGGTTGAGCAAATCGTTGCCGGCCGAGTAGATCGATTCGGCGAACTTGACCTGCTCGGCACTGAGGTTTTGCTGAGGGTTTTCCGCGAGCAACTTGGCCAGGATCAACGAACTGTTCAGCGGCGTGCGCAGCTCATGGGACATGTTGGCGAGAAATTCGGATTTGTATTTGCTTGAGCGTTGCAGTTCCAGCGCGCGCTCCTCCAGCAGTAACTGGGCTTCACTCAACTCACCATTCTTGCGACCCACGGCGTCGCGCTGTTCAGCCAGCGCCAGGGCCTGCTCGGCCAACTGTTCGTTGGTCTGCTCCAGCTCGACCTGTTGGGTCTCCAGATGGGCCTGGGACTCCTTGAGAATCCGCGACTGCTCTTCAAGCTCTTCGTTGGCGGTCTTGAGCTCTTCCTGCTGCACTTGCAGTTCTTCATTGAGTTGCTGAGTCTGGGCCAGCACTTCCTGCAGGCGCTGGCGATAGCGGGCGGCTTCGATCGAGGTGCCGATATTGTCGGCAATCAACTCGAGCAATTCGATATCGCGATCGGTCAACGCGCGCAGGAAACCCAGTTCAATGACACCATTGACCTGCTCATCATTATTGGTCGGCACCACCAGCACACAGCGCGGCGCCCCGTCACCCAGCGCGGAGCTGACTTTGAAGTAGTCGCCTGGGACGTCGTCCAGGCGCAGAATGCGGTTTTGCTGGACCGCCTGGCCGACAATGCCTTCGCCGCTGAAAATCGTCCTGGCACGCTCTTCCTGTTCATGGGAGAAACCGTAGGAGGCAATGCGTTTGAGACCGCCCTGTTCGTCGCGGACATACATGGCGGCGACAACGCTGCCTATGTATTGCGCGCAAAACTGCAGGATATTACGCCCGAGCACGTTCAGCGTGAGTTGGCCAAGTACCTGTTCGGCCAGTTCGGTCTGACCATTGCGTAGCCAGGCTTGCTGTACGAGGCGCTCCGCACTCTTGCGTTGCGACTCGAGGTTATCTCTGTAACTAATTGAAAGATTTACCAAGTCTCTGCGACCTATATAGGCCAGCACCCCGCTGAGGCCGAGCACGAACAGCAAGTAGAGGCTGATAGTCACCACCGTGGTGCGGCTGACTTCCTCATTGCGGTTGACCCGCATTTGCCGCTCCAGAGCAACGAACTCGTCATATTCCTTGCGCGTCTCGTCCGTCAGACGCTTACCCCTGCCCGCTTGCACGATTCCGCGGAAATCTCCGTTTTGTCGACGCAGGTCAATCATCATCTGCGCATAGGCGTTCCATTCATTCTGCAAGGCCTCCAGACGCTGGAGCCGTTCGACCTGTTGTGGGTTATCCGCAACCAGTTGCTGCAGGCTGCGCAGTTCGCTGATGATCCGCGGCTTGGCCACTTCATAAGGGTCAAGGAAGTGCTCGTCGCCGGTGATCAGAAAACCGCGCATTCCGGTTTCCAGATCGACGGTCAGCTTCGCCGCTTCATTGGCGTTATTGATCACCCGGTCGGTGTGCTCGACCCACTGGATCACCGACAGCAAATACGTGATCAACGAGACAAAAAAAACCGCGCTGAGTACGCCGACACCCAACGGCAGACTGACGTTGCGGCTCAGGAGCTTGCGAAAACTCAGCTCGTCAACCGAAGACGGAGGGGTCATTTGAAGGCCTTGATAAAGGATTAACAACCACGGAGTTTGCCCCAAAGTCGGATGCGACAGCTATTTTTCTGACAGCTTAGCGTGCAATTTCCTACGTGGTATCTGCCCAGGGTCAGGAAAGACCGGTTATTCTGGCGGGCCATTGTACAGCTATGCTTTTTTGTACAGTTCCGGGAACTTGTCGGGATCCGCCACTTACTCATACAAAAAGGCCGGCTGTTTCACCGCCCGGCCTCCGCGATTTCATTTTTCGAGAGCTCCCTCATGTCCGTCAACGCCTCCACCATCCTTGTAGTCGAAGACGACAATATCGTGCGCATGCTGATCGTTGACGTGCTTGAAGAACTGGAGTTCAAGGTGCTTGAAGCCGATGGCAGCGAAGCCGCCCTGAACCTTCTCGAGGACAGCGGACTGCACATCGACCTGTTGATGACCGACGTCGGACTGCCTGGCATGGACGGCAAAGCGCTGGCCACTCGCGCTCGCCAGCTGCGGCCTGCGTTACCGATACTGTTTGCCAGCGGCTATGCCGAAAGCATCGAAGTCCCTGCCGATATGGCGGTCATCGGCAAGCCCTTCTCTATCGATCAACTGCGCGACAAGGTGCGCGACATGCTGGCCTAGCCATTGGCCGAACATCCACTGACGATAACCACCGAGCCTTCCTCACTGGACGCATGAGCCATGGGCGGTCATTGCCCGCTGCGAGCCTCTGCGTCCACCTGTGATTTAATTGCGCCCTCGCGAAACCCTCCACCTCCCAGCCCGCATCAAGGAATTGCCCCATGAGTCAGCCCGCCGCAACCAAAGTCCTGGTCATTGGTTACGTCTGGCCCGAGCCACGGTCATCCGCTGCCAGTGGTCATGTGATGCAGATTCTCGAGACTTTTTTGCAACAGGGCTGGGACGTCACCTTCAGCAGTCCCGCGGGCATCGGTGAACACAAGGCTGACCTGCTCGCGCTGGGCATCGGTGAATGCCCGATCGAATTGAATAACAGCAGTTTCGATTCCTTTGTTGCCGAACTGGCACCGGATATCGTGCTGTTCGATCAGTTCATGATGGAAGAACAATTCGGCTGGCGCGTGGAGAAACACTGCCCGCACGCCCTGCGCGTATTGGAGACCTCGGACCTGCAAAGCCTGCGGCATGCCCGGCACCAGCGACTCAAGGATCGCCTGAAGGCGAGCGATGACCAGGATGATTTCAGTAGCTTGTTTGCCCCGGCCCTGCGCGAGGAATTCGAGCACATGGCCGACACCGACCTGGCCCAGCGGGAGATCGCCGCACTCTACCGCTGCGATCTGTGCCTGATGGTCTCCGAGGTGGAAATCGAGCTGCTGGTCGAGCAGTTCAAGGTGCCACGCTCATTGCTGCATTGGTGTCCGCTGATGCTCGACAACCCACCGGCCGGATTTTCACCCTTTGCAGACCGTGCGCATTTCCTCAGCATCGGTAACTTCCGCCACGCGCCGAACTGGGATGCGGTGCTCTGGATGAAAACCACCCTCTGGCCGCTGATTCGCCAGCAACTGCCTGGCGCGCAGTTGCTTATCTATGGCGCCTACACCCCGCCCAAGGCCACTGCGCTGCACAATCCGGCCCAGGGCTTTCACATCATGAACTGGGCCGAGGATGCCTTGCAGGTCATGTCCGGCGCGCGGATCTGTCTCGCTCCGCTGCGTTTCGGGGCCGGGATCAAAGGCAAGATTGTCGATGCCATGCTCTGCGGCACACCCAATGTCACCACGCCGATTGGCGCTGAAGGCATGCACGGTGACATGCCCTGGCCGGGCGCGATTGCCCAGAGCGCGACGACCCTGGCCGAGGCGGCAGTCCATTTGTACCAGGACCAGGCTGCATGGTCCGCGGCCCAGGACCAGGGCCGCCTGTTGTTGGCCGCCCGCTACCAACAACAGGTACATGGCCCGGCATTGATCAATCAGCTTGAACTGTGCCGGGAGAATCTTCAGTCGCTGCGCAGGGACAACTTCACCGGCAGCATGCTGCGTCACCATCACCACAAAAGCACCCAATACATGGCGCAGTGGATCGAGGCGAAAAACCGCAGTTGAAAGTCCCGGGCTGGCGAGGTTCGCTGCAAGGGGGCATTATCGTTTCAGCGATAACAATAAAACGGCCCCAGCATGACCCGAGCAGCGAGAATCACTGACCCGTCCTACGAACTGATGGACGACCATAACGGCTTGTCCATCATCTACCGTCAGCACGGCTTTCCCTGCCCGCTGGTACGCTGGCATTTCCACAAGGAATACGAGCTGCACCTGATCGTCGCCAGCTCCGGCAAGGTGTTCATCGGCGACTACATCGGCAACTTCTACCCCGAGACACTCTTCCTCACCGGCCCCAACCTGCCGCACAACTGGATCAGCCAGATTGCCGAGGACGAAGTGGTGCCCAAGCGCGACATGCTGGTGAACTTCACCGACGAGCTGTTCGAAAGCGGGTATCAGGTCTTTACCGAGTTGAAGGCCCTTACGCCGTTGCTCGAGCGCGCGCAGTACGGAATCGAATTTCGCTGCAAACACACGATTCGCCGGGCAATGACCCTGATGCAGCGGATTGCCGATTCCACAGGGGTAACCCGCCTCGGGCATTTTTTCATTCTGCTGGAACTGCTGGCGGCGACCGACGATTACCAGTTGCTCTCAGGCACGACCACCGCGCAACTGGCCGATGAACACAACGTCGACCGGACCAACCGCGCCGTGGATTACATCTTTGCTCATTACACTCGCGAACTGCCGCTGGAAGAAGTCGCCGACCACCTGGGCATGAAGCCCACGTATTTTTCCCGAGTGTTCAAGCACGCCACCGGTCGCTGCTTCATCGAATTCATCAATCGCTTGCGCATCAGCAAATCCTGCGAGTTGTTGGCGGACGGTGACAAAACAGTCACCGACGTGTGCTTCGAGTCCGGGTTCAACAATATTTCCAACTTCAACCGGCGCTTCCAGCAACTCAAAGGCATGACGCCTTCGCATTATCGGCGCCTGGCGGTGCAGCGGTTGACTGAGCAGAATCGGGGTTAGCGCAAGATCAAAAGATCGCAGCCTGCGGCAGCTCCTACGGGGATTGGCGTTTATTCAGGGACTACGTGCTGACAAGGTCGGCGTAGGAGCTGCCGCAGGCTGCGATCTGTTGATCTTGATGTTTGGCTGAATCGTTTATCCCGATTTTCCCCCGCCATTTTCCCCCAGTGCAAAAAAGTATCGATTCAAGTGTCATGGATGATTTGTCATCGCGTCGTTTGAGGGCTGTAATCAGCCCACATTCTTCCCTGTCTGCGGAAGACATAAAAACAATAACTGTCCTTCTGCTGCCCACCGGGCGTAGAAGAGGAGTGCGCGATGAAACCCTCGGTAAAAGCTCTGCTTGCCTGCACCTGCATGACCCTCAGCGGCGTCAGCCTTGGCGCACAAACCCTGACCATTGCCACGGTCAACAACAGCGACATGATCCGCATGCAAAAGCTCTCGAAGACCTTCGAAGCCGAGCACCCGGAAATCAAGCTCAATTGGGTGGTGCTGGAAGAAAACGTCCTGCGCCAGCGCCTGACCACCGACATCGCCACCCAGGGAGGCCAGTTCGATGTGCTGACCATCGGCATGTACGAAGCCGCACTCTGGGGCGCCAAGGGCTGGCTGGAGCCGATGAAGGATCTGCCCGCTGCCTACGACCTCGAGGATATCTTCCCTGCGGTGCGTGAAGGCCTGTCGGTCAAGGGCAGTCTCTACGCCCTGCCGTTCTATGCCGAAAGCTCCATGACTTACTACCGCACCGACCTGTTCAAGGACGCCGGGCTGACGATGCCCGAGCGGCCGACCTGGGAGCAGATCGGCGAGTTCGCCAGCAAACTGACCAAGCCCGATCAGGAGCAGTACGGCATCTGCCTGCGCGGCAAGGCTGGCTGGGGCGAGAACATGGCCGTGATCACCACCCTGGCCAACGGTTTCGGCGCGCGCTGGTTCGATGAGAAATGGCAGCCAGAGTTCACCGGTCCGGAATGGAAGAACGCGCTGAACTTCTACGTCGAGACCATGAAGAAAGCCGGCCCGCCCGGCGCTTCCAGCAACGGTTTCAACGAAAACCTGGCGCTGTTCAATAGCGGCAAATGCGCGATCTGGGTCGACGCCAGCGTGGCCGGCTCCTTTGTCACCGACAAATCCCAGAGCAAGGTCAGCGAGCATGTCGGCTTTACCTACGCCCCCCATCAGGTGACCGACAAAGGCAGCGCCTGGATGTACTCCTGGTCACTGGCGATCCCCGCCAGCTCCAAAGCCAAGGACGCGGCCAAGACCTTCAGCGCCTGGGCCACTTCCAAGGAATACGGCGCCCTGGTGGCCGAGAAGGACGGAATCGCCAACGTACCGCCAGGCACCCGCGCCTCGACCTACAGCGAGGCTTACATGAAAGCCGCGCCGTTCGCCAAGGTGACCCTGGAATCCCTGAAAGTCGCTGACCCAACCAAACCCACCCTCAAGCCGGTGCCTTATATCGGCATCCAGTTGGTGACCATCCCCGAGTTCCAGGCCATCGGGACACAGGTCGGCAAGCTGTTCTCCGCCGCACTGACCGGCCAGACCAGCGTCGACCAGGCCTTGGCGGCGGCCCAGCAAACCACCGAACGAGAGATGAAGCGCGCCGGTTATCCCAAGTAACCCCGCAACCCCTGTGGGAGCGAGCTTGCTCGCGATAGCGGTGTATCAGTCACCCACGATGTTGAATGGGAGACCGTCATCGCGAGCAAGTCGGATCGCCGCACCGTCGCTCCCACCGTTGATCTTCATTTGTCTGTTCTTAATCGGTTCTATTGCCATGAATACTTCAACGCTCAAAGCTCATATGGATATCCCCCAGCCGGTTCGCAAGAACCGCCTGGCCAATCCCGGCTGGTTTCTGGTCAGCCCCTCGGTGGCCCTGTTGCTGCTGTGGATGATCGTGCCGCTGGGCATGACCCTGTACTTCTCGCTGATCCGCTACAACCTGCTCTACCCCGGTGAAAACCAGTTCGTCGGGCTGGAAAACTTCAGCTACTTCCTGACCGACTCGGGCTTCCTGCCCGGCGCCACCAATACCCTGGTGCTGGTGGGCAGTGTGTTGCTGATCAGCGTGGTGCTTGGGGTGTTGATCAGCGCCCTGCTCGAGGCCAGTGAATTCCTCGGTCGCGGTATCGTCCGGGTGATGCTGATCTCGCCGTTTTTCATCATGCCCACGGTGGGCGCGCTGATCTGGAAGAACCTGATCTTCCACCCGGTCTCGGGGATTCTCGCTGCGGTGTGGAAGCTGTTCGGCGCCCAACCGGTGGACTGGCTGGCCCACTACCCGCTGCTGTCGATCATCATCATTGTGTCCTGGCAATGGCTGCCCTTCGCGATTCTGATCCTGATGACCGCCATGCAGTCCCTGGACCAGGAACAGAAAGAAGCCGCGCGCCTGGACGGTGCCGGTCCCATTGCGATTTTCTGGCACCTGACCTTGCCCCATCTGGCCCGGCCGATAGCCGTGGTGGTGATGATCGAGACGATCTTCCTGCTCTCGGTGTTCGCCGAAATATTCACCACTACCAACGGCGGCCCCGGCTACGCCTCGACCAACCTCGCCTACCTGATCTACAACCAGGCGCTGGTGCAGTTCGATGTCGGCATGGCATCGGCCGGCGGCTTGATTGCGGTGGTGATCGCCAATATCGCAGCGATTGTCCTGATCCGGATGATCGGCAAAAACCTGACTGACAAGCCCTGAGGCCTGCGCCATGACCCTTCAACAATCCCGTCGCCTGCAAAGCCTGCTGCTCGGCACTTTGGCCTGGGCCATCGCGATCCTGATTTTCTTCCCGATCTTCTGGATGGTGCTGACCAGTTTCAAAACCGAAATCGACGCGTTCGCCACGCCGCCGCAGTTCATCTTCACGCCGACGCTGGAAAACTACCTGCACATCGAAGACCGCAGCGGTTACTTCAGCTTCGCCTGGAACTCGGTGCTGATCTCCTTCAGCGCCACCGCTTTGTGCCTGCTGATTGCGGTGCCGGCGGCCTACTCCATGGCTTTTTATGAAACCAAACGCACCAAAGGCACTCTGTTGTGGATGCTCTCCACAAAAATGCTGCCACCGGTGGGCGTGCTGATGCCGATCTACTTGCTGGCCAAGAGCTTCGGCCTGCTGGATACGCGGATCGCGCTGATCGTCATCTACACCCTGATCAACCTGCCCATCGTGGTCTGGATGATTTACACCTACTTCAAGGACATTCCCAAGGACATCCTCGAAGCCGCCCGCCTCGATGGCGCGACACTGTGGCAGGAAATGATCCGGGTGCTGCTGCCGATCGCCAAGGGCGGTCTGGCCTCCACCGTGCTGCTGTCGCTGATCCTGTGCTGGAACGAGGCCTTTTGGTCACTGAACCTGACCTCCTCTCAAGCCGCGCCGCTGACCGCATTAATCGCCTCCTATTCGAGTCCGGAAGGTTTGTTCTGGGCCAAGCTCTCGGCGGTTTCCACCCTGGCCTGCGCGCCGATCCTGATCTTCGGCTGGATCAGCCAGAAACAGCTGGTCCGTGGTTTGTCTTTCGGGGCGGTGAAATAGATCAAAAAGATCGTCTGAACGCAGCCCGAACCTGCGGCAGCTCCTACGGGGCGCGGGGTTGCACATTTTTATGATCGTGTCCCCCAACACCGGCGGACACGATCCATGTAGGAGCTGGCGCAGCCTGCGATCTTTTGATCGTCGGCGGCAGCCCAGACCCAACCTGAACAACTTAGAGCGGAGGCCCATCATGGCCAACCTGAAAATCAAGAATCTGCAAAAAGGTTTTGAAGGCCTTTCCATCATCAAAGGCATCGACCTGGAAGTGAACGACCGTGAGTTCGTGGTCTTCGTCGGCCCGTCCGGTTGCGGCAAGTCCACCTTGCTGCGACTGATCGCCGGTCTCGAGGAAGTCAGTGGCGGGACCATCGAACTCGATGGCCGCGACATCACCGAAGTCAGCCCGGCCAAGCGCGACCTGGCGATGGTGTTCCAGACCTACGCCCTGTACCCACACATGAGTGTGCGCAAGAACATGTCCTTCGCTCTCGATCTCGCCGGTGTGGCCAAGGCCGAAGTCGATAAAAAGGTCGGTGACGCCGCGCGGATTCTCGAACTGGAACCGATGCTCGAGCGCAAACCGAAACAGCTGTCCGGCGGCCAACGGCAGCGCGTGGCGATTGGTCGGGCGATTGTCCGTAACCCGAAAATCTTCCTGTTCGACGAACCGCTGTCCAACCTCGACGCCGCCCTGCGGGTGCAGATGCGCCTGGAGCTGTCGCGGCTGCACAAGGAACTGCAGGCGACGATGATCTACGTGACCCACGACCAGGTCGAAGCCATGACCCTGGCCGACAAAGTGGTGGTCCTCAATGCCGGACGCGTCGAACAGGTCGGCTCGCCGCTGGAGCTCTACCACCAGCCAGCCAACCTGTTTGTCGCCGGTTTCCTCGGCACCCCGAAAATGGGCTTTCTCAAAGGCAAGGTCAGTCGCATCGAGGCACAGGGCTGTGAAGTCGAACTGGACGCCGGCACCCGCATCAGCCTGCCCCTCAGCGGCCCGAGCTTGAGCGTCGGCAGCCCGGTCACCCTGGGTATTCGTCCGGAGCACCTGAACCTGGCGCAAGCCGGCGACTGCACCTTGCAGGTCACCGCGGACGTCAGCGAACGCCTGGGCAGCGACACTTTCTGCCACGTCCTGACCGCCTCCGGCGAAGCCCTGACCATGCGCATCCGCGGTGACCTGGCCAGCCGTTACGGCGAGAAGCTGAGCCTGCACCTGGACGCCGAACACTGCCATTTATTCGATGCCGACGGTGTGGCTGTTACCCGACCACTGCGCGCCGCCGCCTGATCTCCGAGAGTTCACGATGAAACTGAACAAACACAACCTCAACCGTCTGCCGCCTGAAGTGGCGGTGCCTTCCTACTCCCTCGCGGATACCCGGCAAGGCATGGTGCATATCGGTGTCGGCGGTTTTCACCGCGCCCATCAGGCGTATTACACCGACGCCTTGATGAATGCAGGCGTTGGCCTGGACTGGAGCATCTGCGGCTTCGGCCTGCGGCCCGAGGATCGCCGCGCACGGGATGACCTGGCCGGCCAGGATTACCTGTTCACGCTCTTTGAGTTGGGCGACAGCGACGCCGCCCAGGTGCGGGTGATCGGCGCCATCAACGATATGCTGCTGGCCGAAGACGGTGCCGATGCGCTGATCGACAAGCTGGCCAGCGCGGAGATTCGCATCGTCTCGCTGACCATCACCGAAGGCGGCTATTGCATGGACGACAGCAGCGGCGAGTTCATGGCGCACCTGCCGCAGATCCAGCATGACCTGGCTCATCCGCACGCTCCAAAAACCGTGTTCGGCTTCCTCTGCGCCGCCCTGGAGAAGCGCCGTGCCGCCGGCATTCCGGCGTTCACCGTGATGTCCTGCGATAACCTGCCGCACAACGGCGCGGTGGCCCGCAAGGCGCTACTGGCCTTTGCCGCCCTGCGCGATGCCGACCTGCACGACTGGATCGGGGCCCACGTCAGCTTCCCCAACGCCATGGTTGACCGCATCACACCGATGACCAGCGCCGCCCATCTCCAGCAACTGTACGATGAACACGGCATCGACGATGCCTGGCCGGTGGTCTGCGAGCCCTTTGCGCAATGGGTACTGGAAGACAAATTCGTCAACGGTCGTCCGGCCTGGGAGAAGGTCGGCGTGCAGTTCACCGACGACGTCACGCCTTACGAAGAAATGAAGATCAAGCTGCTCAATGGCAGCCATCTGGCCCTGACTTACCTGGGGTTTCTCAAGGGCTATCGCTTCGTTCACGAGACGATGAACGATCCGCTGTTCGTGCGTTACATCCGCGCCTATATGGACCTCGATGTCACGCCGCAACTGGCGCCGGTGCCGGGGATCGACCTGACCCGGTACAAAGACACCCTGATAAAGCGTTTTTCCAATCAGGCGATTGCCGATCAGTTGGAACGCGTCTGCTCCGATGGATCGTCCAAGTTTCCCAAATTCACCGTGCCGACCATCACCAGGCTGATTACCGATGGTCAGGAAACAGAGCGTGCGGCCTTGGTGGTTGCCGCATGGGCGTTGTATCTGAAAGGGGTCGATGAGAATGGCGATCGCTATAGCATTCCAGATCCGCGGGCCGGGTTCTGTCAGGCGTTGGTTGCGGATGATGGGTTGATCACTCAGCGGTTGCTCGGGGTCGAGGAGATTTTTGGTACGGCGATTCCTCAGTCGGCGGCGTTTGTTGCGGCGTTTGAGCGGTGCTTCAACAGCTTGCGTGAAGTTGGGGTGACGAAAACGCTGGAACGGTTGTTGGCTAATCCGTAGCAGCTGGCGAAGCCCGCGTTCGGTC
This sequence comes from Pseudomonas fluorescens, assembly GCF_902497875.1. GTDB lineage: Bacteria > Pseudomonadota > Gammaproteobacteria > Pseudomonadales > Pseudomonadaceae > Aquipseudomonas > Aquipseudomonas fluorescens_BR. The sequence continues at coordinate 79,952 of NZ_CABVHY010000008.1, forward strand.
TGGGCCGCATCCGGACGAAGCGGTCGTAAAACCTGCTTCCACGGTTTGTCTAGAATACCGCGGTGCCTGATTTTACGACTGCTGCGCAGCCGAACGCAGCCTCGCAGGCTCGACAGCTGCTACGCGGAGGATTGGCGTTCATGGGAATTACACAGGCTCGACTATGGCAAACCAAACACTTTTCCTCGGCATCGACTGCGGCACACAGGGCACCAAAGCCATTGTCCTCGACTCGGTCAGCGGCAAGGTCCTGGGCCAGGGCGCAGCCGCCCATAGCCTGCTCAGCGGCACCAGTGGCCGTCGCGAGCAGGACACCGTGCAGTGGCTGGAAGCATTCATCCTGGCCACTCGCCAGGCACTGCTGGCGGCGCAAGTCAGCGGTCAGCAAATCCTCGGCATCGGCGTCTCGGGCCAGCAACATGGACTGGTCCTCCTGGACCACCAGGGCAAGGTGCTGCGCCCGGCGAAGCTCTGGTGCGACACCGAATCCACTGCGCAAAACGATCGGCTGCTGGCTCACCTGGGCGGCGAAAGCGGCTCCCTGGAGCGTCTCGGCATTGTAATCGCGCCGGGTTACACGGTGTCGAAACTGCTCTGGACCAAAGAGCAACATCCTGAAGTTTTTGCGCAGATCGCAAGCATCTTGTTGCCCCACGACTACCTTAACTACTGGCTGACCGGCCGCCGTTGCGCTGAATACGGCGATGCCTCGGGCACCGGCTATTTCAATGTGCGCAGCCGTGAATGGGATGTGGCATTGCTCAACCATATCGACCCCGACGGTCGCCTGGTGGCCGCCTTGCCGCAATTGATCGAATCCCATATGCCTGTGGGTACGATACTTCCAGAGATCGCCGGGCAATTGGGTCTCAACCCCCAGGCATTGGTTTCCAGCGGCGGCGGCGACAACATGCTGGGCGCCATCGGCACCGGCAACATCCAGCCCGGCGCGATCACCATGAGCCTCGGCTCCTCCGGCACCGTGTATGCCTATGCCGAACAGCCACAGCTCAGCCCGAACGCGTCGGTGGCCACTTTCTGCTCATCCACTGGCGGGTGGCTGCCGCTGATCTGCACCATGAACCTGACCAACGCCACGGGGCTGATTCGCGAGCTGTTGGCGCTGGACATCGAGCGCTTCAACCAGTTGGTCGAGGAGGCACCCATCGGTGCCGAAGGGGTGTGCATGCTGCCGTTCCTCAATGGCGAACGAGTCCCCGCCCTGCCCCATGCCAGCGGCAGCTTGCTGGGTTTGAACATGAGCAACCTGACCCAGGCCAATCTCTGTCGCGCGGTGGTCGAAGGCACCACCTTCGGCTTGCGTTATGGTCTGGATCTACTGCGCGACAGTGGCTTGCAGAGCCGCGGCATTCGGCTGACTGGCGGTGGCTCGAAAAGCCCGATGTGGCGACAGATGGTCGCCGATATCATGAACACCCCGGTGGTCTGTACCGAACAAAGCGAGGCCGCGGCCCTGGGTGCGGCGATTCAGGCCGCCTGGTGCCAATCCGCGGTAACCGGGACAGAACACACCCTGCCGCAACTGTGCGAACGCTGCGTCAGCCTCGATCCTGCCAGCGCAACCGTGCCCGTCGCAGCCAGCGTGGCGGCCTATCAACAGGCCTACGAACGCTATCAACAGCATGTAGCGACCCTTTAAAGAGCGAACAATTATGTATTTGGTATGTGGCGAAGCGCTGTTCGATTTCTTCAGTGAGAACGACGCCAGCGGTCAGGTTTCAAAAGTGAACTACAAGGCGATTGCCGGCGGTTCGCCGTTCAATGTTGCCGTCGGCTTGCGACGGTTGGGCATCGACGTGGCGTTGTTCGCCGGGTTATCCAACGACTACCTGGGCCGGCGTTTGCAGCAGGTGCTGCAAGAGGAAGGGGTGCGCCCGGACTACTTGCTGGACTTCGATGCACCGACCACCCTGGCAATGGTCGCCGTCGGGGCCGATGGTTCGCCGCAGTACAGCTTCCGTGGCGAAGGCTGTGCCGATCGCCAGCTACTGCCGGCGCATTTGCCTGAGTTGGACGCTGACGTGCGCGGGCTGCATATCGGCTCGTTCTCGCTGGTGGTGCAGCCGATTGCCGACACCCTGCTCGCCCTGGTCCGCCGGGAAAGCGGCAAACGCTTGATCAGCCTCGACCCGAACGTGCGACTCAACCCTCAACCGAATATCGAACTGTGGCGCGAACGCATCGGCGCGCTGGTCGAGCATGCCGATTTGATCAAGGTCAGCGACGAAGACCTGAACCTGCTCTACCCCCAGTGCAATCCGCAGAATGTGATCGAAGGCTGGCTGCAACAGCGCTGCCAGCTGGTATTCCTGACCCGTGGCGGCCAGGGCGCGACCGTGTTCAGCCGCCGCCATGGCAGTTGGTCGGTGCCGGCCTGTCCCGTGGTGATGGCCGATACCGTAGGTGCCGGCGACACCTTCCAGGCCGCGTTGATCGCCTGGCTGACCGAACAACAGCTTGATTCGGTGGAGGGCTTGCAGCGCCTGAACCGAGAACAGATAGATGCCATGCTCAGCTTCGCCGTCAGGGCCGCCGCCCTGACCTGCGGCAAGACCGGGCCGGACTTGCCTTATCGGCATCAGCTGGATTGAGGCTGGCCAGGGTCTGTGACGCCTGCACTGCCTCCATCGCGAGCAAGCTCGCTCCTACAGGGGGTACGCCTATCTCCTGTGCGAGCCTGCTCGCGATGGACTCAAGGGCGGCGCGTTCATGCAGAAAATACACGTTATCGTTAACGTCCATCGAGCAAACGGAACGCCGCCCGGCTTCTCCTGCAGGAAACCTGTTGCCGCCTGTCAAAACCTGCCCAAAAAAGTTCTGTTTGTGCTTAATCATCGGTTAATTCCGCTGTCCAAAAATGGACAGGACCGCGTCGGCGCAGGAATTTTCTGACGCTCTGCGCGGAAGGTCCGACGCCATTACCAGCGCCGGGTTGACGTTTCAGAGCAGATCGGAGATTTCTTATGAACAGTCGTATGTTGCTGGCTGCAGGAGTCCTCGCCCTTTCCGGGTTTACCGGTGCAGTTCAGGCGCAAGACACCACCGTCCAGGCAGTGCCTTATCACTACGGAATGCCGTTGCACGTTGCCAAGGTTGTTTCCCTGACTGAACCGCAAACGATGGAGTGCAAAGTCATCACCGCGCAGATGGAGTTCATCGATCCAGCGGGCAAACTCCAGGCAATCAGTTACAGCAAGCTGTCGGATGCCTGCAGTTATCAGAGCTGAGTGCCCATTGCAGCGCAGGCTTGTCCTGCGCTGAACAGTTCGTGGTTATCACTGAGGGTAATGTAAGCCTTCAGCGATATTCCTGACAGCAGTCGGGCGGTATGCTTTTGCTCTATTCTTCACTGCCGCAAGGATTCGCCCTGCAGTTTCCCTTCGGATGCTCGCGGCGTCAGGCCTCGGCGAATGGCTCAATGGTCATGCCGGGCCCGGGATCTTGCTGGCGGTAAAAGTCGAAGTCGCGCTTGGCCCGGGTTTCACCCAGACCAGGCGCGTGGCTATCGAAGGTACGCAAACAACCGTTTAATGAGTTTTAACTCTGGGCTCGAGATGCTGGCAACCCGGCTTGTGCTCAAGGTCGTAGCGCAACTCGGTGATCAGATCGTTGATTTCCCGACATCCATTGAGGCCCTCAGCCTTTATGCCTGTGACTACCATTTCGACACGGTCGGTTTCGTGGTCGCCAAAGATCTTTACCGTCATTGATAGATCCGGAGACAAGGTGCATTGGCAACGCTTGGGCAAAAAACTGTTTTCAATGATGCTGCGCAGTTCCAAGGCAGATAGAAACATGTGACCCTCCTTTATGTGCGACTGCCAATCAGTTGTTATCAGTACCCTGTGTATTTGAAAGTCCCTTGGGCAGAGAAACCTCCTGTATTGCCCAACCGACCCTGGAGAGCAATGCCACTCCCTAGATTAGGCCGCTTTTCCGATCTCGGTAAGTTCTTTTTTCATCTGTGTTTTCAAGGCCTCCATTTGCACGCCAAGCTCTTCCAGCGTCGTTTTGCCGAGGAGTTTTTCAGCCTGAGGAAACATGTCGGTTTCCTCCTCCTCGATGTGATGCTCCAGCAATTCCTTGACCACTTTCACTCGCCCGGAAAACTCTGGCGTGCCGGGTTCCGTGGCTTTGAGGTCAGGTAGCACCAAAGAGTCGACGGTGCGGTGTTCTTCCTTGGCTTCGTGATACATCACCACTTGCTCCTTGCCGCCGGCCTTCTTGAAAGCCGGGTAGAGGATTTCCTCTTCAAGTCGGGTATGAATGGTGATCTCCATTTCCAGTTTGGCGATCAACTCGCCGCGCTTCTTCACAGCCCGCTCAGTGCTTTCGCTGAGCTGGCCGAGAATGTCCTTGACGCGCACATGGTCCTGTTCCAGCAGGCGGATTGCATTCATTTGGATATCCTCATCAAGGGTTAGCAATCTGGTTTTATCGATAAGTGCACTTAGGGGATTTACCCTGAGTACCCAAAATGCATTAACCATGCCCAAAAATAGCTCCGGCGCATCTTTAAAAAAAATCAACTACTTGGCTCGCATGCGGGCAATCGGGCTCTTGCAAAATGCAAGGACCCCAGCCGCAGGCCCTGCAATTTGCCGAGGCCGCGGCATCCTGGTTTGCTTTGCGCGCTATGACACAGTAAGAATGCCCGACCTGCGTAGGTGCCTGGAGGCACTCGGTTGCGGGTATTCATTCCTCAAACGAGCAAGGACGCGCCATGCGCTCATCCATAACCACCGCAGCCACCGTGCTGCTGTCCGGTGTGTCCACGTTGGCCACTGCGGCCAGTCTTGAAGACGTCGCGCCCTACCCAAAAGCCGAAACCGGTTTTACCCGCCAGGTCATCCACCTTGCACAGCAACCACAGGAAGACAATTACAGGGTTGAGGTTCTAGCCGGCAAAACCCTGAACGTTGACTGCAACCGCCAGCGCCTGGGCGGGAGCCTGGAAGAAAAAAACCTCGAAGGCTGGGGTTATCCGTTTTACCGACTGGAAAAAGTCAGCGGCCCGATGAGCACGTTGATGGCTTGCCCGGACGGCAAGAGCAGGCAAGACTTTGTTCCGGTGATCGGTGATGGCTTTATGCTGCGTTACAACAGCAAACTGCCGATCGTGGTGTATGTGCCTCAGGGGGTTGAAGTCCGCTACCGAATCTGGTCGGCCTCCAATACCGTCGAGAAAGCCCGCCAGGAATAAAGCCCCCAAAAAACCGCTTCGCATACAGTTCATCTCCCCAAGGAAGGAAAACATGAAGTCTGTCGCACTCCCGTTAATCGCCCTCATTGCCTTCGCCGGCTACACCCTGGTGGTGATGTTGCAGGCCGAGCAGTCGCTGATTGATTTCGGCATCAGCCTGATGTCCCGCCCGGATACCGCACAGGTGGTGATCGACCTTTATCTGCTGGCCACGCTGGCGGGGGTCTGGATGTACAAGGATGCCCGCAGTCGCGGTCAGACGGCGCTTTCGGTGCTGCCTTATTTGTTGATTACCGCAGTTTTTGTCTCTGTAGGACCGTTGTTGTACCTGGTGGTGCGGGGGCTTCGGGGGCGCGCGGCAATTGCCGCCAGTTAACTCAAATCCATGGCTTGGCAATCATTTTGTGGCGAGGCCTCCCTCGCCACAATGGGGTTCTGCGTTTACTCGAGTCCCACTTTATATAAGGCACCATCCTCCTCATCGGTCAGCACATACAGATAACCATCGGGGCCTTGCCGCACATCGCGGATTCGCGCGTTCAGCTCTCCCAGTAAGCGTTCCTCGTGGATAACCTTATCGCCGTCGAACTGCAGGCGGATCAGTTCCTGGGATACCAATGCGCCGATAAACAGATTGTGCTGCCAGGCCTTGAAGCGGTCGCCGTCGTAGAACGCCATGCCACTGATGGCCGGGGATTTTTCCCAGACATGATGGGGCGCCACGCTGCCTTCGACGGTTTTACCCCTGGCTTCCGGTATCGGCGCGCCCGAGTAATTGATGCCGTGTGTCGCTAATGGCCAGCCATAGTTCTTGCCGCGCTCAATGATGTTGACTTCGTCACCGCCCCTGGGGCCGTGCTCGTTGTCCCAGAGCGTGCCGGTCCAGGGGTTCAGCGCCGCCCCCTGAGGATTGCGATGGCCATAGGACCAGATCTCCGGGCGCACGCCTTGCCGGCCGACAAAGGGGTTGTCGTCCGGCACCTTGCCGTCCGGGTAGATCCGCACGATCTTGCCTTGCAGTTTGTCGAGGTCCTGGGCGGTCGGCCGATCGTTATTCTCGCCCAGGGTAATGAACAGGTAACCGTCGCGGTCGAACACCAGCCTCGATCCAAAGTGCTGGCCGGTGGAGAGTTTTGGCTCCTGACGGAAGATCACCCTGAAATCCAGCAGGCGGCTCAAGTCTTCGGACAATCGCCCACGCCCCACCGCTGTTCCCGCGGTACCGCCCTCACCGCCGCCTTCGGCATAGGAGAGATAGACCATGCGGTCCTCGTTGAAGGCCGGCGACAGTGCCACATCCAGCAAGCCACCCTGGCCCTTGGCCCAGACCTTCGGTACCCCGCTCAACGGCGCCGAGAGTTTGCCCTGGCGCACAATGCGCAGGTTGCCGGGGCGCTCGGTCACCAACATGCCTTGTTTATCCGGCAGGAATGCCAGCGCCCAGGGATGTTCGAGCCCCTCGGCAATCCGGGTGACACTGAGGGTGCCCTGCTCGCTCTGGAACTGTTGGCTCTGCGCCGCAAAGACCGGTATTGCAACCAACACCAGAGCACTGGCGCAGAGTGTTGCCAGGAGAGTTTTACGCAACATGCACGATTCCTTCTGTCGTGAAAATTCCGCCGATGGCCAGCGCCATCAGCCTTCAACGATTGCTGTTGTCCGAATCTCTGGCAGGCCTGGCGGGTTCCAGGGTCGGCCTGTCCGAACCCGGCACAGGAACGCTGCGTGGATAGCCGTTGCGAATGCCACCATTATCCAGGGTCGGTGGACGCGGCACCGGCACCGTGTTCGGTGAGCGAGGCACCGGGACGCTGGGTTGTGTGCCCTGCATGCTGTTGGGATTGGCCCGGCGGATCGGACTGTTGTAAGGATTGTTGCTACTACCCGGGAGGTTCTGGGCCAGTAACATAGGCCGGGATTCGGCATGTTGTGGCGCGACTGCTTCAGGCCGGGCCTGAGTCAGGTTGCTCAGCAGGCCACTCAATGCCAGCGCTGTGAAGCCAAGCGCAAACCTGTTCATGGGAACCTCTCTCTTTTCACCGACATCACCTTCGATAACACGCTACGCGCCGGGTTCGGATTTGTTAACTAAATAGTCCCGCGGAACATGTAACACGAGTTCTCCGGACCGCTGATCCATCGGAAAACCCAGGACTGCAACCAGCGGAAACTTTTGCCGCGCGCCGCAGGTCACCTGAACACCAGTCACTTCAGGGGACATCGCTATGGCACGGGCAATCTGGAAAGGCGCAATCAGTTTCGGGCTGGTGCATATCCCGGTGGCGCTGGTCTCGGCGACCTCCTCGCACGGGGTCGATTTTGATTGGCTCGATTCACGCAGCATGGACCCGGTGGGCTACAAACGGGTCAACAAGGTCACCGGCAAGGAAGTGACCAAGGAACACATCGTCAAAGGCGTCCAGTACGAAAAAGGTCGTTATGTGCTGCTCAGCGAAGAGGAAATCCGCTCGGCGCATCCCGTGTCGACCCAGACCATCGACATCTTTGCCTTCGTCGACAGCGAGCAGATCCCCCTGCAGAACATCGACACCCCGTATTACCTGGCGCCCGACAAACGCGGCGGCAAGGTGTATGCCCTGCTGCGCGAAACCCTGAGTAAAACCGACAAAGTCGCGCTGGCCCAAGTGGTGCTGCACACCCGCCAGCATTTGGCCGCGTTGATGCCGCTCGAATCAGCCCTGGTGCTGGTGATGCTGCGCTGGCCGGCCGAAGTGCGCAGCCTCGACGAACTGGCCCTGGGCAGCGAAGTGACCAAACCCGACCTGGCCAAGGGCGAGCTGGACATGGCCAGGCGCCTGGTGGAGGACATGAGCGCCGACTGGCAACCGGAGCAATACCGTGACAGTTTCGAGGACAAGATCATGCAACTGGTCGATAAGAAGGCCCATGAAGGCAAGATCGAGGACGTCGAAACCGGCACCGCTGAAGAGCAGCGTAAAACCGCCGATGTTATCGACCTGACCGAACTGCTCAAACGCAGCCTGGCGGGTAAAACCCCAGGTAAATCCGCTACCAAAACCACCGGCAAAACCAGCCCGGCGAAAAAAACCACGAAAACCTCCCGCGGCTGAACGCCAGGCGGGCCGCTGCCATTCAGATGGGGATCGGATGGGCGCCAGGAAACCCTGAGGCCAGTGTCTGGATCAGGGCTTTTGGCTGAATGTTCCGGCCTCATCGCGAGCAAGCTCGCTTCCACAGGTTATGTGTCAGGCCACAGTTTTGTGATCGCCATAAACCCCTGTGGGAGCTTGCTCGCGCAAGCCTTGAGGACAGTGGCTGGATGGGGATTTTTTGTTGAATGTTCGGTCTTCATCGCGAGCAGGCTCGCTCCCACAGATTATGTGTCAGGCCACAGTTGTGTGATCGTCCATAAAACCCCTGTGGGAGCGAGCTTGCTCGCGATGGCGTAATCGGCATTTCGAAAATCTGTCAGACCAACACAAAAATCGCCAACAACCCGGCAAACACCGCCCATTTCTCGAGGTAGTAACGTTTACGGTTGCTTTTTTTCAACCGTTTGCCGCGCAGACGGATTTTGTACAGTTTGGCAAACGCCCGGTTCAGGCCTCCGGTTTTATCGCCGGCATCGTTCGGCGAACCGGCGGCGGCCATGACGTTGCGACTGAACCAACGGTTGCAGGCGGCCGCCCAGCGGTACTTCATCGGACGTTCCACATCACAGAACAAAATAATGCGGTTCTGCTGGGTGGTGTTCTCGGCGTAGTGAATGAAGGTCTCGTCGAACATCACCGCCTCACCGTTGCGCCAGTGATAGCGCTCACCGTCTACCTCGATGTAGCAGCCAGGATCGTTCGGCGTGTCCAGGCCCAGGTGATAGCGATAGGAACCGGCGTATGGATCGCGGTGACGCACCAGTTTCGAGCCCGGCGGCAACTCGGCAAACATCGCGGCCTTGATCGAACCGATGCCTTGCAGCAGTTCGGTGGTGCGCGGGCACAGTTTCATCGCCGACGGATGGCTGTCGCCATACCACTTCAGGTAGAAGCGCTTCCAGCCGGTTTTGAAGAACGAGTTGAATCCCACATCGTTGTACTCATTCGAACGCTTGATCTCCCCTGCCCTGAGCAGGTCCTGGCCTTCGCGGCGGATGTCCTCCCAGTGAGTCTGCAACGGACTCAGGTCAGGAAAGTCGGCGGGATCGAGGTAAGGACGATTGGGTTGCCTGGAGAACACGTAAAGAAAACAGTTCACTGGCGCCAGGAAGCTCGAATGGTCGCTCAACTGGCGGCCGATTTTATGCCGGACCCGGCCACGCAGGTGCACGTACGAGATGGATAAAATGTAGAGAACAGCAATGATGAGCTTCACGGCAATCGTCACAGGTCAGAAGAGAACATGCTGCGCCTTCAAAGGGCATGCGAATGGCCCCCAATGAAATTTGCAGCGTCTGCAAGCTGAATATCGGAAAGACAAGCCAGACGCCAGACCCCACGCAAGGCTCTGGCATGGCATTTTAGCCACAGTCTGTAGCCAAAAGTTAACACCCTTGGTGAAACTCTGTTCGAGAGGGCCAACGCGTCAATCACGGCCCGCGACAGCAGTTCCTGATTGAAGGGCTTGCTGAGGCTTGGCCAGCTGACATCTTCTGCGACTGGAATACCGCTTCACGACCCTCCTCGAGGGCGCGTTGAGCTGCACTTCAGGCCTGGCGTTTGATCGCCGTCAGCGTGTAGCACAGGGGCAGCTGCGCAGGCTGCTGCTCATAACGCTCGTAGAGTTCTTCGCGATTGCAGTGCGGGTACTCCTTGAAGTGGGCAATCTGCAGCCCCGCGTTGATCAAGGCGCTGATGATGTCGCTCATGGTATGGACAAACCAGTAGGACGCCGGGCTTTTACCCTCGACTGTGCCTGCATAGACAATCGCCTGCTCCTGGACGAAAGGCTCCGCACGAAAGTAGGAGCTGTCGAGCTTGAAGGGATCATCCGTCTCGGGATCGAACATTTCCAGGTAGGGATGGGTTTCGTAAATCACCAGGGTGCCGCCGGTCTTGAGCGTCTTGGCGACATGGGAAAAAAACCCCGAAATATCCGGCATCCAGCCCAACACGCCGATGGTAATCAACGCCACATCGAAACGTTCATGGAGTGCAGGCGGCAAACAATGGATGTCAGCCTCGACGAATTCAGGTTCATGAGGCGAGTGAGACGCCAGTTCACGGCCCTGATCGAGAAACGCGCTGGATTGGTCGATACCCACCACGCTACGGGCACCGAGGCCGAACAGCGAAAGACTTTCCCGGCCATTGTTGCAACCTAACTGCACCACATCCTTGCCGGTGATACCCACGCTGAGCAGCAACGAGGTAATGGTCTGATCCAGGCAGGAGAAATCAGCGTGGCCAACCGAGTTCACAAGGGTGTGCCATCCCTCCGTGTCTTTATGGTGCCTGGCGGAGTCATTCCAGGCATCCCTGTTTCCGGCTATGACGGTTTTATCTGGCAATTCCATTGCACTCTCCATTTGAACAGTATTTTCGCTACGTACTTGCCTGATCATCAAGTATCGCCGGCTCTACAGCAACCGGAATGAAGTCACATCGATGCGATCAGCCGTCGGGGCCCATCCGAACGGATGATAGCTAACGTTTGCGGGGCGATATCCAGATTTATCTTGACTGGATCCAATTTATCGAAAAATAACACGTAACTATCTGATGAACGGGCATTTTTCTCCCTCACTTTTTGTATCTGCGAGCCGATGTCATTTTACTGACACCGGAGCAGATGGTCATGAGAAACAATCAACCAATCACAAATCGTGAAGTTGCGCTTCATCCTCAACAAAAGCTCATTTCCACTACAGATGCTCGAGGAGTCATCACTTACTGCAATGACGCCTTCGTAGCGATCAGTGGTTTTGAGAGCGTTGACTTGATCGGCGCACCGCAGAACATTGTCCGCCATCCCGATGTGCCGCCAGCGGTATTTGCCCATATGTGGGCCGCCCTGAAGCAGGGCAGCCCATGGATGGGTATCGTCAAGAATCGCGCAAAAAACGGCGACCATTATTGGGTCAATGCCTATGTGACGCCGGTTTTCGACGGCAAGCATGTCGTCGGCTATGAGTCGGTGCGGGTCAAACCCACTGTAGATCAGATTCGTCGCGCCGAAGCATTGTACAAGCGCGTCAACCGGGGCCAGTCGGCCATCCCTTCGCAGGATAAATGGCTGCCGGTGGTTCAGGACTGGCTACCCTTCATTCTGGTCAGTCAAGTGAGCGGCCTGGTTTTCATGTCGACAAGCTCCTGGTGGGGCTTCGCTGGTGCGGCGGCCATATCGGTGCCACTGGGGTTGATCGGCTTGCATTGGCAAAAGAGCGGCACGAAACGCCTGCTGGGAATGGTCGAGCAGTCCACCTCCGATCAGCTGATAGCACAAATGTACAGCGACGGCCGCGGCCCTCAAGCACGGCTGGAAACCTCGATTATCAGCCAGGAAGCCCGGCTTAAAACCTGCCTGACCCGGTTGCAGGACACGGCTGAACAGCTTAATGAGCTGGCGGGCAGGTCCGACAGGCTGGCAGCCGACAGCTCTAACGGGTTGGAGCGTCAGCGCGTGGAGACCGAACAGGTGTCGGCCGCGGTCAATCAGATGGCGGCGACTACCCAGGAAGTCGCCAGCCATGTGCAGCGCACCGCCGATGCCACCCAGGAAGCCAACGTACTGACTGGACGTGGACGGGAGGTTGCCAGGGACACCCGCGAAGCCATTCAGCGATTGTCGGTAGTGGTCGGTGAAACCGGGCTGACGGTGGCTCAGCTTGCCAAGGACAGTCATGAAATTGGCACCGTGGTCGATGTCATCAAAGGCATTGCCGACCAGACCAACCTGTTGGCACTGAATGCCGCGATCGAAGCGGCTCGAGCAGGTGAAATGGGCCGCGGCTTTGCCGTGGTGGCCGACGAGGTGCGTCAGTTGGCACAGCGCACGACGGAATCCACTACGCAGATCCACGGCCTGATCACTAAACTCCAGCAATCATCCAATAACGCCGTGCAGATCATGGCCAGTGGTCATCGCCAGGCCGAAGAAGGTGTCGCCTGGGTGCTGGAGGCTGACAAGGCGTTGGTCGGTATCAGTGAAGCAGTCGCCAATATCACCGACATGACGACCCAGATCGCCGCGGCCACCGAAGAGCAAACCGCTGTCGCAGAAGAAATCAGCCGCAATATCACCACCATTGCGCACCTGGCCGACCAGACCTCGGAACAAGCCCTGCATTCGGCAGAGTTGAGCAAGGAACTCACTCGAACGGCAACGACCCAGTATTCGTTGGTCGAGCGTTTCAATCGCTAGATTCGAGGACGAGTGGCTAGGAAATATTGATCAGCCGGAGCAAGCGGCGGACATCATCAACTGACCTTAACTTGATGGTCCATTCGCCATCAATCTTGTCATTGACCTCACCAAGTTCCGCATAGAGCGTTTTAAGCGAACAGTGTCCGGCCTTGAAAGCGGGCAGCCGGAAGTGAAACAGCAGCCAATTATGATGGGAGGCGAAGCTGAAGGGGCAGTTGTCATCGGCTACCGAAAAAATGCCGATGGTTCTATTCAGCTCAGCCTCTGGCATGGGTGCACAGTTATGCCCGCTCATCGTGGAAATTGCGCCAACCAGCATGCAAAACGCCTCCCGGACTTGCGGGCTTTCGATAGCCGAATAGCAATCAACGTATTTCGTCGCATCCACAGCGCCAGTGATCATCTGAATCTCCCCGGAGGTTTGTACCCTCTTTCAATCTAGCACCATCCCACTACCCTCCCACATATGCGACAATACGCCCCAAATTCCAACATGAACCCCGCATTTATTGCTCAGCAACCTGGCCACAGCGTCCAGAGCTTGCTGTCGACGTATGCCTGCTGGCTCAAATCAAGCGACGACTGAACCGGACTGGAAAGACTTCAGATGGGTGTAATATCGGTTTCAGCAGACATCGGCCAGCTCTAAACCACTGATAGGTAAGGTAATTGATCTCCACAGCTAACATCACGATGCAGTTCGGCGCCAAGCCGTTATTCGAGAACGTTTCGGTCAAATTTGCTGCAGGTAACCGTTATGGCCTGATCGGCGCCAATGGTTGCGGCAAGTCGACTTTCATGAAGATCCTCGGTGGCGACCTGGAGTCTTCCGGTGGCCAGGTCATGCTGGAGCCGAACGTGCGCCTGGGTAAACTGCGCCAGGACCAGTTCGCCTACGAAGAATTCACCGTGATCGATACCGTGATCATGGGCCATGAAGAGCTGTGGAAGGTCAAGGCCGAGCGCGACCGCATCTACTCGCTGCCGGAAATGACCGAAGAAGACGGCATGGCTGTCGCCGAGCTGGAAACCGATTTCGCCGAGATGGACGGCTACACCGCCGAATCCCGCGCCGGTGAGCTGCTGTTGGGCCTGGGTATTGGCATCGAACAGCACAACGGCCCGATGAGCGAAGTGTCGCCAGGCTGGAAACTGCGGGTGCTGCTGGCCCAGGCGTTGTTCTCCGACCCTGAAGTGCTGTTGCTCGACGAACCGACCAACCACCTGGACATCAACACCATCCGCTGGCTGGAAAACATTCTGACCCAGCGCAACAGCCTGATGATCATCATCTCCCACGATAGACACTTCCTGAACAGTGTCTGCACCCACATGGCTGACCTCGACTACGGCGAACTGCGCCTGTTCCCGGGCAACTATGACGAATACATGACCGTGGCCACCCAGTCCCGCGAGCAGCTGCTCTCGGACAACGCCAAGAAGAAGGCACAGATCTCCGAGCTGCAATCGTTCGTCAGCCGCTTCTCGGCCAACGCCTCGAAAGCCAAGCAGGCCACTTCTCGCGCCAAGCAGATCGACAAGATCCAGTTGGCCGAAGTCAAGCCATCGAGCCGGGTCAGCCCGTTCATCCGCTTCGACCAGACCAAGAAGCTCCATCGCCAGGCGGTCATCGTCGAGCGCATGGCCAAAGGCTTTGATGGCAAGACGCTGTTCAAGGACTTCAGCTTCGTCGTTGAAGCCGGCGAGCGCGTGGCGATTATTGGCCCGAACGGTATCGGCAAGACCACTTTGCTGCGTACCCTGGTCAATGAATTGAGCCCGGATTCCGGTACTGTGAAATGGACCGAAGCCGCGGAGCTGGGCTACTACGCCCAGGATCACGCCTCGGACTTCGAAGACGAATCCAACCTGTTCGACTGGATGGGCCGCTGGACCAAGGAAGGCGAACAAGTGGTTCGCGGCACCCTGGGCCGCATGCTGTTCTCCAACGACGAGATCCTCAAGTCGGTCAAGGTCATCTCCGGTGGCGAGCAAGGTCGCATGCTGTTCGGCAAGCTGATCCTGCAAAAGCCGAACGTGCTGATCATGGATGAACCGACCAACCACTTGGACATGGAATCCATCGAGGCGCTGAACCTGGCGCTGGAAAACTACCCGGGCACGCTGATCTTCGTCAGCCACGACCGTGAGTTCGTATCGTCGCTGGCGACCCGCATCATCGAGTTGAGCCCGAGCGGTGTGATCGACTTCAGCGGCACCTACGACGACTACCTGCGTAGCCAGGGTGTGGTGATCTGAGAGCAGCTATAAGCCTTTAGCTGCAAGCTTCAAGTGAAAGCCCTGTCCTTTGTGACGGGGCTTTTGTGTTTTTGGGGCGTGTATCTTCGGTGGTCTCAGGATCATCGTCGGAACGCCGCCCGGAGCAAGCTCGCGATGGCGGCCTGGCAGGCACCACAGTCTGCAAGGACATAAATCGTTAGCCTGCTTCCTTTTATTCCACACCCGCGCCATTATGCAGTTCTCCAACCGCCCGCCCGCGAACGAGCCCTCATGTCTGCGCAACAACCACCTGCCCTCAGCTCCACGGCGATCACCCTGCAGATCGTCTCCATCGTGTTCTATACCTTCATCGCGTTTATCTGCATCGGCCTGCCGATCGCTGTGATCCCCGGTTATGTCCACGAACAACTGGGTTTCAGCGCCGTGGTGGCCGGGTTGACCATCGGCGTGCAATACCTGGCGACCCTGCTCAGCCGCCCGATGGCGGGACGCCTGTCGGACAGCCTCGGCACCAAGCGCGCGATCGTTTACGGATTGCTGGGGATTGCCCTGAGTGGGGTGCTGACGCTTATCTCAACGCTGTTGCAAAGCCTGCCGCTGCTCAGTCTGCTGATTCTGATCGGCGGTCGCGTGTTGCTGGGCATCGCCCAAGGCTTGATCGGGGTCGGCACCATCAGCTGGTGCATGGGCCAGGTTGGCGCGGAGCATACCGCCCGCTCGATCTCCTGGAATGGCATCGCCTCCTATGGAGCGATCGCCATTGGCGCGCCGCTGGGAGTGGTGATGGTCGCCGAATGGGGCTTTGCCAGCCTGGGCATTGTCCTGTCGCTGCTGGCGCTGGCGGCGTTAGTGTTGATCCGCAACAAGCCCTCGATGCCTGTGATCCGCGGCGAACGACTGCCATTTTGGGCGGTGTTCGGGCGCATCGCCCCCTATGGTGCCAGCCTGTGCCTGGCATCGATCGGCTACGGCACCTTGACCACTTTTATTACGCTGTTCTATGTCAGCCGCGGCTGGGTCGGTGCGGCGTACTGTCTGACGGTGTTTGGGGTGTGCTTCATCGTCGCGCGCCTGCTGTTTATCTCCAGCATCAACCGCTTTGGTGGCTTCATGGCGGCGATCGCCTGTATGTGCATCGAAACCGTCGGGCTGGTGTTGCTCTGGCTTGCACCCTCGACAGCCGTTGCCTTGATCGGTGCCGGGCTGACCGGGGTCGGTTTGTCGCTGGTCTACCCGGCCCTCGGCGTCGAAGCGATCAGACAGGTACCGAGCACCAGTCGCGGGGCGGGGCTGAGTGCTTACGCGGTGTTTTTCGATCTGGCATTGGCGATCGCCGGGCCATTGATGGGCGCGGTAGCGTTGAATCTGGGGTATTCGTGGATCTTCTTTTTCGCGGCATTGTTGTCGGTGACAGGTTTGGGATTGACCTTGTTGCTGAAGCGCAGGGCTATGTAGGGGGTTTGCGTTCGATCGAGATGTTCGGGTGTACCCGGTCGGCGTAGGAGCTGCCGCAGCCTGCGATCTTTTGGCGATTTGAAGGCCGTCGAAGAGCAAGATCAAAAGATCGCAGCCTGCGGCAGCTCCTACGGGGGATCTGCGTTCGATCGAGATATTCGGTGTACCCGGGCCCCACGGGGGGCGTTCGATCGAGATGTTCGGGTGTACCCGATCGGCGTAGGAGCTGGCGCAGCCTGCGATCTTTTGGCGGTCTCGGAGATCGTCCAGGAGCAAGAGCAAAAGATCGCAGCCTGCGGCAGCTCCTACAAGGGGTCCGTGTAAAATCCGTTAATGATCGGCGGTCTGCATCCCTGCCCTGCCTGGTTTGCCCAATGCATGAGAAAAGAACCGCCCGGCTTCAGAGATCATGGTGCGGTGAATGTCTTTGCGGTCGACGCCGTCGGCGTCGGTGCATAACGCCGGCATCGCCGCCAGTTGTTCCTCGGTACAGGGCGCCATGAACACGAAGTGCCCGGCCCCGGCCAGCAACTTGAAATCCGGAGCAGTCGGTAGCTTGCGCGCCAGGGCGGCGGCGTTTTTGTCGAAGGCCACCAGTTTGTCGCCATCACCGCTGTACAGCAGCACCGGCACATGCACATCGGCCAGGGTATGGCGGCCGAACTTCAGGCTCAGTGGCGCCATCAGCAACAGTGCGCGAACCCGCGGGTCGGCAACCGGCTGCAAGTCATCACGATCAGCGATCAGTTCACCTTGGGTGTTACAGGCGTCGCGGTCATCTGGCCGCTCCTGGCAGTAGCGGCGCAGGCGATCCAGGTCCGGTGTGGCGCCGGACAGGATCAGCGCGGTTTCGCCACCCGCCGAATAACCGATCACCCCGACCTGATCGGCATTGACGAATGCTGACAGCATCGGGTCGCCCAAGGTCGCGGTAATGGCTTCGGAAATCTGAATTGGCCGGCCATAGAGGTTGCTCAAGGTACCGAGGCGGCTGTGATCCCTGGAGTTGTCGCCGGGGTGAATCACCGCGACCACCACAAATCCCTTGCGTGCCAGCGAGGTGGCGAGGTCGTGCAAGGCCAGTGGGGTACCGGTATTGCCATGGGACAGCATCAGCAGCGGAAACCGGCCAATCGCGACTTTGGCGTCTTCGCTGGCGTCGACCTGGTACCCCTCCAGCAAGCTTGAATGCTCCTTGCCGGTCGAGGGGTAGAAGGCAATGGCGCCCATGGGCTGCAAATCCAGCGGATCGAGAAAGCGCAGCTGATGGAAGCCGACACTCCAATGCGGATGCAGCCCACGCGCGGCCTGCACTGAATTCAGGCTACCGAGCAGGCAGATCAGTAATACGGCACAAAGACGCATCATCGGATGCCCCCTGTGGGAGCGAGCTTGCTCGCGATGGACGTTAACGATAACGCGAGTTTTCTGAATTAACGCGCCGTCATCGCGAGCAAACGGAACGCCGCCCGGCTGCTCCTACAATTAGATAGATTCCGGACTGGAAGCGAAGCGCCAGAAACAAAAAACTCCGTACCCTGACCATCCTTCGATGAGCAGAGTACAGAGTTTAGTGGTTGTTACCGGCGCTGACTGCGCCTTTACACAAGCCTTACGCGGCAGCGAACAACTGCTCGCTGATCTGCGCCTGGGCATCGTTCATGGCTTTAACGCGCACTTCGTCACCATAGGCCAGGCCATGGGCACGGACGAACTCGATATCGGTGATGCCCATGAAGCCGAGCATGACCTTCAAGTACTCTTCGTGGCCGACGCCAGTGGCTTGACCGGCATGCAGGCCGCCGGAAGTCGAAACCACCACGACTTTCTTGTTACCGCACAGGCCTTCAGGGCCGGCTTCGGTGTAACGGAAGGTCTGGCCAGCGACGGCGATGCGGTCGATCCAGGCTTTCAATTGAGTCGGAATGGTGAAGTTGTACATCGGCGCGGCGATGACCACCGCGTCCGCGGCAAGGAATTCGGCCAAGGTAGAAGCGCTCAGTTCGGCTTCGTGCTGCTGCGCGGCATCACGCAGTTCAGCAGTGGTGCCGGCGGCAATCAGGGTATTGGCGGAAAAATGGCTGATGGCATCGCTCGCCAGGTCACGGTAGGTCACCACGGCCGCTGGCTCTGCGTCTTGCCAGGCTTGAACGACGCTGCGGCTGAGCTGACGGGAAGCCGAGTTATCACCCAGGATGCTCGAATCGATATGCAGAAGTTTCATGTGGGATCTCCAAGTGAGGATCGCCACGGGGCGATCAAGTGAGGACAATCCTACAGGTGAAAGCAATGGATGATTAGACGGCATAAATGCGATAGTTCGTCTCACTGATAGAACAGTCGAGTGGTTGACCATGCAAGACCTTAATGATCTCTACTATTTCGCCAAAGTCGTCGAAGCCGGTGGTTTCGCGGCCGCCGGGCGCATGTTGGGCATTCCAAAGTCCCGTCTGTCCCGACGTATCGCCGAACTGGAGGAGCGGCTCGATGCCCGCCTGCTGCAGCGAACCACCCGGCAATTGAAGCTGACCGCTGTCGGTGAACGTTACCTGCGGCACTGCCAGGCGATGTTGCTGGAGGCGGAAATGGCCGACGAAGCCGTCGCCAGCATGTCCAGCGAACCCCGTGGGCGATTGCGGGTGTCTTGCCCGGTGGGTCTGGCCCACGGGTTGCTGGCATCGGTCATCAGCTCCTTTCTGGAGAAATTTCCACAAGTGCAGCTTGAAGTGATGCTGCTCAATCGCCGCGTCGACCTGGTGACCGAAGGGGTCGACGTCGCCTTGAGAGTGCGCGAACTCGGCGATGAAGACCCGTTGCTGGTCACCCGGCGCCTGCGCCAGGCCCAGACCGTGCTGCTGGCCAGCCCGGCGTTCCTGCGCGAACGCGAGATCAACAGCCCCGAGGATTTGAAAAATGTCCCGGTACTGGGGGCCCTGGAAGCTGATCGCATGGTGCATTTGCGCATGCTCGATGAACACGGAACAATCTCTGATCTGAGCCTTGAAGCGCGCCTGGGGATTGATGATTTCACCGTACGCAAAGCCTGCGCCCTGGCCGGTCTGGGCTTTACTATCCTGCCGATGATGTATTGCGAGGATGAGCTGGAAAACGGCCAGCTGATCCAGCTATTGCCCCAGTGGTCGCTGCCGGGTGGCTGGCTGCAAGCGGTCTACCCTCATCGGCGCGGGGTGCTGCCGGCGGTGCGCGCCTGGATTGATCATTTGGCTGAATCGTTCAAAAGCTGCGGAGATCGACTGCTATGAAAGCCAGGCCCATGACTGAAGAAGACGTGGCGAACTTCTGCCTGGCGTTGCCTGGCGCCAGGGAAGACTACAAATGGGGCGGTGTGCGAGTGTTCTCGATTGCCGGAAACAAGATGTTCGCCCTGCAAAACTTGCGCGGCGAGTCGCTGGCATTCAAGGTCGACAAGGATCTGTTTCTCGGCCATGTCGACCGCCCCGGCATCCACCCGGCGCCTTATCTCGCCAGGGCCCAGTGGATCATCATGGAAACGCCCTACCCGCTGGCCGCCGAAGAACTACAAGGCCTGCTGCAACGCTCCCACCAATTGGTGGTCAGCAAATTGCCCAAGCGGGTGCAGGTCGGGTTGCTGCTCTAGAACAAGGACAACAGCGTGGCGCCGAGGAACAATTGATCGATCCAGAACACCTGGTGCACCAGCACGATCACCCAGAACACCAGTTGATAGGAGAGCTTGCGGGTTTTGTGCCGGAACAGTTGCTGGGCCAACAACGCGCCCGGCCAGCCGCCGGCCAGCTCCACGGCATGCAGAATGTTTTCCGGCGTGCGCCAACTGTCGACGCGGGCCTTGCGCTTGTCATGCCAGTACAGGAAGAACGCCAGCAGGCTGACGATCCCGTAGGCGGCCAAGGGAATACTGGAAATTCCCCGCAGCCACAACATGGCCGAGCCGAAACCCGGCACGGCGCACAGCGCCAGAAACACCAGGCCCTTGAATCGCGGATTCTGAATAGCAGCCCCGGGCTGTTGCCCGGAGTTGCCGCGTGGCCGAGGTTCGATCACAGTTTGGCCGCTGCCCAGTCGACCCAGCCGAACTGCCAGGTCGCCAGAATCAGCAGGCCGAAGGCAATCCGGTACCAGGCAAATACCGCGTAGCTGTGACTGGCGATGAACCGCAGCAGCCCCCTGACCGACAGCATTGCGAAGATGAAGGCGGTGACAAAACCAATCGCGAAGACTGGAAAGTCCTCTGGCTTGAACAGGTCGCGGTATTTATAGCCGGAGTACACTGCTGCGCCGACCATGGTCGGCATCGCCAGGAAAAACGAAAACTCCGTGGCGGTTTTACGCGAAAGACCAAACAGCAAGCCGCCAATGATGGTCGAACCGGAACGCGAAGTGCCGGGAATCATTGCCAGGCACTGGGCGAAACCGACTTTCAGTGCATCTTTCCAGGTTATTTCGTCAACGCTGTGGGCATGCACTTCGTGTTGGCGACGCTCGGCCCAGAGCATGACTATCCCACCCACCACCAGCGCGGTCGCGACGGTAATCGGGTTGAACAGGTACTCATGAATCAGGTCGGCGAAAATCACCCCCAACACCACGGCTGGCAGGAACGCGATCAGCAGATTGACGGTGAAGCGCCGGGCATTGGGCTGTGTTGGCAAGCCGACGACCACATCGAAGATTTTCCGGCGAAACTCCCAGACCACCGCCAGAATCGCCCCGAGCTGAATAATGATGTTGAACGCCATGGCCCGCTCACCATCAAAATGCAGCAAATCCGCGACAATGATCTGGTGTCCGGTACTGGAAATCGGCAGAAACTCGGTCAGCCCCTCTACAACCCCTAAAATAAATGCCTGAACGGCGGTCCAAAGATCCATCAATCCCCCATGAAGCGATGCCTCCAGGCATGCCTCGTTAATATTTTCCATCGCCTTGATCGCGATAGCGTAGTCGAGTTTCAGCGCGCTCAGGAGCAACAAAAGCTCTAAAAATCCCGTGAAAAATCAAGCCGGGCTCAGGTTTTGCCGCGCGCGGCCGAAATCCTATCAGACATCCCCGATTAACGCTGTCGCGTTAGTAGACTTGGGTCGGATTGGCTCACAGCACAAAGCGTGTTTCGATGCTGGCAGATATTTAATTAGAAGAAAAAGAATCTGGAGTAACGGGTTATGAATAGCTTGCGCAGTATGTCGATCAGCCGTCGGCTGTGGCTCATCCTGATAGTGGCTGTGCTGATGCTGATGACCTTGGGCCTGTTGATGCTCAAGCAGATTCACGATGACCTCTACCTCGCCAAGGCCGAGAAAACCCAGCATCTGGTGCAAACCGCCAATGGGGTGCTGGAGTATTACCACGGCCTCGAAACTGCTGGCACCTTGAGCCGTGACGCCGCCCAGAAACAAGCATTGAGCGCGGTCCGCGGCCTGCGTTATGACCAGAAAGAGTACTTCTGGGTCAACGACCTGAAGCCCGTGATGCTCATGCACCCGACCAACCCGAAACTCGAAGGTCAGGAACTCTCCTCCATCAAGGATCCCGACGGTTTTGCACTGTTCAACGAAATGGTAGCCATCGCCAAGTCCAAGGGCGCCGGCGCCATCGACTATCGCTGGCCAAAACCGGGAGCCACGGACCCGGTGCAGAAAACTTCTTACGTCAAACTGTTCGAGCCTTGGGGCTGGGTCATCGGTTCCGGCGTGTACATCGATGACATGCAGGCGCAGTTCTACGGTCAGGTGTGGAAAGCCTCCTTCATCGGGCTGGGTATTGCGCTGATCATGACTCTGCTGGTGACCTTGATCGCCCGCAGTATCGTGCGGCCGCTGCAAGAAGCGGTGCAGGCCATGGCCAATATCGCCAGCGGTGAAAGCGACCTGACCCGCAGTCTCGATACCCACGGGCAGGACGAGGTCACCCAATTGGCCCACCACTTCAACGGCTTCACTGCCAAGTTGCGCGAGGTCATCTGCCAGTTGCAAGTCTCCGCCAGTGCGCTGGGCCAGTCCTCGGCCGACCTGGGCAGCAACGCCGCCCAGGCTCAAGAGCGCAGCCAGCAACAATCCCTGCAAATGGAGCTGGTGGCCACGGCCATCAATGAAGTGACCTACGGGGTGCACGATGTGGCGAAAAACGCCGAACATGCGGCCAGCGAAATGCGCGACGCCGAAGCCCAGGCTCGCCAAGGCCAGGTGAATATCGATGGCAGTCTGCAGCAGATCGATCAGCTTTCAAGCACCATTGACCAAGCCGTCGAGGTGATCCGCACGCTGGCAACCGAAAGCAACCAGATCGGCGGCGTGCTGGAGGTGATCCGCTCGATCGCCGAGCAAACCAACCTGCTGGCGCTCAACGCCGCGATTGAAGCTGCGCGCGCCGGTGAACAAGGTCGCGGGTTTGCGGTGGTCGCCGATGAAGTCCGTCTGCTGGCCCAGCGCACGCAGAAATCCACGGCCGAGATCCAGTCGATGATCGAGCGCCTGCAG
The DNA here is from genome assembly GCF_902497875.1 of Pseudomonas fluorescens. GTDB lineage: Bacteria > Pseudomonadota > Gammaproteobacteria > Pseudomonadales > Pseudomonadaceae > Aquipseudomonas > Aquipseudomonas fluorescens_BR. The sequence goes on from NZ_CABVHY010000008.1 coordinate 102,689, forward strand.
TCCCATTCCGAGGCGGCGGTCAAAGTCATCAGCGACAGCAGCCGCGCCTCGCAACTGACCATCGAACAGGCCGGTCTGGCGGGGGCCAGTCTGAGTGCCATCGGCCAGGCGTTGCGCAATCTCAACGGGCTGAATGCCTCGATCGCCAGTGCGACGCTACAACAGGCGCATGTGGTCGAGGACATCAACCAGAACGTGACCCAGGCTGCGGGGCTGTCCCAGAGCACTGCGCTGGCTGCCGAGCAATCTAGCGTCGCCAGCCTGCACCTGAAACAACTGAGTGAGCAGTTGAACGGTCTGCTCAAGCAGTTCCGGGTGTAAACCGCAAAGCACGCGTTATCGTTAACGTCCATCGCGAGCAGGCTCGCTCCCACAGGTTTTGCGCTGGCCTTGTAGGAGCCCGGTCGACGCTCGATTGCTCGCGATGGATTCAAGGACGACGCGTTGATTCAGAAAGCACGCGTTATCGTTAACGTCTATCGCGAGCAAGCTCGCGCCCACAGGTTTTTGCGCTGGCCTACACCCTCCCCATCAGCAACGAACCTTGCGCACCGGCGCCGAGGTGCGCTGACGGGTTTCCCATGCCTGAGCCAGACCGACCAGCGCATCGGATGCCGGCAGCATCGTGCGGCCGCGCACCAGGTCGGCCGCACGCTCGGCGAGCATGATGGTCGGGGCGTTGAGATTGCCGTTCGGTTCGCTGGGAAATACCGAGGAGTCGATCACCCGCAAGCCGTCGATCCCGCGCACGCGCAATTGCGAATCAACCACCGCCATGTCGTCCTCGCCCATGCGGCAAGAGCCACAGGGATGGTAGGTGCTCTCCAGATTGTCCCGCACGAAGGCATCTATCTCTTCGTCGGTATTCACCAGCGGCCCGGGCGCAATCTCTGCGTCGCGGAAGCGATCCATCGCCGGTTGACCGATGATTTCCCGGGTCAGGCGTACGCAACGGCGGAACCCCTCGCGATCCTCTTCCCGTTGCAGGTAGTTGAAGAGTATTTGCGGATGGTCGTAAGGATCCGCCGAGCGAATCCGCACGTGGCCCCGGCTCTTGGGTTTGTTCGGCCCGGTCAGCACCATGAAGCCGTGCCCCTTGATCGGTTTATTGCCGTCGTAGCGCATGGCGGCGGGCAGAAAGTGAAACTGGATGTCAGGCCAGCGCAGCCCCTGTTCGGAGCGAATGAAGCCACCCGCCTCGAAGTGATTGGTCGCACCGAGGCCGTCCTTGCGCAGCAACCAGCGCAGACCGATCAGCAGTTTGCTCAACGGGTCCATTTTGCTGTTGAGCGTCACCGGTTCCTTGCAACCGAACTGGATGTAGATTTCTGCATGGTCCTGCAGGTTCTCCCCGACACCCGGGAGGTGATGCCTGACTTCCACTCCGGCTTTCTTCAGCACCTCGGACGGCCCGATACCCGAGCGTTGCAGCAAGTGCGGGGCGCCAATGGGACCTGCGCAGATCAAGACTTCTTTATTGCAATGGACGGTATGGGTCTGGCCTTCACAATCGTAGGTGATTCCCACCGCGCGCTTGCCGTCGAGGATGATCTGCCGGGTCATGGCCTTGGTCACCACGGTCAGGTTCGGCCGCTTCATGGCCGGACGCAGATAGGCGTTGGCGGTGGAACAGCGCACGCCGTTTTTCACCGTCATGTGCATGGCACCGAAGCCTTCCTGCATAAAGCCATTGCAGTCGTCAGTCTTGATGTAGCCGGCCTCCGCTCCGGCATCGACCCAGGCCCCGTACAGCGGGTTTTTCATGTGGTTGCCGTTGCTCGTGTGCAAGGGTCCGGAGCCGCCCCGGTATTCGTCACCGCCGGCCTCGCAACTTTCCGCGCGTTTGAAATACGGCAGGCAATTACGGTAGCCCCACCCTACCGCGCCAAGGGACTCCCACTCGTCAAAGTCCAGGGCATGCCCGCGGATGTACACCAGCCCGTTGATTGACGAAGATCCACCGAGCACCTTGCCTCGCGGGCAGTGGATTCGACGGCCGTTGAGGTAAGGCTCCGGCTCGGTCTCATAGCGCCAGTTGTACTTGCTGGTGTTCATCGGGATCGAAAAGGCACTGGGCATCTGGATCACCACGCTGCGATCGCTGCCACCGTATTCCAGGACCAGCACGCGGGTGTCGGGATCTTCCGTCAGCCGATTGGCCAGCACGCACCCGGCGGATCCGGCGCCGATGATGATGTAGTCGAATGATTGGGTGTTCATGGTCATCTCCCGAAAGTCTTTTCGCTGAGCAGCGGTGCCGGACGCGAAGCTTTCTTGTCGCCGGTGGTGTAATGCGGGCAGGTCTTCTCGATATCCTGGATCACTGTTTCTTCGCGTTTGAGGTCAAGGGAGCGGCTGAGCCAGTAGTACGCCAGTCCCGAGACGAGCAGCCCGACCAGCCAGGCAATGTCGATACTGCCCAGGGCCCTGGCGAGCGGGCCGACGTAGACCTCGCGCTGCTCTACCCCGTCGTAGATGTAGAAGAACGGGATCATCGCGACGAAGCCGATCGCATAGGAAGCGATGCCCCGCAGGCCCCAACTGCCGTAGATGTTGTCGTGGGGCATGAAGAAGTGCGGGATGGCGTAGCGCCCCTTGCGCACGAAGAAGTAGTCGGTGAGGTTGACCGAGGTCCAGGGCACCAGGAAATACAGCATGATCACCAGGTAGATCCCCAGCACTGACAGGCCTTTGCCGGAACCCTGGATGCTCAGCGCCACGCCCAGTTGCAGGAGGATGACAAAACCGATCGCGATAATCCGCGCCTTGCGCGTGGGTTTAATGTGCCTGATCGAGTCGACGCAGGTCAGCGTGGTGAGTTTCGCGCTGTAGATGTTCATCGCGATGACAGGCAGGAACGCCAGAATGGTCACGACCACCACCACGGTGCCCATCAGCGGCGACCAGGCGTTGCCCACCTGCCCCAACGCCACCAGGACGTCGGTCGAATTCAGGTGATCGGCCAGCCAGCCGCCCAACGAGATCATCCAGGCCCCGGACAGTGACGCACCGAGAAACACCACCGCGATCAGTCTGCCGCTCGGGGTGTTCTTCGGCAGGTAGCGCGAATAGTCGGAAACATAGGGCGCATAGGCGATGTTGTAGCTTGCCGCCGCGGCAAACTGCGCGATGAAGCCGGTCCAGTTGAAGCCTAAAGGCTCTGCAGCGACCTCGCCGGCCGCGAGTATCGGCACCGGCGCATCGGGCACCCAGTGCATCAGCACCGCCAGCGTTACCAGACCGTAGAGTGGCAGCGACAACCACAACGCCCACTTGAAGCTGCGGTGCATCCAGTCGTGACCGAGAATCGCCAATACCGTCGCCGGCACCGTCACGGCCACCGCGACCGCCACCGGATTGAACCCGAACAACGTCTGTAGCCCCTGCATCATCAACACCAGGTTGACGATGTTGAAGCCGGCGAAGACAAACAGCGTCGCCAGCAACACCAGGATCACCCCGCGATATCCGAACTGTGCCCGCGACTGGATCATCTGTGGCAGCCCCAGGTGTGGGCCCTGCGAGCCATGGAACGCCATGAACAGCGTGCCGAACATGATGCCCAGCGTGCCGCCCAGGGTGGTCCACATGGCGCTCAAGCCGACACTCGGGCCGACGAAGCCGATGGTCATGGTAAAGAAGGTAAAGTTGCCAAGGAACCAGAACGGCCCCTGGCTCGACAGTTTGACGGTGCGTTCGCTTTCGGGAATGAAATCTATCGAATGCCCTTCGACGACCAACTTGTCGTCGCGAGGCGTTGCGGTGATGACGGCATCAGGATGGGTGTGCATGACGTACTCTCATTATTAGTGAAAATCATGACGAGATAACTGCAATCTTTCGGGTGAACGGCGCCCCGATATTTGGTAGCGAGCCGCGTCCTTGCCGGTCCCGCCTTAGTGGCGCGTCATGCGTCAGGCGGGACCCAGCGTCAACCGATGATCAGGGCAGGGTTATCCAGACCGCCTTGGTCTCCAGCAAATAATCGAGTTGCTCAGCCCCCAGGTCCTTGCCGAACCCGGACTGTTTATAACCACCGAACGGCATCGACGGATCGATGGTGCCATGGGCATTGACGTACACCGTGCCGGCCCGCAGCCGTGGGATCAGGCTGTGCACGCGCCCCAAGTCATTGGAATACAGCGCGGCGGCCAATCCATAAGGTGAGTCGTTGGCCAGCTCCAGGGCCTCCTCCACATTATCGAAGGGCGCAGTGACCAATACCGGACCAAAAATCTCCTCCTGGACGATCCGCATGTCATTGCAGCAATGGGCGAAAATGGTCGGTTCGACGAAAAAGCCGGGACCGTCGACCGGCTGGCCGCCGTAGACCAGTTCCGCACCTTCGCTTTTGCCGAGGGCGATGTAGTCCGTCACCCGCTGCTTCTGCAACGCCGACACCAACGGGCTGATGAAACAGTCGGGGTCCAGTCCCGGTGCCATCTTCAACGTCCGGGTGTAGTCGATCAGCTCACGCAGGAATTCGTCGTAAATGCTCCGATGGATATAGGCACGGGTGCCGGCGTCGCAGACCTGACCGGAGTTGAAGAACACCCCGTTGGCGATCGCTTGGGCAGCGGCCGGCACATCCGCATCGGCAAGTACGATTACCGGAGATTTTCCTCCGAGTTCAAGGGTTAGTCGCTTCATTTCATCCACCGCCGCCCGCCCGACAGTCCGGCCGACCGGGGTCGACCCGGTGAAGGTCAGCTTGTCGATGCCGCTGTGGGTGGCCATCGCAGCGCCGACCACGCTGCCACGCCCGGTGACGATATTGATCACCCCGTCCGGGATGCCCGCTTCCTGCACCAGCTCGGCGAAACGCAAGGCCGACAGCGACGTCAGCTCGGCGGGTTTGACCACTACGGTACAACCGGTGGCCAGTGCGGCACCGAGCTTCCAGGCCATGGTTTGCAGCGGGAAATTCCACGGCACGATGGCGCCGACCACCCCCACCGGTTCCTTGCGGGTATAGGCCAGGTAGTTGCCCGGCAAGGACGGCTCGACGGTGCGCCCGTGCAGCTTGGTCGCCCAGCCGGCGAAGTAACGCAGGGTGTCGACCGTGCCCTGGATATCCACATCCCGCGCCTGGGCGGCGGACTTGCCCATGTCGATCGATTCGATTTCGGCCAGTTCCACGGCATGGCTTTCGATCAGGTCAGCCAGCCGCTGCATCATCCGCTCGCGCTCCTGCGGTTTGGCCTGGCGCCAGGCACCGCCGTCAAACTGGGCGCGGGCGGCTTGCACGGCGCGATCCAGATCGTCGGTGGTGCCCATCGGAATGCGGGTGAGCACGCCTTCGGTCGACGGTTCGATGACATCCGAGGTCTGGCCGTCACTGGCCGCGACCCAGGCACCGCCGATGAACATCTTCTGGACCTTGCCGAGGAAGGTCTGGGTGGCTTCGGATACGCCGAACTTCTGCAGGTATTGCTTGACGATCGTGTCCATTATTATTCTCTCTGGCCGGCGTTTGCGTTCACGCCGGGCCACTGAAGTGGTTCAATGATCGGCCCCTGGCCGCACGAGCCCGGGGGTGTTCCGTCAGTCACATGGCCCGCGCCTTGGCCCGTTCGTGATAGATGAAACCGATGCTGTTGAGCAACAGTTGCGCGGCCAGAATCGAAGTGACCCCGGCCGGGTCATAGACGGGCGCAACCTCCACCAGATCCATGCCGATGATGTTGCCTTTACTGCGCTTGGCCAGGGCCTGGATGATTTCCAGCACCTCGTAATAGAGGAAGCCACCATGGCTGGGCGTACCCGTGCCCGGCGCGATGGACGGGTCGAAGCCGTCGATGTCGATGGTGATGTAGTAGTTGACGCCTCGTGGAATCAGCTCCAGTACGCCCTCGGTGCCAAGCCGACGGACATCACGCACCGACAGAATCTTCGAACCGGCGGCATGCGCGGCTTCATAGTCATCGCGGTTGGACGACGAGACGTTGCGGATGCCCATCTGGGTCATGCCGACGATATGGTCCATTTCCGATGCGCGTCGCAGCGGGTTGCCATGCCCATAGCGCACCCCATGGCGTTCATCGACGAAATCCAGGTGAGCGTCGAAGTGCACGATATGAATCGGCCCCTGGCCCTCGAATGCCTTGATAACCGGAGCGTGGACCGAGTGGTCACCCCCGAGCACCACCGGCATGGCGCCGGCCTGGAGAATCTTGCGCACGGCAAACTCGATGTTGTCGTTACTGGTCTGCATGTCGGTATGAACGATATCGGCATCGCCGACATCCACCATGCGTACGTCATCGCGGGTCAGGTAGAGCACATCATCTTCATGGTCGTAGGCGCCGGCATGGCCGAACGAGAACAAGGTCGATGCTTCACGAATCCCGCGCGGGCCAAAGCGTGCGCCGGAACGCCATTGAGTCCCCATGTCATTGGGCGCGCCAAGAATGGCCACGTCGGCATCCAGTGCCTCCCAATCGGTGCAGATCGGTGACTTGGCAAAGGTGCAGTGGCCTACGAATGGAAGGTTCAAGCGGCCGGATTCATAACCGTGCTTAGACATGTCGATGCATCTCCGTTCTTGTTGTTCGGCGAGGGCGGAGCTGGTAAGTCACCGCCGTTGGAGTGACTATGAACGCCGGATTTCAGAGAAAAAATGCTAACTATCCGATACTCACATCGGCATCGGCGATGCATCGGCAGGCAGGAGGTTTGGCTTGAATCAGTTGCACGACGTGGACTTGAAGTTGCTCAGGGTGTTTGCCGCCATCGTCAAATGTGGCGGCTTTTCCGCCGCCCAGGCGGCCTTGAATGTCGGCCAGTCGACCATCAGCGAACAGATGAGCCAGCTGGAAACCCGGCTCGGCGTGAAGCTCTGCCAGCGTGGGCGCAGCGGCTTTCGCCTGACCGAACAAGGCGTGGCGGTTTACGAGTCGGCCCAACGCCTGTTGGCGGCCGTGGACAATTTCTGCCTGGATACCGATGTGCTCAAGCAGCACATCACCGGTCAACTCAACCTGGGCATCATCGATTCGACCATCACCGACCCCGACTCGCCACTGCCAAAAACCACTCAACGCTTTGTGTCCCGAGGGCATGATGTGCACCTCAATGTGTATGTCGGCACCCCTGCGGAACTCGAGGAACGGGTACTCGACGGCCGCCTGCATCTGGCTATCGGACACTTTCCAAGCCATGTACCCGGCCTGGAATACCTGGCGCTCTACCAGGAAGCCCTCGGTTTTTTCTGCGGTCGGCGCCATCCGCTGTTTGGCTGCAAAGCCGAGGGTAAGGAGCTGCTCGAGGAGATCAGCGAGAGTCGCATCGTCGCTCGGGGTTTCATGCAGCAATACGACCTGGAAAATCTTGGAGTCAGCAAAGCCGCGGCCACCGTGGATAACATCGAGGCACTGGCCATTCTGATCATCTCAGGTGCCTATCTGGGATTTCTGCCGGTGCATTTCGCCGCGCAATGGGTCAAGACCGGCGACATGCAGCAGTTGGCGCCGCTAAGTCTGCACCTGATGTCGCCATTCGATGTGATCACTCGTCGGGGCATTGCCCCGCCGCCAATTCTGCGGGTATTCCTGGAAGACCTCGCGGCCACTGCACGCAATGAAGCACATGGTTGAATCGATGTGCGTTCGGCCGGGATCAAGCGGAGCACTCCTGCGGCTTTGGGTGCGCCTGTACCTTCATGCCAGTACCCGGTCGGCGTAGGAGCTGCCGCAGGCTGCGATCTTTTGGCGATTTCGGAAATTGCCACCAGCAAGATCAAAAGATCGCAGCCTGCGGCAGCTCCTACGGGCCGTACACGGTTACAATTCGTACCCTCTTCGACTTCCCCCAAGGAACCCCTATGTCCGGGCTTGAACTGTTTGCCGCTACCCTCGGCGTCATCGCCGTCTGGCTGACAGTCAAACAAAACCCCTGGTGCTGGCCGATCGGTCTGGTCATGGTATCGCTCTACAGCTGGATCTTCTTTGAGGTAAAGCTCTATTCGGACATGCTCCTGCAAGTGATCTATGCCGCTTTACAGCTCTATGGCTGGTGGCAATGGACTCGCGCGGGCGATGCTCATCATGGGCGGCAAGTCAGTCAACTGGACACTCAACCGATGCTGCTCGGCCTTGCCGTCGGCGCCGTTGGCAGCCTGCTGTTGGGAGCTGCCATGGCCCACTGGACGGATGCCGCACAACCCTGGCTGGATGCCGCACTGACCGGGTTCAGCCTGGTAGCGCAACTGTGGATGGCACAAAAGCGCGTGCAATGCTGGCCCCTGTGGATTGCGCTCGATGTGATTTTCGTCGGGCTGTTCATCTATAAAGGCATGTACCTGACCGCCACGCTCTACGGCCTGTTTACCCTGCTGGCTATACAGGGCTGGCGTGAATGGCGTGCCGATCCGGTGTTGCAACGATGAAAGTCCTGGTCTTGAGCGGCCCGGAATCCAGCGGTAAAAGCTGGCTTTCGAGCGAGATTCACGCCAATTTTGGCGGCATATTGGTCAATGAGTACGTTCGGCATTTTATCGAAAGCGAAGCCCGCGAAACCCGCTACGATGACATTACATCCATAGCACATGGCCAGCTGACTTGGGAGGATGAAGCGCGCGCCAAACAACCGGCACTGTTGATTCTCGATACGCACCTCTTGAGCAATATCCTTTGGAGTCGCACGTTGTTTGGCGCTTGCCCGACGTGGATCGAGCAAGCATTGCTGGCACGGCACTATGACCTGCATTTGCTGCTGAGCCCTGAAACCGTGGCCTGGCATGACGACGGGCAGCGTTGCCAACCGCAACTGACAGAACGCCAGGCGTTTTTCCAGGCCAGCCGCCAATGGCTTGACCTGCACCGCCAGCCTTGCCAGGTACTGCAAGGTGATTGGGAACAGCGCAAGGACGCGGCATTCGAGGCTGTGACGCGCTTGCTCAAGGCCTGACAGGGGTATCCCGCCCTGCCGCACATGTCCATTCCTGAAACACCCATCCCTGCGCAAACCCGTGAACTAAAGCGGCCCGCGCACTCCAGCAAGAAAATGTTAAGCCACTGATACAACCTGCTTTCAGAGCCCGTAGCGAGCATTGCCGCCAGCATGGACGGCGCTTTTGCGTGGCTCTGTCTCAGTGGCGTTACACAATTTTTTTGACTACCTCGACAATTAAAGCCAACCAGCTGTTTTTAATAGAAAAACAAAAACCGGCACACCTTCTGCTCTCTTCCTCGCAACGCTGATAAGGGCCAGCGTTCCATTTACAGAAGGAATTGCCGCCGTGGGGAAATTTGATAAACGCATCTTCTATAGCCTCCTGCTGATCGGATGCGCACTGGGCTCAAGTGTTTCCCAGCCTGTGCAGGCTGACAACGGCATCATTCTTATCAAACGTGATGTCCAACCGCGCAACGCAACGATTCCACCGTTGATTCCCGACCCAAACCCCACGACCGTCAATGCCAACCCGTCCAAACAAATCCTCAGACAAACGAACGAGTTGAGCGACGGCGACTTTGCCAGCGTCGCCAGTGGTGCAGGCATCAACCGCCTGGTGACTCAAAACACCAACAACCTGGGCGGCAATATCTCCAACCCGACCCAGCTTTCCAACCTCCCCGCCGGGCGCTCGGGAAATGCGGGCAACGGTATTGCCAACATGGTCAATTCAAACATCCAGCAAGGCCTGGGTGCTCTGAAAATCGTAACGGGAGACCGTTAAGATGAATCGTACGCTGCTGATGATCGCCATGTTTTGCAGTGCATCGACCTTTGCCCAATCCCCCGTCATCAATAACGCCAACATCGACGATTCGGGCGCGCAGTACCAGGGCAACCTCGGGGTCAACCAGGCGGCCGGCGACCTGCAGCAACAGGCGAACGCCCGGGCCATCGCCATTGGCCATGGCGCCAGCGCGACCACAGAGATTCGCCAACGGTTGCGCACCATTGTCGACCCCAGGATGGATGCCCACTCCAGCATTCAAGGCGACTCCTTCAGCCATGGCAATGGCGTGTTGGGCGTCAACCAGAGCGCGGGCGCCAGCAACCAGCAAGCTAATGCGCTGCGGATCAGCATCAGTACACAGCCGCAAAGTATCGACGACAGCGTCCTCAGGCAACAGAACGTGACGCTGCTCTACAACTCCGATCCAACTGACTCTGCACCAGGCTATCGCCAGGTCGCTACCAGCGATCAGGCCTTCACCGGTAGCCGTGGGGTGATCCAGTTGAATCAGAGCGCCGGGGTGGGAAACCGAACGGCCAATACCCTGAGCGTACGGGTCACGGATTGACCCAAAAAAGGTAGGAACAACACTTAACCTAAAATAAGTACGGAGAATCACCATGAAACCTTCGATGGCACTAAAGCCTCTGGTTTTCGCAATTGCTGCGGTCATGGCTGTTGCTGTACAAGCTGGGCAAAACGAACGGCGTGGTAACCATAACAACGGCGGCAACTACACCCCTCCTGCAAAAATGGTCCCTATCAGCGCGACTGCCAATGCTCACGACAGACAGAGCAGTACCAACAACCGCATCTGGAATGAAGGGGTACAAAACGAAGCCGAGATGAGTAGTTCGGCCGCAGGCGCGAGCGGCAACGTCGGCGTCAACGTGGCGGCAGGTTCCGGCAACCAGCAAGACAACGCCGCCGCCATCGCCAACGCAGCCTCCGACAACGCCGCGATCGATAACAGCTTTGTGTTCGGCATTGCCACTGCCACCGCTGACGTCAGGCAAACCAGCAACCGTAACCGCGTCGACAACTTCGGCGTAACCAACTCTGCCGTGATGAGTGGATCCGCCGACGGCAGCAGCGGTAATGTGGGTGTCAACATTGCTGGTGGCGATCTGAACCAACAGAAAAACACCATGGCAATTGCCAATACCAATGCTCCACTCGGTAGCGCAAGAGCCACCGCCTCCGCCAATCAAGACGGTCCTGGCCTGATAGTAAACAACACCGCTGACCGGACCTACCGCGTCGATACGATTACGGTTACCAAAACCGCCAGCGGTAGTAAATCTTTCGACAAGTCGTTCGAGGCCAGCGGCAGTCAAAGCGATTCTTCTAGCTGGGCTGCGGCCGGTTCCAGGAGCTCTGATGCCAGCAGTTCCCTTAGCGTTGATATAAGCGGTTCTTCCGCCAGCAATGCGAGCGGTTCCAACAGCAGCTCTGCGAGCGGTTCCAACAGCAGCAATGCGAGCGGTTCCAACAGCAGTGCTGCGAGCGGTTCCAATAGCAGCGCTGCGAGCGGTTCCAACAGCAGTACTGCAAGCGGTTCTTCGAACACTACGTTGAGTGCTTCCTTGGACGCTACGTTGGACGCTGCTGCGGCGGCTTCCAGTTCCGTTACCTTCAATAACGGCAATGGTGATCGCACTCGCAGCAGGTCTTCGGACGCATCGCTTACCGCTTCGATTGACGCAACGCTTGACGCATCGGTAGACAGATCGTACGACAGGTCGCGCGATTCCTCGTTCGACCGTTCGCGCGACTCCTCGTTCGACCGTTCACGCGACTCCTCGTTCGACCGTTCGCGTGACTCCTCGTACGACAAATCGCATGAATCCTCGTACGACAAATCGCGCGATTCGTCGTTCGAAAAAGCGTTCGATAAATCGTTCGAGAAATCGACCGCGTCCTCGTACGATAAATCGGGCAGCAAGTCGTCCGAATCTGCGTACGACAAAGCGAAAAGCTTCAGTGAAAGCAGCTCATATGATTTGAGCAACACCTACTCTTATCAAGTGCTGACTCCAACTGGCTGGGCAAACCCTGTGACCAACACTGCAACCCTGAGCGGTTCGGTGAACGGCGGCAGCGGCAACCTGGGCGTCAACGTAGCTGCTGGTGTGGGCAACCAACAAAGCAACTCGCTGGCTATCTCCAACCAATCGTTCTAATTGCTGTCTGTGGAGGCCCCCTTATGGGGGCCTTTTTCAACACAACCAGAAGGCGTCCCACTATGCGCATTATCGCCTTGGCATTTTTGCTTTGCGTGGCCAGTGTGATCGAGGCTGCACAAATACCACTTTCCGTCTTGCCAGGCGGGGCGGTGGTGTTCAAGCCGATCCAAAGCGTGCGTGAGCGCAAGTTTGCCGACCTGGTCCAACAGAAAACCGACTTCAGTTGCGGCGCAGCTGCGCTGGCGACCATATTGCGCCAGGCCTATTGGCTGGACGTGAACGAAGAACAAATTATCGAAGGCATGCTGTCACACTCCGATCAAGATCTTGTCCGCGTCCAGGGCTTCTCCATGCTCGACATGAAGCGCTACGTGGAAAGTATCGGCATGCGGGCCCGTGGCTACCGGGTAGCGACAGAGACCTTGAGCGAGATCAAGATTCCGGTGGTGGTACTCCTGGATATCCGTGGCTACAAACATTTTGTGGTCATGCAAAGAGTCCATAAGGGCTGGGTATATATCGGAGATCCGGTACTCGGTCATAAACGTTACAAAGTCGACGACTTTGTCAAAGGCTGGAACGGCATCATCTTTGCCGTCATCGGCCAGGGCTACGACAAAACCAATGCGTTGCTCGACCCACCCATGCCACTGACCGCCAAGAACCGCATCAACACCTTCGCCCCGGTGCAAGACGCAGAGTTGATGGATTTCGGATTCATCCAAAGCGACTTCTTCTAATGACAATGGAGCACGACGCTCCGGGAGCATCCAATGAAGACTCCAATCTGGCTGGCCGTGGTTTGCCTGGCCGCCAGCCTGCCGACCCAGGCACAGACATTCAAACCCATTGAACTGAAGGATCAGGAATTGGCGACCCTGCGAGGCCGCTATGTCATGCCGGGACGGATCATCAGTTTCGGCATTGTCATGACCAGCGCTTGGCAAAATTCCAACGGTGAAGTGATCGGGGCAACTTCCTCGATGCAAATTCAACAATCGACCATCAAGCCACAGTTCTATGTGTCGATGATCGACGAAAAAGGTAATGGCTCAGCACCTTCGCAAGGCACCGGTACCGTTACTGGCGGCAGCGGCCTCAACAGCACCGAAGGCGTCACTCAAGTCGTGCGTGCTGCCGGCGACCGTAACACTGCCTACAACAACGTTGATATCAACGTCACAAAGGCTAGCCAGGCGCCAGCAACGCAACAACGGGGCCAGGCATTGGCCGCAGGCGAGACGTTGGTTGGCGCCAATGGCGCGGGCTCGCTCAGCGTTTCCTCGACCGGTACTGGTGTGCAACTCAACATCGTGGCCAACAACAACCAGGGCAGTACCGTACAACGCCTGGGCCAGGGTGGGCTGATGCAGAACACGACTTTGCTCGGCAGTAGCAACCAGGTCCGCAACCTCACGTCCTTCAATGTCGTGCTGCGTGACAACGTGCCGACAGCCGGGTCGCTGAACGGCAACCTGGACCAGCTCAAAGGTCTTCGCACTCTCGGATTCTGATCTACGCTCAGTCTCATCAGATGTAGTCAGATGTAGTCAGAAGGGACGGCTAACCCATGCACCGATCGTTAACGTTCAGAGCTATCGTTTGTTTGAGTAGCCTGGCCCCGGCCCCCCTGCTATACGCAGCACCGGACCCCCAGGTCGAAATACTAAAACAAGAACTCATGGAGTTGAAACAGCGTTACGAAGCACAACAGAACGCGCTGATGGTACTCGAACAACGCGTTCGCCAAGTTGAAGAATCACCGGCGACACCTGCTCCCAAACGCCTGACCAAATCCCCCGCCGAAACGCCCGGGGGTGGGCAGGCGGTGGCCGCCGGTGCGCCGGGAACCACCGGCAGTTCATACGGCCAATCGCTCAAGGATGATTCGGAGCCTGCGCAAAGCGTTTCCAACCTGTATGACGAAGCCAGCGGATTCTTCGGTGGCGGCAAATTCAGCGTCGAAACCGGCCTGACCTACACGCACTACGATACCCGTGCATTGGTACTCAACGGCTTCCTGGCACTGGACTCGATTTTCCTCGGAAACATCAACCTCGACCGTATCAAGTCGGATAACTGGACCCTGGACCTGACCGCCCGCTACAACACGGGACAACGCTGGCAGTTCGACATTAACGTCCCCGTGATTTATCGCGAATCAACGTATTCCTCCGGTGGCGCCGGTGGCGCAGGCCCGGTGACCTCGGACGCAACCGTTACCCGCGACCCGACCATTGGCGATGTAAACGTTGGCGTTGCTTACAAGTTTCTGGATGAGTCGGCCAACCTGCCCGACGCGGTCTTTACTCTGCGCGTCAAGGCGCCGACCGGTGATGACCCTTACGGCATCAAGCTGGTCAATGACCCGAGCAACGATAACCTCTCGGTACCCGAGGACTTGCCTACCGGCAATGGTGTCTGGTCGATCACCCCGGGTATCTCGCTGGTCAAGACCTTCGACCCGGCCGTGCTGTTCGGCAGCCTGGCCTACACCTACAACATGGAAGACTCTTTCAGCGACATCAGCCCTCAGATCAACTCCAAGGTGCCCGGGGACGTGAAACTGGGCGATTCCTGGCAGGTCGGCGCCGGCATTGCATTCGCCTTGAACGAAAAGATGAGTATGTCGTTTTCGTTCACCGATCAGTTCGCCCGCAAGAGCAAGATCAAGCCGGACGGTGGCGATTGGCAATCGATTTCCAATAGCGATTACAACTCGGCCAACTTCAACATCGGCATGACCCTGGCAGCAACCGATAACCTCACGATCGTTCCCAACCTGGCCATCGGCATCACCGACGATGCGCCAGACTTTTCCTTCAGCCTGAAGTTCCCGTACTACTTCTGACCCACAACAACAAAGTTGTAGATCAAAAGATCGCAGCCTTCGGCAGCTCCTACATTGGAATACGATCACCCTGTAGGAGCTGCCGAAGGCTGCGACTTTTGATCTTTGGATTTTTTGATCTTGCGTCTAACGTATCTGATGCTTGTGCAACAAACGGTAGAAGGTAGGCCTGGATATCCCCAGCACCTTGGCGGCGATGCTCAAATTATCGCTGTGGCGGTTAAGTACATCGCACAAGGCCTGGCGCTCTGCCCGGTGCTTGTAGTCTTCCAGCGTGCCCATGGGCGCGGCAATGGCCTGCTGGCTGAGCAACCCCAGGTCCCGCGCCTCAATCTGCCGCCCTTCGGCCAGTACCAGCCCACGGCGAACCCGATTGGCCAGTTCACGCACATTGCCCGGCCAATCATGTTTGCCCATGGCCACCAGCGCGTCCTCACTGAAACTGCGCGGACGCCGACCGGTTTCCTGGCTGTAGAAATGGGAAAAGTGGTTGGCCAACATCGACAGGTCACCATGACGCTCACGCAGCGGCACAGTGACGACTTGTAAAACGTTCAACCGATAATACAAATCTTCGCGGAAACGCTTTTTCTCGATGGCGGCTTCAAGATCGACGTGGGTCGCCGCCAACACCCGTACATCGACTGGAATCAGCTGGCTGCCGCCGACCCGTTCGATGTGCTTTTCCTGGAGAAACCGCAGCAGATTGGCTTGCAATTCCAACGGCAGGTCGCCGATTTCATCGAGGAACAGCGTGCCACCGTGTGCCGCTTCGATACGACCGATCTTGCGTTGGTGAGCGCCCGTGAACGCGCCCTTTTCATGGCCGAAGAGTTCGGACTGAATCAGGTGTTCGGGGATTGCACCGCAGTTGATCGCCACGAACGGCTTGCTGCGGCGTTGCGATTGCCGGTGCAAGGTTCTTGCGACCAACTCCTTGCCGGTGCCGCTCTCGCCACGAATCAACACCGGCGACTCGGTAGGCGCCAGTTTGCTCAAGAGCTTGCGCAGCTCGCGAACCGGCCGACTGTCGCCGAGCAACTCATGCTCCGGCTGGTCGACGTGAATCGTGCCTTGCCCGCGCAACCGCGCCATGCCGAATGCCCGTCCCAGGGTCACCTGGACCCGGGATACATCGAATGGCAAAGTATGAAAATCAAAAAACCATTCGCAGACAAAATCGCCGACATTCTGTAATCGCAGAACGTCCTGGCTAAGCACGGCGATCCACTCCGTGCCGCTGTGGCTGATCAACTCCTTGACTGCCTCCGGTCGTTCAAGGTGGAATGGCTGCAGGCGCAGCAGGCCGACATCGCAAGGATGGTCGGCGGCGGCCTCCAGGGTACAGCTGTCGACATCCCATCCGACCGTGCGTAAACCGGGCAGTAAGCGGTGACAATCGTCACAGGGATCGACCACTAGCAGTCTTCGTAAGGCAGGCGCTTCGATCATGACTGTTCCTTGGCGCCAAATTTAAGAAATGTTATTAGAAACAGTCATTTGGCAGACCTGGATGTAACACTAGCAAGAACTTGACACTCCCTTGTACCGTTTGATTATAGGACTAATACCTAATGGTCCTGTATTTGTTATAAGAACTGGCTTGGTTAGTTGCCTAACGACTTAAAACCTTTCATTCAGCTTTCGAAATGCTTGTTTTAGAGCAGCAAACGAAAGAAAGTTGAAAAATCCTATTATTGCATGTGACCTGTGTGACCGGCGTGTCATCAATACAAGTAACCAGCCGGACGGTAGCAAGCCCACGGACGGCATATCATTTGTTTGGGCTTTTCGAGAGATAACGACCATGAACGCCCCGCTCCGTTTCAACGAAGCACTTTTGATTGCCGGCCACGCCTTCGAGCCTTTCCAATGCGTCGCCTGGGCCCCACAAGACGGTAACGGCGAGCTCAGCCTGACGGTCATCGACCGGACCTGCACGCCCATTCTCGGTCACCAGCAGATTCCCAGCAGTGCCTATACCGATCCGGCGAAACTGGAAAATGTGCTGAAACGAGCTCGCGCCGAATTGAACAAGAAAGGTTATGAACTGCAGTCCTGGGCAATGCCGCAATAAAGTGCAAGTGGCGGATCACCTGGTGTGATCCGCCAATCGCTTTTAATGGGTACGTCCGAGGGGCCTTACTGTAGCCTTACTGCAATAGTGCCTATACCGCACTTACGCTGAGTGCTCCAACCGCCTGAAAAAATCCCCAATCAGCCGGTGCTTGCGTCTCTACCTTGCGGAAGGTGCCACCATTGGCTTTTCTGGGCTGCAAGATCCTTCCGCTCTGTCCCGGTAATTGGGCAGAGAACCGAAAAAATCGGCCGCTCCTGCGTCAGGTGTCAGCCGTCAGGCAGAAGCGAAGGGTCTTGCGACCCTACGCAATGGGCTCAGGCCTGGAGCCCGTAAACCACCGGACCGCGCCCCCCATTGTCGATTAAAGCATCACCGCCAACGATAATACGAGCAGCGCTCTGAACCTTCACATCCCAGGACAATCCTCCCGAGGAACCGACACGAACCCACCCGGCCTCGCCGAAGCTGGTGTCATGAACGCCATTGGGCAATAGCCTGCCAGCAATGATATCTCCAGCGATCGGATCAATTGGCGCTCTGTAGGTGTAACCGACCATCACGATCTTGTCATCCGGTTGCTGGGCCAAGGAAGTCCAGCGTAAATTAGGACCAGCCTCGGTGAATACAGGAAGCCCGCCATTCCACTGCTCATCGGGGCGACCGTCTGCGGTGAACCTCATCACCATGCCCGTTGCTCTGATACCGCCTTCCACTCTCCTGCCAGCGCACACCAGCTTGTGATCATCCTGCACGATGAGTTGCTCATTTTTGAGTGAGGAGCCGTCCGTCACAGCGAAAAAAACAAAACCACTGTTACCAAATGTGGAATCGATCCCCCCCTCCATGTCATAACGCGCAAGAACGAGCTGATCGGATGTGGTGTTACCACCTACAACGATTTTCCCGTTTTGAATCACAACGCTACGAAGCAAGATAGGGTTTTCCCCACTTTCGACCTCGACAAAACCAGTACCGGCAAAACTGCTATCGAGTTCGCCATTACTTAGCAGGCGAACCAGCACCGAGCTGGCGACGGCAGGACCGAAATAGCCGAACGCCACGAGAATTTTCCCATCGCTCTGCAGACAACCGTCGATCCAAGTCACTTCTGCGTAATCACGGTGTGGTACAGGAATAACCACCCTGCCGAACACCAGGTCCGGACTGCCATTGGCATTAAAGCGTGTCAGTGCTGCCGGCCTGAGACCGGTTACTTGTCGACTATCGCCGATCACCAGGACCTTACCATCCTGTTGCACCAGCAAACGCGTCGGCCTTGCATCTTCGCCGTCGACAAACTGCCACTCACCGGTGTTCCCACTACCACCACCAAACCCTGGGTCCGGGATACCATCAGGATCGGTACGGTATAAAGTGAAACCTTTTCCCTGCCAAGCGGCGTAGGTCAAGGCACCTTCAGCTGACAACACAGTGGCCCTGACCGAGCCACTCCGATAGTTGGGTCTGATTTGTCCACCGTTAAAGCGCGGGTCGAGTTGACCTGCATCAAGCGGGTTTACGTCGGTTGTTTGAGTTTCCATGATGCTTCCACCTGTCCCTATAGTTTTGAACACTTCTAGTGGGTACGCCCTGTGTCGCGTGATAAGTCCATCATCACAACTCATGACTTACCGAGGCTATTCAAGCAGGACAGCCGAACTTTAGGAACTGTCAGAAATGACAGTTGCAACACCGTAAAAAACCGAGACTGTATTATTCGAGGGCATATGCAGACGGTCAATTCATGTCCGTAAAGCCATAGCGCACCTTGATCTTCCCTTTCGCTTACGGCAACTTGCGCGCTTCTCAATACAAGGAGCTGCCGATGTCCGGTTCAATGGCCCAGGCGTTCGCGCACAATTTTCTCGGGCATTCGCCGCGCTGGTACAAGGCGAGCATTATCACGTTCCTGATGCTCAACCCGCTGGTGCTCTGGACCGTCGGCCCGGTGGCGGCCGGTTGGCTGCTGGTGGTGGAATTCATTTTCACCCTGGCCATGGCGCTCAAATGCTACCCGCTGCTGCCCGGCGGGCTGTTGCTGGTCGAAGCCTTGCTGCTGCGCATGACCACGCCCCAGACGCTGTATGACGAACTGTTGCACAACTTCCCGGTGATCCTGTTGCTGATGTTCATGGTGGCGGGCATCTACTTCATGAAGGACCTGCTGCTGTTCCTGTTCTCGCGCCTGTTGCTGGGGGTGCGCTCCAAGGCGCTGCTGGCCTTGATGTTCTGTTTCCTCTCGGCGTTCCTCTCGGCGTTTCTCGATGCCTTGACGGTAACCGCGGTGATCATCAGCGCCGCGGTAGGTTTTTACTCGGTCTATCACCGCGTGGCCTCGGGCAATGATCCGCGTCAGGACAGCGGCTTCAGCGACGACCAACACCTGCCGAAGCTCCATCACCAGGACCTGGAACAATTTCGCGCCTTTCTGCGCAGTCTGTTGATGCACGGCGCGGTGGGTACCGCGCTGGGCGGTGTCTGCACCCTGGTGGGTGAGCCGCAGAACCTGCTGATCGGTCATGAGATGGGTTGGCACTTCGCCGAGTTCTTCCTGAAGATCGCACCGGTCTCGTTGCCGGTGCTGGTGGCAGGCCTGGTCACCTGCGTGCTGCTGGAGAAGCTGCGCTGGTTCGGTTACGGCACTTTGCTGCCGGACAGCGTGCGCGCGGTATTGGCCAACTATGCTGCCGAGGACAACGCCGAACGCACCCAACGCCAACGTGCTGCACTGCTGGTCCAAGGGCTTGCGGCCTTGATTCTGATTGGCGGGCTGGCGTTTCACATCGCCGAGGTCGGCCTGATCGGCTTGATGGTGATCGTGTTGATCACCTCGTTCACCGGCATCACCGAGGAGCACCGCATTGGCAACGCCTTCAGGGATGCCATGCCGTTCACCGCGTTGCTGGTGGTGTTTTTCGCGGTGGTCGCGGTGATCCACGATCAACAGTTGTTCACCCCGTTGATTCAGTGGGTGCTGGCCCTGCCGCCAGAGCAGCAGCCGGGCATGCTGTTTATCGCCAACGGCCTGTTATCGGCCATCAGCGATAACGTGTTCGTGGCGACGATTTACATCACTGAGGTCAAGCAGGCGTTCCTTTCCGGCCATATGAGCCGCGAACACTTCGAGACCCTGGCGATCGCCATCAACACCGGCACCAACCTGCCGAGCGTGGCGACCCCGAATGGACAAGCAGCCTTTCTGTTTCTGCTGACGTCGGCGATTGCGCCGCTGGTTCGCCTGTCGTACGGACGGATGGTCTGGATGGCGCTGCCATATACCGTGGTGATGGGGGTGTTGGGGTGGTATGCGGTGAGTTATTGGCTCTGAGGTGACTGTACTGGCCTCTTCGCGGGCAAGCCCGCTCCCACAGAGTTAGTGTCGAGCACACATAGGTGATCGACTCAGATCCTGTGGGAGCTGGCTTGCCTGCGATTCAGGCGACCCGGTATCTCAGGCTAGCGCGTCCCAAGGATAAACCGCTCGATGGCCTCGGCCGCGCCATCCTCGATATTGCTGCCGGTGACTACGTCGGCTTGCCCCTTTACCTCCTCTGGTGCCTGCCCCATGGCAATCGACAGCCCCGCGCGATCAAACATCGGCGGGTCGTTGCCGCCATCGCCAATGGCCGCGGTCTGCTCCAGTGTCACGCCGAGGAATTCGGCGAGGGTGGCCAATGCATGCCCCTTGCTCGCCTGCATCGCGGTCACGTCCAGATAGATCGGTTGCGAGCGCGAGACCAGGGCCTGCCCCTCGACTTCGGGTTGCAGCCGAGCTTCGAGCTCAATCAACAATGGCCCATTGGCGCTGGCGGCGACAATTTTATCGATGCGCTCCAGATAGGGTTCGAAACTCGCGACCGTCACGGGCGGATAACCCAGGCTGTGCTGCTCACGGGGAACCATTGGGCCGTTCGGCTCGCGTAGCAGCCAATCGCCGTCGGCGAAGACCCAGACCTCCACCTCCGGCTGCTTGCAAAGCAACGCCAGGCTGGTGATTGCAGCCTCACGCGGCAAGTAATGGGCAACCAGAAAGCTGCCATCCGGGTGAACGATGGTTCCGCCGTTAAACGCTGCCGTTGGCAGATCGACGCCCAAGGCTTCGATCTGTTGCAGCATGGCCTTGGGCGGGCGGCCGGTCGCCAGGCTGAAGAACACCCCGGCCACACGCAACGCCCGAACCGCTTCGAGGGTACGCTGGCTGAGGCTGTGGTCAGGAAGCAGCAAGGTGCCGTCCATATCGCTGAGCAAGAACCGGATAGGCTGTGGGTTTACCTCACTCATCCGAGGCTATGCCAGACGCGACCATCACGGGTCAGCAGTTCGTCTGCCGAGCCCGGACCGTTTTCACCCGCGCGGTAGGCCTGAACATTGGAATCTTCTTTCCAGGCGTCGAGGAATGGTTGCACGGCGCGCCAGCCATTCTCGATGTTGTCGGCACGCTGGAACAGCGTCTGGTCACCGGTCAGGCAGTCGTAGATCAGCGTCTCGTAGCCAGTAGACGGCTGCATCTCGAAGAAGTCCTTGTAGGCGAATCCCAGTTCAATATTGGCCATCTCCAGCGCCGGCCCGGGACGTTTGGCCAACAGATCGAACCACATCCCTTCGTTGGGCTGGATCTGAATCCTCAGGTAGGTCGGTTGCAACTCATCGACTTCGGTATCGCGGAACTGCGCGTAGGGCGCAGGCTTGAAGCAGATGCAGATTTCCGTATCGCGCACGCTCATGCGCTTGCCGGTGCGCAGGTAGAACGGCACCCCGACCCAACGCCAATTGTCGATCATGACTTTAAGTGCAACATAGGTTTCAACATTGCTGTCGGGCGCCACTTTCGGCTCTTCGCGGTAACCGGCCACGGGTTCGCCGCCAAGCTCGCCCGCCGCGTACTGGCCGCGCACGGAATTGGCTCGCGCCTCCTCGGTGGACCAAGGGCGGATCGCGCCGATGACTTTGGCTTTCTCCCCACGCACCGCGTCGGCGCCAAACGCCGCCGGCGGTTCCATCGCGACCATCGCCAGCAATTGGAACAAGTGGTTGGGCACCATGTCCCGCAACGCGCCGGTGGTTTCGTAGAAACTGCCGCGGGTCTCGACGCCGACGGTTTCAGCCGCGGTAATCTGCACGTGGTCGATGTAGTGGTTGTTCCAGAAGGCCTCGAACAGGCTGTTGGAGAACCGGCTGACCAGAATGTTCTGGACGGTTTCCTTACCCAGGTAGTGGTCGATCCGGAAGATCTGCTTCTCGGTCATGACCTTGAGCAGACAGGCATTTAGTGCTTCCGCGGTTTGCAGATCGGAGCCGAAGGGTTTCTCGACGACCACCCGGCGAAAAGCTTCCGGGGTTTCTTCAAGCAGGCCGGCAGAACCCAGGCGACGCACCACTTCACTGAAAAAGCGCGGCGCGGTCGCCAGGTAGAACACCGCATTCCCGGTGCCGCTGGCGGCGATTTTCGCCGCCAGCGCTTGATAGGTGCTGTCGTCGAGGAAGTCGCCCTGCACGTAGCTGATGTTCCTGGCCAGCTTGGCCCACAACGTCGGGTCCAGGGTGTCCTGGCCTTTGCCGACTTTGTTGGCGACCTCGGTACGGATGAAGTCTTCGAGCTTCTTGGCGAAGTCCGCATCGCTGATAGCGTTGTGGTCGACGCCAACAATGTGCAGACCATCGCTGAGCAAACCGTCACGACTGAGGTTGTACAGCGCCGGCATCAACAGGCGCTTGACCAGGTCACCGTGAGCGCCGAACAGGAACAGCGTGGTCGGCGGCGCGGGTTGGGCCTTGTTCTTTTTTCGCCGTGCAGTCATTTTTTCGGGGTCTCGACATGGCCACCAAAGCCGAAGCGCATGGCCGACAACAGTTTGTCGCCATAGGTGCTTTGCTGGCGCGAGCGAAAGCGCGCGAACAGTGAGTTGGACAGTACCGGGACCGGCACCGATTGCTCCATGGCGGCTTCGATGGTCCAGCGGCCCTCGCCACTGTCGGCCACGGCGCCAGAGTAACTGTCGAGTTTCGGGTCGCTGGCCAGGGCGTCAGCCGTCAGGTCCAGCAGCCAGGACGAAACCACACTGCCGCGACGCCAGACTTCGGCGATGTCCGCGACATTCAGGTCGAAACGTTGATCTTCCGGAAGGTTTTCCGAAGACTTGGTCTTGAGGATGTCAAAACCTTCGGCGAAGGCCTGCATCATGCCGTACTCGATGCCATTGTGGATCATCTTCACGAAGTGCCCGGAACCCGCTGGCCCGGCGTGGATGTAACCGCGCTCGGCACGATCATCCTCGGCGACCCGGTCCCGGGTTCGCGGTATGTCGCCCAGGCCTGGCGCCAGACTGTCGAACAGTGGATCAAGGCGTTTGACCACCTCGCTATCGCCGCCGATCATCATGCAGTAACCGCGCTCCAGGCCCCAGACACCGCCGGAGGTGCCGACGTCGACATAACGAATGCCTTTTTCCGACAAGGTCCTGGCGCGACGAATGTCGTCCTTATAGAAGGTGTTGCCGCCGTCGATGATCACATCGTCGGCGTCGAGCAATTGGCTCAGGGTGTCGATGGTCTCTTCGGTCGGTGCGCCGGCCGGTAGCATGACCCAGACCGCGCGAGGTTTTTCCAGGCCGGCGACCAGTGCTGGCAAATCCGTGACGCCGGTGGCGCCCTCTTCGCTCAAGGCGCTGACGAACGTCGCATTGCGGTCATAGACCACGGTGGTGTGCCCATTGAGCATCAAGCGTCGCGCAATATTGCCGCCCATGCGGCCTAGTCCAATGATCCCCAGTTGCATGTGCTGATGCTCCTAACTACAAATAAATACGTGAAAATGGTTATAGCTCAAGGAGGCTAATGAGGGTTAGTCCAGAGCATCTGGACATAGTTTCCCATCAAACCGCCCGAATGCGCCGGATAACGTCAGAAATCACGCCGAAGACACACGGACAATAAAAAATAAAAAAGTTCCCTTTATGTGAAAAAGAAATCAGAATCGGCGTCGATAGTGGTCCAGCCCTCCAGACCGAGCGGCGAACCACAGTTGTGACACACCATTTGCGAGGTGAGCAATGGGCACTGTACTTTCCGCACGTCCGCCACAAACTCTTTATGTCACCGTCCGTCGTGATGAATTGCGCCAGCTCAAAGACGAGCGCGAGCAATTATTCAACGAAATTGCCCACCTGCGCCTGCAGTTACAGGCGCTGGGCTGCGACGAGCGGTTTTCGCGTCCGCTGATCCGCGCGCTGGATTGAATACGGAGGCTGCCCTCAGGGGCAGCCCCGCAAAAACCGTCCCTTAAGGGGCGGTTTTGAAGAAGTACTGATCGGCGAACTTCTGGTTGATGTCCGCGGACTTGACAGCCCGAACCTGCGCAGCGTTGCGCGCCTCGCTCAACTGGTCCTGATAGGTCTTGAACCTCAATGCCTTTAGCTTCAAATGCCCTTTGTTGATTAAACGGGTATTTTTGGCCGGGCAGTGAAAGTGCGCATACCACACCACCTCTTTCTCCCCTTTTACGTTGATGCTTTTCTCGTCGAGTATCGCGTATTCCAGCAGAAAATCCGCACCCTTGGCGGTGCTTTTGTCTGTCCACACCGGCGCTGCAACGCTGACTTCACCCTGTTCCAACAGATACTGAAAACGCCCGGCACTGGGAGGCAGGTCCCTGGATGATTTGATACGCAATAACCTGGCCTCCTCTATCAACCTTGCGCTTTGCTCGCCTAACCGGGTCCGCACCTCGACAGTCGCCGGTTTGCGCTCCTGCTCGCTGAGTGCCGCCAAGCCTTGACTGATCTCACTGGCGGTTTTCTCCAGCTCTCTGGCTCGGTTCTCCAGCATTTCTTGCAGACTGACCGGCTCCGGTGCACTGTTCGTTGGTTTTTTCACCCAGTTGATGAAGGCATCCACGTCGTCGAGCTGGCGCTTTCCCTTGGCGGTCAAACTGTTCAGTAACCCGGGGTTGGGTTTCACCGGCGGGGCTGGAGGTTCGAGCCGCTCCTGCCAGTTCTCCTGCCCCTCAGGTTTGTAATAGTTGATCGACTTGCCGCCCAGCGGATCGCTTATGCTGATTTCCTGCGACTCGCCTGCTGACTGAGCAGAAAAATCGCCGACCAGCGTCTCCTGGTTACGGCTTTTGAATACCCTTTTGGTCGGTTTTCTCGCCCGTTTGACGAGCGGTTTCTTGTGCGGCACTGACAGCACTTCGGGAAATGCCTGGGCCTGGGGCAGATCCTCATCGAGGATCTGCGCACTTAACGCCTGTTGGGCGCTGGTTCTTAGCTCGCCCAGGCGACTCAGGAAACGTTGCAGGAAATCCTGAGGAACAGGCGGACTTTCAGCACTTTCAAGCAGCCTGCCCATCGATATTGCACGGTCATATTGCTGCAGCGCACTTTCCAGCACTTCAATTCGCTCAAATGCCGTATAGCCGTCATATTCCAGGATTTCCCATTGCGAGTTCGCCGCTTCGGTTACCTTCGTGGCCCGTAGCACGGCCCTGGCTGTGCTTTGAAAGACCGAATCGGTTGCTGTCGGGCGCGCGCTGAGTGCGCGCTTCATGCATTCAAGCTCTCTGAGCCGCCAGTGTCTGGAGACCGCTTGACCTTCCAGCAATTCCTGACGAAGTGCCTTGGCGCTGGAGGCCGCGAATCCTTCAAGCTCATTTATTGTCGACTCCAACGCGCCGGACGCCTCAATGAGGCGAGCTTGAGCATTCAACACCCAGCGTTGCTCCTTTTCGAAGACGCCCAAAGATAACCACTCATTAGCCCCCGGCTCCAAATCGGGCGCAGGAAACAATTCCTCCCCGGCAAGACCCGAAATGGGGTTCTCTACCAGCAGGCCGCGGAACTTGTCATAGATCCGTGACTGAACGCTGATGACTTCCTTCAAGTTATAAACGATTTCCTTACTGTAAAAATCGGCAGCTTGCAGATACACATCGAGAATTTCGCGCCCGAGAACCAGTCGTTCTTGCTGAACTTGCACATAGTTCAAAACGGCCTGCTCGACAGCCAGGTCAGCTGCGGATAACCGGGGCTGTTGCACCTTTTGCAAGAGTTTGACCAGCGACGGACGCTGCTCATCCGTCGCCGTGTTGATTTTTTCCAGCAGCTCACCGACGGCCTTGACTACCGGTTTACGGTTTTGAGTGGCACTCTCGATCAGGCGGACTGCGGGTTCAAGCTGGTTTTCCACTGCTGGAAGCCTGGCTGATAATTCCAACAATCGGTTATCCCTTGCCTCGAGATCAGCTGCTTTTTTCTTCGCCATGTCCGCCAGACTCCGCTTGGCTCCCGGGTCCTTTTTCAGCCCCCCACCCCGCACCCGAAACTCTGGAGCCACCTCCCAGAGACCGCGTCCATTGTGTCTTAGCTGCAGCCAGGAAATCGGCTTGCCCTGGCCGTCCAGCAGGAACACGTTCTCGCCCCCGGCCGGAGAAACCTCAGCCCAGCCCTGCCCGCGAAGCCTTGCAGGAACACGGGCAAACCAACGGCCTTCGACCACCCGAATGCCGTTCAACGGCGCTGCCTGAACAGGCCCCTGGCCTTGCAGGGTGTTTTTGATCAAGCGCTCCAGTAACGCTTGTGCATCACCGGACATCGAGGTGGAGAAATCCACCACCGTGTCGGCTTTTTCCAGGAATCGCGCGCCATCCGCTGCATCCTTGAATCGGATGCCCGGCTCAGCGCTTGCGCGGGCACCGGGGCGAGCCCTGGGCACACTCGCAGGAACCGCGGACAGTTCATCGACCCGACTGATCAGCCTCGATCCCAATGAGTTCAGCCCATGGGTCAGCAAGACCACCCCCAGATTGACCAATAGCTGAACCAACAGTGTCTGAGCCGGTACATGATCGTCTTGCTTTTCGGCTTCTACGACTTCCTTCAGGTTCTGCGCCAAGGCAACCATCGCGCCAACCACAGCCCAAGGCCCCTCTACAAACGGGAAAACGGCATTGGCAAGCGCCCAGCGTGCCGCGTTGAACCGTTCCCAGCGGAACTCGTCCCCCGATACGGTTTTTTCATCCGCGCCGCGGATCACGATTTTCGCGTTGGCTTCATACAGATGAGGGAGGGGATCCCCGTCAAACGCGGTCTTTGAGAGTAACGGATGGCTGGCTTTTCGGGTCCATAAGCCTGTCCCCTTCAAAAAAAACAGAAAATCGATCGAATAGCCCGTGTCCGGGTCCTTGAAACCATTGCTGACATAGGTCGCTCGGGCATCAGGTTCGAGCCACTCCAGAATACTGTCGCGCAGCGATTGGGGTTTGCGGGTGCCGTCGGGGTGCGTGACAGACGTGCCCCTGGGTGTATTACTGCGGACCTCCTCCATAAATGCATAGCGGGAAGGAAATTCGATCAACGACTCTTCATAAAACGGCCGGTAGAGCACAATCACATCATTCGGATAGTTGACATCCGGCCTGGGGCCGATCAAGAACATGTTGCGCACTTCTCCCGATGGCTTCCAGTAGGCCTGTTCGACATCGGAGTGCGCCTGTTCGAGGGAGGGTTCAAACGAAAGCGGCCCGATCACGATTTCGCGTCCATCGACATAACGGCCCGCAGCGGTGGGCTGCATCAGTGCCGCGACATAACGATAACCCAGCGACGAAAACCCTGATTCGCCCTTGATCTTCAGCTTCAGGGCCTGCATCGGCAATTGAACCCGCAACTGCTGCCCATAGCGTTTTTCGCGTTCTGTTCGTTGCGACGGGTCATCGAGGAGCTGACGCTTGACCTTCTCCGGGTAGGCTTTGCCGATGTCCACCTCAGCGATCAGCGTTCTCAGGTACTCGGGCGTGATCCAGGAAGGAACTGCAGAACCATCTTCGTAGTTGATCGTGGTCAAAATGAACGGCAGGCCGAGGAGGTGTTTCAAGGAGCGCTGGGTAAGGCTCACTGTTTCGATAGAGTAATCCTGAGTATGAATATCTCCATCGATGACCTCGAAGGGCGACCTGTTACTTCGGTACTGCGAGACCATGATCCTGTCCGGATCAAGGCTCCCTGTTTCCTCAGGTTCTTCATGCCTGCGCTGTTCGGCAATCTGCCTGGCCGCCTGCGCGACCAAGGCCTTGTGCAGAGCCTGGCGGGCAAAGGGTTCGAGCGACTCGATATCATGATTGTAGGGCTTGCCAGCGCTCTGCTGCTCATACACCGCCTGATCGCAAACATAGCGACTGTATTGCTCCACGTCCTCACCGCTCGCGCGCTTCAACCAGTCACTGAGCGTGTCCCGCACCTCCAGAAACCGCGTTTGTTGATCCCCTCCCGGGCTTCGATCGATGATCGATGGCGCCAGCTCGGTCAACTGCTCATAACGCTTTTCCAGCGCCGCCAGGTCCTGACCGGCCAATGGTTCGAGCGATTTCAGGCTCTCGAGCTGGTTATTGAGTAACGCCTGCGCCAAGGTGACAAAAACATTTCCCGCTGTTTCATAAGGCTGTATATCGACGGCCTCGATCAGCAACCGGTCAGTCAGTCTGGCACCTTCCTGATCCGCAAAATCGTTAAGTGACGCAAACACCTTGAAGGCACCTGAGGGGCCGAACAACAGGACAATTTCACGGTCATTGACCCTGCGCGTTACCAGTATCTGTGCGAGCAAAGACACAACCTGTGCAGGGGCGGCGTGGAGGGTGCAGCCCACCAGAAAAACCTGGGCACACTGCTGGCCATACATCGCGCTACGCTCATCCTTGACCGGGCAGTTGATGACTTGCATCAGAGTCTCGGTTTGTTCGGTGTCCAGTGGGGTCGAGGGCGCGAGCTCTGTGACTCGGGTCAGCAAGGCGAACTTGATCGCATTGCCGAGCCAGCGCCCGCGCGTGTCGCCAAACAAAGGTAATTCGCTCCAGTATTCCACCAGCGCCTGTTGCAGAGCAGGCACAATTGCCTCTGGCAATACCTGCAAAAACGCCTCGACCCGCTGCATATCCACCAATAGATTGTGATTGATGCCGACGCTCAGGTAGTGCTCTTGCGGGTCCTCCCAGCGTTCCTTGCCCGTCATGCTTTGGGTCACGATATCCAGCAGAGATTTACGCAGATAGCCGTCGATGCGCCGGCCTTTTTTGTCGGTTACCCAGTTAGGGATATTCAGGGTTGTTTTGGACAAGTCGACATCCAGTGCAGGGTATTCACTCTTCAGCGCCTGGCTGAACAGGTCCTGTGCTACCGATGCCAAGGTCGGCCGAGTGCGGAACCTGGCGGATACCGCTTGCGCCAGGGAATCGTAGGATAGCGTGTTATCCAATAGTGTTTGATCGTTAGGCATTTTCAACGTCCTGTTGATTGATCCATTTTATCGACAACGGCACAGTTTAATGTGGCAGGCCAGCCAGCCTGCTTCAGTCGTATTTAATCCGTTCCCGACAACGCATCGGCGATATTCATTTACCGCTATCGGCCGCGTTATGCGATAGCGACAGTGCAACTTGGATTGCGCCTGCTTTGCAGCAGGCGCAAAGGTTGACCGCGTTACGGCGTTGGAGGATGGGGGACGAAGAAGTACTTCTTCGCGAACTCGGATTGCAGGGTGCCCGGATAAACCACAGCCCCCGGATCGCCTCCAGCGTCTTTCAACTGGTCCTTGACGGTTTTGAATCTTAAGCGGCTCATCTTCAAGTGTGCTTCGCGCAGGGCAAGTACATTTTTGGCAGCACAATGAAAGTGCGCATACCACACGATTTTTTTACCACTTCGAGACGTGCTGTCGAGTATTTCGTACTCCAGTAGAAAGTCCGCTTCACTCGAGGTGGATTTGTCTGTCCAGGATGAAGTTCCAACATGAACTTCACCTTGTTCCAGCAGATACTGGAGGCTTCCTGCAGTGGGCGGTAATTGCTTGGTTGCGTTAATGCGCAGTGTTTTCCCTTCTTTTATCAACTGTCCGCTTGCCTGCTTCAACCCTTGATAGACCCGGATAGCCGCTGCTCGATCGTCACCTGTGGCATTTTGCATCTTGCTGTTGAGATCCAGCGCAATGTCACTCATTTTTGTTGCCTGAGCCAAAAACCTGTCCTCCAGACTGGCTGGCTCACGATACAGATAGCCATCTCTTTTATATTCAACGATCAGTTTGTTTACGCCATTGAGAAGGTTCTGGCCCGTTTTGACCAGCCTGGGCAGCCCTGGAACAGGTTTTGATACCACAGGTTCTTTTGGCTCATCAACGATTCGCTGCCGGTAAAGGTCTTCACCCTCATGCCGGTAATAGATAATGTCTTTCCCAGTGTAGGAATCCTTCACCGCCACTGTCTCGTCGGGCTCACTCGGGGTTATTTCCTGAGCATCGCCCACCCGATAGCCACCTGAGGTGTTAATCAGGCGCTCTTTGGGGCGTTTGATCCGCTTGCGTGGTTTTTTCGGGACTGCCTGAGTGGGCTGCTCGATATCTATTGAACCAGACGCTTGCTGCACATCCTCAAGGATCGAATCCGATAACTCTTTTTCGGCAATGTTGCGGAAGTCTCCCAATACACGCAAAAACTCTTTCAGGAACTTTTGCGGCACATAAGTCGTTGAGCCATCGCCTTTTAGAAGAATCTTCGCCAGGTGTTCGGCGTCATTGTAAGTACTGACAGCTTCTTGCAGCAGACCGATACGTTGTGTGGCGGTGAAACCCTCTGTAGAGTTAAGCGTCAACAACGCTAAACTCCTGTTCCCCAGCTCCATGGTGCTCAGACCCTCCAGGCTGGTGATTTCTGCAAGGCTGGGTTCAACAGCAGGATCACCCGCAAGCGCGCCTCTCAAACTGACCAGTTCCGTCACCCTGATCTGATCCGTTGTCTTTGGGCGTTTATCCGTAATGTCTCTGAGGAGTTTAACGGGTTTAGACAAGTAGCCTGTCTGCCACGTCAGCCCCTTCCTCGTACTTCTATCCAGCTTTTCCAGTTCGGCCATGGCTGACTCAAGCTTTTCACTCACCTTGATCCGTTCTGGTAAAGCCTTGATCACTCTTTCTCGTGCTTCAAGAATGCCGCTGTAGGGAGCTTCTGTTACAGCAGACATGGATTGATAATGAAGGGGGAATACGTCTTTCTCCGTAAAGCCAAGCTCTGGCCAGATTGCCGACATAACGTGCAACGTTTCCTCGAGAGTGCCGTAACTCAGCACCGTATTATTCAAATTATCAATAATAGCTTCACGATTATAGTCTTTATCTGTTTTTAGAATCTTCACGGCCTCCTCAAGCCACTGGGAGCACGTCTTATGACCATCAAGATACACCCGGGTCTTTTTTTTGCACTCCAGATCTGCATTGCGCAACTCTTTTCTCAGGGTTTCAAGTTTGTTAACCGCTGCGCTCAGCGCAGAATCGGTAAGTGATTTCATGTTTTCAATGTGCGCATTGATTTCATCGGCTTTCGAGCGAGCCTTCTGGAGCGCCATGTTTGCAGCGTCTCTCGCCGGAATCAGCTCCCGTTCCACAGTGGCTGCACGCGTGTCGAGCACCTTGACCCTGGAGGCATTTGTCTCGCGCCGCGTCCGTAGTTGCGAGTCGGCGAACACATCGGACAGATACCGGCTCATTCCCGGTCCCCCACCACGCACCTTGAACTCGGGAGCCACATCCCATTCGTCATTTTTGAGATTTTTTTTCAGTTCCAGCCATTGAATCGGGTCGCCCTTATTGTCAAGTATCACGACCTTCTTGCCCTCGGCAGGACTGACCCGAGCCCAACCGTTGCCGGCGACACTGGGACGCACCTTTGCATACCAGCGACCATCGAGTACGACGATGCTTGGAAGCGCAGGTGCAGTGATGACCGGACCCTTGCCGTCCGGGAACAGAATGAGGAAACGCTCGAGCAATTGACGCGAGTTGGCGCAGATCGGTGTAGCGAAATTCAGCGCGCTGTCGGTTATGGCTTTCGAAACAGCGGACCCTATCGGTGGTTTCATGATCGTTTTGACTTCAGCGACGCCGGGTCTGCGAACGATCGAAGGATGCTCGTAGGAAGCGATCGGGACTGCGGAACCGATCGAGAGGCGATGGATCAACACGGCCACCGCCAGGTTGATCAACAGGTTGTAGCTCAAGTCTTGCGTGGGTTCGCTGTCGCCCTCTGCCAGCGACTGCAACGCTTGCAGCACACTGGTCTCCATGACAAACAGCCAGCCAATCGCAGCCGCAGGGCCACTTACGAACGGCAATACCGCATTCAGGACGCCATTGAAAACGCTCCAGCCCAGCCCTATGAGCGTAGCCCAGCGGTACTCCGCATTCGACAGCGTTTGCTCGTCTGCCAATTGAGCCAGGACCTTGGCGTTTGCTTCATAAAGATGGGCCAGTAAATCACCGCTCAGGACCTGCACGTCGAACCTGGCGGGCGTCGAAGGGAGCAAATCGCCGCCAAATATTATCCCTACGGGATGTGGTTCCTGAAATCCACCATTGTCATAGATTTTTCGTACGTCGGGTGCCAGCCAATCCAGGATGCTTTTCTGCAGCGAAGGGTTTGCCTGGTCATCCGAAGGCTCGACTAGCGCTGGTCGGAGGGTGTTGCTCACAATCTCTTCCATCAAGGCGCTGAGCGACGCGAACTCGATCAGTTTTTCAGCGTACAACGGTCTGTACAAAATATGCGGCCCGACCGTAACGTCCTTGGGGCCGAACACAAACATGTTGGCAACGACATGCGTCTGGCTCGCCACGTCGGAGTTGAACGCCAAGGGCCTGATCACTATCTCCTGCCCGCTGACACGCCTGGCTTCGAGTTCAGGTTCCATCGCCGCTGTTACGTATCGATACCCCATATCGGTGAAGCCAGATTGTTTTTTGATCCGGTTCTCGAGTGCGAGCATTGGCAGCTGGATTCGCAATTGATCGATAAACAGTTTTTCACGCTCGGCTCTCTGTACCGGATCGTCGAGCAGGCGTTTCTTGATGTCGGCAGGGTAATTTTTGCCGATGTCCACGGCGCTGATCAGATCCCTCAGCGTGTCAAGGTTTACCCAGGCCGGTGCTGGCGAGCCGTCCTTGAGCCGGAACTCAGAGGCCAGGAAGGGTAATCCGCCGAGGTTATTCAGCGCGCGACGCGTCAGCGTCTGCGTTTCACTGGTGAACCGCCCCGTTCCCGTTCCGATAATGACCAGCTGGCCATCTTCGTTGCGGTACTGGATTACCTCGAGCTCGTCCGGATCGATCGTTTGTCCATAGGCAGACATCCCGGCCAACAGAGCGTCCCTGGCGAACTGCTCGGCGGTCTGGATGCCGTGGCTATAAGACTGCCCTTTTGTCACCTGTTGGAGGGCCGCTAACCGAAACATGCACCGACTGTATGCCTGAGCCTCGGCGGGCTCGGCACGCTGTAGCCAATCAGGCAGTTGGCTGTCGACTTCGGCATAGAGCATCTGCTCATAAGGGCCTGAGGTCTGCTTGAGCAAGTGGGGCGCCAGATCGGTCAGACGAGCATAACGCTGCTCCAGCGCGGCCAGATCCTGCCCTTCGAACGGCCCGAAGAAATTCAAACCCTCCAATTGGTTGTTGAGCAATGCCTGGACCTGGGTCACGAAAACATCACCGAGTGACTCATAAGGTTGCAGCTCCAGAGTGTGGAGCTCCTGCCTGCGCCCCCAGAGGCTACCCTCGGAATCTGCAAAGGCCTGCAGCGAATCGTATGACTCGATAGCGCCGCCCGGTTCAAAGCACAGCACCACCTCACGTCCTGCGACAGTGCGCGTCACCAGTACGTTGTAAGACAGGGTCGCCTTGTAGGTGCGACCGAATCGGGCTTGATAATCGATGAGAAAAGCCTGTGCGCAGTTCTGCCCAAAATGAGTCAACCGCGATTCTTTCGTGGGGCAATAAAGGACTTGCAGAAGCGTGTCGGCCTGTTCCTTGTCAAGAGAAGAGCCACTGCCCGAAGGTCCCATACTGACCAGCAACGCGCTTCTCACCACATCACTGAGCCATTGCCAACGGCTGGTGCCCGCTACAGCCGGCTCATTCCAGTAATCGGTCAAAGCCTGCTGCAGCGCTGCAATCATGACCTTGGGTAATCTGCGCAAAAGATCTTCGATTTCGCGCATGTCTACTTCGATACGCTGGTTTGTTGCATCGCTCAGGAAATGCTCTCGAGTGAAGTACAACTGCGCTTTGGCGGTAATGCTATAAATCATCACCTCAAACAGCGGTGTGGTGGTGTAACCGGCAATCACCGCGACTTCACCTTCGATGGGCGTACCTTGAGGGCCACCGTCGAGAATGATCTGTTTTTCAGTGACATAGTTCGGTGAGTTGAGGGTCGTTGTGAGGACGTCGATTTGCAGCTCGGGGTATCGATTATTCAGCGCCTCACTGAATTGACTTAGAGCCGCCGTTATCACGATCGGTCGGTCCTTGAACTCCTGGTAGACCGCCTGCGCCAATGTGTCCTGAGCTTTTTCCGGTATAGCTGAAGCAGCTGTCATTTCAACATCCTGTTGTCAGTAGCAGGCCTGCCTGGCCTGCTTCAACAGGATTTAATGCGATTGCGTTGGTCGTTGTGCGGTAACTAAATATCCCGTCGGCTGTCACACCCGGTATAGCTGACAAATTTTTCACCTTTATTTGTCGATACTCCTGAATACTATGGCGCTCGATTTTTCGGGCGTTTTTTTGTCGCTGGCGCGTAGAAATCTCCAGCGGTTGAAACAATTAATCGGCTGGAGCCCTGAATGGCGATGTTTAAACGCAGCAGTACGTCTGCGAAAGGTTTTGATTGGGCGGGCTTGGGCTGGCTATTTTTGTTCTTCTGGTATTTCTCCGGTATTACCCAACTGCTGATCCTGCTGACCGGCACCTCCGGTTTCTCGGGATTTCGTCAGGCTTTCCTGATGAGTGCCATATGGCTGGCGCCGATGCTGCTGTTTCCAGCCCGCACCCGTTTGCTGGCGGCGCTGATCGGCGTGGTGTTGTGGGCCTGCTCGATGGCGAGCCTGGGTTACTTCTTCATCTATCAACAAGAGTTCTCGCAAAGCGTCATCTTCATCATGTTCGAATCGAACATCTCTGAAGCTGGCGAGTACATGACCCAATACTTTGCCTGGTGGATCGTCCTCGGGTTCATCGCCCACAGCGCTCTGGCGGTGTTTCTCTGGACCCGCTTGCGCCCGGTATATCTACCCCGCGGCCAGGCTTTCGGCGCGGCCATGGCGATCCTGATCGCGGTGGTCGGCTACCCGCTGGTCAGGCAGGTCATGAAGAACGACACCCTGGCCGGCGCCATCGAGAAATTCGAAACCCGGGTTGAACCGGCAGTGCCTTGGCAGATGGTCGTCGCCTATCGCCGCTACACCCAACAACTGGAAAACATGCAAGGCATGCTCGACAACGTCAGCAAGATCGCGCCATTGCATAACCTCAAGGACAGCATGGCCAACCAGCCAGCGACCCTGGTGTTGGTGATCGGCGAGTCGACCAACCGCCAGCGCATGAGCCTGTACGGTTACCCTCGGGAAACCACTCCGGAGCTGGACAAGCTCAAGGACCAGTTGGCGGTTTTCGATAACGTCATCACCCCGCGCCCTTACACCATCGAAGCCTTGCAGCAGGTGCTGACCTTCGCCGACGAAGAAAATCCGGACTTGTACCTCAAGACTCCGTCACTGGTCAGCGTGATGAAGCAGGCAGGCTACAAGACCTGGTGGATCACCAACCAGCAGACCATGACCAAGCGCAACACCATGCTCACCACCTTCTCCGAGCAGGCCGACGAGCAGGTGTACCTTAATAACAACCGCAACCAGAACGCCCGCCAGTACGATGGCGATGTGCTGGAGCCATTCTCCAAGGCATTGGCCGACGACGCACCGCGCAAGCTCATCATCGTGCACCTGCTCGGTACGCACATGAGTTACCAGTACCGTTACCCGCCGACCTTCGACACGTTCACCGACCGCAAGGGTGTCCCGGACGGTGTGCGCGACGACCAGCTACCGACCTACAACAGCTATGACAACGCCGTGCGGTACAACGACTTCGTGGTGTCGAGCCTGATCAAGGATTATGCCAAGACCGATCCGAACGGCTTCTTGCTGTACCTCTCCGATCACGGAGAAGATGTATTCGACTCCCCTGGCCATAGCACATTGGGGCGCAATGAGGGCAAGCCGACGGCTCCGATGTACACCATCCCGTTCATGGCCTGGGCCTCGCCGAAATGGCGTGAAAGCCACGACTGGGATTTCACCGGTGACCTGGCCCGCCCCTACAGCAGCTCGCACTTCATCCATACCTGGGCCGACCTGGCCGGTTTGAGCTTTGACGAACTGGACCACAGCAAAAGCCTGGTCCACGACGACTTCAAAGCACGCCCTTTGCTGATCGGCAACCCGTATGAGCGTAAGCAGAAGGCCCTGATCGACTTCAGCCTGATGAAACCCAAGCACACGCCGCAAACTCCCGTAGAGGCGGCGGTCGTGCTCAAGTAATCCTTTCGGGGGCTGATTCCAGCCCCCTCTTCTTCTCTGGTATGCCCGCCACGAAAAACTGTTTTGAGCCTGCCTCAGGTGCTCAAAAAGCCTATTTTGAGTGAAATACCAAAAAGAAATAATAATTATTCCTGTTTGGACTAAATCCCCGCCCCCCTTTTCGTCTTTGAGCAAACGGATTTTTTCAATGACGATAAGGAGACGGCTGCGATGTTCGCGCCTACCACCCGTTCCATGACCTTGACCCTGAGCCTTTGCAGTGTCGCCCTGAGTGCAGATTTGCTCGCTGAAACCGACGCCACCCGCGAGCCGGATACAGCGCCTGCAGCCCTGGAGTTGGGGGCCACCAGCATTACCGCCCAAGCGCTGGGCAGCACCACAGAGAACACTGGGTCCTACACCACGGGTGCCATGAGCACCGCGACTCGCCTGAACCTGTCGATCAAGGAAACGCCGCAGTCGGTCTCGGTGATTACCCGGCAACAGATGGACGACTTCAAACTCAACACCTTGTCCGAAGTCATGGGCCAGACCACCGGTGTGGTGGTGAAGCATCTGGACTCCGACCGTGTGAGCTACTCGTCCCGTGGCTACTCGATCAATAACTTCCAGATCGATGGCATGCTCAACACCTTCAGTCGCATGAAGTCTGACGCCGACACCATCATCTACGACCGCATCGAAGTGGTACGCGGGGCGACCGGTCTGACCACCGGCGCCGGCGATCCTTCGGCCACCGTCAACATGGTGCGCAAGCGTCCAACGCGAGAATGGGCGGCGCGAAGCGGCGTCAGTGGCGGCAGCTATGACGACTATTACAGCTACCTCGATGTCGGCGGCCCGCTGGCCTTCGACGGAAAGTTGCGCGGTCGCAGCGTATTGGCTTATCGAGACAGCAAGTCGTTTCGCGACAACTACCAACTGCAACGCGAAGTCGGCTACGGGATCCTCGAAGCCGACCTCACCGACAGCACGGTTCTGGCCGTAGGCTATGACTATCAGGACAAACAGGTCGACGGCACGTCCTGGGGCTCCGTGCCGATCTGGAACTCGTCAGGCGCCAAGGCCAACCTGCCGCGCTCGACCAACATGGCCGCGCACTGGAGTTCCTGGCCGCTCAAGGACAAAACCGCTTTCGCCACCCTGGACCAAGGCCTGGCCCATGACTGGCATTTGAAGGCGGCCTATACCCACCGTGAAAGCGACACTGACGGCAAGGTTTACTACGGCGGCGCGGGCTTTCCTAACGCTGATCGCAGCGGCATGCAGGCCTGGACCAGTCACATGATCGGCCAGCAGAAAATGGAGGTGTTCGATGTCAACCTCGCAGGCCCCTACCGTTTGTTGGGTCGCGAACATGAATTGATGGTCGGCTACGGCGAGGCCGAACGTCGTGAGACTTCGCCTTATGTGGTGGAAGGCGTCAATCCGCCCGGCTACACCAGCATCCCTGACTGGAAGCACATGGGCGGCATTCCCAAGTTCCGCGACCACGTGACCGGCCTCGACGGATCCCGTGACAGCACCCGGCAAAAAGCCGGTTATCTGGCGACACGCCTGAGCCTGACTGATGAACTGCATGCAGTCCTCGGCAGCCGTTACGGCAGCTGGAGCGTCGACAGCAACTACTACAGCTACGACAACGACCTGCAAGCGACCTCCGTCGACCACAGCAGTCAGCGCCACAACGATATGTTTACACCCTATGCCGGGCTGCTGTACGACATCACCCCGCAGTACACCGTCTATGCCAGCTATACCGACATCTTCAATCCTCAGTCCGAACGTGACAAAAGCAAGAAATACCTTGAGCCCGTGGTGGGCAGTAACTATGAACTGGGTTTGAAGGGCAGCTTGCTGGAAGAGCGCCTGAACCTGAGCACGGCGGTGTTCTGGAGCAAGCAGGACAACGTCGCCGAACTGGATGATTCGGTACCGCCCGATCCCGCCACGGGTGAGAGCTTCTATAAGTCTGGAGGCAAGGGCCAAAAGGTTCAGGGGTTCGAAGTCGAGGTTTCAGGGGAGGTTATGCCTGACTGGAATCTGACCGCCGGGTACACCTATACCCACTCGGTCAATGGTGAAAAACAACGCACCAACACCACCAATCCGTTGAACATGCTGCGCCTGTCGACGGTCTATCGCCTGCCCGGCAGTTGGCGCGCCCTGAGCATCGGCGGCTCAGCCAACTGGCAGAGTGATATGTATGGTGTGGGTGACCGCCCCGTCGGGCGCGAGGCCAATGGCGACTTTATCACCCAACGCACCAAGGTCAGTCAGGAGGCGTACACCGTGGTCGGCCTGATGTCCCGTTACGAGTTCGACAAGCACCTGTCGGCTTCGTTGAACGTCAACAACCTGTTCGACGAGAAGTACTACGACAATGTGGCCTTCTATAACGGCGTCTTCTGGGGCGACCCACGCACAGTGACCTTGAGCCTGGACTGGAAACTGTAGGAGCAGCCGGGCGGCGCTCCTACCAGGACGCGGCGCCCGCCAGCACCACCAGCTCATACACGCCTGGTCTTCTTACAAGGCTTTGGTCCAGAACAGCATGCGGCCGTGGGCCGGGTCGAACATCCCAGGGGCAAAACCGAATTTAGCGTAGGACCCCTGAGCCACCTCATTGCCTTCGAGGACTTCCAGGGTGATTTTGCAGCAGCCACGTTGACGAGCAATATCCTCGACCTTTCGCAGCATTTTCTGACTCAAGCCAAGGCCGCGGTACTTCTTCATCACCGCCACGTCATGCACATTGACCAACGGACGGCAGGCGAAAGTCGAGAACCCTTCGAAACAGTTCACCAGCCCGGCCGGCTCGCCACCGACGAAGGCCAGCACACTGAAGGCATGGGGACGCTTGGCCAGCTCGCGGGGCAGATTGTTCAACACGTCGGCAGATAAGGATTCACCACCGCCCATGGGATCTTCGGCGTAGTGGTTCAGGAGCAGACCGATCGCCTCGGCATGCACTGGGTTGGTATAGCTGGCTTGTAGTACCAGAATTTCAGCGGATTCCATTTCCATCCTCGATCGCAGAGTGATTTCCCTTTCCCGGTACGTCTCCAGACGGCTGAAAAGGCCAATGGACCTTATCGCGGCCGGACCCGTTCCGACAATACCCGTATGAAGTTGCCGTAGTCTTTAGAGTTATTCCGTCAGAGTCTTGGTTGATGTCCTACATCCCCAGATCTGCTCTTCGGTCCAGCCCAGCTCGGCAAAATCTTCGGCGCGCAACGCCGCTTCACCGGCGCAGAAGAACTCGTCCAGTTGCGGCGCACTGACCGACGTGCCGCTGAGCATGGCATGGACCTGACCACGGTGATGCAACTGGTGTTCGAACAAATGCGAGAGCATTCGCAGCCGGCTGTCGTGCTGCGGATGATCGCGGGCGATGGTCACCAGACGGCTCAGGTCCGCGTCCTGCAGTTGCTCGCAGTAGGCGATCAAACGCCGGTCCACCAGGGTTTGTTCGCGCTTGAGGTCGGCGCTGGTATCGAAGGGTTCGTCTTGCGTGAAAAACACATAGCAGTCGGGGTGCGGCGATTGACCACGCAGCTCTCGCTCCAGGGCATCCACATAAAACCAGTCGCAGGTCAGGATGTGATTGAGGGTGGCCTTGATGCTCGGAAAGAAGCTGACACGCTGCGCCACGAACTCAGCCTGGCTCAACTGTCCGCAGGCCTTGGCCAAGCGGTGATTGGCCCAGGCATTCTGGTAGGCCATAGTCAGCAAATGGTGGGACAGAGGTTGGTCCACGGTGAGACCTCCTTTGGTTTCAATACGCTGAGCCGAAACGCTGCAACTGCATTTCCCGCAAACGACTGAGGGTGCGGCGAAACGCAAATGCCAGGTAACCCTCGGTGTACAACGACTCCATGGGCACCTGGGCCTCGATGTACAGCGCCACCTTACGGTCGTAGCACTCATCGACCAACGCGATGAAGCGCCGCACGCTATCGTCATGCACCGACAACTCGGGCAACTCCCGATCGCCGGCGGCGACTCGCTCCACCCCGTCTTCCGTACCACGGGCAATCCGCCCGGGGCGTTTTTGGGCGCTGAGATTGGGTACTTCACTTAAAAGAATAGCGCCGAACCTGTCGCACAAGGCCATGAAGTCCATGGCCGCAAAGGGTTGCTCACACAGGTCCGCATAACGGCACCAAAGCACAGTGACGCTGGACCGCATGGCCGTGACAGAGCGATAACCGACGCTGACCGCTTCACTGGAAACCGCTTGCCCGACAGTCAGCCCCTTGAACACCTCGCTTGTGGGGCCTGGCTGGCCCGAGGTGTTGACCCAATAACGCTGGACCCCGACACCCGGGTGCAGACGATGGTCCTCTGCGCCATCCACCGCCAGTACCTGCATATGATGGTTGATCGCGGCAATTGCCGGCAGAAATCGTTCACGGTTGAAACCATCGGCATAGAGCTGTTCTGGCGGCTGATTGGAAGTGGACACGATGACCACCCCCTCCTCGAACATCACCTGGAACAGCCGCCCGAGAATGATCGCGTCGCCGATGTCATTGACGAACAGCTCATCGAAACACAGCACCCTTACCTCCCCGCTGAGCTCGCGGGCCAGCGCCTGCAAGGGGTCGGCAGTGCCGGTCAGCTGGAATGAGCGCTGATGCACCCAGCCCATGAAATGGTGAAAGTGCTGACGGCGGGCCGGGATGCGCAAACTGTGGTAGAACTGGTCCATCAACCAGGTCTTGCCACGCCCGACCGGGCCCCACAGGTAAACCCCGGTGACTTTCGTGTGCTGCTGATGCAGGGCTTTATGGCACTGCTCAAGCGCCTGCACGACTTGCCATTGCGCATCATCCTGGACGAAGCCCTTTTGCTCGATGGCATGTTGGTAGGCACTGAGGGGGGAATCGAAGGTCATACAGGCAGGCTGGTCCGGGCTGAGGCTGCGCAGTATGGCATGTCCCACTACAACGAAATATCCAGGCGGGCGATCTTGCCTTGCTCATCGAGCCGGAACACGTAGCGCAACTCCAGCGGGCTGCCGGGAAAGGTGCCGCAAATCAGGTTCTTGACCAGTACCTTGCCAGTGCGTTGTTGCACATCAAGGACTTCGACCCGCGGCTGGTAACGTCGGGCGGCGTCCTCCATCCACTGGGCGATGGCCTGGGTGCCCACCCGATGTTCGCCCTCATCGAAAACGTTGGCATCCTCGGCGAAGAAACTGGCGACCGCCGAACTGTCACGGGCATTGGTCGCGGCAATGTAAGCGGCAATGGACGGTGTGAGTGAAGTGGCTGGATTCGACATGTTGACAGAGCTCCTTGTTGGTTGATTCTGGAGCCATGCTAAATCAGCCGGGTGTCAATTCTTGTCAGGAGTGAAACGTCCTGCTGACTGGGCAGCACCTGGTCGGCGCGCTGATCGACATACGACTATCCGCCAGAAGTTGTTACATCGTGTATCGACATCATTGAACATCAACAACCTGTTCAATCAGAAGTACTACGACACTGTCGGTTTTTCAAACAGCCCGCCCTGCAATGACCTGTAAAGAATGTAATCTTCGCGCCACGCTGGCGTTAACGCCCACTTAATAGAATGGCCACACACTGCACCCGTAACTTCATATCACGTCCGAAACGGACACCACACACGCTTGAGGGCAAGCCCAGCATGAAATTTTCAACTCTGATCCTCGCTGGCCTGATGACCGTTAGTTCTGCCGCAGTCTTCGCCGAAGGGGGCGCTGAACGAATCAGGCAACATTGGGACAACTTTAATTTGAGTCAACAACAAGTCCACGGCAAAGCCGATAACACGGCGTCCGTCGACACGGTTAAAACCGCACCTGCCAATGACTATCAGGTAGTAAAAGAACAAAAGCCTAGCACCTGACCCCAGACAGAAATCCATTAAACTCTGGCAATACCGCTCCTTTGGCAGAGATTAGCTTTGGCGTCCTTTTGGACGCCTTTTTTATGCCTTGCCAATCGATAAAGTGACCGAAAAATTACAAGCACATAGTGCACAGCATTGATCTTTTCAGCGTATTAGTAACCGTGGGCCCGATACACCTTAACTGTGTTTTCAACACACCCTGGAACAATACTTTTGGAAGTGACTGGATTCAACATATTGATACGACTCCTTGTTTATTGATTCCGGAGCCCCAGGGCATGCACCGCGTAATTGAGGACCTGTACCATATTCTGGGGCGGCATACGTTGATCATCACTCGTTTAACGCGACCGTGGCCGCCTTCAATCGGTCTTGCAACAACGTACGCGGCAAGACGAAACCTTCGAAGCTGCGCTGGGTAATGGGGTTATTGGCTTTTTCAGCACTGATCCGGTAACGCATCATCCCGTCGTTCGCCACAAAACTCAGGTCCACGCTGGTGCCGGTACGGCCATTGAGGTGACCTCGACTGAGCAGTCGAAACAGTGACCACGGACCACGATAGCCCAGACTTGAGGTATTGCCGACGCTGTTGACCAATGTGAGTTGGCTGCCACTGGCGCTGCCCAACGCGTTAGGCCAGATCAACCCGATGCTCTGGCTCGGCCCGTGGCTATAAGGAATCAATTGGCCGTCAACACTCAGCAAACTGCTCAGGCGATTACCGCTCAAGGCCAGTGGTTCGACGGTCAGTTGCACACTGAGCGCGCCGCGGTTATTGAAAAAGGTATCGCGGATACGCTGGGCTTTTTCCAACTGGGTCAGCACATCGGTGCGCACCAGGTAGTCCCCCCGACTGCTGGAGTACAAGGCGTCGAGGTTATCCTTGAGAAAGGCATTCAGGTACTGATCGTGAAACTGCTGCAATCGCCCCTGCGGCCCGAAAAACGCCTCGAAGTCCTCCAGAGAGGCGTCGGCGGAACTGCTCGGGTTGAACGGATAGCGACCCGCCAAGCGCTGCTGATAGAAACGATAGACGTCTGCATCCCAGCGTGTTTCCAACTCGCGCAACGCCTCAATCACCAGCATTTGTGAAGTCTGATCGGCCAATTGCTTGACCTGTTGGTTCAGCGGCTCCGGCAAACCGGTCGCGATGCGCTGTAGCGTTGCAATAGGGTCCGGCCCCCCCAGTGCGAAACGGTTGAGGACCGCCTTGAGCGCCGCCTTGCCGCGATCGGGCTGGTCTTGCACCGCCTTGGCATAGTCATACAGGGCACTGACCGCCCGCAGGGTCTCGTCATAGTAC
This sequence comes from Pseudomonas fluorescens, assembly GCF_902497875.1. Taxonomy (GTDB): domain Bacteria; phylum Pseudomonadota; class Gammaproteobacteria; order Pseudomonadales; family Pseudomonadaceae; genus Aquipseudomonas; species Aquipseudomonas fluorescens_BR. The sequence goes on from NZ_CABVHY010000008.1 coordinate 146,086, forward strand.
GAGGGTTGTTCGCCTTTGGCCGTGAGCAAGTCCGACAAGCCCACAAATGCCCGACGAATCCCCGCGGCCTGCCGTTGTGCTTGCGTGTCGCCTGGCTCTTTGGCAGTCTCGGCCAGCGCCTGGTTATCGCTGGCGCCACCCTCCGGGTAGAGCACGGTATTGTCGCGTAAGGTTTCCAACAAACGTCGAAACGGCGCTGATGGCCCGGTGACTTGTTCCAGCACCAAAACCCCGTGGCTCAAATCCCGGAAATCGGTGATGACAAATCCATTCAACGCGCGCCGCCAGCTGTCCACGTAGTCTGCGCTGTACAGCGCCCGAATACGTGTGGTCAACGCCTTACGGTCCTCTTCGGAATAGTCGATGCGTTGGCGCTCGCCGAGTACCCATTGGTCGATCATTGCCAAATCCGTCACCTGACCGGCATTAGCCTCGAAGTAGTCTTTGAAGCCCTTTGCCGTGAGCAGGGGCGCCAGCGTGAAGCCGTCGTCCGTGTCAGCGGGCCCCTTGCTGGCCGGCGCCAGCGGCCGATACACAAGGTCAAACGCCGGACCGATCTCGTTGCGCAGATCCAGCGGGGCGTGCAGACGCTCGAGTGCATCCTGCTTCATGCCCATGTACACGCGCTGAGCCAACGGGATCTTGCGTAGCTGCTGCTGCACGTCTGCGATCTGTTGACGGTACTGGGGCAGGTCCGCATCGGCGTACTTCAAGGCATACGCCAAGTGGCGCATCAGGTCATCTTGCACCGAGCCTTGCCCAGGGTAAGCGCGCTGCCATTGCTTGGCCATCCAGGCCTCGACCAGCGCTGGGCGGCGATTTTCCCGATCCTCGATCATGCGGTACACACGCAACGCGGCCAATTGTTCATTGCTGCCTTGCGGTGCGGCCTCGATGGCCGCGATGGCACCACCGGCGATGGCGGGTAAAAAGCGTTTGGACAACAGATTCAAGTAGGCCGCATCCACCATGGGGCCAATTGCCCGCCCTTGGTACAAGCCCATGTCCGACAGCACCGGCCAGGCGTCACGGTAATCACCATAGATCGAGACCGCCTCGCGGATCTGATCCAACGGCGCCAACAGGTTACGCCCGGTGATATCGACCCGAGCATCAATGTCGCGGCTTTTAAACTCGCGGCTCTTGGCCAATACGGCATCTGCTTTGTCGCGATTGATATCGAAGTAGTGCTGCCAGCCACCCACGACCAACACAGCGCCCAGTGCCGCGACCGCGGAACCGGCAAGCAGCAGTCGACGCTTGCCGAGAGTGACTTTTACGTTATCGCCGGCCAATCCGGCTTCAGGGTAGATCACGCGCTGGAACAGTTGCTGAGCGAAGTAGACGACCGTGCCACCGACCGGTTTGACTTCAGGCGATGGGGGCGCCAGATGATGCGGCAATGCCGCTTCGCGGACAAAGGCGTTGCTCAACGCCCCCTGCTGATAGACCGAAGAAAAGTACAGCCCGCGCACCAAGGCCGGTGTCGTGAAACGATCACTGCCCAACATGTCGGTCAAAAAACTCAACAGGGCCGGTCGGACACCGGACACCTGCCCTACCAGCGCCATCAGACGGTGACGTTCGTCTTGACTGCGGGACTCACTCAGACTGTCAAACACCCTACCGTTCAGTCGTTCGACAAAACGATCAAAGCGCGTCGTCAGCTCCGCCAGCCAGGCATCAAAGTCATCGACCGCCTCCAGCGTGAAGGTGAACCCCAGCATCTCCTCCCGCGCCGTGCGGGGCAACCTCGCAAAGAACTCTTCGAATCCTTCCAGCAGATCGAATTTACTCAACACCACATACAGCGGCAGGCGCGTGCCCAGCTCCTTGGTCAGCTCAAACAGACGGCTACGCAACAGGGTTGCCAAGGCCTTGCGCTGCTCTGGGCGTTGAGTGATCAACACTGAAAGATCAACCACCAACACCACACCGTTCAGCGGGCGACGACTGCGCTTGCGCCCGAGCCAGTCCATGAGGTGCAACCAAAGTCGCGGGTGAGTCCCTGCGGGAAGTACGGGCCTGACCTTGCTCTGCGAGTGTGGTGCGATTGCAGCACGGTTCTCCTGCTGGTGCTCGGTTGGCCCCGCTTCTGGCTGTGAAATAAACTCACCGGGCGGGTCAATCAACACCGCCTCATGGCCGATCCACCAATCCACCTTGTAGGCCAAATGCTCATCGTTATAGACACGAGAGCCTGACTGGGTCACGGCTGACAGCGCAAAGCTTTGATTGGAGCGCGTGATCAAGCTGGTTTTTCCCGCGTTCTCTTCGCCCAGCACCAAGTACCACGGCAATTGGTATAGCGAGCGACGGCGCTCCATATTGTCGAGCAAACTGGCCAGACTTCGGTTCAGGGCTCGTTCTTGCGCTTCGACATACGGCAAGCAGGGGTCGGCCTCGACCGCCGCGGCATGCAGGCGCTCAGCCTGCCACTGCCGATAACGGCGACGCATCCACCAGGCCCACACCAGTGCAGGAATCAGCAACACCAACACACTGGCTGACACCCGCATCGGCAACTCGGCCAATGGCTGATGTTCGCGCCACACCCAATTGGGCCCCAGCCACCAAATACTGACCAGCGCGAACAGAACGCCCAGCGCAACAAGTACCGGGGCCGCACTATTGAACTGGCGCATCAGCGGCAATCCCCAGCGCTTGAAGTAACTCCATAGATTCAACATATAAAGCCTACCCATTCCTTATTGGTATCAAGCTCGCTGATCAAGCGCCCAGTGCCACACCGTGATCCCGCGTGCGGTGTCGCTGGCGATGTCCGGGAAAATATCCCCGGACTCAAAACGGTATAGGGAGTCGTGGCTGGCATCGCTCCACCACCAACCGCTTTGCGGGCAGCTGTCGCCCGAGCGGCGCGTGGCTTCGGCAGGAGGTGGCGGGTACTGTTTGGCGAAATCGGCCCAGTCTTTGGGGTAGAACGGCATCTCGCGGTAGCTGCTGTCGTCAATGCCCAGTAACCAGGTCACTGCCGCCGCTTCCCAGGCCCAGTAGCCAAAATGACTGAAACCTCCTTCAAGATGCCTATCCACATAGGGTTCGCGGCGGCTCGCGTGGTACCACTCATCCAGGTAACTTTTGAGTAACTCTGGGCGTTTGGCCGCGGCGGAGCTAAACACCTTGAGCAATTTTCGGTACGGCAAGTGCCGGGTGCAGGTATCCGGGGGCGTACCGCGATCTGCCACAAAGGGCCGCACCAAACGCTCCAGCAAACCGTCGCGTACGCCCATCAGTTCATTGGCGTAATCCAGAAACAACATGACTCGGGGCATGGTGTGCGAGTAGCCGCTGAGCAGGCCGAAACAGGTCAGGCGCAGGGCGACAATCCAGTACTCTTCGGTACGCAAAGCGGCGTGCGGCGCCATGTAATTGCCCGCCTCGGGCGATTGGTCGAACAAGGCATCGAAGTCACCGTATTCTTCTGCCCACTCAAGGGCGTACGGCCAGGCTTCAGCCAATTGCTCGACCGGGGCACCGGCGGAATATTGCAGGTTTATCCAGTTGAGTGCGTCCCACAGCCTCTGATTGGTAGAGCTCATCAACCCACCCGGTTTGGAGCGTTCGCGATACTTGGGCAAGTCCGAGGTGACCCTGTGCATGCCATTTAAAAAATCATCGAAACGCTCCGGGTAGTTTTTGTACAGAACATAGCGTTCACGGCGCTGCTCGAAATTCGCTTCACTGATCTTCCAGCTGAACCAACGAGGCCAGTCGGGGGTAGGCAAATTGGGCATGACTTCACTCACTTGATTAACATCCGGGTAGGTAAAACACATTCCGTGAGTTCCAGCTTGAAGGGCTGGGACAGGCCTTCTACCAGCGTGAATTCAATGACCTTAAAGGCGGCGCCGCAGGCCGGTTCAAAGGTGAAGCGCAAGTCGCTTTGGCGGGGCATGGGCAGTCCTAATCCTTCACGGCAGTCATGGCGCCTGCCTGGCCGATAAGCTGAGGTGCCAGCTTCTGGAACAGCTCCGGTTCCCAGTGTTCAGCCAATGTGGCGCGCATGACCCGCGCCACATTCGCGCAAAGGTCATCCGCCAGCCACGCCAACCCGCGCGCAGCCAGCAGGTCGGCAGCGATGATCGTGGCATAGCAGCGTTGACGTGGCGCGGTGTAGCTGGCCTGCAGCCCTTGCAGGCGTAGCAGCACCACCTCGACCCCTTCCTGGTCGAGCTGGGTGATGAGTTCCTCACGCAATCCGGCATATTCCGGCACCGCGCCGGGGCTGGACGCGGCCGTGTCGACACCGGTCAGCCAGGCTTCTGTTTGCGCATCGATAAAGGGCGTTCCATCGCTGAAGCTCAGCTCCATAAGCGCTGGAATTCGTCGCACAAACCGTTGGCTCGCTTGATTGATGGCGGTCGCCACCTCGCCCATTTCCAGTCGGGAGGCAATGCTCGCGGCTAGAAAACTGCCTCGAATCCAGTACGGCGAAGCGGTCACGCTCTTTTCAATTCGCCGCAACAGCGCAGGATCCACGGCGTTGGCAGCCAATGCTTCCTGATAGCCATCGACGATGTCATTGGGCACCGCCATCAACTCGGTACGCCGCTCGCGCACCACCAACGGTGCGGCGTGCAGATGCGACCACAGGCCGAATCGGCGCAGCTGGTAGCCGGCAGGGTCATACGGGTCTTGGTGATTGACCCACTCAGCCATGGTCAACAGGGCCCGGCGTTGCTCGCGCTCATTACCTTGTGGGGCAGCGCCCTGGCTGGTGAAAAACGCTGGGGACAGTGTTTCTGCAGCGACTGAGCGGGTTGTCGGCCCGGCTGGAGAAGAGGTTGGTTGCAACGCACGCTCACTGTGCCGGGTCAGCGCGGCCTGCAAATCCTCCAGGGCGCCAAGATCAAGTTTGGCCGTGAGCGCATTTCGCTGAAGGCTGACCAAGGCCAACTCAGCCCTGGATTGCTGGGCCGGGGTGAAACTTTGCCGCTCCAACGCGCCAACTGCCTCCGTCAACCGCTCCATCAGCGTCTTGACTTGCTTGCGCTTGGCCAGGTAGCCCGTGGGTCCCGGCTTGGGCTGCGCACTGTCCCAGTACCGGTCAATCATCCCGGCCAGTAAACTGACAGCATCCACCCATTGCACCCATTGCCGGGTGCGCAGCCACACGGTCAGCAGGTGCCCCATAATCCGAAAATGCTTACATTGGCCGGCAAGGTACTGACGGGCGGCTTCGTCAATATAGGGCCAATCGATTCGCGCCTCATGCAGCCCTCCGAGCTTGACCATTTCCTGGTCAATGGCCTGGTAGGTCTCATCCTCGATATCAAAATGGCCGACAGGCTGCTCCGGCTCAACCGGCTTGAGCAGCGTCTTCACGACGTCTGCTGGCACATCGATCACCAGCGACATAGCTCACGCTCCTGTTTGATCAGCGCATCCAGCCCTTGCGCATCGAACACCAATCCGTCGAGGGGCGGATAGTCGACGCTCTCCAGACGCAGCCGTTGCGCCCCGCCCAGCTCGCGTAACAGCTCAATCGCCGGCAACCCCCGTCCGGCATCAATCACCTGGCCGGTATCGAGTACGCGCCAGTCACGAGGAGCTCCCACGGGGCGGTCGTCCTTGAAAATACGCAGCCGCAGCCGATTGGGCACCAGTGGCTCGGCCACCACTAGCTGCAGGCGCGTGATCTTCGACTGGCAACTGATCGCCAACAACGGTCGGGGCGCCGCAGCGCCGAGTGCAGGGGCTGAAATCACCATTTGCTGGCCCTCGCCATTGGGCTCCGGCCGCACCAACGCCATGAACCGGTGATTCTCTGCCTCACGCGCAGCTTCATTGGCCTCGACCAGCTCGACGATCTCCGGGCGCACGACCACGGCGCGGACTGGCACTACGGACACGCGAGCCGGCGTGCCCGCAGCCTGATCGAAACACGTCAGGCGTTCGAGCGCAGAAACAATCGCCGTACAGTCCTTTGCGGGGGGCACCGCCCACGCCTGAACCGTCCAAACAGCACAGCACCCCAACAAGCAAGCTTTAGCGCGGGTTATCAACTAATGCCTCCAGATTCCATGCCTGCATATTCATCTTCAACTCAAGTTGATTGACGGTGGAAACGTCGCGAAACAGTCAGATCCGATAGAAAGCGACCACTAACAATCATCATGCTACTCAGCGAAAGCAAATACTAACAACAGTTCCCATTGAACACCGCTGATTTATTTTCAAACTGATACAAACCCAGATAAAAAAATAACAGCACAGACCGACTCACACAAGCAACCACAACCAAAGATATACTCTGAACGCTTTGCTGTGCGGGCCCTGCACGCAATTCCACACTATCAAGCAGAAAGCACTTCGAGAGCAAAAGCCCAGCAGCAAACCAACCCGAAACAGCAGGCGAAAGATATTGCCTACAGCATTTAAGGAATTCTCCTACGACACGACAGATTAAAAACTTGTTTTAATGCGATCACTCTGACTAAAAGGACTTTTCCATGTCACACAAAACTGGTTCTGTTGCACCTAAGGAACGCATCAACATCAAGTACGTTCCGGCCACAGGTGATCAGCAGGCGGAAGTTGAACTGCCCCACAAGATGTTAGTCATGGGGGATTTTAAAGGTCATGGCGAAGCCACTTCCCTGGAAGAACGACACGCCATTCGCATTGATAAGGACACCTTCAACGAGGTCCTGTCCAAAGCGGATATCGGTTTGGAAATGAGTGTCCCGTCGGTGCTGAGCAACGACCGCGACAGTGATCTGAACGTCAAGTTGCGTTTCACCGCCATCAATGATTTCGGACCCGATGCGGTCGCCCGGCAAGTTCCAGAACTCAATAAGTTGCTGGAACTGCGCGAAGCGTTGGTCGCCCTCAAAGGGCCGATGGGCAACGTCCCGGCCTTGCGCAAACAGCTGCAGCACCTGCTGGGCGATGAACACGCCCGCGCCCGCCTGGTCAGCGAACTGAACCTGACACTCGACGCACCCACCCGCTGATCGCGCCTCGCTTAACCCACATCGACCGATACGGAGAGTGCCCCATGCACACGCAAAGCCCCCTTGCCACGACCCTGGAAGTGAACACCGAGTCGACGCTGCTGGATCAGATCATGGCACAGACCCTGATGCAGCCCAGCCAGGAAGGTTACGTCATTGCCAAACAGGGCGTTGCCGCGTTTATCAGCGAGATTTTGCAGAGCGGTGAGCATGATCAGCTCATTAACAAGCACCGGGTCGATCAGATGATTGCTGAAATCGACCATGCCCTCGGCAAGCAGGTGGACGTGATCCTGCACCAACCGGCGTACCAGGAGCTTGAGTCTGCCTGGCGCGGCCTGAAACTGCTGGTGGATCGCACCGACTTCCGTGAAAACATCAAGCTTGAGGTGCTGCACGTTACCAAAGACGAACTGCTGGAAGACTTCGACAACGCCGGCGATATCACCCGCAGCGGCCTTTACAAGCACGTCTACACCGCCGGTTACGGACAGTTCGGGGGCGAACCGGTCGCCACCATCGTGGGCAACTACACCTTCGGCCCTTCCTCTGCAGATATCAAATTGCTGAGCTACATGGCCTCGATCGGCGCCATGGCGCACGCTCCGTTTGTGGCGGCGGCCGGGCCGGAGTTCTTCAACCTGCAGGGCTTTGAGGATTTGCCCAACCTCAAAGAGGTCAAGGACATTTTTGAAGGTCCGCGCCACACCAAATGGCGCAGTCTGCGTGAGTCCGAAGACGCTCGCTATCTGGCCTTGGGCATGCCGCGGTTTCTGCTGCGCCAACCCTACGACCCGTTGGAAAACCCGGCTGGCAGCTTCATGTACGAAGAAGCCATCGACGGCCAACATGACAACTACCTGTGGGGCAACACGGCCTACCTGATCGCCAGTCGCATCAATGACAGCTTTGCCCGTTACCGCTGGTGCCCGAACATCATCGGCCCGCAATCGGGGGGAGCCGTCGATGACTTGCCGGTGCATCTGTATGACGCATTTGGCCAACTGCAAGCCAAGATCCCGACTGAAGTCCTGATCTCCGATCGCAAGGAATTCGAACTGTCCGAAGAAGGCTTCATGCCGCTAACGATGCGCAAGGACAGTGACAACGCGGCCTTCTTCTCGGCCAACTCGGTGCAACGCCCGAAAAACTTCCCGAAAACCCGTGAGGGCCAGGAGGCGCAGACCAACTACAAGCTCGGCACTCAATTGCCGTACCTGTTCATCGTCAATCGTCTGGCGCACTACATCAAGGTGCTGCAACGCGAGCAGATAGGCAGCTGGAAAGAGCGTCAGGATCTGGAGCGCGACCTCAACATGTGGCTCAAGCAATATGTCGCCGACCAGGAAAATCCGTCTTCCGATGTGCGCAGCCGCCGTCCGTTGCGAGCCGCCCGGATCGAGGTCCAGGACGTTGAAGGCAATCCAGGCTGGTATCAGGTGTCGCTCGCGGTGCGCCCGCACTTCAAATACATGGGGGCCAACTTCGAAATCTCATTGGTCGGCCGGCTGGACACTCAGTGATGCCAGCGGCTCATCCGGGCGCGGGGTATGTCAGCTTGTTCGAGCGTCTGGTGGTTGACGCGCCGGCCCAGCGCCGGGTGCCGTCCGGACCTCAGGCCAGCCGGCAGCGTATCGAAGGGATCAAACAGCACCTGGAGCGTCTGCTCAATGCACGGCAGGGCTGCTCGCAGAGCAGCCCTGCGCTAGGGCTGGGGGACTTCAACGGCGGCGCACTGGGCACCGCCGATTTGTTGCTCCATATCAGCGCCGATATCCGGCGCTCGGTGGAGGCCTTCGAGCCGCGCATCAAGGTGCTGGAGGTGCGCTTTGAGCCCAACCCCGACCTGCCGCTGGAACTGAACTTTCAGCTCAATTGCCAGGTACGACTCAACCACAAGGACGAACAGGTGCAACTCCACGTGGCCATGCATGGCCAGGATCGTTGCGCCCGCGTGACATAAGGAATCATCGACATGTCATTACGCGCGTTTTTTCGTGACGAAATGAACTACTTGCGTGACCTCGGTCACGAGTTTGCCGAGGACAATCCACAATTGGCCCGCTTCCTCGGTGAGGAGGCCGGTGATCCGGATGTCGAGCGCCTGCTGGAGGGGTTCGCATTCCTGACCGCCCGGCTGCGGATGAAGATTGAAGACGACCTGCCGGAGCTGACCCATCCCCTGCTGCAAATGCTCTGGCCCAATTACCTGCGCCCGATCCCCAGCTTCACGTTGGTGCGCTTTGATCCAGTCAAACAGGCGATTACCGAAGGCCAGCTGATTCCCAAAGGCACACGACTGTTCTCCACACCGGTGGACGACATACGTTGCGAATTTCGCACCTGCACGGATGTGCACCTCTATCCCCTTCAGCTGGAATCAGTCACCGCAGCCCATAGCCGCGAAAAGTCCGTGATGCGCATTGAGTTGAGTGTCCAGACCCGGCAACCGTTGGACACCATGGGCTGCGACCAACTGGACTTTCACCTGAGTGGCGACACCATCAATGCACTGACCTTGTATTTATGGATCGCGCATTACCTGAAAACCATCACCGTGGACATCGACGGCAAGCCCTTCGAGCTATCGACCAAGGACATCGCCTTTCCCGGTTTTACCCCGCAAGAGGCACTGCTGCCCTACCCGCGCAATGTGTTCGACGGCTATCGAATCGTGCAGGAGTTCTTTGTCTTCTCCCAGCGCTTTCATTTCTTCAGCCTGACCCGGCTTGCACGCTTGTGGCCGGCTACCGTGGGCGAACACCTGCGCTTCGAGTTCCACTTTTCCAGACCGATGCCGTCCGAAATGCGCCTGGGCACGGCGGACATCAGCCTGTACTGCGCGCCGGCGGTCAACTTGTTCGACCACGATGCAGAGCCGATAACCCTGAGCGGACAGACGCTGGATCAACGCGTCCAACCGAGCGGGCAGCGCCCTGATGCCTTCGAAATATATAGCATCGACCAGGTCACCGGCTGGCCTAGGGACACCGAACTGCGACGCGGCGAGCCCCTGCGGGTGTACACGCCCTTTGAGTCATTTCAGCACGAGATTGAACACGCTCAGGGTCGTACGGCGCTGTACTACCGCACCCGCATCGAAGATTCCCTGAGCCGCGAAGGCATCCTGAACCGCATTTCCTTTGTGCGCGGGGATGAGTCGGCCCATATCGGCCGCGATGAAGTGGCGTCCATCGAACTGACCTGCAGCAACCGCGCTCTGCCGCTCGCGTTGGGCGTCGGGGATCTGTGTGTCGCCACCGAGACCACGCCCACCTTTGCCACCTACCGCAACCTCACAGCGCCGACCCGCGCTTATCCCCCCGTGCTGGATGCCAGCCTGCACTGGACGCTGATCTCCAACCTGTCATTGAACTACCTGTCCCTGCTGTCGGCCGAGCCGCTCAAGGCCATCGTGCGCGCCTATGACTTTGCCGCGCTGCATGACCTGCAACAGGCCCGGGCCACCCGTAAACGCCTGGACGGCATCGGCGAGGCCATCACCACCCCGACTGACCTGGTGATGAAAGGTTTGCCGGTGCGTGGCCTGACCACGCACCTGAAACTTGATCAGAACGCATTCCTCTGCGAGGGCGAGCTGTACCTGTTCGCCACGGTGCTGTCCCACTTTTTTGCGCTCTACGCCAGCATCAACTCCTTCCACCAGTTGGAAGTCACCAATACCACCAACAACGAGCATTACCAATGGCCCCTGTTGACCGGCAGACAACCCGTGATCTAGCTGACACGCTGCTGGCCGACGCACGGAACTATTCGTTCTACCGTCTGCTGGAGCAGTTGTATGCGTTGCACGATGACGACCTGGAAACCGACCCACGTCGCCCACCGCGTCGACTGCGCCTGCAAAGCCACGCAGGGCTCGGCTTCCCCGCGTCGGACGTGGCCCTGGCCGAACGCCTGGACGACGACGATGACTGCCGCTACCGGGTTCAGACCACCTTCTTCGGGCTGCATGGGAGCGACTCGCCCCTGCCTGGCTACTACCTGGATACGGTCGCCTTCGAGAATGCCCAGGGCAACGGGATTCGACCGGCGTTTCTGGACTTCTTCAATCACCGCCTGCTGACCCTGCTGCACCACAGCTGGCGCAAATACCGCTACTACTTGCGCTTTCAACAAGAAGCCCGTGACGGCTTTTCGCGCTACGTCTTCGCCTTGATCGGCCTGAATGACACCGAGCTGCGCGGCAGCACACCGCTGCCCTGGAGTCGACTGCTCAGCTTCGCCGGGCTAATCGCCAGCCGCAGCCGCTCGCCGTCCGTGGTGGCGGGCATCGTCGGCCACTGCTTTGATCTGCATGACGTGCATATCCGCGAGTTCGAATCGCGCTACGTGCCGGTGAAGGCCACGCAACGCATCGCCCTTGGGCAAAACAATGGCGTGCTGGGTGAGAGCTTTACGGTGGGGGCCCGGATCAAGACCCGCAGCAGCAAATTCACCCTGGTGATCCCCGACCTGAATCAGACCCGCTTTCGCCAGTTTTTGCCCAGCGGAATCCATTACGAGCCGCTGCGCAAATTGATGGATTTTTTAATGCGCGACGTCATGGCCTTTGACCTGGAACTGGGGCTGCGCCAGGACGACGTTCCGCCGTTCAATCTCGGGCGCCAGACTGGCACGCATCTGGGCTGGACCAGCTTTATCGACCATCAACAGCAGACCTCGACGGTTCGTATCAAGGGGCGCTCATGACCGCCCTCCACCACCCGTTGCAGATCACCCTGGTCATCGACAATCCCGAACAGCTGCTACACGGCTGTACCCCGGTGCGGCAATTCGATCGCGTCGGCGGCAGCATTGGCAGCGTCGGCTGTGATTGGCGGCTCAATGACCGACAGCACCGCGTGCAACCGCAGCATTGCGAGCTGCGCCTGCGCGAAGGCCGTTTCTGCGTAATCGACGTATGTGGCCAGACCCGTCTCAACGGACATGACCTCGCCCTGGGACTTCAAACGACCATACGGCTCAACGATGGCGATCGCCTGCACATCGGCGCCTACATCGTTATCGTTCATCTGCACAACGCCGATATCACCAGTCACAGCCGCCAGCAAACCGTCAGTGCGTTGCTTCGCCACAGTGAATCGCCGCTGGATGCGCTGCTCGACGGATTCGTACCGCCATCAGACGTGGCCCCTGCAGTGGACATGACGTCACGGGATTTGCTGCAGCTCATCCGCCCAGCGGACGCGCACGCATCCTGCGATCCATTGCTTGCATTGGAGGCGTCACAACCGCCTGCGCGGGCCACAACCCTGACCCTCGACCTGTTTGATCCGCCACAACGGGACGCGCCCGCCGTGGCAGAGGCCCGGATCGCCTTGTCAGAGGGCATGCGTCCCGCTATCGAACAGAGACACTGGAGCTCACCGGATGACAGCGCACCCTGCGTTACACCCCGCCCCGGCACCGGCAGCCACAGCATGATGGCGCGCGCACTGATGCTGCTGACGGCCTGCCTGCTACTCGGCGGCTGCACCATGCTTGGCAAGCTGGGGCAAGTCATCATCAGCCCCTCGACCCCCGTCGGCGGGCCGGATGAGCAACCGACCCGGATCACCCTGAGCCTGCACGCAACCCGCACCGTCAATCCAAACCCGGCGGGCGTTTACCAGGTGCCCGACGCGACGCTCACGACGTCACCCACTGCCTACGGCGCAACGGTCAGCGCCGGCAGCTCCGTGGAATTGACCGACAAGTTGTATGCCCTGCTGGATCATCTGCAGACCGTCGCACCGGCACACTCGCCGCTGCTTGATGACGTCGCGCAGGCTGGCGACGCGCCGTTGATGTCGCCGGCCCAACCCGCCGTGCTGGGCACCTACAGCGACCCGTTAGTCACCCTCACGCTGCCCAATCAGCCCTCAGCCCTGGCGCCCGGCCCGGAGCAGCTCGCCACCCCGATTGCCTTCAAGATTCTGCAACTCAAGGACGATTCGCTGTTGCTCAACGCTACGGCCCAGGCCTTGGCGGCGGACCTTAAACAGGCGCTGGGCAGTACCTACATCCAGGACGACGACTACCTGCTCACGCCCGGCCAATTCAAGTTCATCAACTACCAGGCCATCAACGAGGACACCCGCTACCTCGCGGTCATCGCCCGCTATCACGACGCCAACACCGCGCAGTGGAAACACAGCGTGCGCCTCGAACCCACCGGTCGCACCTACGCCTTGCTGGTGCAACTGGACGAAGCCCGCGTCGAACTGAAGGCCGAGCACCCATGAAGCCCTTCGCCCCTTTCACTCCCTTGCCGAGCGCCTATTCATGAGTTCGCGTAACCCCGTTATCTGGTACGAGGGTTTGTTCGTCAAACCTCAGCACTTCCAACAGCAGGCGCGGGCGTCTGACGCCCAACTGCAACAGCGCCTGCAATGCCTCAACGAGTCGCTCTATGGTTTCAGCGAACTGGAAATCAACCCCGAATGCCTGAGCCTGGGCAAGATCGCCCTCGTGCGCGCCCGCGGCCTTATGCCAGACGGCAGCGTGTTCGACATTCCCAATGATCAGGCGCCTCCACCGCCGCTGGACATCCTGGACAGCTCAGCGGCCAACCAGATTGTTCACCTGTGCCTGCCGTTGCGCTGTGACGGCGCACTCGAAGTGCAGTGGCCAGACAGCTACGCCAACAGCCGCTACCTCGCTCAACGCCGTGATATCCGCGATACCCACAGCGAAGACGGCGACCATGTCCTCATGGACCTGGCGGTACCCAACTTGCAGCTACTGCTCGAACGCGACGACCGCAGCGCGTTTACCAGCATCGCCCTGGGCCGGATTCTGGACAAGCGCCCGGATGGCAGCCTGGTAATGGACGAACAGTTCTACCCGACCTGCGTATCGTTGCATGCCGCCCCGCCCTTGCAACGCTACCTCGGGGAAACTGCCGGGCTGATGCGTGAACGCGCGCGAAACATCGCCGAGCGGATCGGTTCCACCAGCCAGTCTGGCGTCGCCGACGTCACCGACTTCAACCTGCTGCAAACCCTGAACCGTCTGTACCCGCTGTTCCAGCACCTGGCACGGCGCCAACACGTGCACCCGGAACAGCTATACATAGCCTTCAGTCAGGCCTGCGGCGAACTCGTGACCTTCACCGATGACGGCCGCCTGCCACAGGAATACCCGGCATACCAGCATGAGCGCCTGCGTGAATCGCTCAAGCCCTTGCAAGACACCCTGCGCCGCGCCTTGAGCACAGTGCTGCAACCGCGGGCCGTGTCGCTGCCTATCGAACATCAGCAATACGGCGTGCTGACCGCCGCCCTGCATGACCGCCGCCTGCTGGCCGATGCCGAGTTCATCCTCGCCGTGCGCGCACGTCTGCCGCTGGAGGCACTGCGCCGACAGTTTCTGCAACAGACCAAGGTCAGTTCACAGGAACGACTCAGCGAACTGGTCAGCCTGCAATTACCGGGCATTCCCCTGATCCCGCTACCCGTCGCGCCGCGCCATCTGCCGTTCCATGCCGGTTTCAGCTACTTCGAGCTGGATCGCCAGGACCCGGCCTGGCAGAGCCTGACGGGCGCCGCCGGTTTCGGCTTCCATATCGGCGCCGACTTCCCGGAACTGGAATTGCAGTTCTGGGCCATCAGGAGTCAATGACATGACCGTTACCCCGCCCGCTATCGCCGCCAGTGAACGCTCAGAAGCACTTGAAACGCTACTGGCCAAGGCGATTGACAGCAGCGCTGGCGCTGCAGACGCAAAGCCACCGTTTGCAGGCCGCGAAGACCCTCAGTTTCAGCTGCGTGGCCTGACCTACAACCCGCTGGCCGATGCCGCCATGCCGCTGTTCGGCCTGGCCATGCGCCTGCATGGGCTGGACCGGTGCGAAGACCTGACGCAGCTTTATCAAGGCGTGCATAACCAGATCGTCACCGTCCTCGAAGAGATGCGCCATCACCCGTACGATAACGCCACCCTGCAGGCTTACTCCTACAGCCTGTGCCTGTTCATGGACGAAATCGTCATGGGCACCGCGTGGGGCAAACATTCCACCTGGAGCCATCGCTCCCTGCTCAGTGCCTTTCACCAGGAAAACTGGGGCGGCGAAAAGTTCTTCACCGTGCTCGCCCGCATGCTGATCGATGCCGACAAGTACCAGCATGTGCTGGAGGTCATGTACCTGTGCCTGTGCATGGGCCTGCGGGGCAAATACGCGATCCAGACCCAAGGCGACGACGCGCGGCAAAAGATCATCGTCAAAGTGCATCGCGCGCTGCGTGACTTGCGCGGCGACGCCCCGGAGCGACTGACCGAGCCCTTGACCAACGTGGCCCCGCGCAATTACCGGGTCAACCGGCAGTGGCCCTGGTGGACACCCTGGGCTGCGGCGAGCGTCTTGCTGCTGGGCGCTTACACGCTCTATGCCGTTCGCCTTAACAGCATGACCTTCCAGGTCCTGAATTCCCTGGAGGGCATTCTCACGCTCTAGCTCCAGCCATACCCAAATCAGGCGCGACCCGTGTTGAGCGGCGCGCCCCTCGGGGCCTCGTGCGCCGAAAAACCACACCGTCAGTTCGACGGTGGCGACCCGCGGGTCGTTTATTCAAGAGCAACAAGGAGTTTGTCATGCCTACACCCGCGTACATCAAGATCGAGGGAAAGACTCAGGGACTTATCACCCAGGGCGCCTTCACCGCCGATTCGGTGGGTAATGTGTTTGTCGAAGGCCATGAAGACGAGATTCTCGTCCAGGAAATCGACCATCTGATTTCCACCCCCACCGACCCGCAAAGCGGTCAGCCATCAGGCCAGCGCGTGCATGGCGCATTCGCCTTCACCTGCGCGCTGAACAAGGCCGCGCCCTTGCTCTATCAGGCGCTGGCCACGGGCGAAATGCTGCCGTCAGTCACGGTGGCCTGGTATCGCACCTCTACCGAAGGCAAGCAGGAAAAGTTCTTCTGCACCAAGCTCGAAGACGCCGTCATCGTCGATATCCATACCCAACTGCCGCATGCCCAGAACCCTGCAAACAGCGACTACACGCAGCTGATCAAGGTCGGCATGTCCTACCGCAAAATCGTCTGGGAACACAGCGTGTCGGGCACCGAAGGTTCTGACGACTGGCGCAAACCGGTTTAACCCTACGGCTACTCCCCTGCCCGCTCTGGCTGGCAGGGTTTTCTGCGTTCGCTAGCGTCCGGCCTGTTGCAGAACCGGCCGGACGCTAGCGTGCCTCAAGGAGGGCCCATGCCCCGCCAAAGCGACTTGCGTTTCACCTTTGAACCGGCCTGCGGCGCCGCCTTTGAGGTCATTGAATTCACGCTGGAAGAAGGCCTGTCCCAGCCCTTCAAGCTGGAACTCGAACTCGCCAGCCACGACCCCGCGCTGGACTTCGGCACGCTGCTCGACAAGCCCGCCGTGCTCACCATCTGGCACGCTGAGACACCCGTGCGCTACGTGCACGGCCTGGTCAGCCGGCTCACCCAGGGCGACACCGGCTTTCGCCGCACCCGCTACCACGCCGTGGTCGAGCCGACCCTGGCCCGCGCACGCCTGCGTTCGGACTGGCGGATCTTTCAGCAGCAAAGCGTGCCCGAGATCCTCAACGCCGTGCTCAAGGCCCAGCGCCTGACCGACTATGAGCAAGTCATCTGTTTTGACCATGCCCCTCGCGAATACTGCGTGCAGGCCGGGGAAACCGACCTCGATTTTCTGGCCCGCCTCGCGGCCGAGGAAGGCCTGCTCTACACCTTTGAACACCGCGCCGACGGCCATCGGCTGATCCACACCGACCGCGTGCAAGGCCTGGGCAGCCTCCCCCCGAACCTTGCCGGCAGCACCACCGTGCGTTATCACGCCGCGGGCGGCGGCGACAGTGCCGAGCCCGCATTGCAGCGCTTTCGCTACACCGAACACGTGCGCACCTCACGCCAGGTGCAGCGCGACTACACCTTCACCCACCCGCGCTACGCCCAGGAACACGCCGCCGACGGCACGCAGTTGGACCATCAAAACCGCAGCTACGAACGCTACGACTACCCCGGCCGCTACAAGCGCGACGCCGTGGGCAAACCCTTTACCAAGACCCGCCTCAGCGCCCTGCGAAATGATGCGCGCATCGCCGAGGTCGAAGGCGACGACCCGCGCCTGCAACCGGGCCTGGCCTTCGACCTGAGCGACCACCCGCGTGACGACATGAACGTGCGCTGGCGCACCGTCAGCATCGTCCACACCGGCACTCAACACAGCAGCCAGCAGGAGGAAGCCGCCGGCAGCGCGGCCGGCACCCGCTATCACCTCAAGGCCACGCTGATCCCCGACAGCGCCGACTGGAAAGCGCCGCTGTTACCCAAACCGCGCCTCGACGGCCCGCAAACCGCGACCGTGGTCGGGCCACCCGGGGAAGAGATTTTCTGTGACAAGTGGGGCCGGATAAAAGTCAGCTTCCCCTGGGACCGCACCAGCCAGAACAACCAACACAGCTCCTGCTGGATCCGCGTGGCGCAAGGCTGGGCGGGCACCACCTGGGGCGCGATGGCCATCCCGCGGATTGGTCAGGAAGTCATCGTCGACCACCTGGATGGGGACCCCGACCAGCCGATCGTCATGGGCCGGGCCTATCGCGAAGCCAACCTGCCGCCCTACGAACTGCCCAAACACAAAACCCGCATGACCATCAAAAGCCAGACCCACAAGGGCGACGGCTCCAACGAGCTGCGCTTCGAGGACGAGAAGGCTCAGGAAGAGATCTATATCCACGCGCAGAAAGACCAGAACAACCATGTGAACAACAACGAGACCACCTTCGTCGGCAATGACCGCAGCGAGCGGGTCGAGCACAACGAAACCCTCTCCATCGGCGACCACCGCACCGAAGACGTCGGCAAAAACGAAACCATCCAGATCGGCGCCAACCGCAGCGTGACCATCGGCGCTAACAAGGCCGAGACCATTGCCTTGGCCAAGGCCGAAACCATCGGACTGGGCAAGGCCCTGACCATTGGTGGGGGCTATCAAACCAGCGTCGGTGCGGCCATGAACACCACCGTCGGCCTCAGCCAAAGCGAACAGGTGGGCATCCACAAGTCAGTGCTCGTCGGCAAGCGCTTCACCATCGAAGCCGGTGACGAATTTGTGGTGCAAGTGGGCAAATCGCAACTGGTGATGAAGTCCGACGGCACGGTGCTGATCAATGGCTGCACCTTTGATTTCAGCGCCAGCGGCGCGGTGCAGATCAACGGCAAAAACGTCGATATCAACTGAGGCGCAGTCCATGGAATTTCGCAATCTGACGCCCTTCGACGCCTTGTGTTTCAGCGCCCTGGGCGTGGACGATCAAGAGTACCCGGTGGTGGCCATGAAGGTCGGCTATCGCCTGCTGCCCATGGACGGCCAGCCGGGCGAATTCCGCGCCGCGGTGATCGACGACGCACCGTTGCCGTTGTGCACCGGCGACACCTATTACGGCGAGGAAGGCACCAGCAGCGTCTACGAAGAAAGCGACCTTGCGCCGTACAAACCGCGCTGCGATGTGATCGTCGTCGGACATGCCCATGCGCCGCAGGGTATACCGGCGATAGCGTGGGAAGCCGGAATTCGCCTGAGCCTGCCGCTGCCGCCGGTGAACATCACCGTGCCATTGCCAGAGCCCCTGAGCCCCGGCGAGCCGTTGAACCAATACCAACTGCGGGACTGGCAGGCCCAGCGCGTGGCGGCGGCACACGCCCGCGCCAATGCCCCGACCCGCCGCAACCTGCTGGACAAACACCTGCGTTTTACCGGTCCCCGGCACTTCCAGCAGGGCCTGTTCACGGGCTGGCAGTTGAAGGACGCACTGCCCGCGCTCAGCGTACCGTTGCGCTGGGAACACGCCTTCGGTGGCAGCAGCGTGGTGCTCAACCCTGACTACCCTACAAATCCCCAAGCCTCCGAGCATCTGCTTAACCAGGTCTGCTACAGCAACCCGCTGGGCAGTGGCTGGCTGGAAAAGCGTCACGAAAAACTCGCCCTGCAACTCGACGTGCCATTGCGCACCCTGCCCGCGCCACAGATCGAAACCCTGGCCGCCCCAATGCAGCGGCCAGTGATTGCCGGACATCCCGACGGTGATCTGGATGCCCGGGGCATGGCACAACTGGCCGCGACTTACGCTCAACAACCCGCCGGCTTTGGCGCGGTCGGTCGGGCCTGGGCCCCTCGCCTGGCATTGGCCGGGACCTACGACGACAGCTGGCAAGCCGAGCGCTGGCCCTACCTGCCGCTGGACTTCGATTTTGCCTACTGGAACGGCGCGCCGGCCGATCAGCAGATCGAATTCCCGCCACCGAACCTGCGCATCGAACTGTTCAACCTGACAACGCCCGAGACCACCGCGGATGGGCGACTGCGGGTGGAACTGCCGGGCCATCGCCCGTTCGTGCTGTTGCGCCTGAACAACGGCGCAATGCTGCCGCTGCCCTTGCTGACCGACACCCTGCGCCTCGACACCGAGGCCATGACCCTGGCACTGACCCACCGCATCAGCCTGCCCAACCGCCTCGACATCCGCGCCCTCGAAGCCCGCTTCGAGACCGATCCCGGCGCGCCCTTGATCCGCCCCGCACACGACCCGGCACAGGAGAGCCTCTGACATGGCCGACAACGTCATCGCCCGCCAACAGGGCCAATGGAAAGTGGTCAGCCTCGTCCCCGACGTGTGCAAGACCCCCATGGGCGCGCCGATTCCGCCGGTGCCCTACCCCGTCACCGCCGAACTCAAAAGCGCCACCGGCGTCGCCAAATCAGTGCGCGCCAACGGCAAGCCAGTGGTGGTCTACGACATGAGCCTGGTGCCCAAGACCCTCGGCGACCAGGCCGGCGTCGCCAAAGGCATCAAGAGCAACACCGTGGGCGGCAAGTGCTACCCCAAGGACAAGAGCAGCAGCGTGCGCGCCGAAGGCAAGCTGATCGTGCGCCATGGCGACATGTTCTGGATGAATGGAGTCTAGGGCGTGGCCGAACCGTTAAAGATCAACATCAGCAAGTCCTTTGTGGACTATGGCGGCAAGCAATGGGCGACCTATGAGAATGGCGGTGGCGTCACAGTGCAGGTCTGGAAAGACCAGCAACTCGAACTGCAGCGCGACCTCAGCTACGCCGACTACGCGGTGTTTCGGGAACAGGCCTCGGCGATAAAGCTGCGCGACTATCCCGACCCGACCTTGAGTAGAAAAGGCGGCACCAACGCTAATGGCAATACGCTGGGACGTGTGGTCGGGGAAACCGCATCGGCTGAAGTACCGGCGAGCGAGGCCAATCCGCCTGTCGAAGCTGAGACCGAAGCAGAGGCTGTTACCGGCGCGCAAATTCTGGACGGCATTCAACTCGGCCTGGATGTCGTTGGATTGGTGCCCGTCTTCGGGGAAGTTGCCGACATCGCCAATGCAGGGGTCAGCGCTGCTCGTGGCGACTATGTCGGTGCCGGCCTCTCGATGCTCTCGGCGATTCCGTTTGTCGGCTACCTGGGCACCGCTGGCAAAGCCACGAGATACGGTGCGAAAGTAGCCGAAGCTTCAGGCAAAGCGGCTAAGGAAGCCGCCGAGAAGGCCGCGAAAGAGGCAGCGGCAAAGAAAGCCAAGGACGAAGCGGCGCGCAAGCAGAATCAGGGTGCGAAGATCAAGCCCAAGAAACTGCCGAAGAAAAAACCGGCATGTTTCGAGCCACGCAAATCCAAAACATACAAAAAGATGAGCGAGGCTGAGCAGAAGAAGTACTTGCGCGAATATAGCCGACAGCTCAAGCGGCAAGAAGACGCCCTCAACACTATGTCGGCCAAGGACTTTGCCAATGCCCGGAGCAAGTTCAAGGAAGCCAAACAAAAATCGCCTACTAATCAGGGTCGAAATCCTGAGGCTGCTGTAGCTCAGGAAGCCTATCGGAGAAAGAGCGCTGAAGATATTAACGACAGCATATATGAGAGCATTCGCAGGAAGCACCCACAGGGTGACCCCAAGGCGGCCAGGGTCAACGCCGCAGACCGAACTAAGGAAATCATGGATTCGTTGGCCGCTCTGCACGAACCTGACATGGTTGCAGGTGGATGGCATGAGCCCAAACCCTCAGCCTTGGGTGACAAAAGAGTCAACAGTGCCATTGGCGGCAGCTGGAGCCAGAAAGAACGCGTAAAATTATTAGAGGATGCAGCAAAGAACGCAGTCGCACGCGGTGATGGCTCGGACATGATGAATGTGGAATTGACAATCTGCCCACCTGGCAAGAAAGGAAAATGATAATGAGAGACCCGGATTTTACTTTGTTCATCGAGAGTTTTGGCGAGGCGACCCACAGCACGCATGTCCCCGAGGAGAGCTTTGTCAAATGGGTTGGCAAGCTCCCCCCCATCCTGCTGACTTATTGGCGCGAAGAGGGCTGGGCGGGATATGCAAATGGGCGCCTGTGGACGGTTAATCCCGATGACTACGAGGACATCAAGGACGCTTGGCTGGAGGAAACACCACTTGCCACTCTCGATAACTTTCACGTAATTGCCCGCGGCGCCTTCGGCGACCTCTATCTGTGTGGTGAAAGAACCGGGAGAAGTGTCACCATTGTCTGCCTTCATAACGAAATACTGGCGCTGAAAAACAAGTTGAAGCCTAAGGCCCTCCACGAGCAAGACTTTTCAATTCAATCCTTCTTTGGTTCTCGTGAGCCAGAAGATTTGGACTACCCGGACGCTAATGGCAAATTGCTGTTTGACCGTGCTGTGAAGAAGTACGGCCCGCTGGCACCCGATGAAATGTACGGCTTCGAGCCCGCGCTGGTATTGGGCGGCACTGCCAAGCTGGAGAATCTGCGCCGCCTCAAGCTGGATCCGCATTTGCACATCCTGCGGCAGTTCGACAGCCCGACGCTGCCTTTCTCCAGCGTCGACTTCGACAAGCTCATGAAATAGCCAAGGCCTCACCGCTGCTTTTCATCTGACCAACTTTCTGAGTACGTGATAGCCGCGTACTCGACCTAACCGCCGTGCTCACCGTCTGGTGCGGATGCCAACATGGCAAGAAAGGAAAGTAAAAATGAGAGACCCGGATTTTGCTTTGTTCATAGAGAGTTTTGGCGAGGCGACCCACAGCACGCATGTCCCCGAGGAGAGTTTTGTCAAATGGGTTGGCAAGCTCCCCCCCATCCTGCTGACTTATTGGCGCGAAGAGGGCTGGGCGGGATATGCAGATGGGCGCCTGTGGACGGTTAATCCCGATGACTACGAGGACATCAAGGACGCTTGGCTGGAGGAAACACCACTTGCCACCCTCGATAACTTCCACGTAATTGCCCGTAGCGCCTTTGGCGACCTCTATCTGTGTGGTGAAAGAACCGGGAGAAGTGTCACCATTGTCTGCCTTCATAACGAAATACTGGCGCTGAAAAACAATTTGAAGCCTAGCGCCCTCCACGAGCAAGACCTTTCAATTCAATCCTTCTTTGGTTCTAGTGATCCAGAAGATTTGGACTACCCGGACGCTAATGGCAAACTGCTGTTTGACCGTGCTATGAAGAAGTACGGCCCGCTGGCACCCGATGAAATGTACGGCTTCGAGCCCGCGCTGTTGTTGGGCGGCACTGCCAAGCTGGAGAATCTGCGCCGCCTCAAACTGGATCCGCATTTGCACATCCTGCGCCAGTTCGACAGCCCGACGCTTCCTTTTTCCGGCATCGACTTCGACAAGCTCATGAAATAGCCAAGGCCTCACCGCAGCTCTTCATCCGACCAACTTTCTGAGTACGTGATAGCCGCGTACTCGACCTAACCGCCGTGTTCACCGTCTGGTGCGGGTGCCCACCTGTTAAGAAAGGAAAATGATAATGAGAGATCCCCACTTCGCGTACTTCATAGAGAAATTTGGTGAGGCTACCCACCGAACACCCGTTCCCGAGGCTAGCCTTGCTCAATGGATCGACAAACTCCCCCCTATCTTGCTGACCTGTTGGCGCGAAGAAGGGTGGGCGGGATATGCAAATGGACGCTTATGGACAGTGAATCCCGATGACTACGAGGACATCAAGGACGCTTGGCTGGAGGAAACACCACTTGCCACCCTCGATAACTTCCACGTAATTGCCCGCGGCGCCTTCGGCGACCTCTATCTGTGTGGTGAAAGAACCGGGAGAAGTGTCACCATTGTCTGCCTTCATAACGAAATACTGGCGCTGAAAAACAATTTGAAGCCTAGCGCCCTCCACGAGCAAGACCTTTCAATTCAATCCTTCTTTGGTTCTCGTGAGCCAGATGATTTGGACTACCCGGACGCTAATGGCAAATTGCTGTTTGACCGTGCTGTGAAGAAGTACGGCCCGCTGGCACCCGATGAAATGTACGGCTTCGAACCCGCGCTAGTATTGGGCGGCACTGCCAAGCTGGAGAATCTGCGCCGCCTCAAACTGGATCCGCATTTGCACATCCTGCGGCAGTTCGACAGCCCGACGCTGCCTTTCTCCGGCGTCGACGTCGACAAGCTCATGAAATAGCCAAGGCCTCACCGCTGCTCTTCATCTGACCAACTTTCTGAGTACGTGATAGTCGCGTACTCGACCTAACCGCCGTGCTCACCGTTTGGTGCGGATGCCCACATGGCAAGAAAGGAAAATGATAATGAGAGATCCCCATTTCGAGTACTTCATAGAGAAATTTGGTGAGGCCACCCACAGCACACCCGTTCCCGAGGCTAGCCTTGCTTATTGGGCCGACAAGCTCCCCCCCATCCTGCTGACTTATTGGCGCGAAGAGGGATGGGCGGGATATGCGGATGGGCGCCTGTGGACGGTGAACCCTGATGATTACGAAGATATAAAGGACGCTTGGCTGGAGGAAACGCCACTTGCCACCCTCGATAACTTCCACGTAATTGCCCGTGATGCCTTTGGCGACCTCTACTTATGCGGTGAAAGAACGGGCGCAAGCGTCACCATCGTCTGTCTCCACAATGAAATACTCGCATTGAAAAACCAACTCAAGCCCAGACCCTTACACGATCATGATCCATCCATTCAAGCGCTATTCGGTGTTGCCAAATTAGAAAAATGTGACTACCCGGACACCAACGGAAAACTGCTGTTTGACCGTGCTGTGAAGAAGTACGGCCCGCTGGCCCCCGATGAAATGTACGGCTTCGAGCCCGCACTTGTATTGGGCGGCAGCCCCACGTTGGAAAACCTGCGTCGTCTCAAGCTGGATCCGCACCTGCACATCCTGCGCCAGTTCGACAGCCCGACGCTGCCTTTCTCCAGCGTCGACGTCGACAAGCTCATGAAATAGCCAAGGCCTCACCGCTGCTCTTCATCTGACCAACTTTCTGAGTACGTGATAGTCGCGTACTCGACCTAACCGCCGTGTTCGCTGTTTGGTGCGGTACGTGCATGGCCTGGTCAGCCGGTAAGTTGGAGAGAAAAGGTTCGGACAAAGATAAAATGAACGTGAAACTTCAAAAGTGTCCAGGGTTGAAAAAATGAACGAACTAATAGAATTTATCATCGATGAGAATGGCGAACCAACGACGTTCAAACTTTTCAATGCGCACGAACTAGGCACTTTACCCGCCACGCTTCCAAATCAATTGATCGAGCTCTACCAGGCTTACGGTCGTTGCATTCTGCAAGGCGGTCGGCTACAAAGATGCCACCCAAACGATTTCAAAGGTGTTCTTTCACTCGCCCTCGGCGACGACGAAGATTTTAATCAATTCAATTGCCACGCTTTCGCCTATACTGCGTTTGGAACTATCTACTTCTATCAAGACTCCTTCGGCTGCGGAGACGTCGATCTGCTAGAAGGCCGTTTATGCAACACCAACTTCACATCACCCAAAGACCCAAACTCCAACTTTGATAACACAATAGATTTACCTTTTGCACTTGACCATGAGGATCTGGACTTTTTTGACATCAACGACAAACCGCTGTTCTCTCGCGCAAAGAAAAAACTTGGCAGCTTGGAAATAGGTGAGTGCTACGGATTTGTCCCTGCCCTTTCAATTGCAGGAGTAGCAGAGTTAAAATATCTAAAACGCTTAAGAGCAACTGAGCACTTCACTATAATTTCTCAAACATGTCAAATTCAACTCATTGATGTTCTGAACCACGAAAAGCCTGCAGTAATCCGAAGAACAATAAATAATGCAAGCAAAGACCTGAACCCAGATGATTTATTTCATGCTGATCCAAAAGGTGCCGACGGACTTTAACAGTACGAATATATAGGGAGATGTCATATGAAAACCTCCAAAAAAACACCTATAACCTTTGGCTCAGGCGCCGCAATAAATGATGAAATGCTTTATGTCACATCTTTTATTGATGCCATTGCCCCTGAAATCAACCACACTCGAATGTTTGTTCTAAACCTTGCACTGCCAGGACTTTGGTTTCATCACGACATCATTGACAAGACCGTAGTTTCAGTAGCGGTACGCCCTGCATCAGATGCAAAGCCAAGAGTGGCGTACGCTTTATGCACTGATGGAACTGTTGAAACATACAATTCAAATAGCACGCTTAATGAGGCAATTCCAATGCGTGAAAATGCAGGCTCACTGAGCAGCATCACCCACATAGGAAATAGAACATATGCTTGCGGCGCAGAAAATCAAATTTTTTATCGTAGCAACAACTTCTGGGAAGAAACAGGCGTAAGCTTTAGAGATGACGCCGTGA
This sequence comes from Pseudomonas fluorescens, assembly GCF_902497875.1. Taxonomy (GTDB): domain Bacteria; phylum Pseudomonadota; class Gammaproteobacteria; order Pseudomonadales; family Pseudomonadaceae; genus Aquipseudomonas; species Aquipseudomonas fluorescens_BR. Next base: position 171,720 of record NZ_CABVHY010000008.1, read on the forward strand.
ACATCTTAAAAGAAATTGCAACCGAAATAAAATCAGGAAAAGAATTAAACATCCTTGAGCTTACAAAAAAAACACGAACTCTTACATTATTCGAATGCATCAAAGGCACTAGCGAAAACAACATATACACATGCGGAACAAATGGTATGGTTTTACACTGGAATGGCCATGAATGGCAGCAAAGCCAGAGTGGGACACGGCAACACCTGCATGACATCCACTGCGTCACACCCGATGACATTATAATGTGCGGGCATAACGGAGTAGTGATTAGAGGAAATCACACTAACGGTTTCCGAAGAATGCCAATTGAGAAAACCGACATCAATTTTTGGTCTGTCAGACTATTCAACAAATCACTGTATTTAGGATCGACATCAGGGCTATTTTGCGTCACTAAAAATACTTTAATCAAAGCTAGCTTCGGCACTATAACCTTACCTAGTCAATACAGCATTGAATCCATTGACACAACCGACAATACATTGTGGGTTATCACTAATAAATTTATTCTTCGATTAAACACCGGCACCTGGAAAATTATTGAACTCCCTGACAACGATCAACTATGAATAATTACTTCACATTGCCATTCTTATTTACTAAAATTCTCACCACGCAAAACAGGACGCCTACATCTTCGCCCAGCCTCGCGACATCCGGCGGGTGATTGTTAAGGAGATGCAACGATGACCATGAAACAGAGTAAAAAATTAACCATGAATACCGGCTCAGCAATTACTAGAGACATGTACTATATGTCATGCTCATTTGCTGGCTCCTCACTGGACGAACCTTACTCTAGACTTTTTTTCTATCAGGATAAAAACAAGGACAAGTGGTTCTATCATGACCAGCAAAACTGGCACGTGGTTTCGACCTGCTTCCCGCCACCAATCACTGGGGAAGTGCGGAAGGTGTATGCATTGAGCGAAGAGGGGGATATTGAATGCTTTAGTAGAGAAGCCACGATCACCGAAAAAATAAAAGATGCAGGACTGGAGCCTTCCAGTAAATTCTATGGATACGTCAATAAAATCAATCATATAGATGGCAATTTGTATGTTTGTGGCCACAGAGGGCAAATTTACAAGAAAAACAAATTGACCTGGGAGCACTTTGATGACGGAATCCTCCAAACAGAAAAATTGATTCCAGACGATGCCGACCTGAGCTTCAGAGAAAAAATAAGAAATTCAGTCAACAGCACCTTGGATCTATTTGATATTAATGGCTCCAGAAACAACATTTACACCGTAGGAAACAACGGATTTATTGCGCACCACAACGGCATCAACTGGCTCACCCTGGCAAAACTTACTGCCGCCGACCTTCATTGCGCACACCTTACCCAAACAGACGTCGTCTGGATAGTAGGTTCGCAAGGCACTGTACTTAATGGCAGTGCAGACCTGGGATTCAAAGTACTTACTCGCAAAATGCTAGACTCAGATTTTTATTCAATAACAGAATTCCAAGGACGTATGTTTATTGGTGCTAGCGATGGAATTTACACTTTCCACAACAGTATTTTAAGCAAGCTCAATATTGCCGTAAAAGAAGTAAGCAGCATCGAGTCTAAAGACGGGGTTCTGTGGGTGCTTTCATCTGAAAAACTGCTGCGCTTTGATGGTCAAACATGGGAAGAGTTTAAGCATATCGACAATTGACGCGATGAATTTTTTGCGTTCGCTTGTGTCCAGGCCGAGGTGATAACGGGAGCCTCACGGCCGAGGAATGCCTGCTCTACACCTTTGAACACCGCCGACGGCCATCGGGTGATCCGCACCGACCGCGTGCAAGGGCTGGGCACCCTCCCCCGAACCTTGAAAATGCAATCGCACGCGGTGATGGCTCGGACATGATGAATGTGGAATTGAAAATTTGCCCACCTGGCAAGAAAGGAAGAAAACGATGAGAGACCCGGATTTTGCTTTTTTCATTGAGAATTTTGGTGAAGCTACCCACCGAACACCCGTTCCCGAGGCCAGCCTTGCTCATTGGGCCGACAAGCTCCCCCCCAGCCTGCTGACTTATTGGCGCGAAGAGGGCTGGGCGGGATATGCAAATGGGCGCCTGTGGACCGTGAACCCTGATGATTACGAGGACATCAAGGACGCTTGGCTAGAGGAGACGCCACTTTCCACCCTCGATACATTTCACGTAATTGCCCGGACTGCCTTCGGCAAGCTTTATTTGTGTGGTGAAAGAACGGGCGCAAGCGTCACCATCGTCTGTCACCACAATGAAATACTCGCACTGAAAAGCAAACTGAGACCAAAGCCCTTAAGTGACCAGGATTTTTCCATCAAGGCACTTTTCGGCGTTGTCGAAGTTGATAGGGTCGACTATCCGGACATAAACGGCAAACTGCTGTTTGACCGTGCTGTGAAGAAGTACGGCCCGCTGGCACCCGATGAAATGTACGGCTTCGAGCCCGCGCTGGTGTTGGGCGGCACTGCCAAGCTGGAGAATCTGCGCCGCCTCAAACTGGATCCGCATTTGCACATCCTGCGCCAGTTCGACAGCCCGACGCTGCCTTTCTCCAGCGTCGACTTCGACAAGCTCATGAAATAGCCAAGGCCTCACCGCTGCGCTTCATCTGACCAACTTTCCGAGTACGTGATAGCCGCGTACTCGACCTAACCGCCGTGCTCACCGTCTGGTGCGAGTGCCCACATAGCAAGAAAGGAAAATGATAATGAGAGATCCCCACTTCGCGTACTTCATTGAGAATTTTGGCGAAGCTACCCAGCGCACGCCCGTTACTGAAGCCTATCTGGCCCAATGGGCCGACAAGCTCCCCCCCGTCTTACTGACCTGCTGGCGTGAAGAAGGTTGGGCGGGATATGCAAACGGCCGCCTTTGGACAGTCAATCCCGATGATTACGAGGACATCAAAGACGCTTGGCTGGAGAAAACACCACTTGCCACTCTCGATAACTTTCACGTAATTGCCCGCGGCGCCTTCGGCGACCTCTACTTATGTGGCGAAAAGACAGGGGCAAGCGTTACCATCATTTGCCTTCACAACGAAATACTGGCGCTAAAGAACCAATTGAAACCTAAACCTCTTCACGAACAGGACACTTCCATTCAGGCACTGTTCGGCACCGCTGAAGTTGATGACTTTGACTACTCGGATACCAACGGCAAACTGCTGTTTGACCGTGCTGTGAAGAAGTACGGCCCACTGGCACCCGATGAAATGTACGGTTTCGAGCCCGCACTTGTATTGGGCGGCAGCCCCACACTGGAAAACCTGCGTCGCCTCAAACTGGATCCGCATTTGCACATCCTTCGGCAGTTCGACAGCCCGACGCTGCCTTTCTCCGGTGTCGACTTCGACAAGCTCATGAAATAGCCAAGGACGGCGACTGTGCACACGCCTTACCGCAGCTCTTCATCTGACCAACTTTCTGAGTACGTGATAGCCGCGTACTCGAGCCAGCCACTGTGTTCGCTGTCTGGCACGGTGAGGCGCCAGTGCGGTACGTGTACGCCACGTCAGTATTAATAGGTCTGCAGGCGCAAAACCAGGACAAACTTACAAATCTCTAACCAAGTAGGCACACAATGGAATCTACATTAACTCCAGAGCAGATTGAAAAAATCGGTAACCTTTCAAAAGAAGGGCGTGAATACTGGAAAAAAAATCAACTCAATGAGGCTGAGTCATCTTTTCTAAGAGCATGGGAGATTATCCCACACCCAAAATCGTCACTTGACTACTCTCAAAGTCTCGCAAGAGGCCTCGTGTCTTTCTTTAAGGAGACTAAGCAATACGAAAAAGCTAAAGTTTGGTTAGCTGTGATGCGTGACTTGTACCTCCCGCAACCCAGCGACTATGTAGAATTTATTGCAGCAACCGTCCACTTTGATGCTGGCGAAACCTCTATTGCATACCAATTTTTTGACCAACAGTTTAAGAAGTATGGAAAAAGACCATTTATAGACGAAGATAAAAAATACCTAAACTTTTATCTTGCACAAAAGAAGGGAAGAAAATGAATCTCCCTGACAGGGTTTACGAAAACATAACCACCTCATCAGAGAAAGGCAATATCCTTTATGACGAATCGGCATTCGAACAAGCGATTTCAAAGTGGTCACAAGCACTAAATATACTAGCCAAGGACGGCGACTGTGCACACGCCTCACCGCTGCTGTTCATCTGACCAACTTTCTGAGTACGTGATAGTCGCGTACTCGACCTAAGTTTGACGATAGAAACAAAGCACACATTAATATTTGGATGCCGCAATTGCTCAAATGCTCGCATGGTCTAAATGCAAGGGACACATATGACAACCAGACACAAAGCACAATGGATCACTGAAATGAAAGATCTGTTAAGCGGTCCTAGAAACAGGGCAGCTGAGGAAAAATTCTGCAAGCTTGTATATGAGCCACCGCCAAATATCGACAGCGAAATAGTGGACATCATAATGGAGAGTTTTTTAAAACCTTTCGACTCATCCGTGATGCAGACATTCGTAAGCGCTCTCAGCGGCATTGACTTTGAACAATACTACGACTCTTACTTTAAAATTCTTCCACGACTTATACATAAAGACCCCAATAGTGCTCTATGCTTGCTAAACTATCCAGGATTCGAACTAAAGCATGAACACATTAGTAAAATAGTACGAATGATAAAAAAAACAGATCCTTCCGGAGCCCTAAAAAAAGATCTAGACTATCAAATAAATTATTGGAACCTACAAAACGATGAACCTTGGTACAGCATTTATCATTTCGCATAGGTAAAAAACAGTGGAAGACATTCTCAAGCAGTTTCTCGACCAAGGTAAAAAAGACTTTGAAGTACAACCCTTTGACTTTTTCCCACTCCCAAATGAAACAGATGATCGTACTGGAATGTTGCCATTTTTTATCTGCAATGGGCATCTACCAGAGGCTTGCTCTTAAAAGGCGATGAACTAGCTAAAGCCATAGCCAGTACAAACACACTGGAGTCGAAGCTCCAGAGCATTCGAGAAATACTTGGAGAACAACTACTGCCAGCCCACTTCACCCCCAAGGGCAACGCATTTACGCAAGACTACTATCGCCCCGGCTGGACATATTATTACCTAACTGATTTTGGAGAAACCTTCCATGAATATGATAATTTAGACAACGTAACTGATACTGAAATCAACTATAAAAAAATAGTAACCGTACTAGAAGATCGTTTTTCAAAGTGGCTATCAAAGAGTTAAGCACCACCGAATATTATGTGGAGTCATAAAACCTAAACCAGCTCGCGCGACTTCCGTATGGCCTGTTCAGCGGCTGGCAGTTGAGCGAAGCGCAGCCCGCCCTGCTGTTCATCTGACCAACTTTCTGAGTACGTGATAGCCGCTTACTCGACCTAACCGCCGTGTTCACCGTCTGGTGTGGGACGTGCACGGCCTGGTCAGCCTGCTCAGCCACATCCGCTACCACACCGTGTGTCAAACCGACCCTGGCAGCATTTGCACCCCGGTGTAACCGGAATCGCCACAAACGTGAGTTTCTTCCCCGCGCAGCAGTTGATCCACGTGTGTCACGTGGAACCACAGCCCGAATTCGCATCTACGCCAATGTTGTCAGGTGTGAAACGCCCCGCTTCATCCAGTTGCATCAGCTTGCGCCAGGCCCGCAACAAGTCGCTGCGACGCCCCGGATAGTGTTCGCCCTGCTCACTGGCGGCAGCAATCCGATCGGTGCGAAACGTTCGATACGCCTCGCGCAGTTCACACCAGGCGACGATCACCCGCGCCTCGTTGAAAAAGCCCAGTGCCAACGGCCAGATCAGCCGCTGACTGGGCACTTTATTCACGTCGGCGTAATCGATGTGCAGCTTGGCCTGGCTGCGAATGGCCTGGCGAAACACATTCAGCTCCACGGCGTTCTGCGGGTAGCCGTAACCCGGTGGTCCGGGCAGCACCGTCGGGTTGCGCAAGGCATCCTGTGCCGCCGGTGCCAGCACCGCAGCGATCTTCGCCAGGGCGTCGGCGGCGGCCTTGCTCAGCACCTCGTCACCGCGCTGATCGACATAACGCAAGCCCAGCACGATGGCTTCGGTCTCGTCGGCATTGAGCATCAGCGGTGGCAGGAACAAACCGCTGCGCAGGACATAGCCAATGCCCGCCTCACCATGGATCGGCGCTCCGAGGGCCGTCAGTTCGGCGATGTCGCGATACAGCGTGCGCTCGGAAACCTCCAGCTCGCGGGCCAGTACCGCGGCAGTCACTGGGCGACTCTTGCCACGCAGGACTTGCAGCAAGGTTAACAAACGGCTGGTACGCGACACGTGGCTTACGCTCTTGATCTAAAGGTCGAGGGAGATTAGCAGAGGCTGCTGTCAGAAACTGTCAGCAGTGAACCGAGCGCCGATCGACCATTGGGCGGTGAACCGAAAAGCATCTTGACAGCAAATATTACGCGCATAATATTAAATCGATAAAACCCCCTCCCCCAGCTTTTTCAGGAGTTATCCCATGCATTACAAAGTCTTTGGTCGTCGCACCGGCTTGCGCGTTTCGGAACTGGCCCTGGGCGCCGGCAATTTCGGCACCGGGTGGGGGCATGGCGCCGAACGGGATGAAGCCAAACGAATCTTCGATGGTTACCTCCAAGCCGGTGGCAACTTTATTGACACCGCCAATGGTTATCAGGCCGGACAATCGGAAACCATGCTCGCCGAGTTCATTGCCGCCGAACGCGACAGCTTGGTGATCGCCACCAAATACACCATGGGTACCACGCCTGCCGCCGGCATTTCCCACACCGGCAACAACCGCAAAAACATGATCCGTTCGGTCGAGGAAAGCTTGAAGCGGCTCAAGACCGATCACATCGATCTGTTCTGGGCCCACATCAGTGACGGTGTGACGCCAATGGAAGAAATCCTTCGCGGGTTCGATGATTTGGTGCGTGCCGGCAAGATCCACTACGCCGGGCTGTCCAATTTCCCGGCCTGGCGCATCGCCCGAGGAGATTTGCTCGCTGAAGTACGCGGCTTTGCGCCGATTACGGCTATCCAGGTGGAGTACAGCCTGGCCGAACGCAGCGCCGAGCGCGAATTGCTGCCAATGGCCGAAGCCCTGGGGCTGGCCGCGACGCTGTGGTCGCCATTGGCTGGCGGTTTCCTCACCGGCAAATACCGCGCCAGCAGCGACGACACCCGCGCGAGCAAACTGGGCATGCTGGTTCACGCGGAAAAAGGTGCCCGTGAAACCGCCCTGCTCGACTCCTTGCTGGCGGTAGCCGCCGAGCTTGCCGCCAGCCCGACCCACGTCGCCATTGCCTGGTTGCGCGAAAAAGCCAAACGCTCGACCACCGCGCTGATTCCGATTCTCGGTTCACGCACCCGCGAGCAACTCGATGCGACGTTGGGGGCCCTGGAGGTGCAGTTGAGCGCGGAACAATTGGCTCGTCTGGATGGCGGCAGTGCAGTGGCGATGGGAGTGCCCCATGAAACGATCGCTGGATCAATCGGGCGCTACAGCGGTACAGAGGTGTTGGATCTGTCGGTGATTCCAGTGGTTTAAAAGGCTCTGCCGGGAGTCAGCTAAGCCCTGGATTCCCCAAAAGAGCGCAGCCTGCGGCAGCTCCTACAGGATGTGTGTACACCTGAACATTTGCCGGTGTACCCGATCGATGTAGGAGCTGCCGCAGGCTGCGATCTTTTGATCTTCAATCTACCCTACCGATCCACCTTATGCCGCGCCGCATACAAACACAGCATCTCCATCGCCAGGGTCGCCGCCGCCAGTGAGGTGATGTCCGCGCTGTCATAGGCCGGCGCGACTTCCACCACATCCATGCCCACCAGATTGATCCCGCGCAAACCGCCGAGAATTTCCAGCGCCTGCACCGTGCTCAGGCCACCACACACTGGCGTGCCAGTGCCGGGAGCGAACGCCGGGTCGAGACAGTCGATGTCGAATGTCAGGTACACCGGGTTATCGCCGACCCGTTCGCGGATCGACTCGATGATCGCCTCGCAGCCACGTCGATGCACTTGCCGCGCATCCAGCACCTGGAAGCCCTGGTGGTCATCATTGGTGGTGCGCAGACCGATCTGCACCGAACGCGACGGGTCCACCAGCCCCTCCTTGGCTGCATGCCAGAACATGGTGCCGTGGTCGATGCGCTTGCCCTCTTCATCGGGCCAGGTGTCGCTGTGAGCATCGAAATGGATCAGCGACAACGCGCCATGCTGTCGGGCATGAGCCTTGAGCAGCGGGTAGCTGATGAAGTGATCGCCACCGAAGGTCAGCATCGCGCAACCGGCCGTGAGAATGTTCTCGGCATGCGCCTCGATGCTGTCCGGTACGGAGTGCGGCGTGCCGGAATCGAAACTGCAGTCGCCATAGTCAATCACCGCCAGATGGTCGAACGGGTCAAAGGTCCATGGCCAATGCCGCTCCCAAGCGATTCCGCTGGAGGCACTGCGAATCCCCCGCGGCCCGAAACGCGCGCCCGGGCGGTTGCTGGTAGCGGTGTCGAACGGCACGCCGCTGACGACCACATCGACTCCGCGCAGGTCACGGCTGTAACGGCGGCGCATGAAACTGGTAATGCCGGCGTAGGTGCTTTCGGCGGCAGTCCCGTAGAGGCTGTCGCGGGTCATGGCCTGGTCGTTCAGTTCGGCGATTTCCATGGAGAGGTCCTTATTGTTGGCGGCTACGGAAAGTGGTCCACAGGCGGGTGCGCTGACGCATGTCCTTGAGGCTCATGCTGCGGTCGGCGTACAGGCGCTCACGCACCTCGGTGGGTGGATAGATGTCGACGTCCTCGCGTATAGCGGCATCCACCAAGGGCGTTGCCGCCTGGTTGGCGCTGGCGAAGAACAGGGTATTGGTCAGCGCTGCCACTGATTCCGGGCGCAGCATGAACTCGATAAAGGCCCGGGCGGCTTGCGGATGTGGCGCGTCCTTGGGGATCGCCAGGTTGTCCTGCCAGACCAGCGTGCCTTCCCGGGGAATCCGGTAGGCCACTTCAAACGGCTTATCGGCCTTGCGTGCCTGATCGGCGGCCATGCTCGCGTCACCGTTGTAGGTCAGCGCCAGGCACACGCTGCCATTGGCCAGGTCACTGATCTGACGCCCGCTGGCCACGTACAGCACCGAGGGCTGCAGCTGATGCAGCAGGGCTTCGGCGGCGGTCAGATCCTTCTTGTCGGTGCTGTAGGGATCTTTACCGAGGTAATGCAGCGCCAGCCCGATCACCTCCTGGGGCGAATCGAGAAGGGCGACTCCGCAGTCTTTCAACTTGCTGGCGTATTCGGGTTTGAACAGCAAGTCCAGGCTATTCAGGGATACACCCGGCAGCCGCTGCTGCAGCGCCTCGACGTTCATGCCCAAGCCCAGCGTGCCCCAGGTGTAAGGCACGCCATAACGGTTGCCGGGATCGACCGCGGAAAGCTTTTCCAGCAGGTCCGGATCGAGGTTGGCGTAGCCTTTGAGGCTGTCGCGGGGGATTTCCTTCAGGGCACCGGCGGCCAGGCCACGGGCCAGTACGCTGGACGACGGCACCACCACGTCGTAACCGCTGCCACCGGTCAGCAGTTTGGTTTCCAGGACTTCCGGGGTGTCGAAGGTGTCATAACGCACCAGGATGCCGGTTTCCTGTTCGAAACGCTGCAACGCCTCGGGCGCCACGTAATCGGCCCAACTGTAGAGATTGAGCACTTTGTCTTCGGCCACGGCTGGAACAGCCAGGAAAAAAACCAATGCGGGACAACAAAACTTGAGAAGAGAACCCATGACGAGCACCTGCCGGGAGGGAGTGCCTGCAGCATGCGCCGGGTGATACATTGTAAAAATATTAAGTTTATTATCCTGACTTTATCCGCGAGTAATGTTTGATGCTCGGTCAATTTCACGATCTCGATCTGCAGCTGCTGCGTTTGTTTGTCAGCGTCGTCGAGTGCGGCGGCTTCAGCGCCGCCCAAGGCGAGCTGGGCCTGAGCCAGTCGAGCATCAGCCAGCAGATGGCCAAGCTCGAAACCCGACTCGGATACCGGCTGTGCAGTCGCGGTAAAGGCGGTTTCAAACTGACCCCCAAGGGCGAACAGCTGCTCAGTGCGACGCGCGGGCTGTTCGACTCCATTGAAGCGTTCCGCCATGAGTCCAACGGCATGGCCGGTCGATTACTCGGTGAAGTGCGCCTGGGCTTGTCCGAAGCCCTTGATCAGTCAGTCCTGCAACGGGTCGCCGAAGCGATCCGGCGCTTTCGCCAACGGGATGAATCGGTGCGCATCGAACTGCTCAGCGCCATGCCTGGCGAGATGGAACGGTTGCTGCTGCAACAGCAGCTGGACCTGGCGATCGGCTATTTCTCACAGGCCCAAAGCGCCTTCGACTACCGCCAGCTGTTCACCGAAACCCAGCATCTGTATTGCGCAAAAGGTCATCCGCTGTTTACCAACGACGCGCCTGACGATGACGCGCTGCACAGCACCGACCGGGTCGATCACCCGTATCGCTTTCTGCGCAGCGACGAACCCTTTCAGGGCAAACTCTGCTCGGCGCGCTCGGAACAGGTCGAAGGCACCCTCGCCTTCATCCTTTCCGGCAAACATGTCGGCTATCTGCCCAGCCACTTCGCCCGCTCCTGGGAAGACAAAGGCTTGCTCCGGGCAGTGCCTCGACCCGACCTGAGCTTTGAAGTGGCCTTTCACCTGGCCCGGCATCGGGCGCAGGTGCCGGGAGATGCGCAGCGGGCATTCGAGGAGGATTTGCTCAGGGCGTTTTGCGTGAATCGGCTTGCACCAGCGCGCTGAAGTGACCCATCAACCAGAGAACATGTCCATGCGCAGATTCATCGGTTTATCCCTCGCCCTGCTCTTGCTCAGCTTGAGTGCCTGCGCCCTGCTCCCCAACCGTGACCCACTGAACATCAACCTGGTCGGTATCGAAGCGCTGCAGAGCGAGGATCTGGAAGTGCGCTTCGCGGTGAAGATTCGCCTGCAAAACCCCAATGAAACGCCGATCGACTACAACGGAGTGGCGCTGAATCTTGAAGTCAACGGACAGCCGCTGGCCACTGGCGTGAGCGATCAACACGGCACCATCGCGCGCTTCTCCGAAACGATCCTGACGGTGCCGGTCAGCGTCTCGGCGTTTTCCATGGTGCGCCAGACACTGGGTCTGAGCAAAACCCAGAGCCTCGACAACCTGCCCTATGTGCTACGCGGTAAACTCGCCGGTGGGTTGTTCGGTACCCTGCGTTTTGTCGATCACGGCAATCTCAGCCTGCCGGGCACGATCACCGGGACTTGATAACCTGTGGCGAGGGAGCTTGCTCCCTCGCCACAAGTGATCGCTCGCTATAGATTTCTACTACACCCCAAGGAGGAAACATCACTCATGGAATCCACACCCACGCTGTACACCGAACGCCTGATCCTGCGCCCGCTGGAGCTGGCCGACGCCGAGGCGATTCAGCAGCAGTTCCCTCATTGGGAAGTGGTGCGTTATCTCAATGCCTTGGTGCCGTGGCCGTATCCGGCCGACGGCGCGCTGACTTACCTGCGCGACATGGCCCTGCCGGCCATCGCCCGGGGCGCAGAATGGCACTGGTCGATCCGTTTGAAATCCGCACCCGAACAACTGATCGGCAACGTCAGCCTGATGGATGAACAAGACAACAACCGCGGTTTCTGGCTCGCACCGCAATGGCAGGGTCAGGGGCTGATGAGTGAAGCCAGTGCGGCGGTGACCGACTATTGGTTCGAAACCCTCGGCCGGCCGCTGATGCGAGTGCCCAAGGCCGCACCGAACCTGGCCTCGCGACGCATTTCGGAGCGCGACGGCATGCGCCTGATCCGTACCGAAGAACGCGATTTTGTCAGCGGGCGCTTGCCGTGCGATATCTGGGAAACTACTCGTGAGCAATGGCGCCAAAAATGATCGTCCGAACGCGGCCCGAACCTGCGGCAGCTCCTACACAGACCCTGTACACCCGCAAATGAGCGGGTGTATGCAACTCCTGTAGGAGCTGCCGCAGGCTGCGATCCTGGCGATCCAGTCTGCGCAGCATTTCTATCGATGCAAACACTGGTCTCAATCCTTCACAAACCGCACCCCCGGCTTGGCCCGTTCATCCACGCTCAACTCGAAGACATCCGGGCGCGCGTAGTGTCCGGTCACGTCGAAGTCGTAGCGGGCGCGGACCAGTTCATCCGTATCGATCTCGGCGGTCAACAACCCTGCACCGCCCACCAGCGGCCCGGCAAGAATATTGCCCATGGGCCCGACAATCACGCTGCCGCCGGCAATCAGCGGGCGTTCGGCTGGCCAGTTGGCGATGTCCAGGCCCAGGGTTTGCGGCGAGTCCTGAACCTGGCAGGCGCTGACCACGAAGCAACGCCCTTCGTGAGCGATATGGCGCATGCTGACCTGCCACATTTCCCGCTCATCCACCGTCGGCGCGCACCAGACCTCCACGCCCTTGGCGTACATCGCGGTGCGCAGTAGCGGCATCATGTTTTCCCAACACACCGCGCCACCGATTCGTCCGACCTGGCTATCGATCACCGGCAAGGTCGAGCCGTCGCCCTTGCCCCAGATCAGTCGCTCGGTGCCGGTGGGCATCAGCTTGCGGTGTTTGGCCAGCAGTCCGCCCTGTGGTTCGAAATACAGCACCGTGCAATACAGCGTGCTGCCGGAGCGCTCGATCACACCCAGTACCAGACTGGCACCGGTTCGTGCCGATAATCGCGCCAAGGCTTCGGTTTCAACGCCGGGGACCTCGATGGCGTTGGCAAAATAACGGGCAAAGGCTTCCCGCCCTTCCGGCAAGCGATACCCCAGTTGCGTCCCGAACCCTTCGCCTTTGGGATAGCCACCGAGCAAGGCTTCGGGCATCACTACCAGGCTCGCGCAAGACTCGACTATGGCGCTTTCATAAGAAAGGATCTGTTCCAGGGTCTCGCCCTTGCCGCCGGGCAGAGAACCGATTTGCAGTGCAGCAACGATGGACGTGGGCATCGCGGTAACTCCATGAGCCAATGAGGTGTTGCTCATTCTCCGGCCGCGACCGATCATGAATAAAGCCCCGTTCGCTGATGAATGATATGAACCAGATGAATATCGCCCACGTCGACCTCAACTTGCTCAAGGCCTTCGAGGCGCTGCATGACGAGTCCAGCGCCAGCCGCGCGGCGTTACGCCTGGGGGTCACGCAATCGGCGATGAGTGCAGCATTGCGCCGGTTGCGGGACTTGTATGGCGATCAACTCTTCGTACGCACGGGACGCGGGCTGGCACCGACACTACGGGCCAACCAGCTGAAACCGGTGGTCAGTGAAGCGCTGAATAAATGTCGACAAAGCCTGGCGATGGTCGATCCGGCTGCCAGTCACTACGAGGGCCGTTCGGTCGCCGTCGGTCTATCCGATGACTTCGAAATTGCCTACGGTCGCAGGCTGATCGAGGAGGTCGCCCGGCGCGCGCCGAAACTGCGGCTGATCTTTCGGCAAACCCACAGCCAGATCGTTGCCCATGCCTTGATGGAGCGCAGTATCGACCTGGCGATTACCGCCGGTGGTTTTGCCGAGCGCATGCTCAGCCGCCAGGTGCTGGGCGAAGGGGATTACCTGTGCCTGGTGGATCCCCACAGCCTGGCGGACGGGCAGCATGAAATCAGCCTCGACGAGTTCGTCATTCGCGAACACCTATTGGTGTCGTCAGGAGGGTTTATCGGGATTACCGACGAAGGATTGGCCGGGCTGGGACTGAGCCGACAGGTCTGCGCCTCGACTACCCACTTCGCCGCGCTGCCTTATTTGCTCAAAGGCAGCCAGGCCGTGGCGACTATCCCGGCCCATGCGGCCCGCAGCATTGCCGCGCTAACCGGGCTGATGCTGCTGCCCTGCCCCCTGGAGCTGCCGCGCTATCCGATCGAACTGGGCTGGCGCACCAGCGCTCAGCTCGATCCGGTAGTGCTGAAAGTCCGCGAAGCCATAGTGGCGTGCTTTGTGTAGGAGCTGCCGCAGGGTCGGGCTGCGTTCAGACGATCTTTTGATCTTGATCTTCGACGATCTTCAACTATTTCGCCGTCATCAACCGATTGACTTCGCTACGCACCATGTTCGCGAACTCCGGTGGAGACAGGGTATCGAGCTCCGAGCGCACCCATTCCGCCCATTTGCCCTTGCGCTTGGAGCGCTCGCCGAACAAGCGCGCGCCCTCGCCCTTGGCCTTGCCCAGGTTGCTCTGCCAAAGGTCGAACAGACGGGACTTTTCATCTTCGAGCGCCGCGCGCTCGGCAAGGGGCTGGTTAGCCAGATTGAAGCTCATGGGAGTTACCTGCGGCATAAAATAGGCGACATCTTACACTGTAGGGGGAAATCTCCGAGCCTGGATTTTTAGTCGGCGTTGGGTTCGGGTTCAAAATAGCTGCAACTTTTTCCCTTGAAGCCGACTCCATTGTTCACTGCCCATTCACCTGCAAGGAGTCCCCCCATGGCCCGGAAAACCGCTGCGCAAATGGTCGAAGAACAAATCAAGGACCAAACCTTCAGCGAGCTGCAGACGCTGATCGAAGAGTCGGAAAAGTTACTCAAAAGCAGTGCTTCGCTGGTGGGCGAGGAAGCTGAAGGTCTGCGTCAACAAGTTGCGCTGAAACTCAAACAGGCGTCGGACGCCGTATCGAGCGTACGATTACGCGGTAAACCCATGGTCGATGCCACACAAACCTATATCGGTGGCCATCCATGGCAGACCGTGGCGATTTCCGCCGGCTTTGGTCTGGTGGTCGGCCTTTTGCTGGCACGTCGCAACTAAGTCGTGAGGGGGGACTTGCGCCCCCCTTAACTATTTACCGCAGCACCCTGGCGCATTCGCTCTACCGTCCCGTCATGAAGATCCGTCCGCATTCGGACAGATCATGACGAGCGCACCCTGCATGGCCAACCTCCCGCTTTCCCCGTACTACGACGTCGATAAATTAAAGACACGCTATAACGAGGTACTGACAAACGCAGTACGCGATAACGATATTACCGATACAGACAAACAATGGCTGGAAGCCGCCCTTTTACCGGACGACAACGCCCGCGCTGCCCAGGTTGTGCCAATGCGCATCGACAGGGTCCAGTTCGTGTTGCCGGGCAAGCCACCTTCCGATCTGCTCGGCTCGTTCAAACTGATCGCCCCGAAGGTGAAAGACGCTCCGGTATTTCTCTATTCCCTGGCCTGTGGTCTGGAAAAATACCCGGATGAAAACGCCTTACTCGGATCCCTTGCCGAGCGACTCAAGGACCCCGTTAAAAACCGCGAACTGCTGCGCTACGTCCCGGTCGATCAGCGTTATGCCATCTGCGCCACGCTCCCGGTAGAACTCCAGCCCTATCTTGTTATCGTTGATGCTTTCACTGATCTGCGCCAAGCGCTGCTGGACAACTCGACAGGCGATCTGGTGCGAATGGGGGACGAGTTCCTCAGCCTGCCTTCCCTCGACTCCGTGCTGAATGATTACCTGCAAATCCAGCTGGATGAACTCTACCCTGAGGGAGGCCTGGATCCGGAGGCTATTTACGTCAACAGTTTCATCACCCTGGATGAAGAAGACGAGCACGGAGAAACCCACTCCATTCAACGCGAGATTTCCTCATCCACGCTGACAGAAGCTGTTTTGGCGTATTACCGCAGCGGTTCATGGCCTACAACACAAACCAGGGAGTTCCGCAGTTCGGTTGGCCTTGAAGAGGAGTACGCACGTAGAGGCTTGCCTGCTATAAACGATGCCAACCGGTTTGAAGCGCTGATCAGTCAAGCCAGTACCGAACTACCGACTCTTTTCGAAAAAGCACTCGCTCAATTCTGGTCAAGTCCATTTGCCGGCAAGCACACTCGCAGCGACTATTTCGCTGATGTTCTGACACAACGGTTCGCCGAGGAATTGAAGTTGCACGAGTATTCCGGCGACATTTCCCCGGCCGAGAAAACCTGGCTCTCCGAGGTCTGCCAATTACCCTCGAACGCCTCCTCCCCCGCAGCGGACACGCTTCGGATCGATCATCTTTCCTATACTGCACCTGGAGAAAACGAGATCTTTTTTGCCGGGGCTTTTCTGGTCAGCCACGCCCTCCCGACGTCCTCCAGGGTATTCCTCTATGTGCCGAACGAAGGGCTTGAATCGTTCGAAAACCGCCACACCCTGAAAGCACAACTGGAGGCACGACAAGAGCGTCCCGGCTCACTCAACAACCTGTTGTCTTGCCTCTCTTTGAATGAACATCTTGTATCGCAGGCCCCCGCAGGTTTTGGTTTCCAGGGCCAGAAGCTGGACAAAGCGGTTTTCCCGGATCGCGTGGATTCGATCATCGGTAAACAACTGGCCAATGTTCGCTATCTGTTGAAACTACTGAAAAAGAAACATGAAAAGGTCGCTATCAATGATGCCATCGACTACGCGCTGGACGTCCGGGCCATGTTCGACAGCCGGTTACCGGCGCTTGAAGAGCAGCCTCGCTGGGACCACCTCAAGGTATCCAGCGAGGCGACCAAACCTTATCCAATTGAAGCACCATCGGCCTTTCAGCCTCCGTCCATCTCACCCGACGACCCAACTGAAACGGCGCTTCGAAGTCTCACGGCGCTTGATTCCTGGACCCGCGAACTCTGGGAACGCCGTCCGACTATCCGTTCGTTTTCACAAGCGCGGGTGCAGGGTTATCTGACCTATGCCAATAGCAATCTATTACCTGCTGACATCCATATAGAGGCTGAGGACAACACTCTCAGTGCGGCCGCACCCTCCCTGGTCAGTTACTCCAGCAATCTGACCGACCTCTTGATCGAACAACTGACCGGCTACGCACAAGCCAAAGGCTACACAGGTACGGGGCATGCCTACAAAGTGGTTAATGGTGTACAGCATGAGCTGGGGGAAAACCAGCCTGGCCAGCCCGCCCTGCAGACAATGCTCGGCCTGGCAAAGACCGACTTCCTCAAGCATTACCTGGAAGAACTGAAGCGTTTCTACTCGATTGCTGATATCCAGGGGCATTCAATCAAGGACACCCTGATCAAGATCAGGTATGCAGCGCTATGGCACGAACTCAACCTGAGATCGGTGGATCAAAGCCTGGATGAGCATGCCCGCAAGCTGCTCGTCACCGTGCTCGACAGCCCCGTCAGGACCATGCGTAAAACCCTCAATGGCTTCCGTCCCGAGGTCTACAGCATTGCCCTGAGTGCGGGCGAGCAGCCGGACTGGGTAAAACTTGCCAATTGCTTTGTGATCGCCGAGCGCGGTGGTCTTGGCCCGGAATACTCCCCCGAAGACAGTGGACGAGTCATTCTGTGGACCCCGGAACGAGGCATGGAACCGTTTAACGCATTACCCATATTGCTCAGCCAACTGAATGCACGACTGCTTGATGTTTGCGAGCGTTCCAGCCTGCTCGATAATGTTTCATGGAAACAGCGTTCAAGTATCCTTGAGCACACCGCTAGCAAGATAGAACTGAAAGTTATCGACGGCGACTTTCAGGAAGTTCTTCAGCAATGGCAGATAGACGCCGAACTGGCGACGAGTGAACAGCTGTTCCAGCTTGCCCAACGCTCACAACTCAGCGCGCAACATGCCCTTGACTTGATGCAGCACCAGCCCCCGGATATCCGAGCTGCGATCAATCTGGACACACTGATTGCCGGTACCCAAAACGCGCTGTTCCAGTACACACTGCCGGACTGGTTACGGACCAAGGCAATAAGCGAGCAGCAAGAGTACCTCGAGGCCCTCAGAGCGTATCGAAGGTCCATGGAGGCAGAGAAAAACTACCTGCATGAGATTCCAGATCTGCACGACTTTGCGCGCTCGAAACTCAAGACCCTGCTTGATGCCGAGGACCCGGATCACCCACTGAACCCAGACCTGATCAATGTCACCATTACCCATTATGAGTCGGCCCTGGCCCCCACTGGCGAACCCCCCTTCTTCTACACCGCCAACGCCCTGGGCACCGCGCCGCACACCACCGAAAACCTGACTCAATTTGCCTTGAAGACTTACGCGCAGGTCAATGGCGCGGCAATTCTCATCGGTTTCAAAAACAGTAGCCTGCCTGCTCCCGAGTGGCTGACCCCCTCCTACCTTCAAAAGGCGTTTCGCACGCTGGACATCGGCAAGGCGTATGTAAAAACACTCCGCGCCCAACTCGATGAGGGTAAACCGGGGGTCGATGAGCGCAAGCGCCTGTTTGCCACACAACTACCGGCTCAACTGATTGAGCAGGCGTTGGCCATGAGACTCCAGGGGCTCCTGACCAATACAGCGTATCTGTTTATCAAACAGGTCATGACGATGCCGGACGATCTCGCCAGAGAGCCCTTGGATGGCGTGAGTATTGTCGTTCGACCCTTGGAGCTCATCCCGGACAAGGACCTGAAAGCGGACGCCGCGCTCGGCATGTACTTGATTGGCCCAAAGCCGCCCGCCGCTGGACCACTGATCCTGTATACAGCCTACAGTGAGGATTTCGGGTTCAAGGAGTATCGGGACGAGGCGCACTTGATCAGTGATCTGCAAACATCCACGCCCCTGCAAACACAGGTCCTGGAGCGCATGTCGAATGCCGCCGCAAAGATCTATGCCAATGGCGGCTTCAGCGAGCCGCACATCCCTTTTTCCGATCTGCCGACCCGCACGCCTGGCCCCATCAGTCTTTCGTCCAAGCCCTTCGCAGGCAATCTGCTGAACGCTTTGTTTACCGAAAACACAGCCTTGTTGATCAGCATGGCCGAATCGCAAAGCATCACGGCCGCACAGGCCAGATGGGAAAGGTTGAAGTTCTTGCTGACGCCCGTTATCCATGCCGGACTCATGTTCGCGCCCGGCATCGTCATGCTGCCCTTTGTCATATGGAGCAGCCTGCAATTGGTCACGCAAGCGGCAGAGGCGATCAAGACTTCCAGGTGGGGCGACGCTTGCGACATAGTCATCATGAGCCTGCTGCAAATGGTGGCCATGCATCACCTGCGCTTACAGCCTGGTCGCGCGGGTTCCAGTGCACTGGAAATCGACAGGATGATGCGCCCTACCGGCCTTGCCTGGGCAGACCATCCAATGAGCGTCGAACAAATCACTCGACTGCGTGAATTCGAGTTACCCGGGATCGAGCTGATCAGCCTGCAACGCGATGAGACGCCTGGAGTCTTTAGAGACCCGATAAGTCAGCGCCGATGCGTCCCGGTGCAAGGCCGGGTTTATCGCATCGATAAACACGCGGGCGAATGGCGAATGGTCAATGACGACAGGACTGGGCCTACCCTGAAAAGAAATCAGATCGGCGTCTGGGAAATAACCACCACCCCCCTCTCCCGTTCAATTGCACGCGTATTCGAGGGGGCCAGCGCGACGGCTCGAGCAAAGCTGGAAATCGACTTCGACGCGCAAGGCATGACGCAAATCAGGACACGCTACCCGGCAAAAGCCCGGGCCTTGCAGGATGCGTACAAAACCGCGTTTATGAAGTTGCTGGGGTGCAGGTTTACTTTACGCAAGCCAGTCCCCGGGACACCTCGAGATCCAAGAGTCATCTCGATCATAAAAGATATTCTGTCTGTTCCCGATGTAACGCCCGCGCTCTATGAGCAGATAAACGCAATGACTTCCACGTTATTGGACGAACTCTGGGCCCGCTCCATGAACACCTATAACTCGAAACGCTATGTCATCGGGACAACCATTACGGCAGACACAGTCGTCGCATTCTCGGTGCCCGGCGATCCCGAGCGCAGAATCTTCTTCACTGAGCATTTTTTTGATCCGAGCCTTCGTGGCGAAGACTATCCGGTTATCGGTTCCTTCGATCAGGGGTCTCACGCCCGTGCCAACACCTTGATCCATGAACTGAGCCACCTCGTATTGGGTACCAAGGACTTGGCCGATGCCTGGTCCGAGTACCCACCGACAGCCCGGGTCGATACCACCCGTCTGGAGCCATTCCAGACACCCGACTGGATAATCAGCAGCCGAAGAAAAGCGCTCTCCAGGAGTACGCCTGCCGAGAACCTGTTCAAGGAACCGCTCAACCACACAGCCGAGGAAACCATTCTCAAAGTAAGCGGCACGCCGAACCTCAATGCTGCACGACTGGCCTTTCTCTATGACTCGAAAGTGCGTGCGCGGCTGATCCTGTCCAATGCCGACTCGGTAGCCCTGCTCATTTCAGAATTGGCTGCGTTGGACTCTGCATGGAGCGCTGGGAGCTTGACGCCTTTGTCGACGAATCTCGAAACACTCTGACTCATTAACCGATGGCTCTCCCATCCCTCCGGGTTTCAGGCTAGAGGGCCGGGAGAGCTGGCGTGAGTCCAGGGCCTCAACTTCCAGCCAAAACACGCAAATTCGCCAGCTCATCCAGCGCAATGGCAATCCCGTCTTCCTGAGCCTTGGCTCGTTGGGCATGACGACGATCCCCCGGCAAACGCTTGAGCCCCACCCCATGCATCTGCCGCACCAATTCCTGGCTGCGCTCGGCGAAGTTCTGCCCGGCGGCTTTGCCGGGATCGATCACAATGATCAACTGACCGGTCCAGGGAGTTTTCGCCCCGGGGTGATTGGACCAGTCGAATTCGAAGGAAAAGTTTCCGCCAGTCAAGGCTGCCGCCAGCAATTCGACCATCATCGACAGCGCCGAACCCTTGTGCCCGCCGAACGGCAACAGCGCACCGCCTTCGAGAATCGCTTTCGGGTCCTGGGTTGGCTGGCCCAGGCTGTCGACGCCCATACCTGCAGGCAGGCGTTCGCCCTTGCGCGCGGCGATCTGCACATCACCGTGGGCGATGGCACTGGTGGCCAGATCGAAGACGATCGGATCACCGTCGGCCCGCGGCGCGGCAAAGGCAATCGGGTTGGTACCAAACAGCGGCCGATCGGCGCCGTGGGGCACCACGCAGGTCATGCTGTTGACCATGCTCAACGCCACCAGCCCTTCATAGGCGAAGGGTTCGACATCCGGCCAGAGAGCCCCGAAGTGATGGGAGTTGCGAATGGCCAATACCGCGATCCCGGCGCTTCGGGCTTTTTCTACCAGAAGCGCCCGAGCAGCCGCCAGTGCCGGTTGAGCAAAACCGTTGGCCGCATCGACCCGCACAAACCCTGACGCCACATCTTCAACGATCGGCAGCGCCTTGCCATCGACCCAGCCGCTGGCCAGGGTCGATACGTAACCGGGGATCCGGAATACACCGTGACTATGGGCGCCATCGCGCTCGGCGCTGGCGCAGTTATCCGCCAGCACGGCAGCCACTTCGGCCGAGGTGCCATGGCGCAGGAAAATGTGCTCGAGCAACGCCACCAACTGGGCGTAGGCGAGGTGTTCTGAAGGGGTTTCGACAACCAAAGGTGATGCAGACATCTGAAGCTCCAGTTTAATTATTGGAGGGGGCAACAGCGTATGAGGATTTCGAATCCGCGATTAAACAACGCCTGGAGAGCACCCTGTCAACTTTTGTCGGTGACTCGTGCGAGTGCATTAACTATCTACTGCTCTACAGAAGCGCTCGCGCCTCAGGATGGCAGCTTCTTCAACACACTGACGTATGCAGAAGCTGCCTGCAAAGAACGAGGTAAACCATGGACGACGACTCTACCCTGCCCTATTTTTTTCCTGAAGCCTTTGTGCCTGCCAGCAGAAAGCGACTAAGCCAAGGCGAACTCGATCGGGGTTTTACTATTAAAGACCTTGAATGGCTCAAGCACGTGCTCTTCGCAAGCCAGGCTGACCGTGCAAAACAATCAGCGCCCATGCAGGTCGATCGTTTTGTCCTGAACACGCCAGGCATCGACACTGCCCCGTTTCTTGCCGGCGCCTTCATGATGAGCCCGACCCCCGACAAAAAAGTCTTTCTCTACACCCCGTACGGTGGTCTGGAGAAGTTCAATAATGCCGGCGAGCTCATGGACGAATTGAACGACCGGCTGGACAGCACGGACGAGCGCGTTGAATTGCTGCGTTTCCTTTCAATCGCACAACGCGCGGTCTTGAAGCCCGGCGCTAAAATCACGATCACCACGTCACCGATCGAAGGCGACGTATTTGAAGATCAGGCAGCCACCATCAGGCTTTATCAACGCCAGAATGTGCAGGCCATGCTGGACCAACTCATCAAACTGCCGACACTCACCTCGATGCTCAATGCAACGCTCGATAATGTTCTGCGCGAGCATTTTCCCGGGCTGGATCAAAGCAAAACCCGTATGGACAGTTTTATCGAGCAAGCTTCTGTCGATTCGCAAGGGAACAACACGCCTGTACGCTGCTGGGTCGACTCAGTGCCTTTGAGCGAAGCCTTGTTGAGGTTTTATCAGCAACAAGCGTGGCCCTTGGGACGAACCCGGGAATTCTTCAACCCGAAAAGACCGGATGACCCGGCAGCCCCCGAACGCGCGGCAAAAGACAAACAGCGCTGGGAAAAGGCGGTGAAAGACATTGCCGGCAGCCTGACATTGTCGCTGAGCTTTCACCTCGATACTTTCTGGAACAGTGAAGTCAGCCCCGGGCAATCACGACTGGTCTTTTTCGCAGAAATCATGAGCGACAAATCACGTATGGATCTGCTGTTCAAACGTCAAGAAAAAATCATTACTGCACAGCAAAGCCAGGAATTATCAGCCATCTACTTGCAGGACAGCACACTACGAAAAAAACTCAAGGACCCGCTTCACATCGAAAAAGTTCGTATATGGGAGCATTACCCCCATTACGTCGAGTTGGCCAGCACACTGATGATCAGCAACGCCAGCGCCTATCTCTACACGCAATCCGAAGGGTTGCAAGTACTTGAAAATTACTCGGAGTTGCAGGAAACCTTGCGAAAAATGGCCAAGGCAGCGGGTCATGAAGATGAACTGTACGCTTCACTGACACTGGAAGAGCGCCATCGATTCATCGGTTTTGATCATCCGCAAATCTCGGGCGCGCCTTTGCTGGGAGCCGTTTTCCCGGAGATGATCGAAGATATCGCCGTCAAGCAACTGCAGAACCTGGAGTATGCCCTGGGGATTTATCGACGCAGCGAAGGCACTGTTGATATCGATGCGTTGCTCGACCATGCACTGGATATACGCGCCATGCTCGACAACCGATTGCTGACACTGAATGTGAATGGTCGCTGGAGCACCCGCCCAGTTGCCAGCGACAAACAACGACCCTCTACCGTCCGGGCGGAAAAAGCAAAAAGACAAGAGCAAACATTCAAAACCATCAAGGATTCTCTCGCCAAGGAAATCGAAACCCATCCCACCCTCCATGGTCTGGCCACGATTTCACTTGAGAACGAATTGAAGGTCAGAGCATTCAATGACCTTCTTGCGGCAGATGTCTACATCAATCGCTACCCGGACAACGCCAGGGCAAGCGAAGCGCGTCAGCCGACCGAATCGCGCAGCCTGGTCGATTACTTCATCGATCGTTTGACCCGACAAGCCGAGCCCATTCCCGAATCATCCGAATATGGCATCTACGGTGAGCGTGTGGCTGGCAATTCATCGAAGCGGGCAAATCTGAGCGTTGCGACTGTCAACGCCATCGTCCAGGCCACCCTTGTCTATTTCAAGGGTAATGAGTTGAGCGACATCCCAAGAGTTTCCCTTGAAGAGATGAAGCCCAAAATGGCCCATGTCATGTCCGTGGGCATACGTGGGGAAGCTGAACTCAGGGTTCTGAACAAAACTTTACACGCCGATGATCAGGCAATTATCAATAACGTGCTCAACCCCGACAGTCCGGACCGGCTTACGCGACAAGGATTGAACGGGTTCCGGCCGGATGCGTACGCCTTGACACTGGAATGCAAAGGGCAACCCACGCTACTACCCCTGGCCAATTGTCTATTACTGACCGAACGCGGTGGTATCGACCCCGAGCACTCCGGGAGAGTGATCTTGTGGACACCGGCGCTGGGCCTGGAGGTATTCAGTTCAGTCGCCAGCGTACGAACCGAACTGAAGAAACGACTGTCGAATTCCGAGTTGCGCCTGGTGCTTCTGGAAAACCTCAAAGAGCGACAATTCCATCAAAAGTACTCGCTCGGCCCCTTCAGGCTCATCGAGCGCAATGTCCTGCAAGACCAGCAACAGTCGTATATCGAGCAATACCTCGCAGAGCGGGCGCAGGCCTTCGCACTCAAACTACCCGCCAGACAGCTGCTGAGTCGTCTCGACAACCTGAAAGAAAAACCCGCACCGATCAATTTGCAGTGCGCCACGCACGTCGCCCAGGCGACCGTCAAACAACAATCATTGCCCGTCTGGTTGGGAATGGCATCGGTAACAGAGCAGCAACTTCATGCCGAACTGCTCGAACAGTACCGAAATAATGTTGAAGATGACAAAGACTACCTTCACGGCCTGCAGTCACTGCGCGACTATGCTCAGAAAAAACTGACCGAACTGCTCAGGCTTCGTTACCCGCAACACACAATCGATCCATCCAAAGTGACGATCACCCCTCGCCTCGCATTGGCTGGACACCAGCAGGTCCTCACCGATTTCGCACTGAACCACTTCGATGGCCTGGATAGCACAGATTTCAAAGTCACCTGCGAAACAGCGCAAACGCTGCCGCCGCAGCTGAACGAAGCTTCAGTGAGGCAACTGGTGCGGCAGCTGGATATCAAGACGCATTACCAGACACTCCTTGAAACCCAGCTTACCCCCGGCAATACGGGCGCCGCAGAGCGCCAGCAACGGTTCGTCAAACAACTTCCCTGGCAACTCCTGCAACTGGCCCATGGGTTAAAACTTCAAGAACGACTGTCCGACGAGGCTTTCTCGTTAACCCAGCAAATTATGGACATGCCAGACGCCATTGCCCGTAAAACCGTCCAGGGTGTCAAAGCCTTCATCCGCCCGCTGGAATTGATCGCCACTCAAGGCGCCACGGCAGTCAAAGCGCTCGGCCTGTACCTGATCGGTCCTGAACCCGGTAGCCAGGGCCCGCAGGTCCTCTATTCGCCGTACTATCAACACCATGTGTTAAAAGAATACGAAGACGAAGCCAGTTTCTTAAGCGAGTTCCGCGCAGCCGGTGCCCTGCAAAACTGGGTGCTTGGACTTCTCCCTGAAGACCAACAGGCAACTTACAGAAATTTGCTGACAGCCACCGATAACCAAAACCCGGAAATCAAGCTGGCCTCGACTCCGATAAACGGGAATCTGCTCAAGCGGCTGTTTGACGACAATACACAACTGCTGCTGAAGCTGCTCGGCAGTCAGTCCGACTCCACCCGACAACCCGAATGGCAGACGGTCAAGGATCTGTTCAAAGGCGGTATACAACAGGCCATTCAGTTCCTCGCCGGGAAGCTGGCTTATCCGGTGGTCGTGTGGCAGAGCTACCAGTACTTCAAGGAATCGGCTGAAGACCTTCAGGAACACCAGTGGGAGCCCGCGCTCAAAGCGTTCATCAATGGGGTGGCGCAGCTTGTGACCCTCAGGAAGGCAATGGAACCGCTTTCCCCCTCGACGCCGGTACCACCTGCTGCAAAAGAAGCGGTTGCGACCGAACCTACAGTGCAAGCGCCCCCGGTTGTCACAACCTGGGCCAACATGGATTTGACCGCGACTCAGCGAACCCGGCTACAGCCTTATGAAGTCACGAACGTCGCACTCAACGACCTGAGCAAGAGCGAGAAACTCGGGGTTTACCAGAATACAGTGACCAGGCATCAATATATCCCCCTGGGAGGAAAGGTCTATCGCGTAGAGCAACGCGGACATGACTGGCGAATTACCAGTGATCTAAAGAAAGGCCCTTTTGTGCGCAAAACCGACGCACTGCAATGGGTATTCGACACTCGCAAACACCTTCCCCGCTACGGCGGAGCGCTAACCAGGCTGAATGACAAATACGCTGTTGCGTCGACCGCTCGCAAAGGAATGAATATAGAAGCTGCGGGAATGAAGAGCATTCGACGGCTTTACCCTGAACAGGCACGAATGATTGTAGAAGCGCTGGACCTTGCGTTGCTTTATGCCAATAACTGCAAGCGCAACCTGCGCCTGTTAGCACCCGCTACTCCACCGGTCACGCGAATACATCGATTCGTAAAAGAGTTTTTTGGGGTATCCACAATAGAGCAAAGCCATGTTCAAAAGCTGACAACCGTTATCGACGACGTCCTCGCGGCGCTGCTGGATCCATCTCTTACGTCTCTTGACTCCAAGCGATTTGTCACGGGTACCTCCCGCACTAATCCGAAATCACATGTAGCCTTTACCATTCCAAGTGATGTCGAACACAAGATTTATCTGGCAGGAAGTTTTTTTTTAACAGACTTCCACATTTATCAGCCACATTTGATCACTCCATTCGATATTGAAGCACACGCCAGAGCGACAACCCTCATTCACGAACTCACTCATATTGTGTGTGGTACCGAGGATATTGCTTATCTGGACTCCGAACGGCCGTTCCAGGATTTACTGGCTGTCGAAACGGGAAAGCACCTGAAGGAAACGCTGCAGGACATTCGGACCAAAACGCTTTCTATCCTGACTCCGGTTAATGAACTATTCCAGATCCGGGATGACGCAACGGATACCTGGGTGGATCCTGGGACCACCGTTGATACGGATCACATCGAAAACCATATCTTGAACCTGACCGGAGGCACTGACCTGGACGATGCCCGTAGAATTTTTCGCGCAGACCCGCTCAAACGAATCGACACCCTGTTAGGCAATGCCGACTCTGTTGCCTACCTCATCACCCAGTTGGGTCGCCAGCTGGATCCTGTCCCGTCCAGCAGACCGGTATCGCCAATACCTTAAATCATCAAGGAGGTGCGCAGGGATCAAGCCTGCGCACTGGTGCATGCGGCTAAGGTTTGCTTGATCATTTTCGTACTCCCTGTACGGATATTGCTGATGACGGCCCTGTTTTCAGGGTATGAGTGGAAAAAATAAGCTCCACTTTGATATCCATTCGCCATGTGGTTGTTCTCGTCGTCTGCCCGCGAAGGTTAGAATGCACAAAATCAGGACGAGTCAATGAGCGAACAGAACCTCTCGCAAGCCGAATACGACGCTGTCACCGATGCCGCTGCGCACTGGTGCATGCGGCTGCACGCGTTTGACTGCACGGCAGATGAACGCCAGGCTTTCGAGCAATGGCGAGATGCTCATCCGCTACATGCCTTCGAGTACGAGGCGATGCTCGAAATCTGGCAGGTCTCGGATCATCTGCCTCGTGCAGCAGCCCCGCAGACGGCATCTCTACCCGTGCCCCTCAATCGATGGCGAACCTACGGCCTGGCGGCAGCGGTCAGCCTGCTGGCTCTGCCATTGGCGGCGTTTACGGGCTGGAGTCTGGGCTGGTTGCCGAACTCCTACGAACACTTCCAGGCCAAAAACGGTGTGGAGAAGATCACCTTGGCCGATGGCAGCCAGGTCGAATTGAACCTGGGCAGTGAACTGACCTACAGCAACTACAAGGATCAGCGCCAGGTCACCCTGAACAAAGGTGAGGCCTTCTTCAATGTCAGCCATGACAGCGCACACCCCTTCGTGGTCAAGGCTGCCGATGGCCGCATTCGTGTCACCGGCACCCGGTTCAATGTGTGGCTGTACGAAGATCAGGTTCGAGTGATGCTCGTCAAAGGCTCAGTGCTGGTCAGCAGTCAATCCGCTCAACCCGGTGACGGTCTGCGCCTGGACCCGGGCATGCAGGCTCGCTACAAGGCTGGCGATCATTCGCCGCAACTCAGCCAGACCGATGCCGGTGATACGGCTCTGGCCTGGCGCGGCGGCAAGCTGATTCTCGACAACCTGGCACTGGTCGATGCCCTGCCGCTGATCAACCGCTACCTGAGCAAGCCGCTCATGCTGGCGGACAACGCCACCGGGGCGATTCGCATCGGCGGCATCTACAACACCAGCGAGGTCAACGGCCTCGTGACCTCGCTGCCCAGAGTGTTGCCGGTCTACCTGACCCAGAACAAGAATGGCAACCCAGTGCTCAACTCGATCCCGCGCCGGTTACCGAAAGGCTGAATGGCCGGGTGCCGGTTCAAACCTACTGCGCAGCCGCCGTCCCTGATCGAGTGTCCTTTTCACTGATGACGTGCAACTGATACTGCGGATCGTCCTTGATCTGCTGTTCAGTGAATGGCAGCACACTCCACTGTTTCTTCGAGAATGCTTGGGTCTGGTCTCGTGAATGCCTGGAGGCCGGATCGCTCGACAGCGAAAACGCCAGCAAGCCCTGCGCTTGCGGCCCTTGCCCGTCGAACGTCACTACCTGCAGATAGCTGGTGCCACTGACCACTTCGCGCTGGCCACCTTCAGCCGGTACGCTCTGTATCGCGTTATACACCCCCAGGCTCGCCGGACCGCCATGGATCGGCGTCTGCCGGCCACCACTGCTGACCACCTGAATATCCCCCCAGCGGCTATCCACCGTCAGCCCGGACTCGGCCACCCGTGCGACCGATGCCAGCATCGCCTCACGCAATGCACTGGCGACCTCTGGCCGATCGAGATCGAGGCCACGCGGTGTGTGCACTGGATCTGCCGGGTCAAAAGCGACACGCCAGAAGTCAGGGGTTTGCTGCAAATGCTCCATGACGTTCTGAAAGTGCACAAAGCCCAGGCCGCTTTGCAGGTTGGCGCTGCGGTCCCAGGTCTTGAGACCGGTACACAGCGGGGTCAGGGTTGCCGCGTCAGGCCCCAGGCTGGCGGCGCAGAACTGCAACAGGTCCGGCATGACCTGGCTCGCCAGGTAAACCTGATCGTCCATCACCATCCGCTGCATGTCCGCCACGGCCAGCGTCCCGGCCTTGCTCAGCGTACTCAAGCGGTCCAGGGCAAAACGGGCGCGCTGGCCGAGTGGCAGGCTGTCCTGACTGATCAGCGGCGAAAAGCCCTTGAGCGGCGCGGCCGGGTTGGCCATCCAGGCCGAATCATTGGAGTTCTGCACGTAGTCGGTGCGCAGCAGTTGCGGCAACTGGCTGGCCGGGTAAATACCTTTCTGTGCGGCACTCTCGTCGATGTCCCAGGCACAGCCGCTGCGGGAGCCGTCGAGCACGATCATCGGCAATCCGGCCCGAGGGTCGCTGCACTTGGCCAGCTTGGCTGCGTTGACGTTCGGCACCACCGACAGGTTCATGTAGAGCGTCTGCCCCTGGTCATCCACGGCCAGGGTATTGACCCAGGGAATGCCTTGAATCTTGTGCACCGACGCCTGCAAGTCCTTGAGGCTGACCGCACTATTCATCGCATACCACTGCTGCAGCACCCGGTCGTTTTCCAGGTTGGCATCGCGCAGGCTATAAGCGTACTCATTGTTCCAGTCCAGTTTGCCCGGCCATTGCACCACCGGGCCGAACACCGAGCTGTACACCACCCGAGAGACCGGCCGGGTGCTGCCATCCGCGGCTTTCACACCGACCGTCAGCGTTTGCCTGGTCATCGGCAAGGACTTGCCGTCGAGCAGGTAACGGGTCGCATCCCTGGGATCCAGTTGCAGGCGATACAGGGTGAAGTGCCTGGACGTATCCACCGTGTGGGTCCACGCCAAGTGCTGACTGAAACCGATGTTGATCATCGGCAAGCCCGGCAATGCAGCCCCCATCACATCCAGTTTGCCGGGAATGGTCAGGTGCATCTGATAAAAACGCATGCCGCCGATCCACGGAAAATGCGGGTTGGCCAACAGCATCCCGCGTCCGTTGAATGAGCGCTCACGGCCAACGGCAACGGCATTGCTGCCACGATCCAGGGCGAAGCGCCGGGCCCGTGTGGCGGCCAACTGGAACGCCGGTGACGGGTCTGAGGCTCGAGTGACGGCCTTGGGCGGCTCGGCACCGACCAGGGCTTCGGCGAATTGACCGACACCTCCTTCGACCAGCAAGCGCCGGGTCAGCTTGACCAGGTCCAAGGGGGTAATAGGTCGCACCCAGGCCGCCTGGCACTGCTCGGGCAAGCCCCGGGCTTGTCGCTGTGCCAGTAAACGGTTGTAACCGGCGACATAACCTTCGATCAGCTGCCGCACTTCTGGGGTTTGCGCCTGCCAGAAACCGGACACCGCCTGTGGCGTGTTCAACCAATTGAAAAACAGGTCGCTGGCGAGGTTTTCGCGCTCTTCGAGGGTGGACTGTTCAGGGCCGAAATACTTCGAGCGCTCGCCGTTGACCGTGACCACTTCATTGGCCAGCAGACACAAGTTGTCCTGAGCGTAGGCATAGCCGATGCCATACCCCAGCCCCCGTTCGTCCTGGGCGCGGATGTGCGGGATGCCAAAAGTGGTGCGACGAATATCGGCACTGGCCTCACCCGTCGCAACCCCTGCCTGGGCGGCAATACTCACCCCCAGCAACACACCCGCAAGGCAAAACCTGGGTAACGGCCTGGAAATAGTCACGCTGACTCCTGATCGATAGGAACGAAAAACCAGGGCCGGCATGCAGTGTGATGGCGATGCACAAACAGCGCAGCCAACCTGGAAAAGACCGCACGTCCAGGCTTGAGCCGGAACGTGTCTCCTCCTGAAGACGAAGCAAACGAAAAAAATTTAGCGCCTGACCCCTGTCTATCCGGGCATCTGATGGGTCATCAACGGGAAATCGACAAATTTTCTACATCTGAGGCTTCATTATTCGGCGTGCTCATACGTCTTATTAACTGAGAGCACCCATCATTTTCCTGATCAGGCTCGGAAAAAGGAGTTTTTGCATGTACAACCAGCAACTGCCAATGGATGGTAACCAGACCCTGCACAGCCCTTCGCTGGGCAACGGCACCGGCGCCTTCGAGAAAAGTCTCGAGCGCCACGCCAATGACCGGATCCGGCTTGTGCTCAAAAGCTTCGGCCTGCGCACCAGCCTGATTCGCCTGAAGGTCATCGATGCGTTGTTGAGAGCCGCCCAAAGCGACCGTTCGCTTGGCGTGCGCGGTGTGCACAGTCATTTGCTGGAACTGGACATTCCGTTGTCCTTTCTCAGCGTGCGCGAAGTGCTCAAGCGTCTGAACAGCGAGGGCGTGATCACGCTCAATCCAGACAAGAGCTACAGCCTGCATCAACAGGCTGCCGCTTTACTTCACCGCAAAACCTGAAGCCCTGGTGCGCTCGATCAGGGCTTGACCTTGCGGCGCATGACGCCATTGATTACGACCACTATCACCGCCACCGCGATGGCGATGTACTGGAACATTTTCTCGGTGATCATCCCGACGTTCTGCAGGTAAGAGAGGCCAAACATGATCCCCAGCACCACCAGGGAAATCAGAATCGAGTATTTCAAACGTTGCGACTGGGTCATTGCGGGTTCCTGAGCCTGAAAAGGTGTGTCCGGATACGTGCCTGGCCCCTGCTTCTGTGCGGGGCCGGGTGGTTGCAAACGGCGTCACATGTTACCGCGCAATGAAACCCGCGTCCCATGCCTGAGCAGCTAAGCTTGACGCACCACCCACAAGGAGGTGTGTCATGGGTCAGCATCAGATAGCAGTGGAGCAGATCTGCAACCAACTCTATATCGACGCGGCGATCGATACCGTCTATGGCTATGTGACCCAGCCGGATCGCTGGCACGAGTGGCACCCCACCTCGCTGAGCGCCGAGACTGGCATCAGCGGTTCTTTGCCGGCAGGTCACCGGTTTACCGAAGTGATCGACCTGTTGGGCGTGCAAATCCCGATGAACTATCGCGTGCTGATCGCCCACCGGCCAGACGAATTCAAGACCCTGTTCAGCTCCGCGCCGGTAGACGGCAGTCTCCACTACCAACTTCATCGATGTGGCAGCGGCACGCTGTTCAAGCGCACGCTGCAGTACTCGACTCAAATGAACCTGGGCGGCCTGCGCCAACGGATGGTCGAATTGTCGGACACCGCCATGGGCAACCTCAAGAAAAGGCTGGAAGGCCGCGCTACCTGACAGATTTGTAATGCCCGCCTCAGTTGGCTGACAGCTTGAGCTGATTAGAGTCCGGACCCGCGGGCATCTCCGTATAACTTTGAAACACAAGCAGCCTTCTTTGTCGGTGAAAATGGTCAGAATGCCCTCGGCTGGAAGGCACGTAAGGTTCCAAGCCCCTTGAATACACTGATCGACAAGAGACTACCGATGAAAACCACACTGCGCCTGGCAGCCCTTTGCGTCCTGTTCATCAGCTCACTGGCCCAGGCCGCCGAGCTGATTCCGATCGATGTGCACCGTGATGCCAATTGCGGCTGCTGCAAAAAGTGGATCACTCATCTGCAAGACAACGGCTTCAAGGTCAACGACCATGTCGAAACCAACATGAGTGAAGTCAAGCAACGCCTCGGCGTCCCGCCGCGCCTGGCCTCGTGCCATACCGGCGTGATCAATGGCAAGTTCGTCGAAGGGCATGTACCCGCCGAACAAGTGCTGGCCTTGAGTAAACGCTCCGACCTGCTCGGTGTAGCTGCCCCAGGCATGCCCATGGGCTCGCCGGGAATGGAAATGGATGGCATGGCTGATGCGTATCAGGTCATCGGCTTGAGCAAAAACGGCACCGACGAAGTGGTAGCCGACTACCCGGCCCATTAATGCTTGCAGGTTACCTCGGGCTGTTCCTCGCGGCGTTCGGCGCCGCCACATTGCTGCCGTTGCAATCCGAGGCGGTGCTGGTGGGTCTGCTGCTCGGCGGCAAGCACCTGGCCTGGTTGCTGCTGTGCATTGCCATCACCGGCAATGTAATCGGCTCACTGGTGAATTGGTGGCTGGGGCGCGGCATCGAGCGATTTCGCGACAAGCGCTGGTTTCCGGTCAGTGCGCAATCACTGGAAAAGGCTCAACGGCATTATCAGCGATATGGTCACTGGTCATTGCTGCTCAGCTGGGTGCCGATCATCGGCGATCCTCTGACCCTGGTCGCAGGGGTGCTGGGCGAGCCGTTCTGGCGCTTTATGTTGATCGTGACCCTGGCCAAGTCCGCCCGCTATCTGGTGTTGGCGTGGGTGACCCTGGGCTGGATGCAGTGAACATTTTGAGCCAAAGGACTGTCAGTGGTTAATCCCGGCTTAATCGCGCCTTTGCAGCCTCGACGGTTTCCCAACGGAGTTCGCCCATGACCCGCTCACCTGCCCTCTGGCTGTCCGGCCTGTTGCTGACTACCGCTCTGCCCGCCTTCGCCGCTGAGGGCCCGGCCTACGGGCCAGAGCTTCAAGGCTTCGACTACCCCTACCCGGTCCAGCACTTCGCCTTCGAGTCCCAGGGCAAGTCCCTGCAAATGGGCTACATGGACGTACCGGCCAGCGGCAAGGCCAACGGTCGCAGCGTGGTGCTGATGCACGGCAAGAATTTCTGTGGCGCCACCTGGGACACCTCGATCAAGGCCTTGAGCGAGGCCGGCTACCGGGTCATCGCCCCGGACCAGATCGGCTTCTGCACCTCCAGCAAGCCGGACAATTACCAGTACAGCTTCCAGCAACTGGCGAGCAACACCCATGCGCTTCTGGCCAAACTCGGCATCCAGCAAACCAGCGTGCTCGGCCACTCCACCGGTGGCATGCTCGCCACCCGCTATGCCTTGCTCTATCCCGAACAGGTCGATCGCCTGGCGCTGGTCAATCCCATCGGCCTGGAAGACTGGAAAGCGCTCGGCGTGCCCCATCGCAGCGTCGATCAATGGTATGCGCGGGAATTGAAGGTGAACGCCGATGACATCCGTAACTACGAGCGAAGCACCTATTACGCCGGGCGCTGGAAGCCCGAGTTCGATCGTTGGGTCGATATGCTCGCCGGTCTGAACAAGGGTCCCGGGCATACCCAGGTGGCCTGGAACTCCGCGCTGATCTACGACATGATTTTCACTCAGCCAGTGTTTTACGAGTTCAAGAACCTGCAAATGCCGACCCTGCTGCTGATCGGCACCGACGACACCACCGCGATCAACAAGGACCTCGCCCCGGCAGCGGTCAAGGCGAAGATTGGCAACTATCATGTGCTTGGCAAAGAAGCCGCCAAACTCATCCCGCACTCGACGCTGGTGGAATTCCCAGGCTTGGGCCATGCACCGCAGATGGAAGAACCGGCGCAATTTCACAAGGCACTGCTCGGCTGGCTCAACACCCAAACCATCCGTTAATTGTGGCGAGGAGGCTGCCCCCGCCGGCCGGTCCGCGCTCGGGCGCAGCCGTCGTAAAACCGGCTGATGCGGTCTACCTGAATAACCGCGACTGACCGTTTCAGGGCCGCTTCGCGAACCAACGGGGCAAGCCCTGATGCCAGCCGTTACGCGAACCGTAGCAGCTGGCGAAGCCTGCGTTCGAGCGCGCAGCGGTCGCAAGCAAGCGATATGCGGTTCTCCTGAAAGGACAAAATTTGCCATTTCGCGACCTCTACGGGCTCGACCCCAGCCTTCGGCAGCTGCTACGAGAAATGCGTTAAGCCTGAAGAACTCAAGCCCCTCGCCACCGCCCTCTCGCCACAGGTCCAGCGCACCACAACAGTGCAACACATTTTCTCGCCGCCCCTCCATCTGGCAATCCCCTCACCTTTTTCGCGCAGCGAACAAAAAAAAATGTCCCTACTCAGTGCACCTGTAAAACTTTTATGGTAGCCAATCAGCTCACTGGGCATTTTGTCGGACAATTTTGCCAAACCGACCTTCCCCGCTCTAACTTCTGGCCTAGACTCAGTTTCTCGGGCGAAAACCGATCGGCCAGTTGCATAAAAAAAGTCGAAACTTTCTGCCCGGACGAAAGGTCAGGTTAAAGGTAGGCCGTAATGCTTGGTGCAATCCTTGCAACGGCCAATCCACTCTTTATAGCTTCAGCGTACTCGGTGCCATTCGCCCGGTTGCGTAGCGCTTATGCGCGTGGCCACGGGAGTTGGCCAACCCTATCTCTGGTGATTCGCCAGGAACAGCTTAATAAAAAAGGGGAAAGACAGATGATCAGTGCCGCTGTAGATACCCAGGGAGAACTTTCTCATCAGCAGGTCGATGATCCGGCGCAAATTCCGGTTCTCGCCACGGGTGGCAGGACGCTGCAGCCAGCGCTCAAGCACAATCCCAATAGAAAAAAAGTGCTGTTCGTCACTTCGGAAATTGCCGACCTGGTGAAAACCGGCGGCTTGGGCGACGTCTCTGCGGCGCTGCCCAGGGCCATGGCTCAACTGCATGATGTGCGAGTGCTGATTCCCGGCTACCCGCAGGTACTCAATAGCGAAAACCCGATCCATATCATCGGCGAGCTGGGCGGTCACGCGGCGCTGCCACCCTGCAAGATCGGGCGTATGGACATGCCGGACGGCCTGGTCATCTATGTGTTGATCTGCCCTGAACTGTTCGAGCGCGAAGGTACTCCCTACGGCGCCAACAACGGTCGCGACTGGCCGGACAACCACATCCGCTTCGCCCGCCTGGGCCTGGCCGCCGCCGACATCGCCGCCAACCTGGCGCAAATTCATTGGTGCCCCGACCTGGTGCATGCCCACGACTGGCCGGCCGGCCTGGCACCGGCTTATATGCACTGGCGCGGTCAGCGCACACCGACGCTGTTTACCATTCATAACCTGGCCTACCAGGGCGTGGTCAGCCTCGCCTCTTGCCCCGAGCTGGGCATTCCGGCCCATGCCCTGCAACAGGACGGCATGGAGTTCTACGGCAAAATGTCTTTCCTCAAGGCCGGCATGGCCTACTCGAGCCACATCACCACCGTCAGCGCGACCTACGCGCAGGAAATCACCACGCCGGCTTTCGGCTGCGGTCTCGATGGCTTCCTGGCCAGCAAGACCCAGCAAGGCCTGCTCAGCGGTATCCCCAACGGCATCGACGAAAGCTGGGAATCGGCCACCGATCCGCATCTGGTCTGCCCGTTCAGCATCGGTGACTGGGAGGGCAAGGCGGTCAATGCTGCCCATGTTCGCGAACTGTTCGGACTGGACGACAGCGAAGGCCCCTTGTTTGCCGTGGTCTCGCGCCTGGTGTACCAGAAAGGCCTGGACCTGACCGAAGGCGTGGCCGAGTTCATCGTCGCTTCGGGGGGCCAGATCGCGATCATTGGCCGTGGCGAGCCGGAAGAAGAACAAGCCATGCGTGCCCTCGCCCTGCGTTTTCCCGGGCAGATCGGTGTGCGTATCGGCTTCAACGAAACCGACGCCCGACGCATGTTCGCCGGCAGCGATTTCCTGCTGATGCCTTCGCGGTACGAACCGTGCGGCCTGAGCCAGATGTATGCCCAGCGCTTCGGTTCATTGCCGGTGGCACGTAACACCGGCGGCCTGGCCGACACCATTGAAAACGGCGTGACCGGTTTTCTGTTCGACGAATCCACGGTGCCCAGCTATCAAGAGGCGCTGCAGCGCGCGTTCAAGATATTCGCCTACCCCGAACTGCTCAACGCCATGCGCTGCCGGGCCATGGCAGCGCCGTTCAACTGGTGCAAGGCGGTCGAACCCTACGCCGAACTCTACGAACAATTGGTGGCTAAAGCGCTGGGTAAAGCGGGCAAACAGTGAGGTCTTCCTAGATGCCGTTACGGACTCTGGAAACCTGGCCCCACGGCGCAATCATGCTGGATGCAGAGCACACCCGCTTTGCCTTGTGGGCGCCAGATGCTTTTTATGTCAGTGTCGAACTGGAAGGCGGCGAGTCGCTGCCGCTGTTACCCCAAGCCGACGGCTGGTTCGTGATACAAACCCGTTGCCCCGCCGGTACCCGTTACCGTTTCAATATCGATGGCGAACTGCAAGTGCCTGATCCGGCCACCCGCGCTCAGGCCGGCGACGTGAATTCACCCAGCGTGGTGGTCGATCCTCTCGCCTACCGCTGGCAGCACAGCACATGGCAAGGCCGTCCGTGGCATGAGGCGGTGATCTATGAGCTGCATGTCGGCGTGCTGGGGGGTTACAGCGAGGTCGAGAAACACTTGCCGCGTCTCGCCGCGCTGGGCATCACCGCGATCGAGTTGATGCCGCTCGCGCAATTCCCCGGTGACCGCAACTGGGGATATGACGGGGTTTTCCCCTACGCACCACAAGCCTCCTACGGTACGCCCGAACAGCTCAAGCAGCTGATCGACTGCGCCCACGGCCTGGGCCTGGCAGTTATTCTCGACGTGGTCTACAACCACTTCGGCCCGGACGGCAACTACCTGCATCGCTACGCCAAAAGCTTTTTCCGCGAGGACAAGCACACCCCGTGGGGAGCGGCGATAGACTTTCGCCGCCGCGAAGTGCGTGACTTTTTCATCGACAACGCGTTGATGTGGATTCTTGAATACCGCTTCGACGGCCTGCGCCTGGACGCGGTGCATGCCATCGATGATCCGGATTTCCTGCTGGAACTGGCACAGCGTGTGCGGCAACAGATCGACCCGCCGCGACATGTCTGGCTGACTCTGGAAAACGAGTTCAATCAGGCCAGCCTGCTGGAGCAAGGCTTCGACGCCCAATGGAACGATGACGGGCATAACGCTTTACATGTGCTGTTGACCGGCGAAACCGACGCCTACTACGCCGACTTCGCCGAGCAACCCACCGAGAAGCTTGCTCGCTGTCTGAGCCAGGGCTTTGTCTACCAGGGCCATACCACCCGCCACGGCACCGCGCGCGGCGAACCCAGCGGGCACTTGCCACCCAGCGCCTTTGTGCTGTTCCTGCAAAACCACGACCAGATCGGCAACCGCGCAATGGGTGAACGACTGAACCACCTGGCGCCCCCGCAAGCGCTGCATGCCGCCACCGTGTTGTTGCTACTGGCGCCGATGATCCCCCTGATGTTCATGGGCGATGAAAACGCGGTCAGCGAGCCGTTCCTGTTTTTCACCAGCCACCACGGTGAACTGGCCGAGGCGGTTCGCCAGGGCCGGCGCAATGAATTCGCCGCCTTCAGCGCCTTCACCGATCCACATAAACGCGAGCAGATCCCCGATCCGAATGCTCCCGAGACTTTTCACGCTTCCCGTCCGGATCTCGCTCAAGCGACTGCCGATACGCAACGTGCGACTCAGGCGCTGTACCGGCAACTGCTGGAAATCCGTCATCGGCAAATCATCCCACGCCTGCCCGGTGCCCAGGCACTCGGTGCCGAGGTCCTGGCCGAGGGAGCGCTCAGCGCGCGCTGGCGGCTGGGCGACGGCAGCCTGCTGCGCATCGACGTGAACCTCAGCGCCCAACCGCTGGTCCACTCATTACAAGACCTGGCACAGGTCCTTTTCGAATACCCGCAACAGGCATTTCGCCTACTGCAGCAGGGCACCCTCGCCCCGTACAGCGCGCTCGTCACTCTGACGGCGCCGCCCCCGACTGGAGAGCGCCCATGAGCGATACGCAACTGGAAATACTCGCCAGCCAAGCGGGCCTGGCAGTCGACTGGATCGATGCCAATGGCCGACCGCAAAAAGTCTCTCCCTCCGTACTGCGTGCAGTCCTCATCGGGCTCGGCCATCCTGCTTCGACGTCGCAGGAAATCGATGCCAGCCTGCTTCAGCTGCAACAAGTCCAACAGA
Organism: Pseudomonas fluorescens; assembly: GCF_902497875.1. Lineage (GTDB taxonomy): Bacteria > Pseudomonadota > Gammaproteobacteria > Pseudomonadales > Pseudomonadaceae > Aquipseudomonas > Aquipseudomonas fluorescens_BR. Next base: position 210,150 of record NZ_CABVHY010000008.1, read on the forward strand.
CCAAACGACTGCCACCGCTGTTGACCGCGGACTTTGGCAAGGGCCTCGATCTGGCGCACTACTTTGCCCCTGAAACACCCTGTGAAATTCACCTGGAAGACGGCGCCGTTCTGAACCTGAAACTGGATACCGAGGCCGTGCTGCCAGGGCTGGTTCCGGTTGGTTATCAAAGCGTCAGCATCGCCGGGCAACACTTCACCCTGGCTGTGGCGCCCAGCCATTGCTACAGCGTCGGCGATGCCGTCGACAGCCCGACGCCACGCGTCTGGGGGCTGAGTGTGCAGTTGTATTCGCTCAGACGTCCTGGTGATGGCGGCTTCGGCGACACCCTGGCCCTGGAAAATCTTGCCCGGGTCGCCGGCGAACGCGGCGCCGATGCCTTGGCCATCAGCCCCTTGCACGCCATGTTCAGCAGTGATCATCAGCGTTACAGCCCCTACTCCCCCTCCAGCCGGCTGTTTCTCAACAGCCTGTATGCCGCACCCGGAGCGATTCTCGGTGAACGGGCGCTACGCACCGCGATTGACGCCACGGGCCTGGCCGAAGAGTTGCACCAACTGGAGCAGCAGCCTCTGATCGACTGGCCGACCGCGGCCGACGCCAAACAACGGCTGCTGCGGGCGCTGTATGACGGCTTCTGCCAGGGCGAGCATCCATTGCATGAAGACTTCAGCAGCTTTCGTCACAGCGCTGGCGAAGCGCTGGAAAACCACTGCCGGTTCGAGGCGCTGCAAGCCGAGCGCGCAGCCCGCGGCGAAAGCCTGGACTGGCGCGAGTGGCCAGAACAGTGGCGGGACCCACGCAGTGCGGCACTGGCCGAGTTCGCCGAACAAAACGCCGGGGACATCGGTTTCTTTGCCTTTTGCCAATGGCTGATCGCCCGTTGTCTGGAGCGCGCGCAAACCGCGGCGCGCAGCAGCGGCATGGGTATCGGCCTGATCGCCGATCTGGCGGTGGGTGCCGATGGCGGCGGCAGCCAGGCCTGGAGTCGCCAGGACGAACTGCTCGCGGAGCTGACAGTCGGCGCGCCCCCGGACACGCTCAACCGTACCGGTCAGGGCTGGGGCATTTCGGCATTCAGTCCCGAAGGGCTGGTGCGCAACGGCTTTCGCGCGTTCATCGAAATGCTTCGGGCCAACTTTGCTCATGCCGGCGGGCTGCGAATCGACCATGTGATGGGCCTGCAACGTCTGTGGGTGATCCCCCGGGGCGCGCCACCGCGTGACGGCGCCTACCTGTATTACCCGGTCGACGACCTGCTGCGCCTGCTGACACTGGAGTCATTCCGGCATCAGGCGATCGTGCTTGGCGAAGACCTTGGTACCGTGCCGGATGGTCTGCAGGAAAAGCTCATCGCCCGTTCTATGCTCGGCATGCGCGTGCTGCTTTTTGAGCAGGACCACAACGTACGCTTCAAATCGACTCTCGAGTGGCCGGACAACGCCCTGGCCACCACCAGCACCCATGACCTGCCAACGCTCAACGGCTGGTGGCACGGCCGCGATATCGAATGGCACGTACGCCTGGGGCACACCGATGCCCCCGCCGAAGCCCATTGGCGAGCACATCGACAACGCGAGCGTGAGGGTTTGCGCCGGGTCTTGAGCAAGGATCCACAGAACTTTCGCGAAGAGTCCCACGAAACCGACCAGATCCTCGACGCCAGCACTCGCTTCCTTGGCCACACTCGTGCGCCACTGGTGTTACTGCCACTGGAAGATGCCCTGGGCATCGACGAACAGGCCAACCTGCCCGGCACCACCGACAGCCATCCCAATTGGTGTCGACGCTTTGCCGGCGATAGCAAAACATTGCTGGATGACCCGGATGCCGCACGGCGCCTGGAAATGCTCGCCTGCGCTCGCCAGCAAGCTTTCGAGCGTGACCGATGAGCGACCAGGTCCCTGCGCTGCGAGCAACCGTGCGCCTGCAATTTCATCGGGGGTTCACCCTGGATGATGCGGTGCCGTTGCTGCCGTACTTCGCTCGCCTGGGCATCAGCCATGTCTACGCCTCACCGCTGCTCAGTGCACGCGCCGGCTCAATGCACGGCTACGACGTGGTCGACCCGACCACGGTCAATCCCGAGCTCGGTGGCGAAGCGGCCTTGCGGCGTCTGGTCGACGCCCTGCGTCAACAGCACATGGGCCTGATCCTCGACGTCGTCTCCAACCACATGGCGGTGGGCGGCGCCGACAACCCCTGGTGGCTGGACTTGCTGGAGTGGGGACGGCGCAGTCCCTACGGCGAGTTCTTCGATATTCAGTGGCACTCCCCCGACCCGTTGCTTGAAGGCCAGTTACTCCTGCCCTTTCTGGGCAGTGACTACGGCATCGCGCTACAGGACGGGACTATCCCCCTGCGCTTCGATCCGGGACGCGGGACCTTTTATGTCGAGCACTACGACCACCGCTTCCCGATCTGCCCCACCGACTACGGTGAATTGCTCAACCCTGGCGATCAACTTGATCCCGAAGCCGCGCAACAGCTCAAGTCTCTGGCTGACCGTTTCAGCGCCCTTCACTACCTGTCCGACGCTCACTCCCTGGCGGCTGCGCTGCACCGGGACCTGCTCGAACTGGCCCGCCAGCCCGTGATCCAACAGGCCATCGAACACAGCCTGAGCCGCTACGACTCTCGCCAATCCGAAGGTCTCGAACGCCTGCACAACCTGCTGGAGCGGCAAAGTTATCGGCTGGCCAGTTGGCGCACCGCGGCCGACGATATCAATTGGCGGCGCTTCTTCGACATCAACGAACTCGGCGGTCTGCGGGTCGAGCGCCCGGTGGTGTTCGAAGCCACCCACGCGAAGATTTTCCAGCTGATCAGCGAAGGTCTGGTGGACGGTTTGCGCATCGACCATATCGACGGGCTCGCCGATCCGCGGGGTTATTGCCGCAAATTGCGTCGACGGGTCGATGCCTTGTCGCCTTCGCGGCATTTCCCGATCTACGTCGAGAAGATTCTCGGCCAGGGTGAAACCCTGCACACCGACTGGCGGGTGGACGGCACCACCGGCTACGAGTTCATGGACCAGGTGTCGCTGTTGCAACACGACCCGCAAGGCGCCGAAACCCTCGCCGAGCTGTGGAGCCGCCACAGCGAACGCCCCGCCGAATTCCTCCAGGAAGCGCTGCTGGCCCGTCAGCAGATACTCAACGGTTCTCTGGCCGGAGATTTCGAAAGCGTCGCCCAGGCGTTGCTGCAGATTGCCCGCGATGACTTGATGAGTCGCGACCTGACCCTGGGGGCAATCCGCCGGGCGCTGCAGGAGTTGATCGTGCACTTCTCGGTGTACCGGACCTACGTCAGTGCGCGTGGACGGGCAGCAGAAGACAACGTGTTCTTTCAACAGGCCATGGCCGGTGCCCGAAGTACCCTGGGCGAAGCCGATTGGCCGGTGCTCGACTATCTCGAACGCTGGCTCGGTGGCCAGCCCTGGCGCGAACGTCCCGTGGGCAGGCAACGCAAGATCCTCAAGCATGCCTCGGTGCGCTTTCAGCAGTTGACGTCGCCTGCAGCCGCCAAGGCGGTGGAAGACACTGCCTTCTATCGTTCGGCGGTACTGCTTTCGCGCAACGATGTCGGCTTCAGCACCGAACGGTTCAGCGCTCCGGTTGCGGACTTTCACCAGGCTTGCAGCCACCGCCTGGCAACCTTTGCCGATAACCTGCTGGCCACGGCCACCCATGACCACAAGCGCGGCGAAGATAGCCGCGCCAGGCTGGCCGTGCTCAGCGAACGCAGCGCCTGGTATGCCGATCAGGTCGAGCAGTGGCGAGCACTGGCCGCGCCCCTGCGCAGCAATCCCGGCGCGCCGTCGGCGGGCGATGAACTGATCCTCTATCAAACCCTGCTCGGCAGTTGGCCGCTGGAACTGCGCAGTGACGATACTCAAGCCCTCCAGGGCTATGCTCAACGTCTCTGGCAATGGCAGCAAAAAGCCCTGCGCGAAGCCAAGCTGCAGAGCAGCTGGAGCGCGCCGAACGATGCTTATGAACAGGCGACACAGACCTTCCTCGAGCGCGTGTTGTTGTCACCCGAAGGGCTTGAGCTACGCTCTGCCATTGGCAACGCCGCGCAATTGATTGCTCCGGCCGGCGCCTTGAACGGTTTGGCTCAAACCTTGCTGCGGCTCACGGTGCCAGGTGTCCCTGATCTCTATCAAGGCAACGAATTCTGGGACTTCAGCCTGGTGGATCCGGACAACCGTCGCCCGGTGGATTTCAACAGTCGGCAACAGGCATTGCACAGTGGTGTCGAGATTTCGCAGTTGCTGGAGAACTGGCGTGACGGGCGTGTCAAACAAGCGCTGATTGCCAAGGCGCTGGCCCGCCGCGCCGAACATCCGGAGCTGTTTCGGCGGGGCCGCTACGAGGCCCTGGAAGTGCTCGGCAACCAGGCTGAACGGGTGCTGGCGTTCAGCCGCGAAATCGAAGGTCGGTGGGCCGTGGTGATTGTTCCACGACTGCTGTCCGGCCTGCTGAAACTTGATGCGCAACCGCTGGTGTGCGCATCGGATTGGGGCGATACCCGGGTAAAACTACCATTTACCGCCTCCGGGCAAAATTTGAAGGGACTTTTTTCAGCCTGCGCAGTCACACACCACAAGGAGCTAATGATAAGCGCCGCGCTGGGGGACTTCCCGGTCAATCTCTTTATCCAAACTTGAGTTCAGTTCAGGAGCATAGCGATGAGTACCGACGACAAACGCATTCGTGAGTTTGCCTATCAAATCTGGGAATCCGAAGGTAAGCCCGAAGGCCAGGAAGCCCGCCATTGGGAGATGGCGCGCAAGCTCGCCGAGGCCGAAGCCCTGGTCCCTAACAAACAATCCAAAGCCAGTAGCACCAAGGCCAAATCCACAGCCAAGGCCAAAGCGCCCGCGGCTGCACCCGTAGTAACGCCACCGGGTGAGAAAAAAGCCGCTGCCGCGAAAAAACCACGAGCACCGCGTAAGCCAACGGCGGGCTGAACGCCTTGAATCGGTGAACTGAACACCCTTTGTGGCAAGAGTGTTTACTGTGGCGAGGGGGCTTGCCCCCGTTGGGTCGCGAAGCGGCCCCAAAACCGGAAACCGTATTTTATCAGGTAGAACGCGTCATCCGGTTTTACGACTGCTTCGCAGCCGAACGGGGCGGTGCGGCGTTCCGACAAGCCCCCTCGCCACAAGTGACCGCTCGACATCCGATTGTTGCCCGCAACCTGATCGCACTCTCGCTCACCACCGAAAAAAATGCATCGCTGATTCACCGAACGAACACGTTACTCATTTGCAGGAGCATCTATGACCACGCCAAAAAAAGCCGCGCCAGCGCCAGAACCTCAGGTCGAGGTCTCGCGCATCCGTGAAGGTTTGCCCTTTCCATTGGGTGCGACCTGGGACGGCCTGGGGGTCAACTTCGCTCTGTTCTCGGCCAACGCCACCAAAGTCGAACTGTGTGTGTTCGATGACGCCGGTGAAGTTGAACTCGAACGCATCGAACTGCCTGAGTACACCGACGAGATCTTCCACGGCTATCTGCCTGACGCCCATCCCGGGCTAATTTACGGCTACCGGGTCTACGGTCCTTACGACCCGGAAAACGGTCATCGCTTCAATCACAACAAGCTGCTGATCGACCCCTACGCCAAGCAACTGGTAGGCGAGTTGAAATGGTCCGAGGCACTGTTTGGCTACACCATCGGCCATCCAGACGCCGACCTCAGTTTCGATGAACGTGACAGCGCTCCCTTTGTGCCCAAGTGCAAAGTGATCGACCCGGCCCACACCTGGGGCCACGATCACCGTGTCAGCGTGCCATGGGACCGGACGATCATTTATGAGACTCACGTGCGTGGCCTGACCATGCGCCATCCCTCCGTCCCCGAGGCCGTGCGCGGCACCTTCGCCGGGTTGATGGTCGATGACGTGCTGGAACACATCCGCAAGCTCGGGGTGTCGACCGTGGAATTGCTGCCGATCCACGCGTTCGTCAATGACCAGCACCTGCTGCACAAGGGCATGACCAATTACTGGGGTTACAACAGCATCGCCTTCTTCGCCCCGGACCCGCGCTACCTGGCCAGCGGCAAGATCGCCGAGTTCAAGGAGATGGTCGCGCACCTGCACGAAGCCAATCTGGAAGTGATTCTCGACGTGGTCTACAACCACACCGCCGAAGGCAATGAGCAGGGCCCGACGCTGTCCATGCGCGGCATCGACAACGCCTCCTATTATCGGCTGATGCCCGACGACAAGCGCTTCTACATCAACGATTCCGGCACCGGCAACACCCTGGACCTGAGCCACCCCTGCGTGCTGCAAATGGTCACCGACTCGTTGCGTTACTGGGCGTCGGAAATGCACGTCGATGGTTTCCGTTTCGATCTGGCGACCATCCTCGGCCGCTATCACGACGGTTTCGACGAACGCCACAGCTTCCTCGTCGCCTGTCGCCAGGATCCGGTACTGCGCCAGGTGAAGATGATCGCCGAGGCTTGGGACTGCGGCCCCGGAGGTTACCAGGTGGGTAAATTCCCGCCGGGCTGGGTTGAGTGGAATGATCGTTTTCGCGACACCGTGCGCGCCTTCTGGAAAGGTGACGACGGCCAGCTGGCGGACTTTGCCGGGCGCATGACCGCTTCTGGCGAGATGTTCAACCAGCGCGGTCGCCGCCCCTACGCCTCGGTCAATTTCGTCACCGCCCACGACGGTTTCACCCTGAACGACCTGGTCTCTTATAACGACAAGCACAACGAAGCCAACGACGAGAACAATGAGGACGGCACCGACAACAACCTGTCCTGGAACCACGGCGTCGAAGGGCCGACCGACGACCCGCAAATCAATGAATTGCGCTTGCGCCAGATGCGCAATTTTTTCGCTACCCTGCTGCTGGCCCAAGGCACGCCGATGCTGGTGGCCGGTGACGAATTCGCCCGTACCCAGCACGGCAACAACAACGCTTATTGCCAGGACAGCGACACCGGTTGGGTTGACTGGAACCTGAGCGATGACGGCAAGGCCTTGCTCAAGTTCGTCAAACGCCTGATCAAGCTGCGCCTGGCTTACCCGATCCTGCGCCGCCAACGTTTCCTGGTGGGCAATTACAACGAGGATATTGGCGTCAAGGACGTCACCTGGCTGGCGCCGGACGCCAGCGAGATGACTATCGAACAATGGGAGGAAGGCCATGGCCGCTGCATGGGCATGCTGCTCGACGGCCGCGCCCAGGAAACCGGCATCCGCCGCAAAGGCGCCGACGCGACCTTGCTGCTGGTGGTCAACGCCCATCACGACGTCGTCAATTTCACCCTGCCGCAAGTACCTGAAGGCATTTTCTGGACCTGCTTGCTCGACACCAACCAACCCTCGATTCGCGGCCAGGAACGATTCGAATTCGATGACCAGTACTCAGTGACCGGGCGCTCGCTGCTATTGTTCGAACTGCAGCGTGAGGAAGAGGATTAACGACCGGCCTCAGGCCTTTCTCCAAGGAAAACTTTACCGATTATTCAGAGAAAGGCGACGTAACCCGAAGTATGGGCAATACTCAGCTCGCGGCAATCCAGGGTACGGAAAGCCGGCACACTTGCTTTGCACGTCGTCATCGACGTGCAGAGGAAGACTTCAAGCCATCATCCGGTCTGACGGCACTCACAAAACAAGGATGTGTCATCGATGAAATCCGTCTCGCTCCCCGATAGCAGCTTCCCTGCACAGGTGTGGAACAGCGCGCTGCAGCTGGACAATATCCCGGTCATCAATACCAGCACGCTGGTCCCGCCAGGCGCTCGCGTCGTGGTGATCGCCCCGCATCCCGGGGACGAAGTCGTGTCCTGCGGCGGTCTGCTGCAGTTATTGGCCAGCCTTGGGCATCCCCTGCAACTGATCTCGATCACCGATGGCAGTGCCAGCCACCCGGGCTCGAACCTGTGGTCGGCCAAGCGTCTGAGCGTGTTCCGCCCACAGGAAAGTGTCGAAGCCCTGAGGCGCCTGGGATTGCCCATGCACAGCCTGAAGTGGATCCGTGGCGGTTTCACCGACAACGCGCTGGCCGAACAGGAGCAGCAACTGACCCAGTTCATTGCGCGTTATCTACGCCCCGGCGATGTGGTTTTCAGCATCTGGCGCGAGGACGGCCATGTCGACCATGATGCGGTCGGTCGGGCCACCGCCCGAGCGGCTGCAATGGTCGACGCGCATCTTCGGGAAATCCCCCTCGGGGCCTGGCACTGGCCGGCTCGCGAGCAAGGACTGATTCCCTGGCAGCGGGCGCGCAAGATACGCCTGGACAGCTGGACAGTGGCCCGCAAAAGCCATGCGACCCATGCCTATGCCAGCCAACTGGACGGCGAGCCGGCCATCGGTATCGCGCCGATGCTCTCACGGCCGGTTCTGGAGCGCTTGCGTCTGCCCTACGAAATCGTATTCCTGTAAGCGTGGGAGGTTGATCAACGGTCCGAAACTCTGAACTGCCGGGAAAAGTATCAGTCGCATAGGTAACCGGCCTTGATTCAGAGGAGTGACCGTGACCAGCGACTCAGACAGGTTTCCTGTCAACCCGGCAGCACTGGAAAACGCTCCGGCGATCCATCGCCTGAGAGTCCTGACAGTCAATACTCATAAGGGCTTCACCGCCCTCAATCGGCGCTTTATCCTTCCGCAATTGCGCGAGGCCGTTCGCAGCACCTCGGCGGACCTGGTGTTTTTGCAAGAGGTGTTAGGCGAGCACGACCGCCATGCCTCGCGCTTTGACAACTGGCCGCAACAGTCCCAGTACGAGTTCCTCGCGGACAGCATGTGGAGCGACTTCGCCTATGGCCGCAATGCGGTCTATCCGAACGGCCACCACGGCAACGCGCTGTTGTCGAAATACCCGATCCGCCATCACCGCAATCTCGACGTGTCGATCACCGGCCCCGAACGTCGCGGGCTGCTGCATTGTGTGCTGGAGGTGCCGGGGCATACCGAAGTGCACGCGATCTGTGTACATTTGAGTCTGCTGGAAAGCCACCGCCAATTGCAGCTGGCCCTGCTCGGCCAACTGTTGGAATCATTGCCCGAGGAAGCACCGGTGATCATTGCCGGCGACTTCAACGATTGGCAACTGCAGGGCAACGCCACCCTCGCCCGGCATAACTACCTGCACGAAGCGTTCGAACGCTACCATGGGCGTCCGGCCAAGACCTATCCCGCGCGTTGGCCACTGCTGCGCCTGGACCGCATCTACCTGCGCAATGCCAGCAGCCACCAGCCGAAAATCCTCAGCCACAAGCCCTGGCCCCATCTCTCCGATCACTTGCCCCTGACGGTGGAAGTGCATCTCTGAGCGCCTGAAATCCGGCCTCCGATATCACGATTCCCTGCCCCACACAACTGTCAGATCTGACAGTACCGCTTGTCAGCTGCCTGATCGTCAGTCAATAAAAGCGACTAATACTTTGCTTGCCTGAAGGAACAGACGTTTGTCAGTCCATTAGTGCAGAACCTTCAAATCAGCCATGAGTTTTGTTGAATGTCTGCGGCATGATTTCACCCCAGGAAGTCTAAAAAAAACCAAGGATCCGGATTTATCATGAATCGCCAAAATCAACTCTTTAAGTCACTATCGACAGCTTTATCAGTGACCGGCTCATTGCTCATGCTCTCCTCTGCACCGGCCCAAGCGGCGTGCACACTCACGCCCGGAGTCGGCAATGACAACCTTACCTGTGACAGTGGCAGCAACGGCCCACTCACCGATCTGGCGGGCAACAACAGCCTGACCTTTCCCGCCAACGGCACGGGCAGCATCAACGGCATTGTCAACTTCGGCGCAGGCAACGATCGGGTGCTGATGGATTCGGGCACGATCACTGGCGCTCTCAACCAGGGTGATGGCCGCGATACCTTGCAGATCAGCGCCGGGCAAATCACCGGTGCGGTCAGCCAGGGCAGTGGCATCGATGATTTCATCATGAGCGGCGGACGCATCCAGTCCCTGGCCCAGGGCGATGGCCTGGATACGTTCCTGATGACTGGCGGCACCATCGTCGACGCCTTCGAGGACGGCGACTTCGCGAAGATGACCGCCGGTATCATCGGCCGGGTTAACATGAAACTCGACGACAATACCTTCGACCTGTCGGGGGGAGAGATACTTGGCAATCTGGTCACCGGGTTCGGCACCGACACCATCATCGTCTCCGGCGGCAGGATTGGCGGCAATGTCAGTGTCAGCGGTGGCGACGACAGCATCACGGTCAGTGGCGGAGTCATTGCAGGGCAAATACGCGCCAGCGGCGGCAATGATAGTTTCACCTGGAAGGATGGCGGCCAGATCCAGTCCGCCATCCTGATGGGCGATGGCGACGATAGCGCGCGACTCGGCAACCTGAATGAAAGCGTCCTGTCCTCGACCCCGTCTCTGGATGGTGGCTTGGGCAATGACCGTCTTACCTTCGATAACAGCAGCTCTACTGGCGCGGCGCGTTATGTCGGCTGGGAGTCTGTCGAGCTGACCAACAACTCACGCCTGGGTCTGGCGGGTGATTTTTTCCTGGGCGACAGCGCAACCGGAACAGGTGTCTTCGCCATCGACGGCGGCAGTGCCCTGGCGGTGACCCAAGGCAGCATCCGGCCCTATACCTCCGGCCAGTTGGCCACCCTCAGCAACGCCGGTGTCATCGATATGACAACTGGCAGCAGCAGCGCGACAGACTCACTGACCATACACGGCAACTATGTCGGCAGTAACGGTCAATTGCTATTGCAAACCGTACTCGGCGAAGACAGCTCAGCCAGCGATAAACTGCGGGTGTCTCAAGGCACCATCAGCGGCCATACACAGCTTGGCATCAGTAACCTCGGCGGGCTGGGCGGGCTGACCCGGCAGAACGGCATCGAGGTCATACAGGCTCAAAATGGTGCCACCAGCAGCAGCGATGCCTTTGCATTGAACCGCTCGGTTTCCGCCGGCGCCTACCAGTATTATCTGTTCAAGGGCGGCGTCACGGCCGGCTCGGAGAACAACTGGTACCTGCGTTCATCGGTCGTAGCCGTAACACCGCCGGCCATCGCGCCTGTAGCTCCGCCGCCACCTGCGGTGCCACCTGCACCTCCAGTCGTACCACCCGTTTCGCCCACCGTCGATCCGGATGAGCCGCCAGTCGAGCCCCCCACAGCCCCGGCAGTGGCGCCTGTTGCACCGCCGGCCCCGGCACCTGCGCAGGTAGCTGCCCGGACCTCGCCGGTGCCGGCCATGACGACACCGCCATTGCCCACTGCGGCAGCCGGTGCCGATCCGATCCCACTGTATCGTTTGGAAGTACCGGTGTATTCAGTGGTGATACCCGCCGCCCAAGTGATGACCTTACAAGCCCTCGGCACCTTCCATGATCGCCAGGGCGAACAAAGCCTGCTGACTGAAACCGGAGCGGTTCCCGCGGGTTGGGCTCGGGTCTATGGCAGCGACTTCCAGAAGAGCTGGTCAGGAACAGTGACGCCGCGTTTCGACGGCTCGCTCAAGGGTTTCCAGATCGGCCATGATCTCTATGCATCGCAAACCAGCGGTGGGCAAATCCAGCGTGCAGGCTTCTTCGTTGGTCAGAGCCGACTTCAGGGTGATGTCGATGGTTTTGCAGAAGGCTTCCAAGACCGACGTGCTGGCAGGGTAAAGCTCGACGGCGACCACTTTGGCGCCTACTGGACCCTGACCGACCGAGCCGGCTGGTACGTGGACGCGGTCGCCATGGGCACCCGCCTGGAAGGCCATAACCGCTCGAATCGCGGCGTAAAAATGGACACTGAAGGCCATGCCTTGACGCTCTCGCTCGAAGCTGGATATCCGATTGCCGTTTCCGCCAACTGGGTGCTCGAGCCGCAAGTTCAGGTGATCAACCAGCATATTGATCTGGACGATCAGCACGACGGTATTTCCGATGTGTCGTTCGACTCCCAGGATTACTGGACGGGTCGGCTGGGAGCCCGGCTCAAGGGTCGTTACCAGGTGCGGAACATGCCCATCGAACCCTATCTGCGAGCCAATGCCTGGCGGACCTTTGGTGGTTCCGACACGGTGACCTATGACGGTATTGACCGGATCAAAAGTGAACACACAGCGTCCACCGCAGACCTTGGCGTGGGCATTGTCGCCAAGCTGTCATCCGCCATCAGCGTCTACCTGGCTGCGGACTACAACACCAATCTGGATGGCAACCCGCTGGAGGGGGTCAGCGGTAACGTGGGAATTCGGGGGAGTTGGTAATCGCGTAGCCAGCTAACGAAAGCCTCTAAACCGGGGCTTTCAAGATGATTGCGCGTGCAAACAAGAACTTAGAGAAAGCTTAAATATCAAATATTTGACGCTCTTAAAATAACGCTACCGCCCATCATTCAACTTCTTGACGCGGGGTCTGCGGTCTTCTTAGCTTCACTTTACTACCCCCGGAAATACCATCCGGGGCAAGCCTCGAAACTCCTGCGCAAGCGGGCGGGTGGGCTTTGCCTCATTGAATTCGGTCGCCCCTCATTCGGGGTAGGAGAGACGCCATAGCGGGATAAGGCATGCCATTGCAAGGTAGACCTCCATGAAAACTTCAATCACCCCACAAGAGATCAAAATCACCATTTGTGCCGTTTCGACTACGTTGTTGCTCTGTTCCTCCATGGAGGTTCAGGCAGGTAATGCCGAAGAGGAGTCGACGCCCTGGTATCGCCAGGACATTCCAGTGTTTACCTTGCCGACACCGGATTCGACCTTCACCGGACCTTACAGCTCCAACCCGCGCCTCGACACTCAGCCACTGACCATCAATGAAGCTGCCCCTGCCGCCTGGGAGCGGGTATATGGCCAGGCCTCCAGGCAGGCTGAAAGCGACTTCCTCACCTCGCAGTACGCCGACCACCTGTCCAGGGGACCGGCGCTCTACACCTTGAAAAATGACAGCGGGCACACCCAGCGTGTCGGCCTGGTCGCAGGTCAGAGCCAGTTCCAGGGCAACAGCAATGGCATGTTGACCTCGCGCACCGTCGCCGACCCGCGACATGACAGCCTGAACCTCGAAGGCCCGAGCATGGGTGCCTACTGGAGCCTGACCGGCCCGCAAGGCTGGCATGTGGATTTGACCGCGAGCGGCGGCCGGGTCAATGGCTTCAGCCGCAGCGAACAGGGCGCCCGGCAGGCCGCCGAAGGTAGTGCGGTGACGCTGTCGGTCGAAGGTGGCTTCCCCATCGGCATCAGCGAAAACTGGGTCGTTGAACCCCAGGCGCAGTTGATCAATCAACGGATCAGCCTGGACCCCATGAATGGCGGCAACGGCACCGCCTCGTCCAGCGATTTGACGTCCTGGAGTGGCCGGGTCGGAGCCCGCTTGAAAGGTAGCTACGAAATTCGCGGGCTGCCGGTCGAACCCTATGTGCGGACCAACTTGTGGCATACGGTGTATAGCGGCGACACGCTGAGCCTCGACCGTGTCGACAAGATCAGCAGCAGTCGCAAATCCTCCACCGTCGATCTGGGCCTTGGCCTGGTGGCCAAAGTCTCGCCCACCGTGAGCCTGTACATCAGCGCCGACTACAGCAGCGATGTCGACGACAACGACCTTAATGGTTTGATTGGCAGTCTGGGTGTGCGGATGCGTTGGTGAGGGTTTGCTTGTGGTGAGGGGGCTTGCCCCC
>NZ_CABVHY010000009.1 GCF_902497875.1 Pseudomonas fluorescens
GCGTAGGAGCTGCCGAAGGCTGCGATCTTTTCGGCGGACAATGCGTTGCCCCGACGGACGCCAGGTCAAAAGATCGCAGCCTGCGGCAGCTCCTACAGGGGATTGGCGAACCGACGGGCAAACGCGGTCGGCGTAGGAGCTGCCGCAGGCTGCGATCTTTTCGGCGGACAATGCGTTGCCCCGACGGACGCCAAGGTCAAAAGATCGCAGCCTGCGGCAGCTCCTACAGGGGATCGGCGAACCGACGGGCAAACGCGGTCGGCGTAGGAGCTGCCGCAGGCTGCGATCTTTTCGGCGGACAATGCGTTGCCCCGACGGACGCCAAGGTCAAAAGATCGCAGCCTGCGGCAGCTCCTACAGCTCTTCAAGCCGCCGCTCGATAAATCGCCGCTCAGGCAGCTGTCGAGTCAGTTCGAGGGCACGCTGATAAGCCGCCCTCGCCTGCTCGACCCGCCCCAGTTGCCGGCAAAACTCCGCCCGAGCCGAATGCGCCAGGTGGTAGTCGAGCAATTCGCCGCGCGCCAGGATGCCCTCGATCAATTCCAGCCCCGCCAACGGGCCATCGCGCTGGGCCAGGGCCGCTGCGCGATTCAGTTCGATCACTGGCGAAGGCAACGCCCGCAGCAGCACGTCATACAGGCCGACAATCTGTGCCCAGTCGGTTTCCCCGGCAGTCGACGCTTCGGCATGCACCGCGGCAATCGCCGCTTGCAGACAGTAGGGACCAAAGCGCCGGGTGCCCAGCGCCCTCTCCACCAGCCGACAACCCTCGCCGATCTGTTCGGCATTCCACAGCGAGCGGTCCTGTTCATCCAGCACAATCAGCTCACCCGCCGCTGAGGTCCGTGCCGGGCGGCGCGACTCGTGCAGCAGCATCAGCGCCAGCAAGCCCATTACCTCAGGTTCCGGCAGCAGCTCCATCAACAAGCGAGCGAGGCGTATGGCCTCTGCGGTCAGCTCTTCGCGGGTCAACTGCGCGCCCATCGACGCCGAATACCCTTCATTGAACACCAGATAAATCACCCGCAAAACACTGTCCAGACGCTCCGGCAACTCGGCCAGGGACGGCACTTGATAAGGGATCTTCGCGTCGCGAATCTTCGCCTTGGCGCGCACGATGCGCTGGGCGATGGTGGCCGGTGTCGTGAGAAAAGCCCGGGCGATTTCCTCGGTGGTCAGGTCGCAGATTTCCCGAAGCGTCAATGGCACCTGGGCATCCGCTGCCAGGGCCGGGTGACAACAGGTGAAGATCAAACGCAGGCGATCGTCTTCCACGTCGTCCTCGCTCCAGTCGGCCTCTTCAAGCTCTTCCAGCTGGTTGACCAGGGCGGCCCGGGAGGCACTGAAACGCGCCCGCCGACGCAATGCATCAATGGCCTTGAAGCGCCCGGTCGACACCAGCCAGGTGCGTGGATTATCCGGCACACCGTCACGCTGCCAGCGCTCGACCGCGACGAAAAAGGCTTCGTGCAACGCCTCTTCGGCGAGGTCAAAATCACCGAGCAGGCGAATCAGGGTCGCCAGGATCCGTCGCGACTCGGTGCGATAGACCGTCTCGACCAGAGTCTTGACCGAGCCGTTCGCTTGGTCCGTCATCAGTCGGGCATGCCTTCGGTGACCAGTGTCACCAGCCGGTCCAGGCTTTGCCCCCAGCCATCATGAAAGCCCATCGCCTCATGGGCTTGGCGATCCTCTTCCGTCCAGTGCATGGCGCGCGCGGTGTAGAGGGTCTTGCCATCGATATCGTCGAAGGTCACTTCGGCGGTCATGAAAGGTTTTCCGGATGGAATCCAACCCGGTTTAAAGGCGTCAGTGAAGACAATCCGCCGCGGCACGACAATCTCCAGAAACACCCCCTGGGTCGGATACTCGCTGCCGTCCGGCGCGCGCATCAAAGTCCGAAACAGGCCGCCGACCCACAGTTCCATCTCACACTCCGGCGTCGTCATGCCATGGGGGCCCCACCACTGCGCCAGCAACTGCGGCTCAGTCCAGGCGCGGAATACCTTGCGGCGCGGTGCATCAATCAAACGGCTGATGGAAAGTTCGAATTCTGCGGGCTGCGGTGGAGCCAGTGGAGCGTTCATCGGGGGTCTCCTGCTGATGATTGTTCTCAGGGATTCAGTTCACGTACCGGGCGCACCTCGACACTGCCGACCCGGGCCGCCGGGATATTGCCGGCGACCTGGAGGGCTTCATTGAGGTCCTTGGCATCGATCAGATAAAACCCGGCCAGTTGCTCCTTGGTTTCAGCGAAGGGACCATCGGTGATCGACAGCTTGCCGTTGCGCATGCGCACCGTGGTTGCGGTCTGCACCGACTCCAGCGCCTCGGCGGCGAGCATCCGGCCACTGCCCTGCACCGACTCGGCGTAGGCCATACACTCAGCGTCCTTCGGGCTCTCGGGCAGACTGTGCAGCAGGCGCTCGTCGCTATAGACCAGGCATAGGTATTTCATGAAATTCTCCGTCATCAAGCTGATCAACTATGGCTGCTGATTCACGGTTTGGCGAAAAACCCGACGATCAGGGTTGCAGGTCGAACAGCGTCGTACCGCTCAGCATGTCGAACGGTGCCGACCAGTGCTCATGCACCACCAACCATTGGCCGTTGATGCGCTGGTAACCGGCGGTCACCCGCATCCAGCAGGCTTTGCTTTCGCCTTTTTCGTCTGTTCCGCCGCAATGGGCCAGCCAGTGGGCAAAGGCGATGTCGGCAGCGGGCACGACGTGCAGTTGGTGAAACTCGAAAATGCCCGGGCCGGGGCAGACTTTCATGCACTCTACCCAGTGCGCGCGGTAGGCCTCTTTGCCCTTGAATTGCAGCGCAATCACGGCGTCGAACGAGGTGATGTCGTCCGCGTAAAAGCTGACGATTTTTTCGATATCCTTGTCGACCACGGCTTGCTGCCAGGTTTCGATCAGGGCGCGGATTTCAGTTTCGGTGTTGAGCGTGCTCATGATGGTTCTCCTTGCGATTGAGTTGCAGAAGGTCATCGAGTCGCCTGATGGGCGAGGTGTAAATCGTGAAGACACCCATAGTCGTATGGAAAAAACCAAAATCGACATGTTCGACCGGTTGCCACAAAAATATTTTTGCCTGCCGCAAACTCGATAGAATCGGCCTCTCACCTTTGCCGGAAAACGGACACCGCCAGTGAACACTCAACTTGTGCCCTACGAAAGCCTGACCCCGGTTCAGCGCCGACAAGTCGAAGCCATCGAAATCCACCCGCAGCAAAGGGAATTCTCCGGCGATATCCACGGCGCCTTGCACGCCCTGCAGTCCAACGCCAACCCCGGCGTTAAAGGCTTTGCCCTGCTGGCGCAGGAGGTTCCGGTAGCCTTCCTGCTGCTCAAACGGCCACCGTGCCTTCCCCATTGGGCCGACAAAGACACCGCCACCCTGCACGCCCTGCAGGTCGACCACCGCGTTCAAGGCAAAGGTTATGGCAAAGCCTGCCTGCAAGCCTTGCCACACGTCGCTCGCCAGGCCTGGCCGGAGATCAACGGCTTGATGCTCTCGGTGGACGCCCACAACGAAGCGGCGCTCAACCTGTACCTCAAGCTCGGATGGGTCGATACCGGCGAAGCCTACAAGGGCCGGATCGGCTATGAGCGCAGGCTGGCCCTGGCGTTCTGAACCTGCAGCACCGATAAATTTCGGACGAACTCCGGGGATCCCGACAACAGTTCTGTCGCGTTGTGCGCTTGCGTGCCCCATGGCCATACAGAGGCTATCGATGCGCAACGCAGGCCTTTTGTATGAAGCCCATATCGATCAAATCCGGGGCCGTAAAGCTTTCATATAAGCGCTAGCAATCACCCAGCGTTCATATTATTTCTCTGTGCCTCGACGATCCGCGACGCCAACGGCACAACAGCTTGCTCGCATCTCGTCTCACGTACAGGACCCTCATCATGAGCAATACTCAAATCGGCCTACTCATATTGTTCGGCATAAGCTCGCTAGGTTTTATCACGCTGTATATCGATTTTCTGCATGAGCGCCGCGTCAAAAAAGACAAGTAACCGCACGCGCCCCTAAAAGCTTCACCCTCATGAAACAGAGCACGGCGTGGCGCCGCACAGGCCGCACGCCGCGCCTTAAAGCCCCACGAGGCGATAGCCTACCTGCAGCTCGGTGATGAAGTGCTGCGGCTGCGCTGGCTCAGCCTCCAGCTTTTGCCGCAAGTGGGCCATGTGCACTCGCAGATAATGAGCACGCTCGACATAGTCCAGGCCCCAGACCTCCAGCAATAACTGACGATGGGTCATAACCCGGCTCTGCCCTCGAATCAGCGCACACAGCAAGCGGTACTCGATGGGCGTCAAATGAACCGGCGTGCCTTCGCGCCAGACCTCATGGGTGGCCAGGTCAACGTCGATATCGCCGAACCTCACCTTGCTGGTCGCTGCGACCGTCCCCGTTTGCGCATGCCGCCGCAGCTGGGCACGAATACGCGCCAACAGCTCGGGCACGCCGAACGGTTTGACCAGGTAATCATCTGCGCCGGCGTCCAGGGCCGCGACCTTCTCCTCCTCCCGGTCACGGGCCGACAACACCAGAATCGGTACCGCCAACCAGCCCCTGAGCTCGCTGATCAAGAGTTTGCCATCACCGTCGGGCAAACCCAGATCGACGATCACCAGATCCGGTTGGCGACTGGCCGCATGGATCAAGGCGCGTTTCATGCCATCGGCCTCGAACACTTGAAAACCTTCGTCCTGCAACGCAATGCCGACGAACCGGCGAATATTGGCCTCGTCCTCGACGATAAGGATCCGTGCACTGGTCATAGCGATTCCATAGAAGGCGGATGACCCGCCGGCAAAATGATGGCGAAGGTGATGCCATGGTCGGTGTGAGGTTGAGCCTCGATGCGGCCACCATGGGCTTCGACGATACGTTTGACCAACGCCAACCCCAGGCCGATGCCCGATACAGCCGACTCCTGCTGACCACGGGTGAAGGGTTCGAACAGGCTGTGAGGGGCGCTGCCCTGCGGGAAACCCGGTCCGGCGTCGATGACTTCCAGCAGGATATTGTCCTCGACCTGGCGAGCGGCAATCCGTACCAGCGTTCCGGCCGGCGTGTACTTCGCAGCATTGTCGAGCAGGTTGACCAACACCCGTTCGATCAGCAGTGCATCGACTTCGACCAAGGGCAAATGCGCAGAAATTTCGGTACGTACCACATGCCTGGCCAGCGGCTCACGCAGTTGGCGCAAGGCACTGCCGACGATCTCTTCCAGCGAATGCCATTGCCGATTGAGGCGTACACCGCGCTCCTGCATCCGGGCCATGTCCAGCAGGTTTTCGATCAGCCGCTGCATGGAAGTGGCCTGATCGTGAATACCGAACAACAGGTCCGCCAACGGCCCGGGTGGCGCGTGGGGAGCCGCCGCATCGGCGGCACCGATGATGGTGGTCAAGGGGGTACGCAAATCATGGGAAATCGCCGCGAGCAAGGTGTTGCGCATGCGCTCGCCCTCCATTTGCACCAAGGTGCTTTGAGCCACTTCGACGAAGTGCACGCGCTCAAGGGCGATGGCCAGCTGACTCATGCACGCCTCCAGCAAACGTTGCTCTTGCGGCTCATTCAGCCGTTCTGCCTCGGTCAGCTCGAGCACCAGCACACCGCGAACGCGCATCGGCGCCTTCAATGGAAAATAGCAGCCTTGGGCGGCGGCCAGGGTGTCGGTGCCCTTGCCGGCCGGTTGATCATGGTCGTAAGCCCACTGGGCAATACTTTCATCGATCGGGAGTGCACCCGCGCCGATCGCCTGAACGGCATTGGCGGCATCCGGAAGCGCCAGGCCGACCCGCGCTTCGAACACGCCACTGAAGGTGCGCAGCGCGACTTCGCTGATCTGCTCAACCGTCAGCGCCGCTGACAGGTCGCGGGCCAGTCTGGCCAGCGAGGTGGCCCGACGCTCACCGGCGGCGGCGGTGCGTGCTTCATGACGCAGGCGTGCAGTGAGTTGCCCGGTGATCAAGGCGATGCCCAGCATCAGGGCAAAGGTGAAAAAGTACTGGGTATCGTTGACCGTAAACGACCAGCGCGGCTGGACGAAGAAGAAGTCAAAACACAGCACGGCCAGCATCGCCGCCCAGACGCCCGGGCCACGCCCGTAACGCAAGGCAACCAGCACCACCGTGAGCAAAAACAGCATGACCACGTTGGCCAGATCGAACACCTGCAACAACAGGGCGGCCACCGCTGTGGCGGCAAAGCAGGCCAGGCTGGCCCATACATACGCCAGCGCCTTGCCCGGCCGCCCGGGCGCCTCGGGTTCGACCCGGGCCGGGTTGGCCCTGGGCAACACGCCGTGAGCGATGACGATCTGGTCGATTTGTGGATGATGACGGCTGATGCGATCGCTGACCGACTGGTGCCAGAACTGCCAGACCTTGCGCGGATGGTGACCCAGCACCAGACGGTTGGCGTTGTGTTCACGGGCGCAGGCCACCAGTGCCTCAGCCACATCCATACCCGACAATGTGGCCGTGTCGGCACCGAACTCGGCTGCCAGCGCCAGCGTCTTCATGGCCGCCGCGTAGCGGGCCGCCCCCGAACCCCGGCGCTGTGCGGACGCCACATGCACGACGATCCAGTCAGCCTCAAGCTTCTGGGCCAGGCGCGCCGCCCCACGAACCAGGCGTTCATCCGATGAGTCGCCTGCCACGCCGACCAGCAATCGTTCTCGAGCCGGCCATAGGGTATGGATGGAGCGCTCGCGGCGATATACACGCATCTGCGCGTCGACCCGATCGGCCGTACGTCGCAGTGCCAGCTCGCGCAAGGCCAACAGGTTGCCCTTGCGAAAGAAATGCCGAGAAGCGCGCTCGGCCTGAGGCGCCAGGTAGACCTTGCCTTCCTTCAACCGGCGCAGAAGATCATCCGGCGGCAGGTCAACCACCACGACTTCATGGGCATCATCGAAAATATGATCGGGAACGGTCTCGCGCACCCGGATGCCGATAATCCCGCTGACGATATCGTTGAGGCTTTCCAAGTGTTGAACGTTAAGCGTGGTCCAGACATCGATGCCGGCCCGCAGCAACTCTTCTACATCCTGCCAACGCTTGGGATGACGTGAACCCGGAACGTTGCTGTGGGCCAGTTCATCCACCAACAGCAGCGCCGGACGTCGCGTCAGGGCGGCATCCAGGTCGAACTCACTGAGGGTGTACTCGCGGTGCAGGACACTGCAGCGCGGCAACTGCTCCAACCCGGTCAACAGATCGGCCGTTTCCCGGCGACCATGGGTTTCCACCACGCCGGCTACCAGATCGCGGCCCTGCGCCGCTTCGTGCCTGGCGGCGCTGAGCATGGCGCAGGTCTTCCCGACCCCGGCATTGGAACCGAAATAGATGCGCAGTTTCCCGCGCAAGGCCGCTTGCTCGTCCTGTTGCAGCTTCTCCAGCAGCGCATCAGGGTCGGGGCGGCCGTCCCGTAAAGCGTTGAACGTGTCAATAACGGACATATCAATCCTTGTGAACTGCGCGGCGCCAAAGGCGGCCCCGCGCAGTCAGTCCTTTCAAACCAGACCGATTCCGGTCAACAGCATGTCGATCAGCTTGATCCCCGCAAACGGCACCAGCACACCGCCCAATCCGTAAATCAGCAGGTTGCGATTGAGCAAAGCGGCCGCACCGATGGAACGATAGGCCACACCCCTGAGTGCCAGCGGGATCAGAAACACAATGATCAAGGCATTGAAGATCACCGCGCTGAGAATCGCCGAGTTCGGGCTGCTCAGCTGCATCACGTTCAAGGCGCCCAATTGCGGGTAGGTAGCGACGAATGCGGCCGGTACGATAGCAAAATACTTCGCCACATCGTTGGCCACACTGAAGGTGGTCAATGCACCACGGGTCATGAGCATCTGCTTGCCGACCTCGACCACTTCAATCAATTTGGTCGGGTTGCTGTCCAGATCGACCATATTGCCCGCTTCTTTAGCCGCCTGGGTGCCGCTGTTCATCGCCACCGCGACATCCGCCTGGGCCAGCGCCGGAGCGTCGTTAGTGCCGTCGCCGGCCATCGCCACCAGCTTGCCTTGAGCCTGATAGTCGCGAATCAGTTGCAGCTTGTCTTCCGGGCGAGCCTCGGCGAGAAAGTCGTCGACACCGGCTTCCACGGCAATCGCCGCCGCCGTGAGGCGGTTGTCACCGGTGATCATGACCGTCTTGATGCCCATGCGCCGCAACTCGGCGAAACGCTCCTTGATACCACCCTTGACCACGTCCTTGAGTTCAATGACGCCCAGGGCCTGCGCACCGTCGGATACCACCAACGGCGTACTGCCGCGTCGCGATACTTCGTCCACTTTGGCCTGGAGCGCTGCCGCAAAGTTGCCGCCTAATGCCTCGACGTGACGGCGAATGGCGTCGGCAGCCCCCTTGCGAATGGTCCGGCCTCCTGGCAAATCGACGCCGCTCATGCGGGTCTGTGCCGAGAAATGCACGAAACTGGCACCCAGGGCATGAATATCCCGGGCACGCAGGTCGAACTTCTGCTTGGCCAGCACCACAATGCTGCGCCCTTCCGGCGTTTCATCGGCCAGTGAGGCCAACTGCGCAGCGTCCGCCAGATCCGCTTCCTTGACGCCCGGTGCCGGCAGAAAACTGCTGGCCTGACGGTTGCCCAAAGTAATGGTGCCGGTCTTGTCGAGCAGCAACACATCGACGTCACCCGCAGCCTCGACCGCACGCCCGGAGGTAGCGATGACATTCGCCGCCATCATCCGGCTCATGCCCGCCACACCGATCGCCGACAGCAAACCGCCGATGGTGGTGGGAATCAGGCACACCAGCAGTGCCACCAGCACAGTGGCGCTGACAATGCTGCCGCTGCCGCTCATGGCCACCGCGAAAATCGAATACGGGCTCAGGGTCACGATCACCAGTAAAAAGAGCAGTGTAAGCCCCACCAGCAGGATGGTCAGCGCGACTTCGTTCGGCGTCTTCTGGCGCTTGGCGGACTCGACCATGGAGATCATCCGGTCAAGGAACGACTCTCCCGGATTGACGCTGATACGCACCACCAACCAGTCCGAGAGCACCCGTGTGCCCCCTGTCACCGAGGAGAAGTCGCCACCGGCCTCGCGAATCACCGGGGCGGACTCCCCGGTAATCGCGCTTTCATCCACCGAGGCCACACCTTCGATCACCACGCCATCCAGCGGGACCAGGTCACCGGCTTCGATCAGCACCATAGCGTCCTTGCGCAGTTCGCTGGCCTCGATCGGTTGCCAGGCAGATCCGTACCTGGGTTGCTGCAACAGCTTGGCCTGGGTCTGGCGTTTCATGCTCCGCAGGCTCGCCGCCTGAGCCCGGCTGCGACCTTCGGCCAGCGCCTCGGCGAAGTTGGCGAACAACACGGTGAACCAGAGCCAGAGCGTGATGCTCAGGATGAAACCGCTGGGGGCTTCGCCTTTGCCACTCAGCGATTGAAACCACAGCAGCGTGGTGAGAATACTGCCCAGGTAGACCACGAACATGACCGGGTTTTTCCACTGCGCCTGGGGCAACAATTTCTTGAATGCATCCAGGCACGCGGTGAGCAATATCCCGCGGTCGAACAACGGCAAACGCGCTTTCTTGTTACTCATGGTTGTTTCTCTTACTCACTGGCCGCAATGGGTTGCTGATGCACGGAGACTCGTGCATCCAGCGCGAGGTTGAGTTGCAGCACATTGACCCGGGGTTCACCGAGCAAGCCAAAGGTGCGCTCAGCGGTATGGGTTTGAACCAGTTTCAACAGATCGCCCTCGGGCAACCGACGCAACCGCGCCACCCGAGCCACCTGAATCTGTGCATTGGCGACCGAGATGTGCGGGTCCAACCCGGAAGCGGACGCCGTGACGGCATCCACCGGAACCTGCACATCGGCGCCCAGGCCGTTCTGCAGACGGTACGCCGAGACTCGCGCCGCGACCGCGTCGATCAGCTTCTGGCTGGTCGGCCCCAGGTTGCTGGCACCGCTTGAGCCGGCGTTGTACGGCTGCGCCGCGGTCTTGCCCGGATCCAGCGGATCAACGCCCATGGTCATGCTTGGACGCCCCTGGAAATACTCGGGCCGGGTGAAGTGTTGGCCGATCACCTCGGAGCCGATCAGCAGACCGCCTCGTTCAATGAGGCTGCCCTGGGCCTGAAACGGGAACAGCACATTGGCCACCAAGGTGGTGAACATCGGATAGGCCAGTCCCGTCAGCAGCATGAAGAACGTCGCCGAGACCAGCACCGGGCGCAGCAACCCCCTGAACAACGGTTTCGTTTGTGTTGGCGATTTCGATTGAATTTGAGTTGTCATCACAGCTCCTTCACTTGTACGTCTGGCCGGACAGCAACTGCAGTTGCTCCACCAGCGGGCCGAGCGCAAGCGCCGGCAGGAAAGTCAGACCGCCGACCACCAGCACCACGAACACCACCAGGAACATGAACAACGGTGTCGCGGTAGGGATAGTGCCGGCACCGGCCGGTATGCTCTTCTTCATCGCCAACGAACCGGCGACCGCCAGCATCGGCAGCATGGTGAAGAAGCGTCCGAGCAACATGGCCAGGCCGATGGTGGTATTGAAGAACGGCGTGTTGGCATTCAACCCGGCGAACGCCGAACCGTTGTTGGCGGTGCCCGAGGTGTAGGCGTACAACACCTCGCTGAAGCCATGGGGTCCCATGTTATTGAGACTGTTCATCGTGTCCGGCCACAGCGCTGCCAGCGCGGTAAAGCCGAGAATGCTGATCGGGTGCGCAAGCACCGAGAGCATCACCAGTTTTATCTCTCGGGCCTCGATCTTCTTGCCGAGGAACTCAGGGCTGCGACCGATCATCATGCCGACCAGAAATACCGTCAGAAGCGCGTACTGAATCAGGTTGATAAAGCCCACGCCGTCACCGCCAAACACGCAGTTGAGCATCATCTGCGCCAACGGCACGAAACCACCCATCGGCGTCAACGAGTCGTGCATCGCGTTCACCGAGCCGGTGGTTGCACCGGTGGTGGTGGTCACGAACAGGCTGGTGTCGGCAATCCCGAACCGCAGCTCCTTGCCTTCCATGTTGCCGCCGCTCTGGGTCGCCGACAGCATTTGGTCCGCGCCCACTCGGGTCAACAACGGGTTGCCGCTTTGTTCGGCGCTGTAGACGATGCTCAGAAAGCCGACAAACATCACCAGGAAGGTGCCGAAAAACACCCAGCCCTGACGCCGACGCATCAGCATGCTGCCGAAGGTGTAGGTCAATGCCGAAGGAATCAGCAACATGCTGAGAATGTGCAGGATGTTGGTGAGCGGCGTCGGGTTCTCGAACGGGTGCGCGGCATTCATGCTGAAGAAGCCGCCACCGTTGGTGCCGATGTGCTTGATCGATTCGAAGCTCGCTACCGCGCCGACGATCAGCTGTTGCTGCGCGCCCTCCAGGGTGGTGACCAGTGCTTGGGAAGACAGCGTCTGCGGCATGCCTTGCCAGACATAGACCAGCGCCATGACAAAGCACAACGGCAACATCACCCGATACAGCGTGCGCGTGAAGTCCACCCAGTAGTTGCCGATGTCGGCCGAATTGGCCCGGCTCAACCCGCGAATGAAACCCGCTGCGGCCACCACGCCGGAGGTGGCGCCGACAAACATCAGGAAGGTAATCACCGCCATCTGGCTGAAGTTGGACAGACTGGTTTCGCCTGAATAGGCCTGCCAGTTAGTGTTGGTAATGAAGGACGCTGCGGTGTTGAACGCCAGGTCCGGTGTTTGCGCAGCCAACCTCAGAGGGTTGAGCGGCATCACACCTTGCAGACGCAACAACAGATAACCCAGCAGCATCATCGCCGCGTTCGACAACAACAGCGCCGAACCGTAACGCGCCCAGCCCATGGTCTCGCTGGTATCAATACCCAACAGGCGATACGTACAACGTTCCGGCAACCCATGGGCAACCCCGGTAAACACCCGGGTCAGCCACTTGCCCATCAGCACGGCGAGCCCGGTCATTACACCGAGAACCACCGCAAATTCCAGCAAAGTGCTCAACATGTCGATGCTCCGTTCAAATCTTGCCCATGGCGACGATGACCATGGCTGTCGCTACAAAAAACACTAGGGTCACACCCACAAAAATCAGGTCGTACATTACCGATTTCCTTTCTCGGGACAGCCCACGCGGGCGGATACAGAAGCTTGTGGCGCAACACCTGCGACCATCAGAATTTTTCTGCACGGATGAGGGCGTAACCCAGATAGACGAACAGCGAAACGGCGCAAAGGCCGCTGGCGACGTAAATGAATTCGAGTGTTAACAAGACAGCTCCCCTTAACGAAACGGAAGGCGCTGTCGACGGCATAAGTAGCGTGTTTATGACTGTCGACAGGCCAGGCCAAAGCGCCCGTGACCGGACGCAAGCAGGGAGTGTTCATTCGGAAAATACCGTAATACCCCCGACCTCCCCTTCGCCTTGCAGGTTAAGTGAGGGGGTATCAAGGTCGGGCACTGATTGGGGGGGACGGCATTAAGACGGCGTATAGATTGAGCGCAAACGGCTCGTGCGGCGGATCAGGGCGCAGAATCAAGGGCATCGAGGAACGGGCGCCACGGGTGACCCGTTCCTCGACTATGTCTATCAGCCCTCCTTGAGCGGCAGCCAGATTTCCAGAGTCCCTTCCTCTGTCTGCGGATCGAAGTCCGCGCTGTAACGTTCAAACTCCGGCGCATCCGCGGCTTCATGGGCGGACTTGGGCAACCAGGTTTTCCAGATGTATTGAAAGGTCTGGGGCAAGGTATCCAATGGGCCTTTGTGCTCGAACACCGCATAGTATTGTGGCTGTACTTCAATCCAGCGGTACTGCTCAGGCAAGTCATCGAGCTTGCTGATTTCGACTCCCGCGATGTATTCAAAACCGCCTTTACCGTCCGGGTTACAGCAGATGCCGTAGGTCTCGTCGCCCTTCTGGCCCGGGACTTTGCCGATATGCGGAATGAATTTTTCCCAAAGCTGTGGGATGCCCTGGGTTGTCTCGGTAGTAAAGCGCCCGCCAAGCCCCGCGATCAGCAGAAAATGTCCATGTTCAAAACGCGGTTCAGGCCGATCGGAATTTTTTTGCTCGTCCATGAAAGCAACCTCGATAGGTGAAAAATGGGTTCGGCTGGGAGTATAGAAGCCAACTCGATTTTCCCCAATCAAAGACCTGGCAGCTCAGCGACAGCCGCCGGACCGATAAACTCGTTATAGCCAGAAACGATCACGTAGACCGCGAAATAGCAGAAGATCGCTGCAGATGCCATATAGGAATACCGCAGCAGTTTGTCGCCCAACAACTTGCCACCATGGGTGGCGGCCAGGCATAAACCGATCACCCAGACCAACCCGGCACAGAAGAACCCTGCCAGAAACAGCGCGGAACTGAGCAGACTGCCACCGCCCGAGCGGGCAATGAGCGTCCCGCCTACCGCGGCGAACCAGAGGATGGCGCTCGGCGACGACATCGCCAGGAAGATCCCGCGGAAAAACTCCCGGCGATGGGAACCGCTGCTGACCTCGCCTGCTTCGGCCAGCGTCGCTTGATGATAGATCGCCGAATGAATCATCTTCGCAGCGAAGTACAACAACAGCGCCGAGCCGCCGATCCACAGCACCCAGCGCACGGCTGAGTACTGCAGCAGTACGGTCATGCCGGCCAACGCCAGCAGTGCGTAGATCAAATCGCCGACGCAAGTCCCGAGCCCCAGGGCAAAACCCTGGAAGTACCCACGTTGCATGGCGAGGGTGATCATCGCGATATTGGCCACGCCGATATCCAGGCACAAAGAGAGGCTCAGCAAGAAGCCACTGGTAAATTCCATCGTTCATTCCATCGAATGGGGTGAATTGTCGGCAGGTATCAAACGCAGTGTTTAAAAGACTTTTTGACGCAGCTTGTTTAACCCGAAGCGGGCGCACGTTGTTCCACAGAACACTGCGCCGGTGGTAAATGTGCCGAAAGTTGGCGCAAACGGCCATCGAAATATTTGATTACATGCGCTGGACAACCTGCCACCCCAGCCCTTATCGTGCGCTGCAGGCCACCGCAGTGGCCAACGTCGCTCGGACGGTTCCGGGCGCTTACGTACCAGAGGCAACAATGGCTGACCAAGGTTCGCCGCGCCGCTTTGCGCGCATAGATCGACTCCCCCCTTACGTATTCAACATCACTGCCGAGCTGAAGATGGCCGCCCGTCGTCGTGGCGAAGACATCATCGACTTCAGCATGGGCAACCCCGACGGCCCGACGCCGCCGCATATCGTCGAAAAACTCTGCACCGTTGCCCAGCGCGAAGACACCCATGGCTACTCCACGTCCAAGGGCATTCCGCGCCTGCGTCGGGCAATCGCCAATTGGTACAAGGATCGCTATGAGGTCGACATCGACCCGGAAAGCGAAGCCATCGTCACCATCGGTTCCAAGGAAGGCCTGGCGCACCTGATGCTCGCCACCCTCGATCAGGGCGACACGGTGCTGGTGCCGAACCCCAGCTACCCGATCCACATTTATGGCGCGGTGATTGCCGGCGCCCAGGTGCGTTCGGTGCCACTGATTCCTGGCGTGGACTTTTTCGCCGAACTGGAACAAGCGATTCGCGGCTCGATCCCGAAACCGAAGATGATGATCCTCGGCTTCCCGTCCAACCCGACCGCACAATGCGTGGAGCTGGACTTCTTTGAGCGGGTCATCGCCCTGGCCAAGCAATACGACGTGCTGGTGGTCCACGACCTGGCCTACGCCGATATCGTCTTCGACGGCTATAAAGCCCCGTCGATCATGCAGGTGCCGGGCGCCAAGGACATCGCGGTGGAGTTTTTCACCCTGTCCAAGAGCTACAACATGGCGGGCTGGCGCATTGGTTTCATGGTCGGCAACGCCGAGCTGGTCAACGCCCTGGCGCGGATCAAGAGTTACCACGACTACGGCACCTTCACCCCGCTGCAGGTCGCGGCCATCGCGGCGCTGGAAGGTGATCAGCAGTGCGTGAAAGACATCGCCGAGCAATACCGGCAGCGGCGCAATGTGCTGGTCAAAGGCCTGCATGAACTGGGCTGGATGGTCGAGAATCCAAAGGCCGCGATGTACGTCTGGGCCAAGATTCCCGAGGCCTACGCGCACCTCGGCTCGCTGGAATTTGCCAAGAAGCTGCTGGCGGAGGCCAAGGTCTGTGTGTCGCCGGGAGTGGGGTTTGGTGAATACGGCGACGACCATGTGCGCTTTGCCCTGATCGAAAACCAGGACCGGATTCGCCAGGCAGTGCGCGGGATTCGCGGGATGTTCAGGGCGGATGGACTGGTGCCGAAAACCAGCGCCATTTAATCCGAAACACCCCCTGTAGGAGCTGCCGCAGGCTGCGATCTTTTGATCTTGGCGATGTCAGGTTCGCTAAAAGATCGCAGCCTGCGGCAGCTCCTACGGGAGTTCGGTCAGATCACCAGCGACAGCAACAGGATAAAGATCAGGGCGACAATGGAGAGGATGGTTTCCATCGCGGTCCAGGTCTTGAAGGTTTCGGCGACGGTCATGTTGAAGTACTGCTTGACCAGCCAGAAGCCCGCATCGTTGACGTGAGACAGCACCAACGAACCTGCGCCCGTTGCCAGTACCAGCAATTCAAGGTTGACGCCCGGAACCATCCCCACCACCGGCACCACAATGCCCGCACCGGTGATGGTTGCCACGGTCGCCGAACCGGTGGCGATACGAATCACCGCCGCTACCAGCCACGCCAGCAAAATCGGCGAGATCTGCGCGTTCACCGCCATATGGCCGATCACATCACCCACACCGCTGGTCACCAGCATCTGCTTGAAGCCACCGCCAGCACCGATGATCAGAATGATCGCCGCGGTCGGCGCAAGGCTGGAGTCGAGTAGTTTGAGAATTCTCTTCGAATCAAACCCACTCTTGTAACCGAAGGTGTACAGCGACAGCAGCAAGGCCAGCAGCAAAGCAGCGATCGGGTGGCCGATCATGTCCATCCAGTTGCGCACGCCGTGACCTTCAGGCAGCGCCACATCGGCGAAAGTCTTGAGCAACATCAGGAACACCGGCAACAGCACAGTGATCAGGGTGATGCTGAAGCTTGGCAGCGTGGAGGCTTCCGGCTCATGGGCCAGTTGATCCACCAGTTCCTGATTCGGATGACCCGGAATGTATTTGGCGATGAACGTACCGTACAGGGGACCGGCAATGATGGCGGTCGGCAGCGCGACGATCAGACCATAGAGAATGGTTTTGCCGATGTCAGCACCGAATATGCCAATGGCCAGCAACGGACCCGGGTGTGGCGGAACCAGACCGTGAACCGCGGACAGGCCGGCGAGCAGCGGGATACCGATTTTGATCAGCGACACGCCGGTACGCTTGGCGACGATGAACACCAGCGGGATCAGCAGCACGAAGCCGATTTCAAAGAACAACGGAATGCCGACCAGAAACGCCGCAAACATCATTGCCCATTGCACGCGCTCTTTGCCGAACGCCTGGATCAGGGTGCGGGCAATCTGATCCGCCCCACCCGATTCGGCCATCATTTTGCCGAGCATGGTGCCCAGCGCCAAGATGATGCCGACGAACCCGAGAACGCCACCGAAGCCGTCCTGGAAGGCCTTGATGATCTTGTCCACTGGCATGCCCGAGGTCAGCCCGAGGAAACCGGCAGCAATGATCAACGCAATGAACGGGTGCATCTTGAATCGGGTGATCAATACGATCAGTCCGATGATGGTGACCACTGCGTCGACTAGCAGATAGGTCTCTTGGGACATGCCAAACATAGGGGGTGTCTCCTGTTTGTTGTTTTTATTAAAGTGGATTTAAACCGTCTGCTAATGGGATAGCGCTATCTCTATAGAGCAAAACTTAATCCTTAGGTTCCAGACCCTGTTCGAGCCACCAGGCATTGGCCAGCTCGGCAAGGTGTTCAACACTGTGAATGGACGCGTCGAGGGCCAGGGTCAAGGGTTCGCCCACTGGCGACTCGAGCGTGGCGAACTGACTTTCGATCAGTGTCGAAGGCATGAAATGGCCCGGACGATGGGCGACGCGCTCGGCGGCAACCTGGGGAGTCAGTTCAAGAAATACAAAACCCAACCCCGGCAAGGCGCGGCGAAGGCGTTCACGGTAGATAAGTTTAAGAGCCGAGCACGTCAGCACCGGACGCTGGCCACTGGCATCGACGCGGCGCAACTCATCGCACAGGCTATCGAGCCAGCCAGCACGGTCGTCGTCGTTCAAGGGAATGCCCGCGCTCATCTTTTCGATATTGGCGGCAGGGTGGAAAGTGTCGCCCTCAATGGCGGTGGCGCCGCTGAGCTGGCAGAGGGCCTCACTCACACAGGTCTTACCGCAGCCGGCGACGCCCATGATGACCAGGGCGGTGATGGGTTGATTCATGTAACACCTCAGCACGCAGACAGCGCTACCTTTGCTAAAAAAACTCTAGTGCAAAAATAGATTCTGCCGACGCCTTCTTGTCATTTTTATGGGTTGCAGCGCGTTCTGTTTCGTCGCTTACGAGTGGGATCAGGCACGCCACACTCAAGCATTTGCAGCCGCATCGAGACAGCGCTACCTTAGTACCTTGAATATTGTTTGGCAAGCCGTCCGATGAGCTCCTCTAAAAACGATAAAAGAACCCGTACCACGGGACGCCCTACCCTCAATGAAGTCGCGCGCCTGGCCGGCGTCAGTCCGATCACCGCTTCCCGGGCCCTGCGCGGCATTAGCAGTGTGGCTACCGAACTGGTGGAAAAAGTCCAGCAGGCAGCCCTCGAACTGAACTACGTGGTCAACCCCGCAGCCCGCGCCCTGGCCTCGGCTCAGAGCCATTCGGTGGTGGTTCTGGTGCCGTCGCTGTCCAACCTGTTGTTCATCGAAACCCTCGAAGCGATTCACACTGTGCTGCGTCCTAAAGGCTTCGAAGTGCTGATCGGCAACTATCACTACTCGCGCGATGAAGAAGAAAATCTGCTGCGCAATTACCTGGCCTATCAGCCGCGCGGTTTGCTACTGACCGGTTTCGACCGCACCGAAAGCGCCCGACGGATGGTCGAGGTCAGCAACATTCCCTGCGTCTACATGATGGACCTGGACCCCGGTGCCGGATTGAACTGCGTCGGCTTCTCGCAACTGAGCGCCGGCGAGACCGCGGCCGAGCATTTGATCTCACGCGGTCGCAGGCGCCTGGCCTACGTCGGCGCGCAACTCGACCAGCGCACCCTGTTGCGTGGCGAGGGTTTTCGCCGAGCCCTGCAAAAAGCCGGCTTGTATGATCCGGACCTGGAACTTCTGACCCCGCGCCCTTCGTCGGTTGGACTGGGCGGCGAATTGTTCCTGCAACTGATGACCAGCCACCCGCAAGTCGACGCGATCTTCTTCGGTAACGACGACCTGGCCCAGGGCGCGCTACTCGAAGCCATGCGCTGCGGAATCAAAATCCCCCAGCAAGTGGCGGTCCTTGGCTTCAACGACCTGCCTGCCTCAGCCCATATGGTGCCGCGCCTGAGCAGCATCAGCACCCCGCGAGAAGCCATTGGTCGCCGCGCCGCGGAGCAGATGCTGACCTTGATGGCTGGCAATACCGTAGCCAAACCGGTGCAGGATATGGGGTTTGAGTTGATGGTTCGCGAGAGTACTTAGCCTGGTTTCCCGGCTTCGGTGTTGGCAGATCCAGTTTGAGCAATAGCAAGATCAAAAGATCGCAGGCTGCGCCAGCTCCTACAGGACGCAACGCTGTTCAACCACGCCACCCCTCTATAAAAAGGACTCGCCATGCAAGGACTCAACCTACTGCTGACAGGCGCCTGCGGCAGGATCGGCAAGACATTCTTCGAAGCCTCGAAGGACCGCTATAACTTCATCCTCACGGATCGCATCGATCCTGACTTCGCCATCGGCCACCATCGATTCATCGGCCTGGACCTGACCGACAGAAAGGCCCTCGACTCCATACTGGGAGGCATTGATGTAATCGTTCACCTGGCCGGCATTCCTCACGCAACGGCCTCGTTCGATGAACTGCTGCCCAACAACATTCTGGCCACCACCTACCTGTTCGAGGCCGCCGTGGCGGCGGGTTGCAAACGTCTGGTCTTCGCCAGCAGCGCGCAAACTATCGAGGGCTACCCGGTTGACCGGCAGATCACGCCGGGCATGCAAGTGATGCCGGCCAACCTTTACGGCGTCAGCAAATGTTATGGCGAAGCTCTCTGCGCGTTTTACTCCGCCAAACACCACCTCTCCACTATCGCTTTGCGCATCGGCGCCTTCGAGTTTCCGGAATGTCACGAACTGAGCAACGCCCGCGACCTGAGCGCCTGGCTCAGCCCAAGGGATGCCGTGCAATTGCTGCAACGCTCGGTGGAAGTCGAAGGGGTGAAACACCTGATTGCCCACGGCATTTCCAACAATCGCTTCAAGCGTCTGGACCTGAGCGAAACCACCCGGGTGCTGGGCTATCAACCGGTGGATGATGCATTCCAGATGTTTGATTTGCCGATTGAGTATTAGGGGTTCCAGCGTCAAACAGGTTGCCGGCCCTGGTTGAAAACAAAGCGGCCGAAAGCGGCAGGATCTGGCCGCTCGACGTTGCCTTGTCGGCAGACACCTGGCTGCCATCTCCCGCAAAACCGGGGCTGGCAGCACCGGCATGCAATTTGCTCTACCACCTGTCGATACCCACTATCCAGGTGTTCGAATCATGTTGGTCACCCCACAGAAAGCCCTATTGTTGCAGCCCGTCCACCGGTCAGATATGGACCCGACCACGGCCGCCGCCAGTGCGATTCAAAGCGGTTTGATACAGAACGTGCAAAATATCGTGACCAATCAGGTCAATGCGGCAACGTAACACGTCACTACCAAGGTGAGCGACAACATCGACGCTGCCTTCGCCAAAACCCGCGTATTACTGCAAGCCAACCCTCCGGCCACCGGCACACCGGAAACGAGCACTGCCCCCGAGGGAGGCGCGCTGGCCGAGTTCAAGGACTACATGAGCAAGTCTCCTGAAGAGCGGATGCGCGATAGTATTCTCAAGGAGCTGGGGATTACCGAAGAAGAATTTGAGCAGATGCCGCCCGAGAAACAGCAGGCAATCGGTCAGGAAATTGCTCGCCTTCTCCAAGACAAAATCAAGCTGGCCCAGGCCGAAAAAGACAGCAGCGCAACCGACGCACAGGTTACCGACAAGTTTCTGGCTGCGGTCTGACTCATATCCAATTGGGCATGGCGTGGTTCCAAGCAGGGATCGCACCGACAGACAAACGTCGACTTCATCCCCTCTGTGTAATGGCCCTGGGAAATCTTGCAGATCGATTGGTTATTTATTCAGAAATGAAAGCGGAGCCCGATTGACGGGCTCCGTTAAAGACGACTCAGTGACCGAACACACCAACTTTCTTGGCTTTCTTGTCCGCGCGTTTTTCATCGGCGGTTTTCGATGGTTTTTTCTTTGCTGCTTTCTTTGAATCCATGCCTTTGGCCATGATGCACGCTCCACTCATACGGGATGTAAGATGAGGTATAACACCTATTGCGTAGCAGAGTTTCATTTCAGCGATTTATAATTTTTTGCTGCTCACCGCCCTTCATAGAAATTCACTCAAACCATGCCAGAGCTTCATTTCAGCCCGCTTGCCGAGCCGCTACGCCCACTGCTGAACAAGTTCTATCGCCAGCACAATTCGCCGATGCGCGCGGCCAGCAAGGGAGAGTTATGGGTAGCCAAACGGCTGGAAATCATTGCCGGCCTGTGCCTGACACCGGTTGCCGAGGGGCAGTGGCTGACCGGGTTATTTGTCGATCCGGCCTGCCGGGGCCAAAGGATTGCCACGCAGTTGGTGGAGCATGCGCTGGCAACTGTCGACGGGCCGGTCTGGCTGTTTTGCCATCCAGACCTGCAAGCGTTTTACGAGGGTTTGGGATTTGCCAGCGACCCACGACTGCCCCAGTCACTGACAGAGCGTCTGGCTCGCTACGCTCGTAGCAAACCCATGATTGCCCTGGGCATAGAACCAGCGGTTCGATCGACTTCGGGAACTGTGGGGTTGAGCGGTGAATGCTAAAGATCGCAGCCTGCGGCAGCTCCTACGCCGACCGTGCACACCTCAGAATTTAGGGGCGCACACAAATCCTGTAGGAGCTGCCGCAGGCTGCGATCTTTTGAAGCCCACCAAGACTTACCACAGACACTGGACCGGATAATCGACTCAATCGTCCGCGGCAGGATCCAGATCCGGGAACATCACCTCGATAAAACCGAACTTGCTGAAGTCGCTGATCCGCGACGGGTACAGCCGGCCGATCAGGTGATCGCATTCGTGTTGCACAACGCGGGCATGGAAACCTGAAGCGATACGCACGATGGGCTCACCCTTGGGGTCGAACCCTTCGTAGCGAATCTGCTGATAGCGCTCTACGGCGCCACGCATGCCAGGCACCGACAGGCAACCTTCAAAGCCCTCTTCCAGGACCGGTCCCAACGGCGTGATCAGTGGGTTGATCAGGATGGTCTGCGGTACCGCTTCCGCCTCCGGATAGCGCTCACTGTGCTCGAAACCGAAGATCACCAGTTGCAGGTCAACGCCCACCTGCGGTGCCGCCAGGCCAACGCCGCCCACATGCTCCATGGTCTGGAACATGTCATCGATCAACTGCCAGAGCTCCGGGCTGTCGAACATTTCGGCCGGCACCGGCGGAGCAATGCGCAGCAGGCGTTCGTCGCCCATTTTCAGAATTTCACGGATCATGTTTCGACTTCGTCAGTGGTCGGTTTGAGCGAGTGGTCCCGTCCCAATCCCGAAACGTGGTGTTTTTCGTCGTCCCCCAAGTCCTTCTCGCCTGGATGCTTGCCATGGGTCGACATGTGGTCGATTACCGCATTCATTTCCGCGCCGAGCAACAAGGCCGCCGCAGAAATATAGAAATACAGCAGCAATACGATGATCGCACCGATACTGCCATACATAGCGTTGTAATCGGCGAAGGCTTTCACGTAATAACCAAAGCCCAGAGACGCGATGATCCACACCACCACCGCCAGCACCGAGCCCGGCGTGATAAAGCGGAACTCCTGCTTCACGTCGGGTGTGACGTAATAAATCAATGCCACCGCGACCATCAGTAACACCACGATCAATGGCCAGCGCACCAGGGTCCAGACGGTGACGATAAACTCCTCCATGCCGATCTGCCCCGCCAGCCAGCCCATCACTTGCGGCCCCAGGACCATCAGCGCCGCGGCGACCAGCAGCATGCCGGCGATGCCGATGGTGTAGATAATCGACAGCGGAAAGCGTTTCCACATCGGTCGCCCTTCGACCACATCGTACGCCGCGTTCATCGCGCTCATCATCAGCCGCACACCGGCCGAGGCGGTCCACAGTGCAATTACGATACCCACCGAAAGCAGACCGCCCTTGGATTGCTGGAGCTGGTCGATCACCGGGTTCACTTGCTCGAGGGCCTGGGGTGGCAGTACCAGCTCCGACTGCAGACGCAGCCAGGAAAAAAAGTCCGGCAGGTGCAGGAAACCGATCAGGGCGATCAAAAACAGCAGGAACGGGAACAGCGAGAACAGCATTTGATAGGCAAGCGCCGAGGCATAGGTCGACATTTCGTCGTCGACGAACTCGGTGACTGTGCGCGCCAGGACGCGATGCAGCGGCAAGCCTTTCAAGTCTGGAAAAAACATAAAGTCTTCTTTCGCCGCAAATGGGTTGAAGTCAATGGCGACTCAGGGGCTGTTTTGTACATCAAAAGTAGCTCAGTTGACCGCGTTGAAACAATTTCGATTCATTGTTAACTGTAACTGATATGAAAACGGCCATCCGCGGATGGCCGTTCTACTGCAATCAAGCCGTCCACATCAGGCTTTGTCGATGGTTTTCTTGATCGCATCCTTGGCCTTGCCAACGGCTTGCTGGGCTTCGCCTTTGTTTTCCTGGATCTTGCCTTCAGTGCGCAGTTTTTCGTTGTCGGTGGCTTTACCTACGCCTTGCTTGACGTTGCCAACCGCTTCGTTGGCCATGCCTTTCACTTTATCGCCAGTACTGCCCATGATAGTTCTCCTGCAAAGCTTGAAGGGGTAATAGACGCTACGTAAGGGTTGACCCGAGGCCTTTGCGCGGAGTTTCATTTATTTTCCCTGCGTCATTTCATCGCCACGCGCAGGTTTGACTTTATGTTTACCCATCAACCCACGAGAATGCGCGACGTATTCAGGCCGTGGCGCTGAAGATCCAATCCGTAGGAAGGTTATGAAACTCGATAAAACGCAGGCCATTGCCCGCAGAAACCAGGAACTCGGCGGCGCTGTGCTGGGCGTCAACAACTGCCACTTCACCGAACTGAACCGTAACAAGAATATCTGGTGGTTCGATATTCCCGTCAGCCGCCTGGCCATCGGTCAATACGAGTGGATTCACTTGCTGCTACACACCCCGAGCACCGATCAGCTGCTGCACCTGAAAGTGCCAACGGCGTTCCTGCGCGAGAAAATGGAAGGCCTGGTGGTACGCAACCAAGGCAAACGCAAGCCGACCGTCAGCCTGGAACTGAGCGCTGACAAGGACGCGTTCCTTGAAGACGTGCGCCCGGCCGGTACTGGCGTGAATTTTGCGAAGTTTTTGCTGTAACCCGCGAAGTTTCCAGCGCACTACCATCGAAGAATCCGGAATCCGCTACGAATTCCGGATTTTTTTTGCCTGTCACACTCGATCTGGATACTGCTGCGAACAGGTACACAGTTTACTTCCCTGGGTTTTTGCCGATTTTCGATGAATACGGCACACTACCGGGCCCGAGCGCTTGCTTGGTTTTTTTAACTCATGCAGAAGCCGTATGACCCGCTCCCCGTTCCGCCGTCTGGTATTTGGCACCTTGCGCCGACTGTTGTACCTCTGGGTTCGCTCGGAGACGATCAACCAGTCGTCCTTCACCCTCAACCTCGACCGCAGTCGTCCGGTGTTCTACGTCCTGCAAAGCCCTTCGCTGACCGACCTGGCGGTGCTCGACACCGAGTGCAGCAAGGCCGGCCTGCCACGCCCGGTGTTGCCGGTATCGGTGGGCAATCTGCTGGAACCGGCAGCGTTTTTTTACCTGACGCCAGAGCCCGACTGGCTTGGCCGCCAGGACAAACGCGGGGCACCGCCGACCCTGACCCGACTGGTCAATGCCTTGAGCCAGAACGCCGCTGAAGACGCCCAGATCATCCCGGTCAGCGTGTTCTGGGGCCAATCCCCGGACAGCGAGTCGAGTCCGTGGAAACTGCTGTTCGCCGACAGCTGGGCCGTCACCGGACGCCTGCGCCGGCTGCTGAGCATCATGATTCTGGGGCGCAAGACCCGTGTGCAATTCTCGGCGCCCATTCATTTGCGCGAGCTGATCGAACACAACAAAGGTCACGAACGCACCGTACGCATGGCCCAGCGGATTCTGCGGGTGCATTTCCGCAACCTGAAAGCGGCGGTGATCGGCCCCGACATTTCCCACCGACGCAATCTGGTCAAGGGCCTGCTGAATCAGCCACTGGTCAAGCAGGCGATCCTCGAGGAAGCCGAACGCGAGAACATCTCTGCGGAAAAAGCCAAGGCCCAGGCGCTGCGTTACGGCAACGAAATCGCCTCGGACTACACCTTCACCGCGATCCGCTTTCTGGAAGTGGTGTTGAGCTGGTTCTGGAACAAGATCTACGACGGAATCAAGGTCAACCATATCGAAGGCGTACAGGCCGTCGCCCAAGGTCACGAAGTGATCTATGTGCCCTGCCATCGCAGCCATATCGACTATCTGCTGCTGTCTTACCTGTTGTTTCGCAACGGCCTGACCCCGCCGCACATTGCCGCCGGGATCAACCTGAACATGCCGGTGATCGGCAGCCTGCTGCGTCGCGGCGGGGCGTTTTTCATGCGCCGCACCTTCAAGGGCAACCCGCTCTACACCTCGGTGTTCAATGAATACCTGCATACCCTGTTCACCAAAGGCTTCCCGGTGGAGTACTTCGTCGAAGGCGGCCGCTCGCGCACCGGACGCATGCTGCAACCCAAGACCGGGATGCTCGCGATCACCCTGCGCAGTTTCCTGCGCTCATCGCGGATGCCGATCGTCTTCATCCCGGTGTACATCGGTTACGAGCGCGTCCTCGAAGGCCGGACCTACCTCGGCGAGCTGCGCGGAGCGACCAAGAAGAAAGAATCGATCTTCGACATCTTCAAGGTCATCGGTGCCCTCAAGCAGCGCTTCGGCCAGGTCGCGGTGAACTTTGGCGAACCGATCAAACTGGCGGAGTTCCTTGACAGCGAACAACCCGACTGGCGCTCCCAGGAGCTCGGACCACAATTTCGCCCGACGTGGCTGAACGAAACCACCCATCGCCTCGGCGAACGAGTAGCCCGGCACTTGAACGAAGCCGCGGCCATCAACCCGGTCAATCTGGTGGCACTGGCCTTGCTCTCCACCAGCCGCCTGGCCCTGGATGATCGCGCCATGGTCCGGGTCCTGGATCTGTATCTGGCGTTGTTGCGCCGCGTACCCTACTCGCCCCATACCACCCTGCCGGAAGGTGATAGCCGCGCGTTGATCGAGCACGTCAAAGACATGGACCTGCTTTCCGAGCAGAGCGATGCCTTGGGCAAGATCCTCTATCTGGACGAGCAGAACGCCGTCCTGATGACTTACTACCGCAACAACGTGCTGCACATCTTCGCCCTGCCGGCGCTGCTGGCGAGCTTCTTCCAGAGCAGTTCGCGCATGAGTCGCGAGCAGATCCTGCGTTAC
Organism: Pseudomonas fluorescens; assembly: GCF_902497875.1. GTDB lineage: Bacteria > Pseudomonadota > Gammaproteobacteria > Pseudomonadales > Pseudomonadaceae > Aquipseudomonas > Aquipseudomonas fluorescens_BR. The sequence goes on from NZ_CABVHY010000009.1 coordinate 25,802, forward strand.
ACCCGGGCGCTGTATCCGTACTTGCAATCAGAGCTGTTCATCCGCTGGTCGCTGGATGAACTGGATGCGGTGGTCGATCAGTGGCTGGAAGCCTTTGTCGAGCAAGGGCTGCTGCGTTTCGAGAAAGAGGTGTACCTGCGTCCGGCACCGAGTTCGCGGCATTTTGTGTTGCTGACCTTGCTGTCCAGGAGCATCGCGCAAACTCTGCAACGCTTCTACATGGCCATCTCGCTGTTGCTCAACAGCGGGCAGAACAGCATCAGCGCCGAAGAACTGGAAGACCTCTGCACCGTCATGGCCCAGCGTCTGTCGATCCTGCATGGTCTGAATGCACCGGAATTCTTCGACAAGAGCCTGTTCCGTCACTTCATTCAAACCCTCCTGGATCTCGACGTACTGCGGCGCGACGAAGCCGGCAAGCTGAGTTATCACGAACTGCTCGGTGAACTGGCCGAGGGCGCGGCCAAGCGCGTTTTGCCAGCGGAAATCCGTTTGTCGATTCGCCAGGTGGCGTTGCATCGCAGTGAAGATGCAGCGGATCAGCCAGAAAACGTCGGATAGATAACTGCTAAAAAGTCAGATAATTCAGCAAAGAAGCAAGGAAGCTTCCTTGACGGAATTTCTAGTTGAATCTCCGACTACGCTGCTCAGTACGTCGGCTTTTCGACGCTAATGATAAGGAAATCATAATGACCAGCGAACCCGAAAATATCCTTGAAGGCAACGTTCGGCCAGGACTGCCCGCGAATTCAACGTTGACCGTCATCTTGCAGGACGTCCCTCTGGCCGATGTTTGCGCCAAGGAACTTGCCCGCAGCGTAACCCCCAATGCAGAAACGGCAGGTTTGGACTTCAATCTTGTCTACGCTGCAGCCAATACCGAACCCGTCATAGCTATGCAATCAAGACGAACATTGAATCAAATGGCCAACTGATTTTTACCACCACAGAGCATCACCCGGTAGAGCCAGGCGCCGCTTATCTGCAACCATTGGAAATCCTGGTCAGAGCCGTCGGCGAAAGCCGGGCATTACCCAAGGTACTGCGCAGCCCTCCACAAAAAAGCTGAATCCACCCTGAATTGAGCGAAAACTCGCCTAACTCTCTGCTGGCGTCCGTCTTTTTTTGTAGTCACAGCAAAGGAATGAATATGACAACCATGGAAAAAGTCAGAACCCTCACCCTCAATTTTGTCTACCCGGAAGAAGTTACTTCATGGGAGGGTGTGAGTGCAAATATTGTCATCCGAGATATCACATCACCTAAAAAACCGGTTTCTATCGTTGTATGGGGAACGAATCAATTAGCCAATGCACTTGAAACAATGTCCTTTGGTGTTGTTAACCCATCAGGTCTGGCAAGTTATTCAATAAGTCTCGAACTGGCCCGGGACGGTTCTTCACTATTCAGCTGCTCCGATTATTTATTCAATATCTATTGGAAAGATACCGACGCAGAAAACAAGGGTGCGCCGGAGCAGGGAACCATCTACCTCAATTCGCCAGGCATCTTGGCTGTACAGCCGCTTATCCTGCTCAAATACCCGTATCCGGCCGTTATCACTCTCAAACTCACTGAAATTTCCGAGAGTGGGGCCTCTGGCGACTTACTCAGTGAAAGCAAATTCCTGGAAGGCTCGCCTCGACCGTTTTACGTTCGCTACGATAAGGACAACGTAAAACCCGGACAACGCTACAAGCTGACTGGCTCGATCAAGTTCGCCAACCTTGAACATAGTGTACGTCCTGTGCAGCGTCACCATGTATTGAAGCCCACCCGACCCACCGTTTCATTTGGCTCACCCGTAATCACCGAGCATCAGACTCAGCCCTCGTAGCACTTCTTGGGTCAATCCATCGGCACTTTCCCGGTGAAATCGGCTAAATTGTCGTTGCCGCCCGTCTACTTCGGGCGTCAACGATAGAGATTTCCTCATGTATAAACTCGCTTTACTGGCTCTTAGTGTGTTTCTCGCTGCCTGCCAAACCATGCAACCTGCCGCCAAAACCAGCCTCGACGGCGAAGTGTTCTACCTGCAACGCATCGCCCTGCCGCCCACCGCGACCCTGAGTGTCAGCCTGCAAGACGTTTCCCTTGCCGACGCCCCAGCGGTGGTACTGGACGAACAAAGCGGCCCGGTCAAAGGCCAGGTGCCTCTGCCGTTTCACCTCAGCTATGACCCGGCCCACGTCAAACCCGGCCATCGTTACTCGGTCAGCGCGCGGATCGAAGTGGATGGCAAGTTGATGTTCATCTCCACTGAACATCACGCCGTACAACTCGATGGCAAGGATCCGCAGCCGTTGAAAATTCGCGTCGATGCGCTACGTTGATTCCCTCTCTTGATTAAGGAAGCTGCCATGCTCCGTCCCTCCCTTCGCTTCGTCGGCCTGTGCGCGGGCTTGCTGATTTCCGCCAGTGCGCTGGCCTTGTCCCTGAACGATCTGTCGCAGACAGATGCCACCGGTGGGCTCAAGGATGCGTTGACCCAGGGCGCGCAAGTCGCCGTCAAGCAACTGGGCACTCCTGGTGGCTTCAGCAACAACCCGGAGGTCAAGATTGGGTTGCCCGGCCAACTGGGCAAGGTTGCCAAAAAGATGAAGCAGTTCGGCATGGGTGCCCAGGTCGACGAGCTGGAAGCCAGCATGAACAAAGCCGCTGAAGCGGCGGTGCCGCAAGCCCAGTCGTTGCTGGTGGACGCGGTGAAGAAAATGAGCGTGGACGATGCCAAGGCCATTCTCAAAGGCGGCAAGGATTCAGCCACCCAGTACCTGAGCAAAACCAGCCGCGAGCAGATCCGCGTCAAGTTCCTGCCGATCGTCAAACAAGCCACCGACCAGGTCGGTCTGGCCAAGCAGTACAACTCCTTCGCCGGCCAGGCGGCGAGCCTTGGCGTACTGGACGCGAAAAGCGCCAACATCGAAGGTTACGTGACCGAGCAGGCGCTGAACGGCCTGTTCGAAATGATCGCCAAACAGGAAGAAACCATCCGCCAGAACCCGGCGGCAGCCGCCACCAGCTTGGCGAAGAAGGTGTTTGGTACGCTCTAGAACGCCAAGATCGAAAGATCGTCTGAACGCAGCCCGAACCTGCGGCAGCTCCTACGCAGCGGCGTACACCCGGGAGATCGCGGGTGTACGGGGTCGCAGTAGGCGCTGACGAGGCCTGCAATCCTGGCGATCTCACACTCGCGGCAAACCCCAATCCATGCCCAAGTACTGTGCATTTCTCTTAACTGACCGGTATAGAGTTCTGATCGCATTAAACTTGATTAACTCTGCCCACCGCGCTTTCCGTGCTGAAAGATACCTCTTGCGCAGTGGCGTCACTCTTTTTACATACAGTCAAACGGTCCGGCTTTATGCCATAGGCCAGATACTCGCCTACTAATTGATTGACACAGGAACTTACGTCGGAAAAGGACACACCATGCTCCTTTTCGCCTTCAAGGAACACCATATGCGCATTGGCTGTTTGTTCAAAGGTACGCAACGCACCCGCAGCAGGTGTTTGATCATCATATTCAGCCTGCACCATCAACAGACTTTCTACTTGTGCCAGTTGCTCGACCGCTGGGCGTTCAGGTCTGACTCCGCTCCATTGAGCACAGTGTCGAGCCATAAAAAGGCTTCCACCCACTGGAAACTGTTCGGCATACTCATCCTCTTGTCTCACCCAGAAATCATCATTTCCAGACACAGAATCGTTACACAAAACGGTAGAGCGTACGGAATCTGGTCCACTCAGCCTTAAAGGCCCCGGCTCGAAATATTCATTTGGAGCTTGACTAAATACCGCGAGGGTCAATTCACCAAATAAAGCCTTTGCCCGCTCATTTATCATCAAGTCGGGGCTAAATACATGAGCCGCACTCATTTCATTCAATCTATCAGCGTCCCTATCGGGAAACTGTTGTAGCCACGCGCTGAGTGTTATCGCGGCCATCAGATTTTCTGGTTCTGCATAGTTAAGGCGAGCTGCAGCGCGAACGGCTGGCAATAACGTCAGAAAACCTTCCCTAACAGTCTGTGGATCGTCACCCAGGCGGTATATCTGTGGTCTTTTTGCTGCTGGAGTCGCTACCAGATGATTAAAGATCCGCTCTTTTTCCGGCGCACCAACCAAACTGGCCATTTGTAATGGTGACGTCCAATCCAGGCTTGAATCCAGTACCATGCGCCCGGCACTTCCCGGGAACAATGAAGCATACCAAGCACCTAGCCATGTTCCATAAGAATTGCCCAAGTAGTGAAGTTTGTCCTGCTTCAACTGAATGCGCACAAACTCCATGTCGCGCGCCGTTTGATCAGTATTGATATAAGGTGCTATGGCCTGAGCCTGACACCCTCTCGCGACAACTGCCGCGTTTAATCCAATCGTATGAACATTCTCAGAGCTACGATCCTCAGTAGCATCATTCTGATGAGCAATAGACTCTTCGGAATGGCACTCTAGCGTGGTGGTGGCATTCCCACCGACACCGCGTGGCGTTATTTCAACAACATCGTACCGCGCCAGCAGGTGCTGGTAACCGTCACCGTTAATAGCATCTTGCGCGTATTTCTCCCACACAGAAGCAAGATGGACTGCAAATATCCCTGCTGAGGCACTCCCAGGCCCGCCTGGATTAGTCAATATAGCGCCTTCTCGCACGTCTGGATTTTTTGCAGAAACGCGGGTGATGCCAAAAGTGATAGTCCCTTTAGCCGGATCAAGATGATCAAGGGGAGCGGTCACGACGCCACACTGGGTGCGTGCGCGCAACTCTTGTGAGTATTGGTCCAAGGGAAGATCAAGACATTCCGCAAGCCAATCGATGTTTTGTTTTGCTGCACTGGAGGTTTGACATCCCATCAACCCCAGAGGTATGGCAATCACGAAGATCAGTCGGCAACTGAGGGGCCTGTAAAAAAACACCGCGCGAGTAATCAATTTAATATCCCCATCTCGGTTACTTATGGAATAGTTATATTAGTACCCTTTATATTGCACAACCTTAAATCTATGTTGCTGATTGCAACAGCAAATAAAGCTATACCTTGTGGTATTTATTACAACTCCTTGCAGGATGCTTGTCTGCCCAGGTGTAATCGGCATCGCCACACAAGAATCGGGGTAGAACTGGCGTAGCCTGGGATCTTTTTGCAGACCACCGATACCCGCAGATCACAGCCTGCAACAGCCCTACGCCCAGGCTTTTTTGATGTCCTGGCTGTCACGCAGAAAGAATACCCACTCGCGACCTTGCTTCTTTTTCTCGAAAATTTTCAACTCGACCAATCCATTCAACGCGGTCGACGCCGTGTTGTACGAGCAATCCAGGTTTTCCTTCACATTCACGGCCGTGAATTCCTTGGCCATGCCGCTCTTGGCCACCTGAAGCACGGTTCGTTGCTTTTCGCTCAACTGCTGGAACAGCCCGGACTCTTCCAGCCATCGATCAAAACCCTCGGCATACGCCAGGCTCTTCTGATAAGCCGCAGTGAAGCCGGTCACCGCACGGACAATCACCGAACACTGATAATCGATGAAATAGGTCAGGTCCAGCTCATCCGTTTCGCTATGCAAATAGGCCCGGCCATATTTCAGCGGCGCATTGCGTAACAGGATGCTGATGGCGATGTAGCGAAACGCCGCGAAGTCGTTCTTGAACATGAACCAGTAAAACAATGCACGCGCCACACGTCCATTGCCATCACGGAACGGGTGCTCGTAACCGAGGGCAAAATGCAGGGCGATGCCCTTGATCAACGGATGAAGGTAATCATTGTGCAAAGGATCGTCGTGAGAATGATTGATCCAGTTCGACAGTCCATGGAGCCTGGCCTGAATACCCGCCGCCGGTGGCGGCGTATGGACAGTGTTGCCTTCACCGTCCTGGACGACTACCTCGTCATTGATCCTGAACGTGCCCGGTGAGTATTGGCGGTCGTCAATACCCTCGACTCCGACCCGGTGCAGCTGTGTGATCAGCTCGACGCTCAGCGGCTCATGCCGTTGGTCCCAGGCATAGATCATCATTTTATAGTTGCCAATGACCATCCGCTCATCCGGGGTGCGCGGCAGTCGGTTGCGCTTGAGCATGTCCTTGGCCACCAGCGTGGTGGTCGCCGCGCCTTCAAGCTGGCTGCTACTGATGGCTTCGTCTTCGATCAAGTCATTGAGCAGATAATTGAAATGCGCTCGCTCACCGATCTTGCCGGTCATGTATTCCAAGGCAGCGGTGCTCGCCTGGCGATCGACGGTCGAGAGGGTCTTCTGCGCGAGGGGCGTCAGGATGAATTTGCACCATTGAGTGGGTTCCCCCAACGGCAGCAAATTGGTGTATTGAGCAGCGCGAGCCTTTTTGACGAGGGCCCAGCACAAGGTCGAATCAAGACCAGGCCCCCAGCGATAACGCAGTTCGTCGAACGGCAGATAACGACCTTGCTCATCCAGCGGTTTATGCAACGCCAGATACTCGGGCAACTTCTCCTTGTAAGGGGATTGGGCCAATAGATCGAAAATGCTAGCTGGATTTGTCGGAGGACTTTTGATCATCGCTGTCTCAAAAAATCTGAAAACTGAGCTTTGAGTACAGCACAATCGTAAAGATGTCTCAACATCCATAGAAATTGAGACATCCTACAACACCCAACGTGAAGATCAAAAGATCAAAAGATCAAAAGATCAAAAGATCAAAAGATCAAAAGATCGCAGCCTGCGGCAGCTCCTACGCCTGTTCTTTTTTCACCCGGAACCACGCCGCATACAGCGCCGGCAGGAACAATAGAGTCAACGCCGTCGCGACAATCAGCCCGCCCATGATCGCCACCGCCATCGGCCCGAAGAACACGCTGCGTGACAGCGGGATCATCGCCAGGACGGCGGCCAGCGCGGTCAGCACGATGGGCCGGAAGCGCCGCACCGTGGCCTCGATGATCGCTTGCCAGGGTTTCAGCCCGGCGGCGATGTCCTGTTCGATCTGGTCGACCAGGATCACCGAGTTGCGCATGATCATCCCGGACAGTGCGATGGTGCCGAGCATCGCCACGAAGCCGAACGGCTGGCGGAACACCATCAGGAACAAGGTGACGCCGATCAACCCCAGGGGCGCGGTGAGGAACACCATGATCGTGCGCGAGAAGCTGCGCAGTTGCAGCATCAACAAGGTCAGTACGACGACAATGAACAACGGCACCCCGGCCTTCACCGAGTTCTGCCCTCGGGCCGAGTCTTCGACGGTACCGCCGACGTCCAGCAAGTAGCCGTCGGGCAATTGCGCGCGAATCGGCTCCAGGGTCGGCAGGATCTGCTGGACCAGGCTGGCCGGCTGTTCCTTACCGTAGATGTCCGCGCGCACCGTCACGTTCGGCAGGCGGTTGCGGTGCCAGATGATGCCTTCTTCGAAGCCATATTCCAGGGTCGCGATCTGCGACAGGGCTACGCTTTTACCATTGTCAGTCGGCACGGCGAGGCTCGGCAGCAAGGACAGCTCGGTGCGTTCGTGCAAGGTGCCGCGCAGCAGGATTTCGATCAACTCGTTGTCTTCGCGGTACTGGCTGACGCTGGAACCTGTGAGCGAACTTTGCAGGAACTTCGACAGGTTCACAGTGCTCACGCCCAAGGCCCGGGCACGGTCCTGATCGACATTCAAATAGACGACTTTGCTCGGCTCCTCCCAGTCCAGATGCACGTTGACCACGTGGGGATTCTCGCGCACCTTGGCTGCGACTTTGCGCGCCAGTGCCCGGACTTGTTCGATGTGCTCGCCGCTCACCCGGAACTGCACCGGGTAGCCGACTGGCGGACCGTTCTCGAGTCGCGTGACCCGCGAGCGCAGCGCCGGGAATTGCTCGTTGAGGGTTTCGATCAGCCAGGTACGCAGGCTTTCACGATCCTCGATGGTTTTGGCCAGCACCACAAACTGCGCAAAGCTCGCCGCCGGCAGTTGCTGGTCCAGTGGCAGATAGAAACGCGGCGAACCGGTTCCGACATAGGCCACGTAGTTATCGATCCCGGCGTGGTCCTTGAGCAGCCCTTCCAGACGCTTGACCTGATCGGCGGTGTTGCTCAGCGACGCACCTTCGGCCAGCTTGAGGTCGACCATCAACTCCAGGCGCCCGGAGGCCGGGAAGAACTGTTGCGGCACGAAGCGAAACAGCACCACCGAAGCCACGAACAGCACAATGGTCAGGCCGATGACGGTTTTGCGCCGACGCACACACCACTCCACCAGGCGCCGCACCCGTTGATAGAACGGCGTGCCATACGGATCGGGTTGCCCATCACCGGTACCGTGTTTGGCGGCATGGATTTTCGCCAGGTCCGGCAGCAGTTTTTCCCCCAGATACGGCACGAACACCACGGCGGCGATCCACGACGCCACCAAGGCGATGGTCACCACCTGAAAGATCGACCGGGTGTATTCGCCGGTACCGGATTGCGCGGTGGCAATCGGCAGGAAGCCCGCGGCGGTGATCAAGGTCCCGGTGAGCATCGGGAACGCGGTGCTGGTCCAGGCATAGCTGGCAGCCTTGATTCGGTCGTAGCCCTGCTCCATTTTGATCGCCATCATTTCCACGGCGATGATCGCGTCGTCCACCAGCAGGCCCAGCGCCAGCACCAGCGCCCCGAGGGAAATCTTGTGCAGGCCGATGCCCAGGTAATACATGCTGGCAAAGGTCATCGCCAGCACCAGCGGAATCGCCAGCGCCACCACCATGCCGGTGCGCACTCCGAGGGAAAAGAAACTCACCAGCAAGACTATCGCCAGCGCTTCCACCAATACCCGAACGAACTCACCGACGCCGGTTTTCACCGCGGCCGGCTGATCGGAAACCTTGCGCAGTTCCATGCCGGCCGGGAGGTTCTTCTGGATCCGGGCGAACTCGACTTCCAGCGCCTTGCCCAGCACCAGAATGTCGCCGCCTTCTTTCATCGCCACGGCGAGACCGATGGCGTCCTCGCCCATAAAACGCATGCGCGGCGCTGGGGGATCATTGAAACCTCGGTGCACGTCGGCGACATCGGAGATGCGGAACGTCCGATCGCCGACCCGGATCGGGAAGCCCCTGATCTCTTCGACTGTCTGAAAATTCCCCGAAACCCGCAGTTGCAAGCGTTCGCCAGGTGTCTCGAAGAAACCCGCGGTAGACACCGCGTTCTGCTCTTCCAACGCTTGCTGGACTGCGGCCAACGGCAGCCCGAGGGTGGCCAGCTTGACGTTCGACAGCTCGATCCAGATCTTCTCGTCCTGTAGCCCCAGCAAGTCGACCTTGCCGATATCCTTGACCCGCTGCAGCTGAATCTGCACCCGGTCGGCATAGTCCTTGAGCACCGCGTAGTCGAAACCGCTGCCGGTCAGCGCATAGATATTGCCGAAGGTGGTGCCGAACTCATCGTTGAAAAACGGCCCCTGAATCCCCGGTGGCAAGGTGTGACGAATATCGCTGATCTTCTTGCGGACCTGATACCACAGCTCGGGAATCTGCGCCGAATGCATCGAATCCCGGGCCATGAAGGTCACCTGGGATTCACCGGGCCGGGAGAACGAGACAATCCGTTCGTACTCACCGGTTTCCATCAGCTTCTTTTCAATACGCTCGGTGACTTGCCGCGACATTTCCTCGGCCGTCGCCCCCGGCCAGTTGGTGCGAATGACCATGGCCTTGAAGGTGAAAGGCGGGTCTTCGCTCTGGCCCAGCTTGGTGTAGGACAGCGCGCCGACGACTGCCAGCAGCAACATCAGGAACAGCACGATCTGGCGATTGCGCAACGCCCATTCGGAAAGATTGAAACCCATCGGGGACTACTCCTTGACCGCCAGATTGACCGCGCGATTGGAGCGATCCACCGGACGCACCTGCTGGCCTTCATGCAACACGTGCACACCCGCGGCGACCACCCAGTCGCTGGCGCTCAGACCTTCAAGGACCGGCACGGTTTTTTCGCCGAAGGCACCGACGCGCACCGGAGCGCGCTTGAGGGTGTTGTTGGTGTCCACCACCCAGACGTAGGTCTCACCGTGTTCCGCGGTGAGTGCCGAGAGCGGCACCGACAGCGATACGATGCCTGCGGTCTGGATGAATACCCGGGCGCTCTGACCGAGTTCGGCCGGGACCTTGCCGGCGCTGAAGGCGATACGTGCGGCAAAGGTCCGGGATTTCGGGTCGGCGGCCGGCGACAGTTCACGAATGCGCCCGGCGAAGCGCTGATCCGGTTGCGTCCACAGCTCCACCGAGACATCCTGACCGACCTTGAAACGACCAAAATTCTGCTCCGGCAAACTGATCAGCACTTCCCGCTCGCCATCGGTGGCCAGGGTGAACACCGTCTGCCCGGCCGCCACCACTTGCCCGACTTCGACCGCGCGCTTGGCCACCACGCCATCCTGCGGCGCACGCAGCACCGCGTAGCTGGCCTGATTGCTGGCAACATCAAATTCGGCCTTGATCTGCTTGAGCCTGGCGTCGCCTGCGCGGTAGAGGTTTTCCGCATTGTCGTACTGCGAACGGCTGACCATCTGCCGCTCCATCAAGGTCTTATAGCGATCTCGCTCGGCGCGCACCATGTTGAGGTTGGCCTGGGCCGCTGCGACCTGAGCGCGGGTGGCTTCCAGTTGCAGGCGTACGTCCTGGGGGTCGAGCTCTGCCAGCGGCTGATTGGCCTTGACCCGCTCGCCCTCTTCAACCATTCGTCGGCTGACCTTACCGCCGATGCGAAATGCCAGATCGGGTTCGTAGCGTGCACGAACCTCACCGGGATAGCTGTCCATCGACTGCGCCGAAGGCTCTGGCTGCACCACCATGGCCGGACGCACGGTGACTTGCGCCGGTTCTTCGTGACCGCACGCTGACAACAAAAACGCCAGACCGGCTGGCAACGCGAGGGACAAGGCATAGCGGAACATGGTGAAGGACCTTTCGCTAATGGTGCTTTGAATAATTATACTGACGGGTATGTTATTAATAGCAAACTCACCAGTCCAGTATTAAAAGCGAAGAATGTCGAACAATCTTTCTGCATCCAATGGTCCCGGCCGCCCCAAGGACCTGGCAAAACGCCAGGCCATCCTCGACGCGGCGAAAAATCTGTTCCTGAGCAATGGCTACGCCAACACCAGCATGGATGCGGTGGCAGCGGCGGCCGGTGTGTCGAAGCTGACGGTGTACAGCCATTTCAACGATAAGGAGACGCTGTTCTCCGCCGCTGTGGTGGCCAAATGTGAAGAGCAACTGCCGACGCTGTTCTTCGAGCTGCCGGACGGCATCCCGATCGAACAGGTGCTGCTGAACATCGCACGGCGTTTTCACCTGCTGATCAATAGCGATGAATCGGTGAACCTGCATCGCCTGATCATGGCCTTGGGTAGCCAGGATCCGAAGCTCTCGCAGATTTTTTTCGAGGCCGGACCGCAGCGCATGCTGCACGGCATGGAACGGTTACTGACGAAGATCGACCAGGTCGGTGCCTTGCGCATCGACAAACCACGCAATGCCGCCGAGCACTTCTTCTGCCTGCTCAAGGGCGCGGCGAATTTTCGCCTGCTCTATGGCTGCGGCGCGCCCCTGAGCGGTGACGCGGCCGAGTCCCATGTGCGGGAAGTGGTGGAGTTGTTTATGCGGGCGTATCGGGTTTGAGCCTAAAAGATCGCAGCCTGCGGCAGCTCCTACGTCGACCGCGTTCAATCCCGGGTGTACACAAATCCCGGTAGGAGCTGCCGCAGGCTGCGATCTTTTGATCTTCCAGGCTTAACCTCGGATCTCAACCCTTGAGCGCTTTCTTCGGGTAGATATCGTAGCGGCTGGATTTGCCGTCCAGCGAATGGCTCGGCTTGGGCCCTTCAATACACGGTGCTTTACGCGGGCGTTTGACCACGACCCTATGGCTGGCCAGCGCCAACGCCGCCTCTAGCAGCGCTGGAGCATCGGGATCATCACCCACCAACGGCCGGAACAGACGCATTTCCTTCTTCACCAGCGCGGTTTTCTCGCGATGGGGAAACATCGGATCCAGGTAGATCACCTGCGGCGGCTCGCCTTCCCAGTTACGCATCACCTCGATCGAGTTGCCTTTGAGCAATCGCATCCGTGAAACGATGGGCGCCACTTCGAAATCCTCAAGCCCACGGGCCAGACCATCTTCCAGCAATGCGCCAATCAACGGCTGGCGTTCGATCAGGCTCATTTCGCAGCCCAGGCTGGCCAGCACAAAGGCGTCCTTGCCGAGCCCTGCCGTGGCATCCAGCACTCGCGGGCGTACGCCCTGAGCGACACCCACCGCCTTGGCGATCATCTGCCCACTGCCACCGCCATACAGCCGTCGATGGGCCGCGCCGCCTTCGACGAAGTCCACACGCACCGGTCCCGGCGCATCCGGGCCGAGCTGCTGCAACTGCAAACCCTGCTCCGTGAGCTGTAATGCGAACTCGGCATCGTCCATCGTCAAAGGCAGACCGAGTCGCTCGGCCCACTGCTGCGCTTGCGCGGCAGACGCTCCGGCTAGCGCCTCGACTTTGATGCGGCAGGCCGCTGGTTGCTCAATCATGGGGAAACACGCTCAAAAAATTAATGATCGGCAAAAACTGCCGATAAAAGAACTATCAGGCATTTTGCCAGAGCTGAGCGTCGACCGAGAGAAATGTCAGACATTCGTCCCCTATCGATAGGCTTTATCTCGCCCCACGGCGATTACGGCCTGCGCAATTCCCAAGCACTGAGCGGCGTCAGCCATCTGTGGCAGGATTTTTTTGCCCGGGCACTGGCCGACCAGTTGGGCGATGCGCCGAGTGTGGCTGGAGAAAAAACCCAAGTCGCCATCGACGGCCCGATCGAGCCCAGCGGTGGCACTGACCTGCTGACCCAGATCGTCAGCCAACGCCTGTGCGACGTTCAAGACACCGAGGTCCGCCCGCCTGAGCCGTTGTTCCTGCCAATTGCCGAATTCGAAATGGAGCTGGCCGACAAGCCGGCCATCCCGTTCCCGGAAGAAGAAATCATCGCGCAACAGCAGCACCAGAATTTCGACCTCGGCTGGGTTCGGCCGATCGTGCTCAATGCCGGCCAGCCGCTGCCCGAACCCGGCCCGGCACCGCAACCCCGTCCATTGCACCTGCCAATTGCCGAGTTCGAGCTCGAGCTGTTGGACAAACCGGCCATCCCCTATCCGCCGGAAGAACTGGTCGAACAACAGAAACATTTCGATTTCGATAACGGCTGGGCTCGCCCGCTGATCCTGCACAACCTGCGCCTCGCCGCCTGACCCTCCGCCCTGCCTCAGCGACATATCGACCACGGCCCCACGTCCAGATGAAAATGGTTGTGATGGGCGGCGTTGTAATCCGGGCTCAGCACCACACTGAAGGTATCGCAGGCCCCCTCGCGGACTTGCCGCAGAAAGCGTGCATCAGCATTGTCTTTCGGCCAATCCTTGAGCACGCTGATAGTTCGACCATCGGCCAGACCAAACCCGGCAATGTCCAGGGCGTTGGCCGTCGCATGCTGACTGCGGGCACCATCCTCGCGGTTGTACATATTGCGGCAGGCGAAACTGCCCAGATGCTCGACCCGCGTCACCGCTTGCCCGTACACCACCTGCGCGGCGGGCTGCAGGGCGTGGCGCTCGAACAGCGCGAACGCCACCGCCAAGGGGCAACTGGCCAGAAAACTGCTGTTCAACGCCACTTCGCCGCCCTCGACGCGCAAGGTATTGCGCAACGGGCAAGTCGCCTGCGGGTCACTGTCACGTTGGCGCGTCACGCGCAAACCGGAGCTGCCTAGCGCTTGATCACACAGCACCGGGTCGCCCCGCAGGCGCATCAGCTTGAAGCGCGTCAGCAGGTTCGGCGTGGCTTGCACATCCAAAGGTGCCCATGGATTCCATTGCGCCGACAACGGCAACCAGCCACGCCAGACGCTGAGCAGCAAGCCGCCAGCGACCAGCAGTAACAGCCCGAGCCCTTTCACAAAGCGCACAGCAACTCCCTATCAATCAATCCTTGAACAATTGGTTGGCTTGCTGGAACGGCATGGACTGCGCGGTAAAGGTGAACGTACCCTGTTCGTGAATTTCCCGGGCTGCACGGAAGAACTCGCCATAGGCCGCCAATGCCAGGGCCGAGCCGACGCTGATGCGTTTGACACCCATCTCGCTGAGCTGCGCCACGTTCAGTTTCAGCCCGCCCGACATCAGTACATTGACCGGTTTCGGCGCCACCGCCCGGACCACCGCCAACACCTCTTCAGCGCTGCGCAAGCTCGGTGCGTAGAGCACGTCGGCGCCAGCCTCGGCATAGGCCTGCAAGCGGCGAATGGTGTCCGCCAGATCGAATTTGCCATGCAGGAAGTTTTCGGCGCGGGCGGTCAGCATAAAGGGGAACGGCAGACTGTGCGCTGCCGCGACCGAGGCTTCGATCCGTTCGACAGAGTGCAGGAAATCGTAGATGGGATTATCCGCGTGGCCCGTGGCGTCTTCAATCGAGCCACCAACCACCCCGGCAGCCGCTGCGCGCAGGATAGCCTCGGCGCAGCCCTTGGGGCTGTCGGAGAAACCGTTTTCCAGGTCCACCGCCACCGGAAGATCCGTTGCGCCAACAATCGCCTGGACGTTTTCCAGGGTCTCATTCAGCGACATCGCCCCGTCCGGCCGACCTCGAGAAAAGGCAAAACCGGCACTGGTGGTCGCCAACGCACCATAGCCAAGACTGGCAAGCATTTTGGCCGAGCCGGCGTCCCACGGATTAGGGATCACGAAAGCAGTGTCACGCTCATGGAGGGCCTTGAAGGCCTGGGCACGAAGGTGTTGCGCATCCATTTTCTCGCTCCTGAAGAGAGGATTGGTCCACCTCAGAGCAAGCCAAGTTGCTCCGCCGCGGGCTCTCTGTATAGCTCAGGCAGCGCCGGCAAGCCAGGCAATCGCAGCATCAACCTGGCGTGAAAGCGCTGTGCCAGTTTGGCCGCGAGCAGGTTATCGGCGGTGTGCAGGAAGATATACGGCGTACGCCCTTCTTCGATCCAGCCAGCGATCTTCTCGACCCATGGCAGCAGGAATGGATCGTTGGCCTCAAGCTCGGGATGGCCGATAAAGCGCACCTGCGGAAACTGGCTGAAGGCCGCCGGACGTGGCGGAACTTTGGGCTTTTTCGATTGCGCATGCAGCACCGACGGATCGCTCGAGGTGCAGCTGAACAAGGCCCGAGGATCGAGACAGATGCGCTCCACGCCACGGTCCAGCAACAGCCGATTGAGCATCCGCTCGGCATCGCCTTTGGCAAAGAACTCGCGATGGCGCACTTCTACCGCCAGTGGTCGATCCAGTCCATCGATAAAACCGGCCAACTCCACCAGTCGCTGCGGCGCAAAGCTCGCCGGCAATTGCAGCCACAGTGGCGAGACGCGGGCACCCAGCGGGCTGAGCAATTGCAGGAAGGTTTCGGCGGCGGTCAATTGCTCGCGCAGGTCGCCGCCATGGCTGATATCACCCGGGAATTTGGCAGTAAAGCGAAAGTGTTCAGGCATGATCTGCGCCCAGCGCTGCACCGTCGAGGCAGCAGGACGAGCGTAGAAAGTGGTATTGCCTTCCACGGCATTGAACACTTGGGAGTACAGGCCGAGAAACTCCGCCGGCCGCGCGTTTTCCGGATACAGGTACTCACGCCAGGCGTTTTCGCTCCAGGAAGGGCAACCAAGGTAATAAGGGAGCAACATCAGATGTGCAGATCGAGCCCCAGCACTTCCATGTCCCACTCGACAAAACCGGCAGTGGTCAGGTAGCTGGCCAGGGCATTGGCCACGTGTTTACTCATGGCGCGATGGAAAACCATGTCTTGCTGACGGGCCGGAAGATTAGCGGTTCGCCCAGCCGAAGCCTGGGAGCGCGCACTGAGCGGCGTATCGGCCTGGAGATCAAGCTCGCCATCGATATCCTCGCGGGACTCGTCCACCAGCGTATTGCCTTTGCGAGGCGCGCGTTTGATGGGATAGGACTGAGATGAAAGGCCGTCTATACGCATAAGTGTATGCTCGGTATCGATGATGGCAATTTAGCGGCACATCACCGACTAAGCAAATGCCCCAAGTGATAACTAGAACACAGAAAACGCAAAAGGTTTAAAAGCGGACGGAAATTGCTGGGGGAAACTGATGATTGGCAGGAGTTTGACCGAACCCTTGTGGCGAGGGGGCTTGTCGGAACGCCGCACCGCCCCGCCCCGCTGGGGCGCGCAGCGGCCCTAAAAACTACAAACGCGTTGTATCAGACACACCGCGCTCACCGATTTTGCGACTGCTTCGCAGCCGAGCGGGGGCAAGCCCCCTCGCCACAGCAAGCTCCCTCGCCACAAAAAGCGGGTTTTACCGCGCTTTGGGCGTCGCCACTTTATCGCGCAGGTACACCGGCTGCGCCTGGTCGGCAGGTATGCCTTCACCGCGCTCCCAGGCAAACCGCGCCAGGGTCAACAGGTCTTCGGCATGGGGCAACATGCCGGCGTCCTGCCCCGTCAGGCTGACGCCGATCCGCTCGGCATATCCCCAACCGGTGCCGGCGCCAAACCACTCGCCGCTGGCATCGGCCGGCAAGGCGGCCACTTCAGGCGGCAACACCGCTTCAGCGCCGACCAGGCGCATTTCACCGGCGGTTTCGCGGTAGCAGCCCCAATACACTTCATCCATCCGCGCATCGATGGCCGCGGCGACCTGATGCGCACCGTGCTCACGCAATGCCCGCTGGGCCAGCACGGCCAGGTTGGACACTGGCAAAACCGGGCGCTCCAGAGCAAAGGCCAGGCCCTGAACCACGCCGATGGCGATCCGCACGCCGGTAAAGGCACCCGGTCCACGACCAAAGGCAATAGCGTCGATTGCCTGCAGGTTGGTCCCCGCCTCGGCCAGCAACTCCTTGATCATCGGCAACAGCTTCTGCGCATGCAGGCGCGGGATCACCTCGTAATGGCTCGTGACCTTGCCGTCATGCAGCAAGGCAACGGAGCAAGCTTCAGTCGCGGTGTCCAGGGCCAGCAAGGTGCTCATCGGTGTTTCCATCGGTGTGAAAAAAGTCCGCCAGTATAAACAACAACGGCCCGCAAGCGGGCCGTTGAAGATGAAGCATCAGCAGACTTTTCAGCTCAGTGCTTCAAGCACCTTGCCGGTGATCGCTTCAACCGAGCCGACGCCAACGATATGGCTGTACTTCGGCTTGCCCTGGCCTTCGGCCAGATTCTGGTAGAAGGCCACCAGCGGCTTGGTCTGGGAATGGTAGACCGACAGGCGATGACGCACGGTTTCTTCGGTGTCGTCTTTGCGCTGCACCAGGTCTTCGCCGGTAACGTCGTCTTTGCCTGCCACTTTTGGCGGGTTATAGACGGTGTGGTAAACGCGACCGCTGGCCTCGTGTACACGACGACCGGCGATACGCTGAACGATTTCTTCGTCATCGACGGCGATTTCAACCACGTGATCCAGCTCGACACCGGCCTTGACCAGTGCTTCGGCCTGCGGAATGGTGCGCGGGAAGCCGTCGAACAGGAAGCCGTTGGCACAGTCAGACTGGCTGATGCGTTCCTTGACCAGATTGATGATCAAGTCATCGGACACCAGGCCACCGCTGTCCATCACGCTCTTGGCGATCAGGCCCAGCTCGGTGCCGGCCTTGACGGCAGCACGCAGCATGTCGCCAGTGGAGATTTGCGGGATGCCGAATTTTTCGGTGATGAACTTTGCCTGAGTACCTTTACCGGCCCCGGGAGCTCCCAGCAGAATTACGCGCATCGATGTGCTCCTCAATTTTTTATATAGATAACGTCAGATTCGCCTCGTGGGGCCAACCTCAAAAATGGGTTTGTGGCCGCCCAAACGGCCAAAGGCTGATCAAGATACACAGCAGACCGGGACCACACAAGCCGCCGAAAGTAGCAGAAACCCGCGACAAATTTGCCACTGCGACGAGGTGCTCCAAGTCGCAACCCCACAACAAAGTGTCGCCTGGCAGTAGCGACCACCCCTCTCGAACCAACCATCAGGGTGATGCGCCAAGTCGCTGCACACTGCCGAAAAAGCCTTAGCCGGTATTGCGCAAACCGGCGGCAATCCCCGCCACAGACACCAGCAACGCCTGTTCCAGCGGGCTGCCTTGCTCGGCGTCCTGTTGCCTCGAACGCTCCAGCAGTTCGGCCTGTAATAGATGCAGCGGGTCCAGGTAGGTGTTGCGCAGACGGATGAATTCAAGGGTGTCAGGGCTATGTGCCAGCAGCTGTGACTGACCGGTCAAACCCAACACCACGGCACAGGCCTGCGACAATAGGTCGCGTAAATGCGCACCCAAAGGTCGCAATTGTGGCTCGACCAACCGCTCATCGTAAGACTGCGCGATATCCGCGTCGGCCTTGGCCAGGACCATTTCCAGCATATCGATGCGGGTGCGGAAGAACGGCCACTGATCCCGCATTTGCGCCAACAGTTCACCTTCACCGCGTTCCAGGGCCTTGCTCAACGCGGTTTCCCAGCCGAGCCAGGCCGGCAGCATCAAGCGCGTCTGAGTCCAGCCGAAGATCCACGGGATCGCCCGCAAACTCTCAATGCCGCCGGCACGGCGTTTGGCCGGACGACTGCCCAGCGGTAAACGGCCCAGTTCCTGTTCCGGCGTCGACTGACGGAAATACTCGACGAACTGCGGATTGTCCCGCACCACGGCGCGATAGGCGCTGACACCATCAGCGGCCAGTTCGTCCATCAATACCCGCCAGGCAGGTTCCGGTGGTGGAGGCGGTAACAAGGTGGCTTCCAGCACCGCGGCCAGGTACAGATTGAGGTTTTGCTCGGCAATATCCGGCAGGCCGAACTTGAAACGAATCATTTCTCCCTGCTCTGTGGTGCGGAAGCGCCCCGCCACCGAACCCGGCGGCTGCGACAAGATCGCCGCGTGAGCCGGGCCACCGCCGCGTCCCACCGTGCCGCCGCGACCATGGAACAACAGCAGTTCGACCTGTTGCTCGCGACAGATGTCCACCAACCGTTCCTGCGCCCGATACTGCGCCCAGGCCGCGGCCGTGGTGCCGGCGTCCTTGGCCGAATCGGAGTAACCAATCATGACTTCCTGCGGCCCCTGCAACCGCGAGCGATAGCCGGGCAGCAGCAATAGCTTCTCGATTACCGGCCCAGCGTTATCCAGGTCGGCCAGGGTTTCGAACAGCGGCACGACGCGCATCGGCCGCAGCACCCCGGCCTCTTTGAGCAGCAGTTGCACGGCAAGCACATCGGAAGCCGCACCCGCCATGGAGATCACATAGGAACCCAGGGACGCCGCCGGTGCCGCGGCGATTTCCCGGCAGGTCGCCAGCACTTCAGCGGTCTCGCCGGACGGTTTGAAATACGCTGGCAGCAATGGCCGGCGATTGTTCAATTCACGCATGAGGAAGGTGATGCGTTCCTCCTCGCTCCAGTCGTCATAACGCCCCAACCCGAGGTAGTCGGTGATTTCGGTCATCGCCGACGAATGCCGCGAGGAGTCCTGACGCACGTCCAGGCGCACCAGGAACAAGCCGAACGTCACGGCGCGGCGCAGGCAGTCGAGCAACGGACCATCGGCGATCACGCCCATCCCGCACTCGTGCAGCGAGTGATAACAGAGTTCCAGCGGATCGAGCAGGTCACGGTTGTTTTGCAAGACGTCGGTGCTCGCCACTGACGCGCCTTTGAGTGATGCGTGGGCCCAGGCGCGGGTCGCCCGCAGGCGATCACGCAGCTGCTTGAGGACCGCGCGATAGGGTTCGGCGCTGTCTCCGGCCTTGGCCCGCAATTCGACGCTGGCCTGTTGCATCGACAGCTCGGCGGCCAGTTGATCGATATCGCGCAGGTACAAGTCGGCGGCCATCCAGCGCGCCAGCAGCAACACCTCGCGGGTGACCGGCGCCGTGACGTTCGGGTTGCCGTCGCGGTCGCCGCCCATCCACGAGGCGAAGCGAATCGGTGCGGCTTCCAGTGGCAAATGCAGACCGGTTGCGGCAAAAAGCGCCTTGTCCGCCTTGCGCATGTAGTTGGGGATCGCCTGCCACAGGGAATGCTCGATCACCGCAAAGCCCCACTTGGCTTCATCTACCGGCGTCGGTCGGGTGCGGCGGATTTCTTCGGTGTGCCAGGCCTCGGCGATCAACCGCTGCAAGCGCTGGCGGATCTGCTCGCGTTCGGCGGTGGTCAGATCGCGGTGATCCTGCGCCGCCAGTTGCGCGGCGATGGCATCGTATTTCTGGATCAGCGTGCGACGCGCCACTTCGGTCGGGTGCGCGGTCAGCACCAGCTCGATCTCCAGCCGTCCCAACTGCCGGGCCAGCGAGTCGGCGCTATGCCCTTCAGCGAGCAACCGCGTCAACAACTCTGGCAATACCCGCGACTCGAACGGCGCCGGCTCCGCCTCGTCGCGCCGATGAATCAATTGATACTGCTCGGCGATATTCGCCAGGTTGAGAAACTGATTGAACGCCCGCGCTACCGGCAGCAATTCGTCCTCGCTCAACTGGTTCAGGCTGGCGCTCAGTTCGGCATTCGCCGAGCCACGTCGATCGGCCTTGGCGCCCTTGCGGATCTGCTCGATCTTGTCGAGAAAATCCTCTCCATACTGTTCACGAATGGTGTTGCCCAACAGTTCACCCAACAGGTGTACGTCTTCGCGCAAGCGTGCATCAATATCGGTCATTCAGGTGTTCTCCAGCAGACTCGGGGCGGCTCGGAAGGCTCAAGAGTGCCGCTCGCGTCACATTCTTACAAGGGCGCGACGAATCGACTTTAAACCTTGCGCGATAAAGCTAGTCTCAACAGTAAGCCACACAAGGGCTTGCCACCGGCACACACCGGTCATTCATCACTGCCTGCCACGAGCAGGTGATTAGAGGTAGCCATGAAAATCCGTGAGCTCGCCCAACATTGGGAAGAAAATGCCAAAGGCCGCTTGACCAAGACCGGCTATACGATCCGCCTGGACGTAGAAGCCGCTGCACGCCTGGCAGCGATAGCCGAGATGTACCCCAAACGGCATCCCGAAGAACTGCTCGGCGAACTGATCGGTGCCGCGCTGGAAGAGCTCGAAGCGAGCTTTCCCTATGTCAAGGGATCCCAGGTAGTCGCCACCGACGAAGAAGGTGATCCGCTCTACGAAGACGTTGGCCCTACCCCCCGTTATCTGGCCTTATCACGGCGCCACCTGCACGATTTGTCCGCTCAGACCGACAAGCAAAAACACTGATTAGCCCTCCTCTTTCCTGCAGAAAAATGTGTATTCCTGAGCCCGTTCCGGGCCAGGAATACCCCTGCCCGTGGCAAAAATACCGGTTTAGAGCCTTGTCCGTCCGGTCAAAGTTTTTTCAAGCAATTAGCCATCTTCTCTGAACTATTCAAAAAAGCCTCGGGTCACAGCCAGTAGGCCATGACTGGAACGGCCGTTTAAAAAGCGCCCTTGGCCAAGCCGCCGAATCGACGTGACGGGTCCAGTACCAGGATGGAATTTGAAGCTTTTCAGGAGTTATCCAATGGAGTTGAAGACTATGAAAATCAGTACTGGCAAATCCTCGTTCAGCTATCTGCGTGGGCTCAAACTCTCCGCACTGGCACTGGGTAGCAGCCTGGTGCTCGCCGGTTGTGCCGGTAATCCACCGACCGAGCAGTACGCCGTAACGCAATCTGCGGTCAACAGCGCAGTCAGTGCCGGCGGCACCGAGTTCGCCGCCGTGGAGATGAAGTCGGCCCAGGACAAGCTCAAACAGGCTGAACTGGCCATGCACGACAAAAAATACGATGAAGCCAAGCGTCTGGCCGAACAGGCCGAATGGGATGCTCGCGTAGCCGAACGTAAAGCCCAGGCCAGCAAAGCCGAGCAAGCCCTCAAGGACTCCGAGAAAGGTGTTCAGGAACTACGCCAAGAAGGCATGCGCAGTGTGCAGTAAGCACCGCGCGACCTCGTAAAACCTGCACCCTTAATAGATGAAAAGGACGAACTATTATGCGTAAGCAACTGATGATCCCTGCCCTTCTGGCCCTGAGTGTTGGCCTGGCTGCCTGCTCTTCACAACCCAACGTGAATCTTGAGCAAGCCCGGACCAACTACTCGGCGCTGCAAGCCAACCCGCAAGCCAGCAAGATTGCCGCCCTGGAAACCAAAGACGCCAGCGACTGGCTGGACAAGGCCGACCAGGCTTACCAGAACAAGGAAGACGAGGCGAAAGTCGACCAACTCGCCTACCTGACCAATCAACGAGTGGAGGTAGCCAAACAGACCATCAACCTGCGCGCCGCTGAAACCAACCTGAAAAACTCCGCGGCCCAGCGCGCTCAGGCGCGTCTGGATGCCCGCGACGCGCAGATCAAGCAGTTGCAAGCCAGCCTCAACGCCAAGCAGACCGATCGCGGCACCCTGGTCACTTTCGGTGATGTGCTGTTCGCTACCAACAAGGCGGACCTGAAGTCCAGCGGCCTGGTCAACATCAACAAACTGGCGCAATTCCTCTCGGAAAACCCCGACCGTAAAGTGATAGTCGAAGGCTACACCGACGCCACCGGTTCAGAGGCCTACAACCAGTCGCTGTCCGAGCGCCGCGCCGGCTCGGTACGCATGGCCCTGGTGAAAATGGGCGTAGACCCCGCGCGCATCGTCGCCCAGGGTTATGGCAAGGAGTATCCGGTTGCCGAAAACGCTAGCGTTTCGGGCCGCGCGATGAATCGTCGTGTGGAAGTCACCATTTCCAACGACAACCAGCCGGTCATTCCACGCTCGGCGATCAGCTCCAACTGATGGGTTCAGACCTGTCTCTAGAGTAAATCCTTGAGCAACAGATCATCCGGAGTCCGATAAGGGCTCCGGATTTTTTATGTCTGAACATCACCCCTCTTCCGTTCGATTACCGCCCAAAACCCGCCATGGCCAATTGAACCGCTCCGCCCCTCCAACGCACCATTCCCTCGCACCGACAACAACCAATAACAACAGGTTCGACCCCATGACTGCGCGCCCTGCCCGCTCCGGCTGATCCGGCCCGATCTTCCTGCCACGTTCAATTTTTTTGTCTGCGACCCGACGTCGCGGCAGCGCCCTGCTTCATCCCTGACAATTAGAGAGCCCGATCCCCATGAAGCCATTCACTTCTTACTCAGCTACTGCGCCCGCCGTGATGTTCATTGCACTGACGAGCACGGCATTGCCGGTCATGGCTGAGGAGTCCGGCTTTCTCGAAGGCGCCAAGGTCAACCTGAACCTGCGCAATTTCTACCTCAACCGCAACTTCACCAACCCGACCAAGACCCAGGGCAAGGCCGAGGAATGGACCCAGAGTTTCATCCTGGATGCCAGGTCCGGGTTCACTCAGGGTACGGTGGGTGTCGGCGTGGACGTGCTCGGCCTGTACTCGTTGAAACTCAACGGTGGACGCGGTACCGGCGGTACTCAGTTGCTGCCGCTGGATCACGACGGTCGCCCGGCGGATAACTTCGGCCGCCTGGGCGTGGCCTTCAAGGCGAAGCTGTCCCAGACCGAGTTGAAAGTCGGCGAATGGATGCCGATGTTACCGATCCTGCGTTCGGACGATGGGCGTTCGTTGCCACAGACCTTTCGTGGTGGCCAGATCACCTCAAAGGAAATCGACGGTCTGACGCTCTACGGCGGCCAGTTCCGCGCCAACAGCCCGCGTGACGACAGCAGCATGAGCGACATGTCGATGACCGGTAAAGCCGGATTCACTTCCGACCGTTTCAACTTTGAAGGCGCCGAATACGCCTTCAATGAAAAGCGCACCCAGATCGGTCTGTGGAACGCCGAACTCCAGGACATCTACAGCCAGCAATACCTCAACCTGACCCACACGCAGCCCTTGGGCGACTGGACCCTGGGTGCCAATCTGGGGTTCTTCTATGGCAAGGAGGACGGCAGCGCGCGGGCCGGCGATCTGGACAACAAGACCTGGTCCGGGCTGTTCTCGGCCAGGTACGGCGGTAACACCTTCTATGTCGGCCTGCAGAAGGTCAGCGGCGACAGCCCCTGGATGCGGGTCAATGGCACCAGCGGCGGCACCCTGGCCAACGACAGCTACAACTCAAGCTATGACAACGCCCGGGAGAAATCCTGGCAACTGCGCCATGACTACAACTTCGTCGCCATGGGCGTGCCCGGCCTGACCCTGATGAACCGCTACATCAGCGGCGACAATGTGCATACCGGAACCATCACCGACGGCAAGGAATGGGGACGTGAGACCGAACTGGCCTACACCGTGCAAAGCGGCACGCTGAAAAACCTCAATCTCAAATGGCGCAACTCAAGCATCCGCCGCGACTACAGCAACAATGAGTTCGACGAGAACCGGGTGATCGTCAGCTACCCGATCAGTTTGCTGTAAGTCACAAACAGCTTCGCGGACAAGATCGCAGCCTGCGGCAGCTCCTACACTGACCGCATACACCGTTGACCAAACGGTGTACGCAAATCCTGTAGGAGCTGCCGCAGGCTGCGATCTTTTGGAGGCACCAAGAGATTGCCGCCCGATTACTCCCGCGACTCAACCCCCAGCTCATCCCACACCGACTCCGCCAGGTGGAAGGTCGCGTTGGCTGCCGGAATGCCGCAGTAGATCGCGCTCTGCATCAGCACTTCCTTGATCTCGGCACGGGTCACGCCGTTGCTGGCGGCGGCGCGCAGATGCAGCTTGAGTTCTTCGTTGCGGTTCATGCCAATCAGCATGGCGATGGTGATCAGGCTGCGGGTGTGACGAGGCAGGCCCGGGCGGGTCCAGATATCACCCCAGGCGTGACGGGTGATCATTTCCTGGAACTCCGAGTTGAACTCGGTCAGAGCATTGAGGCTGCGGTCGACATGGGCATCGCCGAGGACCGCGCGACGCACCTGCAGACCTTCGTCATAACGCTGTTTCTCGTCCACGGTCAGCTCCTCAAACGCGCTGTTCAGCTAACAGGAAGGCCAACACCCGGTCACTGAACGCAGCACCGGCCTGGACGTTCGACAGGTGCGCGGCATAGAACTCGGCGTATTCGGCGCCCTGCACGTGCTCTTGAATAAAGTGCCCGCCCGCCGGTGGCGTGACCGCATCTTCAGTGCCGCAAATCACCAGTGTCGGCACCTGGATCGAGGACAACTGCTCGCGGAAATCGGCATCACGCACCGCCGCGCAGTTGGCGGCATAGCCTTGCGGCGAGGTGGCGGCGAGCATGTCGGTGATCTGCTTGGCCTGCTGCGGATTGGCCTCGGCAAAGTCCGCGGTGAACCAGCGGGCAATCGACGCATCGCGCAGTGCAACCATAGCTGCCGGACCATCACGCAACACGGTTTCGATCCGTGGATTCCATACCGAAGGATCACCGATTTTCGCCGCGGTGTTGCACACCACCAGCTTGCGCAGGCGCTCGCCAGCATTGATCCCCAGCCACTGGCCGATCAGCCCGCCCATGGACAAGCCGCAGAAATGTGCGCGCTCGATATGCAAGGCATCCAGCAACGCCAGCACATCCTGGCCCAATTGCTCGATGCTGTACGGCCCCGGGGTCACCAGCGAACGACCATGGCCGCGAGTATCGAAACGCAACACCCGCAAATGCTCGGCAAAGGCCGGAATCTGCAGGTCCCACATGTGCAGATCGGTGCCCAGCGAGTTGGACAGTACCAGCACCGGTGCATCTTCCGGGCCGTCGAGTTGATAGTTCAGTTCACCATCGGTGAGTTGTACGAATCCCACAGCAGTCTCCTTCATGCGTTCAAGGCAAAATGTTCAGCCACGGCTCGCTCGACCCAGGTATGGGCCTGACCGAGGTAATGGGCAGGGTCCAGCAGATGATCGAGTTCATCGGCCGATAAGTAGGTGGTCACTTGCGGCTCATCGCCGAGTACCGCACGCAAATGCCGCTGCTCGGCGACCGCGCGCTTGCAGCAGTGTTCGAGCAGATGATGCGCCGCATCGCGGCCGACCCGTTGGGCGAGGACGATGCTCACCGCTTCGGCCAGCACCAGCCCCTGAGTCAGGTCGAGGTTCTTCGCCATGCGCTCGACGTCGACTTCCAGTCCTTCAGTCACCAGCAAGGCTTGCTGCAAGGCACCGGAAACCAGGCAGCAAATGTCCGGCAGGGTTTCCCATTCGGCATGCCACAGACCCAGGCTGCGCTCGTGCTCCTGGGGCATCGCGCTGAACAGGGTCGCCAGCAAGCCCGGCACTCGGGTCGCGGCGCCGATCAGCACCGCGGCGCCCACCGGGTTACGTTTGTGCGGCATGGTCGACGATCCGCCCTTGCCCGGTGCCGCGGGCTCGAACACCTCAGCGGCCTCGGTCTGCATCAGCAGGCTGATGTCGCGACCGAGCTTGCCCAGGCTACCGGCAATCAGGCCCAGCACTGAGCCGAACTCCACCAGTCGATCGCGTTGGGTGTGCCAAGGCTGTTCCGGGAGCGCGAGTTGCAGTTCCTGCGCCAGTGCCACGGCAATCGGCATGGCTTGTTCACCGAGGGCCGCGAGGGTCCCCGAAGCGCCGCCGAATTGCAGCACCAGCAGACGCGGTTTGAGTTCCTGCAGGCGTTGGCGGCTGCGGGTCACGGCCCCCAGCCAACCGGCGATTTTCATGCCCAGGGTCACGGGTGTCGCGTGTTGCAGCCAGGTGCGTCCGGCCAACGGCGTGGCCACATAGCGTTGCGCCTGGATGGCCAGGATCTCGCCAAGGCGCTCCAGTTGAGCCTCGATCAGCAGCAAGGCGCTACGCAGTTGCAGCACCAGACCAGTGTCCATCACGTCCTGACTGGTGGCGCCCAGATGCACATAACGTTCGGCTTCGACGTCTTGGCTGGCGATCTGTTTGCCGAGTGCCTTGACCAGCGGGATCGCCGAATTGCCCGCAATGGCAATCGCCTCGCCGAGCACGAAGAAGTCGTAGTGTTCTGCCCGGCATGCCGCTTCGATCGGCGCGACCGCAGTCTGCGGGATCAACCCGACTCGCGCCTCGGCCCGAGCCAGCGCCGCTTCGAAATCGAGCATCGCCTGGACCCGGCCCTGATCGCAAAACACTTCACGCATATCACGGGCAGTGAAGTAGGTGTCGAACAATTGATTACTCGGTCGTTGCATAGGGGGTTCCTTACGCGGCACGCGCCCGACTCAGGCGCGCGCCGACAGCTCAAAGATCGTCTTCCAGATACGCCGCCTTTTTTGGCAGACGCAGGCTGAACAGGAAAGCGATCGCCATCATCACCGTCACGTACCAGTAGAAGGAGTTTTCCATACTTACCGATTTCAAGCTCAAGGCCACGTACTCGGCCGAACCGCCGAAGATCGCGTTTGCCACTGCGTAGGCCAGGCCCACCCCCAGCGCACGGACTTGCGGCGGGAACATTTCGGCTTTCACCAGACCACTGATCGAGGTGTAAAAACTTATGATCGCCAGTACCAGGGTGATCAGCCCAAACGCCAGGAACGGATTGGTCACAGACTTCAAGGTCAGCAGGATCGGTACGGTGAACAGCGTCCCGAGGGCACCGAACCAAAGCATCGAATTACGCCGGCCGATCCTGTCCGCCAGCATGCCGAAAAATGGTTGCATGCACATATAAAGGAACAGCGCGCCGGTCATGATGTAACTGGCGGTCTTGGCAGGCATCCCGGCGGTGTTCACCAGGTACTTCTGCATATAGGTGGTGAAGGTGTAGAAAATCAACGAACCACCGGCGGTGAAGCCGAGCACGGTAATAAATGCAGCGGTGTGGTTCTTGAACAACGCGGTAATGCTGCCGGCATCCTTGTCTTCGCGCATTTCCTTGCTGGTGGTCTCTTCCAGCGAACGACGCAGGAACAGCGAAATCACTGCCGCGGCAGCACCGACCACGAACGGAATCCGCCAGCCCCAGGCACGCAGATCGTCCTCAGTAAGGAATTGTTGCAGGATCACCACCAACGACACCGCCAGCAGTTGGCCGCCGATCAATGTCACGTACTGGAACGAGGCGAAGAAACCGCGCTGGCCCTTGAGCGCGATTTCACTCATGTAGGTCGCGGTGGTGCCGTATTCACCGCCCACCGACACGCCCTGAATCAGGCGGGCCACCAGCAGCAGGATCGGCGCCCAGACGCCGATGTCCTTGTAAGTCGGCAAGCAGGCGATCAGCAGTGAGCCGGCACACATCATCAGCACCGAAATCATCATGGAGTTCTTGCGCCCGTGCTTGTCGGCCACCCGGCCGAACAGCCAGCCACCAATGGGGCGCATCAAAAACCCCGCGGCGAACACCCCGGCGGTGTTAACCAGTTGCACCGTGGGGTTGTCGGAGGGGAAAAATGCCGGAGCAAAATAGATCGCGCAGAAGGCATAGACGTAAAAGTCGAACCATTCGACCAGGTTGCCGGACGAGGCACCGACAATCGCGAAGATTCGTTTACTGCGCTCTTCGCCGGTGTAATAGCTGGTGGTTGTAGTCATGGGTTTTTCACTCTTTGGGGACTGTCAGAGTCTAGACACATTTAGTAACAGTCCCGTTCCATCTCCTGGGAACACAGCAGATCAATGTGGCGAGGGAGCTTGCTCCCGCTGGACCGCGAAGCGGTCGTAAAACCGGCTAATGCGTTCTGTCTGAAAAACCGCGATGACCGATTTTAGGGCCGCTTCGCGCCCCAGCGGGGGCAAGCCCCCTCGCCACAGAAAGTCCGCTGCCACAAGAGCACCGCTGTACTTGTAGGAGCGAGCTTGCTCGCGATGGACTCAAGGGCGACGCGTTTATTCAGAAACCACGCGTTATCGTTAACGTCCATCGCGAGCAAGCTCGCTCCTACATGACCCCCTCCCCAAGTGAACTCAGTAATCGAAAAACACCGTCTCGGCATCCGTGCCCTGCAGGACCACATTCCACTGATAAATGCCTGACGCATCCGCCTTGGCCAGCAGCGTGCCGCGGCGCTCCGCCGGTACACATTCGAGCAGCGGGTCGGCAACATTGGCCGGTTCGCCGTCGAAGTAAATGCGCGTCAGCAAGTGCTTGACCAGCCCGCGAGCGAACACCAGCACCACCAGATGTGGTGCCTGGGTCGTACCATTGAGGCCCGGTACGGTGCCTGGCTTGATGGTGGTGAAACGGAATCGCCCTTCGGCATCCACCGGCACCCGGCCAAAGCCTTCGAAGTTCGGGTCCAGGGGTTTGTCCTGATCGTCTTCCACATGCCGATACTTGCCGGCAGCGTTGGCTTGCCAGACTTCCAGCATCGCATCATTGACGAAATCGCCATTGCCATCGACGACCTGCCCAGTGATTGCCACGCGCTCGCCGAGGGTCTCGGGCTGGGTCAGGTCTTCACGGTTCAGCCAGGTCAGGCCGATGTGGTAGTACGGGCCGACGGTGTGTGAAGTGGTCGCAGTCAGCGTCATCTTATTTCTCCATCGGCGTGGCTTCGCGGCCACGCAAAACGATGTCCCAGCGATAGCCGAGGGCATAGGACGGGATGGTTTTTTCCAGGTCGAAGCTGGCGATCAAGCGTTCTTTGGCGCTGGTATCGGGTACGCAGTTGTAGATCGGGTCGTAGGCCAGCAACGGATCCCCGGGGAAATACATCTGGGTCACCAGGCGCGTGAGGATGCTCGGGCCGAACAGCGAAAAATGGATATGCGCCGGGCGCCAGGCGTTGTGGTGGTTGCCCCACGGGTAGGCACCGGGCTTGATGGTCTGGAACTGGTACCCGCCATCCGCGTCGGTGACCGTGCGACCGGTACCGGTGAAGTTCGGGTCCAGCGGCGCATCGTGCAGGTCGCGGTCATGGTTGTAGCGACCGGCGGCGTTAGCCTGCCAGATCTCTACCAGAATCCCCGGCACCGGCAGACCGTCTTCATCCAGCACGCGGCCGTGAATGATGATCCGTTCACCCAGTGGTTCGCCCCGATGCTGGGCGGTCAGGTCGTTGTCCTGATCCTGCAGGCACTCGGCTCCTATGGTCGGGCCGGTAATTTCCGACAACGAATGAGGCAAAAACACCAAAGGCTTGGACGGCGAGCGGCTGTTGGTGGATTTGTAGGCCGGGTGCAGATACTCCGGCTGGGTCCCTGCTTGGGGGCGGCGGTAACCAGGCTTGTCAGTCATGGAACACTCCTCTTTCTTGTTAACGAACGCGTCAAACGCGTTCGATAGCCAACGCCAGGCCCTGGCCGACGCCGACACACATGGTCGCCAGGCCTTTCTTGCCGCCGGTCTTTTCCAGATGATGCAACGCAGTCAACACCAGCCGCGCACCACTCATGCCCAATGGGTGACCCAGGGCAATGGCGCCGCCGTTCGGGTTGACCTGCGCGGCGTCATCGGCCAGACCCAGTTCACGCAGCACCGCCAAGCCCTGGCTGGCGAAGGCTTCGTTGAGCTCAATCACGTCGAAATCGCTGACAGCCAACCCCAGACGCTCAGTCAATTTACGCACCGCGGGCACCGGGCCAATACCCATGACCCGTGGCGCGACACCGGCACTGGCCATGCCCAACACCCGGGCGCGGGCGGTCAGGCCATGTTTCTTCACGGCTTCGGCCGAGGCCAGGATCAACGCGGCGGCACCATCATTGACACCCGAGGCGTTGCCGGCGGTGACGGTCTTGTCCGGGCCATTCACCGGCTTGAGCTTGCTCAGGGTTTCCAGGGTTGTGTCGGCGCGCGGGTGCTCGTCCTGCTCAACCACACTTTCGCCCTTTTTATGGGCAATCCGCACCGGGACGATTTCTTCAGCGAAGAATCCGGCGGCTTGCGCGGCTGCGGTCCGTTGCTGACTGCGCAAGGCGAAAGCGTCCTGATCGGCGCGGGAAACCCGGAAGTCATCGGCGACGTTGTCGGCGGTCTGCGGCATCGCATCGACGCCGTATTGGGCCTTCATCAGCGGGTTGATAAAACGCCAGCCGATGGTGGTGTCTTCCAGTTTCATGTTGCGCGAGTACGCTGCGTCAGCCTTGCCCATGACAAACGGCGCACGGGACATCGATTCGACGCCGCCGGCAATCGTCAGCTCCATCTCGCCGCTGGCGATCGCCCGGAACGCGGTGCCGATGGCGTCCATGCCCGAAGCGCAGAGACGGTTGAGGGTCACGCCGGGAATGCTCTCGGGCAAGCCGGCCAGCAACAAGGCCATGCGCGCAACGTTGCGGTTGTCTTCGCCGGCCTGGTTGGCGCAGCCGAAGAACACCTCGTCCACCGCGTTCCAGTCCACCGAAGGATTGCGCTCCATCAGCGCCTTGATCGGCACGGCGGCCAGATCATCGGCACGGACGGCCGCCAGGCCGCCGCCGAAACGGCCAATGGGGGTACGGATCGCGTCACAGATAAAGACTTCGCGCATCAGGCTTCTCCCGGTGCTTGGCCGTGGGCCGCCGCAGTGCGTGCTTCGAGATCACGCAAAGCGGTGAGCTCAACTTCAGTCGGTTCAGCGCTGTGCTCGACCTGATCGGCGAAGCGCACGGCCCAACCGGTGGCGGCAATCACCTGTTCGCGGGTCACGCCCGGGTGCAGCGCGGTGACCACGAATTCGTGGCTGTCGGCTTCCGGCTCCATGATGCACAGATCGGTGATGATCCCCACTGGCCCAGCGCCTGGCAGGCCGAGACGTTTACGCGAATCACCGCCTTCGCCATGGCCGACCGAGGTAATGAAGTCGAGCTTGTCGACAAACGAGCGCGCCGACTGCTTGAGGATGATCAGCACGCTTTTCGCCGAACCGGCGATCTCCGGCGCGCCACCGGCACCGGGCAGGCGGACTTTGGGCTGGTGATAGTCGCCGACCACGGTGGTGTTGATGTTGCCGAAGCGGTCGACCTGCGCAGCACCGAGGAAGCCGACGTCGATGCGCCCGCCCTGCAGCCAGTAGCGAAAAATCTCACCGGTTGGCACGACAGTATCAGCGGTTTCGGCCAGTTCACCGTCACCGATCGACAGCGGCAGTACAGTCGGCTTGGCGCCAATCGGACCGGATTCGTAGATCAGCACCACGTCCGGCGAAGAGGTCAGCCGTGCCAGGTTGGCGGCCTTGGAAGGCAGGCCGATACCGACGAAGCATACCGAACCGTTCTTCAACCGGCGGGCGGCGGCGACGGTCATCATTTCATTGGTGGAGTAAGTCATTATTTGGCCTCCGAAGCGCGGGCCAACTTGGCCTGGAATTCACTGAAGTCAGCACTGCCGTGGATGTATTCGTTGATCCAGGCGGTGAAGGTTTCACGGTCGCGGGCAATCGCATCCCAGGCCTGGTAGAAACGGTTGTCACGCTCGGTGTAACCGTGGGCGTAGGACGGATGCGCACCACCTGGCACATGGCAGACCGCGCTCAGGGCCCAGGTCGGCAACACGCAGGCGTTCATCGGCGCCTTCAGGTCGTCGACGATTTCTTCGACGGTGACGATGCAGCGTTTGGCCGCCAGGGCCGCTTCTTTCTGCACGCCGAGGATGCCCCAGAGCAACACGTTGCCTTTACGGTCGGCTTTCTGGGCGTGGATAACGGTGATATCCGGGCGCACCGAAGGCACCGCTGCCAGTACTTCACCGGTGAATGGGCAGGTCACGCTTTTGATCAAGGGATTGACCTTCGGCAGGTCGGAACCGGCGTAGGCGCGCAATACCGCGAAGGGCAAGCCAGAGGCACCCGCCACGTAGGCATTGGCCAGGTCGGCGTGACTGTGTTCTTCGATCTCCAGCGCATGCGGCCATTGCTTCTCGACTGCGTCACGCAGACGGTGCAGCGAGCCCACACCCGGGTTGCCGCCCCAGGAGAAAATCAACTTGCGAGCACAACCGGCGCCGATCAGTTGGTCGTAGACCAGGTCAGGCGTCATCCGCACCAGGGTCAGGTCTTTCTTGCCCTGGCGAATGATTTCATGACCCGCCGCTGTCGGGATCAGGTGAGTGAAGCCTTCGAGCGCGACGGTATCGCCGTCGTTGACGAACTGCTTCACCGCGTCATGCAGCGAAAGTATTTCAGCCATGGAGTGGACTCCCGAATTCAGTAAACCGATGTGGAAGATAAGGCGCGATGAGCAGCGCCGGATGACTGAAGATTAAGCCTCTAAAAATCGTCAAACAATCCGATAATCGACTAAGTGTTCGTTTATCGAACAGATTGTTGTCAGGCTAACGGTTCTGCGTTGCCCCGATCGATCCCCCAATCCTGCGATAACGCCGGCGCAATGAACCCATGGCCGCGGTATCCAGGCCGTCGAGGAAAACAATCAGAAAACACAGGATCACCACCCGCCACTGATAGCGGGACAGTGGTTGGGCATTGATAAAGGATTTGAGGTGTCCCACAGCGTCGGATGAGGCTGCAGCAACATTAATGACGCACGGGAAACAGCGTCAATTGAGCAAAGGTGTATCTGTGCGGTTATCGAACAGCTTAGGGTTTGCTGAGGTTTGAGCGAGCATCAGCTCGCAACCAACCCTAGGCAAACAACTGCCCACTCAGATCGCGACTGGCGCTCAGCAGCTCCGGGAGAAAGCGCTGCTCAAGCTCATTGCGGCTGACGCGCCCCGCATGGGTGCTGACATTCAACGCCGCCAGCACCTGCCCCGAGGCGTCGTACACCGGTACGGCGATGGAACGCAGGCCCTGCTCGAGCTCCTGATCGACGATGCACCAACCTTGCTGACGGACCTGTTGCAGGCATTCGAGCAGTGCTTCGGGGGTGTGCAAGGTGCGACTGGTCTTGGCTTGCAGCTCCGCGTGGTCGAGGTATTCATGGAGCGAGGCATCATCCAGGGCCGCCAGCAGGATCCGCCCCATGGAGGTGCAATAGGCTGGCAGACGTCCGCCCACTGACAGATCGACCGAGATAAGGCGCTGGGTGGTCGCGGAGCGGGCTATATATAGAATGTCATCGCCCTCCAGCGTGGCCATGTTGCAAGCCTCGTGAAGGTGTTCACTCATTCGATCCAGATAAGGCTGGGCCGAAACCGCCAGCGGCGTCGAGGACAGATAGGCATGGCCCAGGGTCAGCACCTTGGGCAACAACGAATAGGTACGCCCATCGGTGGTCGCATAACCCAGCTTGATCAGCGTATGCAGGCAACGGCGCACCGCCGCCCGAGGAATCTCCGTGCGGTGGCTGATCTGGGCGATGGTCAGATGGCGCTTGCGCTCCTGAAAGGCCTGCACCACCGCCAGACCGCGCGCCAGGGAGGTCATGAAATCCGGATCACCGGTCAATGCCTGGATCCGCTTGGCCGGCGAGGCGACGATCGGCGGGGCCACTGAAGCGAAAGAATTGCGCAGTTGATCGTTCATTTCAGGTCCTATGCCCACAGATCGACATCTATTACAGGCTGCTGCACAGCAGATACGCAAGCTTCGGGCAGCCGAGTTGGGCGATTATCGAACCATTAATCGATAATCGCAATTGGCGCCCTTCTTTCGCGGGATGGATTTTCTACCCCTCGGAGTCATTGCATAACGTAGCAGACATACAAGCGTTCACACTTTGCCGGGACGAGTCGACCTGCGCCCGGAGAGCGGCGGCTTACCCCCCACAACTTTGTGCGCATTAATCCCGGCTGAAAATACCGAGCAAAACTGACCCAGGAGAAAAAACGCACTATGCAACGTAAAACATCCGTAACAAAACTTCTGCACAAAGTTGACGAGTTTTAACTTCTTGGTGATAGTGTTATTCAAATCGACCGCTATAATGATCCTTGTGATGATCGGGGTTTCTTTATACCTTCGGATCCAATCACCCAGGGGGGCCTGTTCCAGCGGTGCTCCCTGCAGCAACCGCTTGGCGTTCATTCAACATTCAGCCAAAGCGCTTGCACACGAAAACTGTTGCACGGCAGTTGTTCCTCTCTGGTGCCGTGAGCGCTTGCAACAAGGATGCTGTCTATCGAACCGCTGTCAAAAGCCAAGGGCTTGTATAACCCGGCCTGTGACCCCATCTTGATAAACAACGATGCTGCAAGATGTATCACCAGAATTCACCTCAACTCAATTAGGTAATACTGTGACGAAAGACGAACTGCGCGCGGAACTTGAGCGCCAGGAACAACGCTACAAGGATGTCTACGGCGGCGAAATCACCACTTACGCCGCCCAGCCCGAGCCGGAACGCAAACCTTGGCGCAAACGCGCGAGCATTCTCGATCAGGCTTTTACTCAAGAGCTGCAGAAAATGGAAAAGGAACTCAAAGCCGAAGAGCCATGATCGCTCCGGTTTGAATCCTTCGGGCTGGCCACTTCCCTGCCAGATAGAAGCTGGCTGGATCGCCGCCCCTATTCCGCTCGCCACACGCGGGCGGCTGCCGCCTCAGCCCGACCAGAATGAAGCAAATGGTTCATGGCTGGCCTATCCCGTTGAAATTTCCCACGGCTATTTCAGCGCATCGGCACTTCCAAAAAAACCCTGACCTCTCGATCATCACCAATAAAATCAATAGCTTGTCTGACCGGCTAAAACCCCGGGGTCTGGGGGGCTGTTACAAACTAATTCGTTGAAGAATGTTACCGATGAGCACGTAGTGCATCGATTACTAAGGTTTTCTGGCATAATCGCGCCCCCTTACGACCGGGTCAGAAAACCTTCATGATCGATTTATTCAGCGGACTGGATGCTTGGGTGCTTGTGAGCCTCTTGCTCGCCCTGGCCTTTGTCCTCGCCTTCGAGTTCATCAACGGCTTTCATGACACCGCTAACGCGGTGGCCACTGTTATCTACACCAAAGCCATGCCACCCCACCTGGCCGTGTTCTTTTCCGGTGTGTTCAACTTCCTCGGTGTATTACTGGGCGGGGTCGGCGTGGCCTATGCAATCGTCCACCTGCTGCCGGTAGAGCTGCTGATCAATGTGAACACCGGTCACGGGCTGGCGATGGTGTTCTCGTTGCTCGCTGCCGCCATCACCTGGAACCTGGGCACCTGGTACTTCGGTATCCCGGCCTCCAGCTCGCACACCTTGATCGGCTCGATCCTCGGTGTAGGCCTGGCGAATGCGTTGATCAACGACATTCCGCTGGCCGATGGTGTCAACTGGCAGAAGGCGATTGATATCGGTGCCTCGCTGGTGTTCTCGCCGATGGCCGGCTTCCTGGTCGCTGGTCTGGTGCTCGTTGGTCTTAAATGGTGGCGTCCGCTGTCCAAGATGCACAAGACCCCGGACCAGCGCCGCAAGATCGATGACAAGAAGCATCCACCGTTCTGGAATCGCATGGTACTGGTGGTTTCCGCCATGGCGGTGAGCTTCGTGCACGGTTCCAACGATGGCCAGAAAGGCATCGGCCTGATCATGCTGGTATTGATCGGTATAGTCCCGTCGCAGTTCGTGCTCGACCTGACCAGCACCACCTACCAGATCGAACGAACCCGCGATGCGACCTTGCACCTGAGCCAGTTTTATCAGCGCAACAATGCCTCGCTCGGTGAGTTCCTGGCCCTGGGCAAAAGCGTAAAAGGTGACCTGCCGGAGAAATTCCGTTGCAATCCGCAACAGACCGAGCCGACTATTTCCGCGCTCCTCGGCACGCTCAAGGGTGTAGCGGACTATCACTCGCTGCCGGCGGAAAGCCGTATCGAAGTGCGTCGTTACCTGCTCTGCCTGGATGACACGGCGAAGAAAGTCGGCAAGCTGCCGGGCCTGGATGCCCGTGAAAAGGATGACCTGAACAAGCTGCGCAAAGACCTGACCGCGACGACCGAATATGCGCCGTTCTGGGTAATTCTGGCTGTAGCCCTGGCGCTGGGTCTCGGCACCATGGTCGGCTGGAAGCGCGTGGTGCTGACCATCGGTGAGAAGATCGGCAAACAAGGCATGACCTACGCTCAGGGCATGTCGGCCCAGATCACCACCGCCTGCGCCATCGGCATGGCCAACATCTTCAGCCTGCCGGTATCCACCACCCACGTGCTGTCCTCGGGTGTCGCCGGTACCATGGTCGCAAACAAAAGCGGCCTGCAAGGCGGTACCGTGAAGACCATCCTGCTGGCCTGGATCCTGACCCTGCCGGCGACGGTGGGCC
The DNA here is from genome assembly GCF_902497875.1 of Pseudomonas fluorescens. Taxonomy (GTDB): domain Bacteria; phylum Pseudomonadota; class Gammaproteobacteria; order Pseudomonadales; family Pseudomonadaceae; genus Aquipseudomonas; species Aquipseudomonas fluorescens_BR. The sequence goes on from NZ_CABVHY010000009.1 coordinate 62,752, forward strand.
TGTCGGCCGGTTTGTTCTGGCTGGCGTCGAAAGTCCTCGGCAGCTGATCCTCAGCCTGTTGCTAAAAAAGGTGCGATCCGCGTGGACCGCACCTTTTTTTATGCCCGCTGGAAATGTGTTCAGCCCCGAAAAGATCGCAGCCTGCGGCAGCTCCTACGGCGCGCAGGCAAAAAAAAAGGCGACCGAAGTCGCCCAAAATGCCTTGCGTGCTCGTGTACCGGAAAGACTTAAGGCTTTTTGCTCTTATGTGCATCTTTCCAGATAAAGAATCCAAACCCTGCGAAAAACGCCACCATGAGGCCGACTGTCAACACTCCGGCGATCACTACGTTGTCGAAAAACATGACTGGCCTCCTGCTCTTGCCCTGTTGCGATAGGGCTAAGTTAACCAATCCGGCTTCGATAAAAATTGACCGGGATCAATAGCGCCCGAAAGAAGAAGTAAAGAAGGGAAATAACTGACCTGCGTCAACGGACGCAGGGGGATTCAACGTTTTTTCGGTTTGTTTTTCGGCTTTTTTTTTGCTTTTCCCAATGGCATGGCCTGCTCGAAAGCCTGGCGCACTTCGTTCAGGCGCTTTTCATTGAGATCATGCACGCGCTTGGCACGTTCGGAATTGAGGTCTATCAGCTTGTCGTCTTGGCTCATGGCGTTGATTGCATCGTCTGGGATTGCGGTCGAATTCAGGCGCAGCAGTCAACCGCACTGCACGCCGGGGTCTGCCCATAATGCGGCGTGATCCCGACGCTGACCAGTCGTCAGCGCGGTGGGTAGCGAACATTTTGCGCCTTGATACCTATAAAGAGCCTGACGCTAAACTTCGACATCCACCCACAACCCCTGGCGCGGCTGATCTTCCATCAGTGGCGCCACGGGCACGGTGTTGTCCGCGTTGAGCTCGTCACCGGGCAGGGCCAGGTGCACTTGCGGGTCGTCATCGGCTTGATGCCGACGTTTGTTGCGTTCCTGCTGGCGTTGCTGCTCTTCACGCAACAACATCGCCGAATGTTCGGCATCGCGCTTTTGCAGGTCGATGGTGCTTTCATTGGAGCTCGGTTGCACCGGCACTACAGGCGGAATATCCGGAGTGGAGCGGACCGGATCCTGCTGAGAAGTGATTGGCACGACACTCAAGGGAAGTATCGGTGGCAGCATAATTATTAGTCTCCTGTCAGCAGGCTGTCGGCTGCCAGGGTGGCGACTTGAGCCGTCGGGCGCAAACTTGTGATCCGCTCATCACCGTAACCCTTTGGTCTGGAGGCCTCGATCCGTTAATATAGTCGGCTTTTTCAAGGCGGGAGTCAGGCAGCATGGCGCAGCAGTATCAACCGGGGCAACGCTGGATTAGTGACAGCGAAGCCGAGCTAGGTTTAGGCACCGTTCTGGCACAGGACGGTCGCTTGCTGACCGTGCTCTATCCGGCCACTGGCGACACTCGTCAGTATGCGCTACGGAATGCGCCCCTCACTCGTGTGCGGTTTTCGCCGGGTGACTCGATCACTCACTTCGAAGGCTGGAAACTGACCGTGCGCGAGGTCGACGATGTCGACGGCCTGCTGGTCTACCACGGGCTCAACGGGCAGAACGACGTGGTTACCCTGCCGGAAACCCAACTGTCGAACTTCATCCAGTTCCGCCTGGCCAGCGACCGGCTGTTCGCCGGGCAGATCGACCCGCTGGCGTGGTTCTCGCTGCGTTACCACACCCTCGAACACACCAGCCGTCAGCTGCAATCCTCGCTTTGGGGCCTGGGTGGCGTACGTGCGCAACCTATCGCTCACCAGTTGCACATCGCCCGCGAAGTGGCCGACCGGATAGCACCCCGGGTTCTGCTGGCTGACGAAGTGGGCCTGGGCAAGACCATCGAAGCAGGCTTGGTGATCCATCGCCAACTGCTCTCCGGTCGCGCCAATCGGGTGCTGATCCTGGTTCCGGAAAACCTCCAGCACCAGTGGCTGGTGGAAATGCGCCGGCGCTTCAACCTGCAGGTTGCCCTGTTCGATGAGGAACGCTTCATCGAAAGCGATGCCGCCAACCCGTTCGAAGACACCCAGCTTGCACTGGTCGCTCTGGAATGGCTGGTGGACGATGAGAAGGCCCAGGACGCGCTGTTCGCTGCCGGCTGGGACCTGATGGTAGTCGACGAAGCGCACCACCTGGTCTGGCATGAAGATCAGGTCAGCGCAGAATATGCACTGGTCGAGCAGCTTGCGGAAGTGATTCCTGGCGTGCTGCTGCTGACCGCGACCCCGGAACAGCTGGGCCAGGACAGCCACTTCGCGCGACTGCGCCTGCTCGACCCGAACCGTTTCCATGACCTGCACGCGTTCCGCGCCGAGAGCGAAAACTATCGCCCGGTGGCCGAAGCCGTTCAGGAGCTGCTGGACCAGGGGCGTTTGTCCCCGGCGGCGCATAAAACCATTCAAGGTTTCCTCGGCGACGAAGGCGAAGCCCTGCTCACCGCCGTCAACGATGGCGACATTGAAGCCAGCGGGCGCCTGGTGCGTGAACTGCTGGACCGCCACGGCACCGGCCGCGTGCTGTTCCGCAACACTCGCGCCGCCGTGCAAGGCTTCCCGGAGCGCAAGCTGCATCCGTACCCGCTGCCGTGCCCGGATGAATACCTCGAGTTGCCGCTGGGCGATCACGCCGAGCTGTACCCGGAAGTCAGCTTCCAGTCCCAGCCGGACGCCAACGAAGAAGAGCGCTGGTGGCGCTTCGACCCTCGCGTCGAGTGGCTGATCGACACGCTGAAGATGCTCAAGCGAACCAAAGTGCTGGTGATCTGCGCCCACGCCGAAACCGCGATGGACCTCGAGGACGCCCTGCGCGTGCGCTCGGGTATCCCGGCCACGGTCTTCCATGAAGGCATGAATATCCTCGAGCGTGACCGCGCCGCTGCCTACTTCGCGGATGAAGAGTTTGGCGCCCAGGTACTGATCTGCTCGGAAATCGGCAGTGAAGGCCGCAACTTCCAGTTCTCCCACCACCTGGTGCTGTTCGATCTGCCGTCGCACCCGGATCTGCTGGAACAGCGTATCGGTCGTCTGGACCGGATCGGTCAGAAACACACTATCGAACTGCACGTGCCGTACCTGGAAACCAGCCCGCAACAACGCTTGTTCCAGTGGTACCACGAGGCACTGAATGCGTTCCTCAACACCTGCCCGACCGGCAACGCCCTGCAACATCAATTCGGCCCGCGCCTGTTGCCGCTGTTGGAAAGCGCCGACGACGGTGAATGGCAAGCCCTGATCGACGAAGCGCGCAGCGCCCGTGAGCATCTGGAAAGCGAGCTGCACAGCGGTCGTGACCGCTTGTTGGAACTCAACTCCGGCGGTGCCGGCGAAGGTGATGCGCTGGTCGAGGCGATCCATGAACAGGACGATCAGTTCGCCCTGCCGATCTACATGGAAACCCTGTTTGACGCCTTTGGTATCGACAGCGAAGACCACTCGGAAAACGCCTTGATCCTCAAGCCGAGCGAAAAAATGCTCGACGCCAGCTTCCCGCTGGGCGACGACGAAGGCGTCACCATCACCTACGATCGCAATCAGGCGCTGTCTCGCGAAGACATGCAGTTCATCACCTGGGAGCACCCCATGGTGCAGGGTGGCATGGACCTGGTGCTGTCTGGTTCGATGGGCAACACCGCCGTCGCACTGATCAAGAACAAGGCGCTCAAACCCGGGACCGTGTTGCTGGAATTGCTTTACGTCAGTGAAGTGGTCGCCCCGCGCTCGCTGCAGCTGGGTCGTTATCTGCCACCGGCCGCCCTGCGCTGCCTGCTCGATGCCAATGGCAACGACCTGTCGACCCGGGTCTCCTTCGAGACCTTGAACGACCAGCTCGAAAGCGTGCCACGGGCCAGCGCCAACAAGTTCATCCAGGCCCAGCGCGATCAGTTGACACCGAAGATCAACGCCGGCGAAGCGAAGATCGCCCCACGCCACGCCGAGCGGGTGGCCGAAGCTCAACGCCGCCTGGCCGCCGACACCGACGAAGAACTGGCGCGCCTGACCGCCTTGCAAGCGGTCAACCCGACCGTGCGCGACAGCGAGCTGATCGCCCTGCGCCAGCAACGCGAGCAAGGCTTGGCCATGCTCGACAAAGCGGCTTTGCGCCTGGAAGCGATAAGGGTGTTGGTAGCGGGCTGATTGCCGCTCCCCCTTGAGAAAAAAGGCCCGCGCAATGCGGGCCTTTTTTCTTACCACTGAAAACCATCAGTGTGAGGAAGATCGCCAAGATCGCAGCCTGCGGCAGCTCCTACAGAATTTGTGTCCACCCGCAACTTCGCGGGTGTGCAGGATCACTGTAGGAGCTGCCGCAGGCTGCGATCTTTTGATCTTAAGCAGTCACCACCGGAATCCCCGGCTCAACAGCAACCAGCCCTTCCTTCATCCGCTGCGCATCCCGAACGAAACAACGCGAAGCCTGGAACAGGAACAGCATAGTCAGGAACAACGCCACCGGGATCAGGTACATCGCATCGTGCAGGCCAACGGCCTTGAATGCTTCAGTCATCTGCTCGGCGCCGGCCGCAAGCATCGCGGTATGTGCGAAGTGATCGGACAGAGCACCCACCACAATCGGCCCCATCCCACCACCCAACAGATACAGCCCGGCAAAGAACAACGCCATGGCGGTGGCCCGCAAGCGTGGCTCGACCACGTCCTGAATCGCCGTGTAGACGCAGGTATAGAAGTTGTAGGCAAACAACCAGCCCAGGCTGAACACCGCGACAAACACTCCGATCTCGATCCGCCCGGCATGCAACGCCCACGCGGTGGTCAGGGTCGAAATGATCAGGCTGCCGGCGGCAAACAGCAGTCGACCGTTAGCCACTCGCTGGTGAATCTTGTCGGCAACCCAGCCGCCAAGGGTCAAGCCGATCAGCCCGGTCACGCCAACGATCACCCCGGTCGCCACTGCCGCTTCCTGCAAGGGCATCAGGAAATAGCGCTGCAGCATCGGCACCAGAAAAGAGTTACAGGCATAGGTGGCGAAGTTGAAGGTCAGCCCCGCCAACACCAGCCACAGGAAGGTCGGGATCGCCAGCACCCGGCGAATCGGTCGATCGACCCGCTCCTGGGAGATCTGGACGGTTTCCGCCGCGCCGCGCTTCGGCTCCTTGATAAAGAACATGAACACCGCCAACAGCAATCCCGGTACCGCAGCGATAAAAAACGGGGCGCGCCAACTGTCGAACGCCTGGACCATCGCGCCAATGGTAAAAAACGCCAGCAGCAGGCCCAGCGGCAACCCGAGCATGAAGATGCCCATGGCCCGTGCCCGTCGGTGGGCTGGAAACAGGTCGCCGATCAGCGAGTTGGCGGCCGGTGCATAGCTGGCCTCGCCAATACCTACGCCCATGCGCACCAGCAGAAAGCCCCAGAAGCTGCCCACCAGGCCATTGACCGCGGTCAGCCCGCTCCACGCCGCCAGGCCCCAGCCCATCAGTTTGCTGCGAGAGCCGGTGTCGGCCATCCGCCCCAGCGGCAGCCCGGCGATGGCGTAAACAATGGTAAAAGCGGTGCCGATGATGCCGATCTGGAAGTCACTCAGGTGCCATTCCATCCGGATCGGCTCAATGATGATGGCCGGAATGGTGCGATCGAAAAAGTTGAACAGGTTGGCCAGAAACAGCAGGAACAGAATGCGCCAGGCATTCGCCGCTTGGTTCGAGTTCTGCATAGTCCGTCTCTTTTATTGTTATTGGGGCGTGGCTGCCACCCGGAATCAGCAATCTAGTCAGAGCCGTCCGGCCTGTCTGTAATAATTCGTAAAGCTGATAACCCCTCATGGAGACCGGCGCGGGCGCTGAGTCACTTTTGGTTCTAAGCGCACTCGGGGTCATTGCCAAATCATTGACATTAATGTGCCATCACCGTTTGCAGTCCACATACGCCCTCTATACTCCAACCACTCATCATCCCTAATGGCACTGTGCGCTGAATGACTCAGAGACGGAGCTTGCTATGGATTGGCTTGGTTTGCATTTTGTTACCGAGCTTCCAGAGAGCGGACAGGTTGTACTCGATTGCAGTCATAACCCCTTTCTGGTGCTGGGGGCCGGGATCGTCAGCACGCACTTCACCGGCATGTGGTCAATGACCCTGGTACTGCCCGCCGGCAACCTTGAGCAACTCCCTGCCGACAACAACCACATGCAATTGGGGCTGACCATCGCTGTCATCACCTTGTTGATCATCGGCAGCAGTATCAGCACGGCAATGGCCGATAAGAAACTGCAAAACAAGGAGCACGATCTGCGCCGGGTCAACGCGCTGCTCAGCCAACTGGATCAAAGGCGCGACCCGCAGCCATGACGATGTGGTTGCGCGCTTTGGCGGTGACGAGTTCTGCATCCTGATCAACCTCCACGATCGTGATGAAGCACGACTCATGGCGCTACGGATCATGCAAAAAATGAAGGAGCCCATCGAGCTGGCCGGGCGGCGCATGGTCATGACCACCAGTATCGGCATCAGCGTGTTTCCCGACGATGGCAAGACCTGCGAGGAACTGCTGAAGAACGCTGATCTGGCGCTTTATCAATCCAAAGGCAACGGTCGTAACGGCCTGCATTTTTTCAGTCCCAACCTGAAAACCAAGGCCACCCTCGAACTGCAACTCGAAGAGGAGTTGCGCAACGCATTGCGCGGTGAAAGCGGGCTGATGCTCTATTACCAACCGATCCTGGACTTGAAAAGCGGCCAGGTGACCAAGCTTGAAGCCTTGGTGCGCTGGCAACATCCGACCCACGGCTTGCTGGTGCCCGATCGGTTTATCGGTATTGCCGAAGCCAACGGGTTGATTGCTGAACTGGATCATTGGGTGCTGCGCAAAGCCTGCGAGGACCTGAGCACGCTTTCTCGGCAGGGGTGTTCAACGCTGAAAATCGCGGTGAACTGTTCGGCCCTCAACCTGGCACGCGAAGAACTCCCCGATGAAATCGAAAGCGTCGAGCAATACGATTTCCTCAAGCTCTTCGGCAGTGATTTCGTTCAAGGCTATTTGCTCAGCCCGCCGGTCCCGCTCGATGAGTTGCATCCGGTCCTGAACGAAATCAACCAGCGTAGACAGCCCACCCCGATGGCTATCAGTTTTCTGGGCATCGCCCACGGTACAGATGGACCAATGTCGAGGGATCTTTTTCTTGATAACCCTGGCCGCTATGCAGGCGCATCAATTGAGCAGCCAGTCCGCTGATGGGCGTGGCCGAGCCTTGCTCGCGGGAAAATTTCACCGCCGCGTCCAGGTCCTTGAGCAAGGTGCGCACATGCCACTTTACCGGTTCGAAACGTCTTTCGGCCATTTGCGGGGCGAGAATCTGCAGCGGTCTGGAATCGGCAAACCCACCGGCCAGTGCCTCGGCAAGCAGTTTCGCATCGACGCCTGAACGCTCAGCCAGGGCCACCACCTCGGCGATCACCAGCGCATTGCACGCGACGATCATCTGATTGCAGGTTTTGGTCACCTGCCCTGCCCCCACCGCGCCCATGTGCGTGACCCGCTGCCCCAGATTCAGAAGGACAGGCCGCACACGCTCGACATCCGTCGCGAGCCCGCCAACCATGATCGCCAGGCTGCCGGATTCGGCTCCTGCGGTGCCGCCAGAGACCGGTGCATCAAGCCAGCCCATCCCCGTATCACTGAGTAACTGCGCGGCCATCTCGCGGGTTGCGGTCGGCTCCAGACTGGAAAAGTCCACCAGCAATTTCCCGGCCGTTGCACCCTGCGCCACACCCTCCGTACCGAATACCACCTCTCGCACGACCGCCGTATCGGCCAGACACAGCATCACCACATCGGCCTGTTGGCACAGTTCCGCGGGGGTGGCCACTTGCCGCGCTCCGGCCTCGACCAGCGTCGCGCACTTTTGCGGATTGCGATTCCAGACCGTCAACGAATAGCCCGCAGCCAGCAGGCGGCGGCACATTGGCAAGCCCATCAAACCGATGCCGGCAAAGGCCAAAGAAGGTAATGCAGCATTCATGACTCACTCCTGCCGAATTAAAGAACGTCGAATATTGGCCGATTCATTCTGATTCAGGAAAGGATTCCCCCTAGCGACCCCTAAGGTTAAACCCTATCGCTCGGGCCCATATCGCACTGTAAAGTCGCGAGATCCCATTCCGTGATGGCTTGATGATATCTCGTCACCGAGCCGACCAGTCCAAGTACATGGCGCACAATGACTTCTAAAAATATCCCTGCCAACGCGATATCCGAACTGACACTGACCTCCCCGGATAAACCCTCAGGCTCGAAGCCATTGACCAGCTCGCCGCCGCTTGCCAGCCAGCAGTACCTGTACTTCACCGAGACCAACACCGATCGCATCCTCGAAAACCTCGATGGCCTGCGCGACATGGTGTTCCCCCGCGCGCCGCACCTGGAAGACGACAGCGAAATGCGCCGCGACCAGGAATTTCCTTCGGTCTGCCTGATCGGCCTGGGTCGCTGCGGATCGAACATCGCGCTGGACGTGGCGGAGCTGGTGTACAACGCCCGCAAGTTCTACCTGAACGAATTCAACACCGACGAAAAGCCCTACGCCGACAAGGGCTACAGCCCTGCACAGTGGATTCGCAACAACCTGCGCCTGGGCGCCGGCAAGGCCAGTAAACCGGTGTTCCTGGTCGAGCCTTTAGTGATGTTGGGCGACCTGGACAAAGACATTGCCGGTCGCATCCGTTTTTCCCGCAAAGGCGAAAAAAGCGGTTTCCTGCGCGACTACAGCAAAATGAAAATCATGGACCTTTCGGAAGTCCATGCCGGGGGGGCGGGTAACGCGCCGATCCTCGGCCAGTATCTGGCGAAGATCATTCTCAACAAGGATACCCAGCGCTTTTCCAGCCCGGACTGGAAGATGATCCACTCCTACCTGATCGATTCCTGCGGGATCAAGGCCAACCAGTCACGGCTGTACTTCTCGATCTTCAGTGCCGGCGGCGGTACCGGTTCGGGCATGGCCTCGGAGTTCGGCCTGGCACAGCAATACTCGTACATGAACAAGACGTTCGACACCAAACCGATGGACGAACATGACAGCAAGAGCGGCCACGCTTTCGTTTTCGAACCGATCTTCACCAGCGGCATTTGTGTACTGCCGAACATTTCCGATCATCGCAGCGAAATGTCTGAAGCGCTGCACATCAACGCCGGTCGTTTGCTCTGCAAGTACCTCTCGGAAGAATGGGACTTCTCCTATAACTTCGACAACGAAGACAGCAGCGAAGCCAGCGTCATGGGCCGAATCCGTCCCTGGAACGCGATGATGCTGATCTCCAACGACATCATGCGTTACGCCGAAGAGAGCGATGACGGCAACATCCAGAACATTGATGTCAATGCCATGGAAAAGCACGCCAACCAGTACATCTCACAACAGATCTTCAACATCCTCACCGCGCAGGCGGTGACCACCGACTACGACCAGAACTATTTCCGTCGAGCCGGTATCGACATCGGCGAAACCATTCGCCTGGACGCCAACGACCTGTTCATGAGTCTGGCCGGCCCGGTAGCGATTGCCTACGCGGAATCCGTGGTACCAGAAACGCCGGCACCGTCGGGTGACAAGTTCAAAGTCTTCGAGAAAGAGCCGCAACGGCTGAACATCGACGACCTGTTCTTCCGCTCCATCGACCTGCCGCACTTCAACAAGGTGACCCAGGCCATCGAAGGCATCAGCCTGCTGCCGATCGAGTCCAAGCGCTACCGTGCGGCCCTGGAGCAATACAAGGCCTCGGGCTACGACGCTGCGGCTCTGCATGATCTGCACTTCTTCAAGAACTGCTCGTCGGTGGTGTCGATCGTCTCCTTGCCCAAGGACTACAAGCTGTCGTACATGGACCTGAACCGACTGAAGACTCACCTCAACAGCCTGTTCCCCAATACCACGCTCAAGCGTTATGCCCTGGTGATCGGCGCTTCGGCGAACCTGTCGCTGACCACCTTGATTGCCAAAAGTCCGTGCCTCTCCGACGACTTCCTGACCCTGATCGTGGCGTTCATCAAGCGCTGCTTTGCGCGTACCCCGTACCGCTTCGACGAGACGCTGGACAACTCGATCCTCGACTTCATCATCAATGACGAGTTCGACGAAGGCCTCATCGACGAATTGCTCAACGAGTTCGAAAACCCGGCGAAGATCCTCGACACCAACTGGTACGCGATCAAGCCGATGTATGAGAAGAAGTATCGCGAGCTGATCAACGACAAGGACAAGTTCGTCTCGATCAACGACATCCGCCTGTCTCGCGATTGCGTGAAAAAGGCCGTCAAATACTTGCGCGAGATCTATCGCCACCGCATCGGCAAGACCAAGGTTATTTCGTTGAATAACCATACGGGCAAGACGGCTTTTTAAGTCGGTGTGAGCCTGAAAAGATCGCAGCCTGCGGCAGCTCCTACGGTCTTCTGTTCACCTGATAACCCGAGGCGACACAGAGCTAGTGTAGGAGCTGCCGCAGGCTGCGATCTTTTGACGTTTATTCACAATCAGAAACAATTCAGCGGCCAATTCGCCACCCGCTCAACTGTTCCCGTTACGCGAACGTCACCCTCGCCTTTTTCAGGCTGTGGCCTTTCTCTACGGCACCGTGCCATCACTCTGATTGCGGTTACTCGCCTACACACTTTTTTCGCCGAGCAGTTGCACCTTATTGGTGCAACCACTCAAACCTGAGCCCTTTCCTGGATCAGAATCCACGGCGAAACCACCACTGCCCAGAGCTGCGGATCACGTTCAACAAGATCCTGCGCCCGCGGCGCAGACACCTTGGCAAGTTCATCGGTGGCCAACCAGGCAGCCACTTTCTCGGCCTGGTTCTCGGCCACGGCTTGTGCTGCTTCGATCAAATCCAGAGAGGCGTCGACCCACAATAGGGCACCCTTGGCAAAGAACGGCTCAAGCTCCTTCCAGGTAATAGATGCGGTTTCACCAAGCAGCTTGGCATAGAGGGTGCTAGGTTCTTGGTTCATGGGTCTCACCAGAAAAGAAATTGACGCAATGATAACGTCGGTGGTCCGGTAGAAAAACCCAGCTACAAATGAGTGATTGATACAAAAGTTCAGGAAAGCCAAGGATTGTCTGCTGAATTCAGGTCAGACCCGCCGCAATTCTGTCTTTTTCTTTCAATTAAGCGACACCCCCGGGTTTTGCCCCCAGCAGCCAGCTTTTCAAGCGAACGACCGGCGCTCTACACTGTACCGGTACAGTTGTCAGGGGCATTTCCGGAAAGAGACTTACGTCATCTGATCCGGTTCTGAAGCTTTGGCTACCAGGACTATAAAAATTACAACAGTAAGAGTGGAGCACTATGAATAAGGCTACTAAGCAGATTTCCAAACTGTTTGCCGCTATGGTTCTGGCCGGGGTTGCCAGCCATTCGTTCGCAGCTGACACCATCACCATCGGCATTGCCGGCCCGAAAACCGGCGCTGTGGCGCAATATGGCGACATGCAGTTCAGTGGCGCGAAAATGGCCATCGAGCAGATCAACGCCAAAGGCGGAGTCGCTGGCAAGCAACTCGTCGCCAAAGAATACGATGATGCCTGCGATCCAAAACAAGCCGTAGCCGTAGCCAACAAAGTCGTCAACGACGGCGTCAAGTTCGTGATTGGTCACCTGTGCTCCAGCTCCACTCAACCGGCTTCGGACATCTACGAAGACGAAGGGATCATCATGATCACTCCGGCTGCCACCAGCCCGGACATCACTTCCCGCGGTTACAAAATGATCTTCCGTACTATCGGTCTGGACAGCGCCCAGGGCCCTGCCGCCGGTAACTTCATCGCCGATCACGTCAAACCGAAAGTCGTTGCCGTCATCCACGACAAGCAGCAATACGGTGAAGGCATCGCTACCGCGGTGAAGAAAACCCTCGAAGGCAAAAACGTCAAGGTTGCCGTGTTCGAAGGTATCAACGCCGGTGACAAAGACTTCTCCTCGATGATCGCCAAGCTCAAGCAAGCCAACGTCGACTTCGTCTACTACGGCGGCTACCACCCGGAGCTGGGTCTGATCCTGCGTCAGGCCAAGGAAAAAGGCCTGAAAGCCGGCTTCATGGGCCCGGAAGGCGTGGGTAACGCTTCGATCTCGCAAATCGCCCAGGACGCTTCCGAAGGCCTGCTGGTGACTCTGCCGCAATCCTTCGACCAGCTTCCTGAAAACAAAGCCCTGGTAGAAGCCTTCAACGCGAAGAAAGAAGACCCGAGCGGCCCATTCGTGTTCCCGGCCTACGCTGCGGTCCAAGTGATTGCCGGCGGTATCGAAAAAGCCAAGAGCGAAGACACTGCCAAAGTGGCCGAAGCCATCCATGCCGGTACCTTCAAGACGCCAACCGGCGACCTGAGCTACGACAAGAATGGTGACCTCAAAGACTTCAAATTCGTGGTCTACACCTGGCACAAAGACGGCACCAAAACCGAAGCCAAGTAATTACTTAGCTTGAGCCAAAGCCCACTGCGCGAGCCGTGGGCTTTGTTTTACGAGGTAATGGGCCGTGCATCCGTGATCCGGAAGCCTCCCCACCTGAAAATCTCAAAACCGTCATCAGCGGTTCGCTGGCAAAACTCAGGTTCCAGGTGGATACAGGTCCACAGGGCATGAGCGGGAAAATGACTCGACCAGTGAAATGCGTATCAGGTTTTTAGGAGCGCTGTAATGCCTGACATCTATCACTTCTTCCAACAGCTGGTTAACGGTCTGACCGTTGGCAGCACCTATGCCCTGATCGCCATCGGCTATACGATGGTTTACGGCATTATTGGAATGATCAACTTCGCCCACGGCGAGGTGTACATGATTGGTTCCTACGTGGCTTTTATCGCCCTTGCCGGGCTGGCTGCGTTTGGTTTGGAAAGCCTGCCGCTGTTGATGACCGCAGCCTTCGTTGCGAGCATCGTCGTCTGCAGTGCCTACGGCTACAGTATCGAACGGATCGCCTACCGCCCCTTGCGTGGCAGTAACCGCCTGATCCCGCTGATCTCGGCCATCGGCATGTCGATTTTCCTGCAGAACACGGTTCTGCTCTCGCAAGACTCCAAGGACAAATCCATCCCCAACCTGATCCCGGGCAATATCAGCTTCGGTCCAGGTGGTGCACATGAAGTGCTGATCTCGTACATGCAAATCATGGTGTTTGTCGTCACGCTGATCGCCATGCTCGCATTGACCTTCTTCATCTCCCGTTCGCGTCTGGGCCGTGCCTGCCGCGCTTGCGCCGAAGACATCAAGATGGCCAACCTGCTGGGCATCAACACCAACAACATCATTGCCCTGACCTTCGTCATCGGTGCTGCGCTGGCCGCGATCGCTGCGGTTCTGCTGAGCATGCAGTACGGGGTGATCAACCCGAACGCCGGCTTCATGGCCGGGCTAAAAGCCTTCACCGCGGCTGTTCTGGGCGGTATCGGCAGCATCCCCGGCGCAATGCTCGGCGGGCTGGTGCTGGGTGTGGCTGAAGCCTTTGGTGCCGATATTTTCGGCGACCAATACAAGGACGTCGTCGCGTTCGCCTTGTTGGTACTGGTGCTGCTCTTCCGGCCAACCGGTCTGCTGGGTCGTCCGGAGATTGAAAAAGTATGACTAGGAATCTTAAATCGGCGTTCTTCAGCGCCCTGCTGGTCTGGGCGGTTGCCTATCCGGTGCTCGGCCTCAAGCTGACCATCGTCGGTATCAACCTTGCCGTCCACAACACCAGCCCCGTCACGCTGTTCATCATCGCGACCTGTTCGGTGCTGATGTTCCTGCGGGTATTGTTCAACACGCAGATCAGCGCGGCCTGGAAGTCCTCGCCGAGCATGCCGCTGATCCCGGCCAAGGCCAGTAACTTCCTGACCTTGCCGTCGACCCAGCGCTGGATCATTCTCGGCCTGATCATGATTGCCCTGGTGTGGCCGTTCTTCGGTTCGCGCGGCGCGGTGGATATCGCCACGCTGATCCTGATCTACGTGATGCTCGGCCTTGGGTTGAACATCGTGGTCGGTCTGGCCGGGCTGCTCGATCTGGGCTACGTCGGTTTCTATGCCGTCGGCGCCTACAGCTATGCGCTGATGTCGCATTACTTCGGCTGGAGCTTCTGGATGTGCCTGCCGATTGCCGGGTTGATGGCGGCCACTTTCGGCTTCCTGCTCGGTTTCCCGGTGCTGCGCCTGCGCGGTGACTATCTGGCGATCGTGACCCTGGGTTTCGGTGAAATCATTCGCCTGTTGCTGCGTAACATGACCGAGCTCACTGGCGGCCCGAACGGCATCAGCAACATCGAGAAACCAACCCTCTTCGGCCTGTCCTTCGATCGCACGGCCGCAGAAGGCATGCAGACCTTCCACGAGTATTTCGGCCTGCCATACAACTCGATCAACAAGGTGATTTTCCTTTACCTGATCGCGTTGGTGCTTGCGCTGTGCGCCCTGTACATCATCAACCGCTTGCTGCGCATGCCGATCGGCCGTGCCTGGGAAGCGCTGCGTGAAGACGAAATCGCTTGCCGTGCCTTGGGCCTGAACCCGACCGTGATCAAACTCTCGGCCTTTACCCTGGGTGCCAGCTTCGCCGGTTTTGCCGGCAGCTTCTTCGCCGCGCGCCAAGGCCTGATCACTCCGGAGTCGTTCAACTTTCTGGAGTCGGCGACTATCCTCGCCATCGTTGTATTGGGTGGCATGGGCTCGCAATTGGGGGTAATCCTCGCCGCGATCGTGATGATCCTGCTGCCCGAGCTGATGCGTGACTTCAGCGAATACCGCATGTTGATGTTCGGCGCCTTGATGGTGCTGATGATGATCTGGCGCCCACAAGGTCTGCTGCCCATGCAACGTCCTCACCTGGAGCTGCGCAAATGAGCCGCGAGATCCTGAAAGTAACTGACCTGAGCATGCGCTTCGGCGGCTTGCTGGCGGTCAATGGCGTGGCCCTGACCGTCAAGGAAAAACAGGTTGTGTCGATGATCGGCCCCAACGGCGCCGGCAAGACCACCGTGTTCAACTGCCTGACCGGGTTCTACCAGCCCACCGCCGGCACCATTGTGCTGGACGGCGAGGAGATCCAGGGCTTGCCGGGCCATAAGATCGCCCATAAAGGCGTAGTCCGGACCTTCCAGAACGTGCGCCTGTTCAAGGACATGACCGCGGTCGAGAACCTGTTGATCGCCCAACACCGTCACTTGAACACCAACTTCCTGGCCGGTCTGTTCAAGACTCCGGCGTTCCGCAAAAGCGAGAGCGACGCGATGGACTACGCTGCGTACTGGCTGGACAAGGTCAACCTGACCCAATTCGCCAACCGTCCGGCTGGTACCCTGGCCTACGGGCAGCAACGTCGCCTGGAAATCGCTCGCTGCATGATGACCCGCCCGCGGATCCTCATGCTCGACGAACCGGCCGCCGGCCTGAACCCGAAGGAAACCGAAGACCTCAAGGTGCTGATCGGCGTCTTGCGTGAGGAACACAACGTCACCGTGCTGCTGATCGAACACGACATGAAACTGGTCATGAGCATTTCCGACCACATTTTCGTGATCAACCAGGGCACGCCTCTGGCCAACGGCACGCCGGAACAGATCCGCGACAATCCTGAAGTGATCAAAGCCTATCTGGGGGAAGCGTAAATGCTGCAATTCGAAAACGTTTCCACCTTCTACGGCAAGATCCAGGCGCTGCACGGCGTCAACGTCGAAGTCCGCCAAGGCGAGATCGTGACGTTGATCGGTGCCAACGGCGCGGGTAAGTCCACCCTGCTGATGACGCTTTGCGGTTCGCCGCAAGCCCATAGCGGCAGCATCCGCTACATGGGCGAAGAGCTGGTAGGCCAGGACTCCTCGCGGATCATGCGCAAGAGCATCGCCGTGGTGCCGGAAGGTCGCCGGGTGTTCGCTCGCCTGACCGTGGAGGAAAACCTCGCCATGGGCGGTTTCTTCACCGACAAGGGCGACTTTCAGGAGCAGATGGACAAGGTGCTGCAGCTGTTCCCGCGGCTCAAGGAACGCTTCACCCAACGCGGCGGCACCATGTCCGGCGGCGAACAGCAGATGCTCGCCATCGGCCGGGCGCTGATGAGCAAGCCCAAGCTGTTGCTGCTCGACGAGCCGTCGCTGGGTCTGGCACCGATCATCATTCAACAGATCTTCGACATCATCGAACAGCTGCGTCGCGATGGCGTAACGGTGTTCCTGGTGGAGCAGAACGCCAACCAGGCGCTGAAAATCGCCGACCGTGCCTACGTACTGGAAAACGGTCGGGTAGTGATGCAAGGCACTGGTGAAGACTTGCTGACTGATCCAAAAGTGCGCGAAGCCTATCTGGGCGGTTAAGCACTCGCTTCAAAAGAAACGGCCATCGGGCCGTTTTTTTTGGCCAGCACAAATGTGCATATGGATGGGCATTTGTGGCGAGGGGGCATGCCCTAATGCCCGTAGCAGCTGGCGAAGCCTGCGTTCGGCAGCTGCTACAGGCGATCCAGGGCCTCGCCACTGCGCTTGAACCAATCGATCAGGTAATCCGCCAGCACCTGCGTGCGCTTGGGTAGGCCGCCCTGATAGGGATGTACCAGGTACATCGGCATGCTGCGGGTCTGATAGTTACGCAGCAACCAGCGTAGACGGCCATCGGCCAGTTCCGTATGCAGCAGGTAGGAAGGCAGCCGAGCAATACCGGCACCGACCAGCGCGGCTTTCTTCAGCAGGTTGTAATGGTTACTGGCAAACGGCCCCGAGACGCGGACCCGGAGCAACTCATGCTGCTGGTGGTAGAGCCATTCTTCACGGCCGCTGTAATGGCTGTTGAGCAGACAGCGGTGTCCGGCCAGATCTGCTGGCGTTTGTGGCTCGCCGTACTGTTCAAGGTACGCCGGGCTGGCGCAGGTCATTTCATGCCAGGCCAGCAGCGGTTTGGCCACCAGTCGCTCATCGTTGGCTACCTCCGAGCGAATCGCCAGATCGAAGCCATCGCGGGACAAATCGCGGTAGCTGTTGTTCAACTCCAGTTCGATCTGCACTTCGGGATATTGCCGAGAAAACTCCAGCAATAAACCATCGAAGAAGGTCTCGCCGAGGGACACCGGTACGGTCATGCGCACCGGACCGACCATGTCGTCCTTCAAGCGGGCCAGGGCCTGGCGCGCTCGCTCGAGCTGCACCCCCAGCGCCTGGGCTTGCGGCAGCAGCGCCGCACCCGCTGCCGTCAGACTCAGGCGGCGGGTAGTGCGTTGCAACAGCACCACGGCAAATCGGGCCTCCAACTGACTGATGCGCTTGGACAATTGTCCCTTGCTGCACCCCAGTTGCTGCGCCGCCAGGGTAAAACTGCCAGCCTCGATCAGCACCGCGAACGCCGCCAGATCATCCATCTCACTCATGGATTGTTTCCATTTAAAAACCAAAGGTTGCCTATTAGCGCGCTTATCAATGGAAAAAACCACTCTAGACTGAAACCTCATTCAACCGCTCGAGGAACAGCACGATGAAAATTCTTTTGATTGGCGCAAACGGCACCATAGGTTCAGCCGTTGATCGCGAGCTGGCGCCGCGGCATGAAATCATCCGGATCGGCCGTAAAAGCGGTGACTTCCAGGTGGATATCAGCGACAGCGCTTCGATCCGCAAACTGTTTGAACAGACCGGAAAATTCGACGCGCTGATCTGCGCCGCCGGTAACGTCAACTTCGTCCCCCTGGCCGAGATGACCGAGAAAGATTTTGCCCTGGGCCTGCAAGACAAGCTGATGGGCCAGGTCAACCTGCTGCTGATCGGTCGCGAGTTCGCCAATGACGGCGCGTCGTTCACCTTCACCACCGGCGTCCTTAGCCATGACCCTATTCGCACCGGCAGTTCCGCCGCACTGGTCAACGGCGCCATCGACAGCTTCGTCCGGGCTGCCGCCATCGAATTGCCACGCGGATTGCGCGTCAACTCGGTGAGCCCGAACGTACTGGTCGAAGCCATGGGCAGCTATGCGCCGTACTTCCGTGGATTCAAACCGGTTCCAGCCATTGATGTAGCGCTTGCGTACGCGAAAAGTGTGGAAGGCTTGCAGACGGGGCAGACGTTTCACGTCGGCTGATGCCTTCGAGCATCAACCCCGGGCGCGCAAAAACAGGGTCATTCGATTAGCGTGGGCAAAAGGTCACGGGCAACCTCTCGTGACATCGAAACCCTGAGCTGCGCGCCCAGCTCAGATTGCACGGTCGCCGTGTTAATCCGCTGGCCATTGATCAGCAAGGTCAATGGCTGCTTCATCGACTCACGGCTGATCTTTTGTATTCGCTCGGCTGCTTGAGGAGTGAGTGTGACGTTCAACATCACCAGTTCGGGGTTGGGACCGTGGATATCCTTTAACACCAGGTCCATTTTGATAAAGTCCGAGGCCGACAAAAAATTGATCTCGGCAGCCTGAACGGGCATCGCGCCCATCATGACCAGTAACAACACAACCCATTTCCAACCCATTGGCATTTTCTATCCATCGCAGTCATAAAAAAGCTTTCGAAGCTTAGCTTCTGCGCCAAGCTGATGCTCTTCGGTTAATGCTCAGAATGTTTCTGAAAGTTCGTAGGCCAATGCCGGTCTTGTGATGCTCCGCCAGCCTGCGTAACGTGACGGCACTTGTCAGGAGACCACTCGATGCGTGCTGCCCGTTCCATAGCGATTCTTGCCCTGCTGCCGCTGTTCGCCGGCTGCCAGATGTTCAGCAGTCAACCTGCAACCCCCTCCAAGGCAGGGTTGACCCGCCTGCAGGGTGAACTCAGCGCCGCCGATGGCAAATTGCTGTTCCAGCCGTGCCAGGACACTCGTCGCTATGTGGTGAATGACACCGGCGGCACTAGTGTCTTGCAGGAAACAGCGGATCTGTCCGACAAGCCCGGCAAGATTTTCGCCGACCTGCGCGGCAAGTTATCCGCCGCCGCTGCCGGCACCGAAGGTCAGGTTGATGTGCAGCAGCTCTATCGGCTCGAACATTCGAACACTGCCTGCGACGACCCGGAATTCAAGCGCATGATTCTGCGTGCCAGTGGCCATAAGCCGGAGTGGAGCCTCAAGGTCAGCGGCAAGGGCCTGGTCCTGGAGCGCGAAGGCCAGCCCCCCTTGGCGGTGCCTTACCTGGAGGAACAATTGGGTGAAGGGCGTTTCAACCTTGCCACCGAAGCCAATGGCCAGCACGTCGAGCTCTGGGCGGTGCCCCAGCGTTGCGTCGACAACGTCACCGGTAGCGTGCAACACATGAGCGCTGAACTGCGGGTCAATGGCCGGGTACAGCGTGGTTGCGCCTCGTTCGGCGGTTCGCGGGACGACTGATTCGACGAACCGGTTGTTTTAGCCTCACGGAAAACCACCGTTGGGGCTTATAATCGCCGGTTCTGTAAAACTGCCTGCGCACTTAACTGCGCCGCATATCGGACCTTGTCATGTTACGAATCACTGAACTCAAGCTGCCCATCGACCATCCCGAAGAAGACCTGCGGCCTGCCATTGTGCAGCGCCTGGGCATCGCCAGTGATGACCTGCTCGATTTCACCTTGTTCAAGCGCAGTTACGACGCGCGCAAGAAGTCTTCCGAACTGTGCTTCATCTACACCATCGACCTCAGCGTGCGCGATGAGGCGAAGTTGCTGCACAAGTTCGCCGACGACCGCAACGTCAACCCGGCGCCGGATGTCAGCTACAAGGTCGTTGGCCAGGCCCCCCAGGACCTGAGCGAGCGGCCGATCGTGGTCGGCTTCGGCCCGTGCGGGATCTTCGCCGGGTTGTTGCTGGCACAGATGGGCTTCAAGCCGATCATTCTCGAGCGTGGCACCGAAGTGCGCCAGCGCACCAAGGACACCTGGGGCCTGTGGCGCAAAAACGTGCTCAACCCTGAATCGAATGTGCAGTTCGGTGAAGGCGGCGCGGGCACTTTCTCCGACGGCAAGCTTTACAGCCAGATCAAGGATCCGAAACATCACGGCCGCAAGGTCCTGCATGAGTTCGTCAAGGCTGGTGCGCCGGAAGAAATCCTCTACGTCAGCAAGCCGCATATCGGCACGTTCCGCCTGACTGGGGTGGTCGAGAACATGCGCCATCAGATCGAAGCCCTGGGCGGCGAAGTGCGCTTCCAGCAGCGGGTGACCGATGTGCTGATCGAAGACGGCCAGTTGAAGGGCATAGAGTTGGCCAGCGGTGAGCAGATCCATTCCCGGCATGTGATCCTTGCCCTTGGCCACAGCGCCCGGGACACCTTCCGCATGCTTCACGGTCGCGGCGTGTATATGGAAGCCAAGCCGTTCTCGGTGGGTTTCCGCATCGAACATCCGCAATCGCTGATCGACAGCGCGCGCCTGGGCAAATACGCCGGTCACCCGAAACTCGGAGCGGCCGACTACAAACTGGTGCACCACGCCAAGAACGGCCGCTCGGTCTACAGCTTCTGCATGTGCCCGGGCGGCACAGTGGTGGCCGCAACGTCCGAGCCGAACCGAGTGGTCACCAACGGCATGAGCCAGTACTCACGCAACGAGCGCAACGCCAACTCGGGGATCGTGGTCGGTATCACCCCGGAAGTGGATTATCCGGGTGGTCCATTAGCCGGTATCGAGTTGCAGGAACGCCTCGAGTCCCACGCTTTCATCCTTGGCGGCAGCAACTACGAAGCCCCGGCGCAATTGGTCGGCGACTTCATCGCCGGCAAGCCGTCCACCGCGCTGGGCAGCGTCGAGCCGTCTTACAAGCCGGGTGTGGCACTGGGTGATCTGGCGCTGGCTTTGCCGGACTACGCCATCGAAGCCATTCGCGAAGCCTTGCAGGCGTTCGAGAAGCAGATCAAGGGTTACTCCCTGCACGACGCCGTGCTGACCGGGATCGAAACCCGCACCTCATCGCCATTGCGGATTACCCGTAATGAAACGATGCAGAGCCTGAACGTCAAAGGCCTGTTCCCGGCCGGCGAAGGCGCAGGTTACGCCGGCGGGATTCTGTCGGCGGGTGTCGACGGGATCCGCATCGCCGAAGCGCTGGCGCGGGATATGCTCGGGATTGAGGCTTAACGCTCAAGATCAAAAGATCGCAGCCTGCGGCAGCTCCTACAGGATGTACGCATTCGGCGTAGGAGCTGCCGCAGGCTGCGATCTTTTTGGGCATACCGAAAAATCCGGTCTGTCAGATCCCCGCGCGCAACACGCTGGCTGGCAACGCTTCACCGCGCTCGACACTGGCCGCGACCGCGCCGATCAAGCCACTCAACTCATACCCCTGGGCTTTCAGCCAATCCTCGTCGTAGTAGGTGGTCGCATAGCGCTCACCGCCATCACACAGAATCGCCACGATCGACCCCGACTCCCCCGCCTCGACCATCTGCCGGGCCGCAATCAAGGCGCCGATCAGATTGGTACCGCTGGAACCGCCCACGCGCCGTCCCAGACGCCGTGCCAGGTAATGCATGGCCGCCAGGGACAAGGCATCCGGTACTTTGATCATTGCATCGATGACCTTGGGCAAAAACGACGCCTCGACCCGTGGCCGACCGATGCCTTCGATCCCCGACCCACAGTCCAGACGCAGGCTGGCGTCACCGCTCTGGTAATAGTCAAAAAACACCGAACGCTCGGGATCTGCGCACAGTACCCGGGTGCAATGCTGGCGGTAACGTACATAACGCCCGAGGGTCGCCGTGGTGCCGCCGGTGCCGGGGCTGGAAATCAGCCAGCTCGGCTCCGGGTGACGCTCGAAGCGCAGTTGCTGGAAAATCGACTCGGCGATGTTGTTGTTCGCGCGCCAGTCAGTGGCGCGCTCGGCGTAGGTGAACTGATCCATGAAGTGCCCGCCGCTTTCGCGGGCCAGGCGTTCGGACTCGGCATAAATCTGCGTCGGGTCGTCGACCAGATGGCTGTTGCCGCCGTAGAAGGCGATTTGCGCGATCTTTTCCTGAGAGGTGGTGGCGGGCATCACCGCAATAAACGGCAAGCCCAGCAATCCTGCAAAATACGCCTCGGAAATCGCCGTCGAACCACTGGATGCCTCGATCACTGGCGCGCCCGGCTTGAGCCGGCCGTTACACAGCGCATAGAGGAACAACGAGCGCGCCAGGCGATGTTTCAGGCTACCGGTGGGGTGACTGGACTCATCCTTGAAGTACAGCTCGATACCCGGCAGGCCCGGTAGGGACAAGGGGATCAAATGAGTATCGGCGCTGCGCTGGAAATCGGCCTCGATGATGCGGATGGCTTCGCGGGCCCACTGTCGGTTGTCGCTCATGATTGGTTTCTCTATGAAGCGGGCACGCTCGAAGGCGCTGACGATCTGGCTGCGCCATTGGCGCTGGACCCTACCGAAAAAGGAAATTCACGGGCCAGGCCGCAAGGGATTACACCTCAATCTTAGGAAATTTCCTACGCAACGCAAAGATACAGCCACGTCTCAATTAGACACACAACTGCTAGGCTCCTTGGCAACTCGGGACTCGCCCACACATATAACAAAATAGAATATAACTTTTGTTTTAACAACTAACAGTACGGGTTAGGGTGTGCCACCTTTTGGATATCTGATGGAGAGCGACCTTGCCTCTGCGTAGCACTTTCACGCGCTTCTTTCAGTTGGAAGCTGCCAGCGGTCTGTTATTGATCGCCGCTGCAGCCCTGGCTTTGATCATCAACAATTCACCGCTGTCCTGGCTTTACAACGGTCTGCTGGACACCCCCGTGGTCGCACAGATCGGCGCCTTGAAAATCGCCAAACCCTTGCTGTTGTGGATCAACGACGGCCTGATGGCGATGTTCTTCCTGCTGATTGGCCTGGAAGTCAAACGCGAACTCCTCGAAGGCCATCTGTCGAAGCCTTCGCAGATCGTCCTGCCGGGCGCTGCGGCCATCGGCGGCATGGTCGTGCCGGCGTTGATCTACTGGTTCCTCAACAAGGACGACCCGGCGGCGTTGGGCGGTTGGGCCATTCCGATGGCCACCGACATCGCGTTCGCCCTGGGCGTACTCGCCCTGCTGGGCAAACGCGTACCGGTCTCGTTGAAACTGTTCCTGATGACCCTGGCGATCATCGACGACCTCGGCGCAATCATCGTCATCGCGATCTTCTACTCAGGCGCACTGTCCACGCTGTCACTCATGCTGGCGGCGGCATGTCTGGTGGCACTGGTAGCGATGAACCGGCTCGGCGTGGTGAAACTCGGGCCGTACATGATCATCGGCCTGATCCTCTGGGTCTGTGTGCTCAAGAGCGGAGTCCATGCGACCCTGGCCGGTGTGACGCTGGCGTTCTGCATTCCGCTGCGCACCAAAAACGCCGAACCTTCGCCCCTGCTGAGCCTGGAACACGCGCTGCATCCTTGGGTGGCGTTCGGCATTCTGCCGCTGTTCGCCTTCGCCAATGCCGGGGTATCGCTGGCCGGCGTCAATCTCGAAAGCTTCACTCACCATGTGCCAATGGGCATCGCCGCAGGCTTGCTGCTGGGCAAAACAGTCGGCGTCTTCGGCCTGACCTGGCTGGCTGTCAAGATCGGCATCGCCGCCCTCCCCACCGGGGCGAACTGGGGTCAGGTGTTCGGCGTGGCGATCCTCTGCGGGATCGGCTTCACCATGAGTCTCTTTGTCGGGTCCCTGGCATTTATTCCGGGCAGTAGCGATTACGCCGGGATGGATCGCATGGGCATCCTCACCGGCTCCATACTCGCCGCGCTGATCGGCTATGCCGTGACCGCTGCGGCCAGTCGCAAGAGCGCCTCGCAGCATTTGTAAACGTCGACGGTTTCACCGGCGCAAAATACAAAACCCCGACCAGTCACCTGATCGGGGTTTTGTTTTAAGCGCTTCGCTTAGTGGGTAACGCGGCTGGTACCGTCGACTGTCGCGATACGAACGCGCTCGCCGACACGGAAAACTTCGTTTTCCTGAACCTGCTGCACATAGGCACGCATGCTGCCGTCGTCTTCGCGAACAGTGATTTCCACACCTTGAGTGCGGGTGAAACCTTCTTCAGTGGCCGAGCCGATCAGGCCACCCGCCACCGCACCGATCACTGCCGCAACAATGCTGCCGCGACCGCCACCGATGGAGCTACCGCCCACACCACCGACCACCGCACCGGCGGCACTGCCGATCGGGGTCTTGGTACCTTCGATTTTCACCGGACGCAATGCTTCGATGGTGCCCATGCGAATCGTCTGTACACGACGCGCTTCGTCACGGGAGTAAGAGTCACCGGTCAGGCTGGATTGGCAGCCACCGAGCAACATCGCCATCGTGGTGAAAGAAGCAACCAGCAGAACAGACTTACGCATAGCATCAACTCCAAAGGACAGATATTCATTAAACTCCGCAGCTTGACGCCTGTCACGGTATCGACCAGATAAAATTGGTTTCATTCAGCAACAGTACAGGACTGACGTACCTCAGTAGCGTCAACTCCACTATGTGCGCCGCCGGCTAAAGGATTTCCATGGACTACTTCATCATCGCCGTCACCACCGTTGCCGGGCTGTACTTCCACTGGTGGCTGTACGTACGGATCAAACGCTGGATGGACCGCGACCTGGCGTTATCGCTGGCCAATGGCGATGAGCCGAAAAAAGCCTTTATGTTGCGGCAACTGGCCAGCGCTCGGCAGCAGAAAATCAAACGCAAGGATTTGCCGCGCTGGCTTGAAGCCGCCGCGGCAGAATATCCCGATCAGTAGACTGTTTAAGGCGCCAGGCGTTCGCGGGCCCAGTCGCTGCCCTGAAAACGGTAGTTGAGCCGATCATGCAGACGGCTCGGACGGCCCTGCCAGAACTCGATACGCTCCGGCAGCAGGCGATAGCCACCCCAATGCTCGGGGCAATGGGGCTGAGCGTCGCTGAAACGCTGTTCGGTGGTTTTGAGCAACGCTTGCAGCTCATCGCGACCGGCAATCACCTGGCTTTGTGGTGAAGCCCAGGCGCCGATACGGCTGCCCAAGGGGCGCACCTGGTAATACGCATCGGATTCCTGCGGCGTGACCTTGACCACGCGGCCCTCGATGCGCACCTGGCGCTCCAGGGTCGGCCAGAAAAAGGTCATGGCGGCGAATGGACGAACCGCCAGCTGCTGCCCCTTCGCACTCTCGTAGTTGGTGAAGAAGGTAAAGCCCTGCTCATCGAGACCTTTGAGCAGGAGGATGCGGCAATGCGGGCGACCGTCCTGATCGACGGTGGCCAGGGTCATTGCGTTCGCTTCGACCGGTGGCTGTTCGGTTTTCACCGCCTCGGCGAACCACTGATGAAATAGCGCGAAGGGCTCGGCCGGGGCCTGGGCCTCGGTCAAGCCATCGCGGGTGTAGTCGCGACGCATATCAGCCAGACTTTGGGTCATGGCGCTTTCCTTGTGCGTGAATAATCAGTTCTTGACGGGTTCAGCCGCTGCGACTTTCTTCGCTGGCGCGGCGGCTTTGGCCGGGACTGGCTTTTTCGCCGGGGTCGCTTTCTTGGCCGGTTGTTTCTTGGCCGGGGTTTTCTTGGCCACTGCGGCCTTTTTCGCTGGAACGGCTTTTTTCGTTTCA
This sequence comes from Pseudomonas fluorescens, assembly GCF_902497875.1. GTDB lineage: Bacteria > Pseudomonadota > Gammaproteobacteria > Pseudomonadales > Pseudomonadaceae > Aquipseudomonas > Aquipseudomonas fluorescens_BR. Next base: position 88,253 of record NZ_CABVHY010000009.1, read on the forward strand.
GCGACCGGTTCCACAGGCTTGGCAACCGGCTTGACCTGCTGGACAGCAACCTGGGTCAGTGGGCGCGGCGCTGGCATATTGTATTTGCTCAGCAGCGCGACCATGGTGTCTTGCGGCGTCAGCATGATTTCCACCCGGCGGTTCAAGGCACGCCCTTCAACACTGTCGTTGGCCGCACGTGGCGCTTCCGAGCCCATGCCACGCAGCATCAGGCGGTCACGTTGCAAGCCGCTGAGACGGAAGATCGCGGCGATCGACTGCGCACGCTCCTGGCTCAGTTTCAGGTTCGCTGGAGCGGCGCCCGAGGTATCAGCGTGGCCGAGTACCAGCACCGAGGTTCTCGGGTCGACTTCGAGGATCTTCGCCACCCGGGTGAACGGCCCCAGGGTGATTGGCAACAGCATGGCCGGGCGATCCGGGTTGAACGAACTATCGGCCGGCGCCGTCACTACCAGCACGTTTTCACGGCGCTCAAGTTGCAGGTTGCTGTCCTTGATGGCTACACGCAGGCGCGGCTCATAGTCATCCAGCCAGGCTTGAGTGACTTTTGGATCGGGCATCGGCACGACTGTCTTGGCCGGGGGCTGATCCTTGCCACCGAACGGCCACCACCAATTTTTTCCTGCATCGGCATTGGCTTTAGCGACTGTTGCCGGCGCGGCGGGTTTGACTTCAGGCTTGGCCTCGACTTTGGTTTCGGCCTTTTTAACCACCTCGTCGGCGGTAAACGGCCACCACCAATTGCTGGTGCTTTCAGCCTTGGCGACCGGGGCCGAGACCGGGGCCGGGGCCGGGGCCGGGGTCGCCGGTTTGACTGGCTCAGGAGCCGGCTGTTTGCTGGCGACTTTGTCGGATGAGCCGAATTGCCACCAGCTTTGACCGCCTTCAGCATCTTTCTGCGGGGTTTGTGCGCAACCGGTGATTGCCAGGCAAAGCGCCAGGCCGAGATATTTATTCGATGACATTAGATAGTCCACAAAAATGAGATGAAGAAAAATCGGGCACCAGGCCCCGCATAAACTGACGCTTTGAAAGCAGAAAAACCGCCGGGTTCCGCCCAGGGATTTTTCCGCGGCATTTGCGAATCCTTGTCGATCAACCGCCCATTACAGGCAGCCGGCCAACACTCGCACCAGCTGTTGTGCCCGCGGGTCCATCAGGACGTACGGGCCCAGGGTATTGGTTACAAAGCCGAAGGCCACGTCGTACTCCGGGTCGGCAAAGCCGATGGAACCGCCGGCACCCGGATGGCCAAACGCCCGAGGGCCGAGGCCGTAGGTCGCGTTGGCGACATCTGGCTGATCGAGCATGCAACCCAGACCGAAGCGGGTCTGGGTCAACAAGGTCTTGTCCGGCCCGATGCTGTGTTCACGGGTCAGCTCATCGAGCATTTCGGCCTCCAGCAGGCTGCCGTCGAGCAATCCGCTGTAGAACCCCGCCAGGCTGCGGGCATTGCCGTGGCCATTGGCCGCCGGTTGCTGCATACGCCGCCATTCAGGCTTGTTGGTGCTGGTCATGATCGACGGCGGGTTGGTAAACGCCCGGGTAGTCATGGCCGTCGGCTCGCGCATGGTCACTTGCAGTAAACGCTGTGCCGCGGCGTCGCCGACATTGCCCTTGCCGCGAGCGATATGCGCGACACGATGGAACTCTTCGTCTGCCAGGCCCACATGAAAATCGAGTCCCAATGGTCGCGCAATCCGCGCCACGATCGACTCTCCCGGACCGCGGCGGTCGGCGCGGCGCAACAATTCGCCGACCAGCCAGCCGTAAGTGATCGCCGCATAACCGTGACCTTCGCCAGGTGTCCACCAAGGCGACTCAGCGGCCAGGGCGTCGACCATGGTTTGCCAGTCGTAAAGCGCTTCGGGCGCCAGCAGCTCACGCAACGCCGGCAAACCGGCCTGATGACAGAGCAACTGGCGCAAGGTGACTGATTCCTTGCCGGCGGCAGCAAACTCGGGCCAGTAACGGGCAACCGGCGCATCGAGTTGCAACTTGCCTTCGGCCACCAGTTGCAGGGCCGTGACGGCGGTAAAGGGCTTGGTGCAGGAGAACAGGTTGGCGATAGTATCGCTGTGCCAGGCCTCGGTACCGTCCTTGTCTGCCGTGCCGGCCCAGAGGTCGACGACGGTTTCTCCGCCGATCTGAATACACAACGCGGCGCCGCGTTCCTGGGGATCATCGAAGAGTGCCGCAAAGGCTTCGCGCACTGCTTCGAATTTGAGTTCGTAATGACCCTGAATCTGCACCCACACCTCTCCGACAAACACCCTACAAAGTTATGTATTGTTCCAGCCCTTGAGGGTTTTGGGAACCGACTTGGGCTGGGCGGTCGCACTTATACGGGTCGGATCCGAAATCTTCGGTGCCGGTCAGGACGCTTTCGTCGGAGCGCCGCACGGAGCAAGCTCGCTCCCACAACGGCCGCGCTGTACCTGTGGGAGCGAGCTTGCTCGCGAAGAACGATGACGATCAGCCTTTAGTGGCCATTCGCCGAATGCCCACCGGCCTGTCCGCCCTGCCCCGCGCCCTTGCCCGGGTTGCCTTGCTTGCCACCTTCATCCTTGTGGGTCGCGATTTTATCGGCAGCGGCCTTGGCCTGCTCGGTTTCTTTGCCCAGTTGATCGACCGCCTGCAGGTTGCTCTTGCGCACGCTGTCGACAAAGCCCTGGAACGGCACGTCGGTAATACCCACCAGACCAAAGTGGCCGTTTTCGCCATCCCGCAGACGACCGGTCACCGGTTGATCGAGGTACTGGAACCAATGCACGCCGACAATCTGCGGCTCGGCCAGCGCTTGCTTGATGAAGTTGGCGTAGGCCGGGCCACGATCCTCCTCCTTCGCCACTTCGGTGCCGCCGGCCCAGAACGGCCCACGATCCCGAGAGCCGAAGTTGAACTCGGTGATCAAGACCGGCTTGTCCAGCTCGCGCAAGCGGGTGAAGTCATAACCATCCTGCGGTTTGAGCGTGTACATGTTGAAGCTCACTACGTCGCAATACTGCGCGCAGGATTCGACCGCTTCAGGGGTACTGACGGCAAATCGACCGCCCAGTAACAGGTGGTTCGGCGCATGCCATTTCAGCGAGTCGGAAATGGTTTTGAAGTAGGTATCGGCGAAGACTTTCTGGAAGTATTTGAAGTCGGCTTCGATTTCCGGATATTCCGCGCTTGGCAGCGGCGGCTCGAAACCCGGGTCTTCCATCAGTTCCCAGGCTGGCAGGTCGATACCCCAGGCCTTCGACAGACCTGCCTGGTTGCGATATTTGTCGCGCAGCTGCTTGAGGAATGCACGCTTGGCGGGGACGTCGGTGGTCATCCGCAACGTGCCGTAAGCCAACGCGTAACGGGCCTTCGGATCATCCCCGGGGCCGGCCCAGGCCAGCTCGTTATCGGCGAAATAGCCGATCACCCAGGGATCATCCCGATGATCGCGGGTGGCGATGGCGACGGCGCGCTCGGTGGCCATGGCAAACCGCGGATCAAATGGGTCAGGCATGCCACCCCACCAGTCGATGCCGGTACTGATGCTGGTGTAGTCGCCAACAATCGACAACGGTAAGGTGTACGGTACCCGACCCTTGAGGCCCAGCGCCGGCTCGCTCCAGTTGCCGATGGTGTTGAAACCCCAGGCTTGCAGGCGATCAAGGTTGTGGCCGGTCCAGCGCTTTTCGTCGAAGACTGGCGCGGCGCAAGGTGCAGACGCCGGTGTGTCGGCGAGCTTCTCGACCTGCGCCTCATTGGCATCGGCCTGGGCTGGCGCTGCTACTCCAGCCTGGGTTTCGCTGGTCGGTGCACAAGGCTGACCGTAGGTCCGCTGCAGGTTAGCACCATAGAAGTCATACCATTTGCCGGCGTTGAAGCCGCGGCCCTTGTCGACGCCGTTGCCACCGCGGTTGTCACCCTCGCCGTAATAGCTGGCCAATGGCTCATCGGCCTTGGGCAGCGCGCCGAACATCCATTCACGACCGGCGACATAGGTCTGGTTGGTATCGGCGCTGACCGCGTTGACCCCCAGGGAATAGAACGGGTGACCTTGCGGGGTCACCAGATACCAACGCCCGTCACGCTTTTGCGTGCGAAAGAAACCGCTCGCCTCGAAGGCCGGGCCCTTGTTCCAGCCACCGTAGGTGTCCAGGGATGTGTGTTCACGCTCGGCAAGCCAGGTTTTCAGCTGTTGCTGTTCCTTGCCGGCGGCGCTTTTGAGCTGCTCATCGGTGGCGACTTTCTCCGGCCATTTGGCCCGAGTGGATTGACCATAGGCATCGACCAGCGAGCTGTAAGCAGCCTTCTCCACGGATTCACCGTCCTGCACGCCAAAGCGCTCGAGCATGATGCTTTGGGCAACTTTTGGCTGGTCCATCGACAGCGTGACCGACACCACCTGGCTGCGATCCAGCTCACCGCTGCTGCTGGCGAGCAAAACCCGTTGACCCTCAACCGTCATCGGCATCGGTGGCCCGGCTTTCATGCCCTGGCTCAGAGGCGAACTGGCCTGCAATGGCACTAACAGGGTCTGGACCGGCCCGGCTGGCAGGTCGATGCGGCTGACCAGGGTCTTGCCATCGTTACTCTGAATGGTCACGTAAAGGGTCAGCGGCCAGTTCATCGCGCTCTGGATCCGCAGACTCATGGCTCCCGACTGCGACCAGTCCCAGGCACCGGATCGCGGCGTCAGGCGCAGGTTCGGCCGGGTTGCCGGGTTGAAGGTCACCCGACGCAACACTTCGCCTTCGGCCGTTTGCTCGGCGTTGGATTGCGGCAGGCTGGCATCTTCAGTCGCCACCTGAACCACATCGGCGGGGCGGACAAAATTGAACAGCGTCTGTTGTCCGGCAGGCGCAGCCAGCAGCGGAGCGGCGAACAACAGAGCAAAAACGGCGGGCAACGAACGGCGAATCATAGGAACGAGGTTCTCTCTAACGACCAGTTAACGGCCTGGGGAAAATCGGTGATAGGAGATAGACAACGTGGTGGGCGATTTTCGCCCACCGTGTCTCAAGAAATTTCCCGGCGAAAGGGCGGCAGCGCATTGAGAATGGCTTTGCCGTAACGTTGCGTGACCAGGCGCCGGTCAAGCAAGGTGATGGTGCCGCGGTCCTCCTCGGTGCGCAGCAGCCGGCCACAGGCCTGGACCAGCTTCAGCGAGGCGTCCGGTACGGAGATTTCCATGAACGGATTACCGCCGCGGGCCTCGATCCATTCGGCCAGCGCCGCTTCGACGGGATCATCCGGCACCGAGAACGGAATCTTGGCGATCACCACGTGCTCGCAATAGGCGCCGGGCAAATCCACGCCTTCGGCAAAACTGGCCAGACCGAACAGCACGCTGGATTCGCCGCTATCAACCCGCGCCTTGTGCTTGTTCAGGGTTTCCTGTTTCGACAGGTTGCCTTGAATGAACACCTGTTTGCGCCAGTCGCGATCCAGGCCATCGAACACGTCCTGCATCTGTTTGCGCGAGGAGAACAGCACCAGGGTACCGCGCGAACCTTCGACCAATGACGGCAGATCGCGGATGATCGCCGCCGTATGCGCCGGGGCATCCCGAGGGTCGGCGCGCAGGTCCGGGACCCGCAGCACACCGGCGTCGGCGTGATGGAAGGGGCTTGGCACCACCGCCGTCACGGCTTTTTTCGGCAGGCCGGCGCGCATGCGGAAGCGGTCGAAGGTACCGAGCGCGGTCAAGGTGGCCGAGGTCACCAGCGCGCCGTAGGCGACATTCCACAGGTTGCGCCGGAGCATTTCTGCCGCAAGGATCGGGCTGGCATTGACTTCGATATCGAACAGCGAGCCACTTTCAGCCAGGGTCAGCCAGCGGGCCATCGGCGGGTTGTCTTCCGGGTCTTCGGCGGTGAATGCGGTCCACAGCTCCCAATTGCCCTGGGAGCGGGAAAGCAGGCTACCGAACAACGGGTACCACTCTTCTGCCTGATTGCTGGCGATGCCAATGTTGACCTCGCCATCCATGCCTTCCTTGAGCAGCTCGGTGAGCCGGGTGAAGACGTCGGTCAGGCGCGAAAAACCCTTCTTCAGTTCGATACCCATTTCGCGCATGTGCTCGGGAATTACCCCACCGACGAAACGATGGCGCGGCCGTTCACGGCCTTCCACGTCTTCACCGGGCTTGAAGTCGGCCACTTGCTCACACGCAGTGAACATGAATTGTTGCTGGGTCTTGATCTCCCGCGCCAGCTCAGGAACCTGCTCGATCAGCTTGCCCAGGTCGCCGGGCAGCGGATGCTGGGCCAGCAGTTTGGCGAGATTCTTGGCGGTCTGTTCCAGCCAGTCGGCGGTGGAGCGCAGACGGGTGTAATGGGCGAAATGGCCGATGGCCTTGTCTGGCAGGTGGTGTCCTTCGTCGAACACATAGAGCGTATCGCGCGGGTCCGGCAGTACCGCACCACCGCCCAGCGCCAGGTCGGCCAGGACCATATCGTGGTTGGTGACGATCACGTCGACCTTGCCCATGCCTTCGCGGGCCTTGTAAAAGGCACACTGGCCGAAGTTCGGGCAATGACGGTTGGTGCACTGGCTGTGATCGGTGGTCAGACGCGCCCAGTCCTGATCCTCGAGGGCGGTGGACCAACTGTCGCGGTCGCCGTCCCACTTATTCCCGGCGAGCTTTTCGATCATGCTGGTAAACAACTTCAGACTGGTCTCGTCGACCTCGATCTTGAAGCCTTCTTCCTCGAAAAGCTGCGCCGTGGCGGTGTTCGCATGGCCTTCCTGCAACAACATGTCGAGCTTGGACAGGCACATGTAGCGCCCACGGCCCTTGGCCAGGGCGAAGGTGAAGTTCAAGCCGCTGTTACGCATCAGGTCGGGCAAATCCTTGTAAACGATCTGCTCCTGCAATGCGACGGTCGCGGTGGCAATCACCAGGCGTTTGCCGGCGGCCTTGGCGGTCGGAATCGCCGCCAGACTGTAGGCCACGGTTTTCCCGGTACCGGTGCCGGCTTCCACCGCCACTACCGCGGGGTCGCCACTGCGCCGGCCTTCGTCATCGGTAGCGATGTCACCTAGGACTTTGGCCACTTCGGCGATCATCAACCGCTGGCCGTAACGCGGCTTGAGGCTCTTGGCTTCGAGAAAACGCGAATAAGCGCCCTGGATCTGGGATTTGAGTTCGTTGCTGATCATGGTCTTCGGGCGCGAGAAACGCTGGATAAATTTTCAGTGGTTCGAATCGGTCGCTATCATAACCCGCTAATTCATCCCGCGCAGAACGGAGTACCCGAATGACCCCCTTTAGCCTTGCTTACACCCTGCATGTACTGGCGGCCCTGGTCTGGGTCGGCGGTATGTTTTTCGCCTGGCTGGTCCTGCGCCCGGCCGCTATGGCAGCACTCGAAGGTCCGGCACGGCTGAAGCTGTGGGTAGAAGTGTTTCAACGTTTTTTTGTGTGGGTTTGGGTCGCTGTGGTGCTTTTGCCGATCAGTGGTGTTGGCCTGATCCATTTACGCTTCAACGGTTTTGAAACCGCGCCGCGTTATGTGCAGGTGATGATGGGATTGTATGTGGTGATGACTGCGCTGTTTATCCGTATTTCGGCATTGCAACTGCCGGAGCTGAGGATAGCGGTGCTGGCCGAGGATTGGCCGAACGGAGCGGCGACCCTGGGGAAGATCCGGCGCTTGGTGGGGATCAATCTGATTATCGGGTTGCTGCTGGTGGCGGTGGCTTCGGCAAGGCCGATGTTTTGATTTAGATCTTAAGAGCTTCGCGGGCAAGCCCGCTCCCACATAGGTAGTGCGCGAACCTTGTGGGAGCGGGCTTGCCCGCGAAAGCGGTGTGTCAGGCACCAAACATCTCGGAAACAGCTTACAACCGCTGCACTGTCACCGATCCTGCCTCACCGGCAGATCCTGGCTGGCCTTCAACGCCAGGGCGTCCGCTCTTGCCGCCATCGGCGCGGTAAACGAAGCAACCTTTGGACTTGCCGCCCGCGCCTGGCTTGCCGGCCGCTCCTGCCACCCCTCCGGTGCCACCGTCGACCCGGACGTTAAGCTGCGCAGCCGGATAGTCTTTTGGCAATTGCAGCCGAACTTGCGCACCGGCGGCGCCGGGATGGCCATCACCACCATTGTCACCGTCGGCACCACGACCGGCCTGGCCCCAGGCGCAACCCGGTGCCTGACCGTTGGCGCCATCCAGCCCCGCATAACCTGGCGCACCCGCACCACCGCGGGCATCCACCGAAAGCTCGGGAGCATTCAGCGAGTTGATCCGCAGATTGAGGTTACGCCCCGGCCTGGCCGCCTTGAAGTAAGTGCCGGGCGCACCGCGCGAGGTGATCTGGCTGCCGCTGCCCAATTGAGCATGGCTGACGTTCAATTGCAGGCTTTGCTCGGCGGGCACTATGGCGATCCGCGCTTCATGGCCCAGATGCAGTTCGCCGACAGTCACTTCGGTCACATTGGAAGGAATCAGCAGGGTGCCATAATCGGCGACTTCCAGGCGCTCCAGTTGCAGGACACTGGTGGTGTTCGGCAAACGCAGCAACGAATTGGTTTCGACCGTTACCACCTGGGCATAGGCCAAAGGGCTGCACAAAGCGGCCAGCAGACAGAGATTACGCATGCTTGCGCTCCGGGATGGTTTGCAGATGGAAAACGCCAGACAGCAGAATCTTCAAGCGATCACGCCAAGGATGGGGGCGGCCTTTGAGGCTGCGATTACACAGTACCAGCTCCAGCAGATGGGTCAGCAACAGCAGGCTGCCGGCAATATTGATCATTAAGTTGAATGGATTTATCAGCGGGCTGAGCAGATTGACCACCACGACTAACCAGAACAGCAAGGTCAACAACTTTCCGAGCCCCCACAACACCTTCATAGCTCACCCGTCGAGAATTGTTCTTTGCATGCACAGTAACGAGTTCCTCGAGGGATTAGCCAGTGGCCAACAAAAAATTCTTCTGCACGCGCTGTTTGGCCGCCGGATCGGCGAGGATCGTCGGTCCGACGGCTGCCAATCAGCGTCCGGCCATCAACTCGGCCCGCCGGTTTAGTGATTAATGCTCCTGTGTTACCGGCCCATGCCGGTTCCACAGGAGTAAAAGACCCGCATCCGCGACCACACAAGCCGCGGGATGCGAGGGGTTTAGCGGTTGATTTGAATTTCCGTGCGACGGTTCATGGCGCGCCCGTCGGCCGTTTTGTTGTCGGCTACCGGCTGGCTCTCACCCGCACCGACCACCGAGACGAAGTTGCTGCGAGGCACTCCCGAGCTGATCAGGTACTCCGTCACCGAGCGTGCACGTTTCTCCGAGAGCCGCTGGTTGTAGGCATCACTGCCGACACTGTCGGTATGACCAGTGACGCGCAGTTGGGCACTCGGCGCTTCTTGTTTCAGACGAGTAGCAATGGTGTCGAGTTTGGCTTTATCCGCTGCTGTGAGCTTCGCCGAGTCGAACTCGAAGTTCACATCACGGATCACGATGGTTTCCTCTTTGACCACCACCACCTCTTCAACGACGACAGGCTCTGGCACTGGAGGGCAACCGTTGGCATCGACCTGCACGCCTCTCGGCGTCCCCGGGCACTTGTCGCGGCTGTCCGGCACGCCATCACCGTCTTCGTCGCCATCGCCATGCACCCAGCAGTAGGCCGCGGCCATACCGGCACCGAACAAGGCACCACCACCTGCCCAGGAGGTGCTCTCGAACGCGCCCAACGCCGCACCACCGAGGCCCCCGACAGCGGCACAGGTCGGCCAGTCGGTTTTCTGCAAACCTGCGCAACCAGTCAACACACTGGTTAGCAGAACCAGGGGTAACGCTATCCGAACTATGCTCATTAACTTTCTCCTGAAAAGACCGGCTGCCAATTCAAGAAGTAAAGACCGCAGTTTTCATCTCCGCCAGCAATCCGTCATCTGCGATTTTGTCCGGTATTCGCCGCAGATGCCTTCACTTTGTAAAACCTGGTCTAGGCCCGAGCGTTCGAGCGCGCTAGTCTTTGCAGTTCTGATTGAGGATTTTCGATGATCGCAGGTATTTCTTCGCGCACACCCCAGCAAGCCCTCGCCGCTTTGCTCGATCGTTATGCACCGAATCGTCTGCTGTTGATCGGTGCCAGCGACTTCCCGGCACTCGCAGCCTTCAAGCTGGCGCATCCGGACTCCTGTGTGGCGCAAGCCGCACCCGGCCCTCTGCCGGCAGAACTGGCGGCACGCCGCTTCGACCTGGCACTGGTGGTCGACTGCCTCGAACATTTGCCCAAGCGCGAGGGTCTGAACCTGTTAGGCGGGATTCGTAATCTGAATGCCAGCCGTATTGCCGTGCTGGCGGATCTTTCGGCCTGTGGCTGGCAGGAGACCGATTTTTTCTCCCTGGCGCTGCAAGCCAGCGAACGCTTCCAGCGTGACGAGCAGGAGCTGACCCTGTTTACCTACGATCTGCTTGACTACAAACAAGTGCCCGACTGGTTGAATGCCCGGTTCTGGGCCAACCCGGAAAACTTCGGCAAGTATTGGTGGTAATGCGATGAGTACCTCGATCTGTCCCTGCGGCAGCGGCAACCTGCTCGATGTCTGCTGCGGCCACTACCATGCGGGCCACCCGGCGCCGTGCGCCGAGTCCTTGATGCGCTCGCGCTACAGCGCTTATGTGCTGGGCCTGGTGGACTATCTGGTGGCGACCACCCTGCCCGCACAGCAGGCTGCCCTGGATCGTCAATCAATCAGTGAGTGGAGTGCCCAAAGCACCTGGCTGGGCCTGGAAGTGGAAAGCTCCGAGGTATTCGGCGGCCAACCCGAACATGCGTTCGTGACGTTTACCGCCCGTTGGCATGATGGCGGTGGTGAACACAGTCACCGCGAACGCTCGTCGTTCGTGCAGAACTGTGGCCATTGGTACTTCATCGATCCCACGGTGCAACTCAAGGCCGGACGCAACGACGCCTGCCCTTGCGCCAGCGGTCAGAAATTCAAGAAGTGCTGCTCGAGCTATTTCGCCAGCTGAGCGTCAACCCAGGCCAGGCCAACACCTGAACACCCGGTTGCTAGACTGGGTATCAAGGAGGTAATGGCATGGTCTCCGATTTTCGAGCATTCAGGACAATCAGCCTGCTCCTGCTGCTGTCATTGGGCGGTTGCGCGTCCTGGTTTATGGACAATGACTGGATCGATCCGCAAGTGCATCTGGTCAAGGTTGAAGTGGTCCGGGCCAAACTCCTGGAGCAGAAGTTTCGCCTGTATTTTCGCGTCGACAACCCCAACGACAGCGACCTGACGGTGCGCGGACTGGAATACCGGATTCACCTGGGGCAAATGCTGCTGACCGAAGGCGAGTACGAAAAGTGGTTCACCGTGAAGCCGAAAAGCAGCGGCTATTTCCAGGTGCCGATCCGCACCAATCTCTGGCCGAAGGTGCGTGAAGTGGTGAAATTGCTGCGAAAACCGCAGCAACCCATCCCTTATCGACTTGAAGGTGAACTGGAAACCGGATTATTCATCGCCTATTACGTGCACCTGAAGCGCATTGGCGAGATAATTCCCGCCGATTTTACTCCGGAGTGACCTCAATGACCCAAGAACCTCATGTCCATGGCCCTGACTGCAACCACGATCATGACCAGCACCAGCACCAGCACCAGCACCATGATCACGACCATGGCCATGTTCACGGCCCCGACTGCGGTCACGCTCACCAGGAGCCCGTGCGCAATGCGTTGAAAGACGTCGGCCGCAACGATCCTTGCCCGTGCGGCAGCAGCAAGAAGTTCAAGAAGTGCCACGGCGCTTGATGCAGTAACGTCCAACAAGCCTCCCCAGCTGGGCTCCAGTGTTCTCGGACACTAACCTCGCTGATGCATCGCCTGTTTAATTGCCATCGCGAGCAAGCTCGCTCCCACATTTTATCTGTGCCGACTATCGATTATCTGATCGGCGCAAATCCAATGTGGGAGCGGCGGTGCGGCGATCCGACTTGCTCCGGGCGGCGTTCCGACGATGCAGGCGCCAAGGTGCGACTGCTTTCCCTCAAATTTCAGCCTTCCTTCAGAATCTGCGCGGTATCAACCACCGTCGCATACTCCCCATTCAGATTCCCCAACGACATCGCATGCACGGCTTCGGCTGTATGCGCATTGCCAAAATAGTCTGCCTTGTCGAAGGTGTAGCAGGCGTCTTCCACTACCCAGGTTTGAAAGCCCAGATTGCCCGCCGTGCGCGCGGTGGACTCGACCGAGTTATGGGTCGCCACGCCGACGATGATCAATTGCTCGATCCCCGCCTCTCTCAAGCCGACCTCCAGCGTCGTTGCGCAAAACGCATCCGGCACCTGTTTCTGGATCACCTGCTCGCCCGGCAATGGCACAAATCGCTGCTGAAACTCGACACCCGACTGCCGCGGCCAGAACACCGAGTCCGGTAAGCGGGACATATGCTGCACATGAATTACCGGCCGCGCCGTGTCACGCCAATGGCCCAGCAACTCGGCTATCCGGTCCTCGGCGTGAGGATTGTTGCGCCGTCCGAGCTTCGGGTGATGAATGCCTTTTTGTTGATCGATCAGAATCAGCGCCGCGTTTGCCTTGAGCTCCATGCCGAATTTACTCCTGCGGTGAGATTGAATTTTCCGCACTTCAACATCACCTATTCCTACTGGCAAGCCATCGAAAGCAAACAGGACGACCTGATGCCAGAGTTTGCTGTCCGTAGCCAAAGACGCATCTCACCTGGAGAACTCCATGATCGACCTGTATTACTGGACCACCCCCAATGGCCACAAAATCTCCCTGTTCCTGGAAGAAGCCGGCCTGCCGTACAAAGTGCACGGGGTAAATATCAGCAACGGCGACCAGTTCAAGCCTGAATTCCTGAAGATTTCTCCGAACAACAGAATCCCGGCCATTGTCGACCAGGAGCCGGTGGATAGTGGCGAGCCGTTGGCGTTGTTCGAATCCGGGGCAATTCTTTTGTACCTCGCGGAAAAAACCGGGAAGTTCCTGCCCAAGGACCTGCGCGGTCGCCAGCAAACCCTGCAATGGCTGTTCTGGCAAATGGGAGGCCTGGGGCCTATGGCCGGGCAGAATCATCACTTCAGCCAATTCGCCCCGGAGAAAATCCCCTACGCGATGAAGCGCTACATCGATGAAACCGCACGATTGTATGGCGTCCTCGACAAGCAACTGGCCGACCGTGACTTTGTCGCCGGGGCCCAATACAGCATCGCCGACATGGCGATCTACCCCTGGATCGTCTCACACAAGTGGCAAAGCCAGAACCTGGAGGACTTCCCCAACCTGCAACGCTGGTTCAATCACATCCTGGATCGCCCGGCGACTGTAAGGGCCTATGCCCTGGCAGCGAAAATCAATCCGCCTAAATCCTGAGTTTTTCGGCGGCCTTGAGATCATTCGCGGGCAAGCCCGCTCCCACAAAAACATCGCAAACCTGTGGGAGCGGGCTTGCCCGCGAAAGCGCTTTAATTGACAAAGACGAAATAACCCTCGCATCCCGCTTGCGCGGCAACCTCCTGCTCACTAACGTAGCGCCTTTATCAGCACTACCCCCGCAGGAGCCTTGCCATGGCCTCGCCAGCCTTCACACATTTTCTTCCCCGGTTCGGCGTTGCCGCTGCAGTGGCCGGTGCTCTGGGCCTGACCGGTTGTCAGACCTGGGACACACAAGACACCGTGCCCCCCACTTCCGGCGTGCAACCGCTCAAAGGGCTGGCACAGAACGTATCGGTGCGGCGCAATGCCATGGGCATGCCGCTGATCGAGAGCAACACGTTCCACGATGCGCTCTTTACCTTGGGTTACGTGCACGCCAGTGATCGCATCACCCAGATGCTCACCATGCGCCTGCTGGCTCAGGGACGTCTGGCCGAGATGTCCGGCGCTGATGTACTGGAAGCCGACCGGTTGATGCGGGCGGTCAATCTGAAGAAAAACGCCAGTGAGCTGTATACCGCCGCTTCGCCCCGCCTCAAGCGCTTCTTCGAGGTCTATGCGCGTGGCGTCAACGCCTACCTGTTCCGCTACCGCGACAAGCTGCCGCCGGACCTCGCCGCCACTGGCTACAAGCCCGAATACTGGAAACCGGAAGATTCGGCGCTGATCTTTTGCCTGCTCAACTTCAGCCAATCGACAAACTTGCAGGAAGAAATCGCCTCGCTGGTACTGGCGCAAAACGTCGGCACCGACAAACTTGCCTGGCTGACTCCGTCCTACCCGGATGAAGCGCTGCCGTTCGCCGAAGCGGAAAAACTCAAGGGTCTTAACCTCAGCGGACAAATCCCGGGCCTGGCTGACCTTGGCAAGGTCACCGAGCAACTTTCCGGGCTGAATCTGCTGAGCGTCGCGGCGTCGAACAACTGGGCCGTTGCACCGCAGCGCAGTCGCAGCGGTAAAAGCCTGCTGGCCAGCGACAGCCATCTGCCGATTGCCGTGCCGTCGTTATGGAACTACGTGCAACTGCGCGCGCCGAAATACCAGGCTGCCGGTGTCTCGGTCGCCGGGATCCCGGCCATCGTCGCCGGTTTCAACGGCAAGGTGGCGTGGAGCATGAGCATGGTCATGGGCGACAACCAGGATCTGTTCCTCGAAAAACTCAAACGCCAGGGCAACGCGCTCTATTACGAAGTCGACGGCAAATGGCAGCCGGCTATCGTTCGTAACGAAACCTACTTTGTCAAAGGCCAGCGGCCGATTCGCGAAGTGGTGTACGAAACCCGCCACGGCCCGCTGCTCAACAGCGCGCTGGGCACCACACTAAGCAGTGGTTACGGACTGGCGCTGCAAACGCCGAACCTCAAGGACGACAAGAGCCTGGATGCTTTCTTCGACCTGTCCCGTGCGCAAAACGTCGAAAAGGCTTCCGACGCCAGCCGCGAGATCCGCGCCATCGCCTTGAACATGGTGTTCGCCGACGCAAACAATATCGGCTGGCAAGTCACCGGTCGCTTCCCCAACCGTCGTGAAGGTGAAGGACTGCTGCCATCCCCGGGCTGGGAAGGTCGCTACGATTGGGACGGTTACGCCGACCCGATGCTGCACCCCTATGATCAGGATCCGGCCCAGGGTTGGCTCGGCACCGCCAACCAGCGGATCATCCCCCACGGCTACGGCATGCAGTTGTCCAACTCCTGGTACTACCCGGAGCGCGGTGAGCGCATCGCTGAACTGGCCGGTGCCGGCAAACACGACACTCGCAGCATGATCGCCATGCAGTACGACCAGACCACCACCTTCGCCGCCAAGCTGAAGAAAATGTTCGAAACCCCGGGTATGTCCCAGCCGCTCAAGCAGGCCATCGAGGCCCTGCCTGAAGCCGAACGAGGCAAGGCCCGCGAAGCCTACAGCCGCTTGATGGCGTTCGACGGCAAACTCAACCCGACTTCGGCAGACGCCGCCATCTATGAGCTGTTCCTGCAGGAAAGCGCCCGGCAGATCTTCCTCGACGAACTGGGCCCGGAATCCAGCCCGGCCTGGAAAGCCTTCGTCGCCAACGGCAACCTGTCCTACTCGGCTCAGGCCGACCACCTGCTCGGCCGCGAAGACAGTCCGTTCTGGGACGACAGCCGCACGCCAAGCAAGGAAGATAAACCAACGATCCTTGCGCGCAGCCTGGCCGCGGCGATGACTGCCGGTAACAGTCAGATGGGTGCCGATCACCGCGCCTGGCAGTGGGGCAAACTGCACCGCTACGAGTGGAAAAACGCCGGTGGCCAGCCCGTGCGCGGTCCACAGCCCGCGGGCGGCGATCACACCACGCTGAATACCGCCGCGTACGCATGGGGCGAGAGTTTCGACACCACATTGATCCCGGCCATGCGTTTTATCGTCGACTTCGGCCAAGCCGAACCGATGATGGGCCTCAACAGCACCGGCCAATCCGGTAACCCGGCCAGCCCGCATTACCTCAACAGTATCGATCCCTGGCTCAAGGGCCAATACATGAGCTTCCCGATGCAGCCGCAGAACTTCGACAAGGTCTATGGCAAGTCGCGATTGACCTTGGTGCCTGGAAAGTAAATCCCGATGATCGTTCCCACGCAAAGTGTGGGAGCGATCATACGCTCCCGCCTGGTGCAGTCATTTGCGTCTGTCCGTTTTCGGGCACGCCATGACAATACCTCTGGAGAAAACAACCTTTTAAAACACTTGTTCGGGACTATGGTTCGGAAATTGCTACCTTCTATGGGTCTTACGCTTTCCAGTAACAATAATTCTGCGCCACAAGCGCTCATATTGGTTTTTAGGATTGAATAATGAAAAAAGCATTGCTGACCCTTTCTGCACTGGCGTTGTGCATGGCAGCCGGTTCCGCGCTGGCCAAGGAATATAAAGAGCTGCGTTTTGGTGTTGACCCTTCCTACGCGCCGTTCGAGTCCAAAGCGGCGGACGGTAGCCTGGTGGGGTTCGATATCGATCTGGGCAATGCGATCTGCGCCGAACTGAAGGTCAAGTGCAAATGGGTCGAAAGCGATTTCGACGGCATGATCCCGGGCCTCAAAGCCAATAAATTCGACGGTGTGATCTCCTCCATGACCGTGACTCCGGCCCGTGAGAAAGTCATCGACTTCTCCAATGAGCTGTTCTCCGGCCCTACCTCCTATGTTTTCAAAAAGGGTTCCGGCCTGAGCACGGACCTTGCCTCGCTCAAAGGCAAAACCGTCGGTTACGAGCAGGGCACCATTCAGGAAGCCTACGCCAAAGCCGTACTGGACAAGGCGGGGGTGAAAACCCAGGCCTATCAGAATCAGGACCAAGTGTACTCCGACCTGACTTCCGGGCGTCTCGATGCCTCGATCCAGGACATGTTGCAAGCCGAACTGGGTTTCCTGAAGTCGCCAAAAGGTGCTGACTACGAAGTGAGCAAGCCGGTCGAAAGCGAACTGCTGCCATCCAAAACTGCTATCGGTATCTCGAAAGGTAACAAAGATCTCAAGGCACTACTCGATAAAGGTATCAAAGCGTTACACGATGATGGCACCTACGCCACCATTCAGAAGAAACACTTTGGCGATCTGAATCTTTACAGCGGGAAATAATCCCTTGGCGCCCACCGAAAACGGTGGGCGTTTTTTCGATTGTCAAAGGCACGACCCATGTTCGAAGACTTGTTACAAACCTTGGGGCTCTCCGCCCTCAGCCTGCAGGGCTTCGGCCCGCTGCTGATGGAAGGCACCTGGATGACCATCCAATTATCGGTGTTGTCGCTACTGGTGAGCGTTCTGCTCGGCCTGATCGGCGCCAGTGCCAAGCTTTCCCCCATCAAGCTGTTGCGAGTTCCGGCCCAGCTCTACACCACGTTGATTCGTGGGGTGCCGGATCTGGTGCTGATGCTGCTGATTTTCTACAGCCTGCAAACCTGGCTGACCACCTTTACCGACTTCATGGAATGGGAATACATCGAGATCAACCCATTCAGCGCCGGGGTGATTACCCTGGGCTTCATTTATGGTGCGTATTTCACCGAGACCTTCCGCGGCGCGATTCTCGCCGTGCCTCGCGGCCAGGTCGAAGCCGCCACCGCCTATGGCCTCAAACGCGGTCAGCGTTTTCGTCTGGTAGTGTTTCCGCAGATGATGCGCTTTGCCCTGCCGGGCATCGGCAATAACTGGATGGTGATGCTCAAGGCCACGGCGCTGGTGTCGATCATCGGTCTGGCCGACCTGGTCAAGGCGGCTCAGGATGCCGGTAAAAGCACTTATCAACTGTTCTACTTTCTGGTACTGGCGGCCCTGATCTACTTGCTGATCACCAGCGCCTCGAACGTTGTCCTGCGCTGGCTCGCACGCCGTTACGCGGCTGGTTCCCGGGAGGCCGTACGATGATCGAACTTCTGCAGGAGTACTGGAGACCCTTCCTCTATAGCGACGGCTACCACATCACCGGCCTGGCCATGACGATGTGGCTGCTCAGCGCCTCGATCTTCATCGGTTTCCTGGTGTCGATCCCGTTGTCCATCGCCCGGGTTTCACCCAAACCCTACATCCGCTGGCCGGTGGAGTTCTACACCTACCTGTTCCGCGGTACCCCGCTCTATATTCAGTTGCTGATCTGCTACACCGGGATCTACAGCCTGGCCGCCGTGCGCTCGCAGCCGGTGCTCGATGCGTTTTTTCGCGACGCGATGAACTGCACCATCCTCGCCTTCGCCCTGAACACCTGCGCCTACACCACGGAGATTTTTGCCGGGGCGATCCGCAGCATGCACCATGGTGAAGTCGAAGCGGCAAAAGCCTATGGCCTGACCGGCTGGAAGTTGTATGCCTATGTGATCATGCCTTCGGCGCTGCGCCGTTCGTTACCGAACTACAGCAACGAAGTGATTCTGATGCTGCATTCGACCACCGTGGCCTTCACCGCGACCATCCCGGATGTACTGAAAGTCGCCCGCGACGCCAACTCGGCGACCTTTTTGACCTTCCAATCGTTCGGCATAGCCGCGCTGATCTACCTGACCGTCACCTTTGCGCTGGTCGGTTTGTTCCGCCTCGCCGAACGCCGATGGCTGGCTTTCCTCGGGCCGACCCACTAGGACCTTCACATGCGCCACCAGATTCATGACCTGCTTGCCCCGCTGCCGGGGACTGCACGACAGATTCACAGTTTCCATTTCGGTCCGCAGCAGGCCGAACGCAAGATCTACATCCAGTCATCCCTGCATGCTGACGAACTGCCCGGCATGCTGGTGGCCTGGCACCTCAAGCTGCGGTTGGCCGAGCTGCAAGCTCAAGGCCGCCTGCGCAGTGAAATCGTACTAGTGCCGGTGGCCAACCCGGTCGGCCTGGAACAGGTGCTGATGGACCTGCCGCTGGGCCGCTACGAGCTGGAAAGCGGGCAAAACTTCAATCGCTGGTTCGTCGACCTCAGTGAAGAGGTCGGTAACGAGATCGAAGGCCAGCTCAAGGATGACCCTAAACATAATCTCCAACTGATCCGCAGCTGTTTGCGCAAGGCTTTGGCCCGGCAAACAGCCAGCACCCAACTGCAATCCCAGCGCCTGACCCTGCAACGACTGGCCTGCGACGCGGACATGGTGCTGGACCTGCATTGCGATTTCGAAGCCGTCGCGCACCTGTACACCACCCCTGAAGCCTGGCCGCAGGTCGAGCCTTTGGCGCGCTACATCGGCGCCGAAGCCAGCCTGCTGGCGACCGATTCGGGCGGACAATCCTTCGATGAATGCTTCACCCTGCTCTGGTGGCAATTGCAACAGCGCTTTGGCGAGCATTTTGAGATTCCGCCGGGCAGTTTTTCGGTCACCGTCGAGCTGCGTGGTCAGGGTGATGTCAATCACGGGCTGGCCAGCCTGGACTGCCAGGCGATCATCGACTATCTGACACAGTACGGTGCCATCGCTGGCGAAACGGCGCCTCTGCCCGAACTGTCCTACCCGGCCACGCCGCTGGCGGGCGTCGAACCGGTGGCAACGTCCGTGGGCGGCCTGCTGGTATTTGCCGCGTTGCCAGGTGAATACCTTGAGGCCGGGCAACTGGTCGCCGAAGTCATCGATCCGATCAACGACAGCGTCACACCCGTTCATTGCAACAACGCCGGGTTGATGTACGCCCGCTCGCTGCGGCGCATGGCCACCGCCGGCATGGTGATCGCCCATGTCGCAGGCACCGAAGCCTATCGCAGCGGCTACCTACTTTCGCCTTGAGGATGCATGCCCCATGTACAAACTGACCATTGAAGGCCTGCATAAGTGTTACGGCGACCATGAAGTGCTCAAAGGTGTTTCGCTCAAGGCCAAAACCGGCGACGTCATCAGCCTGATCGGCGCCAGCGGCTCAGGCAAAAGTACCTTTTTGCGCTGCATCAACTTCCTCGAACAGCCCAACGAATGTGCCATGACCATGGATGACCAGCCGATCCGCCTGATCAAGGACCGGCATGGCATCCGCGTGGCCGACGAGGACGAGTTGCAACGGATCCGCACTCGTTTGGCGATGGTGTTCCAGCACTTCAACCTGTGGAGCCACATGACGGTGCTGGAAAACATCACCATGGCCCCGCGCCGGGTACTGGGTTGCAGCAAGAAAGACGCCGAAGACCGCGCCCGGCGTTATCTCGACAAGGTCGGCCTGGCTGCCCGGGTCGCCGATCAATACCCGGCGTTTCTGTCCGGCGGTCAACAGCAGCGCGTGGCCATCGCCCGGGCTCTGGCGATGGAACCGGAAGTCATGCTGTTCGACGAACCGACCTCGGCCCTTGACCCGGAACTGGTGGGCGAAGTGCTCAAGGTGATCCAGGGTCTGGCCGAAGAAGGCCGGACCATGATCATGGTCACCCACGAAATGAGCTTCGCCCGCAAGGTGTCGAGCCAGGTGCTGTTTCTGCACCAGGGGCTGGTAGAGGAAGAAGGTACGCCGCAGGAGGTGCTGGGCAATCCGAAGAGTGAACGGCTCAGGCAGTTTCTCAGCGGCAACCTGAAATAACTTCCCTCCCTGGATACTCTGTTGCCGGTCACGCCGTTCGCAGTCCATGTAGCAGCTGCCGCAGGCTCGGCAGCTGCTACACACAGCCGGACGCACCTTCGGCAGCTGCTACGGGAGGAATGTGTGGAGCCGGGAACCCGTTGCGTCAAGCTACGGGGGCGGGAGGCGGCTCATCCGGTAGGGTGGGCTCACCAGGTTCGGTCGGTTGTTCGTTCGGGGTATCCGGATCGGGTTGGCCAGGAATGCCGCCCGCCATCGTGACCGACGGATGCGCCAACAAAGACCAGGCCAGCATGCCAACCTGATTGGGCTCGAGTCTTGCCAGTTCGGCACTTATTCGCGGATCGATTTTCATAGGGCACTCCTGAGCGTTGGCCCGGCTCGCATTGCGCGAACCGGAGCAGTACTTTCAATAGAGTATCTGCCCGCTCAAGAATTCCCACTGTTCGTCAGATGTCGGAGTCAGGTACGCGGCAAGGTGACGCCCAGCTGCCCCTGGTACTTGCCACCACGGTCTTTATAGGAGATTTCACACTCTTCGTCGGATTCGAAAAACAGCATCTGCGCCACGCCTTCATTGGCGTAGATCTTCGCCGGCAGCGTGGTGGTGTTGGAGAATTCCAGGGTCACATGACCTTCCCACTCAGGCTCGAGCGGCGTGACGTTGACGATGATGCCGCAGCGCGCGTAGGTGCTTTTACCCAGGCAGATCGTCAGCACATTGCGCGGAATACGGAAAAACTCCACGGTACGGGCCAGGGCGAAGGAGTTCGGCGGAATGATGCACACATCGCTTTTGACGTCGACGAAACTCTTCTCATCGAAGTTCTTCGGATCGACGGTCGCCGAGTTGATGTTGGTGAACACCTTGAATTCATCCGCGCAACGCACGTCGTAGCCGTAGCTCGAGACGCCGTAGGAAATCACCCGGTCAGCGCCTTCGCCGCGCACCTGACGCTCTACAAAGGGCTCGATCATGCCGTGCTCTTGCGCCATGCGGCGAATCCACTTGTCCGATTTGATGCTCATGGCGGGTGTCCTGAATAGCGAGGTGGAAAAATTCTGTCCGGCATCTTACCGGTGCTCGCCGTCGGGTTCAAAGTCTGGGGGGATTTTCTCGTCGATGCCCAGCAATAGTTACAGTACACAGCCATGAGCACCGGACCGTCAGTCACGAAAATAGAGAAACCTTCGCAAAGACCATTGGCACGTTCCGGAAAACGGGTTAAGGTAGCGCCACTGTGCTGCTTGTGTCACTGAGAATCTCTACACGATATGTTGAATTTCGATCCAACCATCTCCAAGAATTTTTCCTGCTCTTTGCACTCAGTCTCGGCCAGGGCTTTTCCTGAGTCGCAGTTAACTTTGTCCAAGGAGATACACCATGTCTAATCGCCAAACTGGTACCGTTAAGTGGTTCAACGATGAAAAAGGCTTCGGCTTCATCACTCCACAATCCGGTGACGACCTGTTCGTTCACTTCAAAGCTATCCAATCTGACGGCTTCAAAAGCCTGAAAGAAGGCCAACAGGTCTCTTTCGTCGCTACCCGCGGCCAGAAAGGCATGCAAGCTGAAGAAGTTCAAGTTATCTAACTTGTAACTGATACAGCAAAAGCCCCGCCCTTAAAAGCGGGGCTTTTTTGTGCCTGTGTGTTTTGTCTGATGTAAAAGATCGCCAGAAAGCAGACTGCGACCCTTTAGCGGTTCTGGAGATGGCACAGCAGCAAGATCAAAAGATCGCAGCCTGCGGCAGCTCCTACAAGATCGCGTGCCCCTGCGATTTCACAGGTGTACCCGGTCGGCGTAGGAGCGGGCGCAGCCTGCGATCTTGTGGCGGTTCGGGAATGGCTCAGGAGCAAGATCAAAAGATCGCAGCCTGCGGCAGCTCCTACGGGATCGCGCGCCCCTGCGATTTCACAGGTGTACCCGGTCGGCGGCGAGCTGGCGCAGCCTGCGATCTTGTGGCGATTCTGGAGATGGCACAGGAGCAAGATCAAGAGATCGCAGCCTGCGGCAGCTCCTACAAGGTCGCGCGCTCCTGCGATTTCACAGGCGTACCCGGTCGGATCGCGCATTCCTGCGATTTCACAGGCGTACCCGGTCGGCGTAGGAGCTGGCGCAGCCTGCGATCTTGTGGCGGTTCTGGAGATGGCACAGGAGCAAGATCAAGAGATCGCAGCCTGCGGCAGCTCCTGCGACGCGTGTGCACCGGTCAAATGCAGGAGCTGTCAAAGGACAGGCTTACCAGGTAACGCCAAACCCTGCGGTGTAACGGGTCTTGTCCAAGGCCCCCTCCTGGGAACCACTGACAATATCCTTCTCCGCCTTGAGGTTGAGCGATGCCCATTCCGTGACCCGGTAACGCAAACCGACTTCGGTATCGAGGGAGTAATCAGCCACACCCGATAGCGGCTTGCCGACTTCGCCGTTGGTGAAGAACTCGACGCTCTTGCCGATCAGGAAACGGTTGTAGTCCCACTTCATCGCCAGGGAATAGAAGTTGTCCTTGCCGCCGTCCGCATACTCATAGTCAGTTCGGTTCAGCAGCGAGCCCAGGGAAAACGCGCCCAATTCATTATCCCAGAATTGATAACCCGGACCGGTACCCACGGTACGCTGGCGAGCCAGGTCTTCGACTTTGTCGCGTTTGTAGATTGCACGCCCCTGCCAGAACCATTTTTCGGTCAGGAAGCGGTCGAGCGAATATTCGCCTTTCCAGTTGTCTGTGGTCACCACATCGTCCTGGAACTCGCGGTTATATTCGCCTTCGGCCGTATGACGCCACTTGCCGTGACGCGCGGTGGTCTTGAAACCAACGTCGTAATCGTCGGTATCCTTTTCCGCACGCTGATAATCCAGCGCCATATCTACATTGCCCTTCCATACCAGATCTTCGACCACTGGCTTGGGTTTGAGGATCTGCTGGATACTCGCCAGCTCAACGGTCTTGGGACCATCACCGTTGGCCAGGGTCACCTTGCCGTCCTCCGCCGCATGCAGGGCTTTGGCCTTCTCCCCGGTGTAGGCATCCTGCTTGACCAGCAGCTGCTGATCGCTCTCCAGAGTCTTGACCTGTTTCCAGTCAATCGGGACAGCTCCGGCGTATTCGGTCTGGATCAGCAGTTTGCCGCCATCAAAGACGCTGATTTTACCGCTTAGCTTGTCACCGTTCTTCAACCAGACAGTATCGGCAAGCAAGGGAGAGGAGGCACTAGCAATAGCGAGGCACAGCAGGGTTCTGGACAACATAAGCAAAACAGGACTCAGGTTCGCGAAAAAAAGGCGGCATTATCCCCATAGAGAAAGCCTTAGCAAGGACTGACCCGACGATTAGTATTGAGTTCATTTCTCATCCAGCAATTAAGGACTTACTCTACAGACGGTCATACGACCTCATTGAGGACCCCAGAGCGTGACTGACTCACCTGCTGAATCCGAAAACCCGGCGCAAATCCGACGCACGGCGCTCTATCTGACACTTGCTCAAGTCCCCGCGGGCAAGGTGGTGAGCTATGGCCAGCTGGCCGAACTGGCCGGGCTCGGCCGCGCCGCACGCTGGGTCGGGCGCACCCTCAGCCAATTGCCCGGCGATACCAAATTGCCCTGGCATCGCGTGCTCGGTGCTGGTGGACGCCTCAGCCTGCCGGCCGGGAGCGCTTCCGGGGATGAGCAGCGCGCACGTTTACGCATGGAAGGCGTTAGTATCCTGAATAATCGTGTTGATATTCAGCGTCATGGCTGGCGCCCGGTAGAGCACAGCGGTTAGAGTGCGCGCTTTGTTTCCGTAATCTGAGGCAGACTCCAGCCCATGCCCCGTCAAACCTGGCGCGCCGCACTCGCCGCCTATGCCAGCCCCTCGACCCTCGTGTTGTTGTTGCTGGGTTTCGCCGCCGGCCTGCCTTACATGCTGGTGTTTTCG
Source organism: Pseudomonas fluorescens (assembly GCF_902497875.1). Lineage (GTDB taxonomy): Bacteria > Pseudomonadota > Gammaproteobacteria > Pseudomonadales > Pseudomonadaceae > Aquipseudomonas > Aquipseudomonas fluorescens_BR. Next base: position 112,581 of record NZ_CABVHY010000009.1, read on the forward strand.
ACGCTTTCAGTCTGGTTGCGTGAGGCCGGAGTGGCCCGCGAAACCATCGGCTACGCAAGCCTGATCGGCCTCGCCTATGCCTTTAAATGGGTATGGTCGCCGCTGCTCGACCAATGGCGCCTGCCGTTTCTCGGCAAACTCGGTCGTCGTCGCTCCTGGCTGGTCCTGGCCCAGGCACTGGTCATCCTCGGATTGATCGGCATGGGCTTCTGCGACCCGCAAAAACACCTGTCATGGCTTATCGCTATCGCAGTGGTCGTGGCCTTCGCCTCGGCCACCCAGGACATCGCGGTCGACGCCTACCGCCTGGAAATTGCCGAAGACAGCCGGCAAGCTGCCCTGGCTGCGGCCTATATGTCCGGCTATCGAATTGCGGCATTGCTGGCCACGGCCGGAGCGCTGTTCTTCGCCGAAGGTTTCGGCTCCACCGGGTTCAACTATAAACACTCAGCCTGGGCCGGCACCTACATCCTGTTCGGTGCACTGATGATCCCGGCGCTGCTCACTACCCTCTTTATGCGTGAGCCGCCCGTACCGCTGCGCACTCAACTGTCGGCGGGCCGCTACAGCTTCGTGCATCAACTGGCCTCGGTGTTCGTCCTGATCGTGCTGCTGGTTTCCGTGCCGGCGATGTTTACCCAGCTCTACAACACCGATTTCGCCAGCGTCTTGTTCGACGGCATCAGCCCGCTCGACCTGGTACTGGAGGACCGAGCTTTCCTGCGGGCCATCCTCTACGTCACGCTCACCAGCCTGTGCCTCTCGAGCATAGGACGTCGCGGCCTGGCACCGGTGCTGACACCGGTCAACGACTTCATCCTGCGTTATCGCTGGCAAGCCTTCCTGCTGCTGGGCCTGATCGCCACCTATCGGATGTCCGACACGGTCATGGGCGTGATGGCCAACGTGTTCTACATCGACCAGGGCTTCACCAAGGATCAGATCGCCAGTGTCAGCAAGATTTTCGGCTTGATCATGACCCTGGTCGGCGCCGGGATGGGTGGCTTGCTGATCGTGCGCTTCGGCATCCTGCCGATTCTGCTGATCGGTGGGATCGCCTCGGCCGGCACCAACCTGCTGTTCCTGATGCTCGCCGACATGGGCGCCAACCTGAACATGCTGATCGCCACTATCTCGCTGGATAACTTCAGCTCGGGCCTTGCCACTTCGGCGTTTGTCGCTTACCTGTCGAGCCTGACCAACCTGAAGTTCTCCGCAACACAATACGCCCTGCTCAGCTCGATCATGCTGTTGCTGCCACGGCTGATCGGCGGTTACTCCGGGGTGATGGTGGAGAAATACGGCTATCACGACTTTTTCCTGATCACCGCCCTGCTCGGCGTGCCAACCTTGCTCTTGATTGGTTTGCAGTGGCATCAGGAAAACCGCCGCGCTCGCGTGGCCAATGACGCTGCGGTCACCGAAGAGTCCTGACTAACACCGGCTTTCGTCGCCCTTCCCGGTTCGTCCGGCCGAGATCCTGTACGCCAACGGATCTCGCCCGTACAATGCTCCGTCATTTCTAGTCATTAGCAACCGACAACGGCCAACCATGCGCACCAGTCAATATTTGCTCGCCACACAGAAAGAAACGCCTTCCGATGCGGTCGTGATCAGCCATCAGCTGATGCTGCGCGCCGGCATGATCCGCAAACTCGCCTCGGGCCTGTACACCTGGCTGCCGATGGGCTTGCGAGTGATGCGCAAGGTCGAAGCCATCGTTCGTGAAGAAATGAACGCCGCCGGCTCTCTTGAAGTGTTGATGCCGAGCACGCAACCGGCTGAGCTGTGGCAGGAATCCGGTCGTTGGGAAGAGTACGGCCCTGAATTGCTGCGCTTCAAGGATCGCCACGGTCGCGATTTCTGCGCCGGCCCGACTCACGAAGAAGTGATCACGGACCTGATGCGCAACGAGTTGAGCAGCTACAAACAGCTGCCGATCAACCTGTACCAGATCCAGACCAAATTCCGTGACGAGATCCGCCCACGCTTCGGTTTGATGCGCGGCCGCGAGTTCATCATGAAGGACGCCTATTCGTTCCACGCTGATCAGCCTTCGCTGCAGGTCACCTACGACCGCATGTACCAGGCGTATTGCAACGTATTCACCCGTCTGGGCTTGAAGTTCCGCGCTGTTGAAGCCGACAACGGCTCGATCGGCGGTGCCGGCTCCCACGAGTTCCACGTACTGGCCGAATCCGGCGAAGACGATATCGTCTTCAGCAACGGTTCTGAATACGCCGCGAACATCGAGAAAGCCGAAGCCGTGCCGCGCGAAACTTCCCGCGCCGCACCGGCCGAAGATCTGCGTCTGGTCGACACGCCGAACGCCAAGACCATCGCGCAACTGGTCGAAGGCTTCAACCTGCCGATCGAGAAGACCATCAAGACTCTGGTGGTTCACGCTGAAGAGAAAGGCAAGCTGATTGCCCTGATCATCCGTGGCGACCACGAGCTGAACGAAATCAAGGCCGCCAACCAGCCAGGCGTAGCCAGCCCGCTGGTCATGGCTTCCGAAGCCGATCTGCGCGACGCCATTGGCGCCGGCGCCGGTTCCCTCGGCCCGTTGAACCTGCCGCTGCCAATCATCATCGACCGTTCCGTCGAGCTGATGAGCGACTTCGGCATCGGTGCAAACATCGACGACAAGCATTACTTCGGCGTGAACTGGGAGCGCGATCTGCCGGTTCCGACAGTGGCCGACCTGCGTAACGTCGTGGCCGGCGACCCAAGCCCGGACGGCAAGGGCACCCTGGAAATCAAGCGCGGCATCGAAGTCGGGCACATCTTCCAGCTGGGCAACAAGTACAGCAAAGCGATGAAGTGCGAAGTGCTGGGCGAGAATGGCAAGCCGGTCACCCTGGAAATGGGCTGCTACGGCATCGGCGTTTCCCGCGTAGTGGCTGCGGCCATCGAGCAGAACAACGACGCCAACGGGATCATCTGGAGCGACACCCTGGCCCCGTTCCAAGTTGCCCTGGTGCCATTGCGCTACGAAACCGAACAGGTTCGCGAAGCCACCGACAAGCTGTATGCAGAACTGACTGCAGCCGGCTTTGAAGTGCTGCTGGACGACCGTGACAAGAAAACCAGCCCGGGCATCAAGTTCGCAGACATGGAGCTGATCGGCATTCCACACCGGATCGTGGTCAGTGACCGCGGTCTCGCCGAAGGCAACCTGGAATACAAGAGCCGTACCGAAGCCGAAGCGCACGCGCTGCCGGTCGCTGACGTACTGTCGTTCCTCCAGGCCCGTATCCGTCGCTGAAACCAGATCAAGAGAAGTCATGCTCAAGCGAAACACCTTAAGCCTCGGTGGTGCCGCCCTGTGCGGCACCCTGCTGCTCAGCGGCTGTGCCAACCAGATGTCTCAACGCAGCGAGCACGAGGAGCGCATCGAGCGCAAATTGCTCGAGCACAGCCTGCAGATCGATGTGGGCGAGCCTAAGGTGCTTGAGCTGCCGCAACGTCGTGTGCGGATCCACGAACAGAAGACCTTCGAGGTCACCGAATTCGAAGTCACCCGGCGCTATGATCGCTACACGCCTTACCAACCCTGGCGGGAGGTCTACGAGATCCCGTTGGGCGCAGTGGCGGTGGTGGCTGGCGTCGGCGCGAACGTTGTCAATGTGTTCGCCCTCGGCAACTTGCCGGACAGCGTCACCATGGACTGGATCAGCTACGGCGTTGCGGGGCTCAACCCATTCATGAACGTGCAGTCCCATGGTCGTGCGCAGCAGAACCTCGCCGGCATCGACGAAATCCAGCGCGACAAACGTCGGGAGTATTCGAGCCTGCCGTGGAGCGAGCGCCCGGTAGAGGTCAAGACCGGCAAATATACCTTCAACCTGAGCACCGACCGCAACGGCGTTCTGCGCCTGAACCTGCTGGACAGCCCGTTTGCCGAACAGGACCTGAACCACCTCGGCAAGCTGCAGATCAGTGTCGAAGATGCGCAGGATGAGGTGCATTCCGATTCGACCCTGGCCATCAGCAGCGCCTTGCGCGGCAAGATGCTCGAGGCTCACGGCCTGATCTACGACGACCTTGAGGATGACGAAGTCAGCCAGTGGGTGCACCGGGTAAAACGCCTGTCGGAACTGGGCCTGGAAGAAGAAGCCAGCGAACTGGAACAGAGCCTGATCGAATTGACCCGCAACGATCCCGAGTTGCAGCAAGAATTTCTCAAGTCACTGACCAAGGATGCCGGGCGACTGGTGGCTGATCCCGGGGCTTGATTGATTAAGGCTACGACGCGGTCCGTAGCAGCTGCCGAAGGCTGCTACGCCACGCATTAACGGCTAAACAACTCCAACTGCTCATGCCCGCCACTTAGATCCAGCAAACGCACGCCAATCCCCAATAACCGCACCGGTTTGCCACCTCGGTTAAATGCCTGGGTCAGCAGTTGTTGATACCCCTCCAGATCCCGTCCGGCCCCGGCCTGCTCCAGCGTGGTCTGGGTAAAGTCGTGGAACTTCACCTTGACGAATGGCTTGCCCGGCCGATAACTGCTGTCGATCCTCGCCATGCGGCCGCTCAGGGTTTCCAGCAATTCGGGTAACTTTTCCAGGCAACTGGCCAGATCCGGCAGGTCCACATCGTAAGTATTCTCGACACTGACCGACTGCCGCCGGTTGTCGTTCTGCACCAGCCGGTCATCGATCCCACGCGCCAGACCCCAAAGCCGTTCGCCGAAGCTGCCGAATTCCTTCACCAGCGCCAACTTGCTCCAGTCCCGCAGGTCCAGGCAACTGACGATACCCAGTCGGCCCAATTTGTCCGCTGTGACCTTCCCCACCCCGTGCAGCTTGCTGACCGGCAGCGCGGAGACAAAATCCTCGACCTGATCCGGGGTAATCACGAACAGGCCATTGGGTTTTTTCCAGTCACTGGCAATTTTCGCCAGAAACTTGTTCGGCGCCACGCCGGCCGAGACTGTGATATGCAACTGATTGGACACTCGCCTGCGGATGTCTTGAGCGATGCGCGTGCCACTGCCGGCAAAATGCGGGCTATCGGACACATCGAGATAGGCCTCATCCAGCGACAACGGCTCAATCAGGTCGGTGTAATCGCGAAAAATCGTCTGGATCTCTTTCGAGGCTTCCTTGTAGGCATCCATGCGCGGTTTGACGATTACCAGGTCCGGACACAACTTCAAGGCATGCCGCGAAGACATGGCCGAACGCACCCCATAGGCCCGCGCCTCATAGTTACAGGTGGCGATCACTCCACGCCGCTCCGCCGACCCGCCAACCGCCAGTGGTTTACCGGCCAGATTCGGGTCGTCACGCATCTCGATAGCGGCATAGAAACAGTCACAGTCGACGTGGATGATTTTGCGCTGCGTCATATAAAGGCGGTGTTCGTTGAGGACAAAAGAGATCAAGATGAAACTGATCGGCAGTATCTCACCGGCACCTGTATATAGCACCAGTACTTTGAATCTTCGCCTGTCTACGTAGGAAAAAATCCAAATGGATTCGTTTTATCAATCAGGACAGGCGGTCCAATAGAGCTGGAAGCCTTGCGCAGCAAGCCTCAGGGGCATGTCGCTCTGTCCTTGTGACACGCTAAGCGATTGAACATGAACAGGTTTTTAGCAGATTTAGATTGACAGGCCGGCGATCCTCTGTAGAATGCCGACACACAGACGCGGGATGGAGCAGTCTGGTAGCTCGTCGGGCTCATAACCCGAAGGTCGTCGGTTCAAATCCGGCTCCCGCAACCAAACATCAAAAAAGGCTACTCGAAAGAGTGGCCTTTTTTGTGCGCGTGTCTTTTTACCCCTCCCGCGCTGCTCTGCCAAAAACCGCAGGATTCCGGACCTCTGGCACTTAACCCGGACCCGGATTGGCTTATTACCCTGATGACCATTAACGGTTGACACTCAAGCGATCGCCTGTAGAATGCCGCCACACAGACGCGGGATGGAGCAGTCTGGTAGCTCGTCGGGCTCATAACCCGAAGGTCGTCGGTTCAAATCCGGCTCCCGCAACCAAACATCAAAAAAGGCTACTCGAAAGAGTGGCCTTTTTTGTGTCTGTCGAAAAACCCTGTGCAACAGGACGCGTTAACATTTTGAAATTATTTTTCCTTGGGGATTGGTAACTTGGCTGGATACCCCCATCCTGTCGCGCACAATCCAAGAGGTGATTGATGCGCACCAACTCGTCTGATCCACAAGACACCGTCACAGCGACCCAACCGATCCCGGCCACTCGCCTGCGCTGGCTCGATCTGTTGAGCAAATATCGCCAGCCCATGGGGTTGGCGGTCACTCTGTTGTTATTCGTTATTGCACTGATTGCCTGTCGCCACCTGCTGAGCGATCTCGATCTGAATGCCCTGCACGACTCCATCCTTGAAGTGCCAAAACCGGCCTTGCTTGGGGCAGTGATGGCAACCGTGGTCGGCTTCATCATCATGTTGGGCTACGAATGGTCGGCCAGCCGCTATGCCGGGGTGAAGTTGTCGCCGCGCATCCTGGCCCTCGGAGGATTCAGCGCCTTTGCGATCGGCAATGCCGTCGGCCTTTCGTTGCTGTCCGGCGGCTCGGTGCGTTACCGCTTATATGCGCGCTTTGGTGTGGGGGCCTCTGAAGTCGCCTACATGACCCTGTTTGCCAGCCTGTCGCTGGGTTGCGCACTGCCACCGCTGGCCGCCCTGGCCACACTCAGCGAGCTGCCAGCCGCCTCTGCCGCGCTGCGCCTGCCCGAACCTCTGCTAGGCGCGATCGCCATTGCGGTGCTGCTCCTTGGCGCGGTGTTGGCGATCGGCATCTACCGCCGTCGCCTGCCCGATCAACCACTGGCGGACAACCTGCTGATTCGTATCGGCCGCCGGACCCTGCGCCTGCCCGGGCGCCGCTTGACCTTCCTGCAACTGATTATCACCGCGCTGGATGTGGCCGCCGCGGCTACCGTGCTCTATCTATTGCTACCCGAGGCCCCGCCCTTCGGCGCTTTTCTGCTGGTGTACCTGCTGGCGCTGGCCGCTGGCGTACTGAGCCATGTACCTGGCGGCGTCGGGGTGTTCGAGGCCGTTCTGCTGGCAGCCTTCGCTGACACACTGGGCGCGGCCCCACTGGCCGCGGCCTTGCTGCTGTATCGGCTGATCTACGTGGTCCTGCCGTTGCTGGTGGCCTGCCTGCTACTACTGATCAGCGAAGCCCGACGCCTGTTCCAGTCTCGCCAATCGCTACGGGCAGCCTCGGGCCTGGCCGCCCCGATCCTCGCGGTGCTGGTGTTCCTGTCCGGCGTGGTGCTGTTGTTTTCCGGCGCCACTCCAGAAATTGACACCCGCCTGGAGCACATCGGTTTTCTAATCCCCCACCGCCTGGTCGACGCCTCGCACTTTGGGGCCAGCCTGATTGGCGTGCTCTGCCTGTTGCTCGCCCAGGGATTGCGCCGGCGGCTTTCGGCGGCCTGGATGCTGACCACCATTCTGCTGCTGATGGGCGCCCTGCTCTCCCTGCTCAAGGGTTTCGACTGGGAAGAAGCCAGCCTGTTGACCCTGACTGCCTGCCTGTTGGCAGTATTCCGGGACTCGTTCTATCGACCCAGTCGACTGACCGAACTGCCGTTCTCGCCGCTGTATCTGGTGGCCAGCGTCTGCGTACTGGGGGCTTCGATCTGGTTGCTGCTGTTCGCTTACCAGGATGTGCCCTACAGCCGGGAGCTCTGGTGGCAGTTCACCCTCGACGCCGATGCGCCGCGCGGATTGCGCTCGCTACTCGGCGCCGCGGTATTGCTGGTGGTAGTGTCGCTGACCTGGCTGCTACGTACCGCGCGCCCGGTGATCCACCTGCCCACCGCTGAAGAAATGGACAAGGCAGTAAAAATCCTCATGGCCTCGGCCCAGCCGGACGGCGGCCTGGCCCTGACCGGTGACAAGGCGTTGCTGTTTCATCCCAACGACGATGCGTTCCTGATGTACGCTCGCCGCGGCCGCAGCCTGGTAGCGCTGTACGACCCGATCGGCCCGCCCCGGCAGCGCGCAGAGATGATCTGGCAGTTCCGCGACCTGTGCGACATCCACCACGCCCGACCGGTGTTCTATCAGGTGCGTGCCGAGAACCTGCCGTACTACATGGACATCGGCCTGACGGCGATCAAACTCGGCGAAGAAGCCCGGGTCGATCTGCTGCGCTTTGATCTCGAGGCCAAAGGCAAAGAGATGAAAGACCTGCGCTACACCTGGAATCGCGGCACCCGCGACGGCCTGGCGCTGGAGATCCTTGATCCGGGTCAAGCGCCGATGGATGAACTGAAAGTCATCTCCGATGCCTGGCTGACCGGCAAGAATGTGCGCGAGAAAGGCTTCTCCCTCGGCCGCTTCAGCGATGATTACATGAAGCACTTTCGCGTCGCGATCATCCGTTTTGAAGGGCGTCCGGTGGCCTTTGCCAACCTGCTCGAGACCTACAGCCATGACCTGGCCAGCCTCGACTTGATGCGCGCCCATCCTGAAGCGCCCAAGCTGACCATGGAATTCATGATGGTCGGCCTGATTCAACATTATAAAAAACACGGATATGCACGTTTCAGCCTGGGCATGGTGCCGTTGTCGGGGTTACAACCCCGTCGCGGCGCGCCACTGACCCAGCGCCTCGGCTCGATGGTGTTCCGTCGTGGCGAGCAACTCTACAACTTCCAGGGATTGCGCCGCTTCAAAGACAAGTTCCAGCCTGACTGGGAACCCCGTTACATGGCCGTGCCCGCCGGACTCGATCCGCTGGTGGCACTGGCCGATACCGCCGCCCTGATTGCGGGCGGCTTGACTGGATTGGTGAAACGCTGATGATTCAACGCTCCTGGCGGTATTTACTGGCCACTCTGGTGGTGCTTGCCCTGATTCTCGGTGGTGGCTATTGGTTCTGGAACCGCCCGGCACCGGAACCGACGCTTGAACACCTGACACCGGCCGATGGTTCGACCATGACCCGCGTCACCCCTGGCAGCGCAGCCCGCGCCCAAGTGGTGGTAGCCGTGACCGATGAGCAAAAGCTCAACAACCAACAACTGCTGACCCTGAGCCGTGGCGGTGCAGCGCAGATCGTTCAAGTGATCCTGCCCAAGGATTGCGTGCTGCAAGGTCGCGCATTGCAATCGGCCCTGAAACAACTCAAAGGTCCGGCCACCCTGGTCAGCGGCATCGGTCCCGGGGCTGTCCTGGCTTGGCGCTGGCTGGCCGAGCAAAAAGATGACAAGGCCCGGGCCATCTCGGTGGATCTGGCCCTGGAAAAACCCGGTTGCACTCATCTGCTGCCAAAAACCGCGGCCCACGGTCACTGGCTGGTGGCCTGGAACGACAACCCCGACGACACCAGTGCCGGCTTCGTGCGGGATCAAGCCAACGCCGAAACCAGCATCAGCGACTACGACATCAATCTGCCGCAAGTGCTGAACAATGAGCTGCGCAAAATCCTCATGGGCTCGGACAAGGGCAATGGCGGCCTGAACATCCCGGTGGTCGAAGTACCGGCCGGCCAGGCCAAGGACACCGTGACCCTGTTCCTCTCCGGTGACGGCGGCTGGCGCGACCTGGACCGCAACGTAGCCGGCGAAATGGCCAAGATCGGCTACCCGGTGGTCGGCATCGACACCCTGCGCTACTACTGGCAGCACAAGAGCCCGGAACAAAGCGCCACCGACCTCAGCGAACTGATGCAGCACTACCGGCAGAAATGGGGCACCAAACGCTTCGTGCTGACGGGCTACTCCTTCGGTGCCGACGTGCTGCCAGCCATCTACAACCGCCTGCCTGAAGCCGAACAGCAGCGGGTCGACGCCATTATCCTGCTGGCGTTCGCCCGCACCGGCAGCTTCGAAATCGAAGTCGAAGGCTGGCTAGGCAACGCCGGCAAGGAAGCCGCCACCGGCCCGGAAATGGCCAAACTGCCAGCGGACAAAGTGCTGTGCATCTATGGCGAAGAAGAAGTCGACGAAAGCGGCTGCACCGAAAAGACCGCCGTTGGTGAAGCCATGAAACTGCCTGGCGGCCACCACTTCGACGAGAACTACCCGGCCCTGGCTCAGCGCCTGGTCGATGCGATCGAGAAGCGCCAGGGCAAGACCCGGGTCGCCGAAGAGTGATCTGAGCACCGCCCACGAAAAAGCCCCCGCTGCCGCAAGGCAACGGGGGCTTTCTTTGTTTAGAGTCGACGCTCGGCCGCGTCGTAAACCTCTTTGTCACGTCTGGCGCCGACGGCCACAATCAATACCTGAATGGCCTTCCCGTCGACACGATAAACGATCCGCGTATCACCCGTTCGAATCCTGCGACATCCCGCCAGACTGGCGCGCAAAGGCTTGCCACTTTTGTCAGGCTCACCGTTGATGATTCGCTCCTCGATTACATCGAGGATTCGGTTCGCCGCTGCAGCTCCAAGCTGATCCAGATCATCGCGGACTTCCGGATGATATAAAACTCCCCAAACCATCCGACTTCCCTTCAATCGTTATTGGCGTACCTTGCCCGCATATCATCGTGGGAGATTGCCTGAGCTTGATCAAAACCAATCAGGCGCTCTCGGGCGGTTGCTTCAACCCGAAGATTTTCAAGCTCATCCAGCATTTCCTGAAAGGCATCCACGTTGATAATGACCGCTGCTGGCTCATTGTCCTTGAAAATCACCAGGCGCTCAGTCGACCGGCTGGATACCTCTTTGAGCTTCGCACTGAAGCTCCTGACCATGGCAGTGACCGATACTGCCTGATCGGCACGCTCTAATAATGCAGTCATGTCCCACCTCTCAGCGCATACATACGCATATCTTTGTACGCATCTTAATGCGTAAAATATTACGCTACTTGGAACACAAAGCAACATGAATAAACACCCGACCTGGAGTAGCTCGCGGGCTTGTCCCAATGCCGGTCAGTTAAGAAATGCACAGCACTTCGGCGTAAAGTGGGAACCTTCAGCAGGTGCGGGATCGCCAAGATCGCAGCCTGCGGCAGCTCCTGCACCAGCTCCCTACACCCACAAATCATCAGGTGTATGCAAAATCTGTAGGAGCTGCCGCAGGCTGCGATCTTTTGAGGGCGCAGGGTGCTTATATTTCTACCTGAGTACCCAGTTCGATCACTCGGTTGAGCGGCAGGTTGAAGAACCGCAGGTTACCGTTGGCGTTCTGCAACATAAAGGCGAACAGCGCTGCGCGCCAGCGCGCCATGCCCACCAGTCTGGAGGTGATCACTGTCTCGCGGCTGAGGAAGTAGGTGGTGCGCATCGGACTGAAATCCAGCTCATCGAGATGGCAGAGCTTCAATGCCTGCGGCACATCCGGCTCATCGGTAAAACCGAAGTGCAGGATCACCCGGTAGAAGCCTTCACCATGGGACGCCACTTCAAAGCGCCGCTGCGCTGGAACCCGCGGGATATCCTCGTAGACCACCGTCAGCAACACCACTTGTTCGTGCAGCACCTGGTTATGCAACAGGTTGTGCAACAAGGCGTGGGGTACGGCATCCGGTCGCGCGGTGAGGAACACCGCCGTGCCCTGGACCCGATGGGGTGGCTGCACTCCAATACTGCTGATGAAAATCGGCAGTGGCAACCCGCCTTCGTCGATACGCTCGACCAGCAGTTGCTTGCCGCGCTTCCAGGTGGTCATGAGCACGAACAGGACAATCCCCGCCAACACCGGAAAGGCCCCGCCCTGAAATATTTTCGGCACGTTGGCGGCGAAGAACAAGCCATCCACAAACAGGAAACCCAGCAACACCGGGACCGCCAGCACTGGCGGCCATTTCCACAACAGCAACATCACCGCCGAAACCAGGATCGTAGTCATCAGCATGGTGCCGGTCACCGCCACGCCATAGGCCGACGCCAGCGCGCCCGAGGACTCGAAGCCCAGGACCAGCAGAATCACCCCGACCATCAGCGCCCAGTTCACCGCACCAATGTAGATCTGGCCCTGTTCGGCACTGGAGGTGTGCTGAATGCGCATCCGCGGAATGTAACCGAGCTGGATCGCTTGGCGGGTCAGGGAAAATGCCCCGGAGATCACCGCCTGGGAAGCAATCACCGTCGCCAGGGTCGACAAACCCACCAGCGGGATCAACGCCCAGCTTGGCGCCAGCAGGTAGAAGGGGTTGCGCGCCGCTTCCGGGTCGCCCAACAGCAAAGCGCCCTGGCCGAAATAATTGAGCACCAGCGCTGGCAGCACCAGGATGAACCAGGCGCGGGCAATTGGTTTGCGACCGAAGTGGCCCATGTCGGCATACAGCGCCTCGGCACCGGTCAATGCCAGTACCACCGCGCCGAGAATCGCCACGCCCATGCCCGGATGCACAATAAAGAAGCGCACACCCCAGACCGGGTTCATCGCCTTGAGCACTTCCGGGTGCTGGACGATGCCATAGACCCCCAGCGCACCCAGCACCAGAAACCAGGTGACCATCACCGGCCCGAACAGAATGCCGATGCGCGCCGTGCCATGGCGCTGAATCAGGAACAGCGCCACCAGTACGATTAGTGACAACGGCACGACCCAGTGATCAATGCCTTCGAATGCCAGCCCCAACCCTTCAATCGCTGAAAGGACCGAGATTGCCGGGGTGATCATGCTGTCGCCATAGAACAGCGCCGCACCGCACAAACCACAGACCACCAGCAGGGTGCGCAGACGCGGGTGGTTCGTCGCAGCCCGCCGGGCCAGCGCCGTCAACGCCATGATGCCGCCCTCGCCCTGGTTGTCGGCGCGTAGCACGAACAGCATGTACTTGATCGAAACGACCCAGATCAACGACCAGAAAATCAGCGCCAGAATGCCCAGCACCCCATCATGGTTGACGGGCACACCATAGTCGCCGGAAAACACTTCTTTGAGGGTGTACAAGGGGCTGGTGCCGATATCGCCATAAACCACCCCGACTGCCGCCACCAGCATGCTCAAGGGTTTCGCCGCAGAATGCTCGCCGCCCGCAGCCTGACTACTTGCCTGACCCATCAACCACTCCTGTTACTCAGCTTCTTTGTAAGAAGCACGATGCTTTGTCGTGCAGCATGCGCTGTTTTTCTTGCGGTTACAGGTTCGTAACAATTCATTTCAACGCAACGGCGCGAAGCATAGCGCAGCACTCGTCGCAATTCCCCGCATAAAGCTGGTCAAGTGCGCTGCCCATCGCTAGAATTGCGCACTTTTTGATCAGAGGCGCGTCAAGCGCCCATCCGTCGCCTTGCCACCCGCGGCTTGAGGCGTCACAAAACCGAGGTTAGCTATGTCCACCGTCACCACGCCGGCCGCCCCCAAGGTCGGCTTTGTATCTCTGGGTTGCCCGAAAGCACTGGTCGACTCCGAGCGCATCCTTACGCAACTGCGTATGGAAGGCTATGAAGTCGTGTCCACCTATCAGGACGCCGATGTCGTGGTGGTCAACACTTGCGGTTTTATCGACAGCGCCAAGGCCGAGTCCCTGGAAGTGATCGGTGAAGCCATCAAGGAAAACGGCAAGGTCATCGTCACCGGCTGCATGGGTGTCGAAGAAGGCAACATCCGCAAGATCCACCCGAGCGTGCTCGCAGTGACCGGCCCGCAGCAATACGAGCAAGTGGTCAACGCCGTGCACGACGTGGTCCCGCCGCGTCAGGATCACAACCCGCTGATCGACCTGGTGCCACCACAAGGCATCAAGCTGACCCCGCGCCACTACGCCTACCTGAAGATTTCCGAAGGCTGCAACCACAGCTGCAGCTTCTGCATCATCCCGTCGATGCGCGGCAAGCTGGTCAGCCGTCCGGTCGGTGACGTGCTCGACGAGGCCCAGCGCCTGGTCAAGTCCGGTGTCAAAGAGCTGCTGGTGATTTCCCAGGACACCAGCGCCTATGGCGTCGACGTCAAGTACCGCACCGGTTTCTGGAACGGCGCGCCGGTAAAAACCCGCATGACCGAACTCTGCGAAGCGTTGAGCAGCCTCGGCGTCTGGGTACGTCTGCACTATGTCTACCCGTACCCGCACGTCGATGAGCTGATCCCGCTGATGGCCGCCGGAAAAATCCTGCCGTACCTGGACATCCCGTTCCAGCACGCCAGCCCGAAAGTCCTCAAGTCCATGAAACGCCCGGCCTTCGAAGACAAGACCCTGGCCCGGATCAAGAACTGGCGTGTCATCTGCCCCGACCTGATTATCCGTTCGACCTTCATCGTCGGTTTCCCCGGCGAAACCGAGGAAGACTTCCAGTACCTGCTCGACTGGCTGACCGAAGCCCAGCTCGACCGCGTCGGCTGCTTCCAGTACTCGCCAGTCGAAGGCGCACCGGCCAATGACCTGGACCTGGAAGTGGTACCGGACGAGATCAAGCAGGACCGCTGGGATCGCTTCATGGCCCATCAACAAGCCATCAGCTCGGCTCGCCTGCAGCTGCGCATCGGCAAGGAAATCGAAGTACTGATCGACGAAGTCGACGAGCAAGGTGCGGTTGGCCGCTGCTTCTTCGATGCCCCGGAAATCGACGGCAACGTCTTTATCGACGACGCCAGCGACCTGAAACCAGGCGACAAGGTCTGGTGCCGGGTGACCGACGCCGACGAGTACGACCTGTGGGCTGAGAAGCGCTAAAGCGTAGAAAATTGAAAAGCCCTGCTCCTGACGAGATGCGGGGCTTTTTTACGTCTATCGTTTTGTGAAATAAAAGGACATCCGCCACCACCTGCATAAGGAACCGGCGACATGCGTCATCACGCGGTCATCCATACGCCGAAACACAGCGACTATGAGGAACTCACCCGGATCTGGGAGGCCTCGGTGCGCGCCACCCATGATTTCCTCCCAGACAGCTATATCGACCTGTTGAAGAACCTGGTGCTGACCCGTTACCTGGATGCCGTGATGCTGATCTGCACCAAGGATCATCGCCAACGCATCACCGGTTTTGCCGGCATCGCGGCGGGCAAGATCGAAATGCTCTTTATCGACCCCGACCACCGCGGTCAGGGACTGGGCAAACAATTGCTCAAGTACGCCATCGAACACTTGAATGCCGATGAACTGGACGTCAATGAACAGAACCCGCAGGCCTTGGGCTTCTACTACAAGCTGGGGTTCGAAGTAATCGGCCGTTCGGAGCACGACGGCATGGGCCAACCCTATCCGTTGCTGCATATGCGTCTGAAACAGGCCAATCAGCGGGCACAAAGCGGCTAAAAGCCACAGTCTTCAAATGGACCCGCGATTAACCGGCGCCAGGCAGGTACAATGGGCGCCCTCTTTTGTTACGGCCCCTGTCATGAATGACCCGATTCGTCTCTCCAAACGCCTCATCGAACTCGTCGGCTGTTCCCGTCGGGAGGCTGAGCTGTTCATCGAGGGCGGCTGGGTCACGGTGGACGGCGAAGTCATCGATGAGCCGCAGTTCAAGGTCGACACCCAGAAAATCGAGCTCGATCCCGAGGCCAAGGCCACTGCGCCGGAGCCGGTGACCATCCTGTTTCACGCGCCGGCGGGCATGGATGCGGAAAGTGCCATGCAGTTGATCGGCCCTGAAACCCTGAGCGAAGAACACCGTTACAGCAAGCGCCCGCTCAAAGGGCACTTCCTGCGCCTGACCGCCAGCTCGGACCTGCAAGCCAACGCCAGTGGCCTGCTGGTGTTCACCCAGGACTGGAAGATTCTGCGCAAGCTCACCGCCGACGCCAGCAAGATCGAGCAGGAGTATGTGGTCGAGGTCGAGGGAGACATGGTCGCCCACGGCCTCAATCGCCTGAACCACGGCCTGACCTACAAGGGTAAGGAACTGCCGGCGGTCAAGGCCAGCTGGCAGAACGAAAACCGCCTGCGCTTTGCGATGAAAAACCCACAGCCGGGTGTTATCAAGCTGTTCTGCGAAGCCGTCGGCCTCAAGGTCGTTGCCGTTCGTCGTATTCGCATCGGTGGCGTCTCCATCGGCAAAGTACCGGTCGGCCAATGGCGCTACCTGTCCAGCAAAGAGAAGTTCTAACAGCTTCTTGCGTTGCCATACATTTCGACGCCGCACGCTTGTCTGCGGTGTTCACAGCTGATTGATCAGGATTGCCAACATGATTCATAACGATGTACTGCGCAGCGTGCGCTACATGCTCGACATCAGTGACAACAAAGTCGTCGAGCTGATCAAGCTCGGCGGTCTGGAAGTTACCAAGGAAGACGTCCTCACTTACCTGAAAAAGGATGAGGAAGAAGGTTTCGTCCATTGCCCGGACGAGGTCATGGCGCATTTTCTAGACGGACTGGTGTTCTTCAAGCGCGGCAAGGACGAAAGCCGTCCGCCGCTGCCGGTCGAGCTGCCGGTGACCAACAACGTCATCCTGAAGAAACTGCGAGTGGCCTTCGAACTGAAGGAAGACGATATGCACGCGATCCTCAAGGCCTCCGATTTCCCGGTGTCCAAGCCAGAGCTGAGCGCGCTGTTCCGCAAGTTCGGCCACACCAACTACCGCACCTGCGGTGATCAACTGCTGCGCAACTTCCTCAAGGGCCTGACCCTGCGCGTTCGCGGCTGATTGCCCTGGTTTCAGGTGGCTGGACCCAGCCACCTGAAACGGCATGCCTGCTCATTCCGCTGCACAATAATGGCTCCGCTTTTCGCGCCTGACGACTAGGGTATGCACTCCCTATCGAGCTCAGGATTCGCCATGCACCCTTACTTCTCCCTGCAAGGCCGCACCGCCCTGGTGACCGGCGGCACCCGTGGTATCGGCAAAATGATCGCCAAGGCCTTCGTCGAAGCCGGGGCGACGGTGTATGTCTGTGCTCGCGATGCCGAAGCCTGTCAGCAGACTGCCGACGAATTGAGTGCCTTGGGCGTCTGTCATGCCATCTGCGCCAATCTCGCCAATGAAGAAGGTGTGCAGCTATTGGCCAGCCGTCTGGGGGAGCAAATCAGCCAGCTCGACATTCTCGTGAACAACGCTGGAACGACCTGGGGCGCGCCTTTGGAGAGTTATCCGGTCAAGGGCTGGGAAAAGGTCATGCAACTGAACGTGACCTCGGTATTCAACTGCATCCAGCAGTTCCTGCCATTACTGCGCAAGGCTGGTTCGGCGGCGAATCCGGCACGGATCATCAACATCGGCTCGGTGGCCGGGATTTCCTCGTTTGGCGAACAGGCCTACGCCTATGGCCCGAGCAAGGCCGCCCTGCACCAGCTGTCGCGGATACTCGCCCGCGAGCTGGTCAGTCAGCACATCAACGTCAACGTCATTGCCCCCGGACGCTTCCCGAGCAAAATGACCCAGCACATCGGCAACGACGAACAGGCACTGGCCGAAGATACTGCCCTGATCCCGATGAAACGCTGGGGCCGCGAGGAAGAAATGGCCGCACTGGCCATCAGCCTGGCGAGTACCGCCGGGGCTTACATGACCGGGAATATCATCCCGCTGGATGGCGGGTTCAGCCTTTAAATCTTCACATCGACTATGATGCCCGCATCTCCCCCGCTCCGACCCCAGACCATGACCTACAGCGTTTCCCCGATCGGCTTCGTGCGCTCCTGCTTCAAGGAGAAATTCGCCATTCCCCGCCAGCCGCAACTGGCACCGGCCGCCCGTGGCGTTCTGGAACTGGTGGCGCCGTTCGATCAGGGCGATGCCGTGCAAGGGCTTGAGCACGTGAGTCATGTCTGGTTGCTGTTCCTGTTCCATCAGGCCCTGGAAGACAAACCACGACTCAAGGTCCGTCCGCCTCGCCTGGGCGGTAACAAATCCATGGGGGTGTTTGCCACCCGCGCTACCCACCGCCCGAATGGCATCGGCCAGTCGGTGGTCAAGCTCGACAAGGTCGAAGCCAATCGTCTGTGGATCTCCGGTATCGATTTGCTGGATGGCACGCCGATTCTCGACATCAAGCCCTACGTACCCTATGCCGACATCGTCGATACGGCATCCAACAGCATCGCTAGCGCCGCTCCCGAGCTGATTCCTGTGCAGTGGACGGACATAGCACTGCAACAGGCCCACACGCACGCTCAGCGCCTGCAAGAGCCATTGCTGGAGCTGATCGAGCAGTGTCTGGCCCAGGATCCGCGTCCGGCCTACCAGGTGCCTGCAGCCGAGCGAGAATACGGCGCACAGTTCTGGGATCTGGATGTGCGCTGGCATTACCCGGAGCCCGGCCTGATCCGCGTATTGGAAGTCATTCCCGCCGAGTAACCCACGGAAACGAAAAAGCCCGCGCTGCCTTCTCAGACAACGCGGGCTTTTCATTGATCGGGTTCGCTTACTTCTCGACGAAGGCGCGCTCGATCAGGTAGTCGCCAGGCTCACGCATCCGCGGAGAAACCTTCAGGCCGAAGCTGTTGAGCACTTCGCTGGTTTCATCGAGCATGCTCGGGCTGCCGCACAACATGGCGCGGTCGTCCTGCGGATTGATCGGTGGCAGACCAATATCGCTGAACAGCTTGCCGGTACGCATCAGGTCGGTCAGACGCCCTTCGTTCTCGAACGGCTCGCGGGTCACGGTTGGGTAGTAGATCAACTTGTCACGCAGCGCTTCGCCAAAAAACTCGTTCTGCGGCAAATGCTCGGTGATGAACTCGCGGTAAGCGACTTCGTTGACGTAACGCACGCCATGGCACAGGATCACTTTTTCGAAACGCTCGTAGGTTTCCGGATCCTGGATGACGCTCATGAACGGCGCCAGACCGGTACCGGTGCTGAGCAGGTACAGATGTTTGCCCGGCTTCAAATCGTCCAGCACCAGGGTGCCGGTCGGTTTTTTGCTGATGATGATCTCATCGCCTTCCTTCAAATGCTGCAACTGGGAAGTCAGCGGACCATCCTGAACCTTGATGCTGAAGAACTCGAGATGCTCTTCCCAGTTGGGACTGGCAATCGAGTAAGCGCGCATAAGCGGCCGGCCGTTGGGCTGTTGCAGGCCGATCATCACGAACTGACCGTTCTCGAAGCGCAGGCCCGGGTCGCGGGTGCACTTGAAGCTGAACAGGGTGTCGTTCCAGTGATGAACACTGAGGACACGCTCGTGGTTCATGTTGCTCATGTACGGGGGCTCCTAGAAATTGCCTGCGCCGACAATGTGCGCAATTGCATCGCATTCTAATGGCGGCGACAATATCTGTTAAATGGATTATTAAGATAAGGGTTATCGGTTATATAGATATGCGATTTACTCTCCGTCAACTTCAAGTATTCGTCGCTGTCGCCCAGCAGGAAAGCGTGTCCCGTGCTGCGGGTCTGCTCGCGCTTTCTCAATCGGCCGCCAGCACCTCGATCACCGAGCTTGAGCGCCAATCCAGCTGCCAGCTATTCGATCGCGCCGGCAAACGCCTGAGCCTCAATGCCCTGGGTCGCCAACTGCTACCGCAGGCCGTCGCGCTGCTGGACCAGGCCAAGGAAATCGAGGACCTGCTCAACGGCAAGTCAGGCTTTGGCTCACTGGCGGTCGGCGCGACGCTGACCATCGGCAATTACCTGGCAACCTTGCTGATCGGCAGGTTCATGCAGCTGCACCCGGAAAGCCAAGTGAAGCTCCATGTGCAAAACACCGCCAACATTGTGCAACAGGTTGCCCACTATGAAATTGATCTGGGTCTAATCGAAGGCGACTGCAGCCACCCCGATATCGAGGTGCAAAGCTGGGTCGAAGATGAGCTGGTGGTGTTTTGCGCACCGCTGCATCCCCTGGCAAAGCGCGGTCAGGCAAGCATGGAAGAGCTGACCCACGAAGCCTGGATACTGCGCGAACAAGGCTCGGGAACCCGGCTGACCTTCGACCAGGCCATGCGTCATCACCGCAGCACGCTGAACATCCGCCTCGAGCTCGAACACACCGAGGCGATCAAACGCGCGGTGGAATCCGGTTTGGGGATTGGCTGCATTTCGCGCCTGGCGCTACGCGATGCGTTCCGTCGCGGCAGCCTGGTGCCGGTAGAAACGCCGGACCTGGATCTGGCGCGACAGTTCTATTTCATCTGGCACAAACAGAAGTACCAGACATCGGCCATACGCGAATTTCTCGATTTATGCCGCGCCTTCACTGCCGGGGTGCGGCGCAGCGACGAGATAGTCCTGCCGACGATCGCGTGAACAGTCGTTAAAGCAGAATCACCGCCCAGACCACGGCAATCATGCTCAAGGCGACAAGCTGGGCAGCGCTGCCCATGTCCTTGGCATTTTTCGACAGCGGGTGCAGGTCCAGGGAAATCCGGTCGATCGCTGCTTCCACTGCCGAATTGAGCAGCTCGACAATCAATGCCAGCAGGCACACGGCAATCAGCACAGCCCGCTCAACCCGACTGACGCTGAACAGAAAGCTCAACGGAATCAGGACAACGTTGAGCAACACCAATTGACGAAACGCCGCCTCACCCGTGAAAGCCGCGCGCAGACCGTCGAGAGAGTAGCCGGAGGCGTTGAGGATACGTTTAAGACCGGTTTGACCCTTGAAAGGCGACATAAGGTAGGCAACTGAGCAAAAAGGAGTGGGGAAGCTAGTTTAACGAAAGTCAAAATAGCGTGAAGGAACAGGTCACTGGTTACTTGAAATTGACTCAAGTTGTTGCAAAAGCAAGGCAGCCTGAGTCCGGGTCCGCACCCCCAGCTTACGGAAGATCGCCGTAACATGGGCCTTGATCGTGGCTTCCGAAACACTCAACTCGTAGGCAATCTGCTTATTCAGCAGCCCTTCACACACCATAGTCAACACGCGGAACTGCTGCGGAGTCAGACTCGCCAGACCAGCGCTGGCGGCCTTGGCCTCGGCTGAAACGCTGATCTCTTCGAAGGCTTGCGGCGGCCACCAGACGTCGCCGTCCAACACACTGCGTACCGCTTTCTGAATGACTTCCAGCGAACTCGACTTGGGGATGAAACCGCTGGCGCCGAACTCACGGGAGCGCACCATGATCGATGCCTCTTCCTGCGCCGACACCATCACCACCGGGATCTGCGGATATTGGCCGCGTAACAGCACCAGCCCGGAAAAACCGTAAGCACCCGGCATGTTCAGATCCAGCAGCACCAGATCCCAGTCAGCTTTTTCAGTCAGGCGGGTTTCCAGCTCGGCAATGCTCGCAACTTCCACCAGGCGAACTTCAGGACCAAGGCCCAGGGTCACCGCCTGATGCAGCGCGCTACGAAATAAAGGGTGGTCATCGGCAATCAGGATTTCGTATGTGGCCATTTTTCAAATGATCCCGTTTTTTTATGGGAGGTCTGAAGAATTCAGTCCTCGCCAACGCAATACTGGGTAAACAGCCAAAAAGGCCGTACCCACAGGGCACGTTCAACGCCAAGAGCCCGGAAAGCCAGCGTTCAAAACCTCGGTTGCGCCCTAATCGGCGCCAAGCATGCCCAGCGAAACCGGGGTGGTCAAGCGGGATACTTTGCGGCAAAGTCATCGGCTGACTAATACAGAGTGCCATCATGCGAAGCCAAGCCTTGCGTGCCGATGTCCTGATGCTTGTGACTGCCATGATCTGGGGCTCCGGATTTGTCGCACAAACCTCCGGAATGGATCATATCGGCCCGTTCCTCTATTCCGGCCTGCGCTTTACGCTTGGCTCGCTCTGCCTGCTACCGCTGGTGTTGCGGGGCAATCGCCAGAACACCCACAGCGAACCCTTCCTCACCAAAGGCCTGCTCGTCGGCGGGGGGCTGATGGGACTGGCACTGGCTCTCGGAATCAACCTCCAGCAGGTCGGCTTGCTGTTCACCAGCGTGACCAATGCCGGCTTCATTACCGGCCTGTATGTCATTGTAGTGCCACTATTGGGTTTGGTGATTGGGCATAAAACCGGAATGGGTACCTGGCTCGGTGCACTGTTGGCCGTAGTGGGGATGTTTCTGCTCAGTGTCGGCGAGAATTTTCAGGTCGCCTCAGGAGACTGGCTGCAACTGATCGGAGCCTTTGTCTGGGGCGCACATGTGGTGCTGGTCGGGGTTTTCGCCAGTCGGCATGACCCGATTCGCCTGGCCTTCCTGCAATTCGCCACCTGCTCGGTGGTCAGCCTGGCGCTGGCGCTGGTCTTCGAGACCTTCCAGTGGGACGCCATTATCGCCGCCGGACCGGCCATTGTGTATGGAGGTATGGTTGCGGTGGGCATCGGCTACACACTGCAAGTGATCGCACAAAAGGATGCGATCGCCTCCCATGCAGCGATCATCTTCTCGCTGGAAGCGGTCTTCGCCGCCATCGCCGGCGCCTGGCTGCTCGATGAGTCCTTGCAGCTGCGCGGCTATTTCGGCTGCGCACTGATGCTCACGGGCATGCTGGTGGCGCAGCTCTGGCCGAAGAAGCTGCAGTTGGTAAGCGCCTGACCTAGAGAAAAGGCTTCAGGCGGCTATGAGGCTGGTCGTCCGGATCAATCGGCTGCTGGAATTTCGCCGCCAGATAATGGGTGCTGAACACATCCAGATAGGCGTCCAGCACCTCACTGGCCGGTTGATCCTCGGCCAGTTCCAGGCATAAAGCGGCCACTTCCGCGGTACAGAAGTGATCGTCGCGCTTGGAGCGCCTTAGCTTGTAGCGCGAAAGCTGCTCGGGCTCCAGGCTGAGCACTGGCAAGTGCTCCAGATAAGGACTCTTGCGAAACATTTTGCGCGCCTCACTCCAGGTGGCGTCCAGCAAGATGAACAGCGCACGCTTACCCTCCTCGAGCTTGACCTCGGTGACCACACGCTCCGGCGCGACAAACTCACCCGGAAATACGATGTAGGGTTGCCACTGCGGGTCGGCGATCAGCGCCAGTAACCCCGGTTCGACTTCCGTGCGCGACCAGGGGAAGGCGCTGGTGTCAGCAATCACATCGGCAATCAGCCAACCGGTATTGCTCGGTTTCAACGGCTCGACATCATGCATGACCAGGCACATCGCCGATTTTGCCGAAACGTGCGGGCGCCAGGCACACATGCAATGACTGGGAATAACCCGACACCCCGGGCAGCGCTCCGCTCGCGACCCCCGCGCGACGAAGGGGTTGAGGGCACGGGCCAGGCGCTGGGCGCGCAACCTGGAAACGGCGTGGCTCATGGCAGGCATGGCTGGCAAGGGGAAAGAATCGACACGAAAGAACTCGGCTGGGTGAAAGGTCGTCGCAGTTTACCAGAGCAACCGCGCAAGCCTGTACCGTCCACACCGGCTCCCCTATAATTCCCCGTCACTGAACGCACAGTCCTGTGGCTGGTCGAAGCAACAGTCACTGAACCAGGAGAGTTTCATGCTGCGCCTTATCGTTCCCACCGCTGCCGTTTTGCTGGCGTCGTCCTTCAATGCTCAGGCTGCATCCTTGAAAGACATGGAGCTGAGCAAAATGCTGCAAAACGTGGCCACCCAGAGCAGCGTCGGCACGCCGCGGGCGATCAACGAAGACATTCTCGATCAGGGCTATACCGTTGAAGGCAAAGAGCTGATCAACCACCTGAGCGTGCAAAGCAGCCATGCCGACAAGATGCGCGCCGACCCCAAGGCGGTCTACTTTCAGCTGGGTTCTACCGTCTGCAACAACCCGGGCTTTCGCAAGCTGATGGCCAAGGGCGCGATCATGCGTTACGAGTTCACCGAAGTTAAAACCAACCGCCCGGTGGCCACCGAACGCTTCAAGGAATCCGACTGCCCGCAGCAGAAGAAGAAAAAGTAAAGATTACAGCGCGAGCACGCCACAAGCGCTTGCAGCTCATGCAAGCGCCACAGGGCGTTGACGACACTCATCTACAAAGCCCGAAGGAGTGGCCTGCGCCGCCCCTTGCAACAGTCGATACCGCTGCGTATCGAGTTCCCATTACCAGCCTTGCTCCCTCTGACTCCCTAACGCAAACGCGATCAAACCTTCAGCCCTGAAGCCTTGCGCCCGCTCCTTGAAGCCAGAATGTCCTGCCGTGGTTGCCACTTAGTAAATCAGAGCCCCGGCCACCTGGTGCAGGTTCTGACGAGTGGTGAAACTGCATCTCGAATCGGCAATAAGCTATTGCCAGCCAAGACTTTCCAGGCACATGATCAAGTCAGCAAAAATCGCCGAGAGGGTCTAGATTCAGTGTGTTGACGCTAATTTTTTCGGGGCAGGAAAGGGGGATGCCCACTCGCGTCTTGCAGTGCGAATGTTTCTTTCATCCAAGAAAGCAGAACCTGTATGGATGACGCGATTGCCACATCAATGCTTCAGGCTCTATCGAGTCAGTTGTAGTGCTCAGGCGTTAGCCTGGTCTGACACCGACACATGCAGTGTCGTGGCGCTGGCGAATATTCGCTCGGGCCAAAGGTTCTGTGCAGAAGGAGAAGTTGAATGCCTTACGAACCGAATGACCTCCTAAGTCGTCATTTTCAAAGCAACGGTATCGACCTCACCAGCAAGGTCGAAGAGCAACTCAACCTGGTTTCACCCAATAGCCCGAATATTCCGATTTATCGCGACATGATATTGACTGTCTTGCGCATGGCCCAGGAAGACCACAATCGCTGGAATGCCAAGATCACACTGCAAGCCCTGCGCGAACTGGAGCACGCCTTCCGGGTGCTGGAGCAGTTCAAAGGTCGACGCAAGGTCACTGTCTTTGGTTCGGCCCGAACGCCGATCGAACACCCTCTCTACGGCCTGGCCCGGGAACTCGGTGCGGCACTGGCGCGCTCGAACCTGATGGTCATCACCGGTGCCGGGGGAGGCATCATGGCTGCCGCCCATGAAGGCGCCGGCCTCGAACATAGCCTTGGATTCAATATCACCCTGCCATTCGAGCAGCATGCGAATCCAACCGTCGAAGGCACATCCAACCTGCTGCCTTTCCACTTTTTCTTCACTCGTAAACTATTTTTCGTCAAGGAAGCCGATGCTCTGGTTCTTTGCCCTGGCGGCTTTGGCACGCTGGATGAAGCACTGGAAGTACTGACACTGATCCAGACCGGTAAAAGCCCGCTGGTACCCGTGGTGCTACTGGACGCTCCGGGCGGCAATTTCTGGCAAGGCGCCCTGGACTTCATTCGCAATCAACTGGAGGACAACCGCTACATTCTGCCCAGCGACATGAAGCTGATCTGCCTGGTGCACAGCGCCGAAGACGCGGTTGAGCAAATCAACCAGTTCTACAGCAACTTCCACTCCAGTCGCTGGCTCAAGCATCAGTTTGTAATCCGCATGAACCACAAACTCAGCGAGCAGGCGCTCGAACACATGCAAACGGCCTTTGCCGACCTGTGCCTGAGCGATCACTTTCACCAACATGCCTACAGTGGAGAGGAACACGACGACGCACAGTTCAGTCACCTGGTGCGACTTTCGTTCACCTTCAACGCCCGCGATCATGGTCGCCTGCGTGAACTGGTCGACTTCATCAACCTGCCGGAAAACTGGGCCAAGACTCAGTCCAAGACGCAACAACGCGCGCGAGAACCGATCAAGGTCACTTGATCGACAAGCAACTCAGTGGCTCGCACGCTCAGACACCGCGTTCACGAGCCACACCTGTCAGTCATCCAGCCCGCGGCCGCTCAACAAGCGGCCGATCATTTCCATTGAATAACCCCGATAACTCAGAAAGCGGCCCTGTTTGGCCCGCTCACGGGCATCTATTGGCAAATGCCCGGCAAACTTGCGGCGCCAGGTGTCTTCCAGTTGCTCTTGCCAACTGATGCCACACTCGCGCAAGGCGAGTTCAATATCGGCACGTTGCAGGCCACGCTGGCTCAACTCTTCGCGAATACGCAAAGGGCCATAACCGGCTCGGGCACGGTAGGAGACGAAGCTTTCGAGGTAACGGGATTCGGACAGCAGGCCTTCTTCCGTCAGACGGTCAAGTGCCGTGTCGATCATTTCTGAGGGGGCGCCGCGCTGACGCAGTTTACGCGTCAGCTCGACTCGACCGTGCTCGCGTCGCGCGAGCAGGTCCATTGCGGTTCGTCGCACCGCGACGAGTGTATCGAGTACGACGGTCATCGGATCAATCAGATATCAGCGTCGGCCAGATCGTCGACAGTCTCGCGGGTCGCATTGGCTTTCACGTCTGGCGCAGGAGTCAGCAGTTTGTCGCGGATCTGCTTCTCAAGGGTCGCCGCGATATCCGGGTTTTCCTGCAGGAACTTGGCCGAGTTGGCTTTGCCCTGACCGATCTTGCTGCCGTTGTAGGCATACCAGGCACCGGATTTTTCCACGAAACCATGCAGTACGCCGAGATCGATCATTTCGCCGTTCAGGTAAATGCCCTTGCCGTAGAGAATCTGGAACTCGGCCTGACGGAACGGTGGAGCCACCTTGTTCTTGACGACTTTGACGCGGGTTTCGCTACCAACGACTTCGTCACCTTCTTTCACCGCGCCGGTACGGCGGATGTCCAGACGAACCGAAGCGTAGAACTTCAGTGCGTTACCACCGGTGGTGGTTTCCGGGCTGCCGAACATCACGCCGATTTTCATCCGGATCTGGTTGATGAAGATCACCAGGCAGTTGGCGTTCTTGATGTTACCGGTGATCTTGCGCAGTGCCTGGGACATCAGTCGGGCTTGCAGGCCCACGTGCATGTCGCCCATCTCGCCTTCGATCTCGGCTTTTGGTACCAGGGCCGCCACGGAGTCGATGACGATCACGTCGATGGCGTTGGAGCGCACCAGCATGTCGGTGATTTCCAGCGCCTGCTCGCCGGTATCCGGCTGGGAAACCAGCAGGTCGTCGACGTTGACCCCCAGTTTTCCGGCATATTCCGGATCCAGTGCGTGCTCGGCGTCGACGAAGGCGCAGGTGGCGCCCATCTTCTGTGCCTGAGCAATCACGGAGAGGGTCAGGGTGGTTTTACCCGAAGATTCCGGACCGTAGATTTCAACGATACGGCCTTTTGGCAGGCCGCCGATGCCCAGAGCGATGTCCAGACCCAGAGAGCCAGTCGAGATAGCCGGGATCGCCTGACGGTCATGATCGCCCATACGCATCACGGCACCCTTGCCGAATTGACGTTCGATCTGACCCAGGGCCGCAGCCAAGGCTTTCTTCTTGTTGTCGTCCATTAAAGTCCTCACGTAATCAATAAGGCCTGACGGCCAACACCTGTATAAGTAGCCAGTATTATTCCACAGCGGTTGAGGATCGCCTACCCCTGATTTGAGATTTCTCCCGCAGCATGTTGCAGCAGCCCCTCTAGCGCGGCCTTCACCGTTTGTCGGCGGACTTCGTCGCGACTGCCGGGGAAGTGTCGGCACTCGGTAATCATCCTCTCGCCCACCCCCCAGGCCAGCCATACCGTGCCCACTGGCTTGTTCGGCGTACCACCGTCGGGTCCGGCCACGCCGCTGACCGCCACGGCAAACCGCGCCCGGCTCTTGGCCTGGGCGCCCCGGACCATGGCCTCGACCACCTCGCGACTGACTGCCCCGACCTGATCGAACAGCGCGGTGGGTACTTCCAGTTGCTGGGTTTTCTGGCGATTGGAATAGGTGACGTAACCGGCCTCGAACCATGCCGAACTGCCCGGAATACGGGTGATCGCTTCGGCGATTCCACCGCCGGTGCAGGACTCGGCCGTGGTGACGTGGGCATTGAGAACCTGCAAGCGCCTGCCAAGTTCAGCGGCAAGCTGAGTGATTTCGTTCACGGATCTCTCCTGATCAGGCTGGCATGAGGCCTACCGTACACGAGCGGATAGCGCTTGCAAGGCTCAGGCTCGATCCAAATGAGAACGACTGCAAGCGTAGGCTCTACCCTCCCCCGGCTCGCGCATCGAGCTACCAGGAGGGGGGGCCGGCCACCTCCTGAAATTGTCTAGCGATCCTGCGTGGAGTCACGGGGCGGCACGTCGCACACACCCAGTTTCCTGGTCGCCCATCGCTCGTAGAGCCCTATGGCGACATCGGCTCCCGCCATCGCGGTGAGGCAACCGAAGGCACCGGCGGCCCAGATCGACAGACCGGCGGCATACAACAGCATGATCGCCGATACCCCGCAGATCATGCAGGCGCCGGAGCGCAAGATCAGGCGCCGGACCAGCGACCAGCCACGAGCGCCCTCCTTGTCCGCGCGCCACATTTCGCCAGACACTCCGCCGATAAGGGCGAGGATCGTGACCAGCCAGATCGGCATGTCCAACAACGCCTGCTCATATGTCATGTCGCGCCTCCTGAATAGAGAACCATCAACGAATTGGCTGAGTGCCGGCCTGCTTGCGCATCCGTCCAGCACTTCATGCCTGGCCGTTGGCATTTAACCGTTTCGAGTCGTTGTCGAGCGGTTGACACCCAGAATATGCATGCATGCATATACAGTCAATGCATATATGCATTTATTCACCGCAAAGAAAATGCACTGACGCATAGCTCTAGGCCGCGGGCCCCAGGCCGTTTTCTACAGACGAAAAAAAGCCCGCTCAGTGGCGGGCCTGATCACACTAACCGTGGTTATCGGGCGTACATGCCCCACCAGAAGACATGACCGAGGATGATGATCTGTTCTTCCTGGATTTCCTGGAAGCTGTAGTCCTCGTCCGGATGTTCGTCGCGGTTGAAGCTGCGCAGCCGGATCCCGGAAGGCAGGCGGTAAAGCTGCTTCACCCGCAACTGGCCGTTATGGTTGATCGCATAAAGGTCGCCATCGACGATATCGCCAATCCCGCACTTGCCGGCATTGACCCCGACCGTGGCGCCGTCCCGCAGCACCGGCAGCATGCTGTTGCCGCGAACGGTCACGCATTTGGCCTGATCGAACTGCACGCCGTTGTGCCGCAGGCTGCGCTTGCCAAAGCGCAGGCTGGCCTTCTCGCTTTCCTCAATAACGAATCTTCCTGATCCAGCAGCCAATTCAACCTCGCGCAGAAAGGGGATCGACACCTCATCATCATCGATGGGGGTGTCATCGTCCCACAGGCTTATGTCCTTGAGCTCCGAGTGGGGCCCCTCGCGCACCGCGCCTTTGCCCGGCGCGGCATCCCCGCGCCCGCGCAATTGATCGGTGCTCACACGAAAGTACTCGGCGATCCGCGAGATGTGCTTATCCGAAGGATCGGCAATCTTGCCGCTGAGAATGCGCGAGAGGGTTGATTGCGGCACGCCGGTTCGACGGTGAAGCTCCGTGGGGGAGATCCCGTGGCGATCGAGCAGCTCTCTCAAGACGGTAGAAACGTTGCGTTTATGCATAATTAACATAGTGAAGGTTCTTCGTGCCGATGACAAATGCTGATTCGCATAAATCATGCATAGACCCACCCTGGGCGAGCTGAACCTTCATGCCTGCGAAGGGCGGACTGCCCGTGGTAACCTTGCGCCCATCGCGAAAAAGCCGGGCCAAAAGGGTCCCGTTTTTGCCCCCCACTTTTGACGAATCGCCCTAAATCACTGATGAATAAAGCACTTTCAGACTTATCCAGCCACACGCCAATGATGCAACAGTACTGGCGCCTGAAGAACCAACACCCTGATCAGTTAATGTTCTACCGCATGGGTGACTTCTACGAGATCTTCTACGAAGACGCGAAGAAAGCCGCCAAGCTGCTGGACATCACCCTGACGGCGCGTGGGCAGTCGGCCGGGCAGGCAATTCCGATGTGCGGAATTCCTTACCACGCAGCTGAAGGCTATCTGGCCAAGCTGGTGAAGCTCGGTGAGTCAGTGGTGATCTGTGAGCAAGTCGGCGATCCGGCGACCAGCAAAGGTCCGGTGGACCGCCAGGTGGTACGTATCATTACGCCGGGCACGGTCAGCGATGAAGCGCTGCTCGACGAACGCCGGGACAACCTGATTGCCGCCGTGCTGGGTGACGAACGTCTGTTCGGCCTGGCTGTACTGGACATCACCAGCGGTAACTTCACGGTTCTGGAAATCAAAGGCTGGGAAAACCTGCTGGCGGAGCTGGAGCGGGTCAATCCGGTCGAGCTGATGATCCCGGATGACTGGCCAAAGGACCTGCCGGCCGAGAAGCGCCGCGGTGTTCGCCGTCGTGCGCCATGGGACTTCGAACGGGATTCGGCGCTCAAAAGCCTTTGCCAACAGTTCTCGACCCAAGACCTGAAAGGCTTCGGCTGCGAGAACCTGACCCTGGCCATCGGCGCTGCCGGTTGCCTGCTCAGCTACGCCAAGGAAACCCAGCGCACGGCCCTGCCGCACTTGCGCCGCCTGCGCCATGAACGCCTCGACGACACCGTGGTGCTGGATGGCGCCAGCCGGCGCAACCTGGAGCTGGACACCAACCTTGCCGGTGGCCGCGACAATACCCTGCAATCGGTGGTGGATCGTTGCCAGACCGCCATGGGCAGCCGTTTATTGACCCGCTGGTTGAATCGTCCGCTGCGTGACTTGCAGATCCTGCAGGCCCGCCAGACCTCGATCACCTGCCTGCTGGATAGCTATCGCTTTGAAAAGCTGCAACCGCAGCTCAAGGAAATCGGCGATATCGAACGGATCCTCGCCCGGATCGGCCTGCGTAATGCCCGCCCACGGGACCTGGCACGTCTGCGCGATGCGCTGGCGGCCTTGCCGGAACTGCAAGTGGCGATGACCGAACTTGAGGCCCCTCACCTCAATCAACTGGCGGTGACCACCAGTACTTACCCCGAGCTTGCGGCTCTGCTGGCAAAAGCCATCATCGACAACCCGCCAGCGGTGATCCGTGACGGCGGCGTACTGAAAACCGGTTACGACGCCGAGCTGGATGACCTGCAATCGCTGAGCGAAAACGCCGGGCAGTTCCTCATCGATCTTGAAGTGCGCGAGAAAGCCCGCACCGGCCTGGCGAACCTCAAGGTCGGCTACAACCGAGTTCACGGTTACTTCATCGAGTTACCGAGCAAACAGGCCGAACAGGCACCCGCGGACTACATACGCCGCCAGACCCTCAAAGGTGCCGAGCGTTTCATTACGCCGGAACTGAAGGCTTTCGAAGACAAGGCGCTATCGGCCAAGAGCCGCGCCCTGGCTCGCGAGAAGATGCTCTACGAAGCACTTCTCGAAGACCTGATTGCGCAATTGCCGCCGTTGCAGGACACCGCCGCGGCACTGGCCGAACTGGACGTGCTGAGCAACCTGGCCGAACGGGCACTGAACCTGGACCTGAACTGCCCGCGCTTCGTCAGCGAACCGTGCATGCGTATCACTCAGGGCCGTCACCCGGTGGTCGAGCAAGTGCTGACCACGCCATTCGTGGCCAACGACCTGAACCTGGATGACAACACCCGGATGCTGGTGATCACCGGTCCTAACATGGGTGGTAAATCCACTTACATGCGACAGACCGCATTGATCGTGTTGCTGGCGCACATCGGCAGCTTCGTGCCGGCCGCCAGCTGTGAGTTGTCCCTGGTGGACCGGATCTTTACCCGGATCGGCTCCAGCGATGACCTGGCCGGTGGACGTTCGACCTTCATGGTCGAAATGAGCGAAACCGCGAACATCCTCCACAACGCCACCGAACGCAGCCTGGTGCTGATGGACGAAGTCGGTCGCGGCACCAGCACTTTCGACGGCCTGTCGCTGGCTTGGGCTGCGGCCGAACGCCTCGCCCATTTACGCGCCTACACCCTGTTCGCCACCCACTACTTCGAATTGACGGTGCTGCCGGAAAACGAGCCACTGGTGGCCAACGTCCACCTCAATGCCACCGAGCACAACGAACGGATTGTCTTCCTGCACCACGTTCTGCCCGGCCCTGCCAGCCAGAGCTACGGCCTGGCGGTTGCACAGTTGGCCGGCGTGCCCACGGAGGTCATCGTGCGGGCTCGCGAGCATCTGAGCCGCCTGGAAACCACCAGTCTGCCGCATGAAGTGCCAAGCCCTACAAAGAGCAAGGCGTCCGTCCCACAGCAAAGCGATATGTTCGCCAGCCTGCCGCATCCGGTACTGGATGAGCTGGCCAAACTTGATCTGGATGACTTGACTCCACGCAGAGCGCTGGAAATGCTCTATACATTGAAGACACGGATCTAACGCATAGCTGTACAAGCTGTTAGAATCTCGCGCGGTTTGGGATGCTGCAGGTTATTAGCCTGGTCTGCAGACTATCGCTCCCGAACCTGGCGAACCCCGTCCTGTAGGGGCTCCGCTGCCGCCGCCTGAGGAGAGAATTAGAAATGACCTTCGTCGTCACCGACAACTGCATCAAGTGCAAGTACACCGACTGCGTAGAAGTCTGTCCGGTGGACTGCTTTTACGAAGGACCGAACTTCCTGGTGATTCACCCGGATGAGTGCATCGACTGCGCGCTTTGCGAGCCAGAATGCCCTGCAGTGGCCATTTTCTCCGAAGATGAAGTCCCGGAAGATATGCAACAATTCATTCAGTTGAATGTTGAGCTGGCCGAAATCTGGCCCAACATCACCGAGAAGAAAGAATCGCTGCCGGATGCAGAAGAGTGGGATGGCGTGAAGGGCAAGATCAAAGACCTCGAACGCTGATAGATGCCGCGTGCTGGAAAAGGCCCCCTTGTGGGCCTTTTTGCTTTGTAGGACAGACAAAAAAAAGGGGCGGTTTGACCCGCCCACATTTTTCCTTAGTCCCTGTATTCCTTTTCATCGTCCTGATGAATCGCTTCCTGCGATGTCCTTTAACCATCGTCCTTGATGGCTGTGCCTATCCGTTGACACAGCACTGATAGTAGAAGGTTCCCCGCCAAGAGCAATCACTGCGCCGGGGCCCGACAATGCTCGAGCGTTCATCGCGGCACTTGGAAAAACGCTTCAGAATCAAACCACTAAGAAAAATCACCAACACTAATGGACGCCTACCTTCAGGCAAGGAAACCGAACACTTACGAGAGAGTAGGCAAAGGCCTACAACAACTGAAGGCTAAACCTGAAAGACCGAAAGGCCAGCGCCCTGTCATTCAGTGATCTTGAGCGCAATAAAAAGCCCCGAACCAGTCGGGGCTTTTTATTGTCGAGTAACGCGCTCCCATTACTGGAACAGCGACTCACTCGACAGGCCGTTCTTCTCCAGAATCTCTCGAAGGCGTTTGAGGCCTTCAACCTGAATCTGCCTCACCCGCTCGCGGGTCAGACCAATCTCCAGGCCTACGTCTTCCAGTGTGCTGCTCTCGTGACCGCGCAACCCGAAGCGGCGAATCACCACCTCACGCTGCTTGTCCGTCAGTTCCGAGAGCCACTGATCAATGCTTTGTGACAGATCATCGTCCTGCAGCAACTCGCAAGGGTCTGTTGGACGATCATCGGTCAAAGTGTCGAGCAGGGTTTTATCCGAATCCGGACCCAGCGAAACGTCAACCGAAGAAACCCGTTCATTGAGGCCCAGCATGCGCTTGACCTCTCCCACCGGTTTTTCCAGCAGGTTGGCGATCTCTTCAGGGGAAGGTTCATGATCGAGCTTTTGTGTCAGCTCACGTGCTGCCCGCAGGTAGACGTTGAGCTCTTTGACCACATGAATCGGCAACCGAATGGTTCGGGTCTGATTCATGATCGCGCGCTCGATGGTTTGACGAATCCACCAGGTTGCGTAGGTCGAAAAGCGGAAGCCGCGTTCCGGATCGAATTTTTCCACTGCACGGATCAAACCGAGGTTGCCCTCTTCGATCAGGTCGAGCAGTGACAGCCCACGATTGACGTAGCGCCGAGCGATTTTCACCACCAGCCGCAGGTTGCTCTCAATCATGCGTTTGCGCCCGGCCGGATCACCACTTTGCGACAAGCGTGCAAAATGAACTTCTTCTTCCGGGGAGAGCAATGGGGAAAAGCCGATTTCATTGAGATACAACTGGGTCGCATCGAGCGCCCGGGTGTAATCGATGTACTTGTGTTGCTTTAGTGAAGCGGAGTGTTTGGATTTTGCGCGAACCGAGGGTGTAACAGCCCCCTCATTCGGCATCGTATCCGTAGCGACGCCGGCCTCCATCAGGAGAACCTCATCGTCGATGTCAAACTCCGGCACTTCTTTACTGAGAGCCATTGTTATAGTCCTTTGGTGAGTTCGACCTCAAGCTCGAGCGACGCCTTTATCCTTGGCAACGCTGGAGCCTGTTCCTCCTACGTGAGGGAACAGGCTGGTAACCGATCAACGACGCGGCAGGAATTGCAGCGGATCTACAGGTTTACCCTGACGGCGAATCTCAAAGTGCAGTTTCACCCGGTCTGTACCAGTTGACCCCATTTCGGCAATAGCCTGTCCGACCTTGACCTGCTGACCCTCCCGAACCAACAGCCTACGGTTGTGGCCGTAAGCACTTACGTAGGTATCGCTGTGTTTGATAATGACTAATTCGCCGTAGCCCCGCAAGCCACTCCCGGCGTATACAACCGTGCCATCAGACGCAGCTAAAACAGGCTGTCCCAAATCTCCGGCGATATCAATGCCTTTATTCAAACTCCCGTTTGAAGAGAATTTACCGATCAAAATACCGTTGGAAGGCCAGCCCCAGCCAGTGGGCGCAGGCCCCGCAGGCGCGAGTGGCGGTGCGACCGGCTTGCTCGCGACACTGGTTGTAGTGCCGACTGCAGTGCCGGCGGCGGCACCGGCCGGGCGGCGAAATACCGTGGTTTTACTGGAAGAGGACGGTGTTGAATCGACCTTGGTAACCACCGCTGTCGGCGTTGAACCTGAACGGCCGTCGAAGCGAATCGTCTGACCCGGGTGAATGGTGTAAGGCACCGGAATATTGTTACGTGCCGCCAGGGCCTTGTAGTCCCAGCCATAACGAAAGGCGATCGAGAACAACGTATCGCCGCGGCGAACTACATACTGGCCAGTGGTCACGGCTGGCCGCTGGGCCGCCGCGTTATTGCGGTCGACCACCCCCACGCTACTTGAAGGTTTGCTGGAGCACGCAACCAGCATGGTACTCAAGACAAGGCCAATCACCAGTCGCTGAAAGCTTGTTATATCCATACGCTGCGCAATGACTGTGAGACTCACCCGCCGCTCCCTATGTGGTGGCTGATAATAAAGTTTGCCTGTTCAGGCCTGGAGTGTCGCCAGTATAACCATCCGCTTCGGGTTTACCGCTGACAAAGCGAATCCGGAGCATACCGCCGTTGACTGACGTTCAATCGCGTTTATCCGAACAGTCCCGCTGTAAGACAAACGCGACCAAACAGAATTCATCGCTATTAAACAAATACTCAGGCCAATGGCCCGTTAAGCAGGGGCACGAAGCGCACGGCGCCCAGTACATGCCGAGAGAAGCCCTGTTCTTCACGGATGATCAACATCAATTGTTGCACTTCACCAGCGCCGACCGGGATCACCAGCCGCCCTCCGGGAGCCAGTTGATCAAGCAAGGCTTGAGGGACATCGGTGGCGACCGCGGTGACAATGATGCCGTTGTAGGGTGCCAGCGCCGGCCAACCTTCCCAGCCATCGCCCCAACGAAACACCACGTTGCGCAGTTTCAATTCCACCAGGCGTTCCTTGGCGCGATCCTGCAGCACCTTGATCCGCTCGACCGAAAATACCCGCTCAACCAGTTGTGCCAGCACCGCCGTCTGATAACCCGATCCGGTACCAATCTCCAGCACTTTGTCCAGGGGACCGGCCTCCAGCAGCAGCTCGCTCATGCGAGCCACCATGTACGGCTGGGAAATCGTCTGGTTATGGCCAATGGGCAACGCGGTGTCTTCATAGGCGCGGTGCGCCAGTGCCTCATCGACGAACATATGACGCGGAGTACGACGGATCACCTCCAGCACGTGGGGGTTGGTAATACCTTCCTCGTACAGCCGCTGAATCAAGCGCTCGCGGGTTCGTTGAGACGTCATACCGATACCTCGGCGCATCAGGTCGTCTGGTTCACGCCGCATCAGTTCAGCCCCTCCAGCCAGCCATCGAGACTACTGAAGGCATCGTTGAAGGTGCGATCGAGCTGTAACGGGGTGATCGAAACATAACCTTGCATCACCGCATGAAAGTCAGTGCCCGGGCCGCCGTCTTCGGCGTCGCCTGCCGCTGCGATCCAGTAGCCGGCCTTGCCCCGCGGATCGACCATTTTCATCGGTGCCGCAGCACGGGCACGATGGCCCAGACGGGTCAGCTGGATGCCACGAATGTGATCGAGAGGCAGGTTGGGGATATTCACATTCAGTACCGTACGCGGCGGCAATTCCAGCTGGGCATGAGCCGCCACCAGTTTGCGCGCGAAGTAGGCGGCGGTCGACAGGTTCTCTACCTGGCGCGACACCAATGAAAAAGCGAACGATGGCAGCTCAAGGAAACGCCCTTCCAGTGCGGCGGCGACGGTACCGGAATACAGCACGTCGTCGCCCAGGTTGGCACCCAGGTTGATCCCGGAAACCACCATGTCCGGTTGCTGCTCCAACAAGCCATTGAGGCCCAGGTGCACGCAGTCGGTCGGTGTTCCGTTGATGCTGATAAAACCGTTGGCCAGGGTTTGCGGATGCAACGGACGGTCGAGCGTCAGCGAACTGCTGGCGCCACTTTTGTCTTGCTCCGGGGCGATAACCACGCACTCGGTGTAATCCGCCAGCGCAGCATAAAGCGCGGCGAGACCGGGTGCTGTTACCCCATCGTCGTTAGAAATCAGAATACGCATGGGCTGTCCGTCTGCCCCACCGGCACCAGATCGACAAGTTCGCGCACCAATACAGTGGCGAAGCATCCGGCCGGCAGGACGAATTCCAGTTGCAGAATGTCGGGCTCGGGATAATGCCACGTCAACCCACCAATGGGCAGCCGCAGGATGCGACGCTCGTGGCTCATTCCGGCATTGATCAACCAATCGCGCAGATCGGCTTCGCGAGCGGCAATTTCCTGTTCCAGTACATGGACAGCGCCGGCCGCCGGCGAGTCACCTTCGCCCCACTGCGGGCCGGTCGGATGCAGGTCGAGAATCGCCAGACGTGGATCGCTGCACTCGGCTTCACCCGCCGGAAAGAAACTGCGGCTGTCGGTAAAGGCCAGCAGATCGCCGACCTGGGCACGCTGCCAGGTGCCATCAGCGACGCGCGCCGCCAACACCTGGTTGAACAGAAAACTGCGGGCAGTGGAGAGCAACCGGGAACGCACGTTGCGCTGCTCCGGCAGAGCCTTGCGCGCGGCCCAATCACGAGCATCAACCAGATTACCGCCGTTATGCCCGAAGCGCTGGGCGCCGAAATAGTTGGGGATGCCTTGTTTGGCAATCAATTGCAGACGTTCTTCAATCGCGGCCTTGTCGCCGGTAAACCGGGTCAGGCGCAAAGTGAACCCGTTGGCCGAGTGGGCACCGCGTTGCAATTTGCGTTTATGCCGGCCGGTCTTGAGGATTTTCAGCGTGTCGTTTTCCGCCGCCGACAGATCAGGGTCGGCCTTGCCCGGCAACTGCACGCTGAACCACTGGCGAGTCAGTGCCTGTCGGTCCTTGAGGCCCGCGTAACTGACGGTGCGCAATGACACGCCCGCAGCCTTGGCAATCCGCCGTGCCGCTTCTTCGGTATTCAGGCCACGTTTTTCCACCCAGATCCACAGGTGTTCGCCGTCGCCGCTCAGGGGAATATCGAGAACTTCGTCGACCTGGAAATCTTCCGCCGTGGCTTTCAGTACCGCGGTGCCGAGGGCTTGGCCATAGGCCCGCGG
Organism: Pseudomonas fluorescens; assembly: GCF_902497875.1. Classification (GTDB taxonomy): domain Bacteria; phylum Pseudomonadota; class Gammaproteobacteria; order Pseudomonadales; family Pseudomonadaceae; genus Aquipseudomonas; species Aquipseudomonas fluorescens_BR. The sequence continues at coordinate 150,002 of NZ_CABVHY010000009.1, forward strand.
ACCGAGCAATTGCAGTTCGTTCATGCGCGCAGCAACAAGGCAACGGAATGCACGGCAATGCCTTCTTCGCGACCGACAAAGCCGAGCTTTTCGGTGGTGGTAGCTTTCACGTTCACTTGATCCAACTCAACTTGAAGATCCGCGGCAATCAGCGCGCGCATCGATTCGATATGCGGGGCCATTTTCGGCGCCTGGGCGACGATGGTGTTATCGACATTACCGACTTTCCAGCCCTTGGCGTGGATCAGTGCGACGACGTGGCGCAGCAGCGCACGGCTGTCCGCGCCCTTGAACTGCGGATCGGTGTCCGGAAAGTGCTTGCCGATATCGCCTAGCGCAGCTGCGCCCAGCAACGCATCGCTGAGGGCGTGCAGCAAGACGTCACCGTCGGAGTGGGCGAGCAGCCCGAAGCCGTGGGCAATCCGCACACCGCCCAGAGTAATGAAATCGCCTTCAGCGAAACGGTGCACATCATAGCCGTGGCCAATACGCATAAAAAAACGCCCCGATTTTATTCAGGGCGTGATTCTACCTGCTTTGTCGGACATTAGCCGCCTAGAGCTTGGCCGTGATGCTGCAAGTGATCGTCGATGAAGCTGGCGATGAAGAAATAGCTGTGGTCGTAGCCGGGTTGCAGGCGCAACGTCAGCGGATGACCAGCCAGTTTGGCAGCCTGTTGCAAAGCTTCAGGCTTGAGTTGGATGGCCAGGAAATCGTCGCGATCGCCTTGGTCGACCAGCAGCGGCAGTTTCTCGTCAGCCTCGGCAATCAACGCGCAGGCATCCCACTCGCGCCACTTCGATCGATCTTCTCCCAGGTAGCGGGAAAAGGCCTTCTGACCCCAAGGGCAATCCATCGGATTGTTGATCGGCGAGAACGCCGACACCGACTGATAACGCCCCGGATTGCGCAAGGCGCAGACCAGCGCACCGTGGCCGCCCATGGAATGACCGCTGATGCCGCGCTTGTCCGACGCAGGGAAATGCGCTTCAACCAATGCCGGCAATTCCTGCACTACATAGTCGTGCATCCGATAGTGCCGGGACCAGGGTTCCTGGGTGGCATTCAGATAAAAACCGGCGCCGAGGCCGAAGTCCCAAGCGCCATCCGGATCACCCGGCACATCGGCACCGCGAGGGCTGGTGTCCGGTGCGACGATGATCAGCCCCAGTTCCGCGGCCATGCGCATGGCACCGGCCTTGTGCATGAAGTTCTCGTCGGTGCAGGTCAGGCCGGACAACCAGTACAGCACCGGCAGTTTGCCCCCCTGCTCCGCTTGCGGCGGCAGGTACACGGCAAACACCATGTCACAGCCGAGCACGTCGGAGCGGTGCCTGTAGCGTTTGTGCCAGCCGCCGAAGCTTTTCTGGCAGGAGATGTTTTCCAAACTCATAGCAAGCTCCCCGCTGCAAGCCCAAACCTCAAACGCCAGCCGATGCGATCGGCTTGCCGCTTGAAGCTTGAAGCTTGCAGCTGCTCCTCAGAAATGAATGACGCTACGGATGCTTTTGCCTTCATGCATCAGGTCGAACGCCTTGTTGATATCTTCCAGACCCATGGTGTGGGTGATGAAGGTATCCAGCGGAATTTCGCCGGTCTCGGCCATTTCGACATAGCTCGGCAACTCGGTACGACCACGCACGCCGCCGAACGCCGAACCGCGCCAGACGCGACCGGTGACCAGCTGGAAGGGACGGGTGGAGATCTCCTGGCCGGCACCAGCGACACCGATGATGACCGACTCGCCCCAGCCCTTGTGGCAGCACTCAAGTGCAGCGCGCATCAATTGGACGTTGCCGATGCACTCGAAGGAAAAGTCGACGCCGCCATCGGTCATGTCGACGATGACTTCTTGAATCGGACGGTCGAAATCTTTCGGGTTCACACAATCGGTTGCACCCAGCTGCTTGGCGATCTCGAACTTGGCCGGGTTGATATCGATGGCAATGATCCGCCCTGCCTTGGCTTTGACCGCGCCGATCACGGCCGACAAACCGATACCGCCAAGACCGAAAATGGCGACCGTATCACCGGGTTTTACCTTGGCCGTATTGAGAACCGCGCCGATGCCGGTAGTGACACCGCAGCCCAGCAGGCAGACTTTTTCCAGGGGTGCTTCTTTAGGAATCTTGGCGACGGAGATTTCCGGCAGCACGGTGTACTCGGAGAAAGTCGAGGTTCCCATGTAGTGGAAAATCGGTTCACCCTTGTAGGAAAAACGCGAAGTGCCATCCGGCATCAGGCCTTTGCCCTGGGTTGCGCGAATGGCCTGGCAGAGGTTGGTTTTGCCCGACAGACAGAATTTGCACTGGCGGCATTCCGGGGTGTACAGCGGGATCACATGATCACCGACGGCGACCGAGGTCACGCCTTCGCCGATCGCTTCAACCACCGCGCCACCTTCATGACCGAGGATCGACGGGAAGATGCCTTCCGGGTCAGCGCCCGACAGGGTGTAAGCATCGGTATGACAGACACCGGAGGCCACCACGCGCAGCAGGACTTCACCAGCCTTGGGCATGGCAACATCGACTTCAACGATCTCGAGGGGTTTCTTGGCCTCGAAGGCAACGGCAGCGCGCGACTTGATCATGTGGGTTCTCCAGCGAATAAAAACGAGACAGGAAGTGTAATACAGTGCCTTACGGTGAATAATCCGGATAAAAGCAAAACATTATTGCCATACAGGGATAATCCTTGATGTCCGAAAACCGCTGGGAAGGTATCGACGAATTTGTCGCAGTCGCCGAATGCAGCCAGTTCACGGCTGCCGCGGAACGCCTGGGGGTTTCTTCCTCCCACATCAGTCGACAAATAGTACGCCTTGAAGAGCGCCTGCAAACCCGACTGCTTTACCGAAGCACCCGCCGGGTAACACTGACCGAGGCCGGGCAAACCTTCCTTCAACATTGCCAACGCTTGCAGGACGGACGCGAAGAAGCGCTGCGGGCGGTCGGCGACTTGACCAGCGAACCCAAAGGCATGTTGCGCATGACTTGCGCCGTGGCTTACGGCGAACGCTTCATCGTGCCATTGGTGACCCGCTTCATGGGGCTCTATCCGCAACTGCGAATCGACATTGAACTGAGCAACCGCCAACTCGATTTGGTGCACGAAGGCCTGGACCTGGCGATCCGCCTCGGCCGCTTGCAGGATTCAAGACTGGTGGCAACACGCCTGGCACCACGGCGCATGTACCTGTGCGCCTCGCCGTCCTACCTGGAACGTTATGGCCGCCCACACAGCCTGTCGGAACTGAGCCGACACAACTGCCTTATCGGCAGCTCGGACATGTGGCAACTGGAACAGAACGGCCGGGAATTTTCCCAACGGGTACAGGGAAACTGGCGCTGCAACAGTGGCCAGGCGGTGCTGGATGCGGCGCTGCAAGGGGTTGGGTTGTGTCAGTTGCCGGATTACTACGTGCTTGAACACCTGAAAAACGGCGAATTGATTTCACTGCTGGAAGCCCACCAACCGCCGAACACCGCCGTGTGGGCGCTTTATCCACAGCAGCGGCATCTGTCGCCGAAGGTGCGCAAGTTGGTGGATTATCTGAAGGAGGGGTTGGCCGAAAGGCCGGAATATCGAACTTAGATCTGCTTGTTCAGGACAGATTTGGTTGCCTGATCCACCGCAATCGCGAGCAAGCTCGCTCCCACAGTGGATCAATGGCGAACACTGAAAAAGTGGGCAACGCTAAAAAGTGTGGGAGCGAGCCTGCTCGCGATTACGGTAGAAAAGAAAACGAGCAACTCAGCGGCGATTCGCCCAACGCAGGCGCAGCCACTCAAGGTCTTCAGGCCGGGTGACTTTGATGTTGTCAGCGCGGCCTTCGATCAGGCGCGGTGCCAGGCCGGCCCACTCCATGGCCGAAGCCTCATCGGTGATGGTCACATCCGCCACCAGACTGTCGGCCAGGGCTCGATGCAATGCGCCGAGACGAAACATCTGCGGTGTATAGGCTTGCCAGATCAGACTGCGATCAACGGTTTCCAGCACTCGGCCGTGTTTGTCGACGCGTTTCAGAGTGTCGCGGGCAGGAACCGCCAGTAACCCGCCGACGGGGTCGTCCGCCAGTTCGATCAACAACTTGTCCAGATCGTCGCGCGCCAGATTCGGCCGCGCGGCATCGTGGACCAGCACCCAATCCTCATCGGCAGCGCCCTGGGCGTGCAGATGCAGCAACGCATTGAGCACCGAACCCGAGCGTTCCTGGCCACCTTCCACCCGCTGAATGCGCGGGTCACTGGCGCAGACCAGGTTTGACCAATAAGGATCATCGACAGCAAGACTGACCACCAAACCTTTCAGGGTCGGATGATCGAGGAAACAGCCCAGGCTGTGTTCGAGAATAGTGCGCCCGCCCAGTTGCAAGTATTGCTTGGGACGGTCCGCGGCCATACGGGCACCGACGCCCGCGGCAGGAATAACGGCCCAGAAGGCCGGTAACGACTGGATCATTGGGCCAACTGGTAGAGGGTTTCACCCTCCTTGACCATACCCAACTCATGGCGAGCCCGCTCTTCAACGGTCTCCATGCCTTTTTTCAGCTCCGCTACCTCAGCGTCGAGCACGCGATTGCGCTCCAGCAAGCCCTCGTTTTCGGCATGTTGATCGGCAATTTGCTGAGTCAGATCAGCCACCTGCGCCAGACTGCCATTTCCCACCCACAGGCGGTACTGCAGGCCAGCCAGCAGCAAGAGCAGGATGAGAAACAACCAATTGGGACTGCGCATCGAATATCGGGATTCCAGTGAAAAAAGACAGCCATGCCAACCACTTTGAAACGACTGATAGCACGAAGCCTGGAAAACCAGGCTTGTGCTTATAAGGCATCAGATTAGTGGCAAATTCATCGCTGTAGCGATTTTCCCGACACAATCCGGTGTCTTTTTACCATGTGGTGCCCTGCCTCACCAATGCGCTCCTCTTTTGACGGCAACAGGCACCGTCAAAAAGGAGCAGTGTTGGTGAGGCAGGGCACCTTATTAACCGCGGAACTCGCTGCGGCCGTTGTACTTGGCTTTGCCATTCAACTGCTCTTCGATACGCAGCAGTTGGTTGTACTTGGAAACGCGGTCGGAACGGCACAGCGAACCGGTTTTGATCTGGCCCGCCGCAGTACCCACGGCCAGGTCGGCAATGGTCGAATCTTCGGTTTCGCCGGAACGGTGCGAGATCACCGCGGTGTAACCTGCGGCCTTGGCCATCTGGATGGCTTCCAGCGTTTCGGTCAGGGTGCCGATCTGGTTGAACTTGATCAGGATCGAGTTGGCGATCTTTTTATCGATGCCTTCTTTCAGGATCTTGGTGTTGGTCACGAACAGGTCATCGCCTACCAGCTGGACCTTCTCGCCGATCTTGTCGGTGAGGATTTTCCAGCCTGCCCAGTCGGACTCGTCCAGGCCATCTTCGATGGAGATGATCGGGTAACGCTCGGTCAGGCCTTTGAGGTAGTCGGCAAAACCTTCAGCGGTGAACACCTGGCCTTCGCCGGACAGGTTGTACTTGCCATCTTCATAGAATTCGCTGGCGGCGCAATCCAGAGCCAGGGTCACGTCAGTGCCCAGCTTGTAACCGGCGTTGGCCACGGCTTCGGAGATCACTTTCAACGCGTCTTCGTTGGAAGCCAGGTTTGGCGCGAAACCACCTTCGTCACCCACAGCGGTGCTCAGGCCACGAGCCTTCAGCACGGCTTTGAGGTGATGGAAAATCTCGGTGCCCATGCGCAGACCTTCCGAGAACGTCTTGGCGCCAACCGGCTGAACCATGAATTCCTGGATGTCGACGTTGTTATCGGCATGCTCGCCACCGTTGATGATGTTCATCATTGGCACCGGCATCGAGTAGACACCCGGAGTACCGTTGAGGTTGGCGATGTGTGCGTACAGCGGCAGGTCCTGGTCGTGAGCTGCTGCCTTGGCCGCGGCCAGGGAAACGGCGAGGATCGCGTTGGCGCCCAGGGTTGCCTTGTTTTCGGTACCGTCCAGCGCGATCATCGCGCGGTCCAGTGCCTGCTGGTCTACCGGGTCTTTCCCCAGCAACAGGTCGCGGATCGGACCGTTGATGTTGGCTACAGCCTTGAGTACGCCCTTGCCCAGATAACGGCTCTTGTCGCCATCACGCAGCTCGAGTGCTTCACGCGAGCCAGTGGAAGCACCGGACGGCGCGCAGGCGCTGCCGATGATGCCGTTATCGAGAAGCACGTCCGCTTCGACGGTGGGATTGCCACGGGAGTCGAGAACTTCACGACCTTTGATGTCGACGATTTTTGCCATTGTTGTAAACACTCCAAAGTTGACGAAAACGACGCAGCTGAAGGAAAACCTTTTATCGTCGGCAAGTGTTGGACAGCAGGCATACTTGCGGACGACAAGGCTCAGACCCGAAGGCCTGAGCAATAATAATCGTGGGGTACTTTACCGGAGAAATCAGAGTTACGCGGTTTCTACCGTCGGAAAACTCTTCACCAGTTCATCCAGAGCCTTGAGCTGGGCCAGGAATGGCTCCAGTTTGTCCAGACGCAAGGCGCAAGGGCCGTCGCATTTGGCATTGTCAGGATCCGGATGCGCTTCGAGGAACAGCCCGGCCAGCGATTGGCTGATGCCGGCCTTGGCCAGGTCAGTGACCTGGGCGCGACGACCGCCGGCGGAATCGGAGCGACCACCGGGCATTTGCAGCGCGTGGGTCACGTCGAAGAATACCGGGTATTCGAACTGCTTCATGATGCCGAAGCCAAGCATGTCCACAACCAGGTTGTTGTAGCCGAAGCTCGAACCGCGCTCGCAGAGGATCAACTGATCGTTACCCGCTTCCACGCACTTGCTCAGGATGTGTTTCATTTCATGAGGAGCGAGGAACTGGGCTTTCTTGATGTTGATCACCGCGCCGGTCTTGGCCATGGCCACTACCAGATCAGTCTGACGCGACAGGAAGGCCGGCAACTGGATGATGTCGCAGACCTCGGCGACCACGGCAGCCTGTTCAGGCTCGTGGACGTCGGTAATGATCGGCACGCCGAACGCCTGCTTGATGTCCTGGAAAATCCGCATGCCCTCTTCCAGGCCGGGGCCACGGTAAGAGGTCACCGACGAACGGTTGGCCTTGTCGAAGCTGGCCTTGAATACGTAAGGGATACCGAGTTTCTCGGTGACCTTCACGTACTCTTCACAGACCTGCATGGCCATGTCGCGGCTTTCCAGCACATTCATGCCACCGAACAGCACCATCGGCTTATCGTTGGCGATTTCGATGTTGCCTACGCGGATGATTTTCTGTGCCATTGAATCAAGCCTTCTTCTGATGTTGAGTCAAAGCCGCCTTGACGAAACCGGTGAACAACGGATGGCCATCGCGCGGAGTCGAGGTGAACTCAGGGTGGAACTGGCAAGCGACGAACCATGGATGATCCGGTGCTTCCACCACTTCGACCAACGCGCCATCACCGGAACGACCGGAAATTTTCAGACCGGCCTCGATCAGGGTCGGCAGCAGCTTGTTGTTCACTTCGTAACGATGACGATGACGCTCGACGATGACGTCCTTGGCATAGCAATCGTGAACCAGAGACCCGGTTTCGAGCAGACAATCCTGCGCGCCCAGACGCATGGTGCCGCCCAGGTCGGAGGTTTCGGTACGGGTTTCGACTGCGCCGGTGGCGTCTTCCCACTCGGTGATCAGACCGACCACCGGATGACCACTGTTGCGATCGAATTCGGTGGAGTTGGCGTCTTTCCAGCCCAGCACGTTACGCGCGAACTCGATCACGGCCACTTGCATGCCCAGGCAGATGCCCAGGTAAGGAATCTTGTTTTCGCGAGCGAACTGAACGGCGGTGATCTTGCCTTCCACGCCACGCAGACCGAAGCCACCCGGAACCAGGATCGCATCGACGCCTTCGAGCAGCGCGGTGCCCTGGTTCTCGATGTCTTCGGAATCGATGTAACGCAGGTTGACCTTCGTGCGGTTGCTGATGCCGGCGTGACTCATCGCTTCGATCAGCGACTTGTAGGCGTCCAGCAGCTCCATGTACTTGCCGACCATGGCGATGGTGACTTCGTGCTCTGGATTGAGCTTGGCATCGACCACGGCTTCCCACTCGGACAGATCGGCACCGTTGCATTCCAGGCCGAAACGCTCGACGACGAAATCATCCAGGCCCTGGGAATGCAGGATTCCCGGAATCTTGTAGATGGTGTCAGCGTCTTCCAGCGCGATGACCGCACGTTCTTCAACGTTGGTGAACTGCGCGATCTTGCGACGCGACGCGATGTCGATCGGGTGGTCGGAACGGCAGACCAGCACGTCTGGCTGCAGGCCGATGGAACGCAGTTCCTTGACCGAGTGCTGAGTCGGCTTGGTTTTGGTTTCGCCGGCAGTGGCGATGTACGGCACCAGCGTCAGGTGCATCAGCATCGCGCGCTTGGCGCCGACTTCGAAACGCAATTGACGAATCGCTTCGAGGAACGGCTGCGACTCGATGTCACCCACGGTGCCACCGATCTCGACCATGGCCACGTCGGCATCGCCGGCGCCCTTGATGATCCGGCGCTTGATCTCGTCGGTGATGTGCGGAATCACCTGGATGGTTGCGCCCAGATAATCACCACGGCGCTCCTTGCGCAGGACGTGTTCGTAGACACGGCCGGTGGTGAAGTTGTTGTTCTGGGTCATGGTCGTGCGGATGAACCGCTCGTAGTGGCCCAGGTCCAGGTCGGTTTCGGCGCCGTCGTGGGTGACGAACACTTCACCGTGCTGGAACGGACTCATGGTGCCCGGATCGACGTTGATGTAGGGGTCCAGCTTGAGCATGGTGACCTTAAGTCCCCGCGCCTCCAGGATGGCCGCCAATGAAGCCGAGGCAATGCCTTTCCCCAATGAAGAAACAACACCGCCCGTGACGAAGATGTAGCGCGTCATGAAAAACCCTAGAAGTCTGCGTTAAAGCGGTCAGAGCCGCCGGGGAAAGCGAAGGAAGGCCGAAGCCCCCGATCACCTGCATTAATTACAGTGCATCTTTCGAAAAACTGCTGCGTTGGAACAGATCGGTACAGAAAACCGATACGGTACGCGCTACACATTTTTTGAGAATCGCCCAGCAAAGACTGCTTGGTAATCGGCAACTGCTGCAATTCTGGTGAATCCACAGAAGTTGTATCAAGAAGGGAGCGTAGTCTACCGGAAAGCCCCTTTCAGCTCAAACCTTGATCGCTCGTCGGTAACTGCCAATGCAATCGCCAGCATTCATCGGCACTTGTATCCAGTCCCGGGAGGTTCGCCACGGCCAGTAATTGCTCGCCGCGGTACAGCAGCGGCAATCTGCCGCGGGCGAACAATGGCAGGCCGCTTTCGTTGAGCAAGCGCTTCAGGTCCCGATGACCACGGCCAGGCAACTGCATGACTTCGCCGCCCTGGCGATAGCGTACCTGCAAGGGACCTTCAGGGATTGTGCCACTGAGGCGCAGCTGGCCGTTACCGGGCAATGGCAGAGGGGTCGCCGGGTCTGGCCAGCCCGGCACCGGCTCTACCGCCTGCAGCCAACCGCCGGACAGCCACCAGACTCGCCCGCCGGCCCGGTGCAACTCGCCGTCGGCCAGACGCCAGATCGGTCGTGCATCGTCGGCTGCGTCGCGCAAATCCTCCCAACTCGCCCAATGATCGCTGTCCGGTAGCCGCGTCCGCGCCGTAAGCCAGTGACTCAGCGCATTGCGCTGGCGAGCGGTGGAGAGTTTTGCAAGGGACGCCAGCTCCAGAGACGGAACCCCCAGCCAATCGAAATCACTGATTGCGCCCGCCTGGGCCAGATCGATTTGTGCCAATTCATCGAGCAACGCCTGTGCTTCGCTCAAGTGCGAGGCACTGCGGGCCATCGTCGCCACCGCTTGCGGCCAGCGCTCGGTCAATACCGGAAACACCTGATGCCGCAGGTAATTGCGCGAGAATTGCCGGTCCTGGTTTGAAGGATCTTCAATCCAGCTCAACTGATGTTCGGTCGCGTAGGCCTCAAGCTCGGCGCGCGTGACATCAAGCAACGGCCGCAGCAGACGCCCCCGACCCAATGGACGCACACTCGGCATCCCCGACAAGCCCCTCACCCCGGCCCCGCGCATTAACCGAAACAACAGGGTTTCCGCCTGATCGTCACGGTGCTGGGCCGTCAGCAGCACTTCACTGGGTCCGGTGGTCGCTTTGAACGCGTCATAACGCGCATCCCGGGCGGCACGCTCAAGGCTGGCACCAGGCCGGACCTGAACACGAACCACCTGCAGCGGCACGCCCAAGGCATCACAGACCGACTGACAATGCTCCGGCCACGCATCGGCCACAGCCTGAAGGCCGTGGTGGACATGGATAGCGGTCAGCATCGGAAGTGATTCGGTTTTCGCGAGTTGCGCGAGAAGGTGCAGCAGAACGGTGGAGTCGAGGCCGCCGGAGAAGGCGATGCGCCAGGTCGGGGCGTTGCGCCAGAGGGCCAGTCTTTGAAGCAGACTGGTAGAAAGATCGGTGCCGCCGGACTTGAATTGACTCATTGCAGAGTACCGCCACAAATCTGGAGCAAAATCACAATACCTGTGGGAGCGAGCTTGCTCGCGATAGCGGCCTTACATTCAACACCAATGCTGTCTGTCAGATGGCCATCGCGAGCAAGCTCGCTCCCACAGTAGATCAGAGACCGTAGCTCATCAGGCGCTCGTAACGACGGGCCAGCAGCGCTTCGTTGTCGAAGTTCTTCAGCATCGCCAGCTGCGAGCTGAGCTCGGCACGGATCGATGCCGCCGCAGCGGCCGGATTACGGTGCGCGCCGCCCAGTGGCTCGCTGATGACCTTGTCGACGATGCCCAGGCCTTTCAAGCGCTCGGCAGTGATGCCCATGGCTTCGGCGGCATCCGGGGCCTTTTCGGCGGTTTTCCACAGAATCGAGGCGCAACCTTCAGGCGAGATCACCGCGTAGGTCGAGTATTGCAGCATGTTCAGTTGATCGCAGACACCGATCGCCAGTGCGCCGCCGGAACCACCCTCACCGATCACGGTAGCGATGATTGGGGTTTTCAGACGGGCCATGACCCGCAGGTTCCAGGCAATCGCTTCGCTCTGGTTGCGCTCTTCGGCGTCAATACCCGGGTATGCGCCCGGCGTGTCGATGAAGGTCAGGATCGGCATCTTGAAACGCTCGGCCATTTCCATCAGGCGGCAAGCCTTGCGATAGCCTTCCGGACGGGGCATGCCGAAGTTGCGGCGAACCTTCTCGCGCACTTCGCGGCCTTTCTGGTGACCGATAATCATTACCGGCTGGTCGTCCAGACGAGCAACGCCACCCACAATGGCGGCATCGTCGGAAAAGTGCCGATCGCCGTGCAGCTCATCGAACTCGGTGAAGATATGCTCGATGTAATCCAGGGTGTACGGGCGTCGCGGGTGACGCGCCAGGCGCGCGATCTGCCAGCTGGTCAACTTGCCGAAGATGTCCTCGGTGAGCGTGCTGCTCTTGTCTTGCAGACGAGAGATTTCATCGCCGATATTCAGCGAATTGTCATTACCGACCAAGCGCAACTCTTCGATCTTGGCTTGCAGGTCGGCGATCGGCTGTTCGAAATCAAGAAAATTCGGGTTCATAGGCGTCCGTCTTGGGTCGACGTCCAAGGGAGCTTGGGCCGGCCGGTTGTCTATTCGCGCCCTACCTTAAGGGACAGGCGCGTTCAGGTCGAGATTAAAAATTCAGGTCGAGATCAGGCACGCATTTATATAGAGAGAAATGACACCTGACCGTCAACGGTATTGGAGGAAGACGTTGTCTCGCCCGAACTGGTCACGCAGGGCTTGAATCAAGCTGTCTGCCGGGTCAATTCGCCAGGTCTCGCCAAACTGCAGCAAGGCCTTGGCGTCCTGGCCGGTGTACTCCATGGTAATCGGGCAGGCTCCGCGATGACGCTTGAACAACTCACCCAGCCAACGCAGCCGATCACCTTTCAAGGCCTCGGAATGGACCTTCAGGCGCAGGCTCTCGGCCAGATTGGTGCGAGCGTCTTCCATGCTCATCACCCGCTTGACCCGCAGGCGCAGGCCACCGGAGAAGTCGTCATTGCTGACTTCACCTTCGACCACCACCATCGCATCGGTCTGCAACAGCGACTGTGCCGAGTGAAACGCTTCGGCAAACAGCGACGCCTCGATCCGCGCCGAGCGGTCATCGAGGGTAATGAAGCCCATCTTGTCGCCCTTTTTATTCTTCATCACCCGCAGGGCGATGATCATCCCCGCGACCGTCTGGGTATCCCGGGCCGGTTTAAGGTCGATGATGCGCTGACGGGCGAAGCGGCGAATTTCTCCTTCATATTCGTCGATCGGGTGACCGGTCAAGTACAGACCGAGGGTATCTTTCTCCCCTTTCAGACGCTCCTTGAGGGTCAGCTCCTTGGCCTTGCGGTGATTGGCGTAGACATCGGCGTCTTCTTCGACGAACAGACCGCCAAACAGGTCGACATGACCGCTGTCGTGGGTACGCGCGGTTTGTTCGGCCGCCTTGATCGCCCCTTCCATGGCGTTCAGCAAGACCGCCCGGTTGCGGTCGATATTGGCCTGATAGGCTTTCTGCTCGTCATGGAAGTAAGGCCCCAGACGATCCAGCGCACCGCTGCGGATCAAACCGTCCAGGGTGCGCTTGTTGATACGCTTGAGATCGACACGGGCGCAGAAATCGAACAGATCCTTGAACGGACCTTCCTGACGCGCCTCGGTGATGGCTTCCACCGGACCTTCGCCCACACCTTTGATCGCGCCGAGGCCGTAAATAATTCGGCCTTCGTCATTCACCGTGAACTTGAACTCCGAAGTATTCACATCCGGCGCGTCGAGGCGCAGCTTCATGGTGCGAATTTCTTCGATCAAGGTCACGACCTTGTCGGTGTTGTGCATATCCGCCGACAGCACCGCCGCCATGAATGGCGCCGGGTAGTGCGTTTTCAGCCACGCGGTTTGGTAAGAAACCAGGCCATAAGCGGCGGAGTGGGATTTGTTGAAGCCGTAACCGGCGAATTTCTCTACCAGGTCGAAAATGTTACCGGCCAGGTCGGCGTCGATATTGTTGGTGGCGCAACCTTCAATGAAACCGCCGCGCTGCTTGGCCATTTCTTCGGGTTTTTTCTTACCCATGGCTCGGCGCAACATGTCCGCGCCGCCGAGGGTGTAACCGGCCATGACCTGGGCGATCTGCATCACCTGTTCCTGATACAGGATGATGCCGTAGGTAGGCGCCAATACCGGCTTCAAGCCGTCGTACTGATAGTCGATGTGCGGGTACGCAAGCTCGGCGCGACCGTGCTTGCGGTTGATGAAGTCGTCCACCATGCCCGATTGCAGCGGGCCCGGACGGAACAGCGCCACCAGTGCGATCAAGTCTTCCAGGCAGTCGGGCTTGAGCTTCTTGATCAGCTCCTTCATGCCCCGGGACTCGAGCTGGAACACCGCCGTGGTTTCGGCTTTCTGCAGCAATTGGTAAGTCGGTTTATCGTCCAGCGGGATAAAAGCGATGTCCAGCGGCGGTTGGTCGACCTTGGCACGGTCGCGGTTGATGGTCTTCAACGCCCAGTCGATGACCGTCAGGGTCCGCAGGCCGAGGAAGTCGAACTTCACCAGACCGGCAGCCTCGACGTCGTCCTTGTCGAACTGGGTTACCAGACCGTCGCCTGCTTCATCGCAATAGATCGGCGAGAAATCGGTGAGCTTGGTCGGTGCGATAACCACGCCACCGGCATGCTTACCGACGTTACGCACAACGCCTTCAAGCTTGCGGGCCATCTCCCAGATTTCCGCGGCTTCTTCATCGACCTTGATGAAGTCCCGCAGGATCTCTTCCTGCTCGTAGGCTTTTTCCAGGGTCATGCCGACTTCGAAGGGAATCATCTTCGACAGTCGATCCGCCAGGCCGTAGGACTTGCCTTGCACCCGCGCAACGTCACGGATCACCGCTTTCGCCGCCATCGACCCGAAGGTGATGATCTGACTCACGGCGTTGCGACCGTATTTATCGGCCACGTAATCGATCACTCGATCGCGACCGTCCATGCAGAAGTCGACGTCGAAGTCGGGCATGGAGACCCGTTCCGGGTTAAGGAAACGTTCGAACAGCAGATCGTATTCCAACGGATCGAGGTCGGTGATCTTCTGGACGTAGGCGACCAGCGACCCGGCACCCGACCCACGGCCAGGACCTACCGGCACGCCGTTGTTCTTGGCCCACTGGATAAAGTCCATAACGATCAGGAAGTAACCGGGGAAGCCCATCTGGATGATGATATCCAGCTCGAAATTCAGCCGGTCGACATAGACCTGACGCTTGGCTTCGTAGTCCTCGGTAGTGTCCTTGGGCAGCAGGACGCTCAGGCGATCCTCGAGGCCATCGAATGACACTTTGCGAAAGTATTCATCGATGGTCATGCCATCGGGAATCGGGAAGTTGGGCAGAAAGTGCTTGCCGAGCTTCACTTCGATGTTGCAGCGCTTGGCAATCTCGACGGAGTTTTCCAGCGCCTCGGGCAAGTCGCTGAACAACTCGGCCATTTCCTCTGCGCTTTTGAGGTACTGCTGATCGCTGTAGTTCTTCGATCGCCGCGGATCGTCGAGGGCGCGACCTTCGCCGATGCAGACGCGGGTTTCGTGGGCTTCGAAATCTTGCTGCTTGATGAAGCGCACGTCGTTGGTCGCGACCAATGGTGCGCCGAGCTTTTCGGCCAGGGCCACGGCCGCGTGCAGATGCTCTTCGTCGTTCGGGCGGTTGGTGCGCTGCACCTCCAGATAGAAACGATCCGGGAATACCGCCATCCAGTCACGCGCCAGGGTTTCGGCTTCCTGCGGATTGCCGCCAAGCAGGGCGATACCGATTTCGCCCTCCTTCGCCGCCGACAGCATGATCAAGCCTTCGCTGGCCTCGGCCACCCACTCGCGCTCAATGATGATCGAGCCATTGCGCTGACCGTCGATAAAGCCGCGGGAGATCAATTCGGTGAGGTTGCGATAGCCGACCCCGTTCATGGCCAGCAGGCTGATACGGCTCAGCGAGTTTTCAGGATCCTTGTTCGACAACCACAGGTCGGCACCACAGATCGGCTTGATCCCGGCACCCATGGCCGCCTTGTAGAACTTGACCAGCGAACACATGTTGTTCTGGTCAGTGACCGCCACGGCAGGCATGTTCATGCCGACCAGGGTCTTGACCAGCGGTTTGATCCGCACCAGACCGTCGACCAGGGAGTATTCAGTGTGCAGGCGTAGATGAACGAATGAAGCCGGCATAGTGATCCTGTGTGAATTCGAAAACGACAAGGCCCGGAAATCCGGCACTTTAAAGCTACTCCGCTTGGTAATACTGCGTTGAACAGAGGCTCGAAATGCTCATTGACAGCTGTCAACTCCGCTTTCTCGCCTCTGTTCGCCTTGTCTTACCTGCGCTCGTTACGCTTTAAAGCAGCCGGATTGTACCGGGCCCTGAGCAAAACATCAGCCTGTTGACTAAACCTTGATCAAACCTTCGAGGGCCTCATAAGCCAACCGCACCGGAGCGAAAGAGCGTCGATGAATCGGCGTCGGGCCCAGGCGGGCCAAGGCCTCCAGGTGTACCGGAGTCGGATAGCCCTTGTGCCCGCCGATACCGTAACCCGGGTAAATCAATTCGAAAGCCGCCATTTCACGGTCACGGCTGACTTTGGCCAGGATCGAAGCCGCGGCGATTGCCGGCACCTTGCCATCACCCTGAATGACCGCTTCAGCACGCATCGCCAGCTTCGGGCAACGATTGCCATCGATCATCGCCAGTTTCGGCGTGATGCTCAGCCCTTCCACAGCGCGCTGCATGGCCAGCATGGTGGCATGCAGAATGTTCAGCTCGTCGATTTCCTCGACTTCGGCGCGAGCGATACACCAGCTCAGGGCTTTTTCGCAGATTTCGTCGTAAAGCTTCTCGCGGCGGGCTTCAGTGAGCTTCTTCGAGTCGTTGAGGCCGAGAATCGGCCGGCGCGGATCAAGAATTACCGCTGCTGTCACCACGGCACCGCACAACGGGCCGCGACCGACCTCATCGACACCTGCAACCAGATCTTCAGCGTCGGCGACCAAGGTAAAATCCAACCCCATCTGCATCTTTATCTTACTCATTGTAGTGTGCCGACCAGCTTCAGTACCGCCTCAGCGGCCTGATTCGAGGCATCGCGACGCAATGTCCGGTGGATCTGGTCGAAGCCTCTGGTTTGCTCTTCTCCGTCTTCGATCAACGGCGATAACGTCAGCGCCAGGGCCTCGGCAGTTGCATCGTCCTGCAACAACTCGGGCACCAGCAGACGCTGTGCCAGCAAGTTGGGCAATGAGATGTAGGGGCTTTTGACCATGCGTTTGAGAATCCAGAACGTCAGCGGCGCGAGGCGATAAGCAACCACCATCGGCCGCTTGTACAGCAGGGCTTCCAGGGTCGCGGTGCCAGAGGCAATCAGAACTGCGTCGCAGGCGGCAAGTGCCTGGTGGGAGCGGCCGTCGAGCAGGGTCAGCGGCAAGTCGCGGCCGGCCAGCAACTCTTCGAGCTGCGCGCGGCGCTCGGGACTGGCGCAGGGCATGACAAACCGCACGCCCGGACGCAAGGCTCGCAGGCGCTCGGCGGCATCGAGAAACAGCCCACCGAGCCGGCCGACTTCCCCACCACGACTCCCTGGCATCAATGCCACCAGTGGGCCGGCGGGTAATCCGAGTTCGGCACGAGCCGCGGCACGATCCGCTTGCAGCGGGATCGCATCGGCCAGGGAGTGCCCGACAAAACGCACCGGCACGCCCTGCTCTTCGTAGAATTTCGCCTCGAACGGAAACAGCGTCAGCATCAGATCGCAGCCTTCGCGGATCTTCAGCACGCGTTTCTGACGCCAGGCCCAGACTGACGGGCTGACGTAATGTACGGTCTTGATCCCGGCCTGACGCAGTTTGAGTTCAATATTGAGGGTGAAGTCCGGTGCATCGATACCGATGAATACATCCGGCTTTTCGGCGATCAGTGTCTTGATCAGCTTTTTGCGCCGAGCCAGCAGCTCGCGTAAACGCCCCAGAACCTCGACCAGCCCCATGACGGCCAGGCGCTCCATCGGAAAATAGGAGGTCAAGCCTTCGGCTTGCATCAGCGGGCCGCCGACTCCAATGAATTCAACAGAGGGATGCCGGGCTTTGAGCGAGCGCATCAACCCCGCGCCGAGAATATCGCCGGAAGCCTCGCCAGCCACCAGTGCAACACGCAAAGTGGCCATGACTAACGAGTAATGCCGCGAGTCGAAGACTGGATCGAATCACGGAACACTGCGACTTCGGGAAACTGTACAGACGACTCAGCCAGCTCAGCCAACGCCTGATCGACAGTCAGCCCCTGGCGGTAAACCACCTTGTAGGCACGACGCAGGGCATGGATAGCGTCTTCGCTGAAACCACGCCGGCGCATGCCTTCGAAGTTCATGCTGCGGGCCTCGGCAGGGTTGCCGAATACTGTGACGTAAGCCGGGACATCCTTGCCGATGGCGGTACCCATGCCGGAAAAGCTGTGGGCGCCGATATGGCAGTATTGGTGAACCAGGGTAAAACCGGAGAGGATTGCCCAGTCTTGAACGTGCACATGGCCAGCCAACGCAGTGTTGTTGACCAGAATGCAGTGGTTGCCGATGACGCTGTCGTGACCGATGTGGGCATAGGCCATGATCAGATTGTGATCGCCCAGGGTCGTTTCGGCACGATCCTGGATGGTCCCACGGTGAATCGTCACGCCTTCGCGAATGACGTTATGGTCACCAATCACCAGACGGGTTTCTTCGCCTTTGTATTTCAGATCGGGCGTGTCCTCACCTACCGAGGAAAACTGGTAGATGCGGTTGTGCTTACCGATTCGGGTCGGGCCCTTGAGAATCACATGCGGCCCGATCACTGTACCCTCGCCGATTTCCACACCAGCGCCGACGATCGACCAAGGGCCGACCTCGACGTCGTCGGCCAGAACGGCCGTCGGATCGATGATTGCGCGAGGGTCAATCAAACTCATAGTTTGCGTTCCGCGCAGATGATTTCAGCAGAGCAGACTGGCTTGCCGTCGACCGAAGCCCGGCATTCGAACTTCCAGATCTGACGCTTGCAGCTCAAGAATGTGGCTTCGAGTATGAGCTGGTCACCTGGCGTTACCGGCTGGCGGAAGCGCAGCTTGTCGGAACCGACGAAGTAGTAAAGGGTGCCATCGGCAGGCTTCACATCCAGCATCTTGAAACCAAGGATTCCGGCAGCCTGAGCCATCGCTTCGATGATCAGCACGCCCGGCATGATCGGATGCGCCGGGAAGTGACCATTGAAGAAAGGTTCGTTGATGCTGACATTCTTGTAGGCACGAATGTACTTGGCCTCAACATTCAGCTCCGCTACACGATCCACCAGCAGGAACGGATAACGGTGGGGCAGGTATTCGCGAATCTCGTTGATGTCCATCATTTCGGGGGGAAGCCTGTAGTAAAGATTGGGAGTGCGCGTTTGACGCGCACTCCTCTAGCAAATCAAGGAGGCAGTCTAGCGGCTGTGCACACTTGATATGGAAATGGTATCAGCCATCTGATGAAGCATTACCGCCAGGGGTCACGTCCCCTACACGCTTTTCCAGTTGTCGCAGACGTCGCGCGATGTCGTCGAGCTGACGGATGCGTGCCGCGCTTTTGCGCCATTCGGCAGCCGGTTGCATTGCTGTACCGGATGAATAGGAGCCCGGCTCGGTGATCGAGTGGGTGACCATGGTCATCCCGGTCAGGAACACGTTGTCGCAAATTTCGATGTGCCCAACCAGCCCTACGCCACCGGCGAGCATGCAGTGCTTGCCGATTTTGGTGCTGCCGGAAATCCCCACGCACGCCGCCATGGCGGTGTGATCACCGACCTGAACGTTGTGAGCGATCTGAATCTGGTTATCGAGTTTCACCCCATTGCCAATCACGGTATCGGCCAACGCACCGCGGTCGATGGCGGTATTCACGCCAATCTCCACATCGTCACCGATCAATACACCACCGATCTGGGCAATTTTCTGCCAGACGCCTTTCTCGTTGGCAAAGCCGAAGCCTTCACCGCCGAGCACCGCGCCGGACTGAATGACCACTCGTTTGCCGATTCGCACGTCGTGGTACAGCGTTACCCGCGGAGCCAGCCAGCCGTCTTCGCCGATTTCACAACGGGCTCCGACAAAACAGTGGGCTCCGACCGCAACGCCAGCGCCAATCCGTGCAGCGCTTTCAATCACCGCAAAGGCACCGATGCTCGCCGCCGGATCGATCACCGCGTCCTCGGCCACGACTGCCGTCGGATGAATGCCGGCACTGGCCTTGGGCTTGGGGTCGAACAGGTGGGAAATCCGCGCGTAGGCAAGGTACGGGTCGGCCACCACCAGTGCATCACCGACAAAATCTTCAGCGTCAGCGGCCTTCAGCATCACGGCTGCGGCCCGGCTGCCGGTCAGGTATTTGCGGTATTGGGGGTTTGCCAGAAAACTCAACTGAGCTGGGCCAGCCTCCTGCAAAGTGGCTAGCCCAGTAATTTCCTTCTCCGGGTCGCCACGTAACGTGGCGCCGAGGAACTCGGCCAACTGGCCGAGCTTCATAGTCGCGGCCATGGTTTACTTCAGCTGATTCATGCGCTCGATAACCTGGCGCGTGATGTCGTACTGAGGCTTGACATCAATCACTGCGCCACGCTCGAAGACCAGGTCAAATGCACCTTTCTTGATGACTTCTTCCACAGCGCTGTCCAGTTTCGGCTTGAGCTGCTTCAGCATTTCACGGTCGGCAACAGCTTTGGCTTCGTTCAGTTCCTTGGACTGGAACTGGAAGTCACGAGCCTTTTGCTTGAACTCAAGCTCAAGGCGCTCACGCTCGCCCTGAGCCATCTTGTCGCCACCACTGACCAGACGATCCTGGATGCCTTTGGCGCTGCTTTCCAGGCTTTTCAGCTTGCTCAGCTGCGGGCCGAATTTCTTCTCGGCATCCACGGCGTATTTTTTCGCCGCATTGGATTCCAGCAGTGCCATTTGATAGTTCAGCACTGCGATTTTCATGTCGGCAAATACCGGGGTCGCTACCAGGACAGTCGCCAGGAGAACCAATTGAGTCAACTTACGCACGATGCACTCCTACAAAATCCATTGTCGTTATCTTGGGTCAGACTATTAGAAAGTCTGGCCGAGGGAAAATTGGAACACTTGGGTCTCAGCGTCATCCGGTTCCTTGATCGGCATCGCCAAAGCAAAGCTTAACGGGCCCAGCGCGGTAATCCAGGTCACCCCGACACCGACGGAGCTGGCCAGACCGTCAAGACCGATGTCATTGCATTCAACCTTCTTACCGGAAGCAGATACCTTGCTCGAACTGCAATTGCTGTCGAACACGTTACCCACGTCCCAGAACAGGGAGGTCCGCAATGAGCGTTGATCTTTCACGAATGGCAGAGGGAACAGGAGTTCAACGCCACCTTGAATCAATACGTTACCACCGAACGGCAGCGGGTCCTGATCCGGGTCTCTGAGGGTACCTGGGTTCGTACCCAGACTAGGCGTACTACGCGGACCCAGGGTGTTGTCCTTGAAGCCACGAACCGAGTTGAAACCACCGGCGTAATAGTTCTCGTAGAACGGCAGACCATCGGTCGAACCATAACCATCACCATAACCCAGCTGTGTGTGCAGGCGCATGGTGTAGTTGTCAGTCAACGGCTGGAATACCTGACCGCGGTAGTCGAGCTTGAAGAACGACAGATCGCTGCCAGGCGTCGTGCTTTCCAGCACCAGGCTCTGCGAGTGACCACGGGTGGGCAGCACGCCCTTGTTCAGGGTCGACTCGGACCAACCGGCCGAAGCCTTGAAGTTCAAATACTTGTCGCCTTCCTGGCTGACGAAGTCGAAAATTTCGTCAACGGTGTAGCGACCGGTCTTGATCTCATCTTGTTGCGCCGACAGGCCGAAGGTCAGGCGCGAGGTCTCGCTGATCGGGTAACCGACGCTGACGCCCGCACCCAGGCTGTCTACCGCATAGGTAGCAACATCGACATCGAGTTCCTCGTAGTCAGTGGTGCGATAGAAGGCGTTGTAACCCAGGCTGACACCATCCGCCGTCCAGTACGGGTCGACATAACCGAAGTTATAGCGGGTCTGGTATTCGCTGCGAGTCAAGCCGACGCTGACCTTGTTACCGGTACCCAGGAAGTTGTTCTGGGTGATCGAACCACCGAGGATCAAGCCGGCGCTCTGGGCGAAACCGACGCTGGCGGTAATCGAACCGGAAGCCTGTTCTTCGACGCTGTAGTTGACGTCGACCTGGTCGTCGGTGCCTGGCACTGCCGGTGTCTCGACGTTGACTTCCTTGAAGAAGCCCAGACGTTCCAGACGGGTTTTCGACTGGTCGATCAGGTAGGTCGAAGCCCAACCGCCTTCCATCTGACGCATTTCCCGACGCAGCACTTCGTCTTCCGACTTGGTGTTGCCACGGAAGTTGATACGGTTCACGTAGGCACGCTTGCCCGGGTCAACCACGAAAGTGATATCGACCGTGTGGTCTTCCTCATGGGGCTGCGGCACGCCGTTGACGTTGGCGAAGGTGTAGCCTTCGTTACCCAGACGACGGGTGATCAGCTCAGAGGTAGTGGTCATCAGCTTGCGCGAGAACACCTGGCCCTTCTGCACCAGCAGCAACGACTTGACCTGGTCTTCAGGCACTTTCAAGTCACCGCTCAGCTTGACGTCACGAACGCTGTACTTGTCGCCTTCGTTGACGTTGACCGTGATGTAGACGTGCTTCTTGTCCGGGGTGATCGAGACCTGGGTCGAAGCGATATCCATGTTGATATAGCCGCGATCCAGGTAATAGGAACGCAAGCGCTCCAGGTCACCGGAGAGTTTTTCACGGGCATATTTGTCATCATTCTTGAAGAACGACAGCCAGTTGCTGGTCTTGAGCTCGAACAGGTCGATCAGGTCTTCATCGGGGAAGACCGTGTTACCCACCACGTTGATGTGCTGGATGGCAGCGACCGTGCCTTCGTTGATGTTGACCTTCAAGCCAACACGGTTGCGCGGCTGCGGTATCACTTCAGTGTCGACCGTCGCCGAGTAGCGACCTTGAGCGACATATTGACGCTGCAGCTCGTTACGCACCCCTTCAAGGGTCGCACGCTGGAAGATTTCGCCTTCGGACAGACCGGATTGTTTGAGGCCCTTCATCAGGTCTTCAGTGGAGATCGCCTTGTTACCATCGATCTCGATACTGGCGACAGAGGGTCGCTCGACTACTGTGATGACCAGGACATTGCCTTCGCGGCCCAGCTGGATATCTTGAAAGAAACCGGTTTTGAACAACGCACGAGTGGATTCCACCAGGCGACGATCGTCCGCCTGCTCGCCGACGTTTAGCGGCAAGGCACCAAAGACGCTACCCGCGGAGACCCGCTGGAGGCCATTGACCCGAATATCGGAGATAGTGAAGGACTCAGCGTGAACTTCGGCGATCATCAATACGGAGAGAACCGCAGTTAGCAGCAGACGTTTCATGAAGTCCTTTCTTATTCCAACTGGCAATAAACAAACTGCCGCAAAATGCGGCAGATTCGCAATTCAGCGAAAGCGTTACAGTCGACCCAGATCGTTGACCAGAGCAAGCAACATCACCCCGACCACCAAACTGATACCGATCTGTATCCCCCAACCCTGCACCCGATCCGACAAGGGACGACCACGCGCCCACTCAATCAGATAAAACAACAAATGCCCCCCATCCAGTACAGGAATGGGCAACAAATTCAGAACGCCCAGGCTAATACTCAGATAAGCCAGGAAATTCAGGAAATCAGCGACGCCCGACTGGGCAGAAGCGCCCGCCACTTTAGCAATGGTTATCGGTCCACTCAAGTTTTTTACCGAGAGCTCACCGAACAACATTTTCTTTAGTGAATCAAGAGTCAGGACACTCATGGTCCAGGTGCGTCGAGCCCCCTCGCCAATCGCCTCCAGAGGACCGTAACTGACCTCGCGGATCATGGACGGTGGCCAATCGACAGCTTTTACCCCTGCGCCGAGATATCCGGTGGCGACTTTCGCCTTGCCCTTGGCAGCCAAAGTAACAGGGACGTCGATTTGAGCACCGCCACGCTCGACCCGCAGCACAATTTTGGTTTCAGGACGTATACGGACCTGATCAACCACTTGCTGCCAATCGCTCAACGCCTGGCCATCGAGTGCCAACAGACGGTCACCGGTTTTCAGCCCGGCAGCCTGGGCCGGCCCGTTCGGATCCAGCTCAGCCAGCACCGGCGGCAAGGCCGGACGCCACGGACGAATCCCCAGGGAGTGAATCGGATCGGGCTCGTCAGCACCTTTGAGCCACTTGTCCAACACCAGCTCGCGTGCTGAGTCGGCGGTCGAACCTTCTTCACGCACCAACACCTGCAGGGAACCACTTTCGCCCAACCGGCGTACCAGTTGCAGATTCACCGCGGCCCAACCCGTAGTTGGTTCACCATCGATCGCGACGATTTCCTGGCCCGGACTCAATCCGGCCTTGGCGGCAATACTGCCGATTTCAACGTTACCAATGACCGGCCGCACCTGCTCGCTGCCGAGCATGGCCAAGACCCAGAAAAACACCAGGGCCAGCAAGAAGTTGGCTATCGGACCGGCCGCGACTATAGCGATACGCTGGCGAACCGATTTGCGATTGAAGGATTGATCGAGTTGATCGACCGGCACATCGCCTTCGCGCTCGTCGAGCATTTTCACGTAGCCACCCAAGGGAATGGCAGCAATCACGAACTCCGTGCCGCGACGATCATGCCAGCGCAGCAGTGGCATACCAAAACCCACAGAGAAGCGCAGAACCTTGACGCCGCAACGGCGCGCCACCCAAAAGTGGCCGAATTCGTGGAAGGTGACCAGCACGCCCAGAGCAACCAGGGTGCCGACAATCATATAGAGCGCGCTCATCTACTTACTCCGCATTCCTATCCAGTGCCGATACGCTCGGACCCGCTGCAACGTCTATCGCCCGTGGCGACTCAACCATTGCTCGGTCAGGGCGCGGGCTTTGGCGTCCGCCGAGAACACCGCGTCGAGTTCTTCGACGGCGACCACAGGCTCGATGTTCAATACTTCCTCGATGATACTCGCGATCTCCGGGTAGCGGATGCGCCGTTCGAGAAAGGCTGCGACCGCCACTTCATTTGCTGCATTCAACATGGCCGGCGCGCTGTTACCTGCCTCCGCCGCCTGGCGGGCGAGCCGCAGACAAGGAAAACGCTGCTCATCCGGGGCCTGAAAGTCCAGGCGCGCGATCGAGAACAGATCAAGAGGCGCCACACCGGAATCGATTCGCTCGGGCCAGGCCAGGGCGTTGGCGATCGGCGTGCGCATATCCGGATTGCCCAATTGCGCCAGTACCGAACCGTCGACGTAGTCCACCAGCGAATGAATCACGCTCTGCGGATGAATCACCACTTCGACCTGATCCGGCCTGGCATCGAACAGCCAGCAAGCCTCGATCAACTCGAGGCCTTTGTTCATCATGCTCGCCGAATCCACCGAGATCTTGCGACCCATCGACCAGTTGGGATGGGCGCAGGCCTGCTCGGGAGTCACATGCTCAAGCTCGGCCAGCGGCGTTTGCCGAAACGGGCCACCCGAGGCGGTCAGCAGGATCCGACGGACCCCGACAGCCCCAAGCCCGCGAGCAAAATCGTTGGGCATGCACTGAAAAATCGCGTTGTGCTCGCTATCGATCGGCAACAGCACCGAACCACTCTTGCGCACCGCCTGCATGAACAAGGCGCCGGACATCACCAGCGCCTCCTTGTTGGCCAGCAGAATCTTCTTGCCGGCTTCGACCGCCGCCAGGGTCGGACGCAAACCCGCCGCCCCGACGATTGCCGCCATCACCGCATCGACTTGAGGATCGGCCGCGACCTGGCACAACCCCTCCTCCCCCACCAGAACCCGGGTTTGCAGACCCGCCGCCCGCAGATCGTCCTGCAGCCTGCGTGCAACGCCGACCTCAGGAACGACCGCGAAGCGCGGCGTATGGCGCACGCACAAGGCGAGCAACTCGATCAGCCGACTGAAACCGCTCAAGGCGAAAACCTGATAACGCTCGGGATGCCGGGCAATGACATCGAGGGTGCTCAGGCCGATCGAGCCGGTCGCGCCCAGCACGGTAATCTGCTGTGGGCGATTCACGGCGCAGCCATCCACAACAGGACGGCAAATACCGGAATGGCCGCGGTCAGGCTATCGATGCGATCCAGCACACCGCCATGGCCCGGCAGCAGGTTGCTGCTGTCCTTGATCCCTGACTGACGCTTGAACATGCTTTCGGTCAGGTCACCGACCACCGAAATCAGCACGACAATCGCCGCGCCGATCAAGCCCATCAGCATCTGCGCAGCGCTCCAGTCACGGGCAAGGCCGACGACGGCAGTGATCAGTAAGCTCGCCGCCAACCCACCGTACACCCCTTCCCAGCTCTTGCCCGGACTGACCCTCGGCGCCAGCTTGCGCTTGCCGAAGGCCCTACCGGAAAAATAGGCACCGATGTCCGCGCCCCAGACCAGCACCATCACCGCCATGATCAGCCAGTTGCCCAAGGGCTGCTGCTTGATCAGGACCAGCCCTTGCCAGGCCGGCAACAGGATCAACAGACCAATCACCAACTTGCTCGCCGCACTGGCCCATCGCTCACTGGTGCGCGGATAAGTCAGCACCAGGAAGGTTGCCAGCGACCACCAGATCACCGCTGCAGCCAGCACCCACGGCGCGAGCCCGGGCAGCACATGCATGAAAAACAGCAGCAGCGCGACCATGGCCGCGTAGGCAACCCGGACCGGCTGGGCAGTAAAACCTGCCAGCCGAGCCCATTCCCAGGCAGCCAGGGTCACCACCAATCCAATAAACAACGCAAAACCGGTGCCTTCCAGCAGGAAAAACCCGCATAAGGCGATCGGCAACAGGATTAGCGCGGTAATGATTCGTTGTTTAAGCATTAAGCCCGGGCTCCCGCTTCGACCTGTTCGCTCGTTTTACCGAAGCGGCGCTGGCGAGAAGCGTAATCGGCCAGCGCAGTACGCATGGCATCGTGTTTGAAGTCCGGCCAGAACAGGTCGGAGAAATACAGTTCGGCGTACGCCAACTGCCACAACAGGAAATTACTGATGCGGTGTTCACCGCCCGTACGGATGCACAAGTCCGGCAGGGGCAGATCGCCCGTCGCCAGACAGGTTTGCAATAATTCGGGCGTGATGTCTTCGGGGCGCAGATGCCCGGCCTGAACCTCGCGCGCCAGGCGTTGGGCAGCCTGGGCAATATCCCACTGGCCGCCATAGTTGGCAGCGATCTGCAGGACAAAACGATTGCTGCCCGCCGTCAGCGCCTCAGCCTCACGCATGGCCGCCTGCAACTCCGGATGGAAGCGCGAGCGGTCACCGATAATGCGCAGACTGATGTTGTTGTCGTTGAGGCGCTTGGCCTCGCGACGCAACGCCTTGAAAAACAGATCCATCAAGGCACTGACTTCGTCGGCCGGGCGTTGCCAGTTCTCACTGGAAAAGGCAAACAGGGTCAATACTTCGACCTTGGCCTCGGCACACACTTCAATGACCGCACGAACAGCATCAACGCCCGCTTTATGCCCGGCAACACCCGGCATAAAGCGCTTTTTCGCCCAGCGATTATTACCATCCATGATGATCGCCACATGACGTGGCACCGAAGACAGTACAGCCTGCTTGGTCTTTTCCATGTAAACGCGACCCTTATACGGCCATCAGGTCCGCTTCTTTTTGCTTCACGGCCGCCTCGATCTCCGCCACAAACTTGTCAGTCAGTTTCTGGATGTCGTCTGCCGCACGGCGCTCTTCGTCTTCGCTGATTTCTTTCTCCTTGACCAGGTCTTTCAACTGGCTCAAGGCATCGCGACGAATGTTGCGCACCGCTACACGGCCGTCTTCCGCCGCTTCACGCGCCTGCTTGGTGAAGCCCTTGCGGGTTTCTTCGGTCAGGGCAGGCATCGAGATCAGCAGTAACTCACCCAGGTTGGTCGGGTTGAAGCCCAGGCCAGCGCTCTGGATCGCCTTGTCGACCGCTTGCAGCATGTTGCGCTCGAATGCCACGACTTGCAGGGTCCGCGAATCCTTGACGGTGACGTTGGCCACCTGGTTCAGCGGGGTATCGGAACCGTAGTAAGGCACCATCACGCCACCCAGGATGCTTGGGTGAGCCTGGCCGGTACGAATCCGGCTGAATGCGTGATGCAGCGATTCCAGGGATTTTTGCATGCGCTCTTGCGCGTCTTTCTTGATTTCGTTGATCATTTTTCGCCTTCCTCGATCAGGGTCCCTTCTGCGCCGCCATGCACGATATTCAGCAGGGCGCCGGGCTTGTTCATGTTAAATACGCGCAACGGCATCTTGTGGTCACGGCACAGGCAAATGGCCGTCAGATCCATCACGCCCAGCTTGCGATCCAGCACTTCATCGTAAGTCAGATGATCGAACTTCTCGGCATGCGGGTCTTTGAATGGGTCAGCGGTATAGACGCCATCAACCTTGGTTGCCTTCAACACCACGTCGGCATTGATCTCGATGCCCCGCAGGCAGGCTGCCGAATCGGTGGTGAAAAACGGGTTGCCGGTACCGGCCGCGAAGATCACCACGTCCTTGGCGTTCAGGTGACGCATGGCTTTTCGACGATCATAGTGATCGGTCACACCCACCATGGAAATAGCCGACATCACAATGGCCGAGATATTCGCACGTTCCAGCGCGTCACGCATGGCCAGAGCGTTCATCACAGTGGCCAGCATGCCCATGTGGTCGCCTGTCACCCGATCCATCCCGGCGGCACTCAGCGCGGCGCCACGGAACAGGTTGCCACCACCGATCACCAGACCGACTTGAACGCCGATACCGACCAACTGGCCGACTTCCAGCGCCATGCGGTCCAGCACCTTCGGATCAATCCCGAATTCTTCCGAGCCCATCAGGGCCTCGCCGCTAAGCTTGAGTAGAATGCGTTTATAGCGAGCCTGATAACCACTGCCCTGCTGAGCCATTGCGAATCTCTCCTGCGGCGTATTTTTAAAAATTCTTTGCCAGCTGTTTTCAGCCAGCGTTCACTCTAGCTTGACGCTATCACAGCGCAATCGGAACACGGCGTTGTAAGCCAGTTCCGAAGGGAAACCAATCAAATTGATCACCCCATTTGAAAAGAGGCTGCGCGCGTGAGCGGGCAGCCTCTTCTGGGCGACAGTTGAAAACCGTCTTACTTCTTGCTGGCAGCCAGCTGGGCAGCAACTTCTTCAGCGAAGTTGTCGACCGGCTTCTCGATGCCTTCGCCTACCTGGAAGCGGGTGAAGGAAACGATTTCAGCGCCGCCTTTCTTGGCCAGATCGCCAACGGTCACTTCAGGGTTCTTGACGAACGCCTGGTTGACCAGGCTGGCTTCGGCGAGGAACTTGCTGATACGACCAGCAACCATTTTCTCGACGATTTCAGCAGGCTTGCCTTTGATCTTGTCTTCGTTGAGGCTCATGAAAACGCCTTTTTCGCGTTCGATGGCTTCAGCGGAAACCTGCGATGGCAGCAGGAACTCAGGGTTGCTGGCCGCTACGTGCATAGCGATGTCTTTGGCCAGCTCAACGTTGCCGCCTTTCAGTGCCACGACTACGCCAATCTTGTTGCCGTGCAGGTAAGAACCTACAACGTCAGCTTCGATACGCGCCAGACGACGGATGTTGACGTTCTCGCCTACTTTGCCAACCAGTGCTTCACGAGCCGGCTCTTGAGCGGCGATCAGCGGAGCTGCGTCGGTCAGTTTGTCAGCGAACGCTTTTTCAACGCTGGCAGCGACGAAGTTCTTGAAGTCGTCTTGCAGAGCCAGGAAGTCGGTTTGCGAGTTGACTTCGATGATCACGGCAGCCTTGCCGTCTTCCTTGATGCTGATTGCGCCTTCAGCAGCAATATTGCCTGCTTTCTTGGCAGCCTTGATGGCGCCCGATGCACGCATGTCATCGATGGCTTTTTCGATGTCGCCGTCAGCCTTGGTCAAGGCTTTTTTGCAATCCATCATGCCTTCGCCAGTACGCTCACGCAGTTCTTTGACCAACGCTGCAGTAATCTCTGCCATTTTCAAAATCCTCTTGGATAGGTTTTCAACCATTCCACCCGAGCGAACGGGCGTTCAAATTCTTGCCCCGAGAACACCTGGCAACCGCCGCATGACAAAAACCGCCACGGGCATTTCCTACAGATGATTTTCGAGGTGGCAAAAAGGGGGCCAAGCCCCCTTTTTGCGTACTGAGTAAACGCTAAGCGCTAGTTACTCAGCCTTCAACTACCGCTGCCGGAGCGTCTTCGACGAACACTTCGGTGCCGCCAGCAACGTGGTTGCGACCACGGATTACCGCGTCAGCCATCGAACCCATGTACAGCTGGATAGCGCGGATTGCGTCATCGTTGCCTGGGATGCTGTAGTCAACGCCGTCCGGGCTGCTGTTGGTATCGACAACGCCAATAACCGGGATGCCCAGCTTGTTGGCTTCGGTGATCGCGATGCGCTCGTGATCAACGTCGATAACGAACAGTGCGTCAGGCAGACCGCCCATGTCCTTGATACCACCCAGGCTACGATCCAGCTTCTCAAGATCACGAGTGCGCATCAGCGCTTCTTTCTTGGTCAGCTTGGCGAAAGTACCGTCTTCGGCCTGGATTTCAAGGTCACGCAGACGCTTGATGGAAGCACGAATGGTTTTGAAGTTGGTCAGCATGCCGCCCAACCAGCGGTGATCGACGTACGGCGAACCGCAACGTGCTGCTTCTTCAGCAACGATCTTGCCAGCGGAACGCTTGGTGCCGACGAACAGGATCTTGTTTTTGCCCTGGGCCAGACGCTCTACGAAAGTCAGAGCTTCGTTGAACATTGGCAGGGTTTTTTCAAGGTTGATGATGTGAATCTTGTTACGCGCGCCGAAAATGTACTTACCCATTTTCGGGTTCCAGTAACGGGTTTGGTGACCGAAGTGGACACCAGCCTTCAGCATATCGCGCATGTTGACTTGGGACATGATAGTTCCTTGATAAGTCGGGTTAGGCCTCCACGTATCCCAATGACCAACCAGCAGCGTCAAGCTGAAGGCACCCAGGTCATCGTGTCGACACGTGTGTGGGTTTAAGCCTTTCGGGGCATCCCCGGAAAGCGGCGCATTTTATACCATAAGAAAGGCGAAAACGAAACCAGGATTCACACCTCCCTGTGTCCGCTTTTGCCCTGACCTTGGAATCGGGTCAGAATGCACCATCTATTATAGAGTGAAGCGAAGGTCGGGCGTTCATGATTTGCCTCGACCGTCTGTTAGAATCGCGTTTTTGGGGCTGCGCAGACGCAACATTGAGTCACGCAATCCATCTTCCGTGTTTATTTGCGCCATTGAGCGCTAGAGAGCCTGTATGACCGTCACCCTCAAAACCCCCGAGGACATCGCGAAAATGCGTGTCGCCGGCAAACTGGCTGCCGATGTGCTGGAAATGATCGCCCAACACGTCAAACCCGGCGTCACCACCGAAGAGCTGGACCGCATCTGCCACGACTATATCGTCAACGAGCAGAAAGCCATCCCTGCTCCGCTCAACTACAAGGGCTTCCCGAAGTCGATCTGCACCTCGATCAACCATGTGGTCTGCCACGGCATCCCGAACGAGAAACCACTCAAAGATGGCGACACCCTGAACATCGACGTGACTGTCATCAAAGATGGCTATCACGGTGACACCAGCCGGATGTTTCACGTCGGCACTGTGCCTGTGTGGGCCGAGCGCCTGTCCCAAGTGACCCAGGAATGCATGTACAAGGCCATTGAACTGGTCAAGCCTGGCTGCCGCCTCGGCGATATCGGCGAAGTCATCCAGAAGCATGCCGAGAAAAACGGTTTCTCCGTGGTTCGCGAGTTCTGCGGCCACGGCATCGGCAAGGTGTTCCACGAAGAACCGCAGATCCTGCACTACGGGCGCGCCGGCACCGGTATGGAACTCAAGGAAGGCATGACCTTCACCATCGAGCCGATGATCAACCAGGGCAAGGCCGACACCAAGGTCCTGGGCGATGGCTGGACCGCAATCACCAAGGACCGCAAGCTGTCGGCCCAGTGGGAACACACCCTGCTGGTCACCGCTACCGGGTACGAGATCTTCACCCTGCGCAGCGATGACACTATCGCGCGCGTCTCGGCCTGATCTGCCCCGCTGCTCCCTATAGAAAGAAAGGAAAGCCAATCGATGCCGCAGGTGGATCCAGAACTCTTCGACCGCGGTCAGTTCCAGGCTGAACTGGCCTTGAAGGCCAGCCCGATTGCGGCCTTCAAGAAAGCTATTCGTCAGGCCCGCGAGGTGCTTGATGAACGCTTTCGCTGCGGCCGGGATATCCGCCGACTGATCGAGGATCGCGCCTGGTTCGTCGATAACATCCTGCAAAAGGCCTGGGACCAGTTCGACTGGAGCGAAGACGCCGACATCGCCCTGGTCGCGGTCGGCGGCTATGGCCGCGGTGAGTTGCATCCCTACTCTGACATCGACCTGCTGATCCTGCTGGACAGCGCCGATCATGAAATCTTCCGTGACTCCATCGAGCGTTTTCTGACGCTGCTGTGGGATATCGGCCTGGAAGTCGGGCAAAGCGTGCGCTCGGTGGACGAATGCGCAGAGGAAGCCCGAGCCGACCTGACAGTCGTCACCAACCTCATGGAGAGCCGCACCATTACTGGCCCCGAGCGGTTGCGTCAGCGCATGCTGGAAGTCACCAGTACCGCTCATATGTGGCCGAGCAAGGAGTTTTTCCTGGCCAAGCGCGCCGAACAAAAGGCTCGCCACCACAAGTACAACGATACCGAATACAACCTGGAACCCAACGTCAAAGGTTCCCCCGGTGGCCTGCGGGACATCCAGACCCTGCTGTGGGTCGCCCGGCGCCAATACGGTACGCTGAATCTGCGCGCGCTGGCTGGCGAAGGTTTTCTGGTGGAGAGCGAGAACGCCCTGCTGGCGTCGTCCCAGGAATTCCTCTGGAAAGTCCGCTACGCCCTGCACATGCTGGCCGGCCGCTCCGAAGACCGCCTGCTGTTCGACCACCAACGTTCGATCGCCGGCTTGCTGGGCTTCGAGGGTGAGGACGCCAAGCACACCATCGAAAGCTTCATGCAGCAGTACTACCGAGTGGTCATGAGCATTGCCCAGCTCAGTGACCTGATCATCCAGCACTTCGAGGAAATCATTCTCGCGCCGGAAGATGAAACGCCACCGCAACCGCTCAATTCGCGCTTCCAGCTGCACGACGGCTACATCGAAGTCACCCGGGTCAATGTGTTCAAGCGCACGCCATTCGCCATGCTGGAAATGTTCCTGCTTATGGCCCAGCACCCGGAGATCAAAGGGGTTCGCGCCGATACCGTACGCTTGCTACGGGAAAACCGTCACTTGATCGACGATGATTTCCGCAACGACATCCGCAATACCAGCCTGTTCATCGAATTGTTCAAGTGCGAGATCGGCATCCATCGCAATCTTCGACGGATGAACAGGTACGGCATCCTCGGGCGCTATTTGCCGGAGTTCGGCTTCATTGTCGGCCAGATGCAGCACGACCTGTTCCACATCTATACGGTCGATGCCCATACCCTGAATCTGATCAAACACCTGCGCAAACTGCAGTACACCCAGGTTTCCGAGAAATTCCCGCTGGCCAGCAAACTCATGGGCAAGCTGCCCAAGCCCGAGCTGATCTACCTGGCCGGCCTGTATCACGACATCGGCAAGGGTCGGCATGGCGATCATTCGGACATTGGCGCGGTGGATGCCGAGGCGTTCTGCGCGCGCCATCAACTGCCGCAGTGGGACACCCGGCTGATTGTCTGGCTGGTGCAGAACCATCTGGTGATGTCGACCACCGCCCAGCGCAAGGATCTTTCCGATCCACAGGTAATCCACGACTTCGCACAGATCGTCAGCGATGAAACCCACCTCGACTACCTGTACGTACTGACCGTCGCCGACATCAACGCGACCAACCCGACCCTGTGGAATTCCTGGCGGGCCAGCCTGTTGCGTCAGCTCTACACCGAGACCAAGCGCGCCTTGCGCCGCGGCCTGGAAAACCCGGTGGATCGCGAAGAACAGATCCGCCAGACCCAGAGTGCCGCCTTGGACATCCTGGTGCGCGGCGGCACCGACCCGGACGACGTCGAACAGCTCTGGGCGCAATTGGGCGATGACTACTTCCTGCGTCATACCGCCGGCGACGTGGCCTGGCACAGCGATGCGATCCTGCAGCAACCGGCCGATGGCGGCCCGCTGGTGCTGATTAAGGAAACCACTCAGCGGGAATTCGAGGGTGGCACCCAGATCTTCATCTACGCGCCGGATCAGCACGATTTCTTCGCCGTGACGGTGGCCGCGATGGACCAGCTCAACCTGAACATTCATGACGCTCGGGTCATCACCTCCAGCAGCCAGTTCACCCTCGACACCTATATCGTGCTCGACACCGACGGCGACTCGATCGGCGACAATCCGGCACGGGTCAAGCAGATTCGCGACGGCCTGACCGAAGCCCTGCACAACCCGGATGACTACCCGACCATTATCCAGCGTCGGGTGCCGCGCCAGCTCAAGCACTTTGCATTCCCGCCACAGGTCACCATCCACAACGATGCCCAGCGTCCGGTGACGGTCCTCGAGCTAAGCGCCCCGGATCGGCCTGGCCTGCTGGCGCGGATCGGTAACATCTTCCTCGAGTTCGACCTGTCACTGCAGAACGCCAAGATCGCCACCCTCGGCGAGCGCGTGGAAGACGTGTTTTTCATCACCGACGCGAATAATCAGCCGCTTTCAGACCCGCAACTGTGCAGCCGTTTGCAGGACGCAATCGTCAAACAGCTGAGCGTCAGCCATGAACCGAATATCGAACTGTCGCGCATCAGCATTTAGCCGCGCGCCATGACCTGAGTGAGATCCGCCAGCAATGAACAACGCTCTGAACCAGTTGCAGCCCTACCCGTTCGAGAAACTCCGCGCCCTGCTCGGCACCGTGCAACCCACAGCAGACAAACGCCCGATCGCCCTGTCCATCGGCGAGCCGAAACACCGCTCGCCGGGCTTTGTCGCCGAAGCGCTGGCCAGCAACCTGGACCAGATGGCGGTATACCCGACCACGCTGGGCATACCGGCCCTGCGCGAAGCGATTGCTCACTGGTGCGAGCGCCGTTTCAGCGTTCCAGACGGCTGGCTCGACCCGGCGCGCAACGTACTGCCGGTCAACGGTACCCGGGAGGCGCTGTTCGCTTTCACCCAGACCGTGGTCAATCGCAGCGATGAAGCGCTGGTGATCAGCCCAAACCCGTTCTATCAGATCTACGAAGGT
Source organism: Pseudomonas fluorescens (assembly GCF_902497875.1). Lineage (GTDB taxonomy): Bacteria > Pseudomonadota > Gammaproteobacteria > Pseudomonadales > Pseudomonadaceae > Aquipseudomonas > Aquipseudomonas fluorescens_BR. Next base: position 184,479 of record NZ_CABVHY010000009.1, read on the forward strand.
GCAGCCTTCCTCGCCGGGGCCAAGCCACATTACCTGCCATGCCTCGACGAAAACGGCTTCAATCCGGACTTCGACGCGGTGCCGGCAGAGATCTGGCAACGCTGCCAGATCCTGTTCCTGTGCTCGCCGGGTAACCCCACCGGCGCGCTGATCCCACTGGACACCTTGAAAAAGCTGATCGCCCTGGCCGATGAATTCGACTTCGTGATCGCTGCCGACGAGTGCTACAGCGAGCTGTACTTCGACGAACAAACACCGCCGCCGGGCCTGCTCAGCGCCTGCGTCGAATTGGGCCGCAAGGACTTCAAGCGCTGCGTGGTGTTCCACAGCCTGTCCAAACGCTCCAACTTGCCGGGCCTGCGTTCCGGTTTCGTCGCCGGCGATGCCGAGGTGCTCAAGGCGTTTCTGCTGTACCGCACTTACCATGGCTGCGCCATGCCGGTTCAGACCCAGCTCGCCAGCATTGCGGCGTGGAACGACGAAGAACATGTACGCGCCAACCGCACGCTGTATCGGGAAAAGTTCGATGCGGTACTGGAGATTCTCAGTCCGGTACTGGACGTGCAGCGCCCGGATGGTGGTTTCTATCTGTGGCCGAATGTTGAAGGGGATGACGCCGAATTCTGCCGCGAACTGTTCGCGCAAGAACATGTGACGGTGGTGCCAGGCTCGTACCTGTCCCGTGAAGTCGACGGCTTTAATCCGGGCGCCGGGCGCGTGCGGATGGCGCTGGTAGCGCCGCTGGCGGAATGTGTCGAAGCGGCAACGCGGATTCGCGACTTCATTCAGCGTCGGCGATAACAACACCTTCTGTAGGAGCTGGCGCAGGCTGCGATCTTTTGATTTTCAGCGCCCTTAATGACGCTAAAAGATCGCACGCCCGCGCCAGCCCCCACGGAATCGCGTGTAGCCGCAATTTCACCTGCGGCCCATTCCAGTAACACAATGCGACAAAGGTCGGCCGCCGCCGACGCCGAAACCGCCCGGTCATGGCATAATCCGTCACCTTTCGTTTCCAGCACCTGCAAAGGGGGCAATTCCTTGACCGTCTCAAGCAAAACGTTGCACCTTTTCGGCATCAAAGCCTGCGACACCATGAAAAAGGCGCGCACCTGGCTCGATGAAAACGCTGTCAACTATGACTTCCATGATTACAAAACGGCCGGAATCGACCGTGAACACCTGAGCCAGTGGTGCAACGAGCACGGCTGGCAAGTGGTATTGAACCGTGCAGGCACGACCTTTCGCAAACTCGACGACGAACGCAAAGCCGATCTCGATCAAGCGAAAGCCATCGAACTGATGCTCGCACAACCCTCGATGATCAAGCGCCCGGTGCTCGATCTCGGTGACAGAACCCTGATTGGCTTCAAGCCAGATATCTACGCGGCAGCTTTTGCATAAGCCTGCCCGTTCATTATTGTAAGAGGTAACTGCATGTCCACTACCCTGTTCAGCCTGGCATTTGGTGTCGGTACCCAGAATCGTCAAGGCGCGTGGCTGGAAGTGTTTTACGCCCAGCCATTGCTCAATCCATCGGCCGAGCTGGTTGCCGCCATTGCTCCGATCCTGGGTTACACCGAAGGCAATCAGGCCATCGCCTTCACCACCGCTCAAGCCGCGCAACTGGCCGAAGCCCTGAAAAGCGTCGATGCCGCTCAAGCCGCGTTGCTGACCCGTCTGGCCGAAAGCCACAAGCCGTTGGTCGCCACCTTGCTGGCAGAAGACGCCCAACTGAGTTCCACCCCCGAGGCCTACCTCAAGCTGCACTTGCTGTCCCATCGACTGGTCAAGCCCCATGGCCTGAACCTCGCCGGGATCTTCCCGCTGCTGCCGAACGTGGCCTGGACCAGCCAGGGCGCGATCGACCTTGCCGAACTGGCCGAGCACCAACTCGAAGCCCGTCTGCGCGGCGAGTTACTGGAAGTATTCTCGGTCGACAAGTTTCCGAAAATGACCGACTACGTGGTACCGGCTGGCGTGCGTATCGCTGACGCTGCACGGATTCGCCTGGGCGCCTACGTCGGCGAAGGCACCACCGTGATGCACGAAGGCTTCGTCAACTTCAACGCCGGCACCGAAGGCCCGGGCATGATCGAAGGCCGCGTCTCGGCCGGCGTATTCGTCGGCAAGGGTTCGGACCTGGGTGGCGGTTGCTCGACCATGGGCACCCTGTCCGGTGGTGGCAACATCATCATCAAGGTCGGCGAAGGCTGCCTGATCGGCGCCAACGCCGGGATCGGCATTCCGTTGGGCGACCGCAACACCGTCGAATCCGGCCTGTACGTGACTGCCGGGACCAAAGTGGCGCTGCTCGACGAGAACAATCAACTGGTCAAAGTGGTCAAGGCTCGCGAACTGGCTGGTCAACCTGACCTGCTGTTCCGCCGCAATTCAGTGACCGGTGCCGTGGAATGCAAAACCCACAAATCGGCCATCGAACTGAACGAAGCGCTGCACGCTCACAACTAAGCAGAGCGTCAAACGATCACCTGTAGGAGCGTCGCTCCTACAGGGTCAGGCGTACACCCGCCCATGTTCACCAGGGCTCAATAGCATGATGATTTCCTCTCCCTGGCGCGCCGATTTTCCGGCCATCGCCGCTCTGCAACGGCAAGACCAGACCTATCTGGACAACGCCGCCACCACTCAGAAACCCCAAGCCCTGCTGGACGCCCTGACGCACTACTACGCCAACGGCGCGGCCAATGTACATCGGGCTCAACACCTGCCGGGCGCCCACGCCACCCAGGCGTTCGAAGACAGTCGTGGCAAGGTTGCCCAGTGGCTGAATGCCGGCGCTGACGGGCAGATCATTTTTACCCATGGCGCGACCTCCGCGCTGAACCTCCTGGCCTATGGCCTGGAACACCAATTCAATCCGGGCGATGAAATCGTCATCAGCGCCCTGGAACACCACGCCAACCTGCTGCCGTGGCAACAGCTGGCCCTGCGTCGCGACCTTGAGCTGATTGTCCTGCCATTGGACGCCGATGGCCTGATCGATCTTGACGCCGCGGCCAGCCTGATCGGCCCGCGCACTCGCCTGCTGGCGGTCAGCCAGTTGTCCAACGTACTGGGTGCCTGGCAGCCGTTGCCGGCACTGCTGGCGATGGCCAAGGCCCATGACGCGTTGACCGTGGTCGATGGCGCTCAGGGCGTGGTCCATGGCCGCCACGATGTGCAGGCGCTGGGTTGCGACTTCTATGTATGTTCCAGTCACAAGCTCTACGGGCCGGACGGGCTTGGCGTGCTGTTTGGCCGTAACGAGGCGTTGCGCCAGCTGCGTCATTGGCAATTTGGCGGTGAAATGGTGCAAAACGCCGACTATCAGCACGCCTCCTTCCGCCCCGCCCCGCTCGGTTTCGAAGCCGGAACCCCGCCGATTGCCAGCGTTATCGGCCTTGGCGCGACCCTCGATTACCTGAGCGGGCTCGATCAGGACGCGGTGAACGCCCATGAGGCCGCCTTGCATGCCTATTTGCTGCAAGGCCTGCTCGCGCGCAAAGGCCTCCGCCTGCTGGGCAAACCGCAGGTGGCGCTGGCCAGTTTTGTCGTCGAGGGTGTGCATAACTCTGACGTGGCGCACTTGCTGACCGAGCAGGGCATTGCCGTGCGTGCCGGCCATCATTGTGCGATGCCATTACTGAAAAGCCTGGGCCTGCCGGGGGCGATTCGGGTTTCCTTGGCGCTGTACAACGATTCCGACGACCTGGAGCGCTTCTTTACCGCTCTGGATCAAGCCCTGGAGCTGCTGCGATGAACCTCCCAGCCGAAGCGCTGAGCGCACTGCAAACCTTCCAGGCCGCCACCGGCTGGGAACAGCGGGCACGTCTGCTGATGCAGTGGGGCGATCGGCTGCCGGCCTTGAACGAGGCGTACAAAATCGACGCCAACCGGGTGCTAGGCTGTGAAAGCCAGGTCTGGTTGATCGGTGACTTGCAGGACAGTCACTGGCAGTTTGCGGCGAGCAGCGATGCGCGATTGATTCGTGGATTGGTGGCGTTACTGCTGGTGCGGGTCAACGGGTTGTCGGCGCAAGAGTTACAGCAGGTGGATTTGCCGGAGTGGTTCAACCAGCTGGGATTATCCAGACAGCTGTCGCCATCGCGCAGCAATGGATTGAATGCGGTGTTGCAGCGGATGCGAGAGCTGGCTGACCGCTGAATCTGCGGTGTCGGTCAGGGCCTCATCGCGAGCAAGCTCGCTCCCACATTATTAGATCCATGTTGAACACAAAAATAGTGGAATAACTCAGACCCTGTGGGAGCGAGCTTGCTCGCGATGAGGCCATCAGCAGCAATATTTAAACCTGAGGCTTGACCCGTTCCGCCGGCCGCCGCACACCGGCAACAATCTTGTCCACCGCCTTGGTCGCCGCGACCATGCCGAAGGTCGCCGTCACCATCATCACCGCGCCAAAACCACCGGCGCAGTCGAGCTTCACCCCGTCGCCGACAAAACTCTTCTGCAGGCAAATGCTGCCGTCCGGTTTCGGATAGCGCAGTTGTTCGGTGGAAAACACGCAGGGCACGCTGTAATGACGGGTTACGGTGCGTGAGAAGCCGTAGTCGCGGCGCAAGGTGGAGCGGACCTTGGAAGCCAGCGGGTCATTAAAGGTCCGGTTCAGGTCACAGACCTGAATCAGCGTCGGGTCGATCTGCCCGCCGGCGCCGCCGGTGGTGATGATCTGAATCTTGCGACGCTTGCACCAGGCGATCAGCGCCGCCTTGGCGTTGACGCTGTCGATGCAGTCGATCACGCAATCGATGTCCGGGGTGATGTACTCGGCCATGGTCTCGCGAGTGACGAAGTCGGCCACCGCATGCACCTTGCAGTCCGGGTTGATCCCACGCAGGCGTTCAGCCATCACCTCGACCTTGGCCCGGCCGACGGTACTGTCTAATGCGTGCAACTGGCGATTGCTGTTGCTCACGCAAACATCGTCCAGATCGAACAACGAGATCTCGCCCACCCCGCAGCGAGCGATGGCTTCCGCCGCCCAGGAGCCGACTCCACCCACCCCGATGATTGCCACATGGGCCGCGCGCAAACGCGCAAGGCCTTCGATGCCATACAAACGGGCGACGCCAGCAAACCGCGGATCTTCTGCACTCATGACCATTACCCCAAAAACCGGCGCGCATTATAGGCCCGATGCTCGCCAAGAGCATCTTTGCGCTATGAACGGCAGCCAAGCCTGTTCTAATGGACTACGCATCACTGCGATTTAAGCTACAGCACCGCAAGCAAAGAACTTTAATCGACTTGGATTGCCCAATATCGGACCTTTTCCTGTCCGCTGTACGGTCAATCGAGGGCCAGTGTAGGATGCGCGCCGTTTGGCACCTGCCGGCAGTTCTTCGTTCCACACCCTTTGGAACCCGAAATAGCTATGTCATCGCGTAAATTTGGACTCAACCTGGTGGTGGTGTTGGCAATCGCCGCGCTGTTCACCGGTTTCTGGGCGCTGGTCAACCGCCCGGTCACAACACCCAACTGGCCTGAACAGATCTCCGGTTTTTCTTACTCGCCCTTCCAGCAAGGCCAGTACCCACAGAGAAACCAGTACCCGTCCGACGATGAAATGCGTCGCGACCTGGAGATCATGAGCAAGCAGACGGACAATATCCGCACCTATTCGGTGGACGGCACCCTGGGTGATATTCCCAAGCTGGCCGAAGAATTTGGCCTGCGGGTGACCCTGGGGATCTGGATCAGTCCGGATCTGGAGCGCAACGAGCGCGAAATCCAGCGCGCCATCGAGATCGCCAACAGTTCCCGCAGTGTGGTGCGAGTGGTGGTCGGTAACGAGGCGATCTACCGCAAGGAAATCACCGCCGAGCAATTGAGCGTGATGCTTGATCGCGTGCGCGCGGCAGTCAAAGTGCCCGTGACCACTTCCGAGCAGTGGCACGTCTGGGAAGAGAACCCGAGCCTGGCCAAGCACGTCGACCTGATCGCTGCGCACGTCCTGCCCTACTGGGAGTTCGTGCCGGTGGAAGAGGCCGGCCAGTTCGTCCTCGATCGTGCCCGCGACCTGAAAAAAATGTTCCCGAAAAAACCCCTGCTGCTGTCCGAGGTCGGCTGGCCGAGCAATGGCCGCATGCGTGGCGGTGCCGACGCGACCCCGGCCGATCAGGCGATCTACTTGCGCACCCTGGTGAACAAGCTCAACCGCCAGGGCTACAACTACTTCGTGATCGAAGCCTTCGACCAGCCGTGGAAGGCCAGCGATGAAGGCTCGGTGGGCGCCTACTGGGGCGTGTACAACGCCGCACGCCAGCAGAAATTCAACTTTGAAGGACCTGTGGTCGCGATCCCGCAGTGGCGGGTGCTGGCTGTTGGCTCAGTGGTGCTGGCAATGCTTTCGCTGGCCTTGCTGTTGATCGACGGCTCGGCCCTGCGTCAGCGTGGCCGGACCTTCCTGACCTTTATCGCGTTCCTCTGCGGTTCGGTGCTGGTGTGGATCGGTTACGACTACAGCCAGCAATACAGCACCTGGTTCAGCCTGACGGTGGGCTTCCTGCTCGCCCTCGGTGCGCTCGGGGTGTTTATCGTGTTGCTGACCGAAGCCCACGAACTGGCCGAGGCGGTCTGGACCCACAAACGTCGGCGTGAATTTCTGCCCGTTGTGGGTGATTCGGACTACCGACCGAAAGTCTCGATCCATGTGCCCTGCTACAACGAGCCGCCGGAGATGGTCAAACAGACCCTCAACGCGTTGGCCAACCTCGATTATCCGGATTTCGAAGTCCTGATCATCGATAACAACACCAAAGACCCGGCGGTCTGGGAACCGGTGCAGGCCTACTGCGAAACCCTCGGCCCACGCTTCAAGTTCTTCCACGTAGCGCCACTGGCCGGTTTCAAGGGCGGTGCGCTGAATTACCTGATTCCGCACACCGCTCCAGACGCCGAAGTCATCGCGGTGATCGACTCCGACTACTGTGTCGATCCGAACTGGCTCAAGCACATGGTGCCGCACTTCGCCGACCCGAAAATCGCCGTGGTGCAATCACCGCAGGATTATCGCGACCAGAACGAAAGCACCTTCAAGAAGCTCTGCTACTCCGAATACAAGGGTTTCTTCCATATCGGCATGGTCACCCGCAACGACCGTGACGCGATCATCCAGCACGGCACCATGACCATGACCCGCCGTTCGGTGCTCGAAGAACTGGGCTGGGCCGATTGGTGCATCTGTGAAGACGCCGAACTGGGTCTGCGGATCTTCGAAAAAGGTTTGTCGGCTGCGTATTACCACACCAGCTATGGCAAGGGGCTGATGCCCGATACGTTTATCGACTTCAAGAAACAGCGTTTCCGCTGGGCCTATGGGGCGATTCAGATCATCAAGCGGCACACCGCCAGCCTGATTCGCGGTAAAGACACCGAACTGACCCGTGGCCAGCGCTATCACTTCCTCGCGGGCTGGTTGCCGTGGGTCGCCGACGGCATGAACATCTTCTTCACCGTCGGTGCCCTGTTGTGGTCGGCGGCGATGATCATCGTGCCGCAACGGGTCGATCCGCCGTTGCTGATCTTCGCGATCCCGCCCCTGGCGTTGTTCGTGTTCAAGGTCGGCAAGATCATCTTCCTCTACCGTCGTGCGGTCGGGGTCAACCTGAAAGATGCCTTCGCAGCGGCACTGGCCGGCCTGGCGTTGTCTCACACCATCGCCAAAGCGGTGTTGTACGGGTTCTTCACCAGCAGCATTCCGTTCTTCCGTACGCCGAAAAATGCCGACAATCACGGTTTTTGGGTAGCGATTTCGGAAGCCCGGGAAGAGATGTTCATCATGCTGATGTTGTGGGGCGCGGCGCTGGGCATCTGCCTGGTGCAGGGCCTGCCAAGCTACGACATGCGCTTCTGGGTCGCCATGCTGCTGGTACAGTCGCTGCCGTATCTGGCGGCGCTGATCATGGCTTTCCTGTCTTCGCTGCCAAAACCTTCGACCGAAGCTGAGCACGCACCGGCCGTCTAAATCAATACAGAAGCACTAAACGGCGGCCAACGGCCGCCGTTTTGCTTTAAGATATCCGCCATTTTACGCGCCTTGCACCACGAGATTTAAGGCCTGACCACACTAACTGTGGGAGCGGGTTTGCCCGCGAAGCTTTTAGCGGCGGTGATGGCCCCTTCGCGGGCAAGCCCGCTCCCACAAAAGCCTGCACCTATATTCCAAGTTTCCGGAGTTCTTCATGACGGCCCACGCCGACCTTTCGCCGACCCTCCAACTCGCCTGTGACCTGATCCGCCGTCCCTCGGTGACGCCGATCGACGCCGATTGCCAGAAGCTGATGATGCAGCGCCTGGGCGATGCCGGCTTCAAGCTGGAGCCAATGCGCATTGAAGAGGTGGATAACTTCTGGGCGACCCACGGTAAACACGATGGCCCGGTGCTGTGCTTCGCCGGCCACACCGACGTGGTCCCGACCGGCCCGGTGCAAGCCTGGCAGACCGACCCGTTCGATGCGCTGATCGACGAACACGGCATGCTCTGCGGCCGTGGCGCGGCGGACATGAAAGGCAGCCTCGCGGCCCTGTTGGTGGCGGCCGAGCGCTTTGTCGCCGACTACCCGGACCACAAGGGCTCGGTGGCCTTCCTGATCACCAGTGACGAAGAAGGCCCGGCCCATCACGGCACCAAAGCGGTAATCGAGCGTCTGGTCGCCCGTAAAGAGCGTCTGGACTGGTGCATCGTCGGCGAGCCGTCGAGCACCACGCTGGTCGGTGACGTGGTCAAGAATGGTCGTCGCGGCTCCCTCGGCGCCAGGCTTACCGTACGCGGTGTACAGGGCCACGTGGCCTACCCGCACCTGGCGAAAAACCCGATCCACCTCGCCGCCCCGGCCCTGGCCGAACTGGCCGCCGAGCACTGGGACCACGGCAACAGCTTCTTCCCGCCGACCAGCTTCCAGATTTCCAACCTGAATTCCGGCACTGGCGCGACCAACGTGATCCCGGGTGATCTGGTCGCGGTATTCAACTTCCGCTTCTCCACCGAGTCGACTGTCGAAGGCCTGCAAAAGCGCGTCGCCGATATCCTCGACAAGCATGGCCTGGACTGGCATGTGGAGTGGGCGCTGTCCGGCCTGCCGTTTCTCACTGAACCGGGCGCGTTGCTCGACTCGGTGTCGGCGAGCATCAAGGCCATCACCGGCCGTGAAACCCAGGCTTCCACCAGTGGCGGCACCTCCGACGGACGCTTCATTGCAACCATGGGCACCCAAGTGGTCGAACTCGGCCCGGTCAACGCGACGATCCACCAGGTCAACGAACGCGTGCTGGCCAGCGACCTCGACGTGCTGACCGAGATTTACTACCAGACCCTGATCAAGTTGCTCGCCTGATGCTCGCCTGCCCGATCTGCAGCGAACCGCTGAACGCGGTGGACAACGGCGTGGCCTGCCCCGCCGGGCATCGTTTCGACCGCGCGCGGCAGGGTTACCTGAACCTGTTGCCGGTGCAGCACAAGAACAGCCGTGACCCTGGGGATAACCAGGCGATGGTCGAAGCCCGTCGCGATTTCCTCAACGCCGGCCATTACGCGCCGGTGGCCAAACGCCTGGCCGAACTAGCCGCGCAAGTAGCGCCGCAGCGCTGGCTGGACATCGGTTGTGGCGAGGGTTACTACACCGCGCAAATCGCGCAAGCCCTGCCCAATGCCGAGGGTTACGCCCTGGATATCTCTCGCGAAGCCGTGAAACGCGCCTGCCGGCGCAATCCGCAGCTGACCTGGTTGATCGCCAGCATGGCCCGCGTGCCCTTGGCCGATGCCAGCTGCCAGTTCCTCGCCAGCGTGTTCAGCCCCCTCGACTGGCTTGAGGCCAAGCGCCTGCTCAGCCCCGGCGGCGGTTTGATGAAGGTCGGGCCGACCAGCGGCCATCTGATGGAATTGCGTGAGCGCCTGTACGATGAGGTGCGCGAGTACACCGACGACAAACACCTGGCGCTGGTGCCCGAAGGCATGCAGTTGCAACACAGCGAGACCCTGGACTTCAAGTTGACTCTGGACCGAGGTCAGGACCGCGCCAACCTGTTGGCCATGACACCCCACGGCTGGCGCGCCAGTGCCGAACGGCGGGCAAAGGTCATCGAACAGGTAGAGCCGTTCGAGGTCAGCGTATCGATGCGCTACGATTACTTCGTTCTTCAGTAACCCTTAATTCATGGCCTTGAGCGTCGCTTGAGGCCGACTAAATCCGCGAATGGATTTTTCAGACCCGCAACGAGGACATCCATGCGCCAGCCCGATATCGAGATTTACCTGAAAGACGCCGACGTCGATTACAAGGCCATCGCGGCCTGGCTCGGCACGGCCCTGGGCCCTTGCACCGACTGGGTTCAGAGGGGCCAGACCTATAAATGCAAGGCCGGAGACGTCCCAGTAACCTGGCTGCCGAAGGCCGTGGGCAAATGGAACAGCCTGCACCTGGACAGCGATCAGACTCCATGGGACGACGACATTGCCTGCGCCCGCGCCGCTTTTGCCGCGCTGAACGTGGAAGTGCGTTGCGCGCCGGGTTCCTGGGTCGAAGAAGAAGGTGAGGAGTCGGCGGATCGCTGGATGCGGATCAGCGCCGATGGTGAAGAAGAGATCACCTGGAAAACCGCTTAAAGGCCATACGCCGAACCTGTGGGAGCGAGCGTGCTCGCGATAGCGGTGTAAGACGCGCAGTCAATGTCGCGCCAGATGACGCCATCGCGAGCAAGCTCGCTCCCACAGTATTTGTGCACTACGTTAATTGGGTGCGAGAGATTGGGTTATTGCTCCAGTTTTTGCGGCGTTTCCTCGCCCATGCAGCGCACAGCCTTCTTCTTGCTGTTGACTAGCACGCCGGTCAAGCCTTTCTGCTCGGTGTCGAACAGCACCAGCACGCCATCAATGCACTGAGCGACCTGGGTAGCGGGCTCCAGGGACACCTTGTAGTCCTCACCCGGCAGGGTTTTGACCATAGTGAATTCGCTCAGCAGCAGTGCGTCCTCAGGTTTTGCGAAATGCAGGTAGCCGTAGTACCACAGGACCGCGACAGTGCCGAGGATGCTGCAGATACCGGTGATGATCAGGGGAATGGCGTTACGTTCTTCACTCATTGCGGACTCTCTGGAGGTTCAACTTCTGAATTCTGGGGTAGTGGGTAATTCGGGATCTCGCCCAGCCGGCGCAGGCCGTTGAAATGCTGCGGGTCATCAAGGTAACGCAGCATGACTTTTCGCCAGACCGGATCGGCAAAGGTCTGCACATGACCACCACGGGTCAGTTGCAGCACTCTGGGCGGCGGCGCAGCTTGATACAGACGGACGCCGTTGGAAAGAGGTACCAGCGGATCATCGATGCTGTGGTAAATCAATTTCGGCACTGCATTGAGTTGCGCCATGGCGTTGATCGCACTGTCGTCATCCGGCACCAGCCAGGAAAGCGGCACCTGGAACGCCCAGGTCATCCAGGAGCTACTCAAGGCAAAACGCCCGACATCACGGTAACTGGCCGGCACGCCGTCGAGCACAATGGCCTTGAGCTGGCGCTGACGCTCGGGATGCTCGACCAGGTAATGCACCGCCAACGCGCCCCCCAGGCTCTGACCGAGGACCACCAGCGGTTTGCCTTGAGCCTCGGGGGCCTGGTCCAGCCACTGGAACGCCGCATCGATGTCCTGGTAAATCTCGGGCAACCGCGGCTCCCCCTCGGACAGGCCATAACCGCGATAGTCCACCAGCAACACCTGATAGCCCTGCTCGGGCAGCCACCAGCTACCGCCCAGGTGCCAGGCCAGATTGCCGCCATTGCCGTGCAGATGCAGCACCGTGCCCTTGACCGCTACACCGGCCTTGGCTGGCAGCCACCAACCGTGCAGTTTGAGCCCGTCGGCGGTGATCAGGGTGACGTCGCGAAATTGCAGCTTGGCTTTTTCCGGAGTGAATGGCTGACCGGGCTCGGGATAGAACAACAAGGCGCTGCAGCCGCTCAGTGCGATTAACAGGCTGATGATGCCGAGGATTCTCATCCGATTGAAACCTCGCATATAAGGTGATGCATCAGGTTAGTGATCATTTGTGGCGAGGGGGCTTGTCGGAACGCCGCATCGCCCCGTTCGGCTGCGAAGCAGTCGTAAAACCTGCACATGCGGTCTGTCTGGCAGAACCGACTTGCAGGTTTTAGGGCCGCTTCGCGCCCCAGCGGGGGCAAGCCCCCTCGCCACAAAAAAGCCCGTCCGCCGACAGACCTCATTGCTACAAGATATTCGAATAATCCGCTTCGATCCGGTCCAGGCTCAGGTGATTGAGGAAGTTGGAGAAGCACATCCAGGCCGACAAGGCGTTCAAGTCACGGATTTGTTCGGGCAAATACTTGGGCGGCACCACCAGTCCTTCGTCCACCAGCTGGCGCAGCGTACGCATGTCCTCCAGGGTGGTCTTGCCACAGAACAGCAAGGGAATCTGCTCAAGCTTGCCCTTACGCACGGCCAACTGAATGTAGTTGTAAACCATGATAAAGCCCTTGAGGTAGGACAAGTCTTTGGTAAATGGCAAACCGTCAGGCACCGAGCCGCGGAACACCCGGCTGGCGTTACCATAGCTTTGCGCCATATCGAAGCCATGCTCACGGAAGAACTCGAAGATCTGCATGAAGTCCGCACCTTCTTCCACCATATGGATGGCGCGGGTGCGGTTAGTCAGTTTGCGCAGGCGGCTTGGATAGGAGGCAAAGGTGATGATTTCCATCAGGATCGCCAGGCCTTCCTGGGTCACGGTCGAGGACGGCGGGCCCTTGGACAGGAAGGTGCAGATCGGCTGGTTCAGGCCGTTGAGGGTAGTACCCACATGCACCAGCCCTTCATGGACTTCGAGGGCGCGCACGTCACGGTGGTTGAACATCGCGTCGGTGCGGATCTTGATGTAGTCGGCACCGGCCGCCGCATCGGCAACGATCCCGTCGGACTCGAACACCCGAATGGTTTCCTCGGCCTCGCCGAACACCTTGTTCAGACGGGTTTGCAGCAGATGAACGGCCTCCTTGGAGGTCAGGATCTTCGGTTCGTCCTTGAGGTCGCCGCGGCCGTCGATGTTGTTCAGGTAGTCGGAGAGCATCAGGCCCAGGTCGGCCAGGGTCGGGTCACCGGCATGGAAGGCGTCGGAAGCGGCGCCGTAAAGCTCCTGGGAGATCAGGCCGAAGTCCTCGGTGCCGCGCGCTTCGAGCATGCGCACCACCATGCGGTATTCCTTGCACATGCGGCGCATGATCTGCCCGACCGGGTTGAACTGGCCGAGTTGCCGGGTGATGTCGCGTTCGATGTTCTGGAATTCCAGTTTCACCGAACTGGGATCGAACGCCAGCGGGCGGTTGAGGTAGTAGTCGCGATCTACCGCAGGCATTTTCTTGCCATTGGCCTTGAGGAAACCGTTGCGGATGCTGTCGTCCCACTTGACCGCATCCAGTACGCGGATCGGCGTTTGCGCCAGCACTATGCGATCGGACAAAAGGCGTATCGTCTGCTGGTAATCGTCCACCCGAAGCTCCTATTGATAACGTTCTATGCTGCGTTTACTTACCCGAACGCTGGAAGCGCGCCGCTTCGACGAACACATCAGAGTTGGCCGGATCATCCAGGTAGGCGAACACCTGCTCCAGCGGATTGCCGACCAGTACGCCCTCGCCTTCTTCGGTTTCAAACGGTTCGCCACTCAGGGCTTCTTGCCCCAGTGCCTGATGGATCTGCTCGAGGTCGAGGTTGTAGACCACCAGTTCGTGGTCATCGGTCAGCTCGAAACCGGCGATAGTGAAGTTACCGCCCAAGCTGGCCGGTACTTTTGCCGACACATACCAGCGGCTGCCATGACGGGAGACCGTAAACCCATAGGCATCACGCTCCCGGGGTTTGGCTTTGGCGTAGCTGACGGCCTGGTAGCGGTTGGTGCCAACACGGGTCAGCTCAAGGTTGAGCGCTTCGCCCCAGGCATTCTTGCTGGTCCATTTGCCGAGCAACCCCGCAGGCGCCGGCTCACTCGCCGGCAATGGCTCCTTGAAGGACACCAGGCAGCCGCTGAGCAGCAGGAACGACAAGGCGATCACGACACGCCAGGACTTCATTCAACACTCCCTATGAACATATGACCGGCTTCTGTAGGCGCTGGCGCAAGCTGCGATCTGTTTCAGCCTGGTGAGATCTGCGTGGCAGATCGAAGATCAAAAGATCGCAGCCTGCGGCAGCTCCTACACAAGGGACCGCGTGGCTCACGCCAATACCGGCACCGAGGAGTGCCGGGGTCCTCAGACGGAAGCCAGCACCAAATGCATGTAACGCTTGAGAATACCGAGCATTTCTTCCTCCGCCTGAGGCTCCGGATCATTGAGCAGGCCTTGATATTCCATCCGTCCGATAATCGCCGTCAACACTTTGGCATCTTGTTGTGGCTCACGGGACCCCAAAACCTGGAAAAACAGGCATGTGCCCTGTAGCAGAATTTGCTGGTGCGAGCGCACCAACAGCGCCAGACGCGGATTAAGCAGCGCCTCCTGGCGGAACGCCTGCTCGGCCATCAGGTGCTCGCGACGGTTGTGCAATTGGCGCTGAACGTAGTCGGCGGTCAATCGGGCAATATCATCCGCCAGCTGCGAGCGGGACTGCGGACTGCCGTCACCGTAGGCAACCATCTCGCGCAACACGCCTTCGCTATTCGCCCAGAATTTGGCCATGAAGGCCGCGCTGCGTTCCACGTATTGAGCAAAGGTATCGGTGAGCAAATCATCGATATCCTTGAAATAATAAGTGGTCGCCGACAGTGGCACACCGGCCTCGGCGGCCACTGCGCGGTGACGCACCGCCCGCACCCCGTCGCGGACGACGATGCGCATGGCGGCATCGAGAATGACCTGTCGGCGCTGCTCGCTGCCCTGTCGGCTGGCCTTGCGGCCCTGGTACTGAACGCTTTCAGCGACCGCAGCGGCGATGCCCGCTGCACCTTCTTGAGCAATTGCACGGTTCACGACAGGCTTTCCTCTCGAATCTCAATGAATTAGAAGTACGTCAGTCCCACACAGACAATAAAAAGCCGCCTCTAAGCGGCGGCTTTTTATTCAAAACACTTACGCTTGCGGCCGCATGTGCGGGAACAGGATCACGTCGCGGATCGACGGAGCGTCGGTGAGTAGCATCACCAGACGGTCGATACCGATCCCTTCACCCGCGGTTGGCGGCATGCCGTACTCCAGGGCGCGGACAAAGTCGGCATCGTAATGCATGGCTTCGTCGTCACCGGAATCCTTGTCACGCACCTGGGCCTGGAAGCGCTCGGCCTGGTCTTCCGCGTCGTTCAACTCGGAGTAGGCGTTGGCGATTTCACGGCCACCAATGAACAGCTCGAAGCGGTCGGTGACATTCGGGTTGGTGTTGTTGCGACGTGCCAGTGGCGACACTTCGAACGGGTATTCGGTGATGAAGGTCGGCTGTTCCAGTTTGTGCTCGACCAGCTCTTCGAAAATCATGGTTTGCAGCTTGCCCAGACCTTCGAAGCCTTTGACGTCGGCACCGGCTTTCTTGGCGATAACGCGAGCCTTGTCGATGTCTTGCAGATCGGCTTCGGTGATCTCGGGGTTGTACTTGAGAATCGAAGCGAATACCGAGATGCGCTGGAACGGCTGGCCGAAGTGGAACACCTTGCCCTGATACGGCACATCGGTGGAACCCAGAACCAGCTGCGCGAGTTCGCGGAACAGTTCTTCGGTCAGGTCCATGTTGTCTTCGTAGTCAGCGTAGGCCTGGTAGAACTCGAGCATGGTGAACTCGGGGTTGTGCCGGGTCGAAACGCCTTCGTTACGGAAGTTACGGTTGATCTCGAACACGCGCTCGAAACCACCGACCACCAGACGCTTGAGGTACAGCTCCGGCGCGATGCGCAGGAACATGTCCAGGTCCAGGGCGTTGTGGTGAGTCTCGAATGGCTTGGCCGCGGCACCACCAGGAATGGTTTGCAGCATCGGCGTTTCGACTTCAAGGAAGTCGCGCTGCATCAGGAAGCTGCGGATGTGCGCGATCACTTGCGAACGGATGCGGAACGTCTGACGGACTTCTTCGTTGACGATCAGGTCGACATAACGCTGGCGATAGCGGGTTTCGGTATCGGTCAGACCGTGGTGCTTGTCCGGCAGCGGGCGCAGGGACTTGGTCAGCAGGCGCACGTTGGTCATTTCAACGTACAGGTCGCCTTTGCCGGAACGCGCCAGGGTGCCTTCGGCGGCAATGATGTCGCCCAGGTCCCAGGTTTTCACCGCGGCCAGGGTTTCTTCGGACAGGGTTTTACGGTTGACGTAAACCTGGATGCGCCCGGACATGTCCTGGATCACCATGAAGGAACCACGGTTGAGCATGAGACGACCGGCAACCTTGACCGGGATCGCAGCCTCTGCCAGCTCTTCCTTGGTCTTGTCCGCGTACTTCTTCTGCAAGTCTTCGCAGTAGGCATCGCGACGGAAGTCGTTGGGGAAGGCCTGGCCCTTGGCGCGCTCGGCAGCAAGCTTTTCCTTGCGCAGGGCGATCAGGGAGTTTTCTTCCTGTTGCAGGGCTTGCGGATCGAGTTGTAGGTCGCTCATGTCTTTAAATATTCCATCACAGGTTCATTGCCCTCGACTTCGAGGGTTCGCGGGCTTCGCCGCGCTCCTGCAGGAGCGCGGTGGCTCCGCAGATTTCCGGTGTTACCCGATTACAGCCCTTGCTTGAGGCTGGCGATCAGGTATTCGTCGATATCGCCGTCGAGCACTTTGTCGCAGTCGCTGCGCTCGATGTTAGTGCGCAGATCCTTGATCCGCGACTGGTCGAGCACGTACGAACGGATCTGATGGCCCCAGCCGATATCCGACTTGGTGTCTTCCAGGGCTTGCGAAGCAGCGTTGCGCTTCTGCACTTCCTGTTCGTACAAGCGCGCCCGCAACATTTTCATCGCGGTGTCTTTGTTCGCGTGCTGGGAGCGCTCGTTCTGGCAGCAGACCACGGTGTTGGACGGTACGTGGGTGATACGGACCGCCGAGTCGGTGGTGTTTACGTGCTGACCACCGGCACCGGAGGAGCGATAGGTATCGATCCGCAGGTCGGACGGGTTGATGTCGATTTCGATGTTGTCATCGATTTCCGGCGAAACGAAAACCGCCGAGAACGAGGTGTGACGACGGTTGCCGGAGTCGTACGGGCTTTTGCGTACCAGACGGTGCACGCCGATTTCGGTGCGCAGCCAGCCAAAGGCGTATTCACCCTTGATATGCACGGTCGCGCCCTTGATCCCGGCGACTTCACCGGCGGACAGCTCCATGATGGTCGCTTCGAAACCGCGTTTATCCGCCCAGCGCAGGTACATGCGCAGCAGGATGTTGGCCCAGTCCTGGGCTTCGGTGCCGCCAGAACCGGACTGAATGTCCAGATAAGCGTTGTTGGGATCCATCTCGCCGCTGAACATCCGGCGGAACTCGAGCTTCTCGAGGGATTCGCGCAGACGCTCGACTTCGGCGGCAACGTCGTCTACAGCGGCCTGGTCTTCTTCCTCGGCAGACATCAACAGCAGGTCTTTGGCATCGACCAGACCGCTGGACATTTCATCGAGGGTATCGACGATCTGGGCCAGCAAGGAACGCTCGCGGCCTAGATTCTGGGCGTATTCAGGGTTGTTCCAGACACTCGGATCTTCAAGCTCGCGATTGACTTCGGTCAGACGCTCATGCTTTTGATCGTAGTCAAAGAAACCCCCGAATAGTTTCGGAGCGCTCGGACAGGTCCTTGATACTGTTAAGGATCGGGTTGATTTCCATGGCGGGCAGCACTCGTTGGCGAACTTTTGAAAGCCGACGAGTATACCGTAGTCAGGCCGCCACGGCAGCCCGCTTGGCCGATGCCCCCCCTATTTCATTCAATCCCCACCTGATTGCGCCCATTGTTCTTCGCCAGGTACAAACCTTTGTCGGCGGCCGAGATCAGTTGCCGACAATTGCTGCCCTGCTGCGGGGTTATGGTCGACAGGCCGATGCTGATGGTCAGGTTCGCGTCTTCAGCCGGGAAGATATGTGGAATCTTCAGTGCAGCCACGGTCTGGCGCAATTTTTCGGCGACCATCCGCGCGCCGCCCGGTGAAGTGTTGGGCAGCACCAGGACGAACTCCTCGCCGCCGTAACGGGCCGGCAGGTCCGACGGTCGGCCGCTGACGTCACGAATGGCGGTGGCAACCTTGCGCAGGGCTTCATCGCCCTCCAGATGACCGAAACTGTCGTTGTACAACTTGAAGTAGTCGACATCGATCATCAGTAGCGACAGTTGCGTCTGATCGCGCAGGCATCGCCGCCATTCCAGCTCGAGGTACTCATCGAAGTGCCGGCGATTGGACAACCCGGTCAGGCCGTCGGAGTTCATCAGGCGCTGCAACACCAGGTTGGTGTCGAGCAACTGCTGCTGGCTGACCCGCAAGGCGCGATAGGCGGCATCGCGTTGCAACAGGGTCATGTAGGAGCGCGAGTGATAGCGGATCCGCGCCACCAGTTCGATGTTGTCCGGCAGTTTGACCAGATAATCGTTGGCGCCAGCGGCAAATGCGGCGCTTTTGATCAAGGGGTCTTCCTTGGTCGACAGCACGATGATCGGAATATTCCTGGTCGCCGGGTGGTTGCGGTATTCACGCACCAGCGTCAGGCCGTCCAGCCCGGGCATGACCAGGTCCTGGAGGATCACCGTCGGCTTGATGCGCACAGCCTGGGCGATCGCCTGATGCGGATCGGAGCAAAAGTGGAAGTCGATGTTCTCTTCGCTGGCCAGCCCGCGCCGCACTGCTTCACCGATCATTGCCTGGTCATCGACCAACAGCACCATCGCGGCATTTTCATCGGTTTTGAAATCGTCGAGCTGTAAATCATTCATCAGTGGTCACCTGAGTTTCTAGGCTTGCCAGGACTGCTGTGTGGTCAGTCATTTGGCAAATATTTCCAGCAGTCGGGGCGCAATCTTGTCCAGCGGACGAATTTCCACGGCGGCGTCGATCGCCGCCGCGGCTTTGGGCATCCCATACACCGCACTGCTGCGCTGGTCCTGGGCGATGGTCAGGAAACCCTGCTGGCGCATCAACTTGAGGCCCTGAGCACCATCACGGCCCATGCCGGTCAGTAATACGCCAACCGCATCGCCGTTCCAGTAACTGGCCACGCTCTCGAAGAACACGTCGATCGAGGGTCGATAGATCTCGTTGACCGGTTCAGCGGTATAAGCCAGCGTACCGTTCTTCAACAAGCGAATATGGTGGTTGGTGCCAGCCAGCAGCACGGTGCCACCCTGCGGCTGTTCCCCCTGTTGCGCCAGGCGCACCGTCAAACCCGAGGCACTGCTTAACCATTCGGCCATGCCCGCGGCGAACACCTGGTCAACATGCTGAACCAGCACAATGGCCGCTGAAAAATCCCGAGGCAGGCCTTTGAGGAGGATTTCCAGCGCCGCCGGCCCGCCAGCGGAAGAGCCGATGGCCACCAGGCTCTTTCGCTGCACCATGCTGCACAACGGTGTCGGTGCCGAACGTACCTGGCGGTCGCTCTGGCCGATCAGCCAGCCGATATTGAGGATCTTGCGCAGCAGTAGCGCCGCGGCTTCTTTCGCATTACCGGCGCCGACGACCGGCGTGTCGACCACATCCAGCGCGCCAAAGCCCATGGCCTCGAACACTCGATGGACGTTCTGCTGGCGGTCGACGGTCACGATCACGATGGCGCACGGGCTCTCGGCCATGATCCGCCGGGTCGCCTCCACGCCATCCATCACCGGCATGATCAAATCCATCAGGATCAGGTCAGGGGTCAGTTCGGCGCACTGTTTCACTGCCTCGGCACCATTACTCGCGACCCAGACCACTTCGTGCGCCGGCTCGAACGCCAGGGCTCTGCGCAAGGCTTCCACGGCCATGGGCATATCGTTGACGATAGCGATCTTCATGCCCGAGCTCCTCCAATGAGTTCCACTACCGCATCCAGCAAAGCGTCGTCATGAAAACTGGCTTTGGCTAGATAATAGTCGGCCCCGGCGTCCAGCCCACGACGGCGGTCTTCTTCGCGATCCTTGTAGGAAACCACCATCACCGGCAGCGACTGCAAGCGAGTATCGCGACGCAACAGGGCGACCAATTCAATGCCATCCATGCGCGGCATATCGATATCGGTGATCAGCAGATCGAAGTCTTCGCCGCGCAAGGCGTTCCAACCGTCCATGCCGTCTACCGCCACCGCCACGTCATAGCCGCGGTTGAGCAACAGTTTGCGCTGCAACTCGCGCACGGTCAGCGAGTCGTCGACCACCAGAATGCGTTTGCGGGCGATCTCCACCACCTGATGCGGGTGCCGGGCGATCCGCTCCAGTCGGCCGGTGTTCAGCAGTTTATCCACTGAGCGCAGCATGTCTTCGACGTCGATAATCAGCACCACGGAGCCATCGTCCAGCAGCGCCCCGGCGGAAATGTCCTGAATCTTGCCCAGGCGATCATCGAGGGGCAGCACCACCAGTGTGCGCTCGCCGATAAACCGCTCGACGGCCACGCCATACACCGCGTCGCGCTCGCGAATCACCACCACCTTGAGGGTTTGCTCGCTGCCCTGGGCCGCCGGGCGCTGCAACAACTGGCTGGCCGCGACCAGGCCGACATGCCGGCCTTCGTGCCAGAAGTGCTGACGGCCTTCGACTTGCACGATCGCCTCCGGCTCCAGGTCGCACATGCGTTCGATGTGCGCCAGCGGGAAGGCATAGGCCTCGTCGGCGACTTCCACCACCAGACTGCGCACCACCGACAGGGTCAGTGGCACTTCAAGATGAAAGCGGCTGCCCTCGCCCGCCGTTTGCTCCAGCACCACGGCGCCGCGTAATTGCCGGACCATGTGCTGCACCGCATCCAGACCGACGCCGCGGCCGGAGACTTCGGTGACCTTGTCACGCAGACTGAAGCCCGGCAGGAACAGGAAGGTCAGCAGTTCTTCTTCGCTCAACCGGGCGGCGGTCTCGGCCGGTGATAATTGGCGCTGCACAACGCTGTGGCGGACCTGCTCCAGGTCGACGCCGTTGCCGTCGTCGCTCAGCTCCAGCACCAGCAGCCCGGCCTGATGAGACGCGCGCAGACGAATCAGACCTTCGGCAGGTTTACCGGCCAGCAGCCGTTGTTCGGGGGACTCGATGCCGTGATCCACGGCATTGCGCAACAAATGGGTCAGCGGCGCTTCGAGTTTTTCCAGCACATCGCGGTCAACCTGGGTCTTGTCACCCTCGATCTCCAACCGCACCTGCTTGCCCAGACTGCGCCCCAGATCGCGGACCATTCGTTCCTGCCCGGCCAGCACATCGGCGAACGGCCGCATGCGGCAGGCCAGCGCCGTGTCATACAAGACTTGAGCGCGCTGGCTGGCGTGCCAGCCGAACTCATCCAGTTCCGCGGTTTTCTCCGCCAGCAGTTGCTGGGACTCGGCGAGCAGGCGGCGGGCATCGGCCAGATGTTCCTGGGCTTCGAGGCTCAGTTCGTGCTCTTTGAGGTGGACGTTGAGGCTTTCCAGGGCGCGCAGGCTGTTGCCCTGCATGCGCTTGAGGCGTTGCAGGGTTGCCAGCCAGGGCTTGAGACGCTGGGTTTCCACCAGGGACTTGCTCGACAGATCGAGCAGACTGTTCAAGCGTTCGGCGGTCACCCGCAGCACTCGTTCGCCACCCTCGGTGACGCGCCGGCTGTTGCGCGGCGCTTCGCCGGGCGCGGCAAGCATGGGTCCTGGTTCCAACAACAACTCCAACTCGGCACGGGGTAGCTCGAGTTGCAGCTCGGCCATCGCCAGCGTGACCGGTTCAATGCTGGGCGCGGCCCCTCTGGCATGCATCGCAGCCGGATCGAGCAGCCGGCCCATCAAGGCGACATAGCGCTCGATATCGCTCGGCCCCACGTTATCGCTGCCCGGCGTCGCGATACGCAGCAAAAAGTCGGTGCCTTGCAGCAAGGCGTCGATATGTTCGGGCTGCAGGTGCAGGCGACCTTCCTGGGCGCTGACCAGGCAATCCTCCATCACATGCGCCACGCTGACCCCGGCGTCGACCCCGACAATCCGTGCGGCGCCCTTCAGCGAATGCGCCGCACGCATGCAGGCTTCCAGTTGATCGGCCTGGGTCGGGTTGCGTTCCAGTGCCAGCAGGCCAGCGCTGAGCACCTGGGTTTGCGCTTCGGCTTCCAGGCTGAACAGCTCCAGCAACGAGGCGTCGCGCATTTGATCGGGGGTCATGCGAGGCTCCGGGTCACGGCGGACAACAACTGTTCTTCATCCAGCCAGCGCAAGCTGCGCCCTTTGAATTGCAAGACACCCCGGGTGTATTTGCCGCTGGCTTGCGAGCCGGAGCTGGAGGCTGCGTTCAAGGTGCGTTCATCAATAGCGTGAATTGCGTCAACTTCATCCACGGGCACCACCACCGGGCCACCCTGGGCGGCAATGATCAGCATACGCGGCATGACCCGCGTCCCGGAGGCAACCGCGCCGGTAGCCTCCAGCCCCAGCAATTCCACCAGTGACAGGCAGGCGACCAGGGCTCCGCGCACATTCGCCACGCCCAACAGCGCCCGTGAACGCTGATGCGGCAAGGAGTGTATCGGCTGCAACGGCGCCACCTCGACCAGGCAGCGAGTCACCAGTGCCAGCCACTCTTCGCCCAGGCGAAATACCAACAGCGAGCGAGTGACGACATCGTTCTCGACAGCGATCGACTGCTGATGGTCTTCCTGTTGCAAGGCATAACGATCGAGCAGGCGGGTTGCGGCAGCTGAATACACCGCGCAATTGCGACAGTGAATATGTTCGGCCAACAACGGGCAGGATCTGTCACCGCGGATACCGATGCGGCTCCAGCAGTCATCGATGGCCTGCGCATCCTCCCGGGTCACGTGCAACGAAACAGAACGGCTCATCGTTTACGCTCACTGTCAGCGGCGCGCTCGCTACGAGCAGCGCGTTCCTGCAATCGACGGGCACCCGCCGCGTCCCCCTGGGACGCCAGCAATATCGCCAGGTGCATCAAGGCTTCCGGGTGTTGCGGCTGCAGATACAGGGCTTTGCGATAGAAACCTTGAGCCTCCAGCACACTGCCGGCGACATCGCTGAGCAAACCCAGCCAGTAAAATACTTGAGCCACCGGCTCATGGCTGCGCAGGTACTGCTCGCAAGCGGCGCGGGCCTCAGCGCTTTTGCCTGCATTGGCCAGCGCGGCGATGTTGGCAAGCAAGGTAGCGGCATCAATCGGCGCAGCACCCGTCAGGCCAGGCCTGGTCGTTGGCGCAACGCTGGCGAAGGGTCGGCGACGCGGGGGCGGCACCACACTGTGTATTGGCTGGCGCACCGGTAACGGCGACGGAACAAAGACCGGCAGCGGTTCGGGTTCAGGCTCGGTGTGCCGACTGAAGGCAAAGGATTGGGCAATACCGATCGAGCGCATGCCCAGACGTCCCAGCAGACTGCCCTCGGCCGGGCCGATAAAGAGCACGCCGTCGACATGGGTCAGGCGCTTGAGCACTTCAAACACCTGCCGCTGAGTCGGCTGATCAAAGTAAATCAGCAGATTGCGGCAGAACACAAAGTCATAGGCCGGCTCATTGGCCAGCAGGGCCGGATCCAGCAGATTGCCCACCTGCAGACGAACCTGCTCGCGCACCCGCTGACTGAGGTGATAACCGTCAGCCTCATTGCTGAAGTGACGTTCACGAAAATCGCTGTCCAGCCCGCGAAATGAATTCTTGCCGTAGATCGCGCGTTTGGCCCGCTCCACCGACAAAGGGCTGACATCCAGCCCTTCGACCTTGAACTGATGAGGCGCCAGACCGGCATCGAGCAGGGCCATGGCAATCGAATAGGGTTCTTCGCCGGTGGAACACGGCAGGCTGAGGATCCGCAAGGCCCTCATGTTGTTGATTTCGGCCAGACGCGCCACCGCCAGTCTGGCCAGGGTCGCGAAAGATTCCGGGTAACGGAAAAACCAGGTTTCCGGGACAATCACTGCTTCGATCAGCGCCAGCTGCTCATCACCTGAACCTTGCAGTGCGTGCCAGTACTCATCAGCAGTCAGCGCCTGTTGGGCACTGGTTCGCTGGCGCACCGCACGCTCGATGATCGCCGGCCCCACGGACGCCACGTCCAGGCCGATGCGCTCCTTGAGGAAATCGAAAAAGCGCTGGTCGCTGCTCATGAGCGCTCCTCAAGCCGAGCGAGATCCAGAGGTGGCGACGGGAACAGCAGCGCACGGACCTCGGCGTCGAGCAAATCAGCGACCCGAATCCATTGCAGCAAGCCCTGCTGATCTTCGCGCACCGGCCCCAGATAGGGCGCCTGGCGATTGTCCAGGCCATAGGGCTGAAAGTCCGCCGGGTCGCAGCGCAGGGTATCGGTGGCCTGTTCAAGAATCAGCCCGAGCAATTGCCCGGGCAGCGAAGCGTCCACACGATAGTGCACCAGCACCAGGCGCGTGCTGGTGCGCGCCCGGGCCGGCTGGCCGAAAGTCAGCGCGCTGAGATCGATCACCGGCACCACCGCACCCCGATAGGCGAAGACCCCGGCGACCCACGAGGGGGCTTTGGCGATCGGCTTGAGTGGCAGGCGTGGCAGCACTTCCGCCACCTCGATGGCCTGCAGGGCGTAGCGGTCGTTACCGATGCGGAACAGCAAAAATAACGAATGTTTAGGCGCCAATGCTACGCCGCGTTTCGCCGCGAGTTCACTCATCAGACTTTGAAGCGCGAAACGCCGCTACGCAGCCCCACCGCCACCTGGCTCAGCTCGTCGATGGCGAAACTGGCCTGACGCAGCGACTCCACAGTCTGGCCGCTGGCATCACCCAGCTGCACCAGCGCATGGTTGATCTGTTCCGCGCCGGTGGCCTGGGCCTGCATGCCTTCATTGACCATCAGCACTCGCGGAGCCAACGCCTGCACCTGGTGAATGATCTGCGACAGCTGCTCGCCGACCTGCTGCACTTCGGACATGCCACGGCGCACTTCTTCGGAGAACTTGTCCATGCCCATGACCCCGGCCGACACCGCCGACTGGATCTCACGGACCATTTGCTCGATGTCGTAGGTGGCCACGGCGGTCTGATCCGCCAGGCGTCGTACTTCGGTGGCGACCACCGCAAAACCGCGGCCGTACTCACCGGCCTTCTCGGCTTCGATGGCGGCGTTGAGCGACAGCAGGTTGGTCTGATCGGCGACCTTGACGATGGTGACCACCACCTGATTGATGTTGCCGGCTTTCTCGTTGAGGATCGCCAGCTTGGCATTGACCAGATCGGCCGCGCCCATCACCGAGTGCATGGTGTCTTCCATGCGTGCCAAGCCTTGCTGGCCGGAACCGGCCAGCACCGAGGCCTGATCGGCGGCGGTGGAGACTTCGGTCATGGTGCGCACCAGATCCCGGGAGGTGGCAGCGATTTCCCGCGAAGTGGCGCCGATTTCAGTGGTGGTCGCCGCGGTTTCAGTCGCTGTAGCCTGCTGTTGCTTGGAGGTGGCGGCGATTTCCGTGACCGACGTGGTGACCTGCACTGATGAGCGCTGGGCCTGGGACACCAGCGACGTGAGCTCGGTCATCATGTCGTTGAAGCCGGTTTCGACCGCGCCGAACTCGTCCTTGCGCTCCAGATTCAAACGCCCGCTCAAGTCGCCGGTACGCATGATATCGAGGATTTCGACGATGCGGTTCATCGGCGCCATGATCGCGCGCATCAGCAGCAGACCGCACAGACCGGCAGCCAGTATCGCGATCAGTAAAGAGATGCCCATGCTGATTTTGGCTTCAATCACTGCGTCATCAATGGCATCCATGGACTGATCTGCCACGCTCTTGTTCTGGGAAATGATCTCGTTGAGCTTCTTGCGACCGTCGGCCCAGATCGGGGTCAACTCTTCATTGAAAACCCGCACGGCTTCAGTATTTTGCTCGCGATGGTGCAGCTCAAGCACAGTGGCCAGTGTCTTGGTGTAAGCCTGATGCAGCGCCTTGAAGGCATCGAACTCGGCCTGATCCGCTTGACCATGGATGGTCTGCTGATAGTTCGCCAGTTGCTGCTCGATTTGCTGCTCCAGGGATTTGAAGTCCGTAATGTGCGCTGCCCCCTCCTCCGCTCCATGTTGCAGTCCAAACAGTTCCTCGACCTCCATGTAATTATCGACCCAGATACCGCGAATCATCGCGCTGAAGTACAAACCAGGCATGGCATCGTTCCGTATGTTCTCCTCCGAGGACTCGATCTTCAGCAACCGGGAATACGAGGCCACGACCATCAGCAACATGATGCCGATAATCACCGCAAAGCTCGCCAAAATGCGGTGGCGCAATGTCCAGTTCTTCACAGTCAGTCCTCGGGGGGCCATTCAAATTCGGGGGAGTATAGCCGAGGCAGTGCCTTGATCTATCAGCGGGATGCGCACCACGTCGCACTTGGAGTGGAAAAAGTCGGCAGCCGCTCTGGATGGCTACTTTGGGGCAGACGCGGGGAACGCCGCCAGTGATGACTCGGTAGAAATGGACCGTGGATTGGTTACTGAAGGGGTTGAAAGTGGCGCAGGTTCCAAATAGATCGCAGCCTGCGGCAGCTCCTACGCAGGCTGCGATCTTTTCGATTCACCCGCTTTCTCTGATTACAGCGAAGCCTGGCGAACCTGCTTCTCCAGTTCGGCCTTCAAGCCTGGTTCCAGCTTGAGCTGACGGGCCAGTTCATCCAGGTAGGACTTTTCCATGAAGCTCTCTTCATCCACCAGCATCACGCTGGCGATGTACATCTCGGCGGCCATTTCCGGGGTGCTGGCAGCGCGGGCAACGTCGGCCGGGTCCAGCGGTTTGTTGAGTTCGGCATGCAGCCAGTGTTGCAGTTCCTGATCGTTGTCCAGCTTGGTGAACTCGCCCTCGATCAACGCTCGCTCACGCTCATCGACATGCCCATCGGCCTTGGCGGCGGCAACCAGCGCCTTGAGGATCGCCTGGCTGTGCAATTCAACTTGCGCTGGTGGCAGGCGATCGAGGGTTTGCGGCTCGGCCTGTGGCGCTCCGGCCTGCTGTGCCTGCCAGTTGCCGTAAGCCTTGTAGGCCAGGACCCCCAGCGCGGCGAGACCGCCATAAGTCAGTGCCTTGCCACCTAGGTTGCGGGTTTTCTTGTTGCCCAGCAACAAGCCCATGGCACCCGCCGCAAGCGCACCGCCGCCAGCCCCGGAAAGCAAGCCGCCCAAGCCGCCCGACCCACCGCCACCCAGCAAACCGCCCAGTGCGCCCTTGTCCGAACCCGAAGTTCTGTTCTGAGTGCCACCGGCCTTGTTCTGCAATAAGTCCTGACCGGACTTGAGTAACTGATCGAGCAATCCGCGTGTGTTCATTTGCCACCTCCGAAACAGGGGTTAACCGGACCATTTAGGCCACCAGCCTAGTGCGAAGTGCCCTGCCCCGGTTTTCAAGAGTGCTTCCAGATGTTGCCTGGCCCTTGTGCAGACCCGTGGTTCTACGCCAGGTCATTGATTAAAAAGAGCTGCAACCCGCATGACCCGCCAGGACCAGCATCTGTAGAAAAACAGCACTACGCTAATAGCAAGCCGTACAGGCATGGCTTCACCACGTTCACAACTGCCCCGACCATAATTAAAGAAGAGGGAAACCCCATGTTCGTGCATAAGAACGCACTGCTCAGTGCAATCACTCCTTTACTGCTGGCCAGCGGCTTCATGGTCCAGGCCGCCGAACCGCTGAAAGCCGTTGGCGCCGGCGAAGGCCAGCTGGATATCGTCGCCTGGCCGGGCTATATCGAACGTGGCGAGAGTGACAAGAATTACGACTGGGTAACCGGTTTCGAAAAAGAGACCGGCTGCAAGATCAATGTCAAAACTGCGGCCACCTCCGATGAGATGGTCAGCCTGATGAGCAAGGGCGGTTACGACCTGGTCACCGCTTCCGGCGACGCTTCCTTGCGCTTGATCGTCGGCAAGCGTGTGCAGCCGATCAATACGGCGCTGATCCCGAACTGGAAGAACATCGATCCTCGTCTCAAGGACGGCCCCTGGTACGTCGTCAACAAACAGGTCTACGGCACTCCCTATCAATGGGGGCCGAACCTCTTGATGTACAACACCAATGTGTTCAAACAGGCACCTGATAGCTGGGCCGTGATCTTTGAAGAGCAGACCCTGCCAGACGGAAAATCCAACAAGGGCAGGGTTCAGGCCTATGACGGCCCGATTTACATCGCCGACGCTGCGCTCTATCTGAAGTCGACTCGTCCGGAGCTGGGGATCAAGAACCCGTACGAACTCAACGAAGAACAATACAAGGCCACTCTCGAACTGCTGCGTAAACAACAACCACTGATTCACCGCTACTGGCATGACGCAACCGTGCAGATGAGCGACGTCAAGAACGAAGGCGTGGTGGCGTCCAGTACATGGGGCTACATGGTCAATGGTCTGGTAGCCGACAAGCAGCCCGTTGCCTCGGTCATTCCCAAGGAAGGTGCAACGGGGTGGGTAGATACCACCATGATGCACGCTGAAGCCAAGCATCCGAATTGCGCTTACAAATGGATGGATTGGTCACTGCAGCCCAAGGTTCAGGGTGATGTCGCCGCCTGGTTCGGCGCCCTGCCGGCAGTGCCCGAAGGCTGCAAAGCCAGTGAACTGCTCGGCGCCGAAGGTTGTGCGAGCAATGGTTACGACCAGTTCGACAACCTGGCCTTCTGGAAAACCCCGCAGGCCGAGGGCGGCAAATTCGTGCCGTACAGCCGCTGGACCCAGGACTACATCGCGATCATGGGAGGTAGATAAGCTCTCTTAAGATCAAAAGATCGCAGCCTGCGGCAGCTCCTACGCCGATCGCAGGCATCGCAAATGTGGCGTCTTCTGCAAATCCCGTAGGAGCTGCCGCAGGCTGCGATCTTTTTGATGACACCGCCGCGCCTTTCTGGAGCACCGCACCATGACGCTTGCAGTCCAGTTCACTAACGTTTCCCGGCAGTTCGGCGAGGTGAAAGCCGTTGACCGGGTTTCCATCGATATCCAGGACGGCGAGTTCTTTTCCATGCTCGGGCCTTCCGGCTCGGGCAAAACCACCTGCTTGCGCCTGATCGCCGGTTTCGAACAACCGAGCGCCGGCTCGATCCGCATTCACGGCAAAGAAGCCGCAGGCTTGCCACCCTATCAACGCGACGTGAACACCGTATTCCAGGATTACGCGCTGTTCCCGCACATGAATGTGCAAGACAACGTGGCCTATGGTTTGAAGGTCAAGGGTGTCGGCAAGACCGAACGCCTGAACCGCGCCGAAGAAGCCTTGGGCATGGTCGCCCTCGGCGGTTACGGCGAGCGCAAACCGGCACAACTCTCCGGTGGTCAGCGCCAGCGTGTGGCCCTGGCTCGCGCGCTGGTCAATCGCCCGCGGGTGTTGCTGCTCGACGAACCGCTGGGCGCGCTCGACCTGAAACTGCGCGAGCAAATGCAGGGCGAGCTGAAGAAGCTGCAGCGCCAGCTCGGCATCACCTTTATCTTCGTCACCCACGACCAGACTGAAGCACTGTCGATGTCCGATCGTGTGGCGGTATTCAACAAGGGTCGCATCGAACAAGTCGACTCGCCGCGCCACCTGTACATGAAACCGGCCACCACTTTCGTCGCCGAATTCGTCGGCACCTCCAACGTGATTCGCGGCGACCTGGCCAGACAGTTGAGCGGCAGTGACCAGCCGTTCTCGATTCGCCCGGAGCACGTGCGTTTCGCCGAAGGTCCGCTGGCCAGCTACGAAATCGAAGTCAGCGGCCTGCTGCACGACATTCAATACCAAGGCAGCGCCACCCGTTACGAGCTGAAACTGGAAAACGGCCAGACCCTGAACATCAGCCAGGCGAACAATCAATGGCTGGACAGCAGCATCCAGCATCAGCCCGGGCAACGGATCAGCGCACGCTGGGCCCGCGAAGCCATGATTCACCTGACCGACACCGTTGTGAGCGAGGTCTGACATGAGCCTGGCCATCACCCACACCACGCCCGGCAGCTCGCCGTTGCGACGGTTTTCCAATCTGCTGTACCGCCGGCCCAATCTGTATCTGTCAATGCTGCTGGTGCCGCCGCTGCTCTGGTTCGGCGCGATCTATCTCGGCTCGTTGCTGATCTTGCTCTGGCAGGGTTTCTACACCTTCGACGATTTCACCATGGCGGTCACTCCCGACCTGACCCTGGCGAACTTCGCGGCGCTGTTTCAGCCGTCGAACTTCGACATCATCCTGCGCACCCTGGGCATGGCGGTCGCGGTATCGATTGCCAGCGCCATCATCGCCTTCCCCATTGCCTACTACATGGCGCGCTACACCACCGGCAAGACCAAGGCATTCTTCTACATCGCGGTCATGATGCCGATGTGGGCCAGCTACATCGTCAAGGCGTATGCCTGGACCTTGCTGCTGGCCAAGGGCGGCGTCGCGCAGTGGTTCGTTCAGCACCTTGGGCTGGAACCGGTGTTGCAGTTCGTGCTCGGCATTCCGGGTGTTGGAGGCAGTACCTTGTCCACCTCCCATCTGGGGCGTTTCCTGGTGTTCGTCTACATCTGGCTGCCCTTCATGATCCTGCCGATCCAGGCCGCTCTGGAGCGCCTGCCACCGTCGCTGCTGCAAGCCTCCGCCGACCTCGGCGCCAAGCCGCGCCAGACGTTCATGCAAGTCACGCTGCCGCTGTCGATCCCAGGCATTGCTGCCGGGTCGATTTTTACCTTCTCGCTGACCCTCGGCGACTTCATCGTGCCGCAACTGGTCGGCCCGCCGGGCTATTTCGTCGGCAGCATGGTGTACGCCCAGCAAGGTGCGATCGGCAATATGCCGATGGCCGCGGCCTTCACCCTGGTGCCGATTGTGCTGATCGCCATTTACCTGTCCATTGTCAAACGTCTGGGGGCCTTCGATGCGCTCTGATTCAAAAAAGCATGGGGAACGAGCTTCCCCGGGCCTGCGCCTGGCCGCCTGGGGCGGGTTGGTGTTCTTGCACTTCCCGATCCTGATCATCTTCCTCTACGCCTTCAACACCGAAGACGCGGCGTTCAGCTTTCCTCCCAAGGGCTTCACCCTGAAGTGGCTGAGCGTGGCCTTCTCCCGGCCGGACGTGCTGGAAGCGATCAAGCTGTCGCTGCAGATCGCCGCCATTGCGACGCTGATCGCCATGGTCCTCGGCACCCTGGCGTCGGCCGCGCTGTACCGGCGGGATTTTTTCGGTAAACAAGGCATCTCGCTGATGCTGATCCTGCCGATTGCCTTGCCGGGGATCATCACCGGCATTGCCCTGCTGGCGACCTTCAAGACCCTGGGCATCGAACCGGGGATGTTCACCATCATCGTCGGCCACGCGACTTTCTGCGTGGTGATCGTCTACAACAACGTCATCGCCCGCTTGCGTCGCACCTCCCACAGCCTGATCGAGGCCTCGATGGACCTTGGCGCCGATGGCTGGCAGACCTTCCGCTACATCATCCTGCCGAACCTCGGCTCGGCATTGTTGGCCGGCGGCATGCTGGCGTTTGCCCTGTCGTTCGACGAAATCATCGTCACCACCTTCACTGCCGGCCATGAACGCACCCTGCCGCTATGGCTGCTCAACCAGCTCAGCCGACCGCGGGATGTACCGGTGACCAACGTCGTCGCGATGTTGGTCATGCTGGTCACCATGTTCCCGATCCTCGGCGCCTACTACCTGACTCGTGGAGGTGAAAGCGTGGCCGGCAGCGGCGGTAAATAACCAACCCCCGAACCGCATTGAAGAGGGCATCGAAATGCAAACCAAACTCTTGATCAACGGTCAGTTAGTCGACGGTGAAGGCACCAGCCAGCCTGTGTTCAATCCGGCGCTGGGCCGCGTGCTGGTGGAAATCAACGAAGCCAGCGAAGCCCAGGTCGACGCCGCCGTCTGCGCCGCCGATGCCGCCTTCGAGGGCTGGTCGCAGACCCCGGCCAGAGAGCGCTCGTTGCTGCTGCTCAAACTCGCCGATGCGATCCAGGCCCATGGCGAAGAGCTGGCCAAACTGGAATCGGATAACTGCGGCAAACCCTACAGCGCGGCGCTCAATGACGAGATCCCGGCGATTGCCGATGTGTTCCGCTTCTTCGCCGGCGCCAGCCGCTGCATGAGCGGCACGGCCAGCGGCGAATACCTGGCGGGCCACACCTCGATGATCCGCCGCGATCCCGTGGGCGTGGTGGCCTCCATCGCACCGTGGAACTACCCGCTGATGATGGTCGCCTGGAAAATCGCCCCAGCCCTGGCCGCCGGCAATACCGTGGTGCTCAAACCGTCGGAACAGACCCCGCTGACCGCGTTGCGCCTGGCCGAACTGGCGTCGGAGATCTTCCCGGCCGGGGTGCTCAACCTGGTGTTCGGCCGTGGCCCCAGCGTCGGCAACCCGCTGGTGACTCACCCGAAAGTGCGCATGGTGTCCTTGACCGGCTCGATCGCCACCGGTTCGAACATCATCTCCAGCACCGCCGACAGCGTCAAACGCATGCACATGGAACTGGGCGGCAAAGCCCCGGTGATCATCTTCGACGACGCCGACATCGATGCCGCCGTGGAAGGCATTCGCACCTTTGGGTTCTACAACGCCGGGCAGGATTGCACCGCCGCCTGCCGCATCTATGCCCAGGCAGGCATCTACGACAAGTTCGTCGAGAAACTCGGTGCGGCGGTCAGCAGCATCAAGTACGGCGTGCAGGATGATCCGGCCACCGAACTCGGCCCGCTGATCACCGCTGAGCATCGCGACCGCGTCGCCGGGTTTGTCGAACGGGCCTTGGCGCAACCGCACATTCGCCTGATCACCGGCGGCAAGGCGGTGGAAGGCGACGGTTTCTTCTTCGAACCGACGGTGCTGGCAGACGCGCAACAGGACGACGAGATCGTCCGTCGCGAAGTGTTCGGGCCGGTAGTGTCAGTGACCAAATTCGCTGACGAAGCACAGGTCCTGGCCTGGGCCAACGATTCGGTCTACGGCCTGGCGTCGTCGGTCTGGACCGCCGATGTCGGTCGCGCCCACCGCCTCGCGGCGCGGTTGCAGTACGGCTGCACCTGGGTCAATACGCACTTCATGCTGGTCAGCGAAATGCCCCACGGCGGGCAGAAACTCTCCGGTTATGGCAAGGACATGTCCATGTACGGGCTGGAGGACTACACCACTGTGCGGCATGTGATGTTCAAGCACTAAAAGCTTCGCGGGCAAGCCCACAGGGACTGCGGTGAACCTGTGGGAGCGGCGCGATCCGACTTGCTCGCGATAGCGGCACCACGGTTCAAGGTCGATACCGGCAAACCGACACCACCAGGTTCCCCGACTCGACAACTCAAGAAGGCAAGCATTTGGCAACATATCAACCACCCCGCCTTCCCTCCCGCCCCGCTAAGGTTTACTGACGACAGTGCATTCAGCGGCGGTTGACTGGTGTCTCGGCAAGGCTTAGGGTGTTTACATCGTCTACAACGTATACACCCTTTCAGGAGCGCCCATATGGCCTCGCCCGTTTTGTCCTTTCGCGTTGAAGAGGTCCTTGCCCAGCAACTGGATCAGCTTGCAGCCGCGACCGATCGCGACCGCCAGTACCATCTCAAACGTGCACTGGTTCGTTATGTGGAAGCCGAGTCCTGGCATCTGCAAGCCATCAGCGAAGGCATAGCCGATGCCGACGCTGGCAAACTGACCGATCTGGACGCCGTAAAGGCTAAGTGGGCAAAACGTGCCGAGAGTCGCACTGACCGAGAAAGCTGAAAGCGATCTTGAAGCTATCCATGAGTACTACTGTGGCTTGATTGGCTTTGGTGCAGCCAACGATGTCATGGCAGACATTCTTGAATTGTTCCGCCAGCTGGAACTGTTCCCGGGATGTGGCCGACCTTCAGTGGTGCCGGATGTGCGTGAACTCGTTCTGAGCCACTATCCGTTTATCGCGCCCTATCGTCTGATGCACGGTCAGATACAGGTATTGCGGATCTTGCATCAGCGAACGGAGCGCGCCGAGTACTGGTAGATCCACACTGAACTTGCGAACTCTTCATGCCGGAACGATCAACTCAACGCTCGGAAAGTAGCTGCGATAGCGTTTGGCATCACGGGTCAGCAACGTCAGCTCCTCTGTCGCTGCATGAGCGCCAATAAAAAAGTCAGCCAGCACATTGTTTTTACTGCCACCCACCTTCCGATAGCGAACGAAGGCTTTGCCCGCCAAAAACAAGGCAGGTCGTGGTACCTCGTGTATCAACAGTCCCAGCTTCGCGACGACTGCATCCAACGCTTCCAACGTAGAAAACGTTTGCGACAGCTCGGCATAGATAATCGGATTAATGACCAACTCATGAACCTGGGATTGGGCGCGAAGCTGTTGAATCGACCAGTCGGCCCAAGTCGGGTCATCCGCCAGGACATCGATCAATACGTTTGTGTCGACCAACAGCATCAGTCTTCACCACGCAACAACGCCATCAACTCGTCGGTTCGCCACTTGATATCCGCTTTGCCACGCACGGCCTCAAATCTATCCTGCTGTGCCGGCTTCCCCGGTTTGAGCTCGCCACGGTGCAAAACCACTTCTCCCTGGGCATTGACGCTGAATTCAATCGCCGAGCCGGGAGTCAGATGCAACGCATCACGAATGGGCTTGGGAATGGTTACCTGGCCCTTACTGGTCATAGTGGTCGACATAAATCTCTACTTGGGTATTACTACAAAAACAAAAGTAATACCGAGCTGACGAGCGCGCAACCGCCGCTCATCGTCAGACGCTTCACCTCAGCCATTCGGAAAAATCACCTAAATCAGGGGGCATGATCCAGCCCCCTCAGCCTTTAAGGCCATCCCCTCCCTAAAACCGCGAAACACTCCTCATCGCATCCACCAGATACCGCATGGCAATGCGATCGCTCTCCGACAATGCGCGATATTGCTCGACCAGCTTCACCTCCTCCAAACTGAGTCGACGCGACTTTCGCGAGATGTTCAAACCACAAACAAGAGCAAAAAAACCGGCAATACCCTGTATTTTCGACATGGACGATGTCCCCTGCACGTCAAAGAAAACTCCAGACACCTCATCGCCCTAACGTTTTTTTTCAGTAGCGGCGTAACGCCAACCCTCTGCTGAAACCCACCGGCCTGAAGGGCCAAAACCGGATATGAGTACTAGAATAGGAAGTATCTGCGCGGTGAACAGGGGTTTTTAGAGTAATTAGTCAAAAAAAGCAGAAATGCCCTGTAAAACAGAAAGTACTGTCGGAAAATTTTACCGATATGCCTTGTTTTGTTACCGCGCAATCGCTGTGCCATCAATCATTTTTTCTCTACAACCGAACGGTTTAAGCTATTTGGCATCTGTTTAAGAGTCCGTTGCGTTTGGCCGAAGGCATGTCCGAACCTCAATTTCGATCCATCACGCAGCAAGGAACGGCGCGGGATCATCCAAGACAGGTTGTACTTATGCACCGCAGGAATCTGCTCAAAGCCTCCATGGCCATTGCCGCCTATACCGGTCTCTCGGCCAGCGGGCTGCTGGCCGCCCACGCCTGGGCCGGCACCGACACCGCCGATGGCGAGGCAAAGACATTCGACTTCGAGGCTTTGAAGGCTCAAGCCAAAGAACTGGCAGGCAGCCGTTACGTGGATACCAAGCAGGTATTGCCGCCCACCCTCGCCAATATGGCTCCGCTGCAATTCAACGCGATCAAGTACGATGGTAATCATTCGCTGTGGAACAAGCTGAACGGTCAACTGGACGTGCGGTTTTTCCATGTCGGTATGGGCTTCAAGCAACCGGTGCGCATGTTCAGCGTCGATCCCAAGACCCGCCAGTCGAGTGAAGTGCACTTTCGGCCATCGTTGTTCAACTATTCGAAAACCACGGTCGACACTAACCAGCTCAAGGGTGACCTGGGTTTCGCCGGGTTCCAGCTGTTCAAAGCCCCGGAGCTGGACAAGCACGATGAGGTGTCCTTCCTCGGCGCCAGCTATTTCCGCGCGATGGGTCCCGACGGCCAGTACGGTTTGTCCGCCCGCGGGCTGGCGATCGACACTTACGCCAAGCGCCAAGAGGAGTTTCCCGACTTCACCAAGTTCTGGTTCGTAACGCCGGACAAGGACAGCACGCGCTTTGTGGTGTACGCCCTGCTCGACTCGCCCAGCGCCACCGGAGCCTATCGCTTTGATATCGACTGCCAGGCCAATCAGGTGGTGATGGCGATTGACGCGCACATCAATGCGCGCACCGCCATCGAGCAACTGGGCATCGCGCCGATGACCAGCATGTTCAGCTGCGGCACCCACGAACGGCGCATGTGCGACACCATTCATCCAGAAATTCACGACTCCGACCGTCTGGCCATGTGGCGCGGCAACGGCGAGTGGATCTGCCGGCCGCTGAATAACCCGGCAACGCTGCAGTTCAATGCCTTTGCCGATACCGATCCAAAAGGCTTTGGCCTGGTCCAGACCGATCACGAGTTCGACACTTATCAGGACACCGTGGACTGGTACCACCGCCGCCCGAGTCTTTGGGTCGAGCCAACCACCGCCTGGGGCGAAGGCTCTATCAACCTGCTGGAACTCTCGACCACGGGCGAAACCCTCGATAATATCGTGGCTTTCTGGACACCGAAAAAACCCGTCACGGCAGGCGAATCCCTGAACTACGCCTACAAACTCTACTGGAGCCCCCTGCCACCGGTCAGCACACCGCTGGCGCGGGTCAACGCGACACGCTCGGGCATGGGCGGTTTTATCGAAGGCTGGGCGCCGGGCGAGCATTACCCCGAGGTCTGGGCGCGGCGTTTTGCCGTGGACTTTACCGGCGGCGGTCTGGAGCGCCTAGCCGAGGGCACGAGCATCGAGCCGATCCTCACGGCGTCGAACGGTCAGGTAAAGGACTTCACCGTGCTGCCGCTTGAAGACATCAAGGGTTACCGCGTGATCTTCGACTGGTACCCCACCGACGATAGCGTGGCTCCCGTGGAGTTGCGGCTGTTCATCCGTACCCATGACCGGACGTTGAGCGAGACCTGGTTGTATCAGTACTTCCCGCCGGCGCCGGACAAGCGTAAATACCCTTGATGGGATCAGGCTTATAGTCGGGGTCTGAACCGGCCCCATCGCGAGCAGGCTCGCTCCCACACCAGTTCTGCGTCGATCACATCATGGTGAAATGACACAGATCCAGTAATGTGGGAGCGAGCCTGCTCGCGATGACGACCGTACGGCCGGCAAAGATCCCAACCAATACCTAGTCGCGCAAATCCGACTCATGGATCGGCTGATCACGGTGTGTTGCCCGTTGGTACTGCGCCGGCCAGATGGCTTTGTGCCCGCCCAGATCGTCATCGGCATGCAGCGGCCAATACGGATCGCGCAGCAGTTCGCGAGCCAGCAGGATGATGTCGGCCTGACAGGTACGCAAGATGTGCTCCGCCTGCGCCGGCTCGGTGATCAACCCGACGGTACCGGTGGAAATGCCCGCCTCCTTGCGCACACGCTCGGCAAAGCGCGTCTGGTAACCCGGCCCCGTAGGGATCTCCGCATTCGCGGCGGTACCGCCCGAGGACACATCGATCAGGTCTACCCCCAAGGCATGCAGACGTCGCGCCAGCTCGACGGTTTCATCCGGGTTCCAGCCGTCCTCGACCCAATCGGTCGCCGATACCCGGACGAACAGCGGTAATTCTTCAGGCCATACCGCGCGCACCGCTTCCGTCACTTGCAGCACCAGACGAATGCGATTCTCGAAAGAGCCTCCGTATTGATCGCGTCGTTGATTGCTCAACGGCGAAAGAAATTGATGGAGAAGGTAACCATGGGCGGCATGCACTTCGACCACTTTGAAACCGGCGACCAACGCGCGTTTGGCGGCCTCGACAAAGGCTTGAATGACGCCGGCGATCTGCCCTTCATCCAGCTGTGTAGGAGCGGTATGTTCAGGGTCGTAGGCAATCGGCGATGGGCCAACCGGAGTCCAGCCACCGTCGGCCGGTTTGACGCTACCGTGTTTGCCCAGCCAGGGGCGATGGGTGCTGGCCTTGCGTCCGGCGTGGGCCAGTTGGATCCCGGCGACGGCGCCCTGGGCGGTAATGAAGCGGGTAATGCGTTGCAGCGGCTCGATCTGTTCATCGTTCCACAGGCCGAGATCCTGAGCGGTGATCCGCCCCTCGGCGGTGACCGCCGTGGCCTCGGTAAAGACCAGCCCGGCACCGCCTACGGCACGGCTGCCAAGATGAACAAGATGCCAGTCATTGGCCAGCCCATCGGCGCTGGAGTATTGGCACATCGGCGAGACCGCGATGCGGTT
Source organism: Pseudomonas fluorescens (assembly GCF_902497875.1). Classification (GTDB taxonomy): domain Bacteria; phylum Pseudomonadota; class Gammaproteobacteria; order Pseudomonadales; family Pseudomonadaceae; genus Aquipseudomonas; species Aquipseudomonas fluorescens_BR. Next base: position 222,818 of record NZ_CABVHY010000009.1, read on the forward strand.
GAGCAGCGTCAATTGACGAATGGTGTAGGGTTCAAGCAGCAGACTCATGGGGCACCTCTCTATTTATGGTCAGGCTCCAGGGTTCTGTTTGAATAGTCGACGAGTGACCGGAAGGATGCAGCACCCGCCCCCGCGGGCAAAAAAATAGACAAGACGTCACAAGGCCAATCAAGCAGTGCTTAGAGCCTAGTCGACAACGCGGGATGAGGGCGGGTTCAGAAAACTAAAGACCCCGACTTGGGAAGGTGCACACCCCTGTGGCGAGGGGGCTTGCCCCCATAGGCGCTAACCAAATCTCTCGCTCCATAGCTCATCTTGCTGGTATCCCCGCTTTTTTCGCGGGGATTCGCGCAGTGCACGACTGAAGTAATCCCATTTCTCAAGACACGTAAACAACGACAAGCGGGGACTGATCACGCTACAAAGCAACCAATGGATAAAGGCCATTTCACGCCAGCGACAACGCCTCTGAGCCACGTTTTCTTGAATGCCCCTCGCTCTCGACAGGGGAAAAATGCTCGCCTGTGGCGATCAACCGCTCAATAAGGCAAGCCACTAATAATTTCCCTTGCAGCCAGGCTTTCGCGCCTTCCGGGTTTTTCTTTCTCAAGCGCGATAACCCTAGCAATGACTTCATCCGCTTGAACGCCAACTCCACCTGCCAGCGGTGCCGATAAAGGGCCAAGACCTCTTGCGCACTCAGGCAGTCCAAGGTCGTGACCACCACAACGT